>CAVUNB010000042.1:0-205450 GCA_963742685.1 uncultured Actinomycetota bacterium | reverse complement strand
CCGTAGCTCGGGGAGTGTCTTGGGATCCACGGATGGGACCGACACCGAGCGCACCATCGGGTGCTTGGTCGGCGCCGGGCCCTCGTCGTCGGTGAACAGCACCTCGTGCATCTTCTCGCCCGGGCGCAGTCCGGTGAAGATGATGTCGATCCGCTTGCCCGACGTGGCGATCATCCGGCGCGCGACGTCGACGATCTTGACCGGCTCACCCATGTCGAGGACGAGCACCTCGCCGCCACGGCCCGATCGCGCCGGCCTGGATGACGAGCTGCAGGCCTCCGGGATCGTCATGAAGAAGCGCGTGACCTCGGGGTGGGTGACGGTGACCGGGCCGCCCGGCTCGATCTGCTTGCTGAAGTGGCAGCACCGAGCCGCGGCTGCCCAGCACGTTGCCGAAGCGCACGCTGAGGTAGCGGCGGCCGGTGCTGCTCGGCGTACCAGGCGGTCAGACCGCTCGGCGAGCCGCTTGGTGGCGCCGAGCACGCTGGTCGGGTCGGCGGCCTTGTCCGTGGAGATGTTGACGAAGCGCTCGACGCCGTGCGCGGCGGCGGCCTCGAGGACGTTGCAGGGTGCCGTACACGTTGGTCTTCGCAGCCTTCGTCCGGGTAGCGCTCGAGCAGGGTCAGGTGCTTGAGGGCGGCGGCGTGGAAGACGACCTGCGGCCGGTGCTCCGCGAATACCTGCTCGAGCGCGTCGCGGTCCCGGATGTCGACGAGCACGAGGTCGTCGACGTCGAGCAGGCCGCGGCCGTGGATCGAGAGCTGGACGGCGTGCAGCGCCGACTCGTCGCGGTCGAGCAGTCAGCAGCTCGGCCGGCCCGAAGCGATGCACCTGCCGGCACAGCTCGGAGCCGATCGACCCGCCGGCACCGGTGACCAGCACCCGCCGCCCGGTGACGTAGCCGGCGATGTCGCCCAGATCGGCGTCGACCGGGCGCCGACCGAGGACGTCGCTGACGTCGACCTTGCGGATGGTGCCCAGGTCGACCTGCCCGCCGATCATCTCCGAGATGGGAGGCAGGGTCAGGAACTCCAGGCCCTGTCTGGGTGACCTCATCCTGCAACGCGCCAATGAAGCTCCCCCAGGCCGAGGTGATGGCCAGGATCACCGGTCGTCGACGTCGAGGTCCTCGGCGGCCCTCCACATGGTGGACCCGATCGCCCACGACAGGGATGCCATGCAGGCGGAGGTCGCCGTTTTGCGGGCTTGTCATCGATCAGGCCGACGACCAGAGGTATTCGGGGTGTCGCTCCGCGCGCAGAAGCGTCACGAGCTGGTAGCCAGCGTCCCCCGCTCCGTAGACCCAGGGCCCGCTTGACGCCGCTCGTGGTCGCGAGGAGCGTTGCGATCGCGGAAGGTGCGGAACAGCCATCGGCCGGCGGCAGCGCAGACGAGGGCGATGGGTGGCACGAGCACCGGGATGCTGCGAGGCAGCGTCGGGTCCAAGCATTGTGAAGAGGATCGCCGTGGCGACCCCCACGGTCGCGAACTGCACCTGCCAGGCCCGTCACCTCGTCGAACGAGCCGACTCGGAATCGGCCGCGGTAGAACTTGGTGAAGTAGCCGAAGGCGACAAGCACCGCCATCGTGATCGCGAGATAGCGCAGCGTAGAACGCCACTGGATGTCACTGACGGCGAAGTCGAGCCTCACCCCGAGGACGATCGCGGTCGCAAGGGTCCAGCACCCGGCGTCCCAGACGGCCAGCGTCCCGCGTCGCGCGAGCGGGTTGTCGAGGATCTGAAACGAGTCGTCGGACTGCGAGCTCATCACGTCGATCAACTCGTCTCCGATCGTCCGAGTGACCCCCCGCCAATGAGTCGTGGCGACAGCCATGACGTCCTTCCCCGTATGCGCAAGTGCGGTCGCACTCTACTGCCGGTCCACGTAGCGAGGAAAACCCGGCGAGAAGCACCGTGGGAGGCATTGGCACGTAGCGGTGCCAACCGGGCGCCGGTGGCCGCCCAGGGGCTGTCGTAGGGTCTGGCGCATGCGGATCTTGATGTTGACGCAGTGGTTCGAGCCCGAACCCACGTTCAAGGGTCTGCTCTTCGCTAAGGAACTGCAGCGACAGGGTCACGACGTCGAAGTTCTCACCGGCTTTCCGAACTATCCGGCGGCCGTCTCTATCCCCGGCCACCCAATCCGCCCCTGGCAGCGCGAGGTGGTGGACGGCGTGTCCGTCACCCGGGTCGCGCTGTATCCCAGCCACGACAACTCGGGCGTGCGCCGTGCGCTGAACTACCTCTCCTTCGCGGGTACGGCGACGCTGGCGATCCCTTTCCTCCGCCGCCCTGACGTCGTCTACGTGACCACCCTCCCGCCACCGTGGCGTTGCCCGCGATGGTTCTGCGAACCCTGCGCGGAGTGCCGTTCGTGTACGACGTCCAGGACCTCTGGCCTGACACCCTCTCGGCGACCGGGATGGTCGACGGCTCGCAGGCGCTGGGGATGGTCGGCCGCGTGATGGCTGGTGCTTACCGGCGTGCCGCGGAGGTCGTGGTCCTGTCCGAGGGCTTCCGCCGCAGATTGGTGGAGCGGGAGGTGCCCGAGGGGAAGTTGTCGGTGATCCACAACTGGAACGCCGAGGACCAGATCTCGTTGCTCCCGGCGGACGGTGTCCTGCGGCGCGAGCTCGGCCTGGGCGATGCCTTCACCGTGGTCTTCGCCGGCACGATGGGCCACGCACATCCTGGATTCGGTGCTGGATGCGGCAGTGCGCCTGCGCGACGACCCTGGCGTGCGGTGGGTGTTCATCGGGGGTGGAGTTCAGGTGGACCACCTGCGAGCCAGGGCGAGCGATCTGGGCCTGGACGCGGTGACGTTCCTCGAGCGTCGACCCGCCACGGAGATCGGCGAGGTGTTGTCCATGGCGGACGCCTTGCTCGTCCACCTCAAGGCCGACCCGCTGTTCGAGATCACAGTGCCCTCCAAGACCCAGGCCTACCTGATGGCGTTCCGGGGGCCGACCGATCCTGATGGGGGTCGCTGGCGATGCCAGCCGAGCTCGTCAGCAATGCCGGAGCAGGGGTCGCCTTCGAGCCGGACAACCCGGCGGCCCTCGTTGCTGCCGTGTCCAGGTTGCGATCGCTGTCGCCCCAGGAACGCGCAGACATGGGTCGCCGCGGACAGGCCTTCTACTCCTCCCACCTTGCCCTCGATGTGGGCGCCGCCCGCTTCGCCACCGTCCTGGACCGGGTGGCCCGCAGCAAACACCGGTTCGAGCGCACCAAGCGGACCATCGACGTCCTCGGTGCCGGAATCGGGCTGACGGTTGGAGCGTTGCCGATGGTGGTCCTGGCAATCCTGGTTCGTCGCAAGCTCGGTTCGCCCGTGCTCTTCAGGCAGGAACGACCGGGTCGGCACGGCCGCCCGTTCACGATGATGAAGTTCCGAACAATGACCGACGAGGTAGGGCCGGACGGCCAGCTGCTGCCCGACTCGGTGCGGTTGACCCGCTTCGGTGAGGTCTCCGGTTGACCAGCCTCGACGAGCTCCCGGAGCTGATCAATGTGCTTCGTGGAGACATGAGCCTGGTGGGACCGCGGCCCTTGTTGACCCGATACACGCCGTTCTTCACCCAGGCCGAGGGCCGGCGCCTCGACGTACGTCCCGGCATGACCGGCCTCGCTCAGGTGCGCGGTCGCAACCTGGCCGCCTGGGACGACAGACTCGCCCTGGACGTCGACTACGTCATGCGGATCAGCCCGCTGCTCGACCTTCGCGTGATCTGGGAAACCCTGCGTCAGGTCGTGCGCAGCGAGGGAGTCGTCGTCGACCCGGAATCGGTGATGATGAACCTCGACGACGAGCGCCGGCTGCGCCAGAGCACGCCGTCATGACGGTGACCTTCCGGGCGCTGACCCGCGCTGACCTCGCCGTCGTCGGATCACTGGTCGCGGACTCGTTCGAGGCCCGGCTGGCTCCGTTCATGATCGCCACCCAGCACGGCTGGGCTGACTTCGTAGGCGTCGCGCTCGATCACCCGGGCCACTTCCCGGCCCAGCGGTTGCACGTGGCCGAGGTGGACGGTCGGGTCGTCGGGTTCGCCGACTTCCGTGCCCCGGGCGACGGCACCGGCTTCCTCTCCTACATCTGTGTCGCCCCCGCTGCGCGCGGACGAGGCATCGCGCGGGGGAGCTGTTCCGCACCTGCGTGCGGTGAGGTGGCTACCTCCACACCGTCGGCCTCGACGTCTTCGAGGACAACGCGCCGGCGCGAGCCATGTATGCGGCTCTGGGCCTCGGGGACGATGACGTCCACGTGTGGTGGAAGGCACCGCTCCCGAGCGTCGACACGTCCGCGCCGGTGACGCTCTCCGGGCTGCCTATCGCCCTGGCCGCGTTCGAGCGCTACGGCTTCTGCGAGCTGGCCGGGACCAGGGCTGGGGAGGCCGTGAGATGCGGACGCATCGGGCCGTCCTCCCTGAGACTCTTCTCGGCCGACGACTTCGACGACGCTGACCTGGCTGCGTCGCTGGCTCGGGACTTCCCGGAACTCACGACTGCCTTCGGCATACTCCCTGCCTCGCATCAGCCGACCGCCCCGGGCGCCGAACCTTTCAACCGGGTCATCCGCATGACGACCCATGACCTGCCGAGACTGCTGGGGCACCATGACGATTCGCGTGACCAAGACCGCCGTGGACCCGACCACGGCGCGGGCACCGACCCTCTTCTACGAGTCGGCGCGCGCTGGGATGCGGGACTTCTTGGAGCAGCGACTGGCCGCCCAGCCGGGGCTGCAAGTGCTGCTTCCGAGCTTCATCGGGTGGTCCCCGCATGAGGGCTCCGGAGTGTTCGACCCCGTGCGCGAGCTCGACCTGGCTGCGACGTTCTATCGCCTGCACGGCGACCTGTCGGTCGATGAGCGGATCTCGCGGCGCGCCTCGATGAGGGTGGGCCGGCCGTCGTGGTCGTCATCCACTACTTCGGCCGTACGGACCCGTCGCTCGAGCAGGTCGCCTCGATCGTGGATCGCCACCAGGCCGTGCTGGTCGAGGACCTCGCGACGGGCTACTGCGTGGTCCGGCGGCCCGGCCGCTCGGTTCGGGGGCGTGCTCATGTACTCGCTGCACAAGATGTTCCCGACTCCCGAGTCTCGTGGCGGGATGGTCACCTATCGCGACACTTCGCTCGTGACTCGTCAGGCGAGCACGCGGCCAGATCTGGCTGCCTTCCTCCTCGACTACGACTGGCGCGAGATCGGCGAGCGGCGAAGGGCCCACTACGTCGATCTGGAGCGGCGCCTGCGGGATCTCGCCGACGGGGTCGGTGGGTTCGACCTGCTGTGGCCAGACCTGTCTGACCATGACATTCCGCAGACCTTGCCCGTGCGCATCCAGGGCAGCGGCCGGGACGAGATCTACACCAGGATGAACGCCGAGGGCTTCGGGATGGTGAGCCTCTACCACACGCTCATCCCCGAACTCCGGGAGAACGCCGAGATGATGGCGCTGTCTCGGACCGTGATCAACTTCCCGGTGCACCAGGACATGCACGCCGATCAGCGCGAGGCGCTCGTCGCTTCCTTCTGCGGCCTCGCTCGCGGCTCGGAGCGTCGAGTGATCCGCTCGCTCGACCCCGGCGCCGACCGCGAGGCCTGGCTGGACGCCTGGCGGGCCACGGGCCGCGAACCGTTCGCACACCCCGACTACGTCGCGCTCTTCGCCGAGGATGAGGACACGATCCTGGCACTCCTCGACGAGCAGCCCACTGGCTCCGTGCTGCTTCCTCTCGTACGCCGCCGGCTGCCCGACGCCCTGGGAGCCGGGTCGGACGCCGTGTCACCGTACGGCTATGGCGGCCCCTTTGCCGCAGGTACACCGGACTGGCGCGAGTTCTACGGCGGCGTGCTCGCGTGGATGAGGGAGGCGGGCGTCGTCTCAGCATTCGTTCGCGCCTCCCTCTGACTCCCCAGTGTCAGACCTGGGCGACATGCCCGGCCTGCAGGCGCTCCATCTGGCCGACAACGTCCGGGTCGACCTGAGCCGGCCCGATGACGAGCAGTGGCGACATGTCGCTCACAAGGTCCGCAAGAGCGTGAAGAAGGCCCGACGGGCCGAGCTCACTGTCCGGATCAGTGAGGGCTTCACGGATCTGCCGTCCTTCCTCGAGGTCTACGGATCGACCATGCAGCGACGCGATGCGGCGGAGCGCTACCACTTCAGCGAGGCTTCTTCACCGCTGTCGGCGAGCTGCCCGGCTGCGCTCTCGTTGCAGACGTGCTCGACCTGACGGGGCGCGTCGTCTCCACCGAGCTCGTCCTCGTCAGCGATGCCCACTACTACTCATTCCTCGGCGGCACGCTCCAGGACGCCTTCGTGCACGCGCCCAACGACCTGCTCAAGCACGCCGTGATCGAGCACGGCCACGGTGCCGGCAAGACGCACTACGTGCTGGGTGGCGGCGACCAGCCCGGCGACGGGATCTTCCGCTTCAAGCTGGCCTTCGACCCCGAGGGAGTCGTGCCGTTCTTCGGGATCCAGCTGGTGGCCGACGCAGGTCTCTATGACGCTCTGGTGGGCCAAGGCGGACGGCCTTCGGGTCCCTGCGGAGGTGGGCGAGGAGGCCGGCGAGCACGTACTTCCCGGCCTACCGTCGCCCATGACGAGTCGCAGCCCTCACAGGATTGCGGGATGTAGGCGGCCTTCGCGTTCGGCGTATGCGTGCGCACCGTCCTCGCTCACCCAGCGCCCTTGCCCGGCCTCGACCAGTCGCCGTCCGTCGCGCCCACCCAGCCGATCTGGCGGGCCGGTGAGCCCACGACCAAGGCGTGGGGTGGGACGTCCTTGATCACCATGCTCCTGGCAGCCACCAGGGACCACGCCCCGATGGTGACCGGGGCGACGCACACCGACCGTGCCCCGATCGCGGCGCCGTCCTCGATGATGACGCCGACGGCCTCCCACTCGTCGGCGGACTTGAGGTTGCGTCCGGGGTGACGGCGCGGGGGATAGGTGTCGTTGGTGAGCACCACTGCCGGGCCGATGAACACACCGTCGCCCAGCCGCGCCGGCTCGTAGACGAGGGCGTAGTTCTGGACCTTGCAGTTGTCGCCGAGCTGCACGCCCGGTCCGATGTAGGCGCCGCGGCCGATGACGCAGTTGGCGCCCAGCGTGGCGTCCTCCCGGACCTGGGCGGCGCCAGACGGAACAGCCGTCACCGATGACCGCGCGCTCGTCGACGTCGGCCGTGGCTGCCACTCGTGAGGTCATCGTCGGCTCCGTCTCTCGTCGCATCGTCTCGCCGCATCCTAGTGACGCTGCGCCTACCCTTGAGCGATCGAGGGGAGAGTGATGACGGGAGTACGTCGAGTGCGCGCGACGGCGGTAGTGGGAGTGCTCCTGCTCGCGACCGCATGTGGCGGCGAGTCGCCGCCGGCGCCCTCAGCTCCCTCAGATTTTCCTTCGTCCTCTTCATCGACCGGCAAGCCCGCCAGGACGCCGGCGACCCGCCCCGTCGCGGATCCGGAGCACGCCGTCACCCGCCCGGTCCGCGCAAGGGGCGGCTCGTGTACGCCGACCTGATGATCAAGAACAAGACCGCCCTGGACCCGGACCTGATCGACGGATCAATGCCGCCCCGGGCGTCAAGCGTTCCCTGGTGCTCTCGCTCGGCAACGTCGGCATCGAGAACCGGGTCATCAACATCGGCGCGGTCGACCGTCGACGTACCGCAACTTCACCGAGCGAGCTTCCGCGGAGCTGCAGGAGCAGTGGGACCGGGTCGCGGGGGGTGAGCTCGCGATCGACAAGGCGCTCGGCAAGAAGCTCCAGGACAAGGCGGGCTACCTGAAGCTCGGCAACGACGAGGACGCCCCCGAGGTGCACATCGGCGCCTACGCCCCGCAGGTGCCGCAGATCGACGCGGTGGTCAACGAGAAGTGGGGCGAGGAGCTCGGGGTCCCGACGACAACGCCATGCTGATCTACACCGACCGTGACTCACCCCGGGTCGTGATGGAAGCGCTGCAGGAGATCGTCGGCGACGACGCCGCGGTCTCGATCCTCGGGCCCAACCTCGACCCGGGCGCGCAGCAGATCGCCGTGCTGACCGGTGGCTCGGTCGCCGAGGCCGTCGGCACGTCCGCTTCACGGTGCTCGGCGGTGGCAGGATCGCGCCGGAGCAGTCGTGGGCGGCCGCGACATCCGGACCAGCAGGTGCCGATCCTGGGCAACGTCACCGCCACAAGGTCGTCTTCCGAAGCTGCGGGCGGCACTGCTCGAATCCAGACGACCGGGCTCGCGGACGAGATCCATCCCGGGGAGTACGCCGGTTGCTACTACCCGCGCTACATCGCCAACACCCAGCAGCTCTCGCTGCACTCCTTCGGCATCGCGCTCGACCTGAACGTCCCGGGCAACCAGCGCGGCACGTTCGGTGAGATGAACCGTGCCGTCGTGGCGATCTTCAAGAAGTGGGGCTTCGCCTGGGGCGGCGACTGGGGCTACACCGACCCCATGCACTTCGAGATGAACGCGCTCAAGGAGCCCGGCTGATCAGTCGTCACGCAGCGGGTGCGCGAGCTCGTCGGCCGGAAGCTTGGCCCACACCGTCGCGACGACCGCGACCGCGAGGGGCACGATGCCGGCGATGTAGAAGGTGTTGCGCAGGCCGATCGCGTCGGCGACCGGACCGGCCAGCGCCATCGAGATCGGCATCAGCGAGATGCTGACGAAGAAGTCGAGCGAGGCGACCCGGCCCAGCAGCGCCGGCGGCACCCGGCGCTGCAGCAGCGTGCCCCAGATGACCATCGGCGCTGAGAACAGCGCGCCGATCACGGCGGCCGCCGCGATCACCACCCAGATGCTGTCGGCCAGCGCGATCACGATGAACGGCAGGCAGCCGAGGCCCCAGCCGAGGTTCATCAGCGTCAGATAGCGCCGCGGCATCCTGATCGACGCGACCGCCAGCGAGCCGAGGGCCCCGCCGATGCCGAATGCGGCCAGGACGTAGGAGTGGTCGTCGGGTCCGCCGCCGAGCTTGTCCTTGATCAGGAACGGGATCAGCACCTCGAGCGGCCCCATCATCACCAGGATCATCAGCGACGCGAAGAGCAGCGTGGCCAGCAGCCACGGTGTGCGCAACATGTAGACGAAGCCCTCCCGCATGTCGGCGAAGGCCGTGCGGAGCGGGTGTCGGAGGTGCGCCTCGTCGAGGGTGCGCCGGATCGGGGTCAGCGGCACCCTGACGAGCACCAGGAACGCGACGGCCGACGACGCGGCGGCGATCGTGAACGCGGTCCCCGGCGAGCGGCGCCGACCACGGCACCGGCCACCGCGGGACCGATCGCGGACCCGATCAGCGGGCGCACCATCCCCTCGAAGCCGTTGGCCGCCTGCAGGTCTGACTCGGCCATCAGCGCGGGCAGCCAGGCGGAGTAGGCGGGGTAGTAGAACGCCATGCCCATGCCGGTCACGAACGTGACGCACGCCAGCATCCACACCGCGTTGAGGTCGGCGGAGGACAGGAACGCGACCAGCGTCATCGCCACCAGCTCGATCAGCGCGACGGCGAGCAGGATCAGCTTCTGCGGCACCCGGTCGGCCACGACACCGGCCAGGAGCGCCGGGATGAGTACGCCGATGGCGCTGGCCGTCATCACGGTGGAGAGCTGCCCCGGACCACCGCCGAGGCGGATCACCTCCCACACGAGCGCGACGATCCACACCCCGCCCGCGAACGAGCTGGCCGAGAGCGAGACCGCCAGCCAGCGGTAGGCAGGCGTGCGGAACGGCGTCAGTGCACGAGGCAGCCGCCGACCGACCGGCTGGTCACCGACGACGTCGTGCAGCTGGTCGACGATCGGATCCCCCATGTCGCCGAGTGTGACGGGTGGCACCGACAACGGGCCATCGGATTTGGTGGTCATGCCACGAGGCTGCGCGTTCACGTGGACTTGAGGTCAAGCGGTCTTGGTTTCGACACGCTCGGCCGCGGGCGGCCTCGCTGCTCAACCAGCGGCGAGCTGTCCGGGTTGAGCAGGCGCGCCAGCGCCGTGTCGAAACCAAGGACCCCGCTAGCCTCTTGGTTTCGACGCGCCGTCGCGACCTCGTCCCTCGGTCGCGGGCTTGCTCAACCCGTTGCCCCACGCCGCGCACTCGTTCCTCGTGCGTGACTAGGTCAACGCATGCGCGCCGTACAAGTGGAGACCCTCACCGGACCGGACGACCTCAAGGTCAACGACATCCCCGAGCCGACGCCCGGACCCGACGACGTGCTCGTCGAGGTGCACAGCGTCGGGGTGTCGTTCCCCGACCTGCTGCTCAGCCGCGGCGAGTACCAGATGAAGCCGGAGCCGCCGTTCAACCTCGGCGTCGACTTCGCGGGCGTGGTCCTCGACCCGGCAGCAGCGACTTCGCGATCGGCCAGCGCGTAGCCGGTGTCGCCGGCTGGGGCAACGCCGCCGAGCGGGTCGCCTCGCCGAAGATCTGGACCTTCCCCCTGCCGGACGCCCTCTCCTTCGACGAGGGTGCGGCGCTGCCGATGAACTACCTGACCGCGCAGTTCGCCCTCAAGGACCGCGGCGGCATCGCCGCGGGCGACACCGTCCTCGTGCACGGGGCTGCCGGTGGCGTCGGGACCGCGACGATCCAGGTCGCCAAGGGGTACGGCGCCCGCACCATCGCCGTCGTCAGCTCACCGGAGAAGGCGCAGGTCGCGCGGGACGCCGGTGCTGACGAGGCGGTCCTGGTCGACGGGTTCCGCGACAGCGTCAAGGAGCTCACCGGTGGCCGCGGGGTCGACATCGTCCTGGACGTCGTCGGTGGCGACCTCTTCACCGACTCGCTGCGCTGCCTCGCCGAACAGGGTCGCGTGCTGGTCGTCGGCTTCGCGTCGGGTCAGGGCATCCCCGAGGTCAAGGTCAACCGGCTGCTGCTCAACAACGTCGACGTCCGCGGCGTCGGCTGGGGCGCCTACGCGATGACCCGTCAGGACTTCATGCAGCAGCAGTGGCGCGAGCTGGTGCCGATGATCGAGACCGGCGCGATCAAGCCACCGATCGGTGCGACGTACGACCTCGAAGGATTCGGTCAGGCGCTCGTCGACATGGCCGACCGCAAGACGCTCGGCAAGTCGGTCGTGCGCGTCAGGCCTTGACCTTGACCGTGAAGATCGCAGGGGAGTAGCCGCTCTTCGTCGCCTTCAGCTTGATCTTCCCCGGCTTGTGCGCGGGGAACTTCAGCACGCACGTGCCGTTGCTCTTTGTGGTGCACTTCTCGCCACCGCCCGCGACCTTGGCGCCGGCGATCGCGGTGGCCGCGTCGGTCACCTTGACCTTCACCTTGGACGCCTTGTCGCCGTCCCACTTCTTCGGTGAGGCGCTCAGCACGATCCCGGGCTGCACCTGGCGGTGGTAGAGGTTGGTGCCGTCGTTGACCACGACCGAGGCCTCGCCAAGCGACGCCTCGACCGCGACGTGGTAGCTGGTACCGCCCTTGACCGGCATGTCCAGCTGACGCACACCGCCGAACTTGAAGCCGGCCGGGGCGCTGCGTGCGGCCTTGACCTCTGTGCTCCCGTCGACCCACGCGAGCCACAGCCGGCCGGTGGGGCCCGCGTCGAGCGCGATCGAGGTCGCCCCGGCCGTGCCGGGCACCTTGGTGACGGTCGAGCTGCCGAGCTGCCACAGGCCGATCGACGTACACGTGGGGTAGCCGACGCAGTAGGCGAGCACCACCGATCCGTCGGGTCGGCGGGTCATCGCGACCGGCTGGTCGGGGGAGAGGGAGTCACCGTTCGTGGAGGAGAGCGGAGCCTTGATGCTCGCGCCCTGGGTCGGGTAGATCTGCTTGACGAAGATGCCGTCGTCCGCGGCGTTGGAGTACCACGCGGCCCACACGGCGCCGCCCGTCTCGACGCTGGTGGTGGAGTAGAGGCAGCAGCCCGGCTCGGTGAAGCCCGGGTCTGCCGGACCCGCCGGGTCGACCGGCAGGGCGAGCGGTCCGACGCGGTACTGAATGTCTGCGTTGAGGGTCCACCCGGCCAGCGTGTTGCCGTCCGGGAGGAGCGAGGCGAACGTGCCGTACGACGCGTAGCCGGAGCCGCTCCTGGACCAGGCCTCCGACGGCACGGCCCAGCTCGCACCGCTCGCGTCGCTGACGGCGGTATAGAGGTGCCCGGCGGAGAACGGGTTCGCGACGTTGATGTCCTGGAGGCCGCCGAAGATCACGCGCATGCCGCCGGTCGCGGTCGGGATCAGCTGGGGGTCGTTGGCCAGCGTGCCCCAGCTGGAGACCGCGTTGGTGTGACCGAGCACGGCACCGGTCGTGGAGACGGTCGTGTGCTCGTAGTTGGACACCGAGCCCGCCTCCTGCTCGTAGACGACGTGGAGTACGCCGTCGGGCGTGCGCAGCAGGCTCGGGATCGTGATGTTGCTGCCCGTCCCGGTGTTGATGCGCGTCCAGGGGGAGTCGGCGCGCGCGTCGGGCGCGCTCCCGGACGGCTCGCCCTGGGTCGGTGCGGCGATCAGGACCGCCGGCAGGAGCAGGGCACCCAGCAGGGCAGCAGGACGGATGGCGCGCACGAAGAACCCCCTCGTTCGACCCCCGAGACCACGATGGCATCCGGCCCAGCGTCGCGCCGCCTGCGAGGGGGTGCAAAGACCGGTCCAGACCAGGCTCCGGCCAAGCAGGGTCATTGGTCCCCCCAGGAGGGTGCGTTGAGCACTGCCGCCTCGGAGATCCGCGACCGAGGCTGGGCGTGACGAGAGGACAGAGCCATGGAGGCGATCAAGAGTCACCGGATTCCCGCGGGCACGGTAGTGGTGGGGGTTGACGGTTCCGCGTCGGCTCGCACCGCCCTGTGCTGGGCCACCGACCAGGCGATCACCGAGAGGCGTCCGCTGACGCTGGTGTCCGCGGTGTCCTCACTCTTCGACGGTGACGGCCAGTCCGTCCTGGAGCGGGCGCGCATCGAGGTGGCCAGCCAGCCTGCCGAGCTGGAGGTGCACGAGCTGCTGATCATGGCGGACCCGCGCGAGGCGCTGATCCAGCTCTCCCGGGAAGCGGCGCTCGTCGTCGTCGGCTCGCGTGGTCGCGGGCCGATGCGCAGGCTGCTCCTGGGATCGGTGGGGGTCGCCGTGACCAGACATGCCTCCTGCCCCGTCATCGTGGTGCGGCCCGGCCACCCGGGCCTGGTCCGGCACGGAGTCCTGGTGGGCGTCGACGGTGGTGAGACGTCTCGAGGCGTGCTCGAATTCGCCTTCCGTCAGGCCTCGTTCCGAGGGCTTCCGCTGACGGTGCTGCACACATTCGTCGACGCCATCGCGTACGGCGCCGCAGCCGGAGTCCCGGTCCCCGTCGTGGTCGATCCGCTGGGCGAGCTCGAGGAGGAACGACTCCTCCTCGCCGAGTGCATGAGCGGACTCCAGGAGAAGTACCCCGACGTGAGTGTCCGCACGGAGCTGGCGCGCGGGCTGCCTGCCGAGCGCCTGTTGCAGGAGGCGCCCAGGATGAACCTCGTCGTGGTCGGGAGTCACCCCGGTGCGAGTGCCGCCTCCCACCTGCTCCGCGGCTCGGTCGCGATGACCGTCGTCGAGCACGCCACCTGCCCGGTGGCCCTGGTGCCGTTGGGTGAGCAGCCATGAGCGACCACCTCGCCCTGACCCGCCCCGCCGACGTCCTTCTCGCCGACGGGCGGATCGCCGCGATCCGGCCGATGGTCGCCGGCGACCGCGACGGGCTGATGGCCCTGCACGACGGAGCCGGGGACGAGAGCCTGCGCCTGCGCTTCTTCGGCGTCAGTCGCGATGCCTCCCACACGTACGTCGACCACCTGGTCGCCGGGTCGGGAGACACCGTCGCCACCCTCGTGGCCACCATCGGCGGAACCATCGTCGCGCTGGCGACCGCGGAGCGCCTGGAGCCGGACGTCGCCGAAGCCGCCTTCCTCGTCTCCGACACGGAGCACCGTCATGGCCTCGGCGGCCTGCTCCTCGAGCACCTCGCGGCTGCGTGCCGCGACGTCGGGATCCGCCGCTTCGTCGCCGACGTCCTTCCCGACAACATCTCGATGATCCGGGTCTTCCGGGATGCGGGCTTCACGCTCTCGAACCGAAGCGAACCGGGCGTCGTCCTCGTGGAGATGAGCACGGAGGCCTCGGCCACCGCGGTCGAGGTCGCCGATCGCCGCGAGTCCGTGTCGGAGGCGAGGTCGCTGGCGCCGCTGTTCCACCCGCGCACGGTCGCGGTAGTCGGCGTACGCCGCGATGGCGCCGGTCTGGGCCATGCCGTGCTCACCTCCATCCTCGAGGGCGGCTTCGCCGGCGACGTGTACGTCGTCCACCCCGAGCGTCACCTCCATCGACGGCGTGACCGCGGTGCCCCACCTGGCGGACGTGCCCGGACACGTCGACATAGCGATCGTCGCCGTACCCGCCCCTCGGGTTGTCGACGCGGTGAAGGACGCCGCGCGTGCTGGGGTGTCGACGGTCGTGGTCATCTCCTCGGGACTGGGCGAGCTCGGCCCCGAGGGAGCGGCGACGCAGCGCGAGATGCTGCGCACCGCGCGCGAGCACAACATCCGGCTCATCGGCCCCAACTGCCTGGGCGTGATGGTCAACGACCCCGAGATCCGCCTGAACGCGACCTTCTCCCGCAGCGTGCCACCCCCGGGAGGCCTCGCCATCGCGTCGCAGTCCGGCGGCGTGGGCATCGCGCTCCTCGATGTCGCCCGCGAGCTCGGGGTCGGCGTCGGCTCCTTCATCTCCCTCGGCAACAAGGCCGACGTGTCGGGCAACGACCTGCTCGCCGCCTGGCTGGACGACCCCGCGGTCACGGGTGCGGCGCTGTACCTGGAGTCGTTCGGCAACGCGCCGAAGTTCGCCCGGATCGCGCGCCGCTTCGCCGAGCGCAAGCCGTTGCTGGCGGTCGTCGGCGGCCGGTCCGCGAGCGGCCAGAGAGGCGGTGCGTCGCACACTGCCGCGGCCGCGACTCCCGCAGTCGGCATCGACGCCCTCTTCAGCCAGGCCGGCGTCATCGCCTGCAGGAGTGCGGAGGAGATGGGCCGGACGGCCCTGCTCCTCGCGGGTCAGCCGCTCCCGTCGGGCCGGCGGATCGCCATCGTCAGCAACGCCGGCGGGCTCGGGGTGCTGGCCGCCGACGCGGCGGACGTCCACGGCCTCGAGGTGCCCGAGCTCTCGACCGACCTCCGGGCCCAGCTCGATGGCGAGGTGTCCGGCACGACCGGCACCAGCAACCCCATCGACCTCGGCGCCGGCGCCTCCGCCGACCATCTCGCGGGGGTGGTCGGACCACTGCTCGCCTCGGCGGAAGTGGACGCACTGCTCGTGGTCCTGGTGCCGACGAGCGTCGCCCCTTCGCAACCGATCGTCGACGCCCTGGCCGCCGCGCGGTCGCGCTTCCCCGACAAGCCGGTGGTCCTGGTGGGCCT
The DNA here is from genome assembly GCA_963742685.1 of uncultured Actinomycetota bacterium. Lineage (GTDB taxonomy): Bacteria > Actinomycetota > Actinomycetes > Propionibacteriales > Nocardioidaceae > Nocardioides. The sequence continues at coordinate 190,057 of CAVUNB010000042.1, read as the reverse complement.
GGGCGGTATCGGCGACGGTGCCGCAGGCGTCACCGTCTTCCGGGTCGTCGACGACGCCGTCGTGGCGCTCGGCCATGCCGCGAGGTACGCCGAGTGGCTGGCCACCCCGCGGTCCGCTGCGGCGCCGTACGACCCGGAGCGCGCGGATGCCGCACGGACCGCCGCTCGAGCTCTCGTCGACGACATCGGCACCGGGAGCGGCTGGGTGGACGCCGCGGACGTGCCCCGGCTGCTGCAGCCGTACGGCCTCGAGGCAGTGGGCGGCACCGCGCACGACCCCATCGACGCCGCACGCCTGTCGTCCGAGGTGGGCTTCCCCGTCGTCGTCAAGGTCGCCGACCGCGACATCGTCCACAAGACCGACCGCGGCCTCGTTCGGGTCGGACTGACGTCGGAGGACCAGGTGGTCGAAGCGACCCTGGGGTTCGCGGTCGAGCTGGGGCGCGACCTCGTGCCCGTCCTGGTCCAACCGGTCGTCGCCGGCGTCGAGGTCGCCCTCGGGGTCGTGCGTGACCCCGGCTTCGGCCCGCTCGTCATGGTGGCCGCCGGAGGTGTCGCGACCGGGATCCTCGACGACCGCGCGTTCCTGCTGCCGCCGTTCACGAAGACGGACGCCGCCCGTGCCATCCGCTCGCTGCGGATCTGGCCGCTCCTGGACGGCTACCGCGGCTCGACGCCGATCGACACCACCGACCTCGAGGAGATGGTGGTCGCGCTCGGAGAGCTCGCGCTCGACGTACCGGAGATCGCGGAGCTCGACCTCAACCCGGTCATGTGCACGCCCACCGGCACCGTGCTGGTCGACGTCAAGGTCCGCCTCGCCGCCGGCACCGGCACCCGCGCCGGGTTGCCACGCCAGCTGCGCGTGCGAGCCTGACCGGGCCTGCCGTGGAAGACCAGTCGTACGTCGACCTGTTCTGGTTGCCCCTCGGAGCCGGGGACTCCTCCGGTCTCGTACGCCGCAGCGGGCGCCTCTACGAGAGGGTGTCCGCTCGGCGCCACCACCGACAGGCTCGCCCGCTCTACCACTCCGCTCTCGAGGTCAGCCTGCTCGGAACTCGGTACGTGATCGAGATGACGCCGCAGTGGGGTCTGCCGGCGGGCGACCGAGGCGTCGTTGCCGAGGGCCCGGTGGGAGTGCGCGCCCTGGGTCGGTCACGTCTCTTCCGCTACGAGGTGCACTGCTGGCGTGACGGCGTGATCCCCGATCTCGCCGAGGCGGTCGGCGGCGGACGGCGACTGAGTGATGACGCGGAGCACGCCCGGCGCGTGCTCGAGCTCGCCGCGGACTTCCCCGCCTGCACGTGGGGCCGCGACGAGCAGGGGACGGGCGACATGTGGAACTCCAACTCCCTCACGTCGTGGCTCCTCACCCGGAGCGGTCACGGTGTCGACGACCTCGCGCCTCCGGGCCATGGGCGTGCGCCCGGGTGGTCGGCGGGACTCGTCGTGGCCGCCAGGCCAGCAGCGCCGATAGCAGCTGCACGGCTACGACCTCATCCGATCCGCCCCGCTGAACTGCACACGTGTACGGGCTTTTCGGCCCGATCTGCGCGCCGCATGACACAGGCGTGTTGGGAGTCGATACGCCCGTGTCATGCGCGCGACCGGTTGGTGCGCCGCGTCCGTACACCTGTGTCACCCACCCGCCTCAATATGAAGATATGTGCAACTCGTGTAGTCTTCATGTTGAGAGGCTGCCCGGTTCGGGCGGCGGCAGAGGAGTGGGCCAGATGCAGGTGCGGCCATGAGCGTCCCGCTGTATCAAGCGAAGGCGGAGTTCTTCAAGACCCTCGGCCACCCGGCGCGCATCCGCATCCTCGAGCTGCTGTCCGAGCGCGACCACGCCGTCCATGAGCTTCTCGAGCAGATCGCCATCGAGCCGAGCAATCTCTCCCAGCAGCTCGCCATCCTGCGACGTACGTCGCTGGTGGTCTCCCACCGGAGCGGGGGCGAGGTCGTGTACTCGGTGAGCGTTCCGGAGGTTCGAGACCTGCTTCTCGCGGCCAGACGCATCCTGTCCGGAGTCCTCTCGTCGCAGGGTGAGCTCGAAGCGGAGCTGACCTTCGCCCGCCAGGGGTGAGCGAGGCCCCAACCACGAATTTCCTTGATCGGGCGCAGCGTCGCGCCTCGCAACAGCCGAACGAGCGCCGCGAAAGGACCACCCCGTGCGACTGATCCTGATGGGACCACCCGGAGCCGGCAAAGGCACCCAGGCCGAAGCCGTCTGCCACCGATACGGCATTCCCGCCATCTCCACCGGAGACATCTTCCGGGCCAACGTCTCGGACCGCACGCCACTCGGTATGGCGGCGCAGAAGCACATGGACGCCGGCGAGTACGTACCGGACGAAGTCACCAACGCCATGGTCCGCGACCGCCTCGGCCAACCGGACTGCAGGCGTGGATTCATGCTCGACGGATACCCCAGGACGCTGGAGCAGGTCACGGAGCTCGACGAGATCATGGCTGACCTCGGCGTGCGCCTCATCGGCGCGATCCTGCTCGACACCGACGCCGACGCGCTGATCCAACGACTCCTGGGCCGCGCCGAGCAGCAAGGTCGACCGGACGACACGGAGGACGTGATCCGGCGGCGCCAGCAGGTCTACACCGAGCAGACCGCACCACTCGCCTCCGAGTACGAGATGCGCGGGATCCTCGCAACGGTGAACGGAAACGGTCGGGTCGACCACGTCACCGACCGCGTCCACTCCGCGATCGCCCAGCTCCGTCGGCGGCCCGTTGCCGCGCCGGCGCTCCTTGGCTGAGTCGCCGCACTCACCGGCCTCGCGGGGTGGCATCCGAGAGGCGGTGAGTGTCGCCACCACGCACCTCGACGGTGCTGCACGACGACTGCACGGCCTGCTCCCGACCGGTGACGACCTCGCCGCTGCGCGTCGCGACCCGCGACAGAACCTGGTCGCCGGCCTCACCGTCGCGATCGTGGCGCTGCCCCTGGCACTGGCCTTCGGTGCCGCCTCCGGCCTGGGTGCCCAAGCGGGACTGGTGACGGCCGTCATTGCGGGGATCGTCGCCGCGGTCTTCGGTGGCTCCAACATCCAGGTCTCGGGTCCGACCGGCGCCATGACCGTCGTGCTGGTGCCAGTGGTGCACGAGCACGGTGTGGCTGGCGTGCTGATGGTGGGGCTGCTCGCGGGCATGGTGCTGGTGGCCATGGCCGTGGCCCGCCTCGGCCGCTACGTGCGCTACCTGCCCGTGTCAGTCGTCGAGGGCTTCACTGCCGGCATCGCCGTCGTCATCGCACTCCAGCAGGTGCCAGCGGCTCTTGGCATCGTCGATGCGTCGGGTGACAAGGTCTGGGCCAGCGCCGCGGACGCGGTGCGGCGCTTCGCCGATCAGCCGAGCCTTGGTCCCGTCACCATCGCCCTGTCTGTGGCCGCGCTGATGCTGATCGGCGCCCGGTGGCGGCCACGGGTCCCGTTCTCCCTCATCGGCGTAGCCGTCGTGACGGTGGCGACGCGTGTCCTCGACCTGCCGGTGGCGACACTGGGTCACCTCCCGTCGAGCCTGCCCGCGCCGTCGCTGGCCTTCGTCGATCCGGGCGCCATCAGCACCCTCGCAACCGCAGCCCTGGCCGTCGCGGCGCTCGCCGCACTGGAGAGCCTGCTGTGCGCGACCGTCGCCGATGCGATGACTGTCGGCGAGCATCACGACCCCGATCGCGAGCTGTTCGGTCAGGGGCTGGCGAACATGGTCGTTCCCCTGTTCGGGGGCGTGCCCGCGACGGCCGCCATCGCCCGAACCGCGGTCAACGTACGCGCGGGGGCCACGTCGAGACTGGCCGCCGTCACCCACTCCCTGGTGCTGCTCGCGCTGGTCTTCGTCGCCGCCCCGCTCGTGTCCGGCATTCCGCTGGCCGCCCTGGCGGGTGTCCTGTTCGCCACCTGTGTGCGCATGGTGGAGGCGGGAGCACTGCGGGCACTCCTGCGCTCGACCCGCTCCGACGCCGTCATCGTGATGTTGACGTTCACCGTCACGGTTGCGCTCGACCTCGTCACGGCCGTGGGAGTGGGCGTCGGCGTCGCCGTGGTGCTGGCCCTGCGGTCCGTCGCGCGCACAGCGCGCCTGGAGCAGGTCCCGATCGACACCGGCGACCACAGCGCCGAGGAGCATGCGCTCCTCAGCCAGCACATCGTCGTCTACCGGATCGACGGCCCCCTCTTCTTCGGTGCCGCCCACCGGCTCCTCCTCGAGCTGCCGGACGTGGTCGACGTCGACGTGGTCATCCTCCGGATGTCGCGCGTCACCACCCTCGATGCCACCGGGGCCAATGTCCTGGCCGATGCCATCACGCGGCTGGAGCGCCGCGGCATCGTCGTCCTGCTCTCGGGCATCGCACCCGAGCACGACGACGTGCTGCGCTCACTCGGCTCCGCCACCGCACTTCGTGCGGCCGGGCGCATCCTGCCCGACACCCCGACGGCCATCGCCCATGCCCGGCAGCTTCTCTCGATCCCCGGGTCCTCACCGTCAGTGGCCCATCGAGGGTGACACAGGTGACAGGTCGCGCTCCTGGCGCCGTCCGGTGGCGTCCTCAGTGGGCATCTTCGATGCTCCGCGTGCGCACCACGGCCACCGTGCACGTCGCTTGCTGGAGGACTCCCTGGCTGACCGAGCCGAGCAGGAGGCTACGGAATCCGCCTCGGCCGCGGCTGCCCACGACGAGCAGCTCGGCGTCCTTCGCCGCTTCCGTCAGGGTGGTGACGGCCGACCCCATGGGCAGGCTCTCCCGGACCTTGACGTCGGGGTACTTCTCCGACCAGCCGACCATGGCCTCGGAGAGGGTGAGCCGCTCCTGGGTGACCTTGTCGGTCCTGATGTCCGGCGTGAGGCCGCTGGTCGCGGTGGTCCACCAGGCATGGACCACGTCGAGGGGCACTCCTCGCCACGAGGCCTGCTCGAAGGCGTAGCCCAGGGCCAGGTCGGAGACTCCCGACCCGTCGACGCCGACCACGACTCCGCGGGGCGTCGACGTGGCGTTGCCCGACGCGTGCACGACGACGACGGGACACTGCGCATGCGTGACGACCTGCAACGCGACCGATCCCTGCAGGGCACCCACCATGGGGCCGTGACCGCTGCGACCCAGGACGAGGGTGTCGGCCTCGGACGACAGGTCGACCAGCCCGCCGGCGGCGGCGTCGAGAACGCTCTCGCACGTGATGGTCAGGCCGGGCGCGAGTCGTCGCGCGCGAACCGAGGCCGTCGCCAGGAGCTCGTCGGCGGCGGCGAGTGCCTCGCGCGTGACGGTGGCACCCAGCTGCGGGTCGCTGTAGATCGTCTCCCCGCCGGGGATCTGCCGGATGCCCGCGCAGAAGAGGTGCAGACGAAGCTTCCGGCGCGAGGCCTCGCCGACCGCCCAGTCAAGGGCCGCGTCACTGTTCGCGGAGCCGTCGATACCGACGACGATGGCCTGGCTTCGGATGGTGTCCATGTGTTCGATCCTGTGCGGTTGGCCTTCGTGCCGGCAGAGTCGGAAGTCGCGAGGACTGCGGACCAAAGGTCCCTACCTCGCGGGCCTTCTCAGGCGAGGTGCCCTGCGAACACCCAGTCGGGAGACGACGTCGATGTGGACGGGGTGAGGAGCAGCACCGGGCACGAGGCATCGCGCACCACTCGGCGGGCCACCGGGCCCAGCCGGGAGCCACGCGCGACGAACGGGTGGTGCCGTCCGATCACCAGCAGCTCGGACGTCTTCATGGCCTCGGCCAGCGCCGCGACCGGAGTGGTGTCCACGGTGATCTCGATGCGCACCGCGACGTCCTCCAGGCCCGCGTGGGCCTCGGCGAGGGCGAGCCTGATGTCGTGCACGGAGTCGCACTCGTCGGAGGGCAGGTCCACGTGGAGGATCCGCAGGCGGGCGCCACGCGATCGGGCGGCCGACAGCGCCGCACGCAACAACGGGACGCAGCTGGCGGTGTCGTCCACGCCCACGGTCACGGTTCCGTGCCCGTGGCCGTTCCAGTCGCGCGGTACGGCCACCACGGGGACCCCTGCATGGGCCGCCACCTTGGTGGAGGTCGCTCGGGGATGGGGGTGCTGGCCGCCGACTGCGTGCCGCTGGAGCACGACGAGCCGCGCCTGCCGACTGAGCTCGACGAGCCCGTCGATCAGGTCTCCGTGGAAGATCTCGCTGGTCACCGGGACGTGCTGCCCGACGAGGTCGCGCGCGCGTTCGACGGCCAGGAAGCAGATCCGAGAGGCCTGCGCCGCCGAGCCCGAACCCAGGCCGAGGACATGGACCACGTGCAGCGGGACGCCCTCCCGCACCGCCTCCGCTGCGGCGAAGCGGATCCCGGCGTCGTACCCGTCCGCAGACACCGCCACCACGACGGGCAGGCGGGGATCGGTCGTCCCCGCACCGCTGTTCGACGTGTCGTACCTGTCTCCGTGGTCGTCCCACATGGCATACCCCTTCGTCGTCTCCAGCCTCGACGTCGAGCGGTCGGAGCAACAGGGACCGAGGTCGCCTGCCGGTGGGACTTCCGGCCCTCCTGGCGGCTCGCGGCGACAAGGGAGGTGGAGAGCCGGGGACCGTTGGCTATCGTCAGTGTCGTGAGCATCCTGGATGACGCCCGCCCGGGCATGAACCCTGACATTCGTCCGCAGGACGACCTCTTCGGCCACGTCAACGGGCGCTGGCTCGACGAGACCGAGATCCCCAGCGACCGATCGAGCTGGGGGCCGTTCGTGCAGCTCGCGGACGTCGCCGAGTCGCAGGTCCGCGACATCATCACCTCGATCGCCGACACGCCTGCGGCCGAGCTCGATGACGAGGGCCGCAAGATCGGCGACCTGTTCGCGTCCTTCATGGACGAGGCGGCCATCGACAAGCTGGGCACGCGCCCGATCCAGCCGCTCGTCGCCGCCGTCGCCGGTCTGCGCGACGTCCGCGACCTGGCCGCCTTCCTCGGCGAGTTCGAGCGGATCGGCGGAGCCGGGCTGTTCGGGTCGTACGTCGACACCGACGACCGCAACTCCGACCGCTACCTCTTCCACATCACCCAGGGCGGCCTCGGGCTGCCCGACGAGAGCTACTACCGCGACGACAAGTTCGCCGAGGTGCGGGAGAAGTACGTCGCCTACCTCACCCGGCTCCTCGAGCTCGGTGGCCACGAGGACGCGGCGGGCGCGGCGCAGACCGTGCTCGACATCGACACCAAGCTGGCGGCCGGTCACTGGGAGCGCGCGGAGACCCGTGACGTCCAGAAGACCTACAACCTGACCACGCTCGAGGAGCTCAAGGCGCTCGCGCCCAGCTTCGACTGGGACGCCTACGTCACCAACCTCGGCGGCAACGACCAGACGATCGCCGAGTCCTGCGTCCGGCAGCCCTCCTACCTCGCCCACCTCTCCACGGTGCTCGACGAGGTGCCCATCGAGGACTGGAAGTCGTGGCTTCTCAGCCATGTGCTGCGGAGCGCTGCGGCGTACCTCCCCAACGAGTTCGTCGAGACCAACTTCGACTTCTACGGCCGCACCCTCAACGGCACCCCCGAGCTGCGCGAGCGGTGGAAGCGCGGGGTCTCGCTCGTCGAGGGCGCCCTGGGTGAAGCGGTGGGCCGCGTCTACGTCGAGCGGCACTTCCCGCCGGAGTCCAAGGCGATGATGGACGACCTGGTCGACAACCTGCTCAAGGCCTACCGCACCTCGATCGAGGCCCTCGACTGGATGACCGAGGAGACCAAGCAGAAGGCCTACGAGAAGCTCGACACCTTCCGCCCGAAGATCGGCTACCCGGAGAAGTTCCGCGACTACTCCAACCTGGTGGTGCGGCCCGGCGACCTGATGGGCAACATCGCCGCCGCGTCGTCCTTCGAGACCGACCGTGAGCTCAACAAGATCGGCTCGCCGGTCGACCGCGACGAGTGGTTCATGCTGCCGCAGACGGTCAACGCCTACTACAACCCCGGCACCAACGAGATCTGCTTCCCGGCCGGCATCCTGCAGAAGCCGTTCTTCAGCCCCGACGCGACACCGGCGGAGAACTACGGCGGCATCGGGTCGGTCATCGGCCACGAGATCGGCCACGGCTTCGACGACCAGGGCGCGCAGTACGACGGCTCGGGCAACCTCAACGACTGGTGGACCGCCGACGACAAGTCCGCCTTCGAGGTCAAGACCAAGGCGCTGATCGAGCAGTACGACGGCTTCGAGCCGCGCAACCTGCCCGGTGAGAAGGTCAACGGCGAGCTGACGGTCGGCGAGAACATCGGTGACCTGGGTGGCCTGACCATCGGCCACAAGGCGTTCGTGATCGCCGCCGGTGGCGACGCGCCGGTCGAGGACCGGCAGTCGCTGTTCATGAACTGGGCCTACTGCTGGCGCACCAAGCGCCGCAAGGAGCAGGACCTGCAGTTCCTCACCATCGACCCGCACTCGCCGCCGGAGTTCCGCGCCAACATCGTGCGCAACCTCGACGAGTTCCACGACGCGTTCGGGACCGCCGCCGACGACGCACTGTGGCTCGAGCCTGCGGAGCGCGTGCGGATCTGGTGATGCGCCACCCGCTCGGCGGGGCGACGTACCTACGCCAGGACTGCGTCGCTGACCCGCTCGGCGATCAGCGCGTAGACCTCGCGAGCCAGCTCGTCGTCGTCGCCGTCGTACGCGTGGTCGGCACCCGGGACGACGTGGTGCTGCACCAGCGCGCCCACCTGGCGAAGCCGCTCGGCGTAGCGGTCCCCTTCGTCCCGGAGCAGGTCGAGCTCGGCGGTGATGACCAGTGCAGGAGCGATACCGGTGAGAGCGGCGGTGTCGGCCGGGTTGGCGGGAGAGACCAAGCGGTCCGTGCGCTGTCGAGCGTCGGGGACGTAGGAGCCGTCGAAGAGCTCCGCCATCCAGGGTCGCAGCATCGGCCTGTCGGCGACTGCGCTCTTGTCCGTGGCGCTGGTCGCGAGGTCGAGCGGTGGGTAGTGCAGGACCTGCAGCGCGATCCGAGGACCGCCGCGTTCGTGGGCCAGCCGGGCCGCGGCAGCGGCAAGGCCTCCCCCGGCACTCTGCCCGCCGATCGTGAGCCGGTCGCCGTCCCAGCCCTGCTCGGCGCCGTTCTCGGCGACCCATCGGACCACCTCGAACGCCTGGTGGGGCGCCGCGGGGAACCGATGCTGGGGTGCGACGACGTAGTCGACGTTGACGACCGTCACCCCTGCCTCGGCCGCCAGGTAGCGACACAGCGGATCGTCCAGCTCGGTCAACGGCAGGACGTAGCCGCCGCCGTGGAAGTTGACGTGGACAGGCGAGGGACCATCGGTCGCGGGCAGGTACACCACCGCGGCTGCCGTGCCGACCGAGGTCGGGATCCTCAGCTCCCGAGTCTTGCGCGGGAGCTCCGGCCACCGCTCGTGGGCGGCGGCGTTGGCGCGTCGCGCGCCGAGGCCCACGGCGCCCTGCATCGCCCTGGCAGCCAGCGCCGCGATCCGCGGGTTCCCCAGCAGTGACATCCGGTGTCCTCTCTACGGCAGGGTCAGCGACAGCGTCGGGGTCGAGCTGCCGGTCCGGGCGACCCGCGAGACGCACGTCGAGATCGATCGTCCGCCGGCCTTCTGGGCGGCGCTGAGGAACACGTCGCGGTGGTCGAGGGTCCCCTCCACCTGCTCGATGTCGAGCAGGCACAGGCCGCACTCTCCCTTGCGGCAGTCGTACATCACGTCGACGCCAGCGCGGGTCAGCGCCTCGAGGATTGTCTCGTCGCTCCGCACGGTCGCCTCGATCCGACGCTGCGGGACCGTGACCACGAACTCCTCGGGCTGGAACCAGCCGCTGCTGCCGAAGGTCTCGAAGCGCAGGTTGGCCGGCAGCAGGCCGGCGGTCTCCCACTCCCGGCGTACGGCATCCATCAGCCGGATCGGCCCGCACATGTAGAGCTCGGTCGCCATGCCCAGCGGATGCCGGTCGATCGAGCCCACCAGGTCGGCCACGTCCAGGGGCGTCTGCTCGGCGTCGACGTGGACGACCAGCTGGTCACCGTGGAGGTCGGCCAGCTCGTCGACGTAGGCCATCCGCTCACGGCTACGGCCGACGTAGTGCAGCGTGTAGTCGGCACCGACGCCGCGCAGCACGCGCGCCATCGCCGCCACCGCGGTGATGCCGATGCCCCCGGCCAGGAGCACGTGCCGCGGGGCGGCCACGCTGAGCGGGAAGTTCTGCAGCGGCTGCGTCACCTGGAGCTCGTCTCCCGAGACGAGCGAGTGCATGAACGCCGAGCCGCCGCGGGACTTGGCTACCCGCAGCACGGAGATCGTCAGCAGCGATCCCTCGTCGTCGGACTCCACGACGGAGTAGGACCGGACGTCGGTCATGTCACCGATCGACACGCGTACGTCGAGGTGGCTGCCCGGCGCCGCCCGGCCGCGTGCGGGGCGCTGGATCGTGATCCGCTGGACGTCCTGCGCCACCTGGGCGGTCGCGACGACCCGGCCGGTGCTCCAGTCGGGCAGGGCGCTGGTGGTCATCGCACCGACCTGACAGCCGACTCGACCGGGGAGCGACTCTCCGCCGCCAGCATCCGGTCGAGGATCCGGCGTACCCACATGCCACCGGCGTCGATGTTGAGGCTGTAGAACTCGTGGTCGGGGTTGGCGTCGATCGCCGCCTGCTGGGCCGCGAGCATCGCCTCGTCCTCGGCGAACACGCCCTGCACGCCCTCGCGCAGCTGCGTGGTGATCAGCTGGCTGTCGAGGCAGTAGTTGCGCATGAACGCCCAGAAGTAGTGCGACGTGCGGTCGGTCTCCGGAGTGATCGTGTTCATCACGTAGCCGTTGACGCCCTGGCTCCGGTCTCCCTCGGGCGCGCCGGTGCCGGCGCGGGCGACGCCGACGTCGATGCAGATCGTCGAGGGCGCGTAGTAGTGGATGATCTGCCACCGGTCGACGCGGCCCTCGAAGTCACCGAACCGGTCCCGGATGTTCTTGCGCCAGAACGGCGGCGGCTCCACGTCGAGCATCCACCGCTCGACGGTCACGCTGCCGTCGTCCTCGAGCCGGGTCCGGAACTCCGACTCGCTCAGCTCCTCCTGCCCGATGCTGCTGCCGTGCACGAACTCCTCGTGGGTGAGGTCCATCAGGTTGTCGAGGATCAGCTGGTAGTTGCACGGCGCCTCGATGGTCAGGCCGTCGCCGGCCCACTCGGGGTCGTCCATCTGGTGCATGTCCGGGATCAGGTCGGGGTCGGCCTGCGTCATGTCACCCGGCCACACCCACAGGTAGCGGTAGCGCTCCACGACGGGGTACGACGGCACCATCGCGGACGGGTTGAGCGTCTCCTGCGCCGGCATCGCCGTGCACCGACCGGCGGAGTTGTAGCGCAGCCCGTGGTAGGGGCACTGCACCTCGTCGTTGCCGACCAGCTTGCCCATCGAGAGCGGTGCGAGCCGGTGCCAGCACGCGTCGGCGAGTGCGACCGGTCGGCCGCCCTGGGTGCGGTAGAGCGCCATCGGCTTGCCCGCCACGGTGCGCGACATCAGGGCCTTGGCGCTCACCTCGTGGTCCCACGCGACGGCGTACCAGGCGTTCAGCGGGTGCGGGAAGATCTTGGCCGCCACCTTCCCGCTCGCCATCAGCTCGGCCATCGCGTCACACCCCCTCGGGGACCGGGGCGTGCAGCCGGCGGCGCAGGCCGTCGATGAGGTCGCTCAGGATCTTCTGCGAGAGAGCGGCCTGCGAGAGCCAGGTGCACGAGTGGAACGCCCCGGAGTAGACGTGCAGCTCGGTCGGAACTCCGGCCGAGAGCAGCCCTTGGGCGTAGGCGATGTCCTCGTCGCGGAGCGCATCGAACTCGTAGGCCGTGACCAGTGCGGGCGGGAGACCTGCGAGGTCGGTGGCGCGTGCCGGTGCGGCGTACGGCGACACCTGGTCGGTCCCGCGCACACCCGGCCCGAGGTAGCTGTCCCAGCTGATCTCGCCGTTCGCGAGGGTCGTGATGGGGATGCTGTCGACACCCAGCGTGCGCATCGACTCGGTCTCGAGGCGGTCGTCGAGCTCGGGGATCCCGAGGAACTGGACGCAGAGCCGCGGGCCGCCGCGGTCGCGCGCCAGGAGGGCGACGCCGGCTGAGATACCGCCGCCGGCGCTCTCCCCGCCGATCCCGATCCGGTCGGGGTCCACCGCGAGCTCCGCTGCGTTGTCCGCCACCCAGGTCAGGGCGGAGAAGCAGTCCTCGAGCCCGGCCGGGAACGGGTGCTCCGGCGCCAGTCGGTAGTCGACGGAGAAGACGGCGGCACCGACCTCGGCCGCGATCCGGCGACAGTCGGCGTCGTAGAGGTCGAGGCTGCCGACGACGAAGCCGCCGCCGTGGACGTAGACCAGTGCGGGGAGGGGACCGTCGTGGTCGGCGGGACGGTAGCGGCGTAGCCGGACCTCGGGTGCACCCTCCGGTCCGGGGACGTGCAGCTCGTCGACGGCCAGCGGGACGAGGGCCTCGTACGGTGGCAGCACCGTCAGCAGCTCTGCCTCACCGGCGCGGGCGGCCGGGATGTCAGCGAAGGACAGCTGCGCGAAGGCAGGGGCCCAGGGTGCGAGCTCCGGGTCGTAGTCGTAGGTCATGTCATCACGCCTTGTAGTAGCGGTGGACCATCTGCGCGATGCAGATCGGCTTGTCGATGCCCTCGGCGCGCATGACGGCGTCGATGGTGGCCTGGATGCCGCCGCCGGCGACCTCCTCGGCGTCGGCGAGGGTCGTGCTCAGCTGGACCCGGGAGCCTGCGGGCACCGGTGCGGGGAACCGCACCTTGTTGAGGCCGTAGTTGACGGCCATGTCGATCTCCTCGATGACGAGGATCCGGGTCCAGAGCGGGATCAGCAGCGACAGCGTGAGGTAACCGTGGGCGATCGGCCCGCCGAAGGGGCCGTCCTTGGCCCGCTCGACGTCGACGTGGATCCACTGGTGGTCGTCGGTGGCGTCGGCGAACAGGTTGATCCGCTCCTGGGTCACGTCGAGCCAGGGGCTGCTGCCGAGGTCCTCGCCGATCATGGTCAGCAGGTCCTTGGGATGGGCGATCGTGGTCATGGGGCCTCCATGGTCGTGGTGGTGGTGCGGTGGACGGGGTTGGTCAGAGGGCCGAGGGATGGTCCTGGCGGGCCTGCTCGCGCAGCACGGACCGCAGGACCTTCCCGGTGGCGTTGCGCGGCAGGTCGTCGCACAGCTCGATGTAGCGCGGGATCTTGTAGCGGGCCAGCCGCTGGTCGAGGTGGGCGCGCAGGGCCATCTCGTCGAGGTCGGCGCCCGACCGGAGCACGACGTACGCGCAGCCGACCTCGCCCCAGGTCAGGTCCGGCACGGCCACGACGGCGGCCGCCGTGACGTCGGCGAGCTCGACGATCGCCGCCTCGACCTCGGCGGGGTAGATGTTCTCGCCGCCGGAGATGATCATGTCCTTGACCCGGTCGACGACGTACGCCCAGCCGTCGTCCTCGATCCGCACCACGTCGCCGGAGCGGTACCAGCCGTCGTCGAGGACCTGCGCGGTCTCCTCCGGCCGGTTCCAGTAGCCGGCGAAGACGTGGGGACCGCGCACCAGCAGCTCGCCGGAGCCCGGTCCGGCGACCGCCTGGCCGTCGACGTCGATCCGGACATCGGTGAAGAAGTGCGGCACCCCGGCCGAGACCGGCCGCGACGGGGCGCCGTCGGGCAGGGCCATGAACACGCCGGGCGAGGCCTCGGTCATGCCGTAGCCCTGCTGGACGACGACGCCGCGGTCCAACCAGGCCTGCGCGACCTTCTCGGTGATCGGCGAGCCGCCGTAGATCACATAGCGCAGGGACGACAGGTCCGCCGACTCCCAGTCGGGGTGCTCGCACATCATCTGCAGCATGGTCGGCACCGCGGAGAAACCGGTGGCACGACGACGGGCGATCAGCGCGAGGAAGGCGCCGGGGTCGAACTTCGGCACGACGACGACGGTCCCGCCCTTGAGCAGGGTCGGCATCGAGACCTGGCCCAGCCCGGTGACGTGGAAGAGCGGCGCGACGCACAGCACGACGTCGGTGCTCAGCACGTCGACGTGGGCGAGCTGGTTGACGGTGTTCCAGGTGAGGTTGCCGTGGGTCAGCACCGCGCCCTTGGGGCGACCGGTGGTCCCCGACGTGTAGAGGATCAGCACCGGGTCGTCGAGCTCGACCGGGTCGGGCTCGTCGATGGCGTACGGCGACGGTGAGAGTGACAGTGACCCGGCCGCGGCCTCCGGCAGGGGGCGCGGCCGGAGGTCCGCGGCGGGCAGCACGTGGGCGACGCCGTGCTCGGCCGGCTCGGCCGCGGCTGCGAGGTCCGCGCACTCCGGTCCGTGGACGAGCACGTGGCTGCCGCTGTCGGCGAGCATGTAGCCGATCTCCGGCGCGGCCAGCCGGATGTTGAGCGAGACGAAGATGCCCCCGGTGCGGGCGGTCGCGAAGAAGCAGACCCAGGTGTCGATGCTGTTGGGGCCGAGGTAGGCGACGCGGGTGCCGGCCGAGACCCCGAGCTCGCGGAGGCGGACCGCGGTGTGCGCGACCCGCGCGGCGAGCTCGGCATACGTGAGCTCCTCGTCCTCGGTGCACAGCGCCACCGTCGACGGGTTCATCCGAGCCCGTCGGGCGGGCCAGCTCCCGATCCCGGGGCCGATCATGTCGCCGCTCCGAGACCCAGCGCCGCCACCGCGTTGTCCTTGAGGATCAGCGGCCGCACCTCGTCCTTGATCTCGAGCTTGTCGAATTCGGCCAGCCACCGGTCGGGCGAGATCAGCGGGAAGTCCGAGCCGAACAGCACCTTGTGCTTGAGCAGGCTGTTGGCATAACGCACCAGCTGCGGCGGGAAGTACTTCGGCGACCACCCGGACAGGTCGATGTAGACCTTCGGCTTGTGCGACGCGACCGCGAGCGCCTCGTCCTGCCAGGGGAACGACGGGTGGGCGATGATGATGGTCAGGTCGGGGAAGTCCACCGCCACGTCGTCGAGGTGGAGCGGGTTGGAGTACTTCAGCCGGATCCCTCCCCCGCCCGGGAGCCCCGAGCCGATGCCGGTCTGCCCGCTGTGGAAGAGGGCCGGCACGCCGAGCTCCTCCAGCACCTCGTAGAGCGGGTAGACCGCGCGGTCGTTGGGGTAGAACGCCTGCACGCTCGGGTGGAACTTGAAGCCGCGCACGCCGAGCTCCTCGACCAGCCGCCGCGCCTCCCGCACGCCGGCCCGGCCCTTGGCCGGGTCGATGCTGGCGAACGGGATGAGCACATCGGCGTTGCGGCTGGCGCCCTCGACCACGGCCTCGTTGGCGATTCGGGTGTGGCCGAGTGCCGACTCGGCGTCGACGGTGAAGACCACGGCCGCCATCCGGCGTTCGCGGTAGTACGCCGCGAGCTGGTCGAGCGTGGGCGGCCCGCCGCCCTCGACCCCGAAGTACTGATCGGCGCCGGCGCGGAGGTTGTCCGGGAGCGAGTAGTGGCCGCACCCGTCGGTCTCGGCGTGCGTGTGCACGTCGATCGCGGTGAGCGCCGAGACGTCGATCCGGGAGATGTAGGGCTCGGGCACGTCGACCCCTATGCCTCTTGCGGCTGGAGCGCGGGCAGCTTGGGCGCGGGGATGCCGTAGGTCTCCTGCACCTCGCCCACGGTCGACTCGAACGCCTCGGCGATCGCGTCGGCGCTCCAGCCCCCGTCCATGAAGGCGCTGCGGATCTCGGTCGGGTGCGACCACAGGGAGAGCCGGTCGCCGCCGATCCCGATCGCCTGACCGGTGACACCGGCGGACTCGTCCGAGGCGAGGTAGACGATCAGCCCGGCGACGTCCTCGGCGGTGCCGAAGGAGGCGGCCCGGCGGACGACCGACGGGACCGGGAGGCCCTGCTCCATCAGCTCGACGTACGGCGCCAGGAACGGGATGGTCTCGGTCATGGCGGTGGCGGCGTTGGGGACCACGGCGTTGACGGTGACGTCGGCCCGCGCCAGCTCCATCGCCCACGTGCGCGCCATCGCGACGATGCCGGCCTTCGCGGCGGCGTAGTTGGTCTGGCCGAAGTTGCCGCGCTGACCGGCCGGTGACCCGGCAAGGATGACGCGACCGCCCTCGCCCTGGGCCCGGAAGTGCTTGGCCGCCTCGCGGACGCAGGTGAACGTGCCGCGGAGGTGCACCTGGACGACGGTGTCGAAGTCGTCGTCGCTCATGTTCCACAGCACGCGGTCGCGCAGCACACCGGCGTTGGTGACCATGACGTCGAGCCGGCCGTAGGTGTCCACAGCGCGGGCGACGAGCGCCTTGGCGGCGGCGGTCGTGCCGACCGGCACGACCTCGGCCACTGCCCGACCACCGGCGGCCGTGATCGCGTCGACGACCGCGGCTGCCGTCTCGTCGTTCACGTCGTTGACGACGACCGCCGCTCCGGCGTCGGCGAGGGCCATGGCGTAGGCGCGGCCGAGGCCCTGCCCGGCGCCGGTGACGACGGCGACTTTTCCGGTGATGTCCATCTGCTGCTCCTGGTGGTGGGTGGTGAGTGAACTGGTGCGGGTCAGCCGAAGGTCAGGACCGGCTTGATGGTCGCGCCGCTCCTGACGTCCTCGACCGCCTGCTGGATGTCCGCGAAGTCGTAGGTCGTGATCAGCTCGCCGACCGGCAGCCGCCCGTCGGTGACCATGGCAGCCAGCAGCGGGATGAAGGTCTGGGTCTCGCTGTCGCCGAGGGTGATGCCGACGATGTGCTTGCCCCCGAGGAGACCGTTGACCTCGAACCCGACCTCGGTGCCGAACGGCGGCGCGCCGACGACGACCGCGGTGCCACGGGCGGCGAGGCTGTCGACTGCTTGGCGCAGCACCGTGACGTTGCCGGTGGTCTCGATGACGCCGTCGCAGCCGGCACCGCCGGTGATCTCGGCGATCCGCTCCGCGTAGTCCTCGCTGCGTGGCGTCGATGACGTGGGTGGCGCCGAGCTTGCGGGCCAGGTCGAGCCGGTGGGGCAGGACGTCGACGGCCACGATCCGCTGGGCCGGGGTGAGAGCTGCGGCCATCACCGCCGAGAGTCCGACCGCACCCGCGCCGGCCACGACGACGGTGCTGCCGGGGCCTGGCTTGAGCACGTTCCACACGGCCCCGACCCCGGTCTGCACTCCGCAGCCGAGCGGCGCGAGGATCTCCAGCGGCGAACCGACGTCGACCTTGACCACGCTGCGCTCGTCGGCCACCGCGTGGCGGGCGAACGAGGACTGGCCGAAGAAGTGGCTGCCGATCGGCTCGCCGGAGCGACTGATCGTGCTCGACCCGTCCCGGCGAGCGCCACCGATCAGGTTGTCCGGGAGCCAGGTGGCGCAGTAGGCCGGGTGGCCCCCACGACAGTTGCGGCAGGACCCGCACGAGGTGAACGACAGCAGGACGTGATCGCCCGGCGCCACCGTGGTGACGGCCGAGCCGACCCGCTCGACGATGCCAGCGCCCTCGTGGCCCAGCACGCCGGGCAGCGGGAACGGCAGCCCACCCGAGGCCACGCCGAGGTCGGTGTGGCACAGGCCGGCCGCGGTCATCCGGACGAGCACCTCGTCGGCGCGGGGCTCGTCGAGCTCGACGTCGACCAGGGTGAAAGGGGCGCCGCCGGTCTCGACGACGGCGGCCTGGGTGGTGATGGTCATGGTTGCTCCTGAATCACTGGGGCTGGGGAAGAGAGACGACGACGGACTTGACCTTGGTGTAGGCCTCCAGCGCCTCGGGGCCGTATTCACGGCCGAAGCCGGAGTCCTTGACGCCACCGAAGGGCACCGCCGGGTCGAGCATCGCCCAGTCGTTGACCCACACGATCCCGGCGTCGAGGCGGGCCGCGACCCGGTGGGCGCGGGTCACGTCGCGGGTCTGCAGACCGGCAGCCAGGCCG
This sequence comes from uncultured Actinomycetota bacterium, assembly GCA_963742685.1. Classification (GTDB taxonomy): domain Bacteria; phylum Actinomycetota; class Actinomycetes; order Propionibacteriales; family Nocardioidaceae; genus Nocardioides. Next base: position 172,215 of record CAVUNB010000042.1, on the reverse strand, counting down.
TACGGCGTGCTGTTGGCGAGTGCCACGGCCTCGTCCTCGTCGTCGAACGGCTGCACGGTGAGCACGGGGCCGAAGACCTCCTCGGCGATCACTCGCGAGTCGGCGGGCAGGTCGGCGATCACGGTCGGCCGGTAGTAGTAGCCGCCGTCAAGGTCGAGCCGCTCACCGCCGCAGACGATCCGGCCGCCCTCCTTGCGGGCGAGCTCGACGTACTCCTCGACCTTCGCCAGCTGGCGCTCGCCGGCCATCGGGCCGATCACCGTCGCCGGATCACGCGGATCGCCGATGGGCACCGTGGGCACCGCCTGCTCGAGGATCCCGAGGACGGTGTCGTGCAGCGGCCGCGCGACCAGCAGGCGCGGGCCCGCCATGCAGAACTGGCCGGAGTTGAAGACGAACGCCTTGATCACCGCGCCGATGGCGACGTCGACGTCGGCGTCGTCGAAGACGATGTGGGCGGCGTTGCCGCCGAGCTCCATGGTGACCGGCTTGAGGTGCTCGCCGGCCACGCTGGCCGCGTGGCGTCCGACCGCCGTGGACCCGGTGAACGCGATCTTGTCCACGCCGGGGTGCCGCAGCAGCGCCTCGCCGACGATCTGGCCGCTGCCCGTGACGACGTTGAGCACTCCGTCCGGGACGCCGGCGTCCTTCAAGAGCTCGGCCATGAACAGCGCGCTGAGCGGGGTGTCGTCGGCGGGCTTGTGGACCACGACGTTGCCGGCGGCCAGCGCCGCGGCGATCTTGGTGCTGGACAGGATCAACGGAAAGTTGAAGGGGGTGATGGCGCCCACGACACCCACCGGCAGCCGCGTCGTGTAGGCCAGGGCCGGCATCGGCGTGGAGCGGGTGGCACCCTCGATGCCCTGCGCGAGCGCCGCGCAGTATTCGTACTGCTGGGCTGCGGTCTCGACGTCGACCGCACGGCACAGCGACACCGGCTTGCCGACGTCGTGGCTCTCGAGGGAGACCAGCTCGTCCGCACGCTCGCGGATCAGCTGGGCCGCCTTGTTCAGGATGCGCGCCCGGTCGCGGGCCGGCATCCGCGGCCACGGGCCGTCGTCGAACGCCTCGCGGGCGTTGCGCACGGCGACGTCCACGTCCGTGGCGTCGGCCTCCACCACCGTGGTGAGGATCCCCCCGGTGGCGGGATCGACCACGTCGCGCCGCATGCCGGCGTTTCCATCGCGCCACGCGCCGCCGACGAACAGCTGGCGGGGCGGGAGCTGCTGTGCCTCTTCACTCATCATTGCCATCCCAGGTTATCAGGGTTCCTGTCGAAGAATCAGTCTGATGTGGCGGTGGTCACCTTGTCAATGGCTCCTCTGGACTCTCTGTCAAGAGATCGAAGACCGGGCACATCCCGCTCCACTGCGGGGCTTGTGTCACCTCAGAACTGACTATTGACACCCTGTGTGACCGTGGTCATACTCCATCTTCAGGCTTCCTGACAGACAGGAACCCTGATAACTCCCACTCTCGGACAACCTCTTGAGGTGACCCATGTTCAGCACAAAACTCACCGTCCCGACCGTCGCAGGAGCGCTGGCCCTGGCCCTGGGCCTGGCCGCGTGCGGGCCCGCCGAGGGAGGGACCGACAGCTCGTCGGGCCCGATCAAGATCGGGGTCGTCGTACCCCTCACCGGGCCGTTCTCGCCGCTCGGCATCGGCGACAAGGCCGCGATCGAACAGGAGGTCGCCCGGATCAACGCGGACGGCGGTGTCCTGGGCCGCGACCTCGAGGTCACCATCAAGGACGACAAGACCGAGGTCCCCCAGTCGGTCACCGAGTACAACCAGATGGCCGCGGACCGCAGCTACACCGCGATCCTGTCCTCCTCCAACGTCTCGGCCTCCACCGCGATCGGTCCCAGCGCCGAGACCAACAAGATCCCGACCATCGCCCTCGGGCCGGTCAGCGCCTTCAAGGACGGCTCGAACGCCTACGCGTTCACGTGCGTGGCGATTCCCGAGCTCTACGCCGCGGCGGCTGTCGACTACCTCGAGTCGGAAGGGGTCGAGTCCCTCGCGATTGCCTACACATCGGAGGACCCCTACGGCAACTACGGCCACCAGGCGACCGTCGCTGCCGCCGAGGCGGCGGGTATCGAGGTAGTGGTCGACGAGTCGATCGACGTCGCGGCCACCGACTTCACCGCGGCGATCTCGAAGGTGAAGGCCGCCAAGCCCGACGCCTTCCTGGTCTGGGTGGCCGGTCCTGCTTCGGTCATCATCACCAAGCAGTTCGCCGGGTCGGGCATCCCGCTGATCATGACCGGCGCGCAGGCCTCGAACCTGTACGTCGAGCCCGCGGGCCCTGAAGGCGAGGGCGTCGTGATGACCAGCAGCATCGCCGTGCCGGGACGCGAGCTGCCGGCCGGACCTCTCAAGGACGCCGTCGACGCGTTCGCCAACCCGTGGCTGGAGCAGAACGACGCCTACCCGCCACAGTTCGCCTTCGATGGGGCTGCCGCCGTCCAGCTGCTGGTGGCCGCGATCGAGACGGCGGAGTCCAGTGACCGGGAGAAGGTGCGCGACGCCTTGGAGACCCTCGACCTGCTCACGCCGATCGGCCACCTCAGGTTCTCCGCGGACGACCACGGCGGCCTCGGCAAGGACGCCATCGCGATCGTCGAGGTCAAGGACGGGGACCTGAAGGCGACGCCGTACTCCCTCGAGGCGTTCAAGACCAGCCTGCCCGAGTAGTCGGGCGCAGGAGTCCTGCGTGACCAGGTGCGGGCCGGGCAGACCTAGCCGCGCGGCCCGCACCTGCCAACCCACACCACCCAGACCACCAACCACTCAGCGGAGGCCAGCATGCTCAAGGTCGAACGGGTGTCCAAGCACTTCGGCGGTGTCTACGCCAACCGGGACGTCAGCCTCGAGGTCGCCGAGGGCGAGCTGCGCGGGGTGATCGGTCCCAACGGCGCCGGCAAGTCGACGCTGTTCAACCTGATCGCCGGCCACCTGCGTCCGGACGCCGGCTCGATCAGCCTGGCCGGGTCACACATCGACCGGTTGCCACCCCACGTCCGGTCGCGCCGCGGCGTGGCGATCGTGTTCCAGGGAGCCCGGCTGTTCGCGGGCATGTCGCTGCTGCAGAACGTGATGGTGGGTGCGCACGCGCGTTCGCGCGCCGGCCTGGTGTCCGCCGCGTTCCGGCCACCGGCCCAACGCCGGGAGGAGCGGGAGATCCGAGCCCAGGCCGAACAGTGCCTGGACCGCGTCGGCCTGCTCGAGCTGGCGGACCGGCCGGCCGAGGGCCTGCCGCTGGGCCAGCAGCGCCGACTCCAGGTGGCGCGGGCGCTGGCCGGCCGGCCCCGGCTGCTGCTTCTCGACGAGCCGGCCTCCGGCCTGCGGGCAGCGGAGCGCACGCAGCTCGCCGACCTCATCCGTGAGCTGAACGGTGCGGGCACGACCATCCTCCTCGTCGAGCACGACGTCGGCATGGTCACCTCGTTGGCCCAACGCATCACTGTGCTGGACCTCGGCAAGGTGATCGCCGACGGCTCTCCGGCGGAGGTCACTTCCGACCCCGCCGTCGTCAAGGCCTACCTCGGAACCGGAGCAGACCATGCTGCACATCAGTGACCTCGTCGTGCGATACGGCTCGGCGGTGGCACTCGACGGGGTGTCCCTCGAGGTCGGCCGCGGCGAGATGGTCGCCCTGGTCGGCCCCAACGGGGCCGGCAAGTCCACGCTGATCAACGCCATCAGCGGGCTGCTCAAGCCGGCATCGGGATCGGTCGTGGTCGAGGGCACCGTGGCCCAGGTCCCCGAGGGCCGCCAGATGTTTCCGGACATGAGCGTCGAGGACAACCTGCTCCTCGGCGGCTGGTCGATCCGGAACCGACAGCTGGACGAGGTCTTCGACCTGCTCCCGGACCTGGCCGGCATGCGCCGGCGCAAGGCGGGTCGGCTCTCCGGCGGACAGCAACAGATGGTGGCGATCGGACGCGCCCTGATGGCGCGGCCCGACCTGCTGGCCATCGACGAGCTGTCGCTGGGCCTCGCGCCCATCGTGGTCGACGAGCTCGCCGAGCACCTGCGCTACCTCAACACCGAACGTGGCACCGCCGTCCTGCTGGTCGAGCAGGAGGTCACGCTCGCCTTCAACCTGTGCGCCCGCGCCTGCGTGCTGGAGGCGGGCCGGGTCGTGGTGACCGGGCCGAGCTCCGACCTCGCGAAGAGCGATGCCGTGCGCAAGGCCTACTTCGGCGACCTCGCCGAGCTTGCCGACATGGAGGGATCCCGATGAGGGAGTTCGTCACCTACCTGGTCACCGGGATCGCCCTGGGCTCCTCGTTCGCGCTGATCGGCAGCGGCTTCGTCGTCGTGCACCGCGTCACTCGCGTCGTCAACTTCGCGCAGGGCTCCCTGGCCGTGCTCGGCGCGATGCTGTCCACCTCGCTGCTGGCCGGGCGACTGCCGCACGTGGTCGGGGAGGCGGTGACCGTCATGGTGTGCGGGCTGGTCGGCGTGCTGGTCGGCTTCATCGCCATCGGCAAGCGAGGCACACCACCCCTGATCTCGCTGATCGTCACCCTCGGCATCTCGATGCTGTTCTCCGCCGCCATCATCTGGCTGTGGGGCCAGGACCCCGTGTCGCCACCCGGCCTCGACGGGTTCGCGACGATCCTCGGTGCCGAGGTGGAGCGGCAGCGCCTCTTGGTGCTCGTCGTGACGCTGGTGGCGTTCGCGGCACTCTCGCTGTTCTTCTCCCGTACCTACCTCGGCAAGGCGCTCACCGCGAGCGCCTCGAACCCCTTCGCCGCGCGTCTGGTCGGCATCGACGTACGTCGCATGGGACTCGTCGCCTTCGGACTCTCCGGGATCCTGGGCGGACTGGCGGGCGTGCTGCTCGCACCCAGCAACGCACTGTCCTTCTACTCCGACCTGCCGATGGCCCTCGGCGGGTTCGCCGCAGCCGTCTTCGGCGGGCTGGTCAGCCCGCTGCGCACCCTGGTCGGCGGCCTCGGGCTCGGCGTCGCCGGCCAGCTCACGGCGGGTTACCTCAATGGGTCCTACCAGACCGAGGTGGCCCTGCTGCTGATGATGGTCATCATGATCGCGCGGAGCCGCAGCTTCGCCCACGAGGAGGCAAAGTGATGTCCCGAGTGATGTCCCGCGTGATGTCGCGTCCCCAGCCCAGGACCGTCATGGTGGTCCTGGCCTGCGTGGCCGCGTGTGTTGCCCCGCTGGTGCTGCCCGACCTGACCTTCTTCATGCGCATGGTCCTGGCGGCGATCGTGGTCACCGGCCTGTCGATCCTGATGGGCTACTCCGGTCAGGCATCCCTCGGCCAGGGTGCGTTCGTGGCCGCCGGTGCGCTCACCGTGGCGGTCGGCACCACGAGGTTCGAGCTCCCGCCGCTGGTCGCCCTGCTGGCGGCGCCGCTGGTGGCGGCCGGCTTCGCTGCCCTGGTCGGCGTGCCCCTCCTCCGGTTGCACGGGCACTACCTCGCCTTCGGGACGCTCGCGCTGCTGTTGATGGTCCAGGCGGCCATGAGCACCTTCGACGTGCTCGGCGGCGCCTTCGGGGTCGGCGGCATCCCGCCGCTGGGCGTCGGCGACCGGGTCGTTGTCGGGCAGCTGCCCTACGTCTACCTGGCGCTGGCCTGCCTGGGGCTGGTGCTGCTGCTCAGCCACCGGACGGTGCACAGCCGTTTCGGTCGCGGCATCCAGGCCCTGGCGGGTAGCCAGACCGCAGCAGAGTCGGCGGGGGTGCCGGTGAACCGCAGCAAGGTCACCATCTTCGCGCTGTCGGCGGGGTATGCCGGACTCGCCGGCGGACTCTCGGCGTTCTTCACGCCCTACGTGAGCCCGGACTCCTTCCCGGCCGTAGAGTCCTTCACCTACGTGATCATGGCCGTGGTCGGCGGCCTCGGGACGATCTGGGGAGGAGTGGTCGGAGCCGTGATCGTCTCGGTGCTCCTCCAGGTCCTCAACACGGTCAGCAGCCAGCCCGGACTGCCGCCGACGGCGGCCCCGATCATGCAGTACGCCACCTACGGCACCCTGCTGGTGCTCGCGCTGCTCTTCATGCCGCGAGGTGTCGTCCCGTCCGTCGACGCCGGTGTCGGCAGGCTGCTGCAGCGATCGCGGGCCGGGGTGCCCGGATGAGCGTGCCGTTGGCCAGCAGTGCGGAGGGGTCGGCCCGGGACCGCGACGTCACCCTGCTCTACCTCATCAAGCAGGTGGAGCTCGCGGTCCGACAGGCGCTCGACGACGTGGTGGCGTCCGCCGACCTGACCACCCTGCAGTACACCGCCCTCACCGTCCTCGAGCGGCACCCGGGCATCACGTCGGCCGAGCTCGCGCGCAACTCCTTCGTGCGCGCCCAGACCATGGCCGAGATGATCACCTTCCTGCTCGGCCGGGGGCTGGTGACGCGGGAGCGCGACCAGACCAATCGCAAGCAGTACCTCCTGACCCTGACGTCGGAGGGGCAGCGCGTGCTCGACGACCTGTTGGATGCAGTCGCCGACATCGAGACGAAGATGCTCGACGGGTTCGACGGTGGCCAGACCGAGATCCTGCGCACCTATCTCCTGCGGTGCAGGCACGCGCTGGGCGGCGAGCCCCCGAGGTAGCTCCGGCGACCCCCAGAACCTGCTGCCGGGCAAGGTTCATCCGCTGGGAGTCCTTCGGCCGTAGAGTCGCTCACCTGACGTGATGATGGCCGTGGCCGGAGGACTCGGCACCGTAAGCGAGGGGTGAGTCGGCATGAGCAGTGCAGCCCCGTCCTCCACGTCCGGCCGCGACCGCGACATCACCCTGCTCTACCTGGTCAAGCAGGTGGAGCTGGCGGTCCGACAGGCCCTGGACGACGTGGTGGCCACGGCCGACCTGACCACGCTGCAGTACACCGCGTTGACCGTGCTCGAGCGGCACCCCGGCATCACCTCGGCCGAGCTGGCCCGCAACTCGTTCGTCCGCGCCCAGTCGATGGCCGAGATGGTGACCTTCCTCCTCGGCCGCGGCCTCGTCACCCGCGAGCGCGACGAGCGCAACCGCAAGCAGTACAACCTGTCGCTGAGCGCGGCCGGTCAGCGGGTCCTCGACGACCTGTACCCCGCGGTCGCCGACATCGAGTCGGCCATGCTCGAGGGTTTCGACGCCGGGCAGACCGAGATCCTGCGCACCTACCTGGTGCGGTGCCGACGTTCCCTCAGCGGAGGCGCGCCGCGGTAGTGCCCCCGTGTCGCTTCCCCGGGACCGGGCGGTGGGATCTCAGCTCGCCAGGCTCCTGCCCACGCCGAGGGCCGCCACCTGCAGGGCGGCGAGGAGTCGTGCCTTGTCCCGCTTCAGTGCCGGCACGACGACTCCGACCGCCGCAACCACCGAACCGTCAGGCCCGGGCACGGGGACGGCGATCGAGCACGCGCCCAGGGTCATCTCCTCCTCCGTCGTCGCGAACCCGTCCCTGCGCACCCGCTCGAGCTGGCGCTCGAGCCGGTCGCGCTGGGTCACGGTGTAGGGCGTGATCCGGTCGAGGCTGGAGAGGACCCGTTCCTGGACATCGGCGGGCGCGTGCGCGAGCAGCACCTTGCCGACACCGGTTGCGTGCATCGGCAGTCGCGAGCCGACGGTGCTGACCACGGGCACGGATGCGCGGCCCGACAGTCGTTCGACATAGAGCACCTGAGTCCGCTCGCGCACGGCCAGGTGGACGGTTGCCAGCGTGGCGGCGTGGATGTCGTTGAGAAAGGGCGAGGCGATCTGACGCAGCCCGGTCTGCACGGGGGCCAGGAGTCCGACGTCCCACAGTCGGCGGCCGACGACGTAGTCGCCGTTGGCCCGGCGGACGAGTGCGCCTCCCGCGACGAGCTCGGCAACGAGACGGTGGGTGGTGGCCAGTGGCAGGTCTGCCCGGCGCGCGAGGTCGGTGAGGGTGAGGCGGCGGTGCTGGCTGTCGAAGGCGAACAGCAGCGCGAGTGCGCGCGACACCACCGAGGCCCCGGGCGTCGAGGTGTTGCCGGCCATGAAGTCTCCTTCCACTCAGTGGAAGCGTAGTCTCGCCTTTCGCCGGGCGTCGCGATCACCATGGTGGTGTGAGAAGCGCACAGATCGACCTCGAGCCCCAATCCTTGGTGAGCGACGAGATCGCGAACCTCCACCAGGAGGCCGAGCCCGGGGATTCCCAGCCGAGACTGGACTTCCCGCCCTACCGCAGCAGCCTGCTGCGCCACCCGACCAAGGTCCTCCAGCGTGTGGACCCCGAGGACGTCGAGCTGCTGGCGCCGGTCTTCGGACACTCGGACGTCCATTCCGTCGAAGCCGACCTGACCATCCAGGGTCGGGGCGAGCCGATCGGGGAGCGCACGGTGGTGACCGGCCGCGTGCTCGACGGCGAGGGGCGAGCGGTACGACACCAGCTGGTCGAGGTGTGGCAGGCCAACGCCGCCGGCCGCTACCTGCACAAGCGTGACCAGCACCCCGCTCCGCTCGACCCGCACTTCACCGGGGTCGGGCGCTGCCTGACCGACGGCGACGGGTGGTACCGGTTCACCACGATCAAGCCCGGGCCCTATCCGTGGCGCAACCACCACAACGCCTGGCGGCCCGCGCACATCCACTTCTCGCTGTTCGGCACCGAGTTCACCCAGCGGCTGATCACGCAGATGTACTTCCCGGGCGATCCGCTCTTCGCGCTCGACCCGATCTACCAGGCGATCACCGACCCCGCGGCTCGCGACAGTCTCGTTGCGACGTACGACCACGAGCTCACCCAGTCCGAGTGGGCGACCGGCTATCGCTGGGACATCGTCCTCACCGGCACCCACGCCACACCCTTGGAGCGGGAGGATGACCATGCCTGACCCGATCACCACTCCTGGGCAGACGATCGGCCCCTTCTTCCATGACGCCATGCCCTACGAGCGCGGCCACGAGCTCGTACCGCCGGCGACCGCGGGCGCGGTCCGGCTGCATGGCGTCGTGTACGACGGCGCGGGGGAGCCGGTGCCGGACGCGCTGATCGAGATCCGGCAGGCCGACGCGCACGGCGTGGTCTCGCAGCTCGAGGGATCTCTGGTCCGTGACGGCCGATTCACCGGCTGGGGGCGCGCGGCCACCGACTCGAGCGGCCACTACTCCTTCGTCACCGTCGAGCCGGGCGGCGCATTCTTCGCCGTCGTGATCTTCGCGCGCGGTCTCCTGGACCGGCTCTTCACCCGGGCCTATCTGCCCGGCCGTGACTTCGAGGCGGACCCCTTGCTGGCCCGCCTCGCTCCGGAGGACCGCGAGACCCTGATCGCCGTGCGTGAGGCCGACGGCAGCCTCCGCTTCGACCTCCACCTGCAGGGCGACCGCGAGACCGTCTTCCTCTCCTTCACCGGGGATGGCGCGCATGAGTGATCTGCTCTCGCCCGGGCTGCACCGGGCGGCCGGCGTGGCCGACGATGCATCGTTGGTCACGGCGATGCTCCGGGTGGAGGTTGCCTGGCTGCGCGCCCTCGCCCACGTGGGAGCCGTCGACCCCGAAGATGCGCAGGCGGTGGCCATCGCTGCCGACGGGTGGCAGGTCGACCTCAGCGCGCTGGGCGCCGCGGGCGAGGACACCGGTAACCCGGTCGTGCCGCTCGTCACCGGACTTCGCGCAGTGGTGGGCGATCCTCTCGCCCGGCTCGTGCATCGCGGGCTCACCAGTCAGGACGTGCTCGACACAGCGCTCGTGCTGCTGTCGCGCGATGCCCTGGCGCGCACCAGGGGAGACCTCGTCGCGACGGCCCAGAGGCTCGCGACTCTCGCCGACCAGCACCGGGCCAGCGTGATGGTCGGGCGCACGCTGACGCAGCACGCCGTCCCGGTCACCTTCGGGCTCAAGGCCGCGCAGTGGCTGTCCGGGGTGCTGGACGCCCTTGACCGCGTCGACCGCGCCCTGGACCGGCTCCCCGTGCAGTGCGGTGGAGCGGCAGGGACCCTGTCGCTCGTCGCGGAGACGACGGATCCCTCGGCGGCCGCGGCGGCGTTCGCCGAGGAGCTCGGGCTGCGCTGGCCGGGGGTTCCTTGGCACACCAACCGGGCGCCGGTGACGGTGATCGGCGACGCACTGGTGGCGACGACCGATGCCCTGGGGGTCATCGCGTCCGACGTCGCGCTGCTCGCGCGCCCCGAGATCGGCGAGCTCCGAGAAGGGCAGGTCGCCGGCCGGGGCGGGTCGTCCACGATGCCGCACAAGCAGAACCCGGTCCTCGCGGTGCTGGTCCGCGCTGCCTCCCTCCAGACGCCTCAGCTGCTGGCCCAGCTCCACCTGGCCGCAGCGCAGGCTGTCGACGAACGTCCCGACGGTGCCTGGCACAGCGAGTGGCCCTCGCTCCGTCGGCTCCTCGAGGTCACCGTCACCGCGGCGTCGCAGACCGCCGAGCTCGTCTCGCTGCTCGAGGTGGACACCGCTGTCATGAAGGCTCGCGTCGACGCGGCGTGCGACCTGCTGGCCGAGAGCGCCGGGGCCACCGCTGCGGAGGACTACCTCGGTGCGGCTTCGGTGTTCGTCGACGCGGTGCTGGAGCGGTTGCCGAGGGAGGGGAACGGGCATGCCTGAACTGACCGTGTGGGAGGTGGCCTCGCGTGGCTGACACTTACGACGACGGCATGCGCGTACGCCGCGAGGTCCTGGGCGACGCCCACGTGGATGGGGCCGAGTCGACCAAGTCGCCCTTCAATGCCGACTTCCAGGAGCTGATCACCCGCTACGCGTGGGGGAGTGTCTGGACACGTCCGGGGCTCGACCGCCGTGCGCGCAGCGTGTCCACGCTCACCGCTCTGCTGGCCCTCGGGCACTGGGAGGAGTTCGCCATGCATGTGCGTGCTGCGCGCCGCAACGGCCTCACACCCGAGGAGATCGCCGAGGTCATCTTGCAGAGCGCGATCTACTGCGGTGTCCCGGTGGCCAACCACGGCTTCGCTGTGGCCAAGAAGGTCCTGGACTCGATGGAGGAGACCGATGACTGACGTGTTCGTGCTCGACGCCGTGCGCACCGACCTCGACGTCCCCCTCATCGACGCAACCCACTAGGAAGAGCCATGTCCCGCACCATCTCCAGCACCACCGTCGGCATCGTCGGTGGTGGACCGGCAGGCCTCATGCTGTCCCACCTCCTCCACGTCTCCGGCATCGAGTCCGCCGTCATCGAGACCCGCACGCGCGACGAGATCGAGCACACGCATCGAGCGGGGATCCTCGAGCGGGACAGCGTCCGCCTGCTCGTCGACTCGGGGGTGTCCGACCGCGTGCTCCGTGACGGCCGTGAGCACCGCGGCATCGACCTCCGGTTCGGCGGCACCAGCCACCGCATCGACTTCCAGGGCCTCGTCGGCGCCTCGACGTGGCTCTACCCCCAGACCGACGTGTTCCTCGATCTGGCTGACGCGCGGGAGCGCGACGGCGGCGACGTGAGGTATGCCGTGGCCGAGACCTCCGTCGTCGACGTGACCAGCGACCGGCCGGCGATGCTCTTCACCGACAGTGCCGGGGTGGAGCACGAGGTGCGCTGCGACGTGCTGGTCGGCGCCGACGGCTCGCGCAGCATCACTCGGTCATCGGTGGTGGGACGCAAGGACTACTTCCGGCAGTACCCCTTCGCCTGGTTCGGGATCCTCTGCGAAGCCCCGCCAAGCGCCGAGGAGCTCGTCTACGCCCGCTCGGACCGCGGCTTCGCGCTGATCAGTCAGCGCACGGACGCGATCCAGCGGATGTACTTCCAGTGCTCGCCCGAGGAGTCCGTCGACGACTGGTCGGAGGACCGGATCTGGGCCGAGCTGCAGGGCAGAGTGGCCGGCGAGGACGGGTTCACGCTCGCGGAAGGTCGGATCTTCGAGAAGACCGTGCTGCCGTTCCGCTCCTACGTCTGCGAGCCGATGCGGTACGGCAGCCTGCTCCTGGCAGGGGACGCCGCCCACACGGTTCCGCCGACCGGCGCCAAGGGACTCAACCTCGCCCTCGCCGACGTCCGCGTGCTGGGCGAGGTGCTCGAGCGGTTCGTCCTCAAGAACGACCGCTCTGCACTGGACGAGTACACCGACCGAGCGCTGGCGCGGGTGTGGAAGGCGCAGAACTTCTCCTACTGGATGACCAACCTGCTCCACTCGCTTCCCGACGCGACCGACTTCGATTCACGACGACAGCTCGGCGAGCTTGCGGCCGTGGTCGGCTCGGAAGCCGGGTCGACCTATCTTGCCGAGGCCTACACGGGCTGGCCCGTCTGAAGCCCGGGAGCCATCGGCTGCGCGAGCGCCGGCGGTGAGGTCAGGTGGCGGACCCGACGAGCGCCTGTGGCGGGACGTGGGTGTGGGGGCACCGTGCGCCGTACAACCGCTGCCAGGTCGAGAAGTCCCAGGTGGCGAGGAACTTGGTGGCCGCGGCGACGCCGTTGTCGAAGAGCCCGCGCTTGGTCTCGAGGGAGAGCCGGAAGTCGGTGGAGCGCACGCCGCTGGTCTCGACGAACACGGTGCGTGAGACGACCGAGGGTCGGTCCACGTGCACCTGGTCGTGGGCGTTGGTCATCGTCGCGAGCAGGGCACGAGCCAGGGACAGCGGGTCGTCGGCGTCGTTCCACCGCTGCGAACACATCGGCAGCCGGGCCGACAGCTTGATCCCGAAGGTCGGGTGGTCGGGCTCGTCGTCGAACAGGTCGATCGGGTAGTTGGAGAGCATCCCGCCGTCGGTCAGCACGATCTCGTGGCGACCGTCCGTGAGCGCCGGGTCGACCGGCAGGCGCCACGGCCGGAAGAAGAACGGGATCGACGCCGAGGCACGCACCGCGTCGGCGACGGACATCGAGTCGGGGGAGGTGCCCAGCAGCCGTTCGTAGTCCCAGGGCAGGCGCAGCATCCGGCCGCGGGAGACGTCGGAGACGATCACGACGAGGCGGTAGCGGTGCTCGATCGGGGTGCTGGCGGTCGCGCCGGGGAGCCGCAGGTCGCCCCAGGTCCGCACGCCCGCGCCGCCCAGGGTGTCCTGGATCCAGCGGTGCAGGGCTCGGCCGCGGTGGATGCCCTCCCGGGCGAGCAGGTCGATGCCGTTGCCGAGCGGCCCCAGGAACCGACCGGCCGCGCCCTCGTCGAGGAAGTCCGCGAAGTCGGTGTCGATGGTCAGCGCCTCGAGCCGGTCGCCGAGGCCGGCGGCCACCAGCGACGCGACGATGGCGCCCGCGGAGGTGCCGGCGACACGGTGGAAGTCGTAGTGCTCGGACAGCACGTGCACGGCGCCGGCCAGGCCGGCGCCCTTCACCCCACCGCCTTCGAGGACCAGATCACTCGTCGACATGTGCACCCCCAGTGCCGGGCTCCCCGGCGGCGCCCGATGAAAGTAAAGAGATGGCAAAGGGCGACCGTGATACCTCTCCGGTCTAGCCCACGCCTTTACGCCGACCCCCCGCAGGCGACAGCATCACGAGCCCCCCTCCTTCGACTACCCGTCAGGTCGTCAACCATGAAGCGCTCTCTTCTCGTGGCGGCTGGCCTGTGCCTGCTGCCGGCCATGCTCGCCCCGGCGGCCTCCTCCTCCGCCGGTCCCGAAGACACCGCGAGTGCGGAGTCCCGCGGCACTCCCGGCCGCTGGACCAAGCTCAACACCGCGCCGGCGGTCGGACTCGGCGAGGCGGCGCTCCATCGCACCGCCGACGGCGTGCTGCACGTCGTGCACAAGCAGGAGCTGTCGGCGAGCCAGCTGGGCTACGTGCACTCCGCGGTCAGTACGGCGGGTTCGACGCTCGCGCAGAGCGCCGTCGACCTCGGCCCGGTGACGACGGTGAGCGACTTCCCCAAGCTGATGGGCACTCCCACCGGCGGGCTGCGGATCGTGCTGAACGCCGACTTCGCCGACCCGTTGCGCGGCGGGAAGCTGGTCCAGGCCGTCTCGGGTGACAACGGAGCGACGTGGAGCGTGGGCGCGGAGGCGCTGACGAAGGGAGTCGCTTTCGGGGACTACGGCCACGCTGCGGCGTACCTCCCGGACGGGAACACCATCCAGGCGTTCATCTTCAACAGCACCATCGGCTGGCGCACCGGCACCGTGACCGGCGACCCGGCCGCGGCGCCCGACGACAACCTGTTCAACATCGGGGCGGTGACCGGCTACAACCTGAACATGATCCGGTACGGCGACACGGTCTGGGCCGCCTGGCTCGGGAAGGGCAACGCGGAGTCCGGTATCTACGTGCGGCAGCTCGCGCCGACCCTGGGCGCGATCATGAAGGCGCCGCGGTCCGACGAGGCAGCCGGCAACGAGGCGATCCCGATGGTGGTGCGGCCCGGTGGTGGGCTGACGATCGCCTACTCGGTCGGCTTCCCGCCCGAGGTCGCACTGTGGGAGGTCGGCGCGCCCGACGTCCACGTGGTGCCGAAGAGCGGAGCCGGGTTCCGGCTCGACCTCGCCACCGACGCCAACGGCCGGCTCTGGGTGACGTGGATCCGTGACAGCACCGACCTCTGGGCGACGCACACGTCGCACCGCGGCTGGACGTTCGGACCGGTGCAGGCGCTGACCAACCCGCCGAACGAGATCGGCCCGCGCTTCATCCAGGTGGATGCACAGCCGAGTCGTGCGGACCTGGTGATGACCACGGCGAGCGGCGTCTACCACTCGCAGGTGCTGCCGGGGCTGACGCTGAAGGCGACCCCGTCGCGGTGGCGCGCGGATCGTCGTCAGCGGGTGACGTTCAAGGTGACCGACGCCGGTGAGGCCGTGTCCGGAGCGACGGTGCGCGCCGCCGGTGAACGGTGCCGCACCACCGCCAGCGGCCGCTGCACCGTCACGATCGGCCCGCGCCGACCGGGTTCGGTGATGGCCAAGGCGACCAAGGCCAGCTACGAGCCGGCCAAGAAGAAGCTGCGCCTGACCCGGCGCTGATCGCCCCTGTAGTTGGATGGCCGGATGTTCAAGCCCGGCCACGACCAGTCGTCCCACCGCGTCCGCATGGAGTGGGGCCCGGCAGGCGCTGCGGCGATCGCCGCGGACGTGACCGTGGTGATCGACGTGCTCTCCTTCACCACCACGGTGAGCATCGCGGTCGAGCGCGGGATCACGGTGCTGCCGTACGTCTGGAGGGACGACCGGGCGAGGGAGTACGCCGAAGCGCGCGACGCCGTCCTGGCCGTCGGTCGCCTCGAGGCCCGGAGCCTCGCTAACGGTGACGTGCGCGGTGTCAGCCTGTCGCCGGCCGAGATGATCACGGTCTCCGGCGTCGAGCGGATCGTGCTGCCGTCGCCCAATGGTTCGACCATCTCCTTCGCGTTGGCCGAGACCGGGTCGACCGTCGTGACGGCCAGCCTGCGCAACGCGTCAGCGGTGACGGCATACCTCGTCCCGCTGTTGAGGGATGGCGCGTCGTGCTCGGTCATCCCCGCCGGCGAGCGGTGGCCCGACGGCACACTGCGTCCCGCGATCGAGGACCTCTGGGGAGCCGGCGCCGTGATCGCCGGGCTCGTCGACCTGGGGATCGACGGCCTCAGCCCGGAGGCACGCGTGGCCGAGCATGCGTTCCGCGCCGTACGACCCCGCCTCCCCGCTGAGCTGGCCGCCTGCGCCGGCGGCGTCGAGCTGGCCGCGGCCGGCTACGGCGACGACGTCGAGGTCGCCGGTCAGCTCGACGTCAGCCGCGTCGTGCCCGTCCTGCGCGACGGCGCCTTCTCCGACGCTCGCTAGGTCACGCCTTCGGGCGGGTTCGCTCGAGCCACGCGGCACCGAGGTCGCCGACCGGCGTGGCCGCGGCGAGCTCCGCGAGCAGCACGGCCGTGCGGGCGGCGGAGGTGATGCCCCTCTCGCTGAGCGGATCGGGGGTGCGCCAGGCGTCGCCGGTCACCACGAGCCCACCGAGGGAACCACTCGCCGTCCGCGTGACCGTGGCCGGGAACCGATGGACCGCAGCGTCACCGACGACATCCCGGGCGTGCAGGAGATCGCCCAGCGTCGGGCACACCTCGACGGCGTACGCCGTGAAGCCGGGGAGGTCGGTGGGCGGTCGGCGCCCGTGGGAGCCCGCGAGCGTGACCAGCCAGCGGTCGCCCAGGGATGCCAGCACCGCGGCCCGCTCCCAGCCGACGTCGGTGCGCGGGTCCGGGACGACGTGCCGCGCCACGACCGGCTCGCATGCGGTCGAGTGGCGGGCGAACTCCCGCGTCACGAACGTGGCGTTGATCCGGGTCCGGCTCTCCGAGACCGCGATGCCCCGACGCGCGAGCCATGCGGGAGACCGCGTGTGCTGGCCGGAGGCGTCGATGACGAGGTCCGCCGCGAGGTGCGTGGTCTCGTCGCGGTCCAGGTCGGTGACCACGACGCCGGAGACCCGTCGCGGCCCACGGTCGCAGGCCAGGTCCAGCGCCGACGTCCGGTCCCTGAGCCGGACGCCGGGCAGGGCGGCGACGCGCCGGCGTACCAGCGTCTCCAGCTCTGGTCGACGGATCACGATCCCACCCAGCTCGCGCCGCCCGCCGGCGGCAACCGCGTCGAGGACGAGACCGGGAAGCAGCTCCTCGAGCGCCGCGACTGCGGAGCGGTCCAGACTGTTCCAGTGCCGGTCCTGGGGCACGCCGTCCCGCGGGGCCGGATCCTGGGCGAGTCGGTCCCGGTCGAGGACGACGACCTCGTCGGCGTGCGCCGCGAGCGCTCGCGCCGCCAGGAGTCCAGCGGGGCCGGCGCCCACGACCACCACTCGGGTGGGGGTCATGGCCGGTGCCTGTCAGGCCGGAGCGAGGATGGCGCCGACGACGCCACCGACGCTGCTGAGCTTCACCGGCTCGAAGACCGGCTTGCGGTCGGTCAGGTCCGCGACCAGTGCCTGGCCGGCGTAGGGGCTCGGGCAGTAGACCGACTCGACGCCCTCCTGCCTGACCGTCACGACCGGCTCGCCGTCGACGTTGAACCGCACCAGGAAGTCGAAGCCGAGTCGCTTGCGGACCGGAACGGGCACGATCGTGCAGGTGAACTGCGGCGCCGAGTCGATGTCGACGCGCGGGATCTTGCGGCCCTCGAAGCGCTCCAGCCGGAGCCGGCCGTCGGTCTCCTTGATGAGCGGCGCGAAGATCATCGCGTCGTAGCCGCTGTGGCCCACGAACGCGTCGCTGCCGTCGCCGGGCGCCCAGATGTTGACGTCGTCGCCGCTCTCTCCGAGCAGCACGTCGCTGTTGGGCGCGACGAAGTTCTCGGGGCCGCCGACCAGGATGTCGTCGCCGCTGTTGGCGAGCAGCGTGTCCCCACCGAGGTTGCCGACGAGCAGGTCGTCGTTGCCGCGGCCGACGAGGACGTCGGTGTTGTCCATGTGCTGCTTGGCGGTCACGCCGGGCGGCTGGATGAACGTGTTGGCGGCGTTGTCGTTGTCGAGCCCGAAGTGGACGTCCTTGCCGGGGGTGCCCGGCGCGAGGAGGGCGGTGGCGGGCAGCAGGCCGGAGCCGGCGACAGTCACGGCGGCGAGGGCGAGTGCGGCCAGTGCGACCGAGGTGGTGGAGCGGCGGTTCATCGCTGGTCCTTTCGTTGGTGTGGGCGATGCGTCCACCCTCGTCCACCTGGTCGGATCCCGCATCGGGCAACCACCTCAGATCCACCGATGGCCCCCTTAGCGGGCATCTCGGGTGACGCCCGGACGCAGGAGGGCAATCATGTGGGGGTGCCTCTGCTCGGGATCGCTCCGCTCATCGGTCGCGAAGCCAGCCTCGGGGAGCTCCGCGCGGCCGTGCAGCACGCCGCCGGCGGTTCCCCATCGGTGGTGCTGCTGACCGGAGAGACGGGTGCGGGGAAGACCCGCCTGGTCCGGGAGCTGATCGAGTCGGAGGACGTCGCCGTGCTGTACGGCGCCTGCCTGCCGATCGCAGGCGAGCCGCTGCCCTTCGCCCCACTCACGCAGGGGCTCCGGCGGCTGGGGAACACCGGGGTGGTCCGCCAGCAGGTCGAGCGGTCGCCCGACCTGGCCCGGCTGATGCCGACGTGGGGACCGGCGCCCACCGGTGAGGCCGTCACGGCGTCGTCGCGCCTGGCCCTCTTCCAGTCCGTGCTCGAGCTGCTCGAGCGGCTCGGCTCGGCCCGGCCGGTCCTGCACGTCGTGGAGGACCTGCACTGGGCGGACCGATCGACCCTGGACCTGTTGCGCTTCCTCGCCACCAACCTCGGCACCGAGCGCCTGGTGCTGCTCGTGACCTACCGGGCCGACGCCGTCGTGCCCGGCGACCACCTCGCCTCGTGGATCGCCGAGATGGCCCGGCTGCCGATCTCCAGCCGGCTGGCCCTCGACCGGCTCGACGCCGACCAGACCGAGCAGATGGCCACCGAGCTGCTCGGCGTCCCGCTGGAGCCGGACCTGCTCCGGTCCGTGCTCGCGCGCTCGGCGGGCAACCCGCTGTTCGTCGAGCACCTGGTCCGCCACGGCTCCCGGGATGACCTGCCCTCGACCCTGCACGAGCTCCTGCTCGCCCGGGTCGCCGACCTTCCCGACACGTCGCGCCGACTGCTCTCCGCAGCCGCCGCGCTGGGCCGCCCGGCGCACGTGGCGTTGCTGGCGCGGACGGCGGGGGCCACCCAGTCCGACACCGAGGCGGGACTGCATGCGGCGATCGACCAGCACGTGCTGGAGGTGCGCCCCGACGACACCGTCGGCTTCGCACACCCGGCCTTCCGCGAGGTCGTCTATGACGGGCTGCTCCCGACCGAGCGGCACGCCCTCCACGGCCGGGCCGCCGAGGCCCTGGAGGCAGCCGTCGAGCGGGGCGACCTCGACCGGGGAGACGTCGCTGCCGAGCTGGCGCGCCACTGGCTCCGGGCTGACGACCTCGAGCGAGCCCTCGACTCCTCGGTGACTGCCGGTCTGGCCGCGCGGGAGATGTATGCCTTCGAGGACGCCCGGGCCAACTTCGCCCGGGCGGCCGAGCTGAGCACGCGGGTCGACAGCGAGCACGACCGCGCGTGGCTGCTCGGCGAGGCCGCGCAGGCGGCACACCTCACCGGCGACAGCGACGAGGCCATCCGGCTCGCGACCTCCGCGCTGGCGATCACCGACGATCCCGCCGCGCGGGCATCGCTCTGCGAGCGGCTGGGCGCGTTCAACTACCTCGCGGGCCATGGTGAGGACGCCGAGCAGTGGCTGCACCGGGCCCTCGACCTGCTCCCGGACGGGGCGGCCGACGAGCTCTCGGCCCGCGTCCACGCCGGGCTCGCGTTGTTTGCCGCTGCCTGGTCCCGCATGGACGAGGCCGAGCAGTGGAGCACGGCCGGGCTCACCATCGCCCGGCGCTGTGGTGTTCGCCGCGAGGAAGGGCTGCTCCTCAACGCGCTCGGCAGCGTGCTCGCCCACCGGGGCGACCACGACACCGGCATCGAGCACCTCCGGGCGGCGCTCGCGATCGCCGCCGACTGCGGTGGCCCCGACGACCTGGCGCTCGCCTACGTCAACCTCACGCACGTGCTCGGCCTGGCCGGCCGGCTCGACGAGGTTGCCGACACCAGCCGGGAGGCCAGCGCCGAGCTCGGCAGGATCGGGCTGACCGGCCAGATCGGCAGCGTGCTCACCGCCAATGCGTGCGAAGCCCTGCTGGACACGGGCCGGGTCGCGGAGGCCTCGGCCCTCCTCACCCAGGCCCTGGCCCGGCGGCCGCGCGGCATCATGGCCGCGCCGCTGCACCTGCAGGCGGGTCGGCTGGCGACCCTGGCCGGTGACCTGGACGTCGCCTGGGAGCACTGCGAGCAGGCGCGCCTGATCATGGAGGCCGAGAACGCCCCCGACGCCTGGCGGCGTACCGGCACCGAGTGCGCGGTCGAGGTGGAGCTGTGGGCCGGCCGACCGCAGGCCGCCCACGTGCTGGTCCTCGGCGAGCTGGAGCTGGTCGAGGGCACCGACGAGGAGCTGTTCACCGGGCGGCTGATCGCCCTGGGCCGCCGGGCCGTCGCCGACTTCGCCGAGAGTCACCGGGACCCGGAGTCCCGACGGCAGCTCGCCGACATGGTGGCGCCGCTCGACGCCGCGGCCGGTCGCGTGCCCGAGGGCACGACGGCGTACGACGACGGGCTGGCCGCGTGGCGGCTGGCGGAGGCGGCGCGCCTCTCGGGTGCCGGCGGCGCGCAGCCGTGGGCCCATCTGGCGGACCTGTGGGACGCCGCGGGACGACGGCCCGATGCGGCGTACGCCCGCTGGCGGGAGGCGGAAGCGAGGTTGAGCAGCGGCAGTGATGCGGCCGGGATCGCCGCCCTGCGCGACGCGCATGCGCGGGCCACCGGGCTCGCTGCCCGACGACTGCTGGAGGAGGTCGAGTCACTCGCCCGCTGGCACCGGATCGACCTCGCCGACGAGGTCGCCGACGAGACCGACACGGCGGCCCTGGCGGCGTACGCCCTCACCTCCCGGGAGGTCGAGGTGCTGGGCTGCCTGGTCGCCGGGCTCACCAACGGCGAGATCGCCTCCCGGCTCTTCATCAGCTCCAAGACCGCCAGCGTCCACGTCAGCAACATCCTGCGGAAGCTGGACGTGTCGGGCCGGCAGGAGGCCGCCCGCGTCGGCCACCGGCTCGGCGTCCGGGCCTGATCACCACAGCAACGTGCGGTGTCCCGCACGGCCGGGGCCGTGCGGGACACCGCGGAGCACGTCGCGCACCCTGCGGTCAGGGGCGGACCACCTCGCAGTTGGCTCGCGTCCGGTCGAGGACGCCGCCCTTCACCTTGTCGAGGCCAGCGCCGCAGTTGACGCGCTCGAGGACCTGGCCGCTCGAGTCGATGCGGTCGTTGCCGCCGCCGGCAGCGAAGGCGTCTCGTCCGCCCGCACCGTCGAGCCAGTCCTGGCCGCCGCCACCCTTGAGCGTGTCCCGGCCGGCCTGCCCGTCGAGCCGGTCCCGACCGTCGCTGCCCTGGATCACGTCGCCGCCGGTGCCACCGGTGAGGATGTCGTCGCCGGTGCTGCCGATGAGCCGGTCACCACCCGTGCCGCCGTCGAAGGCCAGGCCGATCAGGTTCTGCAGCCCGCCCGCCGCCGCGATGACGTCGTCGCCACCGAGCCCGTTGACCTCGAGGTTCTCGGTGGTGCCGATGTCGAGGGTGAAGGGCACGAGGTTGACCCGGTCGAAGCGGACGCGTGCGCCGTTGGGGATGGTGAGGAAGTTGTCGCCGTCGGTGGTCGAGCCGTTGACCTCGACCGTGTCCGAACCGATGGCGCCCTCCATCACGTCGGAGCCGTCGCCGTTGTTCCAGACCAGGACGTCGTCGCCCTCGTCCCCGGACTTCTGGTCGGAGCCCTTGGCGCCGGTGAGCCGGTCCTGGCCGATGCCGCCGGCGAGGGTGTCGTCGCCGTCCCCTCCGGTCAGAGTGTCGTCGCCGTCCCCTCCACTGAAGGCGAGGTCGATGAGGGGTCGCAGCCCGTCGGCGCCGCTGATGATGTCGTTGCCGCCGAGGCCGTTGACCCTGAGGTTCTCGGTGGTGCCGATGTCGAGGGTGAAGGGCACGAGGTTGACCCGGTCGAAGCGCACGCGGGCGCCGTTGGGCACGGTGGTGAACTGGTCGCCGTCGGTGGTCGAGCCGTTGACCTCGACCGTGTCCGAACCGATGGCGCCCTCCATCAGGTCCGAGCCGTCGCCGTTGTTCCAGACGAGGGTGTCGTCGCCCTCGTCCCCGGACTTCTGGTCCGAGCCCCGGCCGCCGGTGAGCCGGTCCTGGCCGATGCCGCCGGTGAGGGTGTCGTCGCCGTCGCCACCCGTGATGGTGTCGTCGCCGTCCCCGCCGTTGAAGGCGAGGTCGATGAGGGGTCGCAGTCCGACCGCGCCGCTGATGATGTCGTTGCCGCCGAGCCCGTTGACGCGAAGGTTCTCGGTGGTGCCGATGTCGAGGGTGAAGGGCACGAGGTTGACCCGGTCGAAGCGCACGCGGGCGCCATTCGGCACGGTGGTGAACTGGTCACCGTCGGCGACCGAGCCGTTGACCTCGACGGTGTCGTTGCCGCCTGCGCCCTCCATCACGTCGGACCCGTCGCCGTTGTTCCAGACCAGGACGTCGTCTCCTGCGGCCGCGAAGTCACCGACCATGGCGTCGTTGCCCCTGCCGCCGACGATCCGGTCGTTGCCGGCGGCCCCGAACAGGAAGTCCGCTCGTGGCGTGCCGGTGATCGTGTCGTCCCCCGCGCCCGCATCGACGTTGACGTTGGTGAGCGCGGTGAAGGCGGTGAGGTCGACGCCACTCAGGTCGATGGTGTTCGCCTGCGGTCCGCCCGTGACGACGATCTGCGTGATCGACGAGCAGAGTGCGGCTCCGGTGCCCGGATCTGCGGCGTTGACCTTCACGTTGCCGGCGACACAGGTGACGGCGACGGCGTCCCCGGCGTCGCTGGCGACCGTGAGCACACCGGTGTCGACCTCGGAGACCACCGCGGCGTGAGCTGCCACCGGTACGGCGAGGGAGAGCCCGGCGAGCGCCGTGACCACGAGGGCCCGGAGCGGCCAGCGGCTCTCTCGATGGAGCGTCTGGTGTTGAAGCATGATCATTCCCCTGTTCCTGCGAGTGGCCTCGCGTCGTGGTGCCTGGACCCGAAGGCTCGCGCGCACCGACCCGCCCCCACATCGGACAGCCACCTCAGATTCGCTCGCTGGCGCCTTAGGCCCGGCGCCATTTCCGCCGTCCGCGAATAGGATCGGTGCATGACGCGTACCGAGCTCGCGATCGACGGTGGCATCCTCGTGGGCCACGACGGCTCCCCGGCTTCGACCCAGGCGGTCGCCTGGGCCGCGCACCATGCGCCGAGGGTCGGTGTCCCGCTGCACATCCTGCGGGCCTGGAGCCTGACGAACGCACCGCGTCCCGCATCGATGAAGCCCGGCTACGTGCCGCCGCCCGAGGACTTCGAAGCGGCGGTCCTGGAGCAGCTGACGCGCGACATCGAGGCCATGGGCCTGCCGACCGCGTGTGACGTGCGGCTGCACGCCGTGCATGGCCAGTCGTCGGCCGCCCTGCTCGAGGCGGCGGCTGGAGCCGAGCTCGTGGTCGTCGGGCGACGCGGTGCCGGTGGCTTCCGTGGCCTGCTGTCCGGATCCACCGCGGACCAGGTGGTGCGCTACTCGCCGTGCCCGGTCGTGGTGGTGCCGGTGAGCCGCGACTGATCGCTCCGGAGCTCGACCACCCGGTCCATCGCCGCCAGCCCGACGTCCTCGTGGGTGATCCACACGATGCTCCGCCCGGCCAGCGCGTGCAGCACGTCGCGGGTGACCGCCTCCGCGGTGGCCGTGTCGAGGTGAGCCGTCGGCTCGTCGAGCACCACGACCGGTTGCTCGCCGAGGACGGCGCGCGCCAGGCCCAGGCGAGCCCGCTCCCCGCCGGACACCTCGCGGTGTCCAGCGCCGATCAGGGTGTGCAGTCCGACGCCGTCGACCCACGTCGCCAGACCGGCGACCCGGAGGGCGTCGGCGACCTCCGCGTCGGTCGCGCCGGGCCGTGCGAGCCGGACGTTCTCGGCCACCGACGTGGCGAACAGGTAGGGGTCGTCGTCGACCAGCGCGACGTGTCCCCGAACCTCGTCCAGCGCGAGGTCGCGGGCGTCGACGTCGTCGAAGGACACCGCGCCGGCCGGGTCGAGGAAGCGGATCAGCTGGCTCGCGATCGTCGACTTGCCCGAGCCCGAGGGCCCGACGATCCCGACCCGTTCGCCGGCACCCAGGGTGAAGGAGACGGGCTCGGCCGCGCCCACCTCGGTCGCCTCGACGGTGGGGTGCGCCGATGGCCACACGCCCGGATGTGCCGGATCGGCGACAGCGGGCGCCTGCCCGATCAGCGCGTCGATCCGGGCGGTCGCGGCCCGGCACCGGGCGCGCGCGACGACCGCGTCGATCACCGGCGCGAGGGTCTCGTGGAGCGCCAACGGCAGCAGCACGAGCAGTGCGGCCGTGGCAGCGGGCAGGCCGGACGTGGCGTTCGGCATCAGCGCGACCGCCGCTCCGGTCGCGATCATCAGCAGGCCGCGAGCGAGGGCGGGCGTCAGCGCGCTGCGACGAGCGAGCGTCCCAAGATCCGCGCTGGCCGTCACGACGCCTGCGATCGCGGCCTCGTCGCGCTGCCAGGCGACGAGCTGGCGCGCGTCGGTCAGGGTGGTCTCGACCAGCTCGCCGAGGCGGGCGCGCGCTGCGACGTACTCCTCCTCGAGGCGCACCGCCCGGCTCGCGACCGGCAGCGCGACGACGAGCGTGACGGCCATCGGCAGTGCGACCACGACCGCTGCCAGAGGGGCGATCAGCAGCGCGGCCAGGAGGGCGGCGGCCGAGACGAGGGCCGCGGTCCACAGCGGCACCCGCACCCGGACGCGTTCGTCGACCAGCGCGTCCACGTCGTCGACGAGTGAGGTGAGCAGGTCACCGCGACGTCTGCCCGGGGCGCCGAGGCGGGCCGGGACGAGCGGCACGAGGGCGGCGTACACCGCGGCTCGTCGTTCGGCGAGGAGACCGCAGGGCCGCTCGTGCGAGAGCAGCCGCTCGGCGTACCGCAGCACCGGCCGGGCCAGGCCGAAGGCGCGCACGCCGACGATCGCGACCATCAGCGTCAGCACCGGCGGGCTGGGTCGAGGCGCGGGTGATCAGCCAGCCGGCGGTCGCCGTGAGCGCGACGCCGGAGGCGGCCGAGAGTGCGCCCGAGGGCGATGGCACCGAGGTCGGCTCGGCGGGAGGGGGACCAGTCGTCGACGTCGGGCAGCGCCGTCGCGCGCCGTGCGAACGGGCGCCGACTGCGTCCCGGGGAGCGCCGCGCAGGCGTGACGCACCTCGTCGGCGAGCTCGACCAGCGCCGGCCGGTGCGCGACCACGACGACGGTCCGCGGCTGCGGGCGAGCTCGCCGATCGCCTCGACCAGCACCTGCTCGGTCGCGCGTCGAGGTGGGCGGTCGGCTCGTCGAGCAGCACCACGGGCCGGTCGGCGAGCAGCACCCGGGCCAGCGCGAGCCGGGCCCGCTCGCCGGCGGAGAGGCCGGCGCCGTCCTCGCCGAGCGGGTGTCCAGGCCCTCCGGGCAGGGTGAGCACGACGTGCGCCGAGGGCGACCCGTTCGAGCGCGCTGCCACAGCTCGGCGTCCGTGGCGTCGGGCCGGCCGACGCGCAGGTTGTCGGCCACGGTGCCGGCGAACAGCCAGGGCCGCTGCGGCAGCCACGCGACCTGCCGGCGCCAGTCGTCGGGGTCGAGGTCGGCCAGGTCGCCGCGCCGACGCGTGACCGCGCCCGCAGGTCGGGCGCAGCTCGCCGGCGAGCGCCGCGAGCAGGGTCGACTTGCCGCAGCCCGACGGCCCGACGATCGCGGTCAGGCCGGGCCGAAGCGACAGCGTTCAGGTCCGCGCGACGACGGGCGCGGCCGTCCCAGCCGAGGGTGACGTCGTCGACGCGATGCTCCGGCGCCGGCGTGCGCGACCGCCGACGCCGCGGCAGCCGGTCTGTCAGCTCCAGGGCAGGCCGCCGTCGAACGCGGCGCGCGCCTTCGGCGGCGGCGTGGAACTCCGCGCCGACCCGGCGCAGCGGCCAGTAGGCCTCGGGCGCGAGCAGCAGCACGACCAGCGCGGTCCGGAAGTCGAGCGACCCGGCGGCCAGCCGCAGCCCGACGCACGACCGCGACCAGCGCGACCGACAGGGTGGCGACCAGCTCGAGCACGACCGACGACGCGAACGCGAGCCGCAGCGTGCTCGAGGCTGGCCGCGCCGGTACCGGTCGGTGACCGCCCGGATCGTCGTCGACCTGCGCCTCCGCGCGCCGGTGCGCGACCAGCGTCGGCAGCCCGCGCACGACGTCGAGGAAGTGCCCCGACAGCGAGCCGCAGCAGCCGCCACTGCGCTGCGCGCCCGGTCGCGCGGTGGCCAGCCCGACCAGCGCCGCGAAGACCGGCACCAGCGGCAGCGTGACGAGCACGATCAGCCCGCTCAGCGGGTCCAGCCAGGCGATGGCCGCGAGCGGTCAGGAGGGGCAGCACGCCGGCGAGCACCAGCGCCGGCAGGTAGCGGGTGAACCAGGGCTCGGTCGCGGTCGACGCCCGCGGGTCAGCAGCACCGCCAGCTCGCCGGTCGGCGCCGCGTCCCGGTCGCCGCCAGCGCTGCGCGCAGCACCCGCCGGCGCACGCGGTGCCAGACCGTGCGCGGCCGCCGCGCGCCGTGGCGAGCTCGACCGACGCCGCCGAGCGGCACCGCGAGCGACGAGCAGACCGCCGCGAGCCGCGGCGGCCGGGCTGCGACGAGCGACCGACCGCGCGGCGACCGCCACGACCAGCGCCCGCGACCGCGAACGCCTGGCCGATCAGCAGCCAGCCCGCCGACCACCGGCCGCGCCGACGCCAGCGACCAGCGGCGCCGCGGGCCGGCGCAGGTGCGGTGCCAGCTCGCGCGCGGTCGAGCGGCCGTCGCTTGCGACGCCAGCTCGTGCCGTCGGGGATGTGGTGCATGCCGAGATCCGCTTGCGGAACACCCAGTAGGTCCAGGCCTGGTAGCCCAGCACGAGCGGCGTGAAGATCGCCGCGACCCACGTCATCATCTTCAGCGTGTAGGCCGTCGCCGCCGCGTTGGTGGTCGTGAGCGAGTACGCCGCGTCGGTCGACGACGGCATCACGTCGGGGAAGAGCGCCACGAACAGGCCCGCGACCGCGAAGCGCGATCGCGACGAACGTGCCGGGAACGCCCAGCCCTCGCGGCCGGCGTACGCCATGGCGACGCCCGCCAGCAGCGCAGCGCCGCGACCACGAAGACCACGGCCGAGGCGCACGTTGCCCGGTCTGCGCCTGGGTCACAGCGAGGAAGACGACCGCAGCACCGCGGCCACCAGCCCGACCTTCCAGGCGAGCGCGCGGGCCCGGTGCCGGATGTCGCCGTCGGTCTTCAGCGCGATGAACATCGCGCCGTGGGTGAGGAACAGCGAGCAGCGTGACCAGCCCGCCGAGCAGGCCGAACGGGTTGAGCAGGGTGAAGAGGCCGCCGGTGAACTCCATGTCGGCGTCGATCGGCACGCCGCGCACGATGTTGGCGAACGCGACGCCCCACAGCACGGCCGGGCACGAGCGAGCCGAAGAAGATCGCCCGGTCCCAGCGCGGCTGCCACGTGGCGTCGGGGCGCTGGTGGCGGTACTCGAACGCGACGCCGCGCACGATCAGGGCGACCAGGATCAGCAGCAGCGGCAGGTAGAAGCCGCTGAACAGGGTGGCGTACCAGTCCGGGAAGGCCGCGAACGTCGCGCCGCCCGCGACCAGCAGCCACACCTCGTTGCCGTCCCAGACCGGGCCGATGGTGTTGATCATGACGCGGCGCTCGCGGTCGTCGCCGGCCGAGCACCGGCAGCAGCATGCCGACGCCGAAGTCGAAGCCCTCGAGGGCGAAGTAGCCGATCCAGAGGACGGCGATGAGGACGAACCAGACGGTGGTGAGTTCCATGGCAGTCTCCTTCTCAGTACGCGAACGCGAGCGGCGCGTCGTCGTCAGCGGCGGTCGTCGGCGCCGTCGGGCTCGGGTCGGGAGGCTCGACGAACGGCTCGGCGCCCGCGCACGGTGCGTGAGATCAGCCGCACCTCGATCACGGCCGAGCACGGCGTACACGAGGGTGAGCACGATCAGCGAGATCGCCGCCTCGAGCGCGCAGACGCCGGGCGAGACGGCCGTGCTCGGTCGTCATCAGCCCGAAGACGACCCACGGCTGGCGGCCCATCTCGGTGAAGATCCAGCCGAACGAGTTGGCGCCGAGCAGCAGCAGCGGCAGCGACGAGCGCCGAGCGGTGCGAGCCAGCGGGCCCGTCGGCGCCCGGCCCTTGCGGGTCAGCCAGAGCAGCAGCGCCGACCCGGCCGCGGCGACCAGGCCCGAGGCCGATCATGAAGCGGAAGCGTCCAGTAGGTGACCGGGATGTACCGGCGTGTAGTCGCCCGGGCGTGTAGTACGTCGCGCCCGGGTCCGTGCCGTACGTCTGCGCGGTACTCCTCGCGCAGGTCGTTGATGCCCTCGACCTTGCCGTCGAAGCGAGCCGGTGCCGAGGAAGGACAGCAGGCACGGCACCGTGATCGCGAACTTCTCCTCGCTTGCCGTCGGGCGTGCCGATGGTGAAGACCGAGAACGGCGCGCAGCGCTCCGCGGTCTCGTAGAGCCCCTCGGCGGCCGCCATCTTCATCGGCTGGACCTCGGTCATGATCTTGCCCTGCATGTCGCCGCTGACGGCCACGCCGAGGCCGGCGACGCAGCGTGATCGCAGCGCCGAGCGCGGATGGCCGTGCCGGTACAGCGTCGCGGTCGCGCCGCGGCGTACGCAGGTAGAGCCAGCCGCAGACGCCGACCACGAACGCGCCGGCGGTCATGTACGCCGCGAGGACGACGTGCGGGAACGTCGACCAGCTGGACCTTGTTGAACATCACCGCCGCGAAGTCGGTGAGCTCGGCGCGGCCGGTCTCCGGGTTGTAGCGTGTAGCCGACGGGGTTCTGCATCCAGGAGTTGGCGGCGAGGATGAAGTACGCCGACGCCAGGGTGCCGAGGTGGACGATCCACATGCACGGCGTTGTGCAGGCCGCGCGGCAGCTTGTCCCAGCCGAAGATCCACAGGCCCAGGAACGTCGACTCGAGGAAGAACGCCAGCAGCCCCTCGATCGCGAGCGGGGCGCCGAAGACGTCGCCGACGAAGCGGGAGTAGTCCGACCAGTTCATCCCGAACTGGAACTCCTGCACGATGCCGGTCACCACGCCGATCGCGAAGTTGATCAGCAGCAGCTTGCCGAAGAACTTCGTCAGCCGCAGGTAGCTCGGGCTGCTTCGTGCGCACCCACGCGGTCTCGAGGCACGGCGACGAGCGCGGTCAGCCCGATCGTGAGCGGGACGAACAGGAAGTGGTAGACGGTGATCGATGCCGAACTGGAGCCGGGCGATGTCGAGGACGTCCATGGGCAACCCGCTCTTCTACGCATCGTAGTATCTACTACGCACTGTAGTACGACGACGCGCGTAGGTACACTCGACCCATGCCCACCTCCTTCGGCGACCTCGAGCGCGCCGTCCTCGACGTCCTCTGGGAGACCACGCCGAACCCGACACCTGGGTCGACCGTCCGCGAGGTGCACGGCGCCCTCGTCGGGCGCGACATCGCCTACACGACGGTGATGACGGTGCTCGACCGGCTGGCCCGCAAGGAGCAGATCCTCCAGCGGCAAGCGACGGCCGCGCCTACACTCTACCGGGCCCGCGCGCGAGCCGCAGCGAGATGATCGCCGACCTGCTGCACGTCACCCTCGACGACTTCAGCAGCCACGACCGGCAGTCCGCGCTGGTGGCGTTCGTCGAGGACGCCTCGGCCGCCGACGTCGAGGCGCTGCGCGAGGCGCTCGCGCGGCTCGACGGTCCTGACCGGTCCGTGGACCCGACGCCCTGTGCTCGCGGTGCTCGGCGTGGTGCTCGCCGGCCCGGTGCCGGCGCTGCTCGCCCGGTGGCGCTGGCTGCGGCGTACTCCCCGGGCGGCGATGCTGCTCTGGCAGGGCGTCGCCCTCGCCGCGGTGCTGTCGGCGCTGGGGGCCGGGCTCTCGCTGGCCACCGTCCACGGTGCCGGCACCCCGTCGGCGCCTCGGCGCTCGTCGTCACGGCGGTCGTCGCCGTCCGGCTGCTGGCCTGTCCGGGCACCGGGTCGGTACGTCGCTGCGCGCCGTTCGCCGGCACCACCGCGAGCAGCTCGACCTGCTGACCGCCCCGCCGGGCGCGACAGGCCGGGCATCTCGGTGCTCGAGACGGAGCAGCCGCTCGCCTACTGCGTGCCGTCGCTCCGCACCTCCCGGGTCGTCGTCTCCCAGGGCGCGCTCGACCGGCTCGCGCCGGACGAGCTCGATGCGGTGCTCGCCCACGAACGCGCCCACCTGCGGGCGCGGCACGACCTGGTGCTCGAGGCGTTCTCGGTGCTGCACCAGGCCTTCCCGCGCTGGGTGTCGTCCGCTTCCGCGCTGCGGGAGGTGCGGATGCTGGTCGAGGTGCTCGCCGATCGCGTGGCCGCCCGCGACGCCGGCGCCCGGGCGTCTGGGGCGCGCGCTCGTCGGTCTCGCCGGCGCACCCGCTCCGACCGCCGGGCTCGCGGCCTCGGGGTCGGCCGGCGAGCTGGTCGACCGGATCGACCTCCTGCGCTCGCCGCCCCGGCCCCTTCAAGCCGGGCTCGTCACCATCGCCGCGGTCGGCGTCGTCGTACTGCCCACCGCGTTCGTCGTCGCTCCCTGGCTCGCCGGTCTTCGCTAGCCCTTGGTTTCGACACGGCGCTGGCGCGCCTGCTCAACCGGCGGAAGGTGCCGCTGGTTGAGCAGCGAGGCCGCCCGCGGCCGAGCGTGTCGAAACCAAGGCCCGCTCAGCTGCCACACACGACATCGATGTAGCGGAGCAACTCGTTGGCGATCGATCGGTCGAAGTCGCCGGCCCGGTCCGTGTGCTCCCGGTCGAGCCCGTCCTGCCACTCGATCACGAACGGCCGATCGGCCGGCCCCCATCGGCCGGCCACCTCGCAGTCGCTGACCGTGATCCGCATGGTGAACGACTGGAATCGATCGGAGGGCGAGACCGTCACGGGAAGGCGGGGAGTGCGGATGTCCACGCTCTTGCCCAGGAGCTCGATGCTCGAGACGGTGGAGGTGATCGAGCCCGACAGCAGGAGAGCGCCCCGGACGAGCAGCGGGCCCGTGTCGTCGGGCGCCACGGCCTCGAAGAGGACGAGCTCGACGGAGTGGTCGTCGCCGCGAAAGCGGGGCGGTGTCTCCGGATCCTCCTGCCACCACAGCTTGGTCCCCACACCGGCGGCGACGCCGAGCGCGAAGACACCGGCGGCGGCGGCGCGCAGTCGCCATCGGACGGGGAGCGGCGGGAACAACGGTGGTCGCGACGGGCCGGCCTGCAGCCTCTCGGTCGCCCCCTCCGTCGAGCCGTCGTCGGGATCGCGCACCTCATGACCTTATGTCGGACGCGCCTGTTACACATGAGCCCATGACCACCACGGAGATCCGGACTGCGGCCCGCGAGGAGGCCGAGGGCCACCTGCGCGCGCTCGTCGGTCGCGACGACGCGGTCCTCCGCGACGACCAGTGGTCGGCCATCGAGGCGCTGGCCGTCGACGCCCGCCGAGCCCTGGTCGTCCAGCGCACCGGCTGGGGCAAGTCGGCGGTCTACTTCGTGGCCACCCTCCTGCTGCGCAAGCACGGCGCCGGCCCGACCGTGATCGTCTCGCCGCTGCTCGCGCTGATGCGCAACCAGATCGCCGCCGCCGAGCGCGCCGGGATCAGGGCGGTCACGATCAACTCCACCAACATCGAGCAGTGGCAGCCGATCAACGACGCGATCAACGCCGGTGAGGTCGACGTGCTCCTCGTCTCTCCCGAGCGCCTGAACAACCCCGGCTTCCGCGACGAGGTGATGCCGCGGCTGGCGGCGACCTGCGGCCTGCTCGTCGTCGACGAGGCGCACTGCATCTCCGACTGGGGCCACGACTTCCGACCCGACTACCGCCGCATCCGCACCCTCCTCGACACGTTGCCCGACGGCATCCCGGTGCTGGCCACGACGGCCACCGCCAACGAGCGCGTCACCAACGACGTCGCCGAGCAGCTCGGCCGCGACGTCCTCGTGCTCCGTGGCTCGCTCGACCGCGAGTCCCTGCGCCTGGGCGTGGTCCGGCTCAAGACCGCCGAGATGCGGCTGGCCTGGCTGGCCGACC
The DNA here is from genome assembly GCA_963742685.1 of uncultured Actinomycetota bacterium. Taxonomy (GTDB): domain Bacteria; phylum Actinomycetota; class Actinomycetes; order Propionibacteriales; family Nocardioidaceae; genus Nocardioides. The sequence continues at coordinate 140,599 of CAVUNB010000042.1, read as the reverse complement.
ACCTCGCGGAGCAGTCGGGCTCGGGGATCATCTACTGCCTCACTGTCGCCGCCACCCAGGAGGTGGCCGCCTATCTCCGTGATCGTGGCCACGAGGTGGCGGCCTACTCCGGTCAGACGGACACGACCGAGCGGCAGGCGCTCGAGAGCGCGCTGGTCGAGGGCCGGGTCAAGGCCCTGGTCGCGACGTCCGCGCTCGGCATGGGCTTCGACGCCGCCCTCGGCTTCGTGATCAACCTCGGTGCACCGCAGTCGCCGGTCGCCTACTACCAACAGGTCGGCCGCGCCGGCCGCGGCACCGACGACGCGACGGTGGTGCTGCTGCCCCAGATCGAGGACCGCGACATCTGGGCCTACTTCGCTTCGCTGGCCTTCCCGCCCGAGCAGCTCGTGCGGCAGACCCTCGAGGTGCTCGGCAACGCGCCGGGCTCGATGAGCACGGTCGCGCTGGAGACGTACGTCGAGCTGAGCCGCAACAGGCTGGAGACGCTGCTCAAGGTGCTGGATGTCGACGGCGCCGTCCGCCGCGTGCAGGGCGGCTGGATCGCGACCGGGGAGCCGTGGTCCTACGACGCGGAGCGCTACGCCCGTGTGGCCGAGGCCCGGCAGCGCGAGCAGGACGCGATGCTGACCTACCTCGACACGACCGAGTGCCGAATGCGGTTCCTGCGCTCGCAGCTCGACGACCCGGAGGCCGCCGACTGCGGCAGGTGCGACAACTGCGGCGGGCTCACCCTGTCGGCCGCCGTGTCCGACGCCGCCGTCGCGGAGGCGGGGGAGGCGCTGTCGCGTCCCGGCGTCGCGATCGAGCCGCGCAAGCTGTGGCCCACCGCGCTGGCCAACCTCGGCCTCGAGCTCAAGGGCAAGATCGCCAACGGCCCGTCACAGGGGCGGGCGATCGCCCGGCTCACCGACCTCGGCCACGGGCAGGCGCTGCGAGCGCTCTTCCGGGTCGGCGTCGAGGACGGTCCGGTCCCGCCGTCGCTGGCGGCGGCCCTGCTGACCGTGATGAAGGACTGGTCGGGCGACTGGGCCGAGCGACCGGTCGCGATCGTCGGCATCGAGTCCGCGACCCGGCCCCTGCTCGTCGGCGACCTCGCCACCGGGCTGTCCAGGGTCATGCAGATCCCGATCGTCGGCCGGTTCGCGATCGTGGACCAGTCCGTGGCCCCCGGCCAGGGTGCGGCCAACTCGGCGCAACGGGTCGCCGCCATCAAGCGGCGCTACGAGCTGGCCGCCGACGTCCCGGCCGGTCCGGTGCTTCTCGTCGACGACCTCGTCGTCAGCGGCTGGACGCTGACGGTGGCCGGCGTCGCCCTGCGCGACGCCGGCGCCACCGCCGTGCTTCCCCTCACGCTCGGCACCCAGACCTGACCGCGTCGCCGGACGTCATACGAACCTTGACCCATTGGGGTCCGTCCGTATGACGTCCGCGACCCGCCGACCGACTCAGGCCGACTCGCGGGCCAGGTGCGGGTAGTAGTCCCGCGGCACCCCGTTGCGATCGATGATGGTCGCGAGCCGCAGCCCGGCCGCCTCGACCGTGTGGGCGCTGAGCCAGGCGAGCGCGATGGACGGCACCACGACGATCACGGCCGTCACCAGGAAGACCGATCCCGGCTGCGCCTCGGGAAGCAGGCCCCAGCCCGCCGCCAGACGCATGACCGGCTCGTGGATCAGGTAGATCCCGTAACCCAGGCCGCCGAGCCAGGCCAGGGTCGGTTCGGTCAGCACCCGCGCCCAAGGTCCGTCGTGCAGCACGATGCCGGCCAGCGCGAGGGTCATGCCCACGGCGTAGAGGGTCGGCCACCAGTGGCCGATCACCGCGGAGTCGGGACGCGTCAGCACCATCGCGAACAGCGCGACCAGGCCCAGGCTGGCGGTGAGCCGCCGCGGGATCGTCGTGAGCTTCACGCCGCGCGCGCTGATCACGGCGAGGAACATCCCGAGTGCGAAGCTGCCGGCGCGCGACAGCGGGGAGAACCAGACGGACCAGTTCGTCGGGTCCGGGGAGGTCAGGTGGATGGTCGTGATGTTGTAGACCAGCCCGACGACCAGCAGCAGCGCGGGCAGTCCGAGCAGGCACACCAGGCGCCCCACCGACCCCGGCCACCGGTTGCGTGCCCACCTGATCACCGGGAACGAGAGCGCGACCAGCACGTAGAAGTGGAACTCCACGGCCAGGCTCCACGCCGGGCCGTCGGTCCAGAAGATGTACTGGTCGCTGTAGATGTGGGTGAACGACAGGTGCAGCAGCAGGTCCTGCCAGTGTCCCGGCAGAGTCGGGTTGGTGAGCGCCCAGACGACGAGCACCACCGTCCAGTAGAGCGGCAGCAATCTCGCCGTACGCCGCAGCAGCATCGCTCGCCCGGATCTGGTCTCCTCATCGGCGACCAGGGCGCGCGCGACCGGCAGCCACAGGACCAGGCCGGAGAGCAGGAAGAACATCTCCACGAACATCTCCGTGCCGATCATCAGCTGGTGTGGCACGCCCTCCCAGGGCCAGCTCACCTCCGGACCGCTGCGGGAGTACTGGTAGGCGTGGAAGACGACGACGCTGAGGGCCGCGAGGGCGCGCAGCGTGTTGAGGGGGAAGATGCGGCGGTCGTTGCCGCTCGCCTCTGTTGTCGGTCGTGCGAGCTGTTGGGTCGTCATGCTGCGACCTCCGTACGGGCGGTGTGGTCGGTGGACTCGGGTGCGTGGCTGGAGCCGGTGCTCGCCGCGTTGCGAGGCGTGACCACCCACTGGTGCTCGCCGCGCAGCTGCTTGAGGTGCGCCACTCGGTTCACGAGGTTCTTGGCCTCGGTGTAGACGAGCATGTTGGCGAGGCAGGACACGATGAACCAGGACTTGTGCCGGCGGATCTCGGGAGCGCCGAGGCGGTAGGCCGCCAGCGTCTGCAGTGGTCCGGAGACCGTCACGAACAGCGTGATCAGCACGAACAGTGGCGACGTCATGTGCAGTCCGCCGTCGCGCCAGGTCAGGAACCACAGCAACGGCCAGGCGAACATCGAGATCCAGGGGTAGACCTCGCGCCAGCCGAGCAGGTAGACGATGCCGATCTTCTGGCGCAGGGTCAGGTGGGGGCGCTTGAGCAGCGGCATCAGGTGACGGACCGAGACCTGGAACCAGCCCTGGGCCCAGCGCAGGCGCTGCTTCCACAGCGAGTTCACGTTCTCAGGTGCGAGCTCGTAGCTCACCAGGCCGGGATCGCTGACCAGGCTGCCGCCGGCGTCCAGGGTGCGCATCGAGGCCTCGATGTCCTCGGTGAGGAAGGAGCCGCGCAGGCGGATGCGCTCGAGCGCGTTGGTGCGCCAGTAGCCGTTCGAGCCGCCGAAGATGCCGAAGCCGGAGAACGCCGCGCGGCCCGGGTGGGCGACGGCGTAGATCTGCTCGAACTCGACGGCGACCAGCTTGGCGAGGGCGGAGTCGTCACCGTTGCGGATCACGCAGTGGCCCTGGACGACGTCGTGGCCCGCGCCGATCCAGCACCAGGCGCGGTCGAAGGAGCCGGCGGCCGGGTGGTGGTCGGCGTCGAAGATGCCGACGAACTCACCGGTCGCGACGCGCAGCGCCGCGTTGACGTTCTGCGCCTTGGACGTGGAGTCCTCGACCTTGAGCACCGTGAGGTTGTCGTGGGCCAGCTCGAGGTCGGCGAGCCGCTGCTCGATCGGCAGCGGGACCGGGGTGTTGTAGGCGAGCACGACCTGGAGGTCGCCGCTGTAGTCGTGGTGCACGAAGTGCTGCAGCGTCTCCTCGATGGTGTCGGCCTCGTTGGGGAGGTACGCCGCAATCAGGGCCGTCGCCGGTGGCGCGGGCCCATCAGGGGCCGGCGGGACCACGGGCGGCGTGAAGGAGTGCGAGCACTCCGCCCAGATGGTCAGCGCGGTCAGCGACAGCGCCGCGACGAGGGTCCAGTAGAGCGGGCCGGACACGTCGATGCCGAGCTGGTAGAGCCCGACCATCAACAGGAACGGCAGCACGACGCTGCCGATGGTCGCCCACACGACCTGCCGGCTGGCGCTCCACCACGAGATGCGGGGGTTGCGCGACTTGACGTGCACGCCGTCCTGGCGGGGCTGGAGGTCGCGCTGGCGCAGCGACTCGCTGGCCGCCTCGGCGGCGTGGTTCGCCGCTTCGGTGGGGTCCTGTTGCCGGGTGATCGGTGCCCAGCCGACGCCGAGGTCGACGACGCCGCCGGTGTGGTGCAGGCGGTCGAGGACCTCGAGGGAGAAGTAGGCCATCTCCTGCAGGCGGACCGGGCGCGCGGCCCGGTCCTCACGGCGGAGCTGGAGCAGCAGTCGTCCCTCGGGAGTGGCGGAGATCAGCTCGCCCGGCTGGAGTCGGGCGGTGAGGAGCTCGGCCGCCCGCTCGATGACGGGCTGCGGGGCTCGGGTGTGGTCGTCGACGTCGTCGCCCACGGTGTCCCTGCTGGTGTGGTCGTCGCCGGCGGCGGGCCAGACGGGGTCGATGACCGCGACGATGCGTCGTCGCGCGACCCGCGCCAGTCGGGACACGGGGGCGGTGATGTCGTCGCTCTCGACGACGCTGCCGGTGGTGACCGGATGGTCGAAGGGGGTTCTCGGGGATGCCTGAATCGTCATGGGGGCCTCTCGGTGGCGGGCACGTCGGCCGGGGTCAGCCCTGATGGCTGGGCCTCGGGAGAAGGTGCGCGTCTGCGTGAGCCGCGTCCAAGTCGTCCACCGTGCCGAGAGCTGGGCCGAGGATCAAGCTGAGGGCCCCTTTTCGGCGGTGAGCCTGCTCACGCACGCCTGGAACCAGTCGTGTGGTTGTCCGTCTCGTGCTTCTGGGTTTTGCTTCTCTCCATGAGCACCGACGAGTTCTGGGCCGACGCCGAGCGGCACCTGGTGCGGTACGGCGCCACGTTCACGCCGCGCATCATCGAGAGCGCCGCGGGGGCCTACGTCCGGGACAGCACCGGCGCTGCGATCCTCGACTTCACCTCGGGGCAGATGAGCTCGATCCTCGGGCACTCGCACCCGGACGTCGTACGCACGGTCACCGAGTCGGTCTCGACGCTCGACCACCTCTACAGCGGCATGCTGAGCCGGCCGGTGGTGGACCTTGCCCGACGGCTGACCGCGACCCTCCCCGAGGCGCTGAGCAAGGTGCTGCTGCTGACGACGGGGGCCGAGTCCAACGAGGCGGCCCTCAAGATGGCCAAGCTCGCCACCGGCCGGTTCGAGATCGTGTCCTTCGACCGGTCGTGGCACGGCATGACGTCGGGGGCCGCGTCCGCGACGTTCTCGGCCGGCCGCCACGGCTACGGACCGCCGATGCCGGGCAACCTGACCCTGCCGACCCCGAACGCCTATCGCTCGCCCTTCCGGAACGCCGACGGCTCCTACGACTGGGAGGGCGAGCTCGCGTACGGGTTCGCGTCGATCGACCAGCAGTCCTCCGGCAGCCTCGCCGCCTGCATCCTCGAGCCGATCCTGTCCTCGGGCGGCATCATCGAGCCGCCGGTCGGCTACCTGCGCCGACTCCGGGAGATGTGCATCGAGCGCGGCATGCTGCTCATCCTCGACGAGGCGCAGACCGGCCTGGGCCGGACCGGCGACATGTACGCCTTCGAGCGCGACGGCGTCGTACCCGACATCCTGACGCTGTCCAAGACGCTGGGCGCGGGACTGCCGGTCGCGGCCGTGGTCACGAGCGAGGAGGTCGAGCGGCTCTGCCACGACCGTGGGTTCCTCTTCTTCACCACGCACGTGTCGGACCCGCTGGCCGCCTCCGTCGCGCTGACGGTGCTCGATGTCATCGAGCGCGATGGCCTCGTCGAGCGCGCCGCCCTCGTCGGCAAGGTGCTGGAGGAGCGGTTGCTGCACCTGATGGATCGTTTCGACGTGGTGGGCGACGTCCGGGGACGAGGGCTCCTGCGCGGCCTCGAGCTCGTGAGCGACAAGGCGAGCAAGGCTCCCGCCGACGACCTGGGACGAGCGGTCACCGCTGCCTGTCTCGAGCGCGGGCTGCATCTCAACATCGTGCAGCTGCCCGGGATGGGCGGAGTCTTCCGGATCGCCCCGCCCCTGACGATCAGCGAGGACGACCTGCATCTCGGCGCCGACATCCTCGAGGCCTCGATCACCGAGGTCGTCGCCCGGGGCGTGTAGCTGCCCGGCGTCAGGAGCCGTCGTCGAGCGGACGCCGGTGCAGCCGCGTCGTGAGCAGCCGTCGCTCGGCGTCGTTCGAGGTCAGCGCGAGGGCGCGCCGGTTGGCCCCGTCGGCCTCGTCGTCGCGGCCGAGCGCGGTGAGCAGCTCGGCCCGCGTCGCGTGGAAGAGGTGGTAGCCGGCGAGCGGCCCGGCGAGGGTCTCCAGACGAGCCAGGGCATCGGCCGGCCCGACGACATGGGCATGGGCCACGGCCTGGTTGAGGCGGATGACGGGCGAGGGATCGTGGCGGGCCAGCTCCATGTAGAGCACGGAGATCTGCACCCAGTCCGTCTCCTCCCAGGACGGCCCGGTGGCGTGGACGGCCGCGATGGCCGCCTGGAGCTGGTAGGGCCCGGGGTGCCGGAGCGCGGCTGCCCGCTCCAGCAGCCGCTCGCCCTCCGCGATCGCGTCCGCGTCCCAGAGGTCGCGGTCCTGGTCGCGGAGGAGCACCAGCTCGCCGCCCGCGAACCGGGCCCGGCTGCGGGCATGCTGGATGGTGAGCAGGGCCGCCAGGCCCATCGCCTCGGCCTCGCCCGGCAGGGCGGTGGCGACGACCCCGGCCAGCCAGACCGCGTCGGCCGCCAGGTCGCGGTCCTGCGTGGGTCCGGTCGAGGACACGAAGCCCTCGTTGAACATGACGTAGACGACGGCCAGCACGTCGCTGAGGCGCTCGCGCAGTGCCGACTCCGGCGGGACGGACAGTGAGATGCCGGTCGAGACGATCTTCCGCTTGGCCCGCACGATGCGCTGCGCGAGCGTCGTCTCGTTGACGAGGAACGCCCGGGCGATCTGCGGCGTGGTCAGGCCGACGACAGCGCGCAGCGTGAGTGACAGCCGCGCCTCGGGCGCCAGCGCCGGGTGGCAGCAGGCGAAGAGGAGGGCGAGCCGGTCATCCGTGCCCGATGGCGCGTCCGGCTCTCGGCCGGGCTCCGGTGCTGCCCGCGCGGCGAGTGCCCGCTGGCGGTCGCGGTGCCGGAGGCCGTCCATGGCGTTGCGCGTGGCCGCCACCTGGAGCCAGGCGCCCGGGCGGTCGGGCGACCCGTCTCGTCGCCAGGAGGTGAGGGCCTCGAGCACGGCACCCTGCACCGCCTCTTCGGCCAGGTCGAAGTCTCCGAAGCGACGCGAGAGTCGCGCCACGAGCGGACCGGCCTCCTCGCGCAGCGCCTGCGCGAGGAGGTCGTCCGTGGCGCTCGTCGGCCGGTTCGTCATCCCTCCATGTGGGAGTAGTCCTCGACCATGGGCCGGATCTCGACGGCGACACCGGGCAGGTCGAGCATCGGCCAGGTCTTCACCACCGCGATGGCGGCGTCCATGTCGGTCACGTCGATGACGCTGAACCCGCCGATGACCTCCTTGGCCTCGTTGAAGGGACCGTCGACGACGACGGATCCTTCGGCGCCGTACGCCACGGTCGTGGCCGTCTCCACTCCGAGCAGCTCGGCTCCGGAGTCGGCCATCACGCCGGCGTTCTCGCCGAACCACTCGTAGACGCGCGCGTAGACCGCCTTGGCGGTCTCCGGGTCGGTGTCCGCGTCCAGGTCGGGGCGGGAGGTGTACATCAGGACGTACTTCATGGCGTTGCCTCTCGTGCTGTCGGCCCCGCGGTTCGGGGCACGGTCACCCTCACGTCGCCGCCCACCGTCCCGGATCGACAACTACCGCCAAAGTAGTCGGCCTTGGTTTCGACACGGCGCTGGCGCGCCTGCTCAACCAGCGGCCATGTACCGCCGGTTGAGCAGTGACGAGCGCAGCGAGGAACGTGTCGAAACCAAGGCCGGGAAACGAGCCGAGGCGGGTCAGTGACCCATCATCGCGGCCGGGTCGATCGGGGCGACCTTCTTGCGGGGCAGGAAGGCGGCCGGGATCAGGCAGCAGGCGACCAGGACCGTGGCGACGATGAAGACCGTCGCGAACGAGTCGGCCATGTGGTCGATCATCGTCTCCGGCGTGACGCCGTCGGTCTTCTTCAGCTCGTTGGTGAGGATCACCGAGAACAGCGCGGTGCCCATCGACGCGGCAACCTGCTGGGTGATGTTGAGCAGCGTCGAGCCACGGGCCACGTTGTGCGCGGTCAGCGTCGCGAGTGCGGCCGTCATGATCGGCATCATCGTGGCGCCCATGCCGAGGCCCATGATGAAGAGAGCGCCGAGCATGTAGGCGTAGGAGGTGTCCCCACCGATCTGGGTGAACATCGCCATACCAGCGGTGATGACGGTGATGCCGACCAGCACGATCTTGCCGGGGCCGATCTTGTCGGCCAGGATCCCGGCGATCGGCATGGTGATCATCGCGCCGACACCCTGGGGGGCCAGCAGCAGACCGGCACCGAGGGCGTCCTCGCCACGGACCTGGATGAAGTAGAGCGGGAACAGCAGCGAGGCACCGAAGAACGCGAGCGCGAACAGCATCATCGCGATCACGGCCACGGTCATGTTCTTGTTCTGGAACAGGCGCAGCTCGACCAGCGGGTGGATGTTGCGCTTGGCCAGTGCCCACGGCACGAACGCGACGATCAGTGCGATGCCGATGAGGGCGGGCAGCCACACCTCGGTGGCGGTCGCGGTGCCGTGCTCGGGGATCGAGCTGACGCCGTACAGGAACGCAGCGAGACCCGGCGAGAGCAGCAGCATGCCCAGCCAGTCGAAGGTCTCCGACGGCTCGACGTCGTCCTTGGGCAGCACGATCCAGGCGTAGACGGCCGCGGCGATGCCGATCGGCAGGTTGATCAGGAAGATCCAGTGCCACGACACGGCGTCGATCAGGGCGCCGCCCATGATCGGGCCGAAGATCGGGCCGAGCAGCATCGGGATGCCGAGCACGGCCATCACTCGACCGATGCGCTCCGGGCCGGCGGCGCGGGTCAGGATCGTCATGCCGAGCGGCATCAGCATGCCGCCACCGAGGCCCTGGAGGACGCGGTAGAGGACGAGCAGCTCGAGGCTGCTGGCCGTGGCGCAGAGCACCGAGCCGGCGGTGAAGAGGAGTACGGCGAGGAGGTAGAGCCGCTTCGTGCCGAACCTGTCGGCAGCCCAGCCGGTCAGGGGGATCACCGAGGCGAGGGCCAGGGTGTAGCCGGTCATCGTCCACGCGACGGCGGCCGCGGTGGCGTTGAACTCCTCCTGGAAGGTGTTCAGGGCCACCGACACGACCGTGATGTCGAGGATGGACATGATGGCGCCGAGGACGACGACGCCGGCGACCATCAGGACGCTCTTGTCGAGCTTGTCGCTGTTGTCCGCCGGGCCGGGCTGGCCGGGCTGGGTCTGGGTGTCGGTAGTCACCCGGCAAGGGTATTGATTGTTTGTGACAACCACGTAATCAATAAGTGGCGCTGTGGGTCACCTCACGCGAGGAGCTTCTCGATCTGCTCGGTGACCTGCTCGTCGTCCGGCAGGACGCCGGGGTTGAACCGCGCCACCACGGCGCCGTCGGCACCGATCAGGAACTTCTCGAAGTTCCACTGCACGTCGCCGGTCTCGCCCTTCTCGTTGGGCGTCTCGACGAGCTCGCTGAAGATCTGGTGCCGGTCGTCGCCGTTGACGTCGACCTTCTCCGACATCGGGAAGGTCACCCCGTAGGTCGCCGAGCAGAACTCCGCGATCTCCTCGCTGCTACCCGGCTCCTGGCCGCCGAACTGGTTGCAGGGCACGCCCACGACGGTGAAGCCGCGATCGGCGTACGCCGCATGGATCTGCTCGAGGGTGGAGTACTGCGGCGTCAGGCCGCACTTGCTCGCCACGTTGACCAGCAGCGCCGGCTGGCCGTCGGTCAGGTCGCGCAGGGTGCCGGGAGTGCCGTCGAGGCGGGCGAGAGGGGCGTCGAGGATGCTCATGGTGGCGAGGTTAGCCTCCGCTTGTGAGCTTTGTGCCGGTGACCGGACCCGCGACCTTCCGCGCTGGGGAGCCGCCGCGCGACGGGCTCGTCGAGTTCTCCGACGAACGCCGCACCGTGGCGCTGCCGATCCGGGGCGCCCTGCCGGTGCTGACCAAGGCGCACCATCGTGACGACCTGCACCCGAGCGTCGCGCTGCTGAGTGGTGCGTGCCTGCTGGGCATGCGCCTGGTGGCGGCCGGCAAGTTCGGGCCCGACCCGAGCGGGCTGTCGTGGCAGGTGGCCGCGCTGGAGCGCGCCGACGAGGACCGGATCACCCAGCTCGCGGCCGCGCGGGCGCACGCCGGGCTCGATGCGGCCACGGCCGAGGGGATCGTGCGAGCAGTCCTCGACGCAGTGGCCGACGCGATGCCCCGCGCGGCGCCGATCGCGACCCGCCGGCCGCCGATCGCCAGCGGACAGGATGCTCCTCGCAAGCACAGCGTCGACCCCGAGTTCACCCGGCGACTGCAGGAACGCGTCGCCCGGGCCAGGGCGCGGTCCAGCGACGACCGGCCCCAGCTCGTCTCGATCGCCCTGCGGATCGAGGCCGACGAGGAGGAGCTGGTCGCCGGCGCCGTCCGCATCGTCCTCCAGGTCCACGCCTCTGAGAACGCCGCCCATGTCTGCGACGCCGCCGTGCTGTGGACCGAGTCGGGCCTGGACGCCAGCCACGGCTTCGGCGACCGCGCGCGCACCCACGCCAGCATCGCGCTGCGAGCCGCCGCCGACGCCTGGCCGGTGCTGGAGCGCTTCCTCGAGCTGCGGGTGCCCGACGAGCTGACCCTCGACACCGACGAGCTCGTCAGCCTGCTCGACTCCGGCGTCACCGCCCTCAAGGAGGCCGGGGTCGACGTGCTCTGGCCGCGCCACCTCGACCGCGACGTCACCGCGAAGGTCGAGCTGACCGAGGCGCGCAAGGGACCCAAGCGCGAGGAGGCGCTGCAGACAGGGCTCTTCGGGCCGGAGGCGCTGTTCGGGTTCCAGTGGCAGCTCGCGCTGCACGGCGACGCCCTGACCGACGAGGAGATGGACCAGCTCGCGGGCGCCGCGACGCCGATCATCAAGATCCGCGACAACTGGACCGTCGTCGATCCCGCGATGCTCAAGCGGGCCAAGCGCCGGATGATCCGCACCGTCCAGCCGGCCGCCGCACTGGCCGCGACGCTGACCAACGTCGTCCAGATCGAGGACGTCGAGCACGAGGCGATCGTGGGCGCCTCGCTGCTCAAGGTCCGCGACCGGCTGCAGGCCGCCGGGACGCGGCCGCCCGTCGACGTACCCCCTGCACTCGCCGCCACCCTGCGCGACTACCAGCGGCAGGGGCTGACCTGGCTGGTCGAGCTCACCGACCTCGGTCTCGGCGCCTGCCTGGCCGACGACATGGGGCTCGGCAAGACCGTGCAGGTGATCGCGCTGCACCTCCACCGTCAAGCCCTTGGTTTCGACACGCTCGCTCCGCTCGCTGCTCAACCAGCGGCAAAGCCCGGGCCGACGCTCGTCGTCTGCCCGGCGTCCCTCCTCGGCAACTGGGAGGCCGAGATCCGGAAGTTCGCGCCGGGCGTCGGCGTGCGCCGCTTCCACGGGTCGACGCGCTCGCTGAAGGACCTTGGTTTCGACTCGCTCGCTGGCGCTCCCGGCTCAACCGGCGGTGGTGGCGGGTTCGTGCTGACGACGTACGGCACCATGCGCCGCGACGCGGCCGCGCTGGCCGAGGTCCGGTGGGACCTGGTGGTCGCCGACGAGGCGCAGCACGTGAAGAACGCACAGTCCTCCACGTCGCGGGCGCTCCGCACGATCCCGAGTGCGGCCCGGGTGGCACTGACCGGCACACCGGTGGAGAACAACCTCACCGAGCTGTGGGCGATCCTGGACTGGGCGATCCCCGGGCTGCTCGGTAGTCGCAACGCGTTCCGCAAGGTGTGGGCGGCCCCGATCGAGGCCGGCGTCGACCCGGCCGTGACCCGACGGTTCGCCGACCTGATCGGCCCGTTCCTGATGCGCCGGCGCAAGTCCGACCCCGGCATTGCGCCGGAGCTGCCGCCGAAGACCGAGACCGATCACTGGCTCGGCCTGACCCGCGAGCAGGTCGTGCTCTACGAGACCTACGTCCGCGACTGCATGCGCCGGATCGAGGAGGCCGACGAGGAGACGCGCCGCGGCCTGGTGCTCAAGCTGCTCACCGGGCTCAAGCAGATCTGCAACCACCCGGCGCACTTCTTGAAGCAGACGAACCCCAAGCTCGCCGGCCGCTCGGAGAAGCTGGACCTGCTCGACGAGCTGATCGGCACGGTGCTCGCGGAGGACGGCGCGGTCCTGCTGTTCACGCAGTACGTCGCCATGGCGCGCCTCCTCGAGCAGCACCTCACCAAGGCCGGGGTCACGCACCAGTTCCTGCACGGCGGCACGACGGTCGCCGAGCGCGAGCGGATGGTCGCGCGCTTCCAGGAGGACGGCCCAGAAGACGGCAGAGTGCCGGTCTTCCTGCTGTCGCTCAAGGCGGGCGGGACCGGGCTCAACCTCACCCGCGCCGACCACGTCATCCACGTCGACCGATGGTGGAACCCCGCCGTCGAGGACCAGGCCACCGACCGGGCCTACCGGATCGGGCAGACCAAGCCGGTGCAGGTGCACCGCTTCATCACCGAGGGCACCATCGAGGAGAAGATCGCCGAGCTGCTCACGCGCAAGAAGTCGCTGGCCGACTCGGTGCTGTCGGCCGGCGAGACCGCGTTGACCGAGCTGAGCAACGACGACCTGCGCGACCTCGTCACCCTGCGCAAGCCCGGTCCGGACGATGACTGAGCTCATCGGCGGCGTCACCCACCCGCGCTTCCCGCCCCGCCGCGGTGGTGCGCCGAGCACCTGGTGGAGCAAGGCGTTCCTGCGCGCGGTGGAGGAGGCCGCCTTCTCCCTGGCCGAGCTCAAGCGCGGGCGCAGTCATGCGCGGGCCGGCGACGTCGGAGCGATCACGGTCGCGAGCGGCGCGTTCGTGGCGGCCGTCCTCGACGGGGGCGACGCCTACACGGTCGACCGGGAGCGTGCCGGTGCTGCCCGCCGATGACCAGTCGGTCCTCGTCGAGCTCATCTCCGCGGAGGCCGGACGAATCGGCGCGCTGATGTCGGGCGACCTGCCGCACCAGTTCGTGGAGTCGGTCGAGGAGGCCGGGGTCGAGCTGCTGCCCTACGGCGGCGAGCTGGGCTCCGCCTGCACGTGCGACACCTGGCTGGATCCCTGCCCGCACGCCCTGGCCGTGCTCACGCAGCTGGCCTGGCTGATCCAGCGCGACCCGTTCGTGCTCTTCCAGCTGCGCGGACTGGCGCGTGACGACGTGCTGGCGCGCCTGCACGCGCTGAGCCTGGCGCGCCCCCGGTCCCGGGAGGGGACGGGCGTCACCGAGGGCCCGGTGGTCGTCGACCATCGCGTCGCCGAGGACATCGACGACCTGGCGATCGCCGAGGAAGCCGCGCTCCGAGCGGCCCGCGAGCTGGCGCAGCTGCTCGCGGACCCAGGTCCGGACTAGGCCTTCTTCGGCTCCGTCGTGGCGACCGGGCGGGCGCCGAGCTCCTCGTCGAGGCGCAGCAGACCGGGACCGTCGTCCTTGATCATCGTCACGCGACCGACGATCTCCTTGACGGTCGCCTCTTCCTCGACCTGCTCCTCCAGGAACCAGTTCAGGAGAGGCCGGGAGTCGAGGTCACCCTCCGCCTCGGCGATGCGGTAGAGGCCGCGGATCGACTCCGAGACCTTCTCCTCGTGCGCGAGGGCGGCGGCGAAGGCGTCCAGCACCGAGTTCACGGTGGCCTGGGGTGCGGTGGTGGCGCCGATGACCGGGTGGTTGTCACGGTCGGCGACGTGATCGATGAACTTGTTGGCGTGGACGATCTCCTCGTCCGCCTGGTGGCGAAGCCACGCAGCCATCCCGGGCAGGTCCATCAGCTCGAGCTCGATGGCGAGCTGGCGGTAGACGAGGGAGGCCTGGAACTCCAGGGTGATCTGTGCGTTGAACGCCGTTTCGAGCTTGTCGCTGAGCTTCATGCGCTCGACCCTATCGGGCTGGGGTCGGGCGGCAGCAATGCCCCGAGAGCCATCCCACGCAGCAGGTCGTGCATCTGGCTGTCGGGGATCAGGCTGCTGTGCGGGGTGGAGTTGAGCAGCCCGAACGCGGCGTGGGCCATCGCCCGGGCCCGGTCGATCTGCAGCCCGTGGTGCAGGCGCTTGAGCTGCGCGGCCCACACATCGACGTACGCCCGCTGCAGGTCCCGGACCCGCTCGCGAGCCTCCTTCGGCAACGACGACCAGTCGCGATCCTGTACGACGATGAGCGCGCGATGCTCCAGCGAGAACTCGATGTGCCACTCGACCAGCGCCTCGATCGCGGACAGCTCGTCCGTCGAGGCCTGCACGCGAGCAGTGCCTTCGGCCAGGAGGCGCTCACTGATGGACACCAGCATCTCCGCGAGCACGGCGTCCTTGCTCGGGAAGTGCTTGTAGAGCGCCGGCCCGGAGATGCCGCACGCGGCACCGAGCTCGGCCACCGAGACCCCGTGGAAGCCGCGAGCGGCGAACAGGTCGGCCGCGATGTCGAGGATCTGCTGCCGCCGGCTGGTCACACCCGCGCTCGTCGCCACCTCACTGGTCATGTGCTGAGGTTAGTGCTCGCTAACTGCCGACGTGACACATGCGTATCGAAATTCCCCGCCGGCCCGAGCGCCGCGTGACACAGGCGTACGGGTTGGACCGCCCGACCGGGCGACTGGATGACACATCCGTACTGGGAATCGATACGCCTGTGTCATCCGTCCAGCCGGCCGGGGCGCCTCGCCCGTACAGCTGTGTCATGAGCCAAGCCATGGGCCGCGAAATCTCGGTACGCGTGTGTCATGCCTGTGGATGAGCGCCGACGTCCTCCACAGAATGCGGGTAGACACGCTCCATGGCCTACGGAGCTCGAGACTTTGCCGGCGAACCCCTCTACTGGGCCGTCGCACGCCTGATCGGTCGAGGTGGCATGCCGGCCGTCACCGTGCGGGCGGCCGCGCGCGAGGCCGGCTGCAGCGTGGGCTTCATGCGCCACTACTACGACAACAAGAGCCTGATGCTGGCCTGCACCTATGAGCTGGTCATGGACGAGCAGCTGCGGAGGATGGAAGAGATCTTGTGGGCGCGGCGGGAGCCGGTGCTCAACCCCACGCCGGTCGAGCCCCTCGGGCCCGCGCTCGCTGCCGAGCTCCTGGCGTCATGCCTGAACCGGGGCGGGGAGCAGCAGTTCCTGATCGCCGCACAGCTGCACTTCCACGCGCTCGCCCACCACGACGGGCAACTGGGTGGGGCGGTCTCGTCCTACCACGGCAGGTTGCAGGAGGACTGCATGAAGGTGCTGAGGGAGGCAGGTGTTCGCGGGTCCGCGCTCGAGGAGGAGGCGGTCGACCTGTGGGTGCTGGTGATCGGCTTGACGACGCTGGTTCCGGGCCTTGCCACGGAGGATCCCGAGTCGAGGACCACCAGCGTCACCACCGAGCAGGTCGTAGAGATTCTGCGCCGCCACCTCGATGCCGCGGTGGCCAGACACGGAGAGCCGCGGCCAGCACTGGACGCCACAGGTTAACGATCGCTAACCTGCAGTGGTGACCACCACTCCCAGCACTCCGACCATGCGCGACCTCGTCGAAGACCTGCGCGAGCGGCTGGCACTGGTGCGCCAGGGCGGCTCGGAGAGTGCTCGCACCAAGCACACCGACCGCGGCAAGCTGCTGGTCCGCGACCGCGTCGACCGACTGCTCGACCCGGGCAGCCCGTTTCTCGAGCTGAGCCCGCTGGCCGCGACCGGGATGTACGGCGCCCCCGGCCAGGACAATGCCGTGCCCGCCGCCGGCGTCGTGACCGGCATCGGCCGGGTCGAGGGCCGCGAGGTCGTGATCGTCGCCAACGACGCCACGGTCAAGGGCGGCACCTACTACCCGATGACGGTCAAGAAGCACCTGCGCGCGCAGACGATCGCGAGCGACAACCACCTGCCGTGCATCTACCTCGTCGACTCCGGCGGTGCGTTCCTGCCGATGCAGGACGACGTGTTCCCCGACCGCGAGCACTTCGGCCGGATCTTCTACAACCAGGCCAACCTCAGCGGCCGCGGCATCCCGCAGATCGCCAGCGTCATGGGCTCGTGCACCGCGGGCGGCGCCTACGTGCCGGCGATGAGCGACGAGTCCGTGATCGTGAAGAACCAGGGCACGATCTTCCTCGGTGGTCCGCCGCTGGTTAAGGCCGCGACCGGCGAGGTCGTGACGGCCGAGGACCTCGGCGGCGGCGACGTCCACGCCCGCACCTCCGGCGTCGTCGACCACCTCGCCGACGACGACGCCCACGCCCTCCGGATCGTGCGGAGCATCGTCGCGACCCTGCCCACCTCCCCCCGCGGGTTGAGCAGCGAGCGCAGCGAGCGCGTCGAAACCCAGGGTCGAGGACCGGCGGTTGAGGTCGAGGAGCCGCACGAGCCCCCGGAGTCGCTCTACGACGTCGTGCCGACGGACACCCGGACGCCGTACGACGTCCGTGAGGTCATCCGACGCATCGTCGACGGCAGCCGGATGCACGAGTTCAAGAAGCTGTACGGCGAGACGCTGGTGACCGTCTTCGCGAAGATCCACGGCTACGACGTCGGCATCATCGCCAACAACGGCATCCTCTTCAGCGAGTCGGCACTCAAGGGGGCTCACTTCATCGAGCTGTGCAACCAGCGCGGCATCCCGCTGGTCTTCCTGCAGAACATCAGCGGCTTCATGGTCGGGCGGGAGTACGAGAACCGTGGCATCGCCCGCGACGGCGCCAAGCTGGTCACGGCGGTCGCGTGCAGCGTCGTGCCCAAGTTCACCGTCGTCATCGGCGGCTCGTTCGGCGCCGGCAACTACGGCATGTGCGGTCGGGCCTACGACCCGCGCTTCCTCTGGATGTGGCCCAACGCGCGCATCTCCGTGATGGGTGGGGAGCAGGCGGCCGGCGTGCTCGCCACCGTGCGTACCGATCTCGAGAACGACGAGCAGGTCGAGGCGTTCAAGGCGCCGATCCGCGAGCAGTACGAGACACAGGGCTCGCCCTACTACTCGACCGCGCGACTGTGGGACGACGGCGTCATCGACCCCGCCGACACCCGCCGCGTCCTCGGCATGGGACTGGCGGTCGCCGCGCGCGTGCCGGTCCCGGCTCCCAACTACGGCATCTTCAGGATGTGATGGGCATGCAGAAGCTCCTGATCGCCAACCGTGGCGAGATCGCCCTGCGCATCATGCGCACCGCCAAGGCCCTCGGCATCCGCACCGTCGCCGTCCACACCGCGAACGACCGCGACGGGCTGCACGTCCGTGCTGCCGATGACGTGGTGGAGGTGCCGAGCTATCTCGACATCGACGCCATCGTCGCGGCTGCTGTCGGGATCGGTGCCGACGCGATCCACCCCGGCTACGGCTTCCTCTCCGAACGATCCGCCTTCGCGCGCGCCATCGAGGGCACCGACGGCCTGGTCCTGGTCGGCCCCAGCGCCGACGTGATGGACAAGATGGGCAAGAAGGACGCCGCCCGCGAGATCGCCATCGCGGCCGGCGTCCCGGTCGTGCCCAGCTCCGCTGGTTGAGCAGGACGCCCCGCTGGTTGAGCAGGACGCCCCGCTGGTTGAGCAGGACGCCCCGCTGGTTGAGCAGCGAGGAACGAGCGTGTCGAAACCAAGGGACTATCCCGTCCTCGTCAAGGCCGCGGCCGGCGGCGGAGGCAAGGGCATGCGCATCGTCCGGAGCGAGGGGGAGTACGCCGCAGCGCTGGCCGCCGCCAAGCGCGAGGCACTCACCGCGTTCGGAGACGACACGATCCTGATCGAGAAGTACGTCGAGCACGGCCGTCACATCGAGGTGCAGGTCTTCGCCGACGCGCACGGCAACGCGGTGCACCTCTTCGAGCGCGACTGCTCGACGCAGCGCCGGCACCAGAAGGTGCTGGAGGAGGCGCCGGCACCGACGATCACCGCGGCTCAACGCGAGGTCATCACCACCAGCGCGGTCAACCTCACGCGCGAGGTGGGCTACACCAACGCCGGGACCGTCGAGTTCCTCCTCGACAGCGACTCGGGGGAGGTGTACTTCCTCGAGATGAACACCCGCCTCCAGGTCGAGCACCCGGTCACCGAGGAGGTCGTGCGGGTCCGTGGCGAACGCATCGACCTCGTCGCCCTGCAGCTCCGGATCGCCGACGGCGAGGAGCTCGGCTTCGGCCAGGACGACGTCTCGCTCGAGGGCCATGCCATCGAGGCGCGGATCTATGCCGAGGACTCGTTCGGCGGCTTCCTACCCCAGGCCGGTCGCGCCGACCTGGTGCGCTGGTCGGACGCGGCCCGCATCGATCACGCCCTCGAGTCCGGCCAGGTCGTCAGCACCAACTTCGACCCGATGCTCGGCAAGGTGATCGCCTGGGGCGAGGACCGCGAAGCGGCCCGGGCGCGGTTGGTCGACGCGCTCGACCACTCGGCCGTGCTCGGCCTGACCACCAACCTGGGCTTCGTGCGCGCCCTCGCCGCCAGCGACGAGTTCCGGGACGCGACGATCGACACGGCGTGGCTCGACCACGCCGAGGTGCCCGCTCCGACCGCGGACGTCCCGCTCCAGCTGGCGGCCTGGGTCGACGCCGTCCTCCACAGTCCGCGCTTCGCGGACAACCCCGGTCACCCGTTCGCGTCCGACGGCTGGCGCTCGGCCGGGCCGAAGGCGCCGACACTGGTCGCGCTCGAGCACGGCGGCGATGTGCACGAGCTCAGGGTCGACCTGGCCGCGAGCACGGTCGACGGCGTCCGGGTGCGCGAGGTGACGCTGGCCAACCACGTCGCCGTACTCACCATCGACGGCCGCGACGAGATGGCCATCGTCAACGCCCAGGCCCACACCGTCGAGGTGTCGAGGCACGGGCAGCGGTTCGTCTTCGACCGCCCTGACGCGTTCGGCGACCACGGTCCCGCGGTCGGCGACGGCACCCTGGTCGCGCCGATGCCGGGCACGGTCCTCGACGTCCTCGTCACCGTCGGCCAGCAGGTCGCCGAGGGTGAGACGCTGGGTGCCATGGAGGCGATGAAGATGGAGCTCGCGCTCAAGGCGCCGTTCGCCGGGACCGTCACCGAGGTCAACGCCGCGGCCGGACAGCAGGTCGCCCTCGGCGCCACCCTGATCGTCGTCGAGCCAGCCTCCGCTGGTTGAGCAGCGAGCGCAGCGAGCGTGTCGAAACCAAGGACTATTGATGAGCAGCCTCCCCACCAAGGTCACGATCTACGAGGTCGGCCCCCGCGACGGGCTGCAGAACGAGAAGGGCGTGATCTCGACCGACGTCAAGGTCGCGTTCATCCAGCGCCTCGTGGCGGCCGGGCTCCCGATCGTCGAGGCCACCAGCTTCGTGCATCCGAAGTGGGTCCCGCAGCTCGCCGACGCCGCCGACGTGATGACCATCCTGGGTGACGCCGGGAAGGACCTGCCCGTCCTCGTCCCCAACGAGCGCGGCCTCGACCGCGCGCTCGAGCTCGGCCTCAAGCACGTCGCCATCTTCGGCAGTGCGACCGAGACGTTCGCGCAGAAGAACCTCAACCGCTCGCTCGACGAGCAGTTCGCAATGTTCGAGCCGACCGTGACGCGGGCCCGGGCCGCAGGACTCGACGTCCGCGCCTACGTCTCGATGTGCTTCGGCGACCCGTGGGAGGGCGCGGTGCCGATCGAGCAGGTCGTCGGTGTGGGCAAGCGACTCTTCGACCTCGGCGCCAGCCAGCTCAGCCTCGGCGACACGATCGGCGTCGGCACGGCCGGTCACGTCAAGGACCTGATCGGTGGCTTCGTGGCCGCGGGCATGCAGGTCGACGACCTCGCGATGCACTTCCACGACACCTATGGCCAGGCCCTGGCCAACGCCTACTCGGCGTTGCAGGAGGGCATCTCGACGTACGACGCAAGCGCGGGCGGCCTCGGCGGGTGCCCCTACGCCAAGAGCGCCACCGGCAACCTCGCCACCGAGGACCTCGTGTGGATGCTGCACGGTCTCGGGATCGAGACCGGTGTCGATCTGGACGCAGTCGTGGAGACCAGCGTGTGGATGGCGCAGCAACTCGGCAGGCCCAGTCCCAGCGCCGTGGTGCGCGCGCTCTCCGCTGGTTGAGCAGCGAGCGCAGCGAGCGTCTTTCCGCTGGTTGAGCAGCGAGCGCAGCGAGCGTGTCGAAACCAAGGAGGATCCGGACTGGCAGGATGAGCACATGAGCCGCGTCGTCTATCTCCACGTCGGCGCCCCGAAGACCGGGACGACCTACATGCAGGACCGGCTGATGCTCAACCAGGTGTCGCTCGCCCAGCACGGGGTGACGATCCCGACCAAGAACCGCTTCGTCGACGCCGACCTCTTCCACTTCCGGGCGGCGCTCGACCTGCTCGACCAGGACTGGGGCGGTGCCCCCGGCCACGCCGTCGGAGCCTGGGACACGATGGTCAAGCGCGTCCGTCGGGCCAGCGGCACCGTGATCATCAGCCACGAGGTGCTCGCGCCGGCCAAGCCCGACGTCGTCGCACGACTGATGAACGACCTCGCCGACAGTGAGGTCCACGTCGTCTACTCCGCCCGCGACCTGGGGCGCGCGCTCCCGGCAGCGTGGCAGGAGAGCATCAAGCAGGGCCGCAAGTGGACCTTCAAGCGCTTCCTCGACAAGGTCGAGCGCGACCAGACGTGGTTCCGCGCCGCGATGGACCTGCCCGCCGTCCTCGATGTCTGGGGCGCCAAGGTGCCGCCCGAGCGCGTGCACGTCGTCACCGTGCCGCACGACCGCGGGCCGACCGGCAACGAGCTCTGGCTCCGCTTCTGCCGCGCGTTCGGCGTCGACCCGGCGTGGGCGCCGCTCGACTCCGAGCGGTCCAACCGCTCGCTGGGCATCGCGGAGACGCAGCTCGTACGCCGCCTCAACCGTCGCCTCGAGCTGCCGATGTGGCGCGATGCGACCTACGACCTGCTGATCCGCGAGCTGCTCGCGCAGGACGTGCTCGCCTCACGCGACTCGGTCCCCGTCCGGCTGCCCCCGGACCGCTTCGACTTCGCCGAGGCCCAGTCGCAGGTGTGGATCGACTGGATCAAGCGCACCGGGGTCGACGTGGTCGGCGACGCGGAGGACCTCCGCCCGATCCGGCCCGATCCGGACAAGACCTGGCGCGACCCCGACCGGGTCAGCCCCAAGCTCCAGCTGGGTGCGGCCCTCGACGCGCTGACCGTGATGACGCGCGAGGCCGCCGAGCGCACGCCGACCGGCGACCTGGGACACAGGCTGCGCCAGCAGGCCCGCCGGCTGCGCGAGCGGTGACCGCGACAGCCTGGGGGTGGGTGGCGCACCTGCGTGCGGGCGGGACCACCCCGTGGGTCGAGTGGTCGGGTGACGCCCAGCCCTCCGCCCGGGTGCTGCCCGGCGCCCAGCAGCTCGAGCTCCTGCGCACGCTCAACCTGGCGGGCGCGACCAACGCGGTCCTCGCGGACCGCGTGCTCACGGCCGCTGCTCCCGGTCGCGGGAAGCCCGACCTGGCGCTCGTCGGGGTCACGTCGTCGCCGTACGGACCGCAACCGGTCGACCCTTCCCTGCTGCCCGCCGACGAGCTGATCCGGGTGGCCACGAGCGTCCTGGCCGAGGACCTGGTCGCCCTCGGCGTACCGGCTCCCGAACGCCGGCTGCGTCGGGTCTGGCACCGCGGCTACCGCCTCGCCGGAGACCCGCTCGAGACCGCCCACGTGCGCGACCACCTCACGAGTCGCGGTCGTCCACCCGGAGGCGCGGTAGCCACGACGCTGGTCCTCGGTGGCCCGCTCGACCAGATGCTGGCCGACGTGTGGAGTCGCCGTTGCTTCGAACGCGGCTCCGGCGGCTGGCTGGAGTGGCTGCGCTTCTGGCAGCAGCGCGACGACCTGCCGCCCCGGATCGACCTCGCCTCCGTCGCCGAGCGGCGCCGCGCCCGGCACGAGCACGTCAAGGTCGTGGTCGACCGCTCGAGGTTGCCGAAGCTCTTGGGCGTACGCCGCCTGCCGCCGCCCGTCCGGCCGGGAGCCGACGCGGCCGAGCTGGCCCGGCGGATCGCCACCGTGGTCGGGCTGCTGGTGCCGCCGGACGAGCGGGCCGCGCTGATGACCAACACGCTCCTCCCGCGCATGCCCGTGACCGGCACCCCACCCGTCGCGCTGCCCGACGAGCACCGGGAGTGGGTGCAGGCCGCGGCGGAGCGGATGGCGCGACAGCTGAGCCGCGCTGGCTACCCTGTCGTCGGAGATCCTGGGGTGCTCGTCCCGACCGAGACCGCGGCGCCGGCAGCGCCGAGCGTCGCGTCGGGGCAGCTGGTCCTGGACCTCGCCGTACGCATGCTGGTGGACGACTCGTGGAAGGGACAGCGATGAAGAAGGTCCTGCTCCACGTCGGCACCCCGAAGACCGGCACGTCCTATCTCCAGGACGTGCTGTTCCGCAATCGTGAGGTGCTGCGCAGGCAGGGCATCCTGTATCCCGCCGACCGCTTCGACGGACACTTCCTGGCGGCGCTCGACCTGATGCGGCTCACGTGGGGCGGGCTGGAGACGCAGGCCGTCGGCGCGTGGGACCGGCTCGCGGAGGAGATCCGGGCCTGGCCGGGCACCTCGATCATCAGTCACGAGATCCTCTCGACCGCCTCGCCGACGCAGATCGACCGGGCCATGAGGTCCTTCGGTGAGGGCGTCGAGGTGCACCTGATCGTCTCCGTGCGCGACCTCGTCCGCCAGGTCCCCGCGGAGTGGCAGGAGAACGTCAAGCACCGCAGCCTCGTCTCCTACGCGCACTTCCTCGAGATGATCCGCGACCCGGCGCGCGACACCCGGATCGGCTCGTGGTTCTGGGGCGCGCAGGAGATCCCCGACATCCTCGACCGCTGGGGCGCGACGCTGCCGCCCGAGCACGTGCACCTCGTCACCGTGCCGCGACCGGGTGCCGCGCCCGACGAGCTGTGGCGGCGGTTCAGCCACACCTTCGGCCTCGACGGGCTCGAGCTCGACCTCACCGCCGAGCGTGCGAACCCGTCGCTGGGCGTGCCCGAGACCGCGCTGCTCCGGCTGATCAACAAGCGCGTCACGCCCGTCGTCGATCCACCCGACTACCGCCCGCTCGTGCGCGAGCTGCTCGCGCACCAGACGCTCTCGCGCCGCACCAAGTCCGCACGCCTCGGGCTGCCGCCCGCCACCCACGAGTGGGTGCAGGAGCTCTCGCGCACCTGGGTCGAGGAGATCGAGAAGCGTGGCTACGACGTCGTCGGCGACGTCGCAGACCTGATCGGCCAGCCCGCGGAGACGTTCACCGATCCCGACACCGCGCCCGCGGCCGACCTGCTGCGCCCGGCGCTCGACACGATCAAGGCACTGCTCGTCGAGGGTTCCCGGCTCCGCGCGTCCGAGGCGACGCTGGCCCGCGAGCTCGACGAGACCCGGCGCGAGCTCGATCTCGCCCGCCGCTCGAGGGCCGAGAAGGCCGTGCAGTCACTGGAGACGAGCAAGCCCGGCCGGGCCGCGCTCAGGGCCTACCGCAGGCTCCGCCGCCGCTGATCCCAGCCTCAGCTGCGCGGGCGGGGGAGGATCTCGCGGTCGGCGTACCGCCCGACCTTCCAGGTGGCGTAGCCGTCGGCGCCCATGCCGACGAGGCCACCGACGACGGGCACCCGTCGTCCGATGGTGACGGCGAGCCGCTTGCCGGCGATCCGGGCGACGATGTCGGCGCCCACCTCGGCGCTGATGATCCGGTCGAGCCCGGCGTCGTGGGCGGGGGCCGTGGCCAGCGCCATCGGCGGTGCGGGGATCTTGCGCTTCTTCACCAGCTGCGCGACGGAGTCCTCGCCCAGCAGCGCCGTCAGGATGGCGTTGCGAACCCGCGGATCGTTGAGGTCGTGGCCGCGCAGGTGCGCGATGCCGGCGATCATCCGGCACTGCACGAGGGTCAGGCCGGTGACGTTGGCGGGGATGGTCACGGCGGCCGTGACGAGGCCACCGACGTTGGTCAGGAAGCCCTGCGCCCCGGCGTAGCGGACGTGGTTCTCGATCACCTCGTGGATCGCGCGGTCGACGTTGCCGCGCTGCTCAGCGAGCTGCTTGTCGGCGGCGGCGGCCGCACCGGGCAGCGGCCCGACACCAGCGATCGCGCGGTTGAGCGCCTCCCGGACGAACGACGTCGTCAGGCCCGGTGCCACCTGGGTGATCCTCGGCGCCAGGCGCTTGCCGACGTTCCCGCTCAAGCTCATCGCTCGCTCCGCTCGCTCATGGCGCAAGCCTACGGGCGGACGCCAGTGCCCGGTCGGCTCAGCGGCGGACCTCGCAGCTCGTGGCCCGCTCGACGCTGATGCAGGTGTCGCGACGCCGGCTGGCGTCGGCCTTGTCCACGCCACCGCCCAGGTCCAGGTGGTCCGAGCCGTTGCTGCCCTCCACGCGGTCACTGCCACCGAACGTGAGGGCACGCAGGCTGCGGCCGAGCCCGATGCTGACGTCGTCCTTCGCGTTGGTGCCGAGGTAGACCCAGTTGATGGCGGAGCCCGAGAGCTCGTGGTGCTCGTAGCCGCTCATCGAAGCCCACGTGCGAGTGCTCGCGATACGGGAGCGCTTCCGGTCCACCGTGACCCTGGTGCCGGGCGTGGGCCTGCCGCCCGTTGACAGAGCGAGGCGGTCGTTGCCGGCGCCACCACTGGAGACAGTCCGTCCGGACCCGCCGTACACACTGTGGGAGATCTCGTCGTCGCCACCGTCTCCGCTCACGTGGAGCTTGCGGACACGCTGGGCAAAGATCTCGTCGTCCCCGGCACCACCCTCGATGTGGCTGCCGTCGGCGGTGCCGTTGCTCCATTCGCTGTCGGAGACGGCGACGTAGTCGTCCCCGTCCCCCGCCGCGACGTCGCTCGCACCCCAGTCCGTGCGGATGAAGTCGTCTCCCGGGCCGCCGTCGACCGTGTCGGGGCTTGCGAACCCCTCGCCCTCGGGGTCGGCGGTCTCCATCACGTCGTACCCCGCGATGTCGGGGAGGATCGTGTCGTCGCCCTCGCCGCCGAGGACGACGTCGCTTCCCCGGTCGGTCATCAGCAGGTCGTCGTACGGCGTGCCGGTGACGTGGTCGTCGAACGGACTCCCCACGAGTGTCATCGCGCCGAGGACCGCGATCGTGTCGCTTCCTTCGCCGGTCGCGCGACCGAGGCCGTTGACCGGAGTGAGGTCGACAGTCACTGCGGTCGCCGAGTCGTCGTACCTCACCTGGTCCGGTCGGAAGGTGTTTTCGTCGGCGTCCGGGTCCAGGCCGAGGTCGACGTAGTCGTCACCGGGCCCGGGACGAAGCAGGTCGCCCAGGGAGGAGTTGCCCGACGCGTCGTGCTCGCGCCCGTCGAGACCGCCGAAGAGCCGGTCGTTCCCCTCGCCGCCGGTCAGGTCGTCGGCCTCGCCGAGGCCGCAGATCACGTCGTTGCCGCCCGCTCCGTTGATCGTGTCGCCGAGAGCCGTCCCGACGATCACGTCGTCGCCCGCGGTGCCGGTGACCGGTTTGGTCCGGTACGGGTCGGTCGGATCACTCAGCTCGAGCGGAACGACGATCGTTGCGGCGAGACCGTCGCAGGTCTCGCCCGCGGCATTCGCCGGCACCGTGATCAGCACGGGTGCGAGCAGGGCGAGCGAGGCGAGGGCGATCCGGTGCATGTGTGTCCTTCGAGTTCGGTGGCGCAGGTCTGATGTCGCCAGCCGGCGAAAGGTTGTCGCCGTCGTTGGCTAACGTGCCCACCGTGCCTCCCGTCCTGCCCGACCCGTCACCGTGGGTGTTCCCCGAAGCAGCGGACTGGGACCCCGAGGACGACCTCGTCGCGATGGGCGGCGACCTCGCGCCCGGTTCCCTGCTCGCGGCGTACGCACAAGGGCTGTTCCCGATGCCGACGGGCGGACGGCGCGATCCGATGGGCTGGTACTCGCCCGTACGCCGCGGCGTGCTGCCCCTCGACGGGCTGGTCGTCTCCAAGTCGCTGCGTCGGTCGGCACGGGACTTCGAGATCCGGGTCGACACGGCGTTCGAGCAGGTCATCGACGCGTGCGGTGACCGCAAGCGGCCGGACGGCTGGATCACCCGCGAGGTCCGCGATGCCTACGTCGCCCTGCACGAGCTGGGCTGGGTGCACTCGGTGGAGGCGTGGCGCGAAGGCCGTCTGGCGGGCGGGTTGTACGGCGTGAGCGTCGGCGGGGTGTTCGCCGGTGAGTCGATGTTCCACCGCGAGCGCGACGCCTCGAAGGTCGCGCTGATGGGGCTCGTCGCCCTGCTTCGCGATGAGTACGCCGACCGGCGGATGCTTGACGTGCAGTGGGTGACGCCCCACCTGGCCACGCTCGGCGTGGTCGAGATCCCGCGTGCGGCGTACCTCGAGAACCTCCGCCGTGCGCTGGGGGTCCCGCTGCCGGTGGCGTTCGACGACGCTGGTCGATGAGGCAGGCTGTACCCATGACGAAGCTCATGAGGCCCGGACTGCTCACCGCATCACTCGTGCTCGTCGGCGCGTCCGTCGTGGGCTGCGGCGGCGGTGGCGCTCCCACGGACGCGTCCGAGGACGACTTCTGCAAGGAGCTCAACAGCGTGTTCACGGAAGTCGACCTCGGCGGCGAGGGCGAGGACACCACGCAGCAGAAGATGATCGCCGCGATCAAGACCTGGGCAGAGGACCTGGAGAAGCTCGGCACTCCCGAGAACATGCCCGACGAGGCGCGCGACGGCTTCGAGCTGATGATCAAGGAGGTCGGCGACCTCGACGAGGACGCCACCACGGAAGACTTCATCAACCTCGAGGAGGACCTCTCCGAGAGCGAGACGAAGGCCTCCGCCGCCTTCGAGAAGTACACCACCGACACCTGCGGTGCCCCCGAGATGCCGGAGCTGCCGGAGATCCCGTCCTCCTGACGCTGACCGTTCAGACGGCTATTTCAGCAGCTTGCTCATCCGGCGGTCGGCCAACGGCTTCCCGCCGGTCTGGCAGGTCGCGCAGTACTGCAGGCTCGAGTCGGCGAACGACACCTCGCGGACCACGTCGCCGCACACCGGACAGGGCTGGCCGGTGCGACCGTGGACCGCGAGGTTCGTCTTCTTCTCGCCCTTGAGCTCGCTGGCGTGCAGCCCGCGCGAGCGCTCGACGGCGGCGCCGATGGTGTTCTTGACGGCATCGAACAGCGTCTGCAGATCGGCGTCCTCGATGCTGCTGGCCGGCTTGTACGGCGACATGTGGGCCGCATGCAGGATCTCGTCGGAGTAGGCGTTGCCGATGCCGGCGATCGTGCCCTGGTAGCGGAGCACGCCCTTGATCTGCTTGCGCCCCTCGCGCTGCAGGATCTCGCCGAGCACGTCGATCGTGAACGAGTCGTCGAGCGGATCGGGCCCCAGTCGCGCGATGCCCGGGACGTCCTGCGGGTCGCGGACGACGTAGATCGCGAGGCTCTTCTTGGTGCCCGCCTCGGTGACGTCGAGCCCGGCCTCGTCGTCGATCACGATGCGGGCCGCGAGCGGGTTCTTGCTGTTCGGCCGCGCCGGCAGCTTCGGCACCTCCTCGCGCCAGCGCACCCAGCCCGCGCGGGCGAGATGCATGATCAGGTGCGTGCCCGACGCGGTGATGTCGAGGAACTTGCCGTGCCGCGTGACGTCCTCGACCAGCGTGCCGTGCAGCGAGTGCAGCGGCGGGTCGAAGGTCTTGAGCGCGCTGAACGCGGCCAGGTCGATGCGGGTGATGGCACGGTCGAGGAGCCGGCCCTTCAGGTCCAGGGCCAGGGCTTCCACCTCGGGCAGCTCGGGCATGGCGCCGAGTCTAGGTTCACCGCTGGTTGAGCAGCGAGCGCAGCGAGCGTGTCGAAATCGAGGTCGGACCCTTGACTGACCGGGGAGAATGGAGCATGGCTCTCGCGAGACCGTTGCCGATGACGGGGTCGATCTTCTTCGACGCCCGCGGCGAGGACCGCGCGCTCCGCGTCTCGTGGCACCACGACGTCGACCTGGTGGTCGTCTCGCTCTGGCGCGACAACGTGTGCAGCGGCTCGTTCCGGCTGACGGTCGACGAGGTCCCGGCGCTGATCGACATGCTGAGGCGCGGGCTCGATGCGGCGTACGCCGTCGCGGCCTCCCGCGAGGACACGCGTCCCCTCTTCGACGGCGGCGTCCACCACGCCGGTTGAATCTAGGGAAATCGCTAGATCCCCCGATACCGTCCCAGCGTGGACCCGATCAGGAACCCGTACGCCCCCGGCGCCGGCCAGCGGCCGCCCGAGCTGGCCGGGCGCGACGAGCAGCTCCAGGCCTTCGACGTGGTGCTCGAGCGGGTGGTCAAGGGCCGCCCCGAACGATCCCTCGTGCTCACCGGCCTGCGCGGCGTGGGCAAGACGGTGCTGCTCAACGCGCTGCGGTCTGCCGCCGTACGCCGACGATGGGGCACCGGCAAGCTCGAGGCGCGTCCCGACCAGGGGCTGCGCCGGCCACTGAGCAGCGCCCTGCACCAGGCCGTCCGCGAGCTCGGCCACACGGATCCCGACAGCGTCGACCACGTGCTCGGGGTGATCAAGGCGTTCGCCCATCGCGACGCGGGGCCGGGCGCCAGGCTGAAGGACCAGTGGAGCCCGGGCATCGACGTGCCGGCGGTGCGCGGCCGCGCCGACTCCGGCGACATCGAGATCGACCTGGTGGAGCTGTTCACCGACCTCGGGGGACTCGCGGCCGACGTCGGCAAGGGCATCGCGATCTTCATCGACGAGATGCAGGACCTCGGGCCCGACGACGTCTCGGCCCTGTGCGCCGCTTGCCACGAGATCAGCCAGACCGGGCTGCCGGTCATCGTGGTCGGTGCCGGTCTGCCGCACCTGCCGGCCGTGCTCTCCGCCTCGAAGTCCTACTCCGAACGGCTCTTCCGCTACCAGCGCATCGACCGGCTCGCCCGCGACGCCGCCGACCTCGCGCTCACCGCGCCGGCCGAGGAGGAAGAGGCCGCGTTCACCGTCGACGCGCTCGAGGCGATGTATGCGGCGACCGGTGGCTACCCCTACTTCATCCAGGCCTACGGCAAGGCGGTCTGGGACCGGGCCCCGCGCTCGCCGATCACCGTCGACGACGTGCGCGTCGCGACGCCGGAGGCGGAGTCGGAGCTCGCTGTCGGCTTCTTCGGATCGCGCTACGAGCGCGCGACACCGGGGGAGCGGGACTACCTCCGGGCGATGGCCGACGTCGCGGCTGCCTCCGACGATCCCGAGATCGACGCCGTGCTCACCGCCGACGTCGCCGCCACCCTGGACAAGAAGCCGCAGTCACTCTCGCCGGCCCGCGACGCCCTGCTCAAGAAGGGCCTCATCTACTCCGGCGAGCGTGGCCGGATCGCCTTCACGGTCCCGCACTTCGGGCGCTACCTCCGCGAGCACGCGGGCTGACCGGTCGCGTCAATCCGGTGGCGCTCGATCCGGCGCCCGTGCGAGGCTTGTCGCAGTGGCGCCGCCCAGCGCCCAGCCCGCGCATCGGCCCCAGTCCGAGCGAGGTGGCGAAGGGGAGCGGATTCTCGGGCGATCACTGGAGAACTCGTCGATTCACACGCACTGCAGCGGCGCACTGGGGACGCAACGCAGTCGAGGTGAATGAGACATGACCAGGGACAGTGACTTCAAGCAGGTCGTCCGCGCTCGGATGGCCGAGACGGGCGAGACCTACACGGCCGCCCGGACCGCGATCTTCGAACGGGATTCTGCGTCGTACGCCGCAGCGCGCACCGAGCAGGAGCGGTTGGTCGCGCGCGTGTTCACCGACGGCCGGCTCGCGCAGGTCCCGGCCAAGCGGAAGACCCGCGCCGGCGCGCTCCTCGAGGTGCTCGCCCGGTTCGAGCCGGGGCGCACCTACACCGAGCCCGAGGTGAACGAGGTGCTCCTCGACGTCCACGAGGACTTCGCCTACCTGCGCCGGGAGCTGGTCAACTACCGCTACCTCGAGCGTGCGGACGGGATCTACCGGGTCGTGTCGACGGCTCCGGAGCGAGCCCGGATCGAGGTGCAGGAGATCCCGGCGTGGGAGGCCGTATGGCTGCCGGGCTTCCTCGCGGGACGTGACACCGCGGGCTAGCGGACGCGTCCGGTCCGCATCTGGCGAGACGGTTGTCCTACAACGCCGCCATCGCGGTGCTCTCACTCGTCTGCGCCCGACTGCTCCCCGAGACGCGTGGCCGCGACCTGCACGTGGACGAGGCGCCGGCGCTGAAGCGGAGCGTTACCGACGAGAGTCGCGACGAGAGCCCTACGCTGCTCGCATGAGGCCGCAGGTCGTCGCCCACCGAGGCGCCAGCCACGAGAACGCCGAGCACACCCTGAGGGCGTACAAGCGCGCGATCGAGGTCGGTGCGGAGGCCCTCGAGTGCGACGTCCGACTGACGGCCGACGGGCACCTGGTCTGCGTGCACGACCGCAACCTGCGGCGGACCGCCGCGGCCAAGGGCGTGATCTCCACGATGAACCTCGAGGAGCTCGACGAGCTCGACTTCGCGTCCTGGAAGAACCCCTGGGCCGACCTCGACGACGAGGCACCCGACCTGGACCCCGAGGAGCACAAGGTCCTCACCCTGCGCAAGCTGCTGGAGACGGTCGCCGACTCCGGGCGCCGCGTCGAGGTGGCGATCGAGACCAAGCACCCGACGAGGTACGGCGGGCTCGTCGAGCGCCGGGTCGTGGAGCTGCTGACGGACTTCGGCTGGACGGGTGAGGAGTCGCCGGCTCGCGTCATGAGCTTCAGCCTGACCGCGCTGCAGCGGGTCCAGCGGATGGCGCCGCTGATCCCGAAGGTGATGCTGATCGAGAAGGCGCACCACTGGCCGATGCTGCGCCGGGCAGTCGGCAAGGACTGGATCATCGGGCCCGGCATCACGGAGCTGCGCGACCACCCCGGACTCGGCAAGCACCTGCGTCTGGCCGACCGCGAGATCCACGTCTGGACCGTCAACACCGCGGACGAGCTGCAGATCTGTCTCGACCTCGGCGTCACCGCGGTGATCAGCGACAAGCCCGCCTACATGCTGGAGCTGCTGGGCGTCTGAAGAACGGGCGCGGCCGCGAGCGGGGTCCGAGGACGCCCACCCGCGGCCGGCACCGCATCAGCTCGTCAGGCCGCTGATCAGCGCTCCGCTCGGGGTGTCGCCGTTGAGCTCCCAGAAGAACGTGCCGCCGAGCCCGCGTTGCCGGGCCCAGGCCGCCTTCGACCGGAGGGTGGCCGGAGTGTCGTAGCTCCACCACTGCGATCCGCAGCGGGCGTACGCCGTACCGGCCACGGTGCCCGTCGGCGGGCATCTCTGCGCGAGCACCTCGTAGTCCTCGATGCCGGCTTCGTAGGTCCCCGGCGCCGCTCCCGTCGCGGAGCCGCCCGGTGCGTCCTGGGTGACTCCCGTCCAGCCGCGCCCGTAGAACCCGACGCCGAGCAACAGCTTGCTGGCCGGCACCCCGAGCTGGGTGAGCCGGTTGATCGCCTGCTCACCGTTGAAGCCGGCGACCGGGATGCCCGGGTAGTCGGTCAGCGGGGAGTGCGGAGCCGTCGGACCCTGCGGCGCGAACGCACCGAAGTAGTCGTAGCTCATCACCATGTAGAAGTCGACGGACGCCGCGGCGTTCTCGTAGCCGCCCGCCTCGATCTTCCCGCCGGAGGTCCCGTCGGCCGTGATCGCCGAGGTGACGAGCTGGTTGCCGAACCGCTGCCGCAGGGCCTGCATCAGGTTGGGGTACGCCGACCGGCCGCTCGTGTCGCAGGAGAGCCCGCACGAGTTCGGGTACTCCCAGTCGATGTCGATGCCGTCGAAGACGCCGGCCCAGCGGGGGTCGTTGACCAGGTTGTAGCAGGAGTTGGCGAAGGCGGTGGGGTTCTGCGCGGCCTGGGTGAAGCCGCCGGACCAGGTCCAGCCGCCGAAGGACCACACGATCTTCAGGTTGGGGTACTTCGCCTTGAGCTTGCGCAGCTGGTTGAAGTTGCCGCGCAGGGCACCGGCATCCCAGGTGT
This sequence comes from uncultured Actinomycetota bacterium, assembly GCA_963742685.1. GTDB lineage: Bacteria > Actinomycetota > Actinomycetes > Propionibacteriales > Nocardioidaceae > Nocardioides. Next base: position 108,496 of record CAVUNB010000042.1, on the reverse strand, counting down.
CGGCGACGCCGTCGACGCTCTCGGCGGCCGAGTGGAACTTGTCGTACGCCGCGTAGGAGTCACCCACGGTGCACGCGCCGTTCTGCACGTTGCCGAACGCGTAGACGATGTGCGTCAGCTTCGAGGCGGAGCCGCTGGTGTCGATGTTCTTCACGTCGTAGTTGCGGTCGTAGACGCCCCACTCGGTGAAGTAGCCGACGACCTTCTCCCCGCTGACGGGCGGAGTGGTCGGAGGGGTGGTCGGAGGGGTGGTCGGTGGAGTCGTCGGTGGAGTCGTCGGGCCACCCGGTTCGCAGGCGCCTTCGTCGGCCCACACGCCCCACTCACCGGTGGTGCCGGGGCGTTCGTTCTGGGTCCACCACTTGGCCCGCCAGGCGTGCCCTTCGAGGGTGACCTTGTCGCCACCGACGTACACCGCGCCGGCGGACCACGTGGTGGTCGGACAGGCGACGGCGGCGTTGGCTGGTGCGATGCCGGCTCGTGGCAACGCGAGCAGCGCAGCGACGAGGGCGATGGTGCCCACGAGGGCGACGAGCACCGCGGTGCTGCGGCTACCGAGTGAGCGGACTGATCTGAGGGTCGATTCCATGCTGGCCTCCAAGGCCCGAGAGAGAGGATTAGTAAAGCGACCTAACAAACAGATTCGCCTCATGCTAGGACCGCCCGAGCGCGTCGGTCAACGGTCCCGCGCGTCGCCGACCGGACCACCACGCGCCGCCGTCCGCAGACCACTCCGACCGTGCCGGAGCAACTGCGGGAGGCGTTGGATAGCCTCAGCGCATGGCCAAGAAGTCCCGCACCAAAGCCCGTGACACCGCTCCCGTCGAGGGCCCAGCCGGAAACCAGGTCGGCCCGCGCCAGCCCTGCCCCTGCGGCTCCGGCAAGCGCTACAAGGCGTGCCACGGTGCCGGCGCCGGCGCCGCCCCGGCGTTCGTCAGCCGCCCGTTCGAGGGACTGCCCGGTGAGTGCGACATCATCGCGCTGCGCGAGCTCGTCCCCGCCGCCACGATCCCGCTGACCGTGCCGAGCACCGACCGCGAGGTCCGGCTGTGCACGCTGCTGCCGATGGCGGCCCCGGCGATGGTCCGCGACAGTGGCGCGATCTGGCTCGGCCTGCAGGTCGCCCACCAGTACGGCGACCCGGCGCGCGACCTCGGCGCGGTGCTCGAGGCCGCCATCGCGACCGAGAAGTCCGGCATCGTCGGCCTGACGGAGACCCCCGGGGACGGCCCGCGCCTGCAGGACCTGATCACCAACGACTCGCTCGACATCACCGTCCACGACGGCTTCGGCTACTGGATCGACGACGTCGAGGACCAGGACGACTCCATGCTGGCCGCGCTCGAGCAGGCCAACAGCTCGGCCAATCCGACCACCCGGCTCGAGAGCGTCGAGGCGGCGTACTGGACCAACGTCGGCTCGAAGGAACACCTGCGCTGGGTGATGCCGCACCAGGAGGACGAGCTCCTCAGTGCGCTGGCCCGGCTGCACGCCGCTGGGCAGGACTCGGTCGCCGAGGGCTCACGCCTCGTGGGCATGTTCCGCGCCCACGGCCTGCTCGCTCCGGTCTGGGACCTGCCCGTCGGCACGGGCGCCGCGGTGCTCGAGGAGCCCGCCGCGAAGTTCGCCGCCGCGCTCGCCGACGCCCTCGCGCAGGGTGGCGATCTGAGTGCCGAAGAGCGCTCCGCGCGCGCCGGTCTGGCCAACCGACAAGTCACCATTCGGTGATCAAAGACGCCCCACGTCTTGAATGTAGAGTGACTGAGGAGTAGTTTTCTCCCTGCCCGGCCGTTGTTGTATCCCCCGTCAACATCGGCCGGGCTTTCTAATTTCGCCGCACCCCTGCTCCGGACCTCTGGGCGTCCGTCGAGCCGTGTCCCACACGTGGAACAGTGCCTCGCATGGCAGCGGTCCCGACGGTGAACCCCTTTCCGCCGCCCGGGTTCGGACGGTTCTGGGCCGGAGAGTCGGTCTCGGGGTTCGGCAACTACGTCTCCCTGCTTGCGCTGCAGACCTTGGTGGTCCTGACCCTCGAGGGCACCGCACAGCAGGTGGGGTGGATGAACTCCGCCCGGTGGCTGCCCTACCTGGTCCTCGGCCTGGTCGTGGGCGCGCTCGTGGACCGGCGCAGGCGCAGGCCGCTCATGATCGCCACCGACCTGAGCAGGGCGGTGCTGCTCAGCGCAATCCCGGTCGCCTGGGCTCTCGACGTGCTGTCCCTGCCGCTGTTGCTCGGCATCGTCGTCGCGTTCGGGACGGCGTCATTGATCAACGACGCCGCGTCCATGTCCTTCCTTCCGCGGCTCGTCCCGGGTGAGCACCTGCAGCGCGCACATGCCCGGATCGACGGGGCCGATGCCGTGGCGCAGACCTCCGGACCGGCGATCGGCGGACTGCTGGTGAGCGTGGTCGGAGCCCCCCTCGCCGTGCTCGTGAACGCGGCGACGTACCTCGTGTCGGCGATCACGGTGGCGACACTGGACACCAGGGAGCCCACCCCCGGCGTCGCGGCCGTCGCACCCCACCTGCGACGAGAGATCGTGGAGGGCGTCCGCGGGGTGTACGGCCGGGCGGGGCTGGCGACGTTGGCGGTCAGTACCCATGTCTGGTTCGTCGCGAACGCGACGATCGGGGTCGTCATCGCCCCCTTCGCCCTGCTCGGCCTGGACCTGGACGCGTTCCAGTTCGGGGTCGTCACGGCCCTGGCGGGCGTGGGCGCCCTGGCCGGTGCGGCCCTCGCCTCGGCCGCGGGGAGAGCGGTCGGCACGGGTGGAGCCATCATCGCGGCCCACGCGTCCTCGTCGCTGGGCGTCCTGGTGATGGCCCTGGCCGGGATCGGGACGAGCGGTTGGACGGCTGGCGTGGTGCTGGGGGCCGGGTTCGCGTGCCACGGGTTCGGCATGGGCCTCAGCAACTCCCACGAGATGAGCTTCCGCCAACGGCTGACCCCGGATGCGCTCCAGGCGCGGGTCAACACCACCATGCGGTCGGCCAACCGTGCCGTGATCGTGGTGGTGGCGCCGCTGGCGGGACTGCTCGCGGATCGACTGGGGATGCGCCCCGCGCTGTTCTTCGCTGCCGGGGTCTTCGCGGTCGCGGCGGGGATCCTGGCTGCCGCCGCACCGCTCCGCGAACCCTGAGTCACTGTTCGCCCTCCGGAACCCCTGTGCAACGCGCTGTGACGTGACTATCTTGTGAGCGCCCGCCGAACGTGACACCGATCATGTCAGGGTGCCAATCCCCTCCAGACCCGGCAGCCAGGAGCCCCCGTGTTCACGACTTCTCTTCGAACGTTCGTCGCCACCGCGATCGCCGTCGCCGTTGCTGTCGCAGGACTGGCCGTGCTGGTCGGCTCGGGTGGCAGCGCCACCGCCTCGTCGAGCGCGGTCTCGAGCGCCTGCTCCGCGCAGGCGAAGGAGCTGACCGACTCGGCGCTGGCCGCCCAGGCCGCGGCGAAGAAGGTCGCGAGGGCCAAGTTGCAGCTGAAGGCCGCGAAGAAGAAGCACCAGCCCGCCAAGATCAAGAAGGCGAAGCGAAAGCTGAAGAAGGCCAGGAAGGAGCTGAAGCTCCAGCTGGAGTGGTACACCGACTCGCGCACGGCCTACGACAAGTGCATGAAGGCCAACCCGAGCTCCACGCCCACGCCCACGCCGACCTCGACGGCGACGCCGACGACGACCGGCACGGCCACTCCGACGGGTACGCCGACCGCGACTCCGACAGTCCTGCCGACGATCCCGGGAGTGCCCTTGCCGCCGCTCCCGACCTGCCTGCCGTCGGTCCCCGGCGTCCCGCTGCCGCCGATCTGCCTGCCCTGACTCGGCGGAGGACCCGGCTCAGTCGTCCTTGGGCCGCTTGAGCCGCCACGCCTCGAGCCGGGTGTAGCCCTTGACCGACACCCGGCGCAGGCGTCGGAAGCGATAGTTCTCGCCGTCCACGTCGGAGTCGTCGTCCGACTCGTCCTCGACGCCCGACAGTGCGGCGTACGCACCGTGATCGAGGACGACGGTGCCGGGCCGGGCCACGGACGTCAGGCGCGCGGCGATGTTGACCGTCGGCCCGAAGACGTCGCCGAGCCGGGCGACCACCGGCCCGTAGGCGATCCCGGCCCGGACGGCGGGGAACGGATCGTCGTCGTCGAGGCCGCGCTCGGTCAGCGCCAGCGCGATCTCGGCCGCATCAGCGGGTTCGTCGGCCGTGAACAGGATCTCGTCGCCGATCGTCTTGATCACCCGGCCGCCGTGGTCGACCACCGTGCCGGCGGCGACCTGCTCGAAGCCCTCGATCCACTCCACCAGCGCGTTCTCCTCGAGCGACTTGCTGTGGGTGGTGTAGCCGACGATGTCGACGAAGCAGACAGCCAGCGTGCTCTCGGGGTTGCTGGGCGACCCGGTCGTGAGCAGCCGGCTGGCGGCGCTGCTGAGGTGACGGCGCCAGACGTAGGACTGCAACGCCTCGACCCGTGGCAGCACCCCGGCGGCTAGGTCGGCCAGGCGCACGTCCGGGTCCGGCCCGTCGACGGCGAGCCCCGCGAGCAGCGAGACCTGCCACTCGGCCAGGCGGGCGTAGCTGCGGCCCCACGTGCGGACGAGGGCCGCCTGCGACTCGGGACGGAGGATGCCCATCCGCAGCAGGTCGGCCGTGAGCCGGAGCGCCTCGACGTCGCTCTCTGCGAAGGCCACGGCGTCGTCGGTGAGGTGCGCGAAGCCGAGGTGCCGCCACATCTCCCGGGCCAGCTCGATGGGGACGCCCGCGCGCTCGGCGACCTCGCCCTGCGTCAGGGTGGGCGGCCCGCCGAGCAGGAACGCCTCGACCGCCTCGAAGGCGTCGCCGAGGTCGCCGAGATCACCGGGCTCGTTCACACGCGCTCCATGATCATCCAAGGCTGGCTCAGGCTTCGCCGTGGCGTTCGGCCGCGGCCTGTGCCAGCGCCTCGGCGAAGGCGGGGATCTCGCCGACCAGCTCCTCGAGCCGTTGGCTCGTGTAGTGGATGGCCTCCAGCGGCGTCAGCGCGACGATCGTGGCCGAGCGCAGCGTGTGGTTGACGATCGCGGCCTCACCGATGATCTGTCCGGCGCCCAGCTGGGCGATCTCGGTCCCGTTGCGGCGTACGGACACCTCACCCGCGGTCAGGATGTAGGCCTTGTCGGCGGGCGTGCGCTCGCCGATCGGGGACCAGCCGGCGGGCAGCGTGAGCGGGGTCCCGGCGGCCTTCACTCGCTCGGCCTCGGCGGGGGAGAGCGCGTCGAAGATGGATGACGTCATGGCTGGTGCCTTTCGCATGGGGTGTATGCCTCCCCAACGCCGATCCTCGCACGAAGGTATGGCGTGTGACGCAGGCGTCAGTCGACGGTGAGCGGCTGCCGCTCGACCGGGCACGACATGCAGCGCGGACCGCCACGGCCCGAGCCCAGCTCGGAGCCCGCGATCCGGATGACCTCGATGCCGGCCTCCTCGAGGCGGTCGTTGGTCTCGTCGTTGCGCTCGTAGGCGACGGCGACGCGGGGTGCGAGGGCCAGGGTGTTGTTGCCGTCGTCCCACTGCTCGCGCTCGGCGGTGACCGGGTCGAGGCCGGTGTCGATCTGGTGCAGGGTGTCGATCTGCATCGCCTTGGCGGCGGCCACCAGGAACGGCTCGGCCGGCGCGACGTCGAGGACCAGGTCGGTGTCGGACTCCCCGCGTGCAGCCACGGTGACGGCGTGGGCCATCAGCGTGTGGGCGACGTTGGGGTACATCACGACCTTGTCGACGTCGACCATCGTGCAGACGGTGTCGAGGTGCATGGTCGCGCGCTCCTGCGCGATCGGTACGGCGAGGACGGTGTGGGCGAGGTCGGCGTGGAACACCTGCCGCGACAGCCGCTCCACACCGGCGGGCGTCGTGCGCTCGCCGACGCCGACCGCGATCACGCCGGGTGCCAGCAGCAGGACGTCGCCGCCCTCGACGTGCTCGTTGTGCCAGCCGTGGATCTTCTGGGTCTGGCCGGCGAAGCGCGGGTGCTCGGTGTAGATCAGCTCGGTCAGCTGCGTCTCGCGCTTGCGGGCCGGCATCGCGAGGCTGGTGATCGCGACCCGGTCGCGCACCCACACGCTCGAGTCGCGCGTGAAGAGCAGGTTGGGCAGCGGGTCGATCAGGAAGTCGTACGGGCTCAGCAGGCTCGTCACCAGGCCGTGGCCGCCGCGCACCTCGTCGTTGCGGATGCCCTCGGTCAGCAGGCCGGTCAGCTCCTCGGGAGAGGCCTCCGCGAGCGCCACGGCGAGGTAGTCGCGCAAGGTGTCGCCGAGGTGCAGGCCGCTCAGCGCGGAGCTGATCGCGTGGGAGCGGGCCTCCTCGCTGGCGAGGGTCTCGGTCAGGAGCTCGGTCAGGTAGAGCACCTCGACGCCGCGCCCGCGCAGGGTGTCGGCGAACGCGTCGTGCTCCTCCTGCGCGCGACTGACCCACGGGATCCCGTCGAAGAGCAGCTTGTCGTTGTTGCGCGGGGTCAGCCGCTTCAGCTCGTTGCCGGGCCGGTGCAGCATGACGGTGGTGAGCGTGCCGACTTCGCTGTCAGCGCCGTGGGAGTGAGCCATGCCGCGAGCCTAGAGGGAACAGCACTCGGGCGACAGGCTCAGGTGCCCTGTCGGGCCTCCCACTCCTCGCGGAGCATCGCGTACTCGAAGGAGTCGGTCCACCGGCCCTTGGACCAGAAGTCCGCCCGCCGATGCGTCTCGCGCCGCATGCCGAGCCGCTCGGCCATCGCCGCGGAGCGCTCGTTGGCGGCGTCGAGATTGGCCACCACGCGGCGTACGCCGTAGTGCTCGAACGCCAGCGCCAGCAGGGCGCGAGCCGCCTCGGTGGCGAGGCCCCGGCCGGCCGCCCACGGGTGCATGGTCCAGCCCATCTCGGCCATCGTCAGACCTGCGCCCTCGAAGAACAGCACGACGTCACCGACGGCCTCCCCCTCGTGCTCCATCACCAGCCCGAGCATCCGGTGCGGCCCGTCCGCGGGCGGCTTGGAGCGCTGCAGGGTCGCGAAGGTGACCTCGGCGAGGTTCTGCTCGGGCAGGAGGAGGTAGCGCGCGAACTCCGGATCGGCCCAGGCGCGTGCCATGGCGGGGGCGTCCGCGGGGACGGTACGGCGCAGCGTCAGTCGTTCGGTGTGGATCGGCAGCGCGGGTGGCTGCGTGTTGTGGAACTCGGCCCGCACCGCGTCGATCCAGATGTCGCGGACGGACCGGCCTCCGAAGCGCAGGCGGTCGTAGCCGGTCATCGGCAGCAGGATCTTGTCCAGCCCCATCACGCCGAGGCCACCGTCCACCGCCTCGGCGAGCGCTCCCTGCGCGAGCTCGTCGCGCGGGTCTTCGCGGAGTACGTCGACGGCCGCGCGCGCCTGCTCGACCATCGCCGTCTTGCGGCGGATCGAGATCGGGTTGAGCTTGTGGAGGCAGACGTACTGACCGGACAGGAAGTCGCCCCACTCGCGCTCGGCGGTCGCGGGGTCGTCGGGCCAGAACTCGACGAACCAGTCGTGGAGGTGCTCGATCCCGCCGGCGGCCTCGATGCTCTCGCTGACGTCGGCGACCATCGGGGTGCCGTCGGTGAGGAGGTAGCCCGGGAGCGGGAGCCGCCCTGCCGCGATCTCGGCCAGCTGCTCGGGAGTCGCGGGCGTGAAGTGCTCGCGGGCGTAGGCGTCGTCGGCCTCGGTCATCGGGTGCTCGCCGTTGACCTCCACGAACAGTCGCCGGACGATCGCCAGATCACTTGAGGTGTCGGTCAGCGCGTCATCTCCCACACGGTCAAACATGCCATGAGCAGGCACACGCCCGCACCCAGGTAGTGGAGCAGGCTGAGCTTGATCCGCGCGAGCAGCACCCGGCCGACGATCACGGCCAGACCACTGACGGCGAGCAGTGCGCCCCACGCGCCGATGAAGACGCTGACGGGGTCGTCGTACTTCGCGACCAGCGAGAGCGTCAGCAGCTGCGACAGGTCGCCCCACTCGGCGGCGAACAGCACGAGGAAGCTGGTGAGGATGACCTTGAAGCCCTGCGCCTCGCCGGCCTTCGCGGCGAAGTCCTCTTCCTCCTCACCCTCCGACGCCTCGTGCGCGCGAGCCTCGCGGAGCAGGATCACCGCACCGATCAGGAACATCAGCGCCGCAGCGACGTGCACCACGTCGTCGGGCAGGAAGCTCGCTGCCTTGCCGAGCCCGACGGCCACCAGGGTCTGGGCCAGGAAGGCGAGAGCGACGCCGATCCACACGAACAGCGGCCGGAACTTCGTCGACAGGACGAGGGTGGCGATGAACGTCTTGTCGGGCAGCTCGACGACGAAGATGGCGGCGAACGTGAGCGCGATCACGACGATGTCGAGCACGGAGGTCCTTTCGGGTCAGCGGTCCCGCGCGCGGATCAGGGTGTCCCGGAGCGCGTCCCAGTCGGCGGCTCCGATCCGTCGGCGCCAGCGACGCTCAACGGTAGCGATGGTCCGGTCGGCGCTCCGCGACGCCTCCTGTCCGAGTTCGGTCGGTCGCCAGATCCGCAGGCGACGATCCGACGGGTCCGTCACGCTCTCGAGGAGACCTCGGGCCTCGAGGGTGGCGGCCAGCTCGCCGAGCGCCTGTTTCGTCATCCCGGCACGCGCGGCCAGTGGGGTCGCGCTGAGACCATCCGGCGGAGTCAGCTGGAGGAGCCGCATCTGAGAACCCCGGACGCCGTCGAGGAACGCGGGCATCGGCACCGTGGCGAACTCTGCGTCGAGCTCTTGGCGGAACAGGTCGTAGGCGTCGGCGAGCAGGGCCATTGCGTGATCGGGCCGGTCGTGATTTATGTCGTTGACAGAGGTCATAAGGCAACCTTACTATTTGAGAGTTCGTAAGGTTACCTGACGGAAAGTCGAGCGCGATGACGACGATGATCGGCGGCCGCGGTCCGGACCAGCTCATGACAACGGCAGCGTGGTCGCTGGCCGACCTGTTCGCCGTACCCCACCAAGAGGCGGAGGCCGCACTCGGCGAGCTGGTCTCCTGTGCCCTTGGCGTGACCCCTGTGCCGGCCACGACCCGGATCGAGCCGGTCGACTACGAGATGGGCTCGCCGGCCACCGGTGCTCTGCTGCGGGTCGCGGGGGTGGCGGTGGACGGTTCGCCCTGGGCGCTGTTCTGCAAGGTGCTCCAGCACGTCCGGCACTGGCCCACGCTGCCGATGCTCCCCGAGGACTTCCGCGAGATGTTCGCTCGCGAGTTCCCGTGGCGACAGGAGCTGGTGCTCTGGGCCGAACCGTTCGCGTCGACGGCGCCGGTGGAGATGCGGCCACCGACCTTGCATGCCGTCGTCGAGCTGCCGGACGACCGGATCGCGGTGTGGACCGAGCTGGTCGACGAGTGCGACGAGCCGTGGCGACCTGAACGCTTCCGCCGCGCGGCCCGACTCCTCGGCCGATGGAACCAACGTGCGTCGAGTCCCGACCTGTTGGCCACGACCGTGCTCGAGATGGGATCTCCATTGCGGCTCTATGCCACGCACACGGTGCCGGGGCGTGGGTTGGTACCGATCGCCGACGACGCGCTGTGGAGCCACCCGTGGCTCGCCTGCGAAGCCGGGCTCCGTGCCAGCCTCCTGGATCTGGGCTCGCGCGTGCTGGAGGTGATGGACCGCCTCGACGCGCTGCCGCAGTGCATCCCGCATGGCGACGCGAGCCCGCAGAACCTGCTCGTTCCGCGCGATGCTCCGATGGAGTTCCGGGCGATCGACGTGGCGTTCCACGCGCACTGTCCCATCGGCATGGATCTGGGCCAGCTCCTCGTCGGGCTCGTCCATGCCGGACGGCTCGAGGTGGCCGCGCTGCCCGGCCTCGCCGAGCTGGTGACGACGGCCTACCTCGAGGGCTTGATCGACGAGGGCTGGTCGGGGACTGCGAGCGACATCGGGGTCGGGTTCGTCGGCGCGATGCTGATCCGCACCGGCTTCGACAGCCTTCGCTACGACTTGTTGGGAGACGGTGAGCCTCCGGCGGAGTTCACGGCTCGCGTCGAGCTCACTCGCTGGATCGCGGAGATGGCCCACCAGGTGTTCTGAGCAGTGCCTGAGTCGCAGCGATCGCCTCGGCGAGCACGTCGTTGACCGGACGACCGAGGGCGACGGCGGCGCGTGCCACGTCGTCCCACTCGGGCTGGGCGTTGACGACCTCGCCGCCGTGGCTGGCCACCTTGACGTCGATGGCGTGACCCGCAACGTCGACGGACAACATCTCCCGCTCGAGGGCATGCTTCGCGAGCGGGATCTCCCGCACCCCGATGGTGGAGGTATGGCGCCAGATGGCCGCTCGCACGTCGTCCGCGACCGCGCCGTTCGTCAGCACCGAGAGCGTGTGGGCCGGCCGGCCCTTCTTCATCAGGATCGGCGTCAACCACGCGTCGCTGGCGCCGGCATCGAGCAGGGCGGCGATGACCGACGGCCAGACCCGCGGGTCGAGGTCGTCGATGTTGGACTCGATCAGGAGCGGCCGGTCGTCCTGGCCGGGGGTGACGCCGACGAAGAGCCGCAGCACGTTGGCGTGCGTCTCGGGGTCGCGGCCGCCGGCGCCGACGCCGATCGACCCGACTGCCATCGCCGGCTGCGGCCCCCACGCGTCGGCGAGGGTGGTGAGCAGCGCCGCTCCGGTCGGGGTGCAGGACTCGGCACTGCCGGGACCGGCCAGGGACGGGGATCCACGGAGCAGCTCGGCCACCGCTGGCGGCGGCACCGGCATCTGGCCGTGCGCTCCGTTGACCGTGCCCGAGCCGACGGCGATTGGGGACACGGTGACGCTCACGTCGGCGCCACCGTCATTTGCGCGCGAGAGCCAGACGAACCCCGCGCACACGCCGACGACATCGGCGATCGCGTCCAGGGCGCCGACCTCGTGGAAGGACACGTCGAGCGGGTCGGAGCCGTGGACGCGCGCCTCGGCCACGGCCAGGCGCTCGAACGTGCGGACGGCCAGCGCGCGCACGTCGGCATCCAGGTCGGCCGCCTCGAGCAGTGTGCGGATGTCGCGCCAGCTGCGGTGGTGCACCGAGTCGGCGATCTCGACATGGCAGCGAGTCGCGGCGAACCCGTTGCGGGCGACCTGCTCCGGACGCAGCGTCACCGGCTCGGGTGCGACCGCGTCGATGCTCTCGCTCAGCACGGCGACGGGCACCCCCGCAGCGATCAGCGCGCCCAGCAGCATGTCGCCGCTCGCACCCGCCGAGGCGTCGATCCAGATGCTCATCGGGACGCCCCGATGCGGCAGATCCGGGCGGCGGCCACGCCTGCGCCGTACCCGTTGTCGATGTTGACCACCGTCACGCCCGGCGCGCACGAGTTGAGCATGCCGAGCAGGGCGGCCAGTCCGCCGAAGGAGGCGCCGTAGCCGACGCTCGTGGGCACCGCGATGACCGGCGTGCCGACCAGACCGCCGACGACGGAGGGCAGCGCACCCTCCATGCCGGCGACGACGATCAGCACGTCCATCTCGTCGAGGGTCTCGCGGACGGCGAGCAGTCGGTGCAGGCCGGCGACGCCGACGTCGCGGATCTCGACGGCGGAGGCGCCGTGCACGGCGACGGTCAGCGCTGCCTCGGCCGCGACGGACGCGTCGGAGGTGCCGGCGGAGACGATGCCCACTCGCCCGCGCGGGGCGGGGAGCGGGCCCAGGGTGGCTGCATGGGCGACAGCGTGCACCTCGGCACCGACAGCGGCCGCGGCGTCCATGGCCTCGGGGCTGAGGCGGGTCGCGAGCACCGCGCGGTCAGGGTGGCGCTCGTGCAGCGTCGTCAGGATCGAGGCGACCTGCTCGGGGGTCTTGCCCGCGCCGTAGACGACCTCGGGATCGCCGGTGCGGGCTGCGCGGTCGAGGTCGATCCGGGCAAAGCCCAGGTCGGCGGTCCGGTCCTCGGGGCGGTCGTCACTCACGCGCTGAACCTATCGCCACGGGGTCTGTTCTCCCGGTCGTGGTTGTCGTTGTCGGTGGTCGGGTGTTGGCTCGGAACCGTTGGGGTCGATCAACTCGTCAGGGAGAGTCGCAATGGCAAAGTTCGACAGCTATCAGCAAGGCACGCCGTCCTGGGTGGAGCACAGCAGTCCCGACCCGCAGGCCTCCAAGGAGTTCTACAGCCAGCTCTTCGGGTGGGACTTCGAGGACAACCCGATGACCGACGATGCCGGCAACGACCTGGGGGTCTACTCGATCGCCAAGCTCGACGACGACCGGATCGCCGGCCTCGGCCCGGTGATGGACCAGGCCCAGCCGCCGAGCTGGGGCGTCTACCTCGCGTCCGACGACGTCGACGACGCCGTCCTCAAGGCGCAGGCCGCCGGTGGCAAGGTCCTCGCGCCCCCGATGGATGTGCCCGACCAGGGCCGGATGGCCTGGGTCACCGACCCGGCCGGGGCAGCCGTGGGCCTGTGGCAGGAGAAGGGCTTCGCCGGCACCCAGCGCGCCAACGAGCCCGGCACGCCGATCTGGAACGAGCTGTCCGTGGCCGACCCGGTCGCGACGGGGCAGTTCTATGCCGATGTCGTCGGCCTGCAGCCGCAGCACCACGACATGGGGACGGACAACCCGCCCTACATGACGCTCAACGTGGGCGAGAAGCCGGTGGCGGGCACGATGACGCTGGACGGCGAGACGCAGCCCCACTGGAACGTCTACTTCAACGTCGATGACGTCGACGCGGCGGTGGCGAAGGCCGAGCAGCTCGGTGCCTCCGTGGTCGCGCCGGCCCTCGACGTGCCCGGGCAGGGCCGCTTCGGCTACCTCCAGGACCCACAGGGCGCGCCGTTCAACCTGATGCAGAACCCGCCGGAGTAGGCCGCCCGGCGCGTCAGCTGCTGCGGAACGCGTCGGCCGGATAGACGCCGAGCACCTTTACCTCGGTGGTGAAGAACGCCAGCTCCTCGAGCGCGTTCTTCACCCCGGGGTCGTCGGGGTGGCCGTCGACCTCGGCCAGGAACTGGGTCGCGGTGAAGTGGCCGTCGACCATGTAGCTCTCGAGCTTGGTCATGTTGACGCCGTTGGTGGCGAAGCCGCCGAGAGCCTTGTAGAGCGCGGCGGGCAGGTTGCGCACGTTGAAGATGAAGGTCGTGACGATCTGGGCGCCGTCACTGGGCGCCTGCTCGAAGTCACGGGACAGCACGATGAACCTCGTCGTGTTGTGGTCCTCGTCCTCGACGTCGTTGCGCAGGATCTCGAGCCCATAGATCTCCGCCGCGAGCGGCGGCGCGATCGCGGCCTGGGTCGGGTCCTTGGCCTCGGCGATCTCACGAGCAGCGCCGGCGGTGTCGCCCGAGACGATGGGCTTGAGCCCGAGCTCGCGGATGACGCCGCGACACTGGCCGAGTGCGTGCACGTGGCTGTGCACGGTCCGCACGGTCGAGACGTCGGTGCCGGGGATGACCATCAGCGCGAACTGGATGCGCAGGAACCTCTCACCGACGATGTGCAGGTCGCTGGTGGGCAGGAAGTGGTGGATGTCGGCCACCCGCCCGGCGATCGAGTTGTCGATCGGGATCATCGCCAGGTCGGCATCGCCGCTCTCCACCGCCGCGAAGGCGTCCTCGAACGACGCGCACGCCACCGACTCCCAGTCGGGGTAGTGCTGCTGGCACACCAGGTGGGAGTTGGCTCCGGGCTCGCCCTGGTAGGCGATCCGTCGGCGAGGAGTGGACGGGGAAGGGGTCACGCCTGCGATCTTTCCACGCGCAGCCGTGTCGCGACCGCTCCGTCTCAGGCGTCAACCTAGGCTCACGAGCGTGCTCATCGTTGCCGTTCTCGCCTTGGTCGCCGCGCTGGTGGCCCTCGTCCTGGCCGTGATCGGACTGCGGCGTACGGCCTCGACCAAGCGGCCCGCCGCCGATGCATTGCCCGAGGACGTCCACGGGCTGCGCCAGGAGGTCGCCGCACTCAAGGCCGAGGCCGTCGACTCGCTGCGCCACCTCTCGGTCGTGCGCTACGACGCCTTCGGTGACGTCGGAGGGCACCTCAGCTGGAGCATCGCCCTCCTCGACGACGCCGGCCACGGCGTCGTGCTGACCTCGATCCACGGCCGGAGCGAGGCTCGCACCTACGCCAAGTCGATCACCGGCTGGGCGTCCGAGCAGCAGCTCTCCCCGGAAGAGGACGAGGCGATCGCGCACGCGCGGCCGTGACACACCCGTACCGGAGATGGGTGCGAGGCGGCCGGGGTCGTGACACGGGTGTGCGGAATTTTCGCCGTGAGCTGCGCCCTGGGTGACACACTTGTGCGGAGATTCGGTACGAGCGTGTCATCCGCCGGGCCGGTCGAGACTCATTCTCCGTACGACCGTGTCACGCGCGAGGTGGTCCGCCGAGACTTCTCGGTACGCCTGTGTCACCTCGGCGTGAGCCGGAAGACCGGGATCTCCCGGTCGGTGCGCTGGGCGTACTTCGCGTAGTTCGGCCAGACCTCGAGCATCTCCCGCCACGCAGCCGCGCGCTCGTCACCTGACAGCAGGCTGGCGTCGACGTCACTGTCGCGACCGTGGAAGCCGATCCTGGCGATATCGGCGGCCGCCAGGTTGCCGACCCACTGTGGCGGCTTCGGCCCGCCCCAGTTGGAGCCGGCGACCAGCCACGACCCGTCCCGTGGCACGCACAGCAGCGGCGTTGTGTGCAGCTGGCCGGTCCTGCGGCCGGGGACCGTCATGAAGAGCTCGGGCAGTCCGGCGAACGTGAGCAGCGTGATGCGCCCGCCGGTCAGCCGGCGCAGGAGCAGGTCGACCTTCACGATGTACGGCGCCCAGCGCGGCAGCCACGGCTGCCCGCCGATCATCACTGCCATCCACCGGGTCGGGTGCAGGCGAGAGGGCCGCCAGAGCGAGGGGTACATCGCAGCCATGGCTCGAAACCTAGCGGTGTTGTCTAGCGGGGGACCCGGACCAGCAGTCGCCCGTGCACGCAGTCCATCCGCAGCTCGCGGCCCGGACCGATCGAGTCGCCGTCGAGCTGGCGGGGGGTGTCGGTGAAGGCGCGGAGGACGACCTTCGCGCCGCGACGGCGGTCGATCAGCTCGTCGACCGACGAGCTCTTTGCCAGCACGCGCACCGCGAGCGGGATCCAGGACAGGAACCGCTTGGGGTGCAGGATCACGACGTCGAGCAGCCCGTCGTCGATCGAGGCGTCGGGCAGGAGCGGCATGCCGGCCTGGAGATAGCCGACGTTGCCGACCACGACGGTGCGGGCGCGGTGGATGGTCGGCTCGCCGTCGTCGACGGTGATCTCGACCTTGATCGCCGGGAACATCAGCGACTTGAGGCCGGAGATGACGTAGGCGATCCAGCCGATCTTCTTCTTGATCTCGTCGTTGACGCCGTCCATGATCGCGGCGTCGAAGCCCATGCCGGCCATCACCATGAAGTGGGTGTCCTCGATGCCGTCGCCGCTCACGTCGACGAGGTCGATGGCGCGGTCCTGGCCGTTGAGCGCGACGTCGATCGCCGAGCGGAGGTAGAGCGGGATGTCGAGGTTGCGGGCCAGCAGGTTGCCGGTGCCCGCGGGGATGATGCCGACGGGGATGCCGGTGCCGGCGAGCTCGGCGCACACCTCGCGCACGGTGCCGTCGCCGCCGCAGACGAGCACCAGGTCGGCCCCGTCGACGGACGCCTTCTCGGCCATCCCGCTGCCCGGGTCCTCGATGGTCGTGTACTGCCAGGTCGGCTCGGACCAGCCGGACTCGACCGCCATCGCGTTCACGATCGCGCGGAACTGGCCGACGTCCTCGACCTTGATCGGGTTGAGTACGACGGCCAGCCGGCGCTCGGAGGTGAAGACCTCCGGCAGCGGCTCGATCTTCTCGGCGTGCGAGCGGGGCAGCGGGCTGTAGACCGCCAGCCAGGCGATCGCGACGGCGGCGCCGAGCAGGGTGCCGCCGACGGTGTCGGTGGGGTAGTGCCGCCCGAGCAGGATCCGGTCGAGGCTCACCGCCACCACCAGCAGCGCGATGCCGATGTAGGCGATGCGACGGAAGTTCTGGCGGCGTACGAGCATCTTGACCAGCAACACCAGCAGGCACGCCATCGCGGCCATCGACGAGGCGTGCCCCGAGGGGAACGACATGCTCGACAACAGGTGGGTCGGGTCCTGCCAGTCGGGCCGGTCGCGGCCCAGCCAGATCTTCATGCCGGTCGTGACCAGCGAGGTGCTGAGCATCACCAGCACGGCGTAGATGGCCGCCCGTCGCTGCTTGCTGAACGCGAGCCCGGCCGCGAGGACCGCGGTGATGACAGTCATGCCGATGGTCCCGAAGCCGTGCTCGATCACCCGCAGCAGGGTCAGCATGCCGGTGTGGTCGTCGGCCCAGTCCTCGGCGTCGCGGCCCCAGTCGTCGATGCCCGCGAGGGGATAGCGGTCGAGCTGGGTCACCACGAAGGCGAGGACGCCGAAGAGCACGGCGAGGAAGGCCGCCCAGGCGAGGACGACGGAGCGGGGACGGTCGAGCACCGGCACAGTATGCCGGGTGCGGCCCCCACCCCCTCACGACTAGCCTGCACGTGTGATTGACGCTCGCCTGCTCCGAGATGACCCCGACCGCATCCGCGCCGCTCAGGTGAAGCGGGGGCTGTCGCCCGACGTGGTCGACCGCGCGCTCGCGGCCGACGAGTCCCGCCGCAGCGCGATCTCGACCTTCGAGGCCAGGCGGGCCGAGCAGAAGTCGCTCGGCAAGCAGGTCGCCCAGGCCACGGGTGACGAGAAGGCCGAGCTGCTCGCCCGCACCAAGGCCATCTCCGCGGAGGTCAAGGAGCTCGAGCTCACCCAGGCCGCCGCCGAGGTCGAGTGGGACGAGGCGCTCAAGTCGATCCCCAACCCGGCCGCCGACGAGGCACCGGCCGGTGGCGAGGACGACTTCGTCACCCTCGAGCACATCGGGACGCCGCGGGAGTTCGACTTCGAGCCGCGCGACCACATCGAGCTCGGCCGGCTGCTCGGCGCCATCGACCTCGAGCGGGGGGCCAAGGTGTCCGGCTCGCGCTTCTACTTCCTCACCGGCATCGGCGCGCAGCTCGAGCTGGCACTCGTCAACATGGCGATGGACCAGGCGCGCAACGCCGGCTTCACCCAGGTGATCGCGCCGTCGCTGGTCAAGCCGCGCGCCATGGAGGGCACCGGCTTCCTCGGGCAGGCGGCCGACGACGTCTACCGCATCGAGGGCGAGGACCTCTATCTCGTCGGCACCTCCGAGGTGCCGATGGCGGCGTACCACTCCGACGAGATCCTCGACGCCGACAAGCTGCCCCTGCGCTACGCCGCCTTCAGCCCCTGCTTCCGCAAGGAGGCCGGGTCGCACGGCAAGGACACCAAGGGCATCATCCGCGTCCACTGGTTCGACAAGGTCGAGATGTTCGTCGTGACGACGCTCGAGGAGTCCTACGCCGAGCACCAGCGGCTGCTCGAGTGGGAGAAGGAGTTCCTCGACAAGCTCGAGCTCGCCTACCGGGTCATCGACGTCGCTGCCGGCGACCTCGGGCTGAGCGCCCAGCGCAAGTTCGACTGCGAGGTCTGGATCCCCACGCAGGGCAAGTTCCGCGAGCTCACCTCGACCTCCAACTGCACCGACTTCCAGAGCCGTCGCCTCGACATCCGGCAGCGGGGCGCGAACGGCAACACCCCCGTCGCCACCCTCAACGGCACGCTGACCGCGATCACCCGGACCATCGTCGCGATCCTGGAGACGCACCAGCAGGCGGACGGATCGGTGCGGGTGCCCGAAGCCCTGCGGCCCTATCTCGGGGGCCTCGAGGTCCTGACCCCCGTCTCGTGAGCTGGCAACCGCGACTCGTCGCGCTCGACATCGACGGCACGCTGCTGGCGTGGGTCGAGGGCGCGGGCCAGACCTACGAGACGATCACTCCTGCGGTGTACGCCGCAGTCCACCGTGCCATCGACGCCGGCGCGCACGTCGTGCTCTCGAGCGGCCGGTCGCCGCACGGCATGGACAAGATCGCCGACCTGCTCGACATCCCGGCGGCCGACGCGGACCGGATCTGGGTGGTCGCCTCCAACGGCGCCGTGATCTTCCGCTACCCACCGCTCGAGGTCGTGCACGAGGAGACCTTCGACGCCCGCAAGGCAGTGGCTGCCGTCCTGGAGCACCACCCCAACGCCCTGGTCGCCGTCGAGGAGCGCGGCATCGGCTACCGCGTCAACCGGCACTTCCCGATGGGCGAGCTCTCCGGCGACATGATCATCACCGACGTCGACGAGATCGTCGCCGGACCGGTCAGCCGCGTCATCATCCGTGACCCCGAGGCCTCTGCCGACGACTTCGTCGAGCTGGCGGCCAGACTCGGCCTGCACGGCACCGACTACGTCGTCGGCTGGACCGCCTGGCTGGACCTGTCGCCGGTCGGTGTGTCCAAGGCCAGTGGCCTGAAGGTCGTCTGCGACGAGCTCGGCGTCGATGCCGCCGACGTGCTGGCGATCGGCGACGGCCGCAACGACATCGAGATGCTGCGCTGGGCCGGCCGCGGGGTCGCCATGGGTCAGTCCGTCGAGGAGGTCCGCGTGGCCGCCGACCATGTGACCGGGACGGTCTACGAGGACGGTGCCGCGCAGGAGCTGTCGACGTGGTTCCCGTGAGCCTCCCGCAGTCCGTCGCTACCGAGCGGCTCACGCTCGACCTGTTCACGACCAGTGAGGCCGCCCTGATGCTGGCAGGCGGCCGCGATCCGCGCTGGCACCCGGACTACCCCCGGCAGGACGACCGAGATGCCGCGTCGATGGTCCGCGGCGACAGTGAGTGGGGTCCGCGGCACATCACCCGCACGTTCGACGGTCTGGTCTTCGGCTCGATCGGCTTCTTCGGTCCGCCGGCGCCTTCCTCCGATGACGTGGAGGAGGTCGAGATCGGCTACGGCCTGGTCTCCGAGGCGCGCGGCCGGGGGGTCGCCACCGAGGCGGTGCGTGCCCTGCTGGTGCTGACCGACGCGATCGGCGTACGCGTCCGAGCGTCTGTCTCGCCCGAGAACTCGGCCAGCCTCCGGGTGCTCGCCAAGTGCGGGTTCACCGAGCTCCGCGGCGGCAACGAGGACGGCGAGCTCGTGATGGCTCGACCGGTGCGAGCTCCGGCGTGAGACCACGTCTCGTCGCCACCGACCTCGACGGCACCCTGCTCCACACCGACGGCACCGTGACCGACCGGACCCGCGGCGTGCTCACCGCGCTCGACGACCTCGGCGTGCCGGTCGTCTTCACCACCGGCCGGCCGATCCGCTGGATGGAGAACCTGTGGGCCGACGTCGGCGGGCACGGGCTGGCGATCTGCAGCAACGGCGGCATCGTCTACGACGTGGCTCGGCGTGAGGTGCGCAGCTTCCGGCCGGTGCCCCGCGCGACCGGGCTGGAGATCGCACGCGTGCTGCGCGAAGCGGTTCCCGGGACCACGTTCGCGCTCGAGCACTGCGAGGGCTGGGTCAGCGAGCCGGACTTTCCGCGCCATCCCGACGACAAGGTGGAACGGCCGCAGGGGGAGCTCTTCGACGTCTATCGCGACGACGTCGTCAAGATCCTGGCCGTGCACCGCGAGCTGCCCCCCGAGGAGTTCTGGGGACAGGTGGAGGGGCACGTCGGCCATCTCGGCACCACCACGTGGAGCTCCACCTTCGCGCTCGTCGAGATCAGCGCGGTCGGCGTGACCAAGGCGTCGACCCTCGCCACGCTCGCCGCCGAGCTGGGCATCGGTCCCGCCGAGGTGATCGCGTTCGGCGACATGCCCAACGACCTGCCGCTGCTGGAGTGGGCCGGGACGTCCTACGCCATGGCCAACGCCCACCCGACCGTGCTCGCGCTCGCCGACCATGTCGCGCCGCCCAACGACGAGGACGGCGTGGCCGCTGTGCTGACCGAGGTGTTCGGCCTCTCGGTAGGCTGAGCGCATGGTGAAGACCGTGGTGCGCGTCCTGATCGCTGCGTTGCTGGCGATGTCCGGGCTCGTCCTCGCCACCGCCGCACCCGCGTTCGCCTGCAAGTGCCAGGTCGCCGACGCCGACCAGCAGACCAAGCGCGCCGACGCCGTCTTCGTGGCCACGGTTGACGGGGTGACCGAGGTCGGGCGGAAGTACGAGTACGCCGTCACCGCCACCCACCTCTACAAGGGCACCGTCGACCGCGAGACCACGGTCACGTCCAACCAGGCCAGCGCGGCCTGCGGCCTCGGGGAGCTCAAGGTCGGCACCGACTACGTCTTCCTCGTCACGGGCGACACCCCGCCGTACGCCGCCAACTCCTGTGGCGGGTCCGGGCCGGCCAACACCGGCCGGATGGGCGAGATCGAGGCCGCACTCGGCGCCGGTGAGACGATCGCGCCGCCGGCCCCACCCGCGCCGACCATGACCAAGGTCGAGAAGACCGACCCGGCCTCGGTCTCGCGGCTCGCCGCGCCCGGCGGCGCGCTCCTGCTCGTCGGGTTCCTGGGCCTGCTCGTCGTGGGACGACTGGCTCGCAAGTGAAGGTTGTCGCTCGACTCCTGGCGGGGTTGGTGCTTCTCGTCTCGACGACCGCCGGCGCGCTCGTCGCGACCGCTGGCCCCGCGGCCGCCTGCTCGTGCGTCCAGCCGTCGCTCGAGTTCCTCGAGACTCACGACGTGGCCTTCTCAGGTGTGGTCACGAACCGGCGAGAGTCGGGTGACGAGCTGATCGTGACCCTGCGCACCGATCGCGTCTTCAAGGGCGAGGTCACGAAGCGGGTCGACGTCGTCGGTGGCACGGACGGTGACACCTGTGGTCTCGAGGCGGAGGACGGCGACCGCCTGCTCGTCTTCGGCACGCTGGTCGACGCCGAGGTGACGAGCAACCTGTGCAGCAGCATCACCGCCCCTGGCAAGGCCTACCGCGAGATCCTCGCCGAGCTGGGCGACGGCACCGAGCCGCCCGCCGGATACCTGAAGGCGGAGCGCCGAACGCTGGGACTCAGCTACGACCAGTTCTCCGCCGGCCGCGCGATCCTCGGTGCTCTGGGCCTGATCGCCCTGGGCTACTTCGTCCTTCGTGCGTGGCGCGCGCGTCGGCGTACGAGCTAGAGGTACATCCCGCTCGCACCCGGCTCGGGCGCGTCCTGGGTCGGCATGCTCGGCATCCCCTGCGGCTGGCCGGGCTGCTGGTCATGCTGGGGAGCCATGCCGGGCAGGGCCTTGCGCATCTGCTCGAGCTGCCCGCGGGCGGCCATCTGCTGGGCGTAGATCGCGGTCTGGATGCCGTGGAAGAGTCCCTCGAGCCAGCCGACGAGCTGCGCCTGCGCGATCCGCAGCTCGCCCTCGGAGGGGATGCCCTCCTCGGTGAAGGGCAGCGAGAGCCGCTCGAGCTCCTCGACGAGCTCGGGCGCTAGGCCGGCCTCGAGCTCCTTGATCGACGCCTGGTGGATCTCCTTGAGGCGGTTGCGGCTGGCCTCGTCGAGCGGCGCGGCCTTCACCTCTTCGAGCAGCTGTCGGATCATCGAACCGATCCGCATCACCTTGGCGGGCTGCTCGACGAGCTCGGTGATGTGACGCTCGCCTTCGCGGTCGTCATCGGCGTCGTCGGCGGAGATCGTGGGCAGCGCGCTCTTCGGGATCGTGCCGACCGGCTGCCCGTCCGGGCCCACGATCACGATCTGCTCCTCTGCCTGCTGCTCCTCAGTCATGGGCACCACCTTAGGGCGCGTCCCCTAGCCGCCGCGGGCGCGTCGGATCCGAGGCCACCACCCGGGGACGGCACGGCGATACCGGTCGTACGGCGACCCGAACTGCTCACTCAGGGTCGGCTCCTCGTACCCCTTCACGAACGAGACGACCGCGACGAGGAACACGAGCAGCCACACCACCAGGACCTGGCTGCGGAAGGCGAGCGCCTGCCCGGCGATGGCGGCCGCGACACCGACGTACATCGGGTTGCGCACCACCCGGTAGGGCCCGCGGACGACGAGCTCCTCGGTGGGAGCGACCGGAGCAGGCGTGCCGCGCCCCTCGCTCACGAACAACACGAAGCAGACCACCACCAGTGCGGTGCCCGCGGCGGCTACGGCGGCGCCCGTGACGTCGAGGAGGTCGATCCCGTCAGGCGATCCGGTCCAGCGCGTGATCAGCCAGGGGACGACGCCGCCCATCACGAGGGGAGCCGCCACGAAGAACGCGATCGAACCGAGGGCGGCGCTGACCGGTCTGGCCATGGTCAGAGAGTCAGCACGATCTTGCCGACGTGGCCGCTCTCCTCCATCAGCCGGTGGGCCGCCTCGACCTCTTCGAGCGGCAGGCGTTCGTGGATGACGGGCACCACGACGCCGTCCTCGATGAGCGGCCAGACGTGCTCGACGACCTCGCCGCAGATGGCCGCCTTCTCCTCGGCCGGCCGTGACCGGAGGGCGGTGGCGATGACCGCGCCGCGCTTGCGGAGGAGGGCGTTGATGTCGAGCTCGGCCTTGGTGCCGCCCATCATGCCGATGATCACGAGCCGCCCGGACGTTGCGAGCGCGTCGACGTTGCGGGCGAGGTACTTCGCGCCCATGTTGTCGAGGATGACGTCGGCACCACCGTCGGCCTTGAGCACCTCGACGAAGTCCTCGTCGCGGTAGTTGATCGTCACGTCCGCGCCCAGGTCGGCACACACGGCCAGCTTCTCCGCCGAGCCCGCGGTGGCGAAGACCTTCGCCGAGAGGGCCGTCGCCAGCTGGATCGCCATGGTGCCGATGCCGCCTGCGCCGCCGTGCACCAGGAAATTCTCGCCGGGTTGCAGACCGGCCACCATGAAGACGTTGGACCACACGGTGCACGCCACCTCGGGCAGTGCGGCGGCATCGACGAGCGAGATCCCGGCCGGCACGGGCATCAGCTGGCCGGCGGGGACGGCCACGCGTGCGGCGTACCCACCACCGGTCAGCAACGCGCAGACCTCGTCACCGACGGACCAACCGTCGGCCTCGGATCCGACGTCCGGCCCGAGCTCGGCGATCGTGCCGCTGCACTCGAGGCCGATGATCTCCGAGCTGCCGGGCGGGACGGGGTAGAGCCCCATCCGCTGCAGGGTGTCGGCGCGGTTGACCGCCGTGGCGGCGACCTCGATCAGCACCTCGCCGGGGCGGAGGACGGGCTCGGGGGCCTCGCCGACGGACAGGACTTCAGGGCCTCCGGCGCCGGAGGCGATGACAGCTCGCATGGGGGGTTATTCGTCCTCGTCCGTGTCGTCTTCTTCGTCGTCTTCGTCTTCGAAGTGTTCGCCCGTGTGGTCGACCGCTGAGTCGTCGGGCACCGGGTCGTTGATGTCGTCGGGGTCGGGAGCGTCGGCCGGCCGGTCCCAGTTGTCGGAGAGGAACTGGGCCTTGGCGGCGAGCGCCTCCACGGCCTCCGGGTTGGCGTCGGTCGCACCCGCCGCGAAGCCCAGGAGGTAGGTCGTGATCGGAGCCGCCGTCTTCTGCACGTTCGTTGCCGCATTGCGAGCCAGGTCGAGGAGGAGGCCCTCGTCGACCTCGGTCTCGACATCGAGAACATCGCAGAGCTCATCGATCCAGTCGTGGAGGTTCACGCCTCCAATCTCTCGCCAACACCGGGCGCGCCGCAAGTGGGGTGACTCTGGTCAAGCGTCCAGATCTCGCAGGTCGGCCCACGTGTCGATGTCCATCGCCTCGTCACCGACGGCCGCGACCTCGGCGAGATCGAGGTCGGCGAGCAGCGCGCGCAACGCCATGCCGTGCTGTCCCTCGAGATCGGGTCGCACCCGGTGCAGCGCTTCGGCCGTGATCACACCGCACAGCTGGCGCCGCCCGGTCGGGTCGTGGAGGAACGCCCCGTCGTGCCCGGCCGTCGTCTCCCGCAGACGGCGGAAGGTGTACGCCGACACGCGCGGCATGTCCACCGCGAGGATCCCGATCAGCCGCGCGGGTCGCAACAGCACGTCGACGCCGGTCAGCAGCCCGGCGACCGGACCGCCCAGGGGCGGGTCCTCACGGGTGAACGTGACGGGTCGCGTCGTCCGCACGGTGCGCGGTCCGACGACGACCACCTCGTCGGCGTCGAGGAACGCGTCGAGGCAGATCTCCAGCAGCGTCCGGCCGCCGAGCTCGATGCTGGACTTGTCGATCCCGTCCATGCGCGCGGCGGTCCCGCCGGCGAGGAGCACACCGCTGAAGCCGGCCGCCCCGAGATCGAAGTCCATGCCCGGAGTCTCCCAGCGCGTGGCCCGGACTGGCAGTCTGGGGGAGTGACCTCTCAACTGCGTGTCCGCCTCGTGCAGTGGGCCAGCGACCTCGACCCGGCCGCCAACCGCGCCCGCCTCGCGTCGGTGCCTGCCTCTGGCGAGACCGACCTGGTCGTGCTGCCGGAGGCGTTCGCCCGGGAGTTCGGTGACCCGTCCGAACCCCTCGGGTCGTACGCCGAAGCACTGGACGGTCCCTTCGCGCAGGCCGTCGACGCGCTGGCATCCGGGCTGGGCACCACCGTCGTGGCGGGCATGTTCGAGACGAGCGCCGACCCGGAGCGACCCTTCAACACGCTGCTCGTGCGCGGTGCCGTGGCCGCCAGCTATCGCAAGATCCACCTCTACGACTCGTTCGGGTTCCGCGAGTCCGACCGCCTCTTCGCCGGTGAGATCTCGCCGCGGGTGGTGGAGGTGGCGGGCTTCAGGCTGGGCCTGATGACCTGCTACGACCTGCGCTTCCCCGAGCTCGCGCGCCTGCTCGTCGATGAGGGCGCCGAGGTGCTGGTCGTGCCTGCCGCGTGGGTGGCCGGCGACCGGAAGGTCGACCACTGGCGCACGCTGGTGCGGGCCCGCGCGATCGAGAACACCGTCCACGTCGTCGCGGTCGGCCAGCCGGCGCCGCG
This sequence comes from uncultured Actinomycetota bacterium, assembly GCA_963742685.1. Classification (GTDB taxonomy): domain Bacteria; phylum Actinomycetota; class Actinomycetes; order Propionibacteriales; family Nocardioidaceae; genus Nocardioides. The sequence goes on along the minus strand of CAVUNB010000042.1, from coordinate 83,694 downwards.
CTACTGCGGCCACTCGATGGTGGTCGATCCGCTCGGCGACGTACTCGTGGAAGCGGGTCCGGACGAGACGGTCCTCGATGCCGTGCTCTCGCGGGAGGCGCTGGACGCAGCGCGGCGTACCAACCCCTCCCTCGCCAATCGTCGGCTGTAGCCTCGTCGCCGTGTCCGCGTCGTCCGAAGGCCCCTCGAAGGGCCCAGCGAAGGGCGCAGCCAAGGGACGACGCATCGCGGAGAAGCCCGCGAAGGAACGACGCGCTCCCAAGCCGTCGAAGCCTCGTCGGGAGCGACGTAAGGCCGCTCCCGAGCCGGACGCCGCGTCGACCGAAGGTGTGACCGCGGGACGAAAGCCCGCGTTCGGCGCGGCTGCCGCGGGCGCCCTGGTCATGATCGCCGGACTCGTGGCTCTCGGCTGCGCCGTGGCCGGCGTCGGTCCGCACTGGATCGATGGCGTCGGCGCGATCGCGGTCTCGACCGTTCTCTCGGCTGCCCTGGCCCACCGGACGGGCGGGCGCCCTGTCGTCGCGCTCCTGCTCGCCCTCGGCATCGGGCTGGCAGCGGTCGTCATCGGTGGCCGCACCCTGCAGACCGGCGCGGCCGTCCTGACCGTCGTGATCGGCGGCGTCTACGCGGTGATGGCGACGGTGCCGGCGGTCAGCTTCTGGCGGGCCGCGCGAGAGGTGCTGATCGCCACCGTCGTCTCCGGCTGCACCGCCGTCGCCGCGGTCGGGTTCGAACCCACCGTCACCGAGCCGCGCTTCGACTACGCCTCGATCCTGCTCTCGCTCGGACTCGTCTTCGCCCTCGTCCACCGGCTCGGCGCGGGCATCCACGGACTCGGGCGCCGCGGCCTGATCGTGGTGCTCGTCGGGGTCGCCGTCCTCGTCCTCACGCTGGCCTACGGCGAGCTCCTCCGTCGGTACGGCGCCGGGTCGGTCGTCGGCTCCGTGCTCGACTTCGCCGCCTGGACCACCGACCGGATCGGCGCCTTCCCGCGCCCGCTCGTCGTGTTCCTGGGCATCCCCGCCCTGCTCTGGGGGTGCTTCCAGCGCGCTCGCCGCCGGCAGGGGTGGTGGGTGTGCGCCTTCGGCGTGACCGCCACCGTGCCGCTGGCGCAGGGGCTGCTCGAGCCCGACGGCTCGTTCCTCGAGGCGGGCCTCCGCGGCTTCTACTCGCTCGTCCTCGGCCTGCTCATCGGCTATCTCCTCGTCCGCCTCGACCTGGCCCTCACCGCTCCTCGAGGCCGCCGCGGCCGTCGCGCCGAGGAGGCCGACGCCCACCGGCCCGAGCCGTCGCGGTTCGCCGAGCTCTGACCTTCTCCGCTGGTCGAGCAGGCGCGCCAGCGCCGTGTCGAAACCAGGCCCTACCGCTGGTTGAGCAGGCGCGCCAGCGCCGTGTCGAAACCAAGGCCGCCGACTTCGCTGAGCCCGTCATACGCCGCGGTAACCACTAACGTCGCCGACATGGCCCGTACGAAGTCGACCGAGATCCTCGCCGAGATGGTCGCCAACGTCCTCAGCGTCGACTGCGCGGTCGGCGACACCATCGGCGCCGGCGACACCGTCGTGCTCCTCGAGTCGATGAAGATGGAGATCCCGGTGCTGGCCGAGCACCCCGGCCGGGTCACCGCCGTCAAGGTCGCCGCGGGCGACGTCGTCCAGGAGGGCGACCCGCTCGTCGTGCTCGACCTGCTCTGATCCGTCGTCCATCGTCGGCAGTTCGACCTGCCGGACCTCCGGAGGGTTCGGCCACGTTCCTGAGTGGCACCAGCCACCCTGGAGCCACCGGCTACCTCAGCGGATGCGGAACCGAATGACCAGCACGGAGCGGGACCGACCTGACGGACCTCCGGAGGGTTCCGTCACGTTCCTGAGTGTTACAACACCCTGGAACGTTCGGTTCCCCCGCATATGCGGGGGAACCGAATGACCCAGCAGCACATGCGGGCGAACCGAATGACCAGCAGCACCGGAAATGCACGACAGCCGGACCCAGAGGATCCGGCTGTCGGCTGGCGGTGGCGGTGGGATTTGAACCCACGGTGGGTTTGACCCCACACAACATTTCGAGTGTTGCACCTTCGGCCGCTCGGACACGCCACCGCGGGGAAGGTTACCGGAGGCTGCCGGACTCGAAGAAATCGGATGCAACGGGTCCCCGCAGCCTGAAGTGAGGCAGAGTGGCAGGCAAGCGCGGGAAGGCGGCCGGTTGAGCGTGTCTGAATCCATGGGGAACGACGGCATGCGCGCAGAGGTGGCAGATTCCTGGCACCTCTCTGCCGCGGCGGGTGTCGATGCGCAACGCGGGGAAGCGCCGATCACGCTGGATGAGTCCGACCTGCGCGACCACCGTGCCGCCCATCCGCTGGCCCAGGTCTTCCCGCTGCTCGACGACGTGCTCGGCCAGGCCGCGCGCGACTGTGGCGCGATCATGGCCGTCTCCGACGCGGCCGGGCAGCTCCTGTGGGTGTGCGGTTCGCCCGAGACCCTGCGGCAGGCCGAGAAGATCGGCTTCGTCGAGGGCTCCAACTGGGACGAACGGCTCGCCGGCACCAACGCGCCCGGCCTTGCGCTGCGTCTCGGCCAGCCCATCCAGGTGCGCCGGGCCGAGCACTTCCGGCACTCGGTCCAGCAGTGGAGCTGTGCGGCGACGCCGATCCACGACCCGACGTCGAGCAACCTGCTCGGGGTGCTCGACATCACCGGCAACGACGACATCGCCGTACCCCAGACGATGGCGATGGTGCGGGCCGCGGCTCGGATGGCCGAGGCCGAGCTGGCCCGTGACCTCCTCACCCGCGCGGCCCAGCCGGTCGAGTCCAAGGCCGGGGTGCAGCTCGTGGTCGAGCTGCTCGGCCGCCACGAGGCGCTGCTCACCATCGATGCCCGGCACTCGCTCCGCCTCTCGCCGCGCCACAGCGAGATCCTGCTCCTCCTCGGGTCCGCCCCGCAGGGGCTCTCCGGCGACGAGCTCGCCGTCCTGGTCTACGAGGACGACGGCGCCTCGTCCACCCTGCGCGCCGAGCTCAACCGGCTGCGCCACCTCCTCGGCGACGACCTCCTCGCCTCGCGCCCCTACCGGCTCTGTGCCGGGATAGCCGGCGACTGGCTCGCGCTCGAGGCGCAGCTGGCGGCGGGCGACGTACGCCGCGCGCTTCGCGACTATCGCGGCCCGATCCTGCCTCGGTCGACCGCGCCCGGTGTGGTGCGGCTCCGCGACCAGCTCCACCACTCGCTGCGTGCCACGGTGCTGGCGAGCAAGGAGCCCGACCTGTTGTCGACGTGGACCCGCTCCAGCTGGGGCGCCGACGACTACGACATGTGGCTGGCCCAGCGCGACGCCCTCGGTGCGACGTCGCCCATGCGGTCCCTGGTCGACGGGCAGCTCGCCCGGCTCGACCGCGACCTCGCCTGAGGGCAGGCTCGAGGGCAGCAGCGCAACGTGGATGCAACGTGCCCGCTCCTAGCGTGATGGTCGTCACACACTCCCTCACTCCCTGGAGCATCACATGACCGTCTACGCACAGCCCGGAACCGACGGCTCGGACATCGAGGTCAAGTCCCGCTACGGCCACTACATCGGCGGCGAGTGGGTCGACCCGGTCAAGGGCGGCTACTTCGAGAACATCTCGCCGGTCAACGGCAAGCCGTTCACCGAGGTCGCACGCGGCACCGCCGAGGACATCGAGGCTGCGATCGATGCCGCTGAGGCTGCGGCGGGACCCTGGGGTCGTACGTCGGCCACCGATCGCTCCAACGTCCTGCTCAAGATCGCCGACCGCATGGAGGCGAACCTCGAGTCCCTCGCCGTGATCGAGACGTGGGACAACGGCAAGGCCGTGCGCGAGACGATCAACGCGGACATGCCCCTGGCGATCGACCACTTCCGCTACTTCGCCGGCGCCCTGCGCGCCCAGGAGGGCGGCATCTCGGAGATCGACGAGAACACCATCGCCTATCACTTCCACGAGCCGCTGGGTGTCGTCGGCCAGATCATCCCGTGGAACTTCCCGATCCTGATGGCGGTCTGGAAGCTGGCGCCCGCCCTTGCGGCCGGCAACGCCGTGGTGCTCAAGCCCGCCGAGCAGACGCCGTGGTCGATCCTCAAGCTGATGGAGATCATCGGCGACCTGCTGCCCGCCGGCGTGCTCAACGTCGTCAACGGCTTCGGCGTGGAGGCCGGCAAGCCGCTGGCCAGCAACAGCCGCATCCGCAAGATCTCCTTCACCGGCGAGACCACGACCGGGCGGCTGATCATGCAGTACGCCTCGGAGAACATCATCCCGGTCACGCTGGAGCTCGGCGGCAAGAGCCCGAACATCTTCTTCGACGACGTCGCGGCCGAGAAGGACGCGTTCTACGACAAGGCGCTCGAGGGCTTCACCATGTTCGCGCTCAACCAGGGCGAGGTCTGCACCTGTCCGTCGCGGGCACTGGTGCAGCGGTCGATGTACGCCGACTTCGTGCCCGACGCCATCGCGCGGGTCGAGGCCATCACCCAGGGCAACCCGCTCGACGACACCACGATGATGGGTGCCCAGGCCTCCAACGACCAGCTGGAGAAGATCCTGTCCTACCTCGACATCGGCAAGCAGGAGGGCGCGAAGGTGCTCACCGGTGGTGAGCGCAACGTGCTCGAGGGCGACCTCGCCGGGGGCTACTACGTCCAGCCCACGGTCTTCGAGGGTGACAACTCGATGCGGATCTTCCAGGAGGAGATCTTCGGCCCGGTCGTGTCACTGACCAGCTTCGACGACGAGGCCGACGCCCTCAAGATCGCCAACGACACGCTCTACGGCCTCGGTGCCGGTCTCTGGACCCGTGACGGGTCGCGTGCCTTCCGCGCCGGCAAGGCGATCCAGGCCGGCCGCGTCTGGACCAACTGCTACCACGCCTACCCCGCCCACGCGGCGTTCGGCGGCTACAAGCAGTCGGGCATCGGTCGCGAGAACCACAAGATGATGCTCGACCACTACCAGCAGACCAAGAACCTCCTGGTCTCCTACAGCCCGGACAAGCTCGGGTTCTTCTAGAGATGACCGTTGAACGCGTTGCAGTCACTGGTGAGGCGGCGGCGATGATCCGCCGCCTCACCGAGGCGCACGGCCCGGTGATGTTCCACCAGTCCGGCGGCTGCTGCGACGGGTCGTCGCCGATGTGCTACCCCGACGGCGAGTTCCGGACGGGCGACTCCGACATCCTGCTCGGCGACCTGGACGTCGGGCTCGACCGCGACGTACCCGTCTGGATGTCGAAGGTGCAGTTCGAGTACTGGAAGCACACCCACCTCACCATCGACGTGGTCAAGGGCCGCGGCGCGGGCTTCTCGCTCGAGGCCCCGGAGGGTGTGCGGTTCCTGATCCGGTCCCGCCTGATGACGGACCAGGAGTACGCCGACGATCAGCGATGACTCGCGAAGAACCCGTCGAGCAGCTCGGTCGACTCGGCGGCCAGCACTCCGGACACGACCTCGGGCCGGTGGTTGAGCCGGCGGTCGCGGACGACGTCCCACAGTGAGCCCACGGCGCCGGCCTTCTCGTCGAAGGCCCCGAAGACGACGCGAGCCACGCGGGCGAGGACGGCCGCGCCTGCGCACATCGTGCACGGCTCGAGGGTGACGACGAGCGTGCAGTCGGTCAGCCGCCAGGAACCCAACGCGATCGCGGCGGCCCGCAACGCGACGACCTCGGCGTGACCGGTCGGGTCGTGGTCGAGCTCGCGGACGTTGCGACCGACCCCGATCACCTCACCTGCAGGGGACAGGACGACGGCACCGACGGGCACGTCGTCGGTGGCGAGCGCGGCGCGGGCTTCGGCCAGCGCGAGCCGCATCGGCTCGTGCCAGGGGTCGGGCGAGCTCATGCAGAGTTGGTGAGTCCGACGAGGTCGTCGAAGAGCTCGCCGAAACCGAGGGCGCGCGCCACGTCGGAGAGCATCTCGTCGGGGTAGAGATCGTCGTCGTCGATCAGCACGCCCATGTCCATCGCGTGCATGCCCAGGTCGGCGAGCAGGTCGAGGTCGCCCGCGGGCGCCACGTCGTCGTCGTCGAGGTCGTCGAACGGCGGCAGGCCGAGGAAGTCGAGTGCCGACTGGGCGAGCTCCCACTCCTCCGCGGCGGTGATGTCACTGAGGAGGACGCGGGTCGTCGGGCCGTCCACGCGGACGATCACGAAGAAGTCCTCGTCGACGGCGATCAGGGCGACCGCGCCGCCGTCGCCGGGCAGGCGGCGGAGCGCGTGGCTCAGGGTCTCGACCGACTCGAAGGCCGGCGAGGCGATGTCCTGCACCTGCCATTCGCCGTCGTCTCGGAAGGCGGCCAGCGCGAAGTCAACACTGTCGAGCTGGTCGTCCATGGTGAATCCCTCCAAGAGAGCACCTCCGTCATCCCCAAGCGTCGCACGTCGACCGCGCAGAGGAAACCCTGTTATGCCCGAGCCCACTAGGGTTCTGGTCATGCGCACGCACGTCGTCGACCACCCGCTGGTCTCCCACAAGCTGACCACGCTCCGCGATCTCGAGACCGACTCGCCGACCTTCCGCCGCCTGACCGACGAGCTGGTCACCCTGCTCGCCTACGAGGCGACCCGTGAGGTGCGCGTCATCGAGACCAGCATCGTCACTCCGGTGGCGCCCGCGACCGGCGTGAAGCTCACCAGCCCGAAGCCGCTGGTGGTGCCGATCCTCCGCGCCGGGCTGGGCATGCTCGACGGGATGATGCGCCTGTTGCCGACCGCCGAGGTGGGGTTCCTGGGGATGGTGCGCAACGAGGAGACGCTGGAGGCTTCGACGTACGCCGAACGCCTGCCCGACGACCTGTCCGGCCGTCAGTGCTACGTGCTCGACCCGATGCTGGCCACCGGCGGCACGCTCGCCGCCGCCATCCGGTTCCTGACCGACCGCGGCGCCGACGACATCACCGCGATCTGCCTGCTCGTCGCCCCGGAGGGGCTGGCCAACCTCGAGGCCGGCCTCGAGGGCCTCGACGTCCCGGTGACCGTGGTGACCGCGGCGCTGGACGAGCGGCTCAACGAGAAGGGCTACATCGTGCCCGGGCTCGGTGACGCCGGCGACCGGCTGTACGGCGTCGCACACTAGACAACGCGCTGCGGATCGCGCGTGACACGCGTGTGCCGGAAGCTGCTCCGGAGCCGGCCGTCGGATGACACAGGCGTGCGGAGATGCGGACGCGCGGCCTTCGCCGGATGACACAGGTGTACCGAGGTCCGGCACGGACGTGTCATGCGCCGCGTTGTTCGAAGCGGATTGTCCGCACGCGTGTGTCATCGGCCGCGGAGCTCGAGATGAGTTTTCCGCACAGGTGTGTCACGTCGTCACCACGATGACGTGCAGCGTGCGGGGGCCGTGGACGCCCTCGACCCGGGTGAGCTCGATGTCGCTCGTCGCGCTCGGCCCACTGATCCAGGTCAACGGACGTGCGGGATCGAGCAGTGCGATCGCATCCGGGACGTCGGCGACGATCTGGTCCTCCCGGACGATGCACACGTGCACGTCGGGCACCAGGGAGATCGCTCGCCGGCCCTGGTCCGCCGTGTGGTCGAGGACGATGGTGCCGGTCTCGGCGATCCCGACCCGGGCGGCGGTGACGACCGCGCCGATGGTGTCGAGCTCCGCAGCAGTGAGGTGGTCATCGGTCACCGAGCCGGCGATCTCGAGGTCCAGCCCGGGAGGCAGGACCACGGACAGCCCGTCGACCGCCGAGGCGACGATGGCGGGCAGGTCCTCGGCGGTGCAGCGCGACACGGTGGCGCGGTAGTCCTCGACGCGCTCGCAGAAGAGACCGACCAGGTCGGCCACGACCGTCACGCGCGGAGCCGCCGGGACCTGGGCGACAGGGGAGACATCGGCCAGGGCCGCACGGACCAGGCCGAGGATCTCGGTCCGGGCGTCACTCATCGCTCGTCCCGCCGTCGGTCCGCTTCCACCAGGCACGGAAGGACTCCGCCGGTGGTGCGGGCAGGTCGCGCGCGGACGTCCAGGCGGCGCCAGGGCCCGGGAGCCGCCCCGCAGCAGGGCGACCCCCGGGCAGCGCCGTACGACCGAACCGGCCGATCACGCGGCCGGCCAGGCCGGAGGCCTTCTCGACCCACGCCAGCCGACGGGAGTCGGACAGGGCGTACGCCGCGGCGCGCATCGCCAGTGCTTCCGGCTTGGAGACGCGGTCGCCGCGGTGGCTGTCCACCACGGCCGCGCGCTGGTCGACGAGCACCGAGGGGATGTCGATCAGCACCGGGCACACCTCGAAGCAGGCACCGCACAGCGAGGACGCATACGGCAGCGACGCGGTCTGGGGATCGGAGACGCCGTTGAGCAGCGGGTTGAGGATCGCGCCGATCGGTCCGGGGTAGACCGAGCCGTAGGCGTGGCCGCCGACGCGCTCGTAGACGGGGCAGACGTTGAGGCAGGCCGAGCAGCGGATGCACCGCAGCGCCTGACGGCCGACGTCGTCGGCCAGCGCGCGGGTGCGGCCGTTGTCGAGCAGCACGACGTGCACCTCCTGCGGGCCGTCGCCGGGCGTGACGCCGGTCCAGGTCGAGGTGTACGGGTTCATCCGCTCGCCGGTCGAGGACCGGGGCAGCAGGCGGAGCAGGGGGTCGAGGTCGGCCCAGGTCGGCACCACCTTCTCGATGCCGACCACGCTGATCAGCACGTCGGGCAGGGTCAGGCACATCCGGCCGTTGCCCTCGGACTCCACGACGACGAGGGTCCCGGTCTCGGCGACGGCGAAGTTGGCGCCGGAGACGGCGACCCGGGCGCGCAGGAACTTCTCCCGCAGGTGCTCGCGGGCGGCACCGGCCAGGACCGCCGGATCGTCGGTCAGGCCGGCCGGAGCGGGTCGGCCGACGTCGCCCATCCGGCGCTCGAAGATCTCGCGGATCTCCGCGCGGTTGCGGTGGATCGCGGGCACCAGGATGTGGGAGGGGAGGTCCTCGCCGAGCTGGACGATGAGCTCGGCCAGGTCGGTCTCCCAGGCGGCGATGCCCTCCGCCTCGAGTGCTTCGTTGAGGCCGATCTCCTGGGTGGCCATCGACTTCACCTTGACGACCTCGTCGGCGCCGTGGTCGCGGGTGATCCGGGCGACGATCGCGCACGCCTCGTCGGCGTCGCGGGCCCAGTGCACCGTCGCGCCGGCCGCGGTCAGCCGGTCCTCGAGCATCTCCAGGTGCGTGGCGAGGTCGCGCAGCGCCGCCTCCTTGACGGCCGCACCGGCAACGCGGAGGGCCTCCCACTCCTCGACCTCGGCCACGACCCGGGCGCGCTTGTCGCGGATCGTGTGGGTGGCGTGGGCCAGGTTGTGGCGCAGCTGGGTGTCGCCGAGCGCGGCGCGGGCCGCCTCGGGGAAGGCCGGCATCCCGACGAAGGTCCCCGTCATGCCGTCGCTGCCAGGATCTCGGCCAGGTGCATCGTGCGTACGCCGGAGCGCTGGCGCGAGAGCGTGCCGCCGATGTGCATCAGGCAGGAGTTGTCGCCCGCGACCAGGATCTCCGCGCCGGTGTCGCGCACGTGCCGCGCCTTGTCGGCACCCATCGCGACCGACGTGTCGGCGTTCTTGAGCGCGAACGTGCCGCCGAACCCGCAGCACTCCTCGGCCGAGGGCAGGTCGACGAGCGTCAGCCCGCGCACCTGCTCGAGCAGCCGGCGTGGCCGGTCGCCGACACCGAGCATCCGCAGCGAGTGGCAGGTGGGGTGGTAGGTCACGCGGTGCGGGAAGTAGGCACCGACGTCGGTCACGCCGAGCACGTCGACGATGAACTCGGTGAGCTCGTAGACCTTGGGCGCGGTCGCCTCGACGGCCGCGGCCAGGACTGGGTCACCGGAGCGCCTGGCCACGATCCCGTGCTGGTGCCGCGCGGAGCCGGCGCACGAACCGCTGGGCGTGACGATGGCGTCGTACCCCTCGAAGGCGTCGACGAAGGTCCGCACCACCGGGACCGCCTCGTCGAGGTAGCCGGTGTTGACCATCGGCTGCGCGCAGCACGTCTGGGCCGCGGGGAACTCGAGGTCGACGCCGAGACGGCGCAGCAGCGTGACGACCGCCTTCCCCGTGTCGGGGAACATCGCGTCGTTGACGCACGTGACCATCAGCGCGACCTTCACGCACCCATCCTCACCGATGGCGAGCGCGGGGCGAACGTCCGCAGGTCGTGGGTGCGCCGGACGAGGTCGCGCAGCACGTCGAGCCCGCCGCTGACGGCCCCGGCGGCGCGGGCCTGGACGAGCACGTTGCCGAGCGCCGTCGCCTCGACCGGTCCTGCGACCACGGGAATGCCGGCCCGGTCGGCGATCGCCTGGCACAGCAGGGAGTTCTGGCTGCCGCCACCGACGACGTGGACCTGACGCACCTCGCGGCCGGCGAGCGTGCCGGCGGTGGCCAGCGCTGCGGCGTACGCCACCGCCAGGCTCTCCACGATGCTGCGGACGAGGGATGCGTCGTCGACCGGGGCGGCCAGGTCGTGCTCCGCGCACCACGCGGCGATCCGCGCCGGCATGTCGCCGGGGGGCACGAAGCGCGGATCCTGCACGTCGAAGAGCGGCACCTCGCCGGTGACGTCGGCCGCGGCGGCCAGCAGCGGCCCGAGGTCGTCACGACCCCACGAGCGCAGGGTCTCGCTCAGCAGCCAGGTGCCCATCACGTTGGTGAGGAGGCGGATGGTGCCGTCGACGCCGCCCTCGTGGGTGAAGTTGGCGGACCGCGCGGCCTCGGTGAGCACGGGGGTGTCGACCTCGAGGCCGACCAGGCCCCAGGTGCCGAGGGAGAGGTACGCCGCATCCGGCCCGTCGAGGGGAGTGCCGACGACTGCGGACGCCGTGTCGTGCGACCCGACCGCGACGACGCGAAGCCCGGGGGCGCCGATCGCCTCGCCGACCTCGGGCAGCAGCGTGCCGATCGTGGTGCCCGGGTCGACCAGCTCGGGGAAGAGAGCTCGCGGCAGGCCGAGGGCGGTGATCAGCACGTCGTCCCACTCCCGCGTCGTGACCGACAGCAGCCCGGTCGTCGAGGCGTTGGTGCGCTCCGCGACCTCGACCCCCGTGAGCCAGGACCCGAGCAGGTCGGGGACGAGGAGCAGGCGATCAGCCTGGTTGGTCAGGCCGTCGGCGGCGAGCTGGTAGACCGTGTTGAACGGCAGGAACTGGAGACCGGTGCGGGCGTAGAGCTCGCTCGCCGGCACCCGGTCGTGGACGAGCGCCGGCCCGGCGGTGCACCGTGCCTCGTCGCGGTAGTGGAACGGCTGCGCGAGCAGCTGCCCGTCACGGAGCAGGCCGTAGTCCACCGCCCACGAGTCGACGCCGATGCTGGCCAGGCCGTCCGGGCTCGCGGCCACCGCGGCCCGCAGCCCGTCGAGCGACCGGCGGTAGAGCTCGCGCACGTCCCAGTGCAGGCCGTCGGGCGTGCGCACGGGACCGTTGGCGAACCGCGCCACCGCCGACAGGTGCAGGTGCGACGGCCCGACCTCGCCGAGCATCACCCGGCCGCTGGACGCGCCGAGGTCGACCGCGGCGACCCTCACCGGCATCGAGACAGCAGAGGCTGGCATCAGCGCAGGAACGCCGCGGCGACGCCCGCGTCGACCGGGATGTGCAGGCCGGTCGTGTGCGTCATGTTCGGACCGACGAGCGCGAAGACCGCGTTGGCGCAGTGCTCGGGCAGCACCTCGCGCTTGAGCAGCGTGCGCTGGGCGTAGAACTCGCCGAGGTTCTCCTCGTCCACGCCGTAGACCGCGGCGCGCTGGGCGCCCCAGCCGCCGGCGAAGATGCCCGAGCCGCGCACCACGCCGTCGGGGTTGACGCCGTTGACCTTCACGCCGTGCTCGCCGAGCTCGGCGGCCAGCAGCCGGACCTGGTGGGCCTGGTCGGCCTTCACCGCGGAGTAGGCGATGTTGTTGGGGCCGGCGAAGACCGAGTTCTTCGACGAGATGTAGACGATGTCGCCACCGAGGCCCTGCTCGATGAGCACCTTGGCAGCGGCCCGCGACACCAGGAACGAACCCTTGGCCATCACGTCGTGCTGGAGGTCCCAGTCGGCGACCGTGGTGTCGAGCAGCGACTTGGACAGCGAGAGGCCGGCATTGTTGACGACGAGGTCGAGGCCACCGAAGGCCAGCAGCGCGGCGTCCACCATGGCCTGCACCTGGTCCTCGTCGGACACGTCGCCCTGTACCCCGACGGCGACGTCGGTCCCGCCGATCTCGGCGGCCGCGGCCTGGGCCTTCTCCAGTGAGAGGTCGGCGATGACGACGCAGGCGCCCTCGGCGGCCAGCTTGGTGGCGATCGCCTTGCCGATGCCGCTGGCGGCGCCGGTGACGAGCGCGATCCGGGTGGCGAGCGGCTTGGGAGCGGGCATCCTTTGGAGCTTGGCCTCCTCGAGCGCCCAGTACTCGATGCGGAACTTCTCCGCCTCGTCGATGGGGGCGTAGGTCGAGACGCCCTCGGCGCCGCGCATCACGTTGATCGCGTTGACGTAGAACTCGCCGGCCACGCGGGCGGTCTGCTTGTCCTTGCCGAAGCTGAACATGCCGACGCCGGGCACCAGCACGATGAGCGGGTCGGCGCCGCGGATGGCGGGGGAGTCGGGCGTGGCGTTGCGGTCGTAGTAGCCCTGGTAGTCCTCGCGGTAGGCCGCGTGCAGCTCGCGCAGCCGGGCCACCGACTCCTCGACGGTCGCGTCGGCGGGCAGGTCGAGCACGAGCGGCTTGACCTTGGTGCGCAGGAAGTGGTCGGGGCAGCTGGTGCCGAGCCCGGCCAGCCGCGGGTGCTCGCTCGCGGCGAGGAAGTCGAGGACCTCAGCGGAGTCGGTGAAGTGGCCGACCATCGGGCGGTCCTGCGAGGCGATGCTGCGGACGGTGGCGGCCAGCGCGGCGGCCTTCTCGCGACGCTCGTCGGCCGGCAGTGCGGCGTACCCCTCGAGCGGGGGGCCGAACGGCTCGGCCTTGGAGTGCTCGGCGAGGTAGGTGGCGGCGGTGTCGATGATCCACAGCGAGTTCTTCTCGGACTCCTCGCTGGTGTCGCCCCAGGCGGTGATGCCGTGGCCGCCGAGGATGCAGCCGACCGCCTGCGGGTTGGCCTCCTTGATCTCGGCGATGTCGAGGCCGAGCTGGAAGCCGGGCCGGCGCCACGGGACCCACACCACCTGGTCGCCGTACACCTCCTTGGTCAACGCCTCGCCGTCCGCGGCGGTCGCGATCGCGATGCCGGAGTCGGGGTGGAGGTGGTCGACGTGCGCGGAGTCGACGAGCCCGTGCATGGCGGTGTCGATCGACGGCGCGGCTCCGCCCTTGCCGTGCAGGCAGTAGTCGAACGCCGCGACCATCTCGTCCTCGCGGTCGAGGCCGGGGTAGACGTCGACGAGCGCACGCATCCGGTCCAGCCGGAGCACGGCGAGACCGCCGGGCGTCAGGGTGCCGAGGTCGCCGCCCGAGCCCTTGACCCAGAGCAGCTCGATGTCCTCGCCGGTGACCGGGTCGGTCTCGACGCCCTTGGCGGACGTGTTGCCGCCGGCGTAGTTGGTGTTCCTGGCATCCGCTCCGAGCCGGTTCGAGCGCGCCACGAGGGCGGCCACGGCGGGGTTGAGGTCACTCACGGTGTTGTCCTTCTGCAGAGATCTGGGAGGTGTACGTCGGGTGGTGGAGCGGTCAGTTCCAGCCGGCCTGGTGGCCGCCGACCCGCTCGTCGGCGAGCCGGGCCTGGTGGCCACTGGCGCGGTAGGCGGCCATCGGGTCGCCGGGCAGGCCGCGCGCCTCGCGCCAGGTGGCGAGGTCGCCGCGGACGTCGGTGTAGAAGGCGTCCATGAAGACCTGGTTGGCACCGAGCACGTCGCCCTCGGTGCGGGCCACGTCGAGCGCCGCGGTGTCGAGGAGCAGGGCGCGGGCGACCATCTCCTGCACGTTGAGGACCGAGCGGATCTGGCCGGGGATCTTGTCCTCGATGTTGTGGCACTGGTCGAGCATCAGCGCCACGTCCCCGTCCAGCCCGCCGCCGCGGATCACCTCGGTGATGATCCGGAACAGCTGGAAGGGGTCGGCCGCGCCGACGATCAGGTCGTCGTCGGCGTAGAAGCGGCTGTTGAAGTCGAAGGAGCCGAGCTTTCCGAGGCGGAGCAGCTGCATCACGATGAACTCGATGTTGGTGCCGGGCGCGTGGTGGCCGGTGTCGAGGCACACGGTGGCGCGGTCGCCGAGGGCCAGGCAGTGCACCAGCGACGTGCCCCAGTCGGGGACGTCCGTGTGGTAGAACGCCGGCTCGAAGAACTTGTACTCGAGCACGAGGCGCTGCTCGGTGCCGAGCTGGTCGTAGATCGCGCGGAGGCCCTCGGCCAGCCAGTCCTGGCGGGCGCGCATGTCGGCCTGGCCGGGGTAGTTGGTGCCGTCGGCGAGCCAGATCTTGAGGTCGCGGGAGCCGGTCTGGGTCATCACCTCGATGCAGTCGAGGTTGTGCTGGACGGCCTTGCGGCGGATTGCGGGGTCGGCGTTGGTGAGACTGCCGAGCTTGTAGTCGTCGTCCTGGAAGGTGTTGGAGTTGATGGTGCCGAGCCCGACCCCGAGGTCCTCGGCGTAGGCCCGCAGCTCCTTGTAGTCGTCGACGAGGTCCCACGGGATGTGCAGGGCGACGGTCGGCGCCAGGCCGGTGTACTCGTGGACGGTCGCCGCGTCGGCGATCTTCTCCTGCACGGTGCGCGGGGTGCCGGGGGAGCCGAACACCTTGAAGCGGGTCCCGGAGTTGCCGTAGGCCCACGAGGGGACCTCGATGGCGAGCCGCTCGAGCCGGCCGGTGATCTCGGTGAAGCTGGTCATGACGGGTCCTTGCTCGTGGGTGCGGTCGTGGCGAGCTGGTCCTCGAGGTGGAACACCTCGCGCAGCTGCAGGAAGCCCTGGTCAGGGGGGAGATCCAGGTCCTCGAAGAAGGGGGCCATCTCGGCCTGCCAGCGGGCGTTCACCTCGGTGGTGTCCATGCCCGCCCGGGCGGCGTCGAGATCGGGGGTCTCGAAGTAGCCGACGAGGAGACCGTCCTCGTCGAGGAACAGCGAGTAGTTGTGCCAGCCGGTCCGGTGCAGCGCGTCGAGCATCTCCGGCCACACGGCGGCGTGCCGTTCGGCGTACTCCTCCAGGCGGTCCTTGCGGACCTGGAGGCGGAAGCAGACTCGTGGCATCGAAGGACCTTCCGGTGGTTGGCGTACAAGGTCGGGTGGGGAGGTTTCGAGACGGGTCCCGCAGCCCCTCACACGTTCGGGTCTGCGGGACCCTCCTCAACCTGATCGCCTGGTCCAGCCCTCGCGGGCTCGGGCTGGGGCGATCAGAAGTCGAAGTCGCCGATGTTCTCGGCGTCGAAGACGTACGGCTCGCCGAGCAGGACGGTGCCGTCGGCGCCGACCTCGTAGGAGCCGAGGTCGCCGGCCTCGAAGGAGTCGCCCTCCTCGCCGGTGATGTCACCGTCGGCCAGGGCCTTGGCGGCGTAGGCCGCGAGGTAGCCCAGGTCGGCCGGGTTCCAGAGCGCGAACGCCTCGACGGTGCCGTCCTCGACGTAGTCACGCATCTGGTTCGGGGTGCCGAGCCCGGTCAGCATGACCTTGCCCTTGGCGTCCGAGGTGGACAGGTAGCGAGCCGCGGCGGCCACGCCGACCGTGGTCGGGCTGACGATGCCCTTGAGGTCCGGGTGGTCGGAGAGCAGGGCGGCCGTCTTGTCGAACGAGGTCTGGTCGTCGTCGTCGCCGTACACGACGTCGACGAGCTTGACGTCGGGGTGGTCGGCCTTGAGCTGCTCCTTCATCATGTCGATCCAGGAGTTCTGGTTGGTCGCGTTGGCCGCGGCCGACAGGATCGCGATCTCGCCCGAGTCACCGATCTGCTCGGTGATGAGGTCGACCTGGACCTTGGCGATGCCCTCGGCCGTGGCCTGGTTGATGAACAGGTCGCGGCAGTCGGGGCTGGTGTCGGAGTCGAAGGTGACGACCTTGGTGCCGGCGTCGCGGGCAGCGTTGATCGAGTCGCACAGGGCGGTCGGGTCGTTGGCCGAGATCACCAGGGCGTTGATGCCCTGCTGGGCCGCGGTGTCGATGAACGGCACCTGGGCATCGGGGGAGGCGGCGTCGGGACCGACCTCGTCGTACGTCCCGTCGAACTCCCCGATCGCCTTCTCGCCGCCGGAGTCGCTGGTCTCGAAGTAGGGGTTGCCGAGGTTCTTCGGCAGGAAGGTCACCGTGGTGGCGCTGCTGCCGCTGTCGCCACCATCGCCGGCGCTGTCCGCCTCGTCGTCCTTGTTGCCACAGGCAGCCAGGCTCAGAGAGGCCACCAGGGCCACCGCCGTGACTGCGGCGAATCGCGTTCCGCGTGTCTTCATTGCGTTACCTTTCGGGATTCTCGCCGGGAGTCGGCGAGGTGGTCGGCTGGGCAGCCGTTGCCTTCTGCCGCGGACGCAGGGAGGTCGCGAGCTCCCGGAGTCGTGGCAGGAAGTTGGAGGACACGACCGAGGCCACGAGGAGCAGGCCGATGATGATCGTGATGGTCTCGGAGCCTTGCGAGAGCAGCCGGAGCGAGCTCGAGAGGACGCCGATGAGCAGGACGCCGGCGATCACGCCGTGCAGGGCGCCGCGGCCGCCGAAGATGCTGACCCCGCCGAGCAGGACGGCGGCGATCACCTGGAGCTCGACCCCGACGCCGGTGTCGATGGCGACCGAGTTGGAGCGCATCAGGGCATAGACGCCGGCGAAGGCCGACACCGCGCCGGACAGGATGAAGAGGATCAGCTTCGTGCGCGGGACGTTGACCCCCGAGAAGTGCGCCGCCTCGTCGTTGAGGCCGATCTCGAAGATGCCGCGCCCGAACGACGTGAAGTGCAGCAGCAGGGCGAAGGCGACGGCCATCAGCGCGATCGGGATCACGACGACCGGCAGCGGGCTGTCACCGATGTGGGTGCTGGCGAGGTCCTGCCACTTGGCGGGGAAGTCGCTGACCTGCTTGGTCTTGATGATCCCCTCGACCAGTCCGCGGTAGAGCGCGAGCGTGCCGATGGTGACCGCGAGCGACGGCAGCCCGGCATAGGCGACCAGCACTCCGTTGAGGGCGCCGAGCAGGCAGCCGACCAGGATCGCGAGCACGGCCGCCACGGGCACCGACAGACCAGCGTCCTTGACCAGGACTCCGGTCACCGCGGCACTCACGGCCAGGGTGCTGGAGACCGACAGGTCGATCTCGCCGGTGGTGATGATCAGGGCCATCGGCAGCGCGATCATCAGGATCGCGGCGTTGTCGCGGAGCAGGTTGAACATCGTGATCGACTGGTCGAAGTAGGCGACGTTGAACCACGACCACACGTAGACGACCAGCAGGCCGGCCACGACGGCCATCTCGCGGGTGAGCAGCACGCGCCGGGCGAGACCGTGGGCGTACGCCGGGTAGGTCCGCTGCGGCGAGCGCGTGGCGGGCGGGGCGGAAGTGGTGCTCATGCGTCGTCCCTCGCTTCGATGAGGTGGCGGGCACGCCGCGCGGACAGGTAGCGGTCGAGGCAGATCGAGCCGAGGATCAGGGCGCCGACGACGGCTCCCTGCCAGTACTCGGAGATGCCGAGGATGGGCAGCGCCCGGTTGATCGTGATGAGCAGGAACGCGCCGATGGCTGCACCCCACACGGTGCCGGAGCCACCGAAGATCGCAACGCCTCCGATCACGACGGCCGCGACGGCTTGCAGCTCGATGCCCGAGCCGGTGCCGCTGTAGGCCGTGGCGTAGCGGGCGGTGGTGACGGCCCCGGCGAGACCGGCCAGGGCGCCGCACAGCACGAAGGCGGTGATCACCCGGCGGGCCACCGGCAGGCCGTAGAGCTTGGCGGCGTCGGGGTCGGAGCCGATGGCATAGAGCTCGCGGCCGCCCCGGGCGGTGTGGAGGTAGTAGCCGACGGCGGCGAGCACGACGAGCCCGATGATCGTGAGCACCGGGATGCCGACGACCTGGGCGGTGCCGAGCCGCTCGAAGTCGCGGGGGAAGTCGCCGGCGGTGATCCGGTTGGCGCCGGCGATGTTCTTCAGCACCCCGCGGAAGACGTACATCGTGCCGAGGGTGATGACGAGAGCCGGGACTCGGAAGAACGCGACCAGCAGACCGTTGACCAGACCGAGCCCGGCGCCGACCAGCACGCAGATCGCGAAGACCACGAGGATCGAGCGCTCCTGGTCGGCGGCGAAGAGGCTGCCGCTGACGTAGGCGGCGACGCCGAGGGTCGAGCCGACCGACAGGTCCACGTTGCGGGTGACGATGACGACCATCTGGCCGATCGCCAGCAGCAGCAGGATGCTGGGCGTCAGCAGGAGGTCGCGGAACCCGTCGCTGCCGGTGACGAAGCTGGGCCGGCGGGCGGCCGTGGCGGCGATGAGCACGACCAGAACCAGGGCGATGGCCAGCTCGCGAGATCCGAGCACCGCCCGGAGGGCGCGCTGCCCCGGGACTGCTGGGACGGCGCGACCAGCAGGTCGGGCGCGGGGGCGTCGATGCTCATGCGCGTACTCGCTTCGCTCCGTGCGCGCATGAGGCACTTGATGCGCGGTGTTGGATGATTCGCTCGCTTCGCTCGCTCATGCGGCGGGCTCCTCGTCGGTGGTGGCTGAGCGGGTGGCCGCGGACATGACGTTCTCGGGGGTGGCGTCGGCTCGTGCGATGTCGGCGGTGATCCGCCCCTCGCAGACGACCAGGACGCGGTCCGCCATGCCGAGCACCTCGGGCAGCTCGCTGGAGATCATCAGGATCGCCAGTCCCTTGCCGGCCAGCTCGGACAGCAGGCGGTGGACCTCGGCCTTGGTGCCCACGTCGATGCCGCGGGTGGGTTCGTCGATGATCAGCAGCTTGGGCTCGGTGGCCAGCCACTTGGCGATGACGACCTTCTGCTGGTTGCCGCCACTCATCGTGGTGGCCGGCATGTCCAGGGCGTTGGTCTTGACCTCGAGGCGGCTCGCCCATGGTTGTACGGCGGCGTACTCCGCGGACGTGGTGAGCAGCCCGCCCCGAGTGAGGCCCGAGCGGATGACGCTGGCGATGTTGCGGCCGACCGAGCCGTCGACGACGAGGCCCTGCTGACGGCGGTCCTCGGGCACGAAGGCGATGCCGGACCGGATCGCGGCGCGCGGGCTGCGCGGCGGGACGGCCACGCCGTTGACGGTGACCGACCCTTCGTCGTACGCGTCGATGCCGAACACGGCCCGGGCGATCTCGCTGCGCCCGGCGCCCACCAGGCCCGCGAGCCCGACGATCTCGCCGGCGCGGACCTGGAAGGAGACGTCGTGGAACTCGCCCGCCGTGGTGAGGCCGGAGACGTCGAGGACGACCTCGCCGATCTCGGCCTCGGTCTTGGGGAACAGGTCAGCGACCTCGCGGCCGACCATCTGCGAGACGATCTGCGACTCGGTGGTCTCGGCGGTGGCGACAGTGGAGATGTAGGCGCCGTCGCGCAGCACGCTGACGGTGTCGCACAGGGCGAAGACCTCGTCGAACCGGTGCGAGATGAAGACCAGCGCGCGGCCCTCGTCGCGCAGGCTGCGCGCCACCGCAAAGAGCCGGGCGACCTCGTTGCCGCTGAGCGCCGCGGTGGGCTCGTCCATGATCAGCAGCCGGGCCTCGAGGGAGATGGCCTTGGCGATCTCGATGATCTGCTGGTCGGCGATGGAGAGGCCGAGCGCGGGGCGTCGCGGGTCGATCTCCACGCCGAGCCGGGCGAACAGCGCGCGGGACTCGGTGATCATCGCGGCCCGGTCGATGCGACCACCGCGGCTCATGGGCTGGCGACCCATGAAGATGTTCTCCGTCACCGAGAGGTCCGGGAAGAGCGTCGGCTCCTGGTAGATCACGGCGATGCCCGCGGCCTTGGACTCGGCGGTGGAGCCGAAGTCGACCGCCTCGCCGCCGAGCTCGAAGACGCCGGCGTCGCGGCGGTGCACGCCGGCGACGATCTTGACGAGGGTGGACTTGCCGGCGCCGTTCTCCCCGACCAGGGCGTGGATCGAGCCGGCGTGGACGCGGAGGCTGCCCGAGCGCAGCGCCTGCACCGGTCCGAACGACTTCGACACGTCGCGCAGCTCGAGGACCGGGGTCGCCCGGTCGCTCGGGGGCGTCGGCAGCGAGTCGTCGTACGGCATCTGGACTCCTTGATTGAAAGGTTTCAATGGACCGTACGTGATGACCGTCACAAACGTCAAGGACCCCGCCCCAAATCGTGACGTAGGGTGCCGTTGACCGTTTCAAAACACAGGAGGTGCCGTGGTGCGATCCGCCTCCGTCAAGGACGTCGCCGTCACCGCAGGGGTCTCCCTCGGCACGGTGAGCAACGTCCTCAACAACCCCGCCCTCGTCTCGCCCGCCACGCGGGCGCGGGTGGAGCAGGCCATGGCCGACCTCGGGTTCGTGCGCAACGAGTCGGCCCGGCAGCTGCGGGCGGGCAAGAGCCGCACGCTCGCCTACGTGATGCTGGACGCCACCAACCCGTTCTTCACCGACGTCGCCTCGGGCATCGAGAAGACGGCGGAGGCTGCCGACCTCTCGCTGTTCATGTGCAACAGCAGCAACAGCGCGTCCCGCGAGAAGAGCTACCTCGACCACCTGGCCGAGCAGCGGGTCCAGGGCATCCTCATCACCCCCGTCGACCCGGAGTCGCCCACGCTCGACGAGGTCATCCAGCGCGGCATCCCGCTCGTGGTGGTCGACCGCACCCGCTCCCGCTCGGGCGTCTGCTCGGTCTCGGTCGACGACGAGCTCGGCGGCCGGCTCGCGGTCGAGCACCTCGTGGACCGCGGCCACCACCGGGTGGCCTACGTCGGCGGTCCGACCTCGATCGGGCAGGTCCGTGACCGTTGGGTCGGCGCCGGACAGGCCTGGAGCGAGGCCGGGCTCCCCACCGAGGACCTCGTGCAGCTGACCACCGCCTCGCTCACGGTCGAGGAAGGCCGCCGGGCCGGCGAGCGACTGCTCGGGCTCCCCACCAGCCGCCGGCCGACGGCTGCGTTCTGCGCCAACGACCTGCTCGCCCTGGGCCTGCTCCAGCACCTGATCACGAGCGGTCGTCGGGTCCCCGAGGACCTCGCGATCGTGGGCTACGACGACATCGACTTCGCCGCGGCTGCTGCCGTGCCGCTCAGCTCCGTGCGCCAGCCGCGCCAGCTCCTCGGCGCCCGCGCCGCGGACCTGTTGCTCGACGAGACCGGCAATCCCGAGCACCGCCACGAGCAGGTTGTCTTCACCCCCGAGCTCGTGGCGCGGACGTCGACTCTCGGTTGACTCGCCGCCCGCTGTCCGGCTCGACGTGACCTAGCCCACTTGAGACGTTGTCACCGCGCGCTCGCGCCCGTGTAGGTTTCCGACGAGTCCAGCCGCCCCCAAGGAGGCAACTGTGCGCATCGGCATCCCCCGCGAGTCCCGTCAGGGAGAGACCCTCGTGGCCGCCACCACCATCACGGCCGCTCAGCTCGAGTCGCTCGGCTATGACGTCGTTGTCGAGTCCGGCGCCGGCGTGGCCGCCGACCAGACAGACGCCGCGTTCACCGAGGCCGGCATCCGGGTCACGGACGCCGACGAGGTGTGGGCCAGCGACATCGTGATCAAGGTCAACGCGCCCACGGCCGACGAGATCTGGCGGCTGCGGCAGGGCGCGACGGTGGTGTCCCTGATGGCACCGGGTCGCAGCCCCAAGCTGGTCGAGCAGCTGCAGGCGCAGCGCGTGACCGGCCTGGCGATGGACGCGGTCCCGCGCATCTCCCGTGCGCAGGCGATGGACGTGCTCTCGAGCATGGCCAACGTCGCGGGCTACCGCGCCGTGATCGAGGCGGCGCACGAGTTCGGCCGCCAGTTCACCGGCCAGGTCACCGCCGCCGGCAAGGTCCCGCCCGCGCGGATCTTCGTCGTCGGTGCCGGGGTCGCCGGTCTCGCCGCCATCGGAGCGGCGGGCGCGATGGGTGCGATCGTCCGGGCCTTCGACGTACGCCCCGAGGTTGCGGAGCAGGTCGAGTCGATGGGCGGCGAGTTCGTCACCGTCGACATCCAGCGATGGAGGTCTCCTCCGACGGCTACGCCAAGGAGATGACCGCCGAGCAGGAGGCGGCGACCGCCGCGATGTACGACGAAGAGGCGCGCAACGCCGACATCGTCATCACCACCGCGCTGATCCCCGGCCGACCCGCGCCCCAGCTGATCACCGCCGAGACCGTCGCGCACATGAGGACCGGCTCGGTCATCGTCGACATGGCTGCGGCCAACGGCGGCAACGTCGCGCTGACGCAGACCGATGAGCGCGTCGTCACGGACAACCTGGTCACGATCCTCGGCTACACCGACCTCGCCGGCCGGCTCGCTGCCCAGACCAGCCAGCTCTACGGCACCAACATCGTCAACCTGCTCAAGCTGATGACTCCGGAGAAGGACGGCCAGCTCGTCCTCGACCTCGAGGACGTCGTGGTCCGCGGCATCACCGTGGCCAAGGACGGCGAGTCCATGTGGCCGCCGCCGCCCGTGCAGGTGCAGCGCGGCCCCGGCCGCGGTCGCTCCGGTCGAGCGGCACGTGCCCGAGCCGAAGCAGCCGATGGACCCGCGCCGCAAGTTCTTCGGAGCAGCGCTCGGCGCCGTCCTGTTCGCGCTCGCTGCGGCGTACTCACCACCGAGCTTCCTGAGCCACTTCACCGTGTTCGCGCTGGCGATCTTCGTGGGCTACTACGTCATCTCCAACGTCGCGCACGCGCTGCACACGCCGCTGATGGCCGAGACCAACGCCATCTCCGGGATCATCCTGGTCGGCGGCATCCTGCAGGTCGGCAGCGACAACCTCGCGGTCACGGTGCTGGCGCTGGTCGCCGTGCTCGTCGCGAGCATCAACATCTTCGGTGGCTTCCTGGTGACCGCTCGCATGCTCCAGATGTTCCGGAAGGACTGATCCCCTCCTCATGAGTGACTTCCTGACTTCTGACCGGCTGCCCGGCCTGATCCAGGCCGCCTACATCCTCGCCGCGATCCTCTTCATCCTCGCCCTGGGCGGGCTCTCCAAGCACGAGACCGCGCGCCGCGGCAACACCTTCGGCATGACCGGCATGGGGCTCGCGCTCGGCGCGACCCTCGTCCTGGCTGCTCGCAACAGTCAGTACGGCGACCAGCGCCCGCTCGCCGTGACGCTGGCGCTGATCGTGGTGGCGATGGCGATCGGCGCGGCCATCGGCGCCTGGCGGGCGCGAACGGTCGAGATGACCGGGATGCCCGAGCTGGTGGCGATCCTGCACAGCTTCGTCGGCATCGCGGCGGTGCTGGTGGGCTTCAACTCCTACCTCGAGGCCGACCACCTCGCGGGCTCGCTCGGCACCATCCACGACGTCGAGGTGTTCCTCGGGGTCTTCATCGGTGCCGTGACCTTCACCGGCTCGATCGTGGCCTACCTCAAGCTCAGCGCGAAGATGAAGTCGACGCCGCTGGCGCTGCCGGGGCGACACCTGCTCAACCTCGCGATCCTGGTCGGCTCGGCGCTCCTGCTCGCGTGGTTCGTGCCGGTCGAGGGCGACCTCGGCCTGGTGCCGTTGATCGCGATGACCGCGCTCGCGCTGCTGCTCGGCTTCCACCTGGTGGCGGCCATCGGCGGTGGCGACATGCCGGTCGTGGTGTCGATGCTCAACTCCTACTCCGGCTGGGCCGCGGCGGCCGCCGGCTTCATGCTGAGCAACGACCTGCTCATCATCGTCGGGTCCCTCGTCGGGTCCTCCGGTGCGATCCTCAGCTACATCATGTGCAAGGCGATGAACCGCTCGTTCATCAGCGTGATCGCCGGTGGCTTCGGCTCCGACGGCGCGGTCAGCGGCGAGGCCCGCGACTACGGCGAGCACCGCGAGGTGCAGGCCGACGAGGTCGCCGAGCTGCTCGCCGAGGCCAGGTCCGTCGTCATCACGCCCGGGTATGGCATGGCGGTCGCGCAGGCGCAGTACCCCGTCGCCGAGCTGACCAAGAAGCTCCGCGAGAAGGGCGTCGAGGTCCGCTTCGGCATCCACCCGGTCGCCGGCCGGCTGCCCGGCCACATGAACGTGCTGCTCGCCGAGGCCAAGGTCCCCTACGACATCGTGCTCGAGATGGACGAGATCAACGAGGACTTCGCCACCACCGACGTCGTGCTCGTGATCGGCGCCAACGACACGGTCAACCCGGCGGCGCTCGAAGAGCCGGGCTCACCGATCGCGGGCATGCCCGTGCTCGAGGTCTGGCACGCCAAGGAGGTCATCGTCTTCAAGCGCTCGATGGCCACCGGCTACGCCGGCGTCCAGAACCCGCTGTTCTTCAAGGACAACTCGCGGATGCTCTTCGGCGACGCCAAGCAGCGCGTCGACGAGATCGTGCACGCGCTGGGCTGACGGCGCCACAGCGCGACTTCGAGAGGGTTCTGTCGGGTTCTCGAGTGTTGCAGGCCCCTGGAACGTCCAATTCCCCCGCATATGCGGGGGAACCGAACGACACCCAGGCCAGAGCCTCAGTTCGTCGGCAGCGCGTCGCCGGAGTCGACGTCGAACGCGTGGATGCGTCCGGCCGCGATCTTGAACCACACCTTCTCGCCCTTGGCGGGCACCGAGCGCGGGGCGATGCGAGCCACGATGTGGTCGCCGACCAGGTCGTCGCCGATCAGGTTGCCGTAGAGGAACGCATCGGAGCCGAGCTCCTCGATGACGAGGGCCTCGACCGGGAACGAGCCCGGGTCGTTCTCGGACGCCAGCTCCAGGGCCTCGGGGCGGAAGCCGAGCTGCACCTTGTCGCCCTTGATCGCGTCGGCGGTCGACCGGGGGATCGGCACCTTCGCGTCGCCGATGAGCGCGTGGCCGTCGGCGACGGTGAACGTGCCGAGGTTCATCGCGGGTGAGCCGATGAAGCCGGCGACGAAGGCGTTCTTCGGGGAGTCGTAGAGCCCGAGCGGGGTGTCGACCTGCTGGAGCAGCCCGTCCTTGAGTACGGCGACGCGGTCGCCCATCGTCATCGCCTCGACCTGGTCGTGGGTGACGTAGACGGTGGTCGTGTCCAGGCGGCGCTGGAGCGAGGCGATCTGCGTACGCGTCGAGACGCGCAGCTTGGCGTCGAGGTTGGAGAGCGGCTCGTCCATCAGGAAGACCTGCGGCTGGCGCACGATCGCGCGACCCATGGCGACGCGCTGGCGCTGGCCGCCGGAGAGTGCCTTCGGCTTGCGGTCGAGGTAGTCCTCGAGGTCGAGGATCTTGGCGGCGTCGCGCACGCGGCTCTCGATGTCGGACTTCGAGTTCCCGGCGATCTTGAGCGCGAAGCCCATGTTCTCGCCGACGCTCATGTGCGGGTAGAGCGCGTAGTTCTGGAACACCATCGCGATGTCGCGGTCCTTGGGACGCAGGTGGGTGACGTCCTTGTCGCCGATCAGGATGCGACCCTCCGTCACCTCCTCCAGGCCCGCGAGCATCCGCAGGCTGGTGGACTTGCCGCAGCCCGACGGGCCGACGAGCACGAGGAACTCGCCCGGCTCGATGACGAGGTCGAGGGCATCCACGGCTGGCTTCTCGCTGCCGGGGTAGATGCGGGTGGACTTTTCGAAGGTGACGCTGGTCGACATTCGGTTTCCTTATCCCTTGGTGCCACCGGCGGTGAGGCCGGCGACGAGGTGCTTCTGTGCGAAGAAGAAGACGATGGCTGCGGGGATCGTGATGAGCACGGCGCCGGCGGTGAGGAGTCCCATCGGCGGGCTGAACTGGGGCACGAACTGCTGGAGTCCGGCACCCAGTGTGTAGTGGTTGTCGGTCTGCATGAACGCGATGGCGTAGGCGACCTCGCCCCACGCGGTGAGAAACGTGTAGAACGCGGTGACCGCCAGGCCCGGGCGGGCGAGCGGCAGTATCACCTTATAGAACGTGCCGAACGGGCCGAGTCCGTCAAGCGCTGCCGCCTCGTCGAGCTCGCGCGGGATCGTGTCGAAGTAGCCGCGCAGCATCCACGCGCAGAACGGCACCGCGACCGTGCAGTAGGCGATGACCAGCGAGGCCTTGGTGTCGATCAGGCCGAGGTTGGCCATGATCGTGTAGATCGGCACGATCAGGATCGCCACGGGGAACATCTGGGTCAGCAGGAAGACCCACATCAGCCCGCGCTTGCCGGGGAAGTTGAAGCGACTCAGCGCATAGCCCGCGCTGGCGGACATCGCGATGCCGATCACCATGGTGAAGGCCGCGATGATCACCGAGTTGAGGAACCAGGTCGGGAAGTTCGTGTCGAAGAGGACCTTGCGGTAGTTCTCCAGCGTCGGCTCGGCGATCAGCCTGATCTCGCTGCTCTGGATGTAGGCCTGGGGCTTGAAGGAGCTGAGCAGCACCCAGAGCACGGGGAACAGGGCGATGAAGGTCGCCACGATCAGCGTCCCGTGCAGCCCGACACTGGCCAGCACCGAACGGTCCTCGCGACCGCGGACGCGCGGTGGTCGGTGGCGCCGGGCACCTCGGTGACGGTGGCCGGCGGCATCGAGCTCATCAGAACACCTCTCCCTGCTTGGACAGCATGCGCCTGTAGGCCGCGGCGAAGACCACGAGGATCGACAGGATCAACACGCCGTACGTCGCAGCGAGGCTGTAGTTGCGGATGCCCTCGAACCCGGCGCGGTAGGCGCCGGTCACCAGGATCTCGGTCTGGCCGGCGGGCTGGCCGCGCGTCACGAAGAAGATGATCGGGAACATGTTGAAGGTCCAGATGGTGCCGAGCAGGATCACCGTCGATGATCACCGGGCGCAGGCCCGGGCAGCGTGATGTTGAGGAAGCGCTGCCACGGGGTGGCGCCGTCCATCTCGGCCGCTTCGTAGAGGTCGGCGTTGATCGACTGCAGTCCGCCGAGCATGGCGACCATCATGAACGGCACGCCGAGCCAGATGTTGGTGCAGATGGCGGTGAACAGGGCGGTCCACCGGTTGTCGAACCACGCAACGGGATCGAGGCCGACGGCCTTGAGGATGCCGTTGAACATGCCGAACTGCTGGTTGAAGATGAACCGCCAGGCGAAGGCGGCCACGAAGGCCGGCACGGCCCACGGCACGATCAGCGCACGCGGTAGAAGCTTCGTCCCTTGAATCTTCGGTTCAGCATCACGGCCAGGCCCAGCCCGAGGCCGTAGTGGAAGACGACGCAGGCGACCGTCCACACGAGGGTGTCGCCGAACTGCAGCCAGAACTGGCCCTGCTCGCCGGTGAGGACGTCGACGTAGTTGTCGAGGCCGACGAACTCGACGCCTTCGGGTTGGGCGTGCACTCCTCGGCGCCGCCGAGGGTCTTCGTGCAGATCTCGTTGCGCTGGTTGGACTCGGTGACGTTGGTGAAGGACTGGTAGACGCCCTGGACGAGCGGGTAGAAGACCAGCACGCCGAGGACCACCACGGTGGGCACACCATGGCCCAGGCGTACCAGTGCTTGTCGACAGCTCGTGCGCATGCTCTCCGCTGCCGTCACGTGAGTCGGGGGAGCGGTCGCGCGAGCGGGGGACGGCTCGACCGAGCCGTCCCCCGACCCGGCGTCGATCAGTTGCGCGAGTAGTCGGGACGACTTCACCTTGTAGGTGCTCGGCCACCTCGTCCAGGGCCGCCTGCAGGTCCTTGCCCTGGACCAGCACCTCGGTCGCCATGGTGTCGAGCGGGCGAAGAACTGGCCACCCTCGGGGATCCACGGGCGCGGCTTGGCCACCGACATGGCGTCGGCCCACAGCGGCGACGCGTCTCGTTGGTCACGCAGGTCGTAGGCGTCGGCGTTGCCGGGCAGCAGGCCCAGCTCGTCGGCGATGAACGCCTGCGACTCGGCCGAGCTCATGAAGCTGACGAACGCGATCGCGGCGTCGGCCTTCGCCTCGTCCATGCCGGACCAGACGACGTAGTTGTGGCCGCCGACCGGGGCACCCGGCCTGCGCCGAGCCGGCCGGGACGGGCGCGACGCCGAGGTTCTCGAGACCGCCGAACTTCGGGTCGTCGGCGATGCCGGCGACCTCCCAGGGGCCGTTGATGATCATCGCGACCTTGCCCTCCTTGAAGAGGGTCATCATCGTGCCGTAGGGGTCGTTGGCGACCGGCTTGACCGCGGCACCGGACTTCGACCAGGTCCTGGGCGGTCTGCGATGCCGGCCACGTCCTCCGCGCTGTTCACGGTGATCTTCTTGGCGTCGGCGTCGACGATGTCCCCGCCCTCGCCGTACATGAACGGCAGGAGGAAGTAGCCGCCGGAGTTGATGTAGATGCCGTCGACCTTCGCCTTGGACTTGAGCGCCTCGGCGGCGGACTGCACCTCGTCCCAGGTGGTCGGCGGGGCCTCGGGGTCGAGGCCGGCCTTCTCGAAGAGCGACTTGTTGTACATCAGGCCGAGGGTGTCGGTGACCTGCGGGACGCCGTAGGTGCTTGCCGTCGTAGATGTTGCTGGACGAGCGGCGTCTCGAGGAAGTCGTTGTCCTCGAGCAGCCGCGGTGCCGTCGAGGGCGTAGAGGTAGCCGAGCGAGGCGAACTCGGGGGCCCAGGCGACCTCGGCACGCAGGATGTCAGGAGCGCCCGAGCCGGATTCGGCGGCGGTCTTGAACTTGTTCTGCGCCTCGGTCGAACGGCACGGTCTCGTGCTTGATCGTGATGTTCGGGGTATTCCTCGTTGAACTTCTCGATCAACGCGTCGTAGGCCGGGGCCCTCGTTGTCGGGATCGGAGGTGTCCCACCAGGTCAGGTCGGCCTCGATCGAGGTCGAGTCCGTCTCGGTGTCGGTTTCGTTGTCGCTGCTGTCGCCCGAGTCGTTGCCGCACGCGGCGAGGACGAGGGCGAGCGCGGCGATGCCGGCGAGGCCGGGCACGGTGCGGCGCATCTGGTGCTCCTTGAGCTTGGGTCACGGCATGGGCTCGCTGTGACGAGGGTCACCGGAGGCTAGCAAGACGTTGCAAGAAATGGAATCCCTTGCAGGATCCTTGTTGATGCGCTTTCATACGGCCATGGCCACCCTCGCTCAGATCTCCGCCTCGGCCGGCGTCAGCGAGGCCACGGTCAGCCGCGTCCTCAACGACAAGCCCGGCGTCAGTGACGGGGCGCGCGCCGCCGTCCTCACCGCTCTCGACGTGCTCGGCTACGAGCGCCCGCACAAGCTGCGTCGACGTTCGGCCGGCCTGGTGGGACTCGTCGTGCCCGAGCTCGAGAACCCGATCTTTCCCGCGTTCGCGCAGGTCATCGAGGACGCGCTGGCCCGTCGCCGGTTCACGCCCGTCCTCTGCACCCAGTCGCCCGGCGGCATCTCCGAGGACGAGTACGTCGAGTCGCTGCTCGACCACGGCGTCGCCGGGATCATCTTCGTGTCCGGCCGCCACGCCGACGCCAACAGCGACCACGAGCGCTACCAGCTGCTCATCGATCGCGGGATGCCGGTCGTGTTCGTCAACGGGTACGCCGCAGGGCTGGCCGCCCCCTTCCTGTCCACCGACGACGCGGAGGCGATGACCCTGGCGGTCGGCTACCTGGCGCAGCTCGGTCACACGCGGATCGGACTGGCCACCGGGCCGGCGCGCTACGTGCCCTCGGCACGCAAGCGGACCGGCTTCGTGGCGGCGCTGCGTTCGACGTTGAAGCTGTCGGAGAAGGACGCGAAGTCGTGGATCGAGGACGGGCTCTTCACCGTCGAGGGCGGTGCCACCGCCGCCGAGTCGCTCATCGACCGTGGCGCGACCGCCGTCGTGTGCGCCTCCGACCTGATGGCCCTCGGCGCGATCCGGGCCGCCCGTGAGCGCGGGCTCGACGTGCCCCGCGACGTGTCGGTGATCGGCTTCGACGACTCCAACCTGATGGGGTTCCTGGACCCGCCGCTCACGACCGTGCGGCAGCCGGTGCAGGGCATGGGCGCCGCCGCCGTGTCGGCGCTGGCCGATGCCATCGGAGGACAGCCGATCCCGTTCAAGGAGTATCTCTTCAAGCCCGAGCTGGTGCTGCGGTCCTCGAGTGGTCCTGCCCCGAGCTGATCAGCCCAGCCCGATCCCCACGAGCGAGCCGATCAGGTAGGTCACGCCCATCGCGAGCAGGCCGCCGGCCATGTTCCGCAGCATGGCGCGCACGCGCGGACTGAGGCTGAGCCTGGCGCTGACGAAGCCGGTCAGCGCCAGCGCGATCACCACCGCCACCACCGTGACCACGATCCGCGCACTCGCGGGCGCCAGGACGACGCAGAGCAACGGCAGCAGTGCGCCGAGGGTGAAGGAGATCATCGACGCCCACGCCGCGTGCCACGGGTTGGTGAGGTCGTCGGGATCGATGCCGAACTCGACGTCGGCGTGCGCGCCCAGCGCGTCGTGCTTGGTGAGCTGTGCGGCAACCTTGCGGGCGAGGTCGGGGTCGAGCCCCTTCTCCTCGTACATCGCAGCCAGCTCGCGCTCCTCGGTCTCGGGCATGGCCTCGAGCTCCTTGGCCTCGAGCCGGAGGATCGACTTCTCGGAGTCACGCTGGGTGCTGACCGAGACGTACTCCCCCGTGCCCATGCTCATCGCACCCGCGACGAGTCCCGCGACCCCGGCGATCAGCAGGGCCGTGCGGTCGCTGGTCGCGCCGGCGACGCCCATCACGATGCCGGCGGTGGAGACGATGCCGTCGTTCGCCCCGAGGACGGCCGCGCGCAGGGCGTTCAGCCGGTTGCCGTTGGCGGCATCCGTCTGCTCGTGCCAGTGATGCGGGTCCGCATCCGTGCCGATCTCGAGACTCATGCCGCAAGCCTTCCCCGCACCGAGCTTCCCCGCAACGAAGGTGAGGCTGCGCTGCTCAACCAGCGGTGAGCGGGAAGGTGGCGCGCACCTCGTAGCGCGGCCGCTTCCGGGGTCCCTCGCCGAGGTGTGACTCGATCAGCGCGAGCTCGGAGACGTCCCACGGCGGCCCCGCGTAGGCATCGAGGAGTCGCATCCACTTGGTCACGTTGGCCGGCCGCCCGAGCCGGGCGAGCGTCAGGTGCGGATGGAACCGCTGGCCGTCGACGGCCACGCCCGCCGCCGTGGCCGCGTTGCGCGCGGCCCGCGAGAGGTCGTCGTACGACCCGTCAAGGCCGGCGAACAGCACGCGAGCCGCGTCGGGGTGCGGGAACGCGCCACCGCCGACGACGCGGGTCCGGTACGCCGCATGCTTCCCGGCCGCCGCCGCGAGCCGATCGCAGAGCTCGTCGAACGCCCGGTCGGGCACGTGTGCGGCGAACGCGAGGGTCACGTGCCACTGGTCGGCGAGGGTCCAGCGGAACTCGCCGGCGCTGCGGCGTACGGACAGGAAGTCGTCGAGGTCCTCGACGACTTCCTGGGGCGGGACGACCGCCACGAACATCCGGCTCACTGGAACCCCCTACTGGAAACCCAGGTCACGCCCGATCAGCATCTTCATGATCTCGTTGGACCCGGCCCAGATCTTGGTGACGCGGGCGTCGCGCCAGGCGCGGGCAACGCGATATTCGTTCATGTAGCCGTAGCCGCCGTGCAGCTGGACGCAGTGGTCGAGGACGTCGTTCTGCACCTGCGAGGTCCACCACTTCGCCTTCGCCGCGTCGACCGCTGTGAGCTCGCTGCGCGTGTGCTTGACGACGCACTGGTCGACGTAGGCCTGCGTCACCTCGACCTTGGTGACGAGCTCGGCCATCAGGAAGGCGTTGTGCTGGAAGTTGCCGATCGGCTGGCCGAAGGCGTTGCGCTCCTTGGCGTACTGGATCGTCTCCTCGAGGATCTGCGCGGCGTGGGCGAGGTTGGTGATCGCCGAGCCGAGGCGCTCCTGCGGCAGGAACTGCATCATCGAGATGAAGCCGGTGTCGAGCGGGCCGATCAGGTCGGCGTTGCTGACGCGGACGTCCTCGAAGGAGAGCTCGGCCGTGTCGGACTCGTCCTGGCCGACCTTGTCGAGCACCCGGCCGACGGAGAAACCGGGCAGCGAGGTGTCGACGCCGAAGAGCGAGATGCCCTTGGCCTTCTTCTCCGGGCTGGTGCGCGCGGCCACCACGACCATGTCGGCGCTGCCGCCGTTGGTGATGAAGGTCTTGGAGCCGTTGATGATCCAGTCGTCGCCGTCGCGGACGGCGGTGGTCTTCAGGTTGGCGAGGTCGGAACCGCCGCCGGGCTCGGTCATGCCGATCGCGGTGAGCAGCTCGCCGGAGCAGAACCTCGGCAGCCAGCGCTCCTTCTGCTCGTCGTTGGTCAGGTGCACGAGGTAGGGCGCGACGATGTCGGCGTGGATGCCGACGCAGCTCGGCAGGGTCATGTTGACCTTGGCCAGCTCCTCGGTGAGCACCGCGTTGAAGCGGTAGTCACCGGCTTCGGAGCCGCCGTACTGCTCGGCGATCTCCAGGCCGAGGAAGCCCTGCTTGCCGGCGGCCAGCCAGAACTCGCGCGCCAGCCCGTGGCCGGCGGTGTACTCGTCCAGGTGCGGGATGACCTCGCGGTCCAGGAACTCCTTGACGGAGGCGCGGAACGCCTCGTGGTCCTCGTCGTAGATCTCACGGCTCATGAGGCCTATGTTACTGGCGGGTCACCCACGGTGTCGCGGGATAACGTGCAGGTGTGATCAGGAGTACGCCGACGGGCGCCGCCGCCTTGCTGCTGGTCGTCCTGCTGGCCGGCTGCGGTGCGGCCACCCCCAGCCGCGGGGCTTCGCCGGTTGAGGACGCGTCGGGCCGCTGGTTGAGCAGCGAGCGTGTCGAAACCAAGGCGTTCGACGCACAGTCCTCGGTTTCGACACGGCCTCGTTCCTCGGCCTGCTCAACCAGCGGATGCAACGGCACCCTGACCGAACCCGCGACCGGCTTCGGCTCCAGGCCGCCGGCCTGGCTCGGCACCCGCGACCTCCCCGAGGCGGCGAGCGGGTACGGCGAAGTGCGGCCGACACCGCCGGTGATGCGCAACCGCCGCTGGACCCTGCCCGACACGGTGCCGATGCGTCCGGGGCGGGGATTCGCCGCCAAGGTGGTCTCGCCCGCACCGGCGAGCGTGATCGCGCGCTCGAGCTGGGTGGAGGGCTGTCCGGTCGCCGCGACCGATCTGGCCTGGATCCGGCTCACGTTCTGGGGCTTCGACGCCCAGCGCCATACCGGCGAGCTGCTGGTCCACCGCACGGTGGCCGACGACATCGTCAGCGTCTTCCGCACGCTCTACCGCCAGCGGTTCCCCCAGGAGCAGGTCGG
The DNA here is from genome assembly GCA_963742685.1 of uncultured Actinomycetota bacterium. GTDB lineage: Bacteria > Actinomycetota > Actinomycetes > Propionibacteriales > Nocardioidaceae > Nocardioides. The sequence goes on along the minus strand of CAVUNB010000042.1, from coordinate 50,554 downwards.
GATCGTCCGGTCCTACGACCCCGATGCGCCCGCCACGGGTGACGGCAACGGGACCGGGTCGTTCGTCTGCCGCCCGAGCACCGGGGCGTCGTACTTCTCCCAGCACGCCTACGGCCTGGCCATCGACGTCAACACCTTCCAGAACCCCTACATCAAGGGCGACGTCGTGCTTCCCGAGCTGTCCAGCTCCTACCTGCGCCGCGCCGCGATCCGGCCCGGCATGATCGTCACCGCCGGCCCCGTGATCGATGCGTTCGCGCGCATCGGCTGGGAGTGGGGCGGCGACTGGAACGAGTCGAAGGACTACCAGCACTTCAGCCAGAACGGCCGCTGACCCTTCGGGGTGAGGCCGAAGGAGTCGGGACCGGCTAGTCTTTGAACGATCCAATTCGAGGAGACACGTGCAGATCTGGCCAGGAAACCCATACCCGCTCGGTGCCACCTTCGACGGGAGCGGCACCAACTTCGCCCTCTTCAGCGAGGTCGCCGACCGCGTCGAGCTCTGTCTGTTCGACGAGGACGGCACCGAGACCCGCGTCGAGGTGAGCGAGGTCGACGCCTACGTCTGGCACTGCTACCTGCCGACCGTGCAGCCCGGCCAGCGCTACGGCTATCGCGTGCACGGCCCGTGGGACCCCACCGAGGGGCTGCGCTGCAACCCCAACAAGCTGCTGATGGATCCCTACGCCAAGGCGACCAGTGGCGAGATCGACTGGGACCAGTCGCTGTTCGGCTACGACTTCGGCGACCCCGACTCGAGGAACGACGACGACTCGGCGCAGCACATGCAGAAGAGCGTCGTGATCACGCCGTTCTTCGACTGGGAGGGCGATCGCCGCCTCAACATCCCCTACAACGAGTCCTTCATCTACGAGGCCCACGTCAAGGGCCTGACCCAGCTGCACCCCGACATCCCGGAGGACGAGCGCGGGACCTACGCCGGCCTCGCGCACCCCGCGGTCACCGAGCACCTGGCCAAGCTCGGCGTCACGGCGATCGAGCTGATGCCGGTGCACCAGTTCGTCCAGGACAGCACCCTGCTCGACCAGGGGCTGCGCAACTACTGGGGCTACAACACCCTCGGCTTCTTCGCGCCGCACGCCGACTACGCCGCCAACGGCGAGCACGGCCAGCAGGTGCAGGAGTTCAAGTCGATGGTCAAGGCGATGCACGCCGCCGGCATCGAGGTCATCCTCGACGTGGTCTACAACCACACCGCCGAGGGCAACCACCTCGGGCCGACGCTGAGCTTCAAGGGCATCGACAACCCGGCCTACTACCGCCTCGTCGAGGACGACCAGCGCTACTACATGGACTACACCGGCACCGGCAACAGCCTCAACGTGCGGCACCCGCACTCGGTGCAGCTGATCATGGACTCGCTGCGCTACTGGGTCACCGAGATGCACGTCGACGGCTTCCGGTTCGATCTCGCGGCCACGCTGGCCCGCGAGTTCTTCGACGTCGACAAGCTCTCCACGTTCTTCGAGATGGTGCAGCAGGACCCGGTCGTCAGCCAGGTCAAGCTGATCGCGGAGCCGTGGGACATCGGCCCCGGCGGCTACCAGGTCGGCGGCTTCCCGCCGCAGTGGACCGAGTGGAACGGCGACTACCGCGACACCGTGCGCGACTTCTGGCGCGGTGAGCCGTCGCTGGGCGAGTTCGCGTCCCGGCTCTCCGGCTCCTCCGACCTCTACGAGCACTCCGGTCGCCGGCCCTTCGCCAGCATCAACTTCGTCACCGCCCACGACGGCTTCACGCTGCGCGACCTCGTGTCCTACAACGAGAAGCACAACGACGCCAACGGCGAGGACAACAACGACGGCGAGAGCCACAACCGCTCGTGGAACCACGGAGTGGAGGGGCCGACCGACGACCCCGAGATCCTCGAGTCGCGCGCCCGTGAGCAGCGCAACTTCATCGCCACGCTGCTGCTCAGCCAGGGCGTGCCGATGCTCCTGCACGGCGACGAGATGAGCCGGACCCAGAGCGGCAACAACAACACCTACGCCCAGGACTCCGAGATCGCCTGGGTGCACTGGGACCGCGCCGACAAGCCGCTCATCGAGTTCACGGCCGCGGTGGCGAAGCTGCGCGCCAGCCACCCGACGTTCCACCGCAAGCGGTTCTTCACGGGCAAGACCGTGCGAACCGGCGACGGCGATCGCCTCAACGACATCGTCTGGCTGGCCCTCGACGGCCAGCCGATGGCGGACGACGGCTGGGAGGGCTCGAAGGCGATCGGGATGTACCTCAACGGCGACGGCATCGCCGGCAAGGACGCCCGTGGCGGCACCATCACCGACGACCACTTCCTGCTCTACTTCAACGCCGACGGCCCGGCCGAGGTGACCCTGCCTCCGGACGAGTACGCCGCAGCGTGGGACGTCATCATCGACACGGGCGGGTCCGCAGACACGGACGCGACGCACGCCGCTGCCTCGACCATCTCCCTGTCGACGCACAGCCTCGTCGTCCTCCGCGAGCACGCCGAGCCGGAGCAGGAGGTCGACCACTCGGTCGCCGCCTCCCTTGCCTCGCTCGCCGACACCGGCGCGGAAGACACGACGCCGGCCGCCGACCAGCGACGCCGCAAGGGCGCCAAGAGCTGATGCGCGCGCCCGTCAGCACCTATCGGCTCCAGATCACCGAGGACTTCGACCTGCATGCGGCGGCCCACGTGCTGCCCTACCTGCACGACCTCGGTGTGGACTGGGTCTACCTCTCGCCGCTGCTGGCGGCCGAGTCGCACAGCAACCACGGCTACGACGTCTCCGACCACGGCCGGATCGACGCGGCCCGGGGCGGCGTGTCCGGGCTGGCGGCCGTCTCGTCCGAGGCGCACCGGCTCGGGATGGGGGTGCTGGTCGACATCGTGCCCAACCACGTCGGTGTCGCGAGTGCGAGCGACAACGCGTGGTGGTGGTCGGTGCTCACGCACGGGCAGTCCTCCGAGTACGCCGAGGCGTTCGACATCGACTGGGCGGCGGGTGGCGGGCGGATCCGGATCCCGGTGGTCGGCGACGACGACCTCGCCGAGGACGGCACGATCGCCCACCTCGCGATCGAGGCGGGCCAGCTGCTCTACCACGACAACGCGTTCCCGCTGGCTCCCGGAAGCGCGGACAACATGGACGAGCACGGGCTCTCCGCGCAGGACGTGCACGCCCGGCAGCACTACGAGCTCGTGTCCTGGCGGTTGGCCGACGCCGGCCTCAACTACCGCCGGTTCTTCGCCGTCAACAGCCTGGCCGCGATCCGCGTCGAGGACCGCGAGTGGTTCGACCGCTCGCACGACGAGATCGGCCGCTGGTTCAGCGAGGGCATGGTCGACGGGCTCCGGGTCGACCACCCGGACGGCCTGCGCGACCCCGAGGGCTACCTCCGTGACCTCGCCGACCTGACCGGTGACGCCTACGTCCTGGTCGAGAAGATCCTCGAGCCGGGCGAGGAGCTGCCCAGCTCATGGCCCACGGCCGGCACGACCGGGTACGACGCGATGGCGCTCATCGACCGGGTGCTCACCGACCCGGCGGCTGCCGAGGCGCTCGGCGCTCTCGACGAGCGGCTGCGCGGCGGCCAGATCGACTGGGCCGCGATGGTGCACGACAACAAGCGAGCCGTCGCCGACGGGATCCTCCGCTCGGAGGTGCTCCGCATCGGTCGCGAGCTGCGCGTGGCGATCCCCGACGCCCCGGCCGACACCGAGGACGCCGTCGGCGAGCTGCTGGCCTGCTTCCCGGTCTACCGCTCCTACCTGCCGGGCGGCCGCGATCACCTGGACGAGGCGTTCGCGTTGGCCCGTGAGCACCGGCCCGACCTGGCCGACACCCTCGACGTACTCCTCCCGATCCTCTCGGACCCGCAGCAACCGCCGGCGCTGCGCTTCCAGCAGACGTCCGGCATGGTGATGGCCAAGGGCGTCGAGGACTGCTCGTTCTACCGCTGGTCCCGGCTCACCTCGCTCAACGAGGTCGGCGCGGACCCCTCGGTCTTCTCCGTCACCACGGACGAGTGGCACGAGGCGATGGCCACCCGCCAGCGTGACTGGCCGCACGCCATGACCTCCCTCTCCACCCACGACACCAAGCGCGGCGAGGACGTCCGCGCCCGGATCTCCGCGCTCGCCGAGGTCCCCGAGACCTGGACCGCGGCCCTTGACCGGCTGCTCGACCTGGTGCCGCTCCCGGACCCCGGGTTCGGCAACCTGCTCTGGCAGGCGATCGTCGGCGCCTGGCCGGCCGCCGGCCTCGACGCCGACTGGCGCGAGCGCCTGCACGCCTACGCCGAGAAGGCGATGCGTGAGGCCGGCGACCGCACGACGTGGACCGCGCCCGACGAGGACTACGAGGCCGCGGTGCACGCAGCCGTCGACGCGGCCGTCGACCGGCCCGAGGTGCGCGCCGTCGTCGATGACGTGCTCGCCTCCGTTGCCGAGGCCGGCTGGAGCAACGCCCTGGCCGCCAAGCTCGTCGCCATCACGATGCCGGGCGTGCCCGACGTCTACCAGGGCAGCGAGCTGTGGGAGCAGAGCCTCGTCGACCCCGACAACCGGCGACCGGTCGACTACGACGTACGCCGCACGCTGCTCACCGAGGTCGAGGACGGTCTGCGCCCCGGGCTGGCAGGCGGGGTGGACGATCCCGGTGCCGCCAAGCTGCTCGTCACGCGGGCCGGCCTGCTGGCTCGTCGCGAGCAGCCGGACCTCTTCGACTCCTACGCCCCGGTCGGCGTGACCGGCGAAGCGGCCGGCCACGTGCTCGCCTTCGACCGCGGCGGTGCCGTGACCGTGGCGACCCGGCTGCCCCTGGGTCTTGCCGCCCGAGGCGGGTGGGGAGACACGACGCTCGAGCTGCCCGCCGGCGAGTGGCTCGACGCGGTGTCCGGGCGACCGTTCACCGGTGACACCCCGGTGGGCGAGGTGCTCGCCGACCTGCCGGTGGCGCTGCTGCTGCAGAGCTCCGCCCCGCTCGAGCGGGTCCACGACCGCTTCGACGTGTGGGCGCCGCGTGCCGACAGTGTCGTGCTCCAGATCGGCAAGGGAGACGACGCGAAGCGCCTGGCGATGGTCCGCAAGGCCGACGACTGGTGGACCCCTGCCGGTCCGGTCCCCCTCGGTGACGTCGACTACGGCTACCTCGTCGACGACGCCGACCAGCCGCTGCCCAACCCGCGATCGCGCCGCCAGCCGGACGGCGTGCACGGGCTCTCCCGCACCTTCGACCCGACCGCTCACGAGTGGGCCGACGCCGCGTGGACCGGCCGTCAGCTCGCCGGCTCGGTGATCTACGAACTGCACGTCGGCACCTTCACGCCGGAGGGGACCTTCGACGCCGCGCTCGGCAGGCTCGACCACCTGCGCTCCATCGGCGTCGACTTCGTCGAGGTGATGCCGGTCAACGCCTTCAACGGCACCCACAACTGGGGCTACGACGGCGTCCTGTGGTCGGCAGTGCACGAGGTGTACGGCGGACCGTCGGCCTACCAGCGGTTCGTGGACGGCTGTCACGCGGCCGGGATCGGCGTCATCCAGGACGTGGTGCACAACCACCTCGGTCCTTCTGGCAACTACCTGCCGGTGTTCGGGCCCTACCTCAAGGAGGGCGCCAACACGTGGGGCGACCTGGTCAACCTCGACGGCGATGGCAGCCACGAGGTCCGGCGGTTCATCCTCGACAGTGTGCGGATGTGGTTCGCCGACCTGCACGTCGACGGACTGCGACTCGACGCCGTGCACGCGCTCTCCGACGAGTCGCCCGTCCACCTGCTCGAGCAGATGGCGGTCGACGTGGCCGCCCTGTCGGCCCACCTGGGCAGGCCGTTGACCCTGATCGCCGAGTCCGACCTCAACGACCCGCACCTGGTGACGCCGCGCGAGGCAGGTGGCTACGGGCTCGACGCCCAGTGGAGCGACGACTTCCACCACGCCGTGCACGTCGCGCTCACCGGCGAGACGGACGGCTACTACGCCGACTTCGAGCCGCTGTCCGCACTGGCCAAGGTGCTGGCCCGGGGCTTCTTCCACGACGGCACGTTCAGCTCGTTCCGCAACCGCCCTCACGGTGTGCCGGTCGATGTCGACCGGATGCCTGGCTGGCGGCTCGTCGTCGCCAGCCAGAACCACGACCAGATCGGCAACCGCGCCCGCGGCGACCGGGTCACCGAGACGCTCGACGACGACCAGCTGGCGTGCGCCGCGCTGCTCACGCTCGCGTCGCCCTTCACGCCGATGCTGTTCCAGGGCGAGGAGTGGGCGGCCTCGACGCCGTTCGCGTTCTTCACCTCGCACGCCGAGCCCGAGCTGGGCGCGGCGACTGCGGAGGGGCGGCTCTCGGAGTTCGAACGGATGGGCTGGGACCCGGCCGTGGTGCCCGATCCACAGGATCCTGCGACGTACGAGCGATCCAAGCTGGACTGGGACGAGCTCCACACGGGGCGGCACGCCGTGCTGCTCGAGGTGTACCGACGGTTGGCGGCCCTGCGCCGCGAGCTGCCGGAGCTGACCGATCCCGACCTGCGGCAGGTCGACGTGCACGTGGACGAGGAGGCGCGCACCTTGGTCATGCGACGGGGCGCGGTGAGCGTGGTGGTCAACGTCGGCACCGCCGCGGCCGAGGTCGAGCTGTCGGGCGAGCACGAGGTCCTCTTCACGACGCCGGCCGGGGCGTCACTGGTCGCGGACGGCATCACGTTGCCGCCCCACGCGGGTGCGCTGGTGCGGCGCACACGCTGATTCCGGCAAAGCAAACCTTCGCCGGAAAGCGGAGTGGTGTCCCGGATTGCGTGGGATCGTGACCGGGAAGGGGGAAAGAATGTCGAGCCAGGAGCCGGACTCGCTCGCGCCCGAACGACCTCGCGGACACGGGTGGGGTGACGTGACCGCGCGCCGCGCCATGTATCGGATCGCCGACAACCTGCGCGTGCTCGCCGACTTCGAGGGGTGCGCCATCGAGGTGGTGCGCGGTGACGACATCGTCGAGTTCGTGGCGCTGGCGACCGACGACCCCGACATGCAGCGACAGCACGACGGAGCCAGCTCGCCGTTGTCGCCGTTGGCACCCGTGCTCGACCATGGCGTCGAGGTCGGGGTGCTCACGTTCGTCCGGGTCGAGGACGTGGCACGCGACGACATCGAGCGGCTGTTGTCCTACGGCGTCCTTCTCGACGTCGAGGACACCGAGGACCCGGACCGTTGGCACGCGGAGGACGTGCTCGTCGCGCAGGTCAGCGACGACCAGGGCAAGCTGCGTGCTCTCGTCTACTTCGACCTGCCGGGCGACGGTCTGCGCCCCACCACCGCGGGGCTCACCGCGCTCGATCGGATCATCCGCCCGAGCCTGCATGCCATCCTCGTCCAGATCGAGCGCGAGGAGTTCGCCCAGCGAATCAGGCTGGCCAGCGCCACGAGGGCCGTCATCCGCTCGGCCTCACCCCAGGCTGATGTCCGCGAGCTGTTCTCGATCGTCCGCACGCAGTGCCGCGAGCCGTTTCGCGCGCAGGGGCTGTGGATCGACACCCTCGACGACTTCGACCGTGACCTCCTGCGCCGGCCCGGGACCGAGGGAGATCCGGACATCGGGCAGGGTTTGCGAGTGGCCATGCGGACGGCGATGGTCGGCGCCTGGCGGCGGCAGGACGTCCTGATCATCGAGCCCGATCGCGTCTGGGGAGATGACGAGCTCGACGAGCACTTCCGCGATGAGATGACGCCGCACGTGACCGCGCGCGGCCTGCGCGAGATCGTCCTGGTCCCCCTGGGAGTCGGGCAGGACGCTCTCGGCATGCTGGCCGTGGCGCGCGAGGCCGACACGCCACGCTGGACCGACGACGAGAGCTCCGCAGCTCTCGACGTCGCCCACGACCTGGGGCGGGCGATCCTCAATGCGCGTGCCAACGAGCGGGAGCGTGCGGCCGTCGCCGAGCTGCGCGAGCTCGGCGACTACCGGCGGACCCTGATCGACACGGTCGCTCGCGAGCTGCAGAACCCGCTCGCGCTCGTCTCGGGTCACCTCGAGCTGCTCGAGGCGATGGACCTGCCCGCCGATGCACAACGCTCGGTCGTGCCCATGGTCCGCAACACGGCCAGGCTCACCGGCCTGGCCAAGGACCTTGCACTGGTCTCGCGCCTGGCCGACCACTCGAGCCCCATGAGCACGGCGACCCTCGATCTGGCGGAGCTCACGAGCGAGGCCATCGCCGCCGTGACTCCGCAGGCGGAGCACCGACAGGTGTCGATCGAGCTCACGGTCTCCGGCACCTGCGCCGTCCAGGGGCATCCCCTCGAGCTGTCCCGCTGCGTCGGCGCCCTCCTGGACAACGCGGTGAAGTACTCCAACCGAGGCGGACTGGTCGAGGTGGGCCTGCGTGGCGAGGGCGACGAGGTGGTTCTCACGGTCCGCGACGAGGGCATCGGGATCTCGTCGACCGACCAGGAGCAGCTGTTCGGGGAGTTCTTCCGGTCCGCCGATCCGGCCGCCCTGGACCGCTCCGGCTACGGCCTCGGGCTCAGCATCGTGCGACAGGTCGTGGTCCGACACGGCGGCTCCGTCGCGGTCGACTCGTCCCGTGGAGAGGGAGCGACGTTCCACGTCCGGTTCCCCAAGGCCGACGAATCGACGCTCACCAACACCTGGTGACCCAGGAGGTTCCTAGGGCTTGGCGTTCGTCCCGTACGCCGACAGGTCGACCACGTCGTCCTCGGCCGGGGCCTCGGCGTCGACGTCCACGCCGAACTCCTCGAAGGAGACGGTCGTGGGAGTGCGCTTCTCCTTGGAGACGATCTTCACGACACGGTGTGGCGAGCTGACCGAAACCCAGACGGTCGAGAACTGCCCACCGCCCTTCTCGCTGATCGAGATGGCCTCGGTGTCGCCGATCAGCTCCACGGCACCCTTGCTGAGTCGGCCTTCGCCGCCGTCCTTGCGAGCCTTGAATCCGTCGAGCAGCTTCTCTGCGTTGCAGAACCCTGCGAAGTCGGCAGTGCTGTCCGGGACCTTCGCCCACGACGTGCCGAGGGTGGCAATGATCTGCCGGGCCTGCTGCGGCGACTGTGCGTTGGCCTGCCAGAAGTCGTCGTCTGCCTTGAGCCACGTGGCGTCGGGGGTGCGGATGAACTGGGCACTGCCCCGATCGAGCTGGACGGAGCCGGTGCAGCGGCCCTCGTCGTCCGTCCTGATGTCGATCCTGGTCCGGCCGGTCTTCGCCACGACCGTGCCGAGGATGCGCACCGACGTCAGGTCGCCCATCTCGGCGAACGCGGTCTTGGTGATGGCTCGGGGGCTCTGCGCGAGGAACTCCGGATCGGCCTCGACCTTCGCGGCGCAGGCGGTCAGGAGGAGAGCCGTCGCCGCGCCAACGGCGGCCGCACGGCCGGGCCTGGTGATGGTCATCGGCTCCCTTTCGTCGGCCCGTAGTTCACCAGTTCCCGGCCCGTTGCGAGGGTCGATTGACCAAATTGCCCGACAACAGGACATCCGCCGAGAAGACCGCGGACGAGGTGCTGGACGGAAACTTCGAGCCCCGGAGGTGGAAGCACAAGTGGTGACCCTGGCTGGCTGACCACGTCCTCGTCAGGCGGTGGCCAGCACCTCGTCGACCCATGCCGGGACCAGCTCGGTGGCGGGGCCGCGTCGGGACTCGTGGAAGTCGCTGCTGCCGTCGCTCGTTGCGAGGTTGAGCTCGAGGGTGCGCTTGCCGTTGCCGAGCGCGTAGTGCACGAACGCGGCGGCCGGATAGACGAGGCCGGAGGTGCCGATAGAGACGAACAGGTCGCAGGCCCACAGGGCCTCGTCGATCGCGTCCATGTCGTAGGGCACCTCGCCGAACCACACCACGTCGGGGCGCAGGGTGCGCGCGGCGCACGCCGGACACGGCGGTTGATCGAGCAAGTTCGACGTCCACTCGTGGCGCTCGCCGCACGCCGTACACCACGCGGCGCGCAAGCGACCGTGCATGTGGTGGACCCGCTTCGACCCTCCGCGCTCATGCAGGTCGTCGATGTTCTGGGTGACGAGGTAGAGGTTGTTGCCAAGCGCGGCCTCGAGCCGCGCCAGTGCCGTGTGCGCGGCGTTGGGCTGCACGCGACCGAGCACCGCCCGGCGTTCGTCGTAGAAGCGCTGGACCAGGTCGGGGTCGTGGGCAAACGCCTCGGGCGTTGCGACCACCATCGGGTCGTGGCCCTCCCAGAGTCCGTCGGCATCGCGGAAGGTGGCCAGCCCGCTCTCGGCAGAGATGCCGGCGCCGGTGAGGACGACGATCCGCATCAGCTGTCGTCCTCGTCGGTTTGGATCACGGCCACATCCTCCCAGCCGCCGACGAACGGCTGCCCCGGCCCTAGCGGTGACCGGTCAGGGCGGGCTGATCGCCGACCTGTGTCGGGTTGGAGGCTGGAAGCGGTTGAGCTCCCGGCCCAGCTGGATCAGTCGCAGGCGTGCCCAGCCGAGGTCCAGCACCTTGCCCACGACGGACATCGAGACGACACAGATGAGGCCTCTGGCGAGCGTCCCCAGCGCCGACCAGTCGCCGCCGCCGTGGCCGGCGAGGAGATAGCCGACGAGACCGCCCACAGCGATCAGGGTGAAGACGGCACCGAGCTCACCTACGTACGCAGCGTGCTGTCTGTGCATGTCGGCACGCATGCGTGCGACTTGCTCGACGTCCAGATCCCGCAGTCCCCGATACTTGTTGAGGACCGTCCGGACGGGCGCTGATACTCAGACCATCCGCTCACGCGGTCAGGGGAGGATCAGTAGTACCAGGGGGAAGCGCGGCACGCTCGGCGTGGCGAGTTGCACCGCCACGGTCTCGCCTGGCCGGCCGGACTGCGAGCCGCCTGCCCAGAGGGGCCAGCCGGGCTCCCTGCGACGAGATTCGACGCGTCACCACCCTCTCGCAGCCGCTGAAACGCGGCTCCACGAGAAACTTCGACGCGATCCCTTGACGAGTGACCCCAGTCACATCTACCTTTGCCTAATCGTTTAGCCTAAACGATTAGGCAACCAACCTCGGGCACACAGATAAGGGCAATACGATGGGACATGGACTTCCGGGCGTAGAGCTTCGGTCGAGGCTCGGCCGCAGAGTCGGCGCCGCGGCAACAGCGCTTGTGGTGGCAACCGGGCTGGCTGCCTGTGGCGCGGGCGGGGATGACTCGTCGGTGACGGGGCCAAGACGGTCACGGTCCTGGTGGAGGGCGGCGGCAAGGCCGAGCTCGAGCCGGTGGCCGAGGCGTTCACCGAGGAGACCGGCACCAAGGTCTCGCTGGTGGAGCTGCCCTACGACGGGTTGTACGACCGCCTCTCGGGCGAGTTCTCATCGGGCTCGGTGTCCTTCGACGTCGCCGCCCTCGACGCCATCTGGCTGCAGGGTTTCGCGGACGGTGTCGAGCCGCTGGACGACATGTTCACGGACGATGTCCAGGCAGACCTCTTCCCAGCGCTGGTCGAAGAGGCCCAGGTCGACGACACCTTCGTCGGGATGCCGGTGTGGACCAACGCGGAGATCCTCTTCTATCGCACGGACCTGTTCGAGGACCCGAAGCAGAAGGCCGCTTTCGAGAAGAAGTACGGCTACCCGCTCGCGCCCCCGACCGACTGGCAGCAGTTCCAGGACATGGCCGAGTTCTTCACCCAGGACACCGATGGTGACGGCAAGACCGACCTGTACGGCACCGACGTCAAGGGCGCGGTCGAGACCGAGTGGCTGGCGCACGTGGCCCAGGCAGGTTCACCCGGAATGGTCCTCGACGAGGACGGCAACGTCATCATCGACAACGCCGAGCACCTGGCTGCCCTGGACTTCTACACGAGGCAGTTGCGGATGCACCCGAGGGCGCCTCGCAGGTCGATTGGGCGGCAGCGCAGAACCTGTTCAACCAGGGCCAGGTCGCGATGACGAAGTTCTGGGCGCACGCCTACCCGCAGATCCCGGACGACTCGTCTGTCAAGGGCAAGGTCGGTGTCGCGCCGATGCTCGCCGGAGCCGCCGGTATCGGCAGTGTCCCGGGCAACTGGTACCTCTCGATTCCCAAGGCGGGCGACAACATGGACCTCGCCGAAGAGTTCATCCAGTTCGCGTACGACCACAACGACTTGAGCATCGACTCCGCTCTGGGCCTGGCGGCACGCAAGTCCGCCTTCGAGAAGTACGCCGGAAAGCCGGCTACGAGCACTTCGACGCGCTGATCGCCACCCTCGAAGGCCCCGCCACCATGCCGCGGCCGGCGAACGCGAAGTGGCAACAGATCGTCGACACCGCCCTCATCCCGATGATCCAGAAGGCCGTTGAACCAGGTGCCGACAACCAGGCGCTGCTCGACGAGGCCAAGGCCAAGATCGAAGAGATCCTCGGCTGACCTTCCCGGTCGGCATCCGCTCACGAGGCGGGTGCCGACCGGAACCCTCAACCCGTTTCGCCCAGGAAGGAGAGCCATGAGCATCAGCGACCGTGGGCAGGTCGACACCGTGCCCCGTACGACCACCACCGGTCAGCGCCGTGGTGCTGGCAAGGGATCCGGCATGAACGACCGCCGCTTCGCGCTGCTGCTGATGGTGCCGGCCGCGCTGTTCATGCGGCGTTCGTGGCCTGGCCGCTGCTCAAGCTCGTCATCGACAGCTTCTATGAGATCTCCTCGATCGCGGGAGGCCCGCGCGACTTCGTCGGGTTCGCCAACTACTCGGAGGTGCTCACCTCGTCGAGCTTCCAGCGCCGCCACGTGGCGGACGCTCGCCTACACGGTTCTGGTGGTCACCTTCGAGTTCGTGCTCGGGCTCGCCGCGGCGCTGCTGTTCAACAGCCTCGGCAAGCGGTCTCGGTGGCTGCGCACGGGGTTCCTGTACCCGTTGATGATTGCTCCGGTGGTCGCCGGCCTGCTGTGGCGCTTCCTGCTGATCGACAACTTCGGCATCGTCAACGAGATGCTGTTCCGGATAGGGATCCTGGACGACCGCAACGGCGTCGGCTGGCTCAGCAATCCGGACATCGCACTGTTCGCGGTGGCGCTGCCGGACATCTGGCTGACCACCTCGTTCATGACGTTGATTCTCTTCGCCGGCCTGCAGAACCTTCCGGGCGACCTGATCGAGGCCGCACGCATCGACGGCGCCGGCCCGATCTCCCTGCTGTTCCGGATCATCCTTCCGCTGCTGCGGCCCGTGATCGCGGTGGCGCTGGTGGTGCGCGGCGTGGACGCAGCCAAGGCGTTCGACATCATCCTCATCCAGACCGGCGGCGGGCCGCAGAACTCCACGGAGACGCTGAGCCTGCTGATCTACCAGACAATGGTGCGCTTCGGGGAGCCCGGCCTCGCCAGCGCCATGGGCACGCTCTATCTGATCGCCATGCTTGCGGTTGCCGTGGTCGCGGTCGGGATGATCTGGCGCCCGGGACAGGAGGACACATGAGCACGCTCGAGGTCCGACGCACACCGACCCGCATGCTGCTGTGGCTGCTGCTGGGCACGATGGTCGTCGTCTACGCCTTTCCCTTCGCCTACCTCCTTCTCACGTCCTTCAAGACCCCCCTGGACGCGTTGGCGGTGCCGCCCAAGCTGCTGCCCGACCAGTGGACGCTGGAGAACTACGACAAGGCGCTCGGTCGTGAAGGGGTCGTCGACTCCTTCATCAACAGCGTCACGACCGCCGCGATCAGCACCCTGCTGTCCCTGGCCCTGGCGGTCCCGGCGGCGTACGGCGTCAGCAGATTCAAGACCGTCAGCGGCCGCGTGTTCATCATGGCGGCCCTGGTGACCCGGATGATCCCGCCGGTCGCGATCGGCTTGCCCATGGTCGGGATGATGCGCACGCTCGGGCTCACGGACACCCCACTGGGCCTGGCGATCGCGCACACGACGATCTCGCTGCCACTGTCCATCTGGCTGATGTCGAGCTTCCTCGAGTCGGTTCCCAACGAGCTGGACGAGGCGGCACGCGTGGACGGCGCAGGCCGGCTCGCCGCATTGTGGTACGTGATCTTGCCGGTGGTCAGGGGCGGGGTGGCGGTCACCGCCATCTTCGCCTTCCTCGCCTCGTGGAACGAGTTCCTCTTCGCGCTCCTGCTCACCGCCATCCGGGCACAGACCACCCCGTTGGTGATCGCGAACTTCCAGACTCAGTTCGGTCTGGAGTGGGGGGCGATGACCGCGCTCGCCACGCTCTACTCACTACCGGTGATCCTGCTGACGATCGTCCTCCAGCGTTACATCGTGGCTGGGATGACCGCCGGCGCCGTCAAGGGCTGACCCCTCACACTTCGACACCACACACACAAGGACGAGTGACATGACTCAATCGGGGAAGAAACGCGAGCAGGGGCTGCCCGGGAAGCCCCCTGGCATCAAGGACGTCGCCCGCCTGGCCAGCGTGTCCGCCGCAACCGTCTCGCAGGTGCTCAACGACGTGCCCGGATCCCGGATCAGCGTCGAGACGCGGCAACGGATCCACCGGGCGGCGGCCGAGCTCGGCTACGTCCCCAACCGCTTGGCCCGCGGGATGCGCACCGGGCGGTCCGGGATGCTCGGGCTGATCAGCGACACGATCGCGACCACGCCGTTCGCCGGCAGCATCGTGGTCGGTGCCCAGGACGCGGCACTGAAGCACGGCTGCACCCTGGTCCTGGTCAGCACCGACGGCGATCCGGCAGTGGAGCAGCAGTCGGCCAACGCGCTCCTGAAGCACCAAGTGGACGGGTTCCTCTACGCGACCATGTTCCACCGCCGGGTGGACCTGCCTCCGGCACTGGAACAAGTCCCGACGGTTCTCCTGGACGCCGCCTCGGACCGCGCCGAACTGCCGTCGGTGGTCCCCGACGAGGTCGGCGGAGCCGAGGCCGCCGTCGACGAACTGCTCGCCCACGGTCACCGACGGATCGGGTTCATCACCAACGAGGACGACGTGCCCGCCACCCACGGACGTCTGCAGGGGTATCGCAACTCGCTGGCCCGGGCGGGGATCGACTTCAACCCCGGTCTGGTCTTGGACGATGAGTCGGTCACCGCGGGTGGCTACCGCACCGCCCGCCAACTGCTCGATCGCGCGGATCGTCCGACCGCGCTCTTCTGCTACAACGACCGGATGGCGATGGGCGCCTACCGCGCCGCCGCCGAGCTGGGACTCCGGATCCCCGACGACCTGTCCGTCGTGGGCTTCGACAACCAGCTCCTCCTGGCCGAGGGCCTCTATCCGGGGCTGACGACGGTGGCCCTGCCCCACTACGAGATGGGCGCATGGGCGGTCGACGCACTCGTCGCCCTGCTCGACGGGCGCCCTGTGGTCGACGACGGCGTGACCTTTCCGGTCGCCCTGCCCTGCCCCCTGGTGCGCCGGTCCTCCGTCGCTGCACCGTCCTGACCCACAACGAAAGGCACCACCGTGTTGAGACTCCCGGCCTCCTGGACGTGGGACTTCTGGCTGGCACAGGACCAGGGGACCTACCACCTGTTCTTCCTCAAGGCATCGCGCGCGCTGCACGACCCCGACCTGCGGCACTGGCGGGCGACGATCGGGCACGCGGTCAGCGACGACCTGCGATCCTGGACCGAGGTGGCCGACGCGCTGGTGCCCTCCGACAGCCCGGCGACGGACGACCTCGCCACCTGGACCGGCTCTGTGGTCCGAGACGACACCGGCCGCTGGTGGATGTTCTACACCGGCGTGGACCGCGACGGCAGCGGCCAGGTGCAGCGGATCCGGGCCGCCACCTCGACAGACCTGATGACCTGGCACAAGCACCCCGACGTCGTACTCGAGAGCGACGCCCGCTGGTACGAGAAGCTCTCCGACGACAACTGGCAGGACGAGGCCTTCCGCGACCCGTGGGTCTACCGCGAGTCGACCGAGGGGCCGTGGCACATGTTGATCACCGCACGAGCCCGCACCGGCCCGCAATACGACCGCGGCATTGTCGGACATGCCACCTCGCCTGACCTCGAGCGCTGGGAGCTGCAGCCTCCACTGAGCCAGCCCGACGCCGGCTTCGGCCAGCTCGAAGTGCTCCAGATCGAGGAGGTCGACGGACGGCCGGTGATGCTGTTCTCCTGCCTGCACACCGAGATGTCCCATGACCGACGCACCACGGGCCAGCTCGGCGGCGTCTGGTCCGTCCCGCTCGACAACGTTGCGGGGCCCTTCGACATCACCAAATCTCGGCGCCTCACCACCGAGGCCGCCTACAGCGGGCGGCTCATCAAGGACGCCTCCGGGCGTTGGGTGATGCTGGCGTTCCACCACATCGACAGCAGCGGCTCGTTCGTCGGTGAGATCGCCGACCCCGTCGCGGTTGCCTGGAACGAGGACGGCACCGCACTGCGACTGGTCGATCCACCCGCGGAGTGGCTCGCCGATGAGGACGACGCGGTCGTGGCCGCGAACCGCTCCTAGATCGAACCGAGCCCGAAGGGCACACAGGGGGCCGGCTCGCGGGCGCTCGCCTCAACTGCACGACATCGCTGCCCGCGAGCAGCAACTTCGCCACACCCACCCACACCAGGAGGCACCACATGGAAGCACACGTTGGAACGGCCGGATCGTCTGCGTGGGGGCGTCGCCGCCTCCTCGGTGCCGGAGTCGCCGGCGCAGCTGGTGTCGGGGCAGTCGCCCTGGGTACATCGCCCGCAGCCGCCCGCGACGACGACGCCGACCAGAGCAACGTGTACGACGTGACCACGTGGCGGGTGAAGGGCCGTCCGGGCCTGACCGCACACAAGGACATCGGTGCGGTCATCAACAACATCATCGCCGACATCAAGCGGCGCCAGCCCAACCGCGACGCGAAGCCCGGTGCGGCCATCGTCATTCCGCCCGGTGACTACGACCTACGCACTCCCGTCGTGGTCGACATCAGCTTCCTGACCATCACCGGCTACGGGCACGGGTTCAACTCGCTGAGCATCCGCTACAACGTCGACACCACGGGCTGGGTGGAACTGAACCCCGGCGGCAGTCACATCCGCGTGCTGACCCCCGC
This sequence comes from uncultured Actinomycetota bacterium, assembly GCA_963742685.1. Classification (GTDB taxonomy): domain Bacteria; phylum Actinomycetota; class Actinomycetes; order Propionibacteriales; family Nocardioidaceae; genus Nocardioides. The sequence goes on along the minus strand of CAVUNB010000042.1, from coordinate 33,595 downwards.
CTCGACAGCGGCCTTCACCGTTCGGCGAGAATCAGCGCCCCGGCTCTCCGGAATCGTCTTCCGCGACTTCTGCCTCGATGGTGTCTCGTTCGAGCCCGACCAGAACAGCTACCGCAATGGCCGCACCGGCATCGAGGTCTCGACCGACAACGACTCCCTGCACATCACCGGCATGGGCTTCGTCTATCTCGAGCGAGCGCTCGTCGTGCGCGCCGCCGACGCCCTGCGTGTGCACGACAACATGATCGCCGAGTGCGGCAGCTGCGTCGAGCTCACCGGAGCCGGCCAGGCCACGATCGTGAGCGACAACCTCATGGGCGCCGGACCTAACGGCCCCACCATCCGCGCCGAGAACCACGAAGGCTTGTTGGTGACCGGCAACAACCTGTTCCCCCGAGGCCGCAGCCTCGTCGAACTCAGCGGATGCATCCGCTCGTCGGTCACGGCCAACCGGATGCAGGGCTTCTACCCCGGCATGGTCCGGCTGGTCGACGACTGCAAGGAGAACCTGGTCACCGCCAACCACCTGCGCCGCGGCGTCGATGGCTTTCCCCCGTTCCTCGGGGTCTCGAACGGCCTCGACGACTTCTACGGCGTCGTGCACGTGCGCGGCGACAACAACTTGGTCTCCAACAACCTCTTCGCCTTCGACGTACCACCGGATCGTCTCAACCCGTCCGGCGCCCAGCCCACGATGATCCTGGTCGCCGGGGGCGATCACAACGTCATCGCGCTCAACCACGTGGTCAAGAACGTTCCCGCCCAACATGTCGTGCTGGACGCATCAACCACGCGATCCAAGGTGTTGGACAGTGGCGCCCAGAACGAGATCACGGCCCACACCCAAGACGTTGCGATCCGCCCGACGCCGTAGGTCGGGCGGGCAGGGTCGCCGCCCTCGAAGGGCTGGAGGACCGCACCAAGGACGCGGACTACCTAGTCTGGCTGGAGGCCTATTGCCGGGTCGGTTCCTTCCTGGCGTAGACATCGGCAATGCCCTGGCGACTCACCAGTTCGGCGATCGTCCCTATCGCGGCGGTGCTTGCTGCGAAACCCCAACACAAGAGGAAGACATGTCAAGCAGCAACTACTACGACGTCACCACGTGGCCTGTGGGTAACCCGGGCGACGACGTGGGCGAAGTGATCAACAGCATCATCGCTGACATCAAGCGCCGGCAGAACCTCACCGATGCGACTGACGGCGGAAAGCCGGGTGCGGTCATCTACATTCCCCCCGGGGACTACCGCCTCCGCACGCAGGTAGTGATCGACATCAGCTTCCTCAAGATCCAGGGCTCCGGACACGGCTTCGCGTCGTCGAGCATCCGCTTCAACTTCCCTGAAGACGAATGGCCCGACTTGCATGAGCTGTGGCCCGGAGGGAGCCGCATCCTGGTCGACCTCTCCCTCGAGGTCGACGAAGACGAGGCGAAGGGAGCCGCCTTCTACGTCGAGCGAAGCGGCGACCCGCGCATCAGCTCAGTGGAGTTCTCCAACTTCTGCGTCGACGGACTGCACTTCAACCCGGCCGGTGCCGGGACGCACCCCGAGAACACCTACGTCAACGGAAAGACCGGCATCCATGTTGCGAGCTCCAATGACTCGCTCCGCATCACAGGCATGGGCTTCGTCTACCTGGAGAACGCCCTCACTGTGTACAACGCGGACGCCCTTTCCGTACATGACAATTTCGTCGCTGAATGCGGAAGCTGCATAGAGCTCCGCGGGTGGGGACAGGCGTCGAAGATCACCGACAACCTGATCGGGGCAGGTTTTCGGGGCCACTCGATCTATGCCGAGAACCATGGCGGCCTCCTGATCACGGCGAACAACGTCTTCCCCCGGGGTGCGAGCAGCATCCGTCTCGAGGGCGTCACGCGTTCAAGTGTCACGAACAACCGTTTGCATTCGTTCTACCCCGGAATGCTGATTCTCGGAGCGGGCAGTTCGGAGAACCTCGTGGCCACCAATCACTTCTTGCGCGACCACGAGCCCTGGACACCGTTCCTGGGAATCGACAACGGGCTGGACGACCTCAATGGACTTCTCTGTGTCAATGGCAGCAACAACTCTGTCATCGGAAATCACTTCTCCGAAGTCATCGACTCACAGAGCATCCGGCCAGCCGGTGCAACGCCTGTCATCATTCGGCTCATAGCTGGGGCTGGCAATTTTGTCTCCACCAACCACGTGGTCGCGCTGGACGCCAACCCCACCTCCAGTGACTCCTGCTTCTCGGCTCAGGTCGATGCTCTCTTGACGACGGCGGCTTCGGCTGGGCTCTCGGTCACGACCGTCCTGATCGATTCCGAGTCGTCTGGAAATACGGTCCTTGACTCGGGAAGCGACGCCCAAGTGGTCGCCGACAGGGCCGCTAACGCACTGAGGCTCACACCAGTGGTCGGCTGACGAAACTGGTCTCCGGCAACCCTGTCTGGCTGAGAGCGCGGGCCGGATCCCGGCTACGCGACGAGTGAGCGTGACACCGACTCGGCTATACCCCCACCCGCCCCATCCCCGCATCGTCCGGCACCTAGCAGCCGGTGGAAGGAAGCAGATCAACATGGCAACAATCACGTTCGACAAGGCTCAGCGCTGGTACCCCGGCGCTGACACGCCAGCAGTCCCCGGCATCGACCTGGAGATCAACGACGGCGAGTTCATGGTGCTCGTCGGACCATCTGGGTGTGGCAAGTCCACGACGTTGCGGATGCTTGCGGGGCTGGAGGAGGTCAACGAGGGCCACATCTACATCGGTGACCGTGAGGTCACCAACCTGCCGCCCAAGGACCGCGACATCGCGATGGTGTTCCAGAACTACGCGCTCTACCCGCACATGAGTGTCGAGGACAACATGGCCTTCGCGTTGAAGATGTCCAAGGTGTCCACCGGGGAGCGCAAGAAGCGGGTCGCCGAGGCGGCCGAGATGCTCGGTCTGACCGAGTTCCTGCAGCGCAAGCCCAAGGCACTCTCGGGTGGCCAGCGCCAGCGGGTGGCCATGGGTCGCGCCATCGTCCGCAACCCGCAGGTGTTCTGCATGGACGAGCCGTTGTCCAACCTCGACGCCAAGATGCGTGTGGCCACCCGCACCGACATCGCCAAGCTGCAGACCGATCTCGGTGTCACCACGGTCTACGTCACCCACGACCAGGTCGAGGCGATGACGATGGGCGATCGGGTCGCGGTGATGAAGCTCGGCGTGCTCCAGCAGGTCGACACCCCGCTCAAGCTCTACGACAAGCCCGCCAACCTCTTCGTCGCCGGCTTCATCGGCTCCCCGCAGATGAACCTCCTCGAAGGCGTGGTCGCGGCCGACGGGCAGGTCAGTGTCGGTGGGTACACGGTGCCGGTGGACCCGACGGCCGAGCGCAAGATGTCCGGTCGGATCACCGTCGGCGTACGCCCCGAGAACTGGCGGATCGTCTCCGACGGCGAGGGTGGCCTGCCGGTGAACGTGACGGTGGTCGAGGAGCTCGGCGCCGACAGCTTCGTCTACGGCACCTGTGACGTCGAAGGCGTCCCTTCCAACGTCATCGTCCGGATGACTGGGCGGCATCATCCGCAGAAGGGCGAGAGGCTCTACGTCACGACCGACCCGCACCACGTGCACGTGTTCGACACCGACACCGGGGAGCGGCTCTCCGCCTGAGCTCACGATCGTCATCAACCACCATCGCCGCTGAAGTGGTGACGAGATGACGCACGCCCCTGCGCAGCCCCCACCAGACTGCCCAAGCGCAGGGCGCGTCTGCGCACACTCATCAACGGCACTCAGTACGTCGGCTTCGAATCGGTCGCCAACGCCAAACTCGCGCTCGTCGTGCCAGTCGATGTCCGCAGGCGAGCGGCGTGAGGAGTTTCGCGGCGCTCCGCGAACTCGGCCACCGACGACGCCGAAAGAAGCTCCGAGACGGCCGCCCGCGGAAACAGGCTGCTTCAGTAGTACCAGGGGTACGGCGACCAGTCGGGCTCGCGCTTCTCCAGGAACTGGTCGCGGCCCTCCTGCGCCTCGTCGGTCATGTAGGCCAGCCGCGTCGCCTCGCCGGCGAAGAGCTGCTGGCCGACGAGCCCGTCGTCGAGGAGGTTGAAGGAGTACTTCAGCATCCGCTGCGCGGTCGGCGACTTGCCGTTGATCTTGGCGCCCCAGTCCAGGGCGGTCGCCTCGAGGTCGGCGTGGTCGACCACGCGGTTGACCGCGCCCATGCGGTGCATCTCCTCGGCGTCGTACTCCTCGGCGAGGAAGAAGATCTCGCGGGCGAACTTCTGCCCGACCTGTCGAGCGAGGTACGCCGATCCGTACCCGCCGTCGAAGGAGCCGACGTCCGCGTCGGTCTGCTTGAAGCGGGCGTGCTCACGGCTGGCGAGCGTGAGGTCGCAGACGACGTGGAGGCTGTGGCCGCCGCCCGCCGCCCAGCCGGGCACGACGCAGATGACGACCTTCGGCATGAACCGGATCAGCCGCTGGCACTCGAGGATGTGGAGGCGGGCGAGCTTGGCCTTGTCGATCGGGTTGGGAGCCGCGCCACCCCCGGCGGTTGAGCTTGTCGAAACCCCGGGGGTCTCGTACTGGTAGCCGGCCTTGCCGCGGATCCGCTGGTCGCCGCCGGTGCAGAACGCCCACTTGCCGTTCTTGTCGCTCGGTCCGTTGCCGGTGAGGAGCACGCAGCCGACGTCGCCCGACTGGCGGGCGTGGTCCAGCACGCGCAGCAGCTCGTCGACGGTGTGCGGCCGGAAGGCGTTGAGCACGTCGGGCCGGTCGAAGGCGATCCGCACGGTGCCGTGCGCCTTCGCCCGGTGGTAGGTGAGGTCGGTCAGGTCCTCGAAACCGGGCACGTCGTCCCACGCCGTCGGGTCGAACGTCTCGGACACGCCCTCGATCGCACTCATGCGGGCGAGCGTAGGTCGGAGCGGAATTGCCCGGATCGAGGTGGTGTTGTGGTGTACATGGACTCTGACAGGCACCTATGTCCCGAGCACGACCGAGTGGGTTCGCAAGAACGTCGAGCAGTACGAGAGCAGCGACGGCGAGAAGGGCGGCAACCTGCCCGGCACGCCCTATCCGGTCGTGGTCGTCACCTCGGTCGGACGCAAGTCCGGCAACCTCCGCAAGAACCCGGTGATGCGCGTCGAGCGCGACGGGGCCTACCTCGCGGTCGCGTCCAAGGGCGGCGCCCCGGACAACCCGGAGTGGTACGCCAACTTCCTGGCCCACCCCGAGGTCGAGCTGCAGGACAAGGACGAGAAGCACGACCTACACCGTCCGCCTCCTCGACGGGCGAGGAGCGCGCCGACTGGTGGGAGCACGCCGTCGCGACCTGGCCGACCTACGCGAGCTACCAGAAGAAGACCGACCGCGAGATCCCGCTGTTCCTGCTCGAACGCAAGTGAGCGACTCGATCTGAGGTCCGCTGGTTGCCAGCTCCGCTGGGGAACGAGATCGGCCTCGATCGGCCTCCCGACCCCGATTTCGTTCCCCACGGTCTCCGCTGGGGAACCAGATCGGGGTGGATCGCGGCGGTGAGCCCGATTTCGTTCCCCAACACTCGGAGCCGGGCGGGACCCTCGACGCGATACGGTGCGCCCTCCCCAGCGGACGTCATACGCAGTTCGACCAATTGATGCATCGTCGTATGACGTCCGGGGACGACTCAGGCGCGGTTGATCGAGCGCGCCAGCCCGAGCAGGTGGCCGAGCCGCGCGAGCTCGGACTCCAGGAACTCCGGGCCGCCACGGCGACCCAGCACGATCAGGTCGTCGCCCAGGGGAGCGCCGCAGAGCACGGTCACGTCGTCGTCGGGCAGGCGTGACGGCCGCTCGAGCGGCACCCACGCGAGCTCGGTCGGGGCGGCCTCGGTCCTCCGCTGGACCGAGCCGTCCGCGCCGACCCGCACCGCCCAGTCGACGCGGAACGTGACCGGCAGCAGGTCGATCACGCGGTTGAGTGCCTCGGTCGGGTGCGCGGTCAGCTCCTCGACCACCTCGAGGTCGAGGAACAGGTTGCCGCCTGCGGCGTAGCGGCTGATCCACAGCACCTCGACGCCGTCGAGCTGGTTGCAGGCGGAGACGATCGAGTCGGGCATCGCACCGGGCGCCATCTCGAGCAGCACGTCGTCGACCGCGGTGCCGTTGCCGGACTTCTCGACGATCTCGATCGCGTCGATGTCGCCACCCGCCTGGCCGATCGCGCTCGCGAGCCGCCCCAGCGAACCGGGGACGTCGGGCAGGGAGACGCGCAGCAGGAAGGGCACTCCGACAGGCTAGTCGCGACGTGTTGCGCCGGTGTTTCCGTCCGCGAGACGTGCCCGCAGGCCGCTCGCTCGCTGGGCCTGCCGGGCGATGGCGGCGCGCACGGCCGCCTCGGGGCCGATCACGCGGACCTTGCGTCCGCGCCCGGGTCACCGCCGTGTAGAAGCAGCTCGCGCGTCAGCAGCCGCGACTCCTCGTCGGGGAGCAGGCACGGTCACCACGTCGGCCTGGCTGCCCTGGCTCTTGTGGATCGTCATGGCGTGCAGGGTCTCCACGTCGCCGAGCCGCGACGGCGCCAGGTCGAGCGCACCGGTGCTGGTCGACACCGCGACCCGGCGGCCGGCAGGCGTCGTCCACGACCACGCCGGTGTCGCCGTTGTAGATGCCCAGCGTGTAGTCGTTGGCCGTCACCAGCACGCGGGCGCCCGGGTACGGCCGCCCCTAGAGCGGGTCGCCCGTCTCCTCGGTCAGCCACTGCTCGATCCGCCGGTTCCAGTGCCGCACGCCGAAGGGGCCGTCGCGGTGGGCGCACAGCAGCCGGTGGCGGTCGAGAGCGGCGAGGGCCCTGGTCCCGTCGCCTGCGGCGGCTGCGTCGCGTACGGCGAGGGCCGCGGGCAGCGCGGTGGCGCGGATCGCCGAGGCGGGATCGAGATCGGTGACCCACTCGACCTGGTCGTGCCCCGCCCGGAGCGCCTCGATCGCGGCGTCGGCGTCGCCCAGGCGGAGTGCCTCGGCGAGCGCGCTTGATCTCGTCGCCGTAGCGGTGGGTCGTCGTGCAGGGCAGCGACCGGGCTGTCGGGTCGCCCCTCGAACCCTCGGACCAGGTCGGTGAGCACCGCGCCCGCGTCGACCGAGGAGAGCTGGTCGGGGTCGCCGACGAACACCAGCCTGGCATCGGGACGCACCGCCTCGAGCAGCCGCGCCATCATCGTGAGCGAGACCATCGACGTCTCGTCGACGACGACGAGGTCGTGCGGGAGCCGGTTGCCGCGGTGGTGCCGGAAGCGGGTGCGGTTGCCGGGGCGCCATCCTCAGCAGCCGGTGCAGGGTCTGGCGCTGACGCCGGCGAGCCGCGCCTGGTCGTGCCGCATCGAACGCCGCTGCGGCGTTGTCGCGGACCGCCTGCTCGAGACGGGCCGCCGCCTTGCCGGTCGGGGCTGACATCGCGATCCGCAGGTGCTCGCCCCGGGCCTCGGCCTGCTCGTGCAGCGCGACCAGCAGACCGGCCACGGCGGTGGTCTTGCCGGTGCCGGGCCCGCCGGTGATCACGGTCGTCCACTGGCTGGCGGCGTGGGTGCAGGCGGCCCGCTGCTCGGCGTACCCCTCCTCCGGGAAGACACCGGGCCAGCGAGTGAGGCCAGGAGAGCGGCGTCGGTGGGCGGGGTTGAGGCCGCGCGAGCCGTCAGGTCGTCGAGGACCTGGATCTCCTCTCGTGGTAGCGGTCGAGGTAGAGCAGGCCGTGCTCCCAGTGCAGCACGCCGGCCCGATCAGCGGGCTCCGCTCGATCGCCGCCGACCACGCGCCGAGCTCCGGCCATGCAGGTCGAGGTCGCCGAGCTGGGTCGTGACGTCGGCCAGCTCGAGGCAGACCGACCCGTGCCGGACCGCTCGCGACGTCAGGGCGACGGCGAGCAGGACGTCCTGGTCGGCTCTCGCCACCGAGCCGTCCCAGCGTGGTGGCGATGTGCACGTCGGCGGCGGTCGATCACGCCCGCGGCGTTGAAGCGGCCAGGGCCGCGGGCGCGGTCAGGGCCAGGTCGCGGTCGTGCTCGTCGACCGGTCTCGAAGAGCTCGCTCACACCGCGCTCCTGACAGTGATCCCTCGAGCAGTGCGGACAGCTCCTCGACCAGCGCGACCGGCGGCCGCCAGGCGAAGACGCCGCACGGCGCCCCGTCGACACGCGGGGTGTCCGGCCCGCACATGCCGCGGAGGTAGAGGTAGAGCACGCCACCGAGGTGGGTCGCCGGGTCGTAGTCGGGCAGCCGCCAGCGCAGGAACCGGTGCAGCACGACGGTGTAGAGCAATGCCTGGAGCGGGTAGTCGGAGTGTGCCCATCGCCCCGTCCAGCACGGCCGGCCGTAGTCGGGCCGAGGTCAGCGGCGCGTCCAGGTCGCCGAGCCAGTTGGTCTTGTAGTCGACGGACAGGAACCGGTCGGCCACCCGCAGCACCACGTCGATCGACCCGGTGAGGTAGCCGTGCAGCGGCTGGTCGGCCAGGTCTGCGTCGCCGTCGAGGATGGTCGGCGTACGACAGCACCGGATCGCCGGCCGGCAGGTGTCGCCGCAGCAGGGCGCCAGGTCGCCGAGGCGTACGGCGACGGCTCGGGTACGCCGCGGATCGTCGCCGCCCGGCCAGCGGCAACTCGAAGTCCAGCTCACGCAGGCGGTCGGGGAGCCGCAGGTCCAGCAGCGTCCGGCCGTCGGCGAGCGGGCCCATCGGGCTCGTGCAGACGCTGGCACCAGCGCGTCGGCCATCGCCTCGGGATCCAGGTCGACGGGCCACCACTCCAGCTGCTCGGTGATGTGACCGAGCAGCTCGGCCCGGAAGTCGGGCGCCGCAGGGTCTGCGTGCTCCAGCACGCGCGTGCACCAGGCTAGCCGAACGTCGCCCCGACCGGCAGGTCGGCCATCGGCGAGGGCACCGCCGCTGTCTCGACGTCGTCGGGTGCGCCGGCGTCGCCCAGGACGAGCGCATCGCCGTCTCGGGCACGTCCTCCGGCTCCGACATCGGCTCAGACCACGCGCCTGCTCGGCGTGGGCGGCTCCTGCACGCGGATCAGCGACGGAGTAGGACGTACGCCGCCAGTCGGTGTCGACCGTGCGCGTGAACGCGCGCACGGAGAGCGCGTCGGCCGAGCGCTCCAGCGGTGTGGGGTCGGGCGGGGTCGAGCGCGGCGACCTCGACGGCCGGACCGCCGGCGGCCCGCCAGTGGCCGAGGATCTCGAGCAGTCGTTCCTCGGCGACCAGCGCCTGCTCGTCGGGCACGGCTCGGCCCGGCGGGCGGCGGCCGAACAGCATCCGGTGCAGACGGCGACGTCGGGCGTGTTGCGCTCGGCGCGGCGTACCAGGTGACGACCTGCGACTGGGCGCGCGTCAGCGCGACGTAGAGGAGTCGCGGAGCACCTCGCCGGCGTCCTCGCTCCAGTGGCGGGCGACGGAGTGGCGGTGGAACGGCGCTGCGGCCCGCCGACGTCGACGGCAGCGGCGTCCTTCGTCGTCGTGGAAGAGCGGGATCTCGGGATCGTTGCCGACGAACCGGTCTCCACAGCGTCGGGCAGGTAGACGACCGGGTATTGCAGGCCCTTGCTCCGTGGATCGGTCAGCAGCTGCACGGCCGCCGCGTCGGAGTCGAGCCGCCGGGTCCGCTCGGAGGCGACCTCGAGCTTGTCGTCGGCGACCTGCTCGCGCAGCCACCCCAGCAGCCCGACGATGCCGAGCGATCCTCGACGCTGACCCGGTGGAGCGCCTCGCCGATGTGGCGCATGTCGGTGAGCGTGCGCTCGCCGCCGACCCGGCCGAGCACGCGCGCGGTGAGGCCGGCCACCACGGTCACCTCGAGCACGGCCGCGACGCCGCGCGTGGTGAAGACGTCGCCCAGCGTGCGCACGCCGGTCGGCGAGGTTGTCGGTCAGCTCGTCGCCACCGGCGTCGAGGGCGGCGGCCGAGTAGCCGAAGAACGAGGTCAGCGCCGCGGCTCGCACCCGGTCGGCGCGGTGCGGTTGCTCCAGCGCCTCGAGCAGGGTCAGCCACTCGCCGGCGGCCGGCGTGTGGAAGACGGAGCCGCCGCGCGTTGATGACCGACGGGACGCCGACGGCGAGGAGCGCCTCCTGCGTCGCCTCGAGCTCGGCTGCGCCGCGCGGCCAGCACGGCGATGTCGCCGGGCACCAGGGCTCGGCCCTCGAAGGTCGCGCCGCTCTGCGATCAGTCGCTTGATGTCGTGGCGCGGCGTCGGTGATGACGTGCTCGCGCCACAGGGCCACCGGGGGCTTGGACTTCGGCCCCTTGCCGAGCTCGCTGCGGCGTACGACCCGGAGCCGGAACGGATCGCCGGCGCCTGCCAGGCGCGACTCGCGATAGTGCGCCTCGACGGGGTGTACGACGATGCGCGGGTCGCCGAGGGTCGCGCCCTCGAGCACGGCCTGGAGCCCGGCGAGCAGGCGGCGTCGCAGCGCCAGTTGACCCCGAGCGTCTGGGTGGTGCGGGCGGCGTCGGCGGCCGCGAGGTAGGTGACGATGTCGCCGCCGCGGAAGGCGTAGATCGCCTGCTTCGGGTCGCCGATCAGCACCATCGTGGCGTAGTCGGCGAACGCCCGCTGGAGACCTGCCACTGCATCGGGTCGGTGTCCTGGAACTCGTCGATCAGCACGAACTTCCAGCGCCGGCGCATCCGCGCCCGGGCCGGGGCGTCGTCGTCTCCTCGAGCGCGTCGGCGAGCTGGCCGAGGAGGTCGTCGTAGGACTGAGCACGCCGAGGCGGCGCTTGCGGCGCTCGACCTCGTCGAGGCACCTCGTCGGCGAAGCGGACCCGCATCGCCGCAGGCGAGTCGGACGCCTCGGTGAGTACGGCGACGCGGCTCGACGACCGCGCGCGGGTCGCCCACGACCTCGCGGGCGAGATCCAGCGCCTGGGTGCGCGGTCCACGGCGGCGTCGTCCTCGCCACCGAAGCGGGCGAGGTAGAGGTCGTCGACGACCTCGGACGCCAGCTGCTCGAGGTCCTCGACCAGGGTCGCGCCGGAGTCGGTGTCGCCGGCCACGCCGAGGCTGCGCAGCACGAGCTGGCAGAACTGGTGGATGGTCGCGATGGTGGCCGCGTCGAACGAGACCAGCGCGGCGGTCAGCCGCTGCAGCCGGCGCGCGAGCTCGTCCTCGTCGCCGCGTCAACAGCCACTCGTGCAGCCGGTTGTCGGGCTCGCGCGACGCGGCTCGTCGAGGACGCTGCACCGCCTCATCGAGCTGGGCGCGCACGCGCTCGCGCAGCTCCTGGCTGGCGGCGCGGCTGAACGTGATCGACGAGCATCTCGTCGAGGGCGACGCCCGCCGGCGGCGACGTAGCTTCGTGACGAGGGCGGCCACCGTCCAGGTCTTGCCCGTGCCGGCGCTCGCCTCCAGCAGGGTGATGCCGGTCGGGAGGGCGCCGGTGATGTCGAAGGTCTCCATCAGATGCCACCAGCTCCCCTGTTCGGCCTCGACCAGAGTCGGCTCCGACAGCGCGCATCGCGAGCGCCAGCCGAAGTGCCCGGTCGGTGCGCCGCGGGACCTCCTCGCCCGCGCAGCGGTGCTGCGCGCGAGCAGGGCGGGTCGTCATGCCGACCGCAGACTCAGCACGTGCCGCGGTCGGACTGCTCCCCGGGGAAGCGGCCGTCCGTTAAGCGCGGTCGTCAGCCACTCGGCCCTGACCATGGCGTCCGGGTCACGTCGGCCGCCCGGGTACGCCGGAACTCCTCGGCCCTAGGCGAGCGAGGCCTTGATCGGGAGCGGCAGCGGCTCGCGCAGGCCGGCTCCGCAGAGCGCGACCAGGTCGCGCAGCCACGCGCGGGCGCCGTGCTCGGCGAGCGGCCGAGCAGGACATCGCGACCGGCCTCGCGGAGCGGCTTGCGTCGCCGATGGTGTGGGCGGTCCAGTTCGTCGTCGGGCCGACCAGCCGCCAGCGCCAGCGCGTGGAGCCAGGACGCGAGCCGGTGCTTGGCGCCGAGGTTGGAGTAGGACACCGGCGACCAGGTTGTTGCCGAAGACGTCGCCGACGGTGCCGACGACGCGTCCGCCGCCGAGGTCGATGTCGACGTCGAGGGTGCGGACCGGCCCGCCCTGGCAGGCTCGGCGCACTGAGCACCAGTGGCCGGACGCTTGGTCGATGATGCTGTCGAGCATCCGCCCGCCCAGTGCGCCCGGCGGCAGCTCTCCACGCCGCCACTCGCCTGCTCGACGGCGTTCGCATCGGCCCGCCGAGGACAGCGGTCGGCGAGCCCCGGTCGCCGACCGCCCACTGCGCGAGGGTATCGAGCGTGATCGGGATCGCGTCCTCGGCTGATCCTCGTCGGCGCGTAGGGCTTGGTCGATCCGCAGTCGCGGCCGCAGGAACCCCTGGACCGGGTCGCCCCAGAAGTCGCTGCAGGTCGGCGAGCGACATCCCCGGCGGCCGGCGCTCGCGGCCGGCAGCGCGGTCGGGACCAGCTCGCGCACGGCCGTCCGCGGCCCGGTCGCGCGGCCCGCGCACCGGCCAGCGCGGACCGGTCGAACGAGAAGGGCCGCCGCACCACGCAGTCGGCCCGGGACGACGTTGCCCGCGTCGAACGGCTGCAGCGGGTGGCGCGCGGTGACGCACGTGGACGCGGCACCGGGCGCGGCGGCGGTCCGGTCGAGGGCGTCGAGCAGCTCTCCGAGCGGTACGGCGGGTGGTCGCTCGGCACCGTTGTGCTCGCCGCGCCGGTGTAGGTGATCACCAGCGTCTCGGTCGTCGCGGCGATCGCGTCGAGCAGGAGCTGGCGGTCCTCGCAGCGCACGTCGCGCTCGCCGGTGCAGCGGCCGCCGGGCCAGCACGTCGTCGCCGTCGACCGCCCTGCGCGCGGGAAGACGCCGTCGTCGAGCCCCAGCGAGGCACACGACGCGATGCGGCACCGAGCGCATCGGCACCATCGTGCAGACCGTCAGCGTGCCGGTGCGGAAGTTGGCGCGGGTCGGTCGGCCAGCGCAGTCGCTGCTGCAGCAGCGCGCGCACGTCGGCCTGCCGCAGCAGGTGTCCTTCTCGGCCGCACGCGCGGCGATCCGGGCCGAGCTCGCGGTCGAACTGCGCGACCTGCCAGGCGTCGTCCAGCGGCGTCGAGGTCAGCCGGTGCACGCTCTCGCCGAGCACGGTCGTCCAGTCGACGACGGTGCGCGCGGCCTCGGCGCCGGTCAGGAACGTGTGCATCCGGTCGATGAACTCCGCGAACCGTCCAGCCAGCTCCAGGTCGCCGTCGCTGACGTCGTCGACCGGCAGCGCGCCGGCGACCTGGCGGTGGTCGAGTCCCGACATCGCGGCGCCCAGCAGCACCCGCTCGAGCCCGGCGCCCACGTGTTGGCCGACGAGGCCGTCGAGCCCGAACGTCGCGCGGTGGTCGGCGTCGAACCCCCATCGGATGCCGGCCTCGCCGACCCACGGGTCGATGCGCTCGAGCGTCGTCGTCGCCGAAGCCGAAGCGGGCCCGCACGGGATCGGCCCGCGGCCAGGTCGAGCACCTGGGTGGCCGTGAGCCGTCCGCGCACCATCTCGACGAGCTGGGCGGCCACGCCGAGCAGCGGGTTGGTGGCGCCGGGGCGCGGTCGGCCAGCCGCACGCGCAGCTGGTGGGCGGGGTGGCCGGGCCCCCGCCGCGATGTCGGCGAGCCCGAACCCGGCCGAGATCAACGGCGCGTAGGCCTCGATGTCGGGACACATCACCAGGATGTCGCGCGGCTCGAGCGTGGGGTCGTCGGCGAGCAGCCCGACCAGCACCTCGCGCAGCACGTCGACCTGGCGTGCGGAGCCGTGGCAGGCGTGGATCTGGACGGAGTCGTCGAGCCCGGTCCGGCCGGCGCGGGTCGAAACGTCCGGTGCGGCGTTGGCGCGGAGGTCGGACTGCAACCAGCCGAGCAAGGAGTCAGGCGGCGTCGGCGCGCCCACGGTGTGTTCGGTTGGTACGTCGCCCAGCGTGCGCCGCAGCTCACGCGAGTCGCGACCCAGGCGAACCGAGGAGGGGATGCCCGACGAGGTCGGCGGAGTCGTCGGCCGCGCGCGGCACCTGCCCCTGACGGGCAGTCGGGGCGAGCGACGACCAGAGCGCCGGGGAGGCCTGCGGCAACCAGAGGTGCACGTCGCGAAGCGCACCGAGGGCGTCGAGCAGGGCGACCTCGGTCTCGGGCAGCCGGGTATGGCCGAACAGCGAGAGGCGCGAGCGGCAGGTCGAGGTCGGCGCCACCGCTGCGCAGCCGCTCGAGCGTGGTCGCGAGGCGCACGTCCGGCGGGGGAGTGTCCATCCGGGCGAGCAGGCGCCGCCAGAGCTCGGCCTGCCAGCGCAGGTCGGGCTCGAGCTCGCCGCCGGTGCCGTCGGTGTCGTGGCCCGCTCGCCAGTCGGTGATCAGGATCGGTCGCTGGGTGGCATAGGAGCCGAACAGTCCGGCCAGCCGCCGGGCCACGGCGTAGCGCCGGGTCGAGCGCTCGTCGTCGGGGTCGCCACCGCCGAGGTGGGTGGTGAGGTCGGCGAATCCGGGCTCGCCCATCACCGAGTCGATGACGTCGAGCAGCGGCCAGGCCAGCCGCTCGGGGTCCCACGGGTCGTCGGCGTCCTTGTCGAGCAGCATCGAGACGAGGGAGTAGGGCGTCACGAAGTCGACGCCGGCGCACACGCCGTCGCCGGCCCGCGGACCCACCCCGAGCCGGTGCGAGAGCCGCTGCGTCAGCCACCGCTCCACGCCGCGCGCGGGCACGACCACGACCTCACGGGCGAACGGATCCGCCAGTGGGGTCGCGAGCAGCGACGCCAGGCCATCGGCCAGGGCGTCGGTCCGCTCGGCGATGTGGACGTGGACTGCCATGGCGGCAGCCTGCCATCCGGCACCGACACACAGCCCGACACCTCGGTTTCGACACGGCGCTGGCGCGCCTGCTCAACCAGCGGTGAAATGCCGAACGGGACCCCGACTGCGTGAGTCGGTGTCCCGTCGGGCGTTGTCTGTCCTGACAACAAGCAGTGAGCGTCAGTGCTTGAACGCGTCCTTGACCTTCTCGCCGGCCTGCTTGATGTCGGAGGAGGCCTGGTCGCCCTTGCCCTCGGCTTCGAGCTGCTCGTCGTCGGTCGCCTTGCCGGCGCCCTCCTTGGCCTTGCCGCCGAGGTCTTCGACCTTGTTCTTGATCTTGTCGTCGAGTCCCATGAGGTTCCCTTCGTCGTCAATGCCCCGTTCCAGGGCCTACTTCGAACCTGTCATGTCCCGCCAGGCCGCCCAACACCCCTGGGGGTGGACAAATGGCCCGCCACACCTTGCGTCCGACGGGTCGGCGACCAGGTCGTCGGACATCCGCCGGGACGTCCGACGAGGCGGCTGCCGCGGCGACCGGGTCGTCGGACATCCCGTTCAACGTCCGACAGTGCGGCGACCGGGTCGTCGGACATCCCGCTCAACGTCCGACAGTTCGGCGACCAGGTCGTCGGACATCCGCCGGGACGTCCGACGCAGCGGCTGCAGCGGCGACCGGGTCGTCGGACATCCCGCTCAACGTCCGACAGCGCGGCGACCGGGTCGTCGGACATCCCGCTCAACGTCCGACAGCCCGACACATGGGGAACGGCCGGCGCGCCCCCCTTGGGCGCACCGACCGCTCGTGTTGCCCCCAGCTCAGCGGATGGCTGCTGCAGCGGCAACGACGTCGACCAGGCCGTAGCCCTTGTCGTACGACGTCCCGCCGACGTATGCGGCACCGTCGGTGTACTTGTGCGCGGTTGCCTTGATGGCCGCCTCCACCTGGGCAGGCGTGGCGTGGGGGTTGGCCTGGAAGAGCTGTGCCACGATCCCGGCGATGTGGGGTGCGGCCATCGACGTACCACTGATCGTGTTGAAGGTGCCGATGTCGAGCGCCCCCGGACCGTTCTCCGGCGCCAGGCCCGTGGAGCAGATCGGCAGGTAGATCCGGCACGACGAGATGATGCCGTCGCCGGGCGCCGAGATGTCCGGCCAGGTCTCGCCGCGAGCAGCGTCGCCGCGCGAGGAGAACTCGGAGACGGTGCCGTCGCGGGTCCCCGTGTTGAGGTCGTTGTACGACGCAACGCTGAGGATGCCGCCGGTCGGGTCCGTGCCCGCGGGGTTGGACAGGTTGGCCGAACCGTCGCCACCGTCGTTGCCGTTGGCCCACACCGTCACGACGCCCTCGGCCGCGAGCGCGCGCTGGAGCTTGACCGTGGCGGACTCGGGATCGAACTCGCCGCCACCGGTCGGGCCGTAGGAGTTGTTGGTGACCTTGATCGGCGGGCAGGTCGCGGCCGGGACGCCGGCGCCGCACGGAGCCGCGTGGTTCTCGAGCACCCAGTTGAGCGCCGCGTCGGCGCCGATGATCACGAGCGCGGCACCGGTCGAGACGGAGACGAGGCTGGCGCCGGGGGCTGCGCCCTGGAGCTTCTTGCCGCTCGAGAGCGTGGTGGGCCGGCCGGCGACGATGCCGTTGACGTGGGTGCCGTGGCCGCCGAGCGACAGGGTGTCGGTGTCGACGTTGTTCGGCAGCTTCTGGACCGTGCAGAACGCCTCGAGCGGGTCACACAGCGTCTTGAGGTTGGCCACCACGGCGCTCTTGCCGTCGGCGCCCTTGAAGTAGGGGTGGGTCGGGTCGACGCCGGAGTCGATCACCGCGACGCTGACGCCGTTGCCGGTCAGCTTCGTCCCGTCCGCGCCGTTGACCGTCTGGGTCGCCTCGTAGCCGCGCGTCGCGACGTTGCTGGAGTCCTGGAAGAGCTTGATCCCCTGGTTGCCCTCGACGTAGGTGACGCCGGGCTGGCTGCGCACCGCCTGGATCTGCGACTTGGTGCCGGTCGCGACGACCACGCCGATCTTGCTGAAGCTGGTGACGCGCTGCATCCCGGAGGCCGTGACGGCCGATCGGGCCTGCTGCAGGGTCGCTCCGTGCACCATGACGGCCGCTGGCGCGGAGGCTGACATGGTGCCCAGCTTCTTGGCCAGGAAGGCCGAGACGTTGGCCCGGTCACTGGTGGTGCCGGCGGGCGCTGCGGAGCTGGTCGGTGCCACGAGGCTGGCCGTCGCCACGAGAGCAGCGGCGCCTACCGCGAGAGTGGTCTTGAGTCGCACGATCATCGAACCTCCGAGTGGGGTGTCGGGCGCGGATCGCGCCCGGCGAGGATTGGAAAGTTCAACGACGGCGCCCCTGCCGAGTCACGCGGTCGGGCAGGATCGACACGTGGATCACGTGTGGTGGGGTCTCGGGCTGCTCGCCGTGACCCTGTCCACGCTCGGGCTGGCGCGGCTCGCCCGGATCCCGCTCGGCTGGTTGCCGCTGACCGCGATGCTCCGAGCCGTCGTGCAACTGGCCGCGATCGCGCTGATCTTGCGCGGGGTGCTGGCCGTGCCGTGGACCGTCGCCCTCTTCGTGGTGCTGATGTTGAGCACCGCGTCGTGGACGGCCGGCGGCAGGATCGCCGAGATTCCCCGGGGTCGGGTGTACGCCGTGATCGGAGTGCTCGCGGGTGCGTCGGTCACGCTGGTCCTGGTCTTCGCGCTGCGACTCGTCGACCTCGAGGCGCGGTACGTCGTCGCGGTGGCCGGCATCATCGTCGGCAACGCGATGAGTGCGGCCACGCTGGCGGGCCGCAACTTCGTGCGCGACGCTCGTGCCCGCCGCGACGAGATCGAGGCGTGGTTATCGCTCGGCGCGACGCCCGCCCAGGCCTACGACGACATCGGTCGCGAGGCCGCCCACGAGGCGCTGCTGCCCACCCTCGACCAGACCCGCTCGACCGGGCTCGTCACGCTCCCCGGCGCCTTCGTCGGGGCGCTCTTCGGCGGCGCATCGCCGTTCGTGGCGGCCCAGTTCCAGCTCGTGGTGCTGGCCGGGATCGCCCTGACGATGCTGACGACGGCGATCGTGGTGACGAGGCTGGCCGGGCGTTCGCCGTACGTCTTCATCACGCCGGCGGACTGACAACCCTCAGTGGTTGCGGAGGGCGTCGATCAGATCGTCCTTGGTCATCGACGACCGGCCCTCGATGTCGAGCTCGGCCGCTCGTTGGCGCAGCTCCTCGACCGTGCGGTCGTCGTAGTCGGTGGCCTCGCCGCCGCGCTCACTCACCTTCGACCGGCCCTCGGCGGCCGCCGCATTGGCGATCCGGGCGGCCTTCTCCTTGCTGGCGCCGTCGTCGCGGAGCTCCTCGTAGACCTCGTCGTCCTTCACCGACGGTCCGTGGTCCTTCTTGCCTGCCATGGTTTCCTCCTCGGTTGTCAGGTGGTGGCTTCACGCAGCGCCGGCAGCACCTCTGCGCCGTACGCCGCAATCATCTCGGCATAGTGCGGCCCCATGTTCGCGACGTACACCTCGTCGAAGCCGGCCTCGACGGCCGGCCGCAGCCCATCGATGTGGGCCTCGACGTCGTTGCCGCAGGGGACGCTCTTCGCCGTCTGCTCCGGCGTGACCAGCTCGGAGGCCTGCTCGAAGTGCTGCGGTGACGGCAGCACCTGCGCGAGCTCGCCGGGCAGGCCGGCGTTTGCCCACAAGCGGTGTGCGATCTCGACGCCCTCGTCGTGGCTGGGCGCCCAGCACGCCTTGGTGCCCATCTGGGCGGGCTTGCCGCCCGACGCGTCGCGGAAGCGCTGCAGCAGCTCGGTGTCCGGACTCGTGGTGATGTAGCCGTCCCCGATGCGCGCGGCCAGGTCGGTGGCGTGCGGGCCGAAGCCCGAGATGTAGATCGGCGGCGGCTCGTCGGGCAGCGTGTAGATGCGCGCGGTGTCGACCGTGTAGTGACGTCCCTCGTGCCGCACGACCTCACCGGTGAAGAGCTGGCGGATCACGTCGACCGCCTCCTCCAGCATGTCGAGGCGGCGCTGTGCCGTGGGCCAGGGGTCACCGAAGATGTGCTCGTTGAGCGCCTCCCCGGAGCCGAGTCCCAGCGTGAACCTGCCCTCGAGCATCACGGCGCTCGTGGCCGCAGCCTGGGCGATGATCGCCGGGTGGGTGCGGACCGTGGGGCACGTGACCGCCGTCGTCACCGGCAGGTCGGTGGCCTCCGCGATCGCACCGATCACCGACCACACGAACGGGCTCTGGCCCTGGGCGTCGTTCCACGGGTGGAAGTGGTCGCTGATCCAGAGGGCGTCGAAGCCCGCTTCCTCGGCGAGCTTCGCCTGCTCGACCAGCTGATGGGGGGTGTACTCCTCGCAGGACAAGAAGTAGCCGAATCGCATGATGCCTCCTCGAGTCCCTCCCCACATTGCCCGGCAGGACCATCACTGACTACACCCGAAGGTGGGCATCGCGCCTTACGCTCGGCGGATGACGCAAGAGCCCGAGCGCGGCAGGCGGGAGACGCCCGACCAGCGCGCCGACCGCAACTGGGCCGACCTGCTCCAGGAGCTGCGGGTCAGCCAGACCGGGGTCCAGCTGCTCGCGGCGTTCCTGGTGACGCTGCCCTTCCAGTCGCGGTTCACCGAGCTGACCGACTTCCAGCAGCGGTGGTACCTCTGCCTGCTCGGCCTCGCGTTCCTGACCGTCGGCGTCACGCTCACGCCGGTGGCGATCCATCGCCGGCTGTTCCAGCACGGTCTCAAGCCGCGGCTGGTGCATGCCGCGCACGTGCTGACCGAGCTCGCGCTGGCCCTCATCGCGCTGCTGCTGGCCGGGATCGGCTTCCTGGTCGTCGATGTCGTGCTCGACCGCACTGCGGCCCTGCTGGCCGGCGGCGCCTCACTCGTGGTCCTGCTCGTGCTGCTGGTCGCCGTACCCCGCCTCGTCGCGCGCGGCATCACTCAGAGGACGTGACGCAGGTAGCGCATCGGGTCGGCGAGATAGGCCTTCCAGTGCCCGACGACCTCGAGATCGGCGTACGCCGCCTTGCGCAACCCCCACGGTCCGACCTCGAGCACGTTGGCTCCCGGGATGGCCGCGAGCAAGGGTGAGTGGGTCGCGCAGAGCACCTGCGCGCCGCTGTCGGCGAGTTCGGCCAGGGTGCTGACCAGCGCGACCTGGGCCGAGAACGACAGCCCCGACTCCGGCTCGTCGAGGCAGTAGAAGCCGGGGGAGTTGAAGCGCGTGCGCAGCACGGCGAGGAAGGACTCCCCGTGGCTCAGGGCGTGGAAGTCGGGCTCGGGCGTGGTGCCCGGGTTGGCCTTGAGGTAGCTGTAGAAGCCGTGCATGGTCTCGGCGCGCAGGAAGAAGCCCCACTTCTTCAGGCCCACCGACCGCTCCAGCCGGAGCCACTCGTGCAGGTCTGATTCGGTGCGGTACGTCGAGTGGCGGGCGTGGATCGAGCCGCCCTCGGGCGACAGGCCGTAGGCCATCGCGATCGCCTCGACGAGCGTTGACTTGCCGCTGCCGTTCTCCCCGATCAGCAGCGTGACGCCAGCGGGCAGCTCGAGCCCGTTCGTCAGCACCTGCGAGACGGCGGGGATGCTGACCGGCCAGCCGCTGTCGAGCGGTGGTGCATCGGGACCGGCGAACACGCGGCGTACGGGCCGTCGATCCCAGCGTGCGTCCACGGCGACGAGCGTACGGCGACGGACCGACACCTGCTCCTGGGTGTGACAAGCGAACGTCGGACTGTGGCACCGCTGTGGGTCGCACGTGGCCGGCGCGTGACTTGTCGACCGTAGTTTCAGGGAGCGCTCTACCAATCCCCCCGGACGTCGACGGCGCAACCGCCGTCCTCAGCTCCGAGATGGATCCCCCCGTGAAGTCATTCGCCTTCGCGACGACGGCCTGCGCCGTCGCCGCCCTCGTCCTGATGCCGTCCTCGTCGACGACCGGGTCGGCCGGCGACGAGCGTCCCGGCGGACGCCAGCCGTCCGTCGAGTCCTCGGCCGCGCTCCACGACGCCTCCGTCCGGCAGGTCGAGGCGGGTCAGACCGTGAGGGTCGATGGCCGGGTTGCGAAGCGGCTCGCACGGGGCACCGCGACCTTGTCGCGGGTCGGCAACGGCACCCGGCAGCGGATCGACACGAGCCGGGTCGACGCGCGTCGCCGCTACACGCTGAAGGGAGCCGCTCCCCTCCGGGTGGGCCGGTACTCCTACGAGGTCACCGTCCGGCTCAAGGGCACGGCGCGGACGATCAAGAGGTTCAAGGTCGTCGTCGTGGGCACTCCCACCTCGACGCCGACGCCCACCCCCGTGACGACTGGCCCGCAGGGCGATGCGAACGACTGGACCTACCTCGGCGGGTCCCGGGTCGCGCGCTGGGATCCCTGCAACTCGATCACCTGGTCGGTCACCGGCGCTTCGCCGTACGCCGATGCGCAGGCCGACCTCGCGACCTCCTTCGCTCGCATCTCGGCCGCGACCGGCCTCTCCTTCGTCCAGGTCACCGACCCGGCCGCCAGCACCTTCGACGTCGCCTGGACCAACGCCGCGGCGGAGCCCCGGCTGGCCGGGAGCGTGGTCGGGCTCGGCGGCTTCACGTCCTACTCGCAGCTCGTCGGTCCGAGCGAGGTGGTCTCCGGCTACGTCCTGCTCGACAACGAGCACGCGCTGTCCGGCGGCTTCAGCTCGCTCGGCGCCTCGTGGGGCAAGGTGATGATGCACGAGATGAGCCACGCCGTCGGACTCGGCCACGCCGCCGGAGCGGAGCAGATCATGTATCCCACCGTCGTGCCGAGCCCCGCAGAGTTCGGGGCCGGCGATCTCACCGGGCTGACGGCCGTGGGCGCCGCCCAGGGCTGCTTCCCGGCCGAGCCGGTCGCCGGCCGCAAGGTCTCTCGGACCGTCTGGAAGTAGCAACGCGAGGAACTACCCGCCGAACTCGTATCGGCGGGCCATCAGCATGAGCGACTGCTGTCCACATTTCAGAACCACATTCGACATACCGAACTGAACGGCCTATCGTCCACGTGTCTGTGGCGTGCGTCACAGCGATGCCTGCGAGGAGCCCGCCGTGTCCCGTCCCGTCCCGATCCGGATCGCAGGCAGCGCGACCTGCCTCCTCGTCAGCCTCGTGGTCGGCCTCGCCGGCATCGGTGTGAGCCCCGCACAATCCTTTGTCGGCCAGGTTCCTGCCGCGGTCGGTGACGAGGTCGCCGACTGGGTCGAGGTCGAGGCCGGTGCCATCAGCGGCGGGCCGGCCCTCAACTCCGGTGACCACGGCAACTTCTCCGGCACCGGGTCGTACACGTTCCGCGAGTCCGGGATGACGTCGGCGATGGAGGTGACCGTGCCCGAGGCCGGCGTCTACCCGGTCTACCTCCGCTACGCCGCCGGGCCGCTCGGTGCCGACGAGAACGTCACCCGCTCGATGGGACTCCTCACCAACGGGGGAGCCCGCCAGGTCGTGCAGTACCCGATGACCAGCTTCGGCGACTGGGAGACGTGGCGCTTCGCGCAGGCCGAGGTGACGCTGAACGCGGGCGAGAACACCCTGGCGATCAACTGCGACCGCACCACCGACTTCTGCCGCCTCAACTTCGACGCGATCCAGGTCGGCGGGACCGCACCTGACCCGTGCTCTGCGACGCCGACGCAGCCGGGCTACACGCGGCTGTTCGACGGGACGTTCGAGTCGTTCGACGGGTGGCGCAAGGCGGGCAGTGGCGGCTTCGGTCGCCAGACCGACTGCACGATCCAGAGCGTGCGCGGCCGTGGTGCCACCTGGTTCACGCAGCAGCAGACGGAGCCGTACACCCTCGAGCTGGACTGGC
This sequence comes from uncultured Actinomycetota bacterium, assembly GCA_963742685.1. Lineage (GTDB taxonomy): Bacteria > Actinomycetota > Actinomycetes > Propionibacteriales > Nocardioidaceae > Nocardioides. The sequence goes on along the minus strand of CAVUNB010000042.1, from coordinate 10,995 downwards.
GACGCATCGAGTCGAACGACGACTCGAGCGTCTACGTGGCATCGTCCAGTCGCGGCGGCGCCGACCCGGTCAACGGCTTCCAGGTCCGGATCGGTGCCGACACCGGCGCGATCGTCCCCACCGGCGGCGTCGCGCAGGCCGCCAACCCCGCCGCAGTCGCGGGCGCGCTGCAGCCACTCGGTGAGTGGAACACCTTCACCATCCAGGTCACGGGCTCACGGCTCAGGCTCTTCCTCAACGGCACGCTCATCAACTCGCTCACGCGCCCGGCGGGTGCCTCGCCGAGCGGGTTCATCGGGCTCGAGAACAGGAGCAGCACCGACCAGGTCGACTACCGGAGCATCGAGGTCCGACCGGATGTCGAGCTCGGCGAGCTGGCCGCACCGTTCAGCCGGGCCAAGCTGGCCGACGGCAACACCGACAACCCGGGTGGCGAGTCCACCCTGGGCAACCTCGCGGCGGAGGTCCAGCGGTGGGCGACGCGGGGATCGGCCAACGGGAGCGCCCAGATCGCCTTCGTGAACCCCGCTGCGCTGGGTGCCGACCTGCTGGGCAGCCCCGGAGGTTTCCCGGCGCCCGTGACCCACCAGCAGGTGGGCCTCGCGCTGCCGTCCGCCGACACGCTGGTCAACCTGCGCCTCACCGGCGCCCAGCTCAAGACCGTGCTGGAGCAGCAGTGGCAGCGAACTGCCGGGGAGCGGTGCCCGCGCGCCCGTTCGTGCGCCTCGGCGCCTCGGCGGCCTTCACCTACACCTACGACCCGACCCGGTCGGAGGGCTCACGGATCACCGGCATGTGGCTCAACGGGACGGCCATCGCCCCGTCCAGCAGCTACTCGGTCACCGTGAGCTCGTCCCTCGCATCCGGGGGTGACAACTTCCGCGAGTTCGCCAACGGCACGACTCGCCTGGACACCGGCATCGTCGGTCGCGCGGCCCTGGTCGACTACCTCGCCGCGTTCGCCGACCCGATCGTGGGCGGTCACCCGCTCGCACCCCAGCCCATTCAGCACGCGGTGGGAGTGGCGTTCCCGGGTGGTGCCTCGTCGTCGTACGCCGCAGGCTCGGCCTTCGACGTCGACCTGACGTCGTGGTCCTACTCGACCGCGGCGGACCCGAAAGACGCCACGGTGGCAGTGACCGTGGGTGGCCGATCGCTCGGCGCGTTCCCCGTGGACAACACCCTCGGCAGCGACCTGTTCGACGAGCACGGCAAGGTCGCAGTCCGGGCGACCCTCCCGGCAGACCTGCCGGCGGGTGCCGCGACAGTGAAGATCGTCGGGAGCACGACCGGCACCACCGTGCACCTCCCGATCACGGTGACGGCCGCACCCGGCCCGACCCCGACGCCGACGCCGACTCCCACACCTACCCCGACGCCAACTGTCACGCCGACCGAGACGCCTGTCCCGACTCCGACCCAGCCGAGCCCGAGTCCGGTCGTGCCCGTGGTTACGAAGGCCACGGCGAAGATCACGGTCAAGGTCCGCCCGACGAAGGTCGAGGCCGGCTCCTCGTCGAAGCTGCTGGTTGTTGTCTCCGCCCAGGGCGTCACGCCGACGGGCAAGGTGACGGTGAAGATCGGCAAGAAGAGCTACACCGGCACCCTGAAGAACGGCAAGGTCACGATCAAGCTCCCGCGCTTCGCGAAGCCGGGCAAGGTCAAGTTGAAGATCGTCTACGCCGGTGATGCCCTGACAAGCCCGGCCACGGCCACCGCGAACGTGAAGGTGCAGGCCAAGAAGTAGGGATTCGAACCCGAAACCTTCTGATCCGTAGGGCTCAGATGGGGTGACTCGTGCCGTCTCGGCGCTCCTACAGACGACACCCGCGTCCACACCAAAGTAGCAGGTCAGACCCGGTTCGCCGCTCTGTCCAGAGGTGACGTCTCCCGTCGCGTCGAGGCGGACCCTCGACTTCCGCGCCGGGTTCTTGAGCCGTTATGGGGCCGGGCCGATCGCCGCTGCGGCTACGCGACCGCGTCCTTCCGTCCAGATCGACCGCGTATCCCCAAGTGCTGCACACCGCGCCATAGGGCTAGGTGGTCAGCAATGACGTGTTCGCTGAGTCGCGGCTGGGCCCTGTAAGGGCCGAGGCAAGATCGGCACCACCGAGCGGTAGTTAGTCGGCGCAGCTCCCGATCGACGTATGCCGCCGCATGCGGATCGCCTGCGAAGAGATCTTCGGCCCGGTCGTATCGGTAGTCACTTGGGGCGACCAGAGGACCGATGCTCGCGACCTGGCGAGTGACCGGGAGTACGGCGAAGCGTCGGGCGGAAGCCTGCCACCGCGTCGCCGCCAATCCGGCTGGTTCCCCGAGGTCAGCCCGCGGGCGTCCGGACACATGCGTCGTCGCGCCATCCGCATAAGTACGGATTGATGTCGCCCATGGACAGACCAAGACTTGCAACCAAGGCACTTCAGCCCTAGGTGCTCTCCGTCGCCCCTTCTGATTCGGGCACGAACGGCTGCAGACATCGAGCTTCGACAGCTCCGGAAGGTACACCGTAATGACTGACCAAACTGATGCGACAGTGGTTGCAGGAGAACAGATGGACACTGAGAACGCGAGGCTGTCGGAGCTGGGATACAAGCCCGAGCTTTCGCGGTCCCTCAGTTTGGCGGACGTCGTCATCTACGGCCTCATCTACATGGTGCCGATCGCGCCGATCTCGGTCTTCGGCGTGGTCTACAACCTCTCGGTGGGGGCCGCAGCAGCGGTCTACGTCATCACCGCGATCGTGATGACCTTCAGTGCATTGAGCTATCGCGAGATGGCGCTGCAGTTCCCAGTCGCCGGGTCGGTGTACTCCTACGTCCGCATGGGGACCTCGCCCTTCGTCGGATTCATTTCCGGCTGGGCGATCCTCCTCGACTACCTGCTTCTCCCAGCCCTGCTCTGCGTGTTCGCGTCTCTCGCCATGGCGTCTCTGGTCACGTTCGTGCCCGGCTGGGCCTGGGTGGTCATCTTCGTCGTGGCCACGGCCTGTATCAACATCATGGGCGTCTCGGTGACGGCTCGGATGAACAAGATCTTCCTGAGCATCCAGCTTGCCGTCCTGGCCGTCTTCGTCGTCTGGGCGACCGTCCTGATCATCGCCGGCGACGCCTACCTCTCGCTCGACGTCCTCATCCCCTCCTCGAGCTCATCCTGGGCCCTGGTGGCCTCGGCAGTCCCCGTCGCGGCCCTCAGCTTCATCGGGTTCGATGCGATCTCCACACTCAACGAAGAAGCCGAGCACGGGGGAGCCACAGTCGCCCGAGCGACGATCATCGTGATGTGGTGCGTCGGTGTCTTGTTCGTCCTCCAGGTCTGCCTCGCCGCGGTGCTCGTGCCGACCGGCACCACCTTCGCTGACGGTGATGACACCAACAATGCCTTCTACGACATCGTGAGCAACTCCATGGCGACCTGGTTCGGCACCGTCGTCCTGCTGACCAACGCCCTCATCGCCCTCTTCGCCAACGCGATCGCATCCAACGCGACGTCGTCCCGACTCGTGTTCAGCATGGCCCGTGACGGCCAGTTGCCCCGGTTCCTCGCTCGCGTCAGCGACCACAAGGTCCCCCGGAACGCGATGCTCTTCATCGCCGTGCTGTCGATCGGCGTCGGCATCCTCGGCGTCAGCCAGGCGGGCCTCCTGATCACCCTGGTCACCTTCGGTGCCCTCACGGCCTACGTCCTGCTGAACGTGGCCGTGGTCAACCACTTCATCATCAGGCAGAAGAGCCGCCGCTACTTCCTGCACCTGATGTCGCCCACCATCGGGACCGCGATCCTGCTCTTCGCCATGTGGAGCGCCAACCCCAACACGAAGATCTTGGGCGTCTGCTGGCTGACCGTCGGCCTCGCCGTGGCGGCGTACTTCAAAGCCTCCGGCCGTTCGTTGGAGCAGTCCGACATCTGACTCGGCCTGACCGTCGACCCCAGACCGCACCCTGACGAACCCAGTGGCCGTCCAACCAGCAACAGGAGTCTCCAATGACGCGTACGGCATCCGACAGAATCGCGGAGTTGCTCGAGGTTTTCACCCAGCGCAGCTTGGCCCGTCTTCGAGCAGAGTTCACCGAAGAGGTCGTCGCACTCCATGACGCCGACCCCCTGTGGATCCTGGAGGACGGCGCGAACCGAGTGCTGCGGATCCTCCGCAGCCAGCCGATCCAGGGCAAGCACCTGATCTACGCCACCGGCCCCGACGGGCCGTGGTGCCTGGCTCGGGTCACCCACGGGGCTCCCGGGAACCTCGTCGTGCACCCCGATGCGTACGGCGATTACGAGGACGCGATGAGGGCGGTCTTCCACGAACGAAAGTCGGAGTACCTCGAGACGAACGCCGTCCGCGAGCTGCCACTACGAAAGGGATCGGGATCATGAGCGCGCCGACCAGTGCCAACCAGAAGGTGTACGGGTACACCGACCGACTGTCTGCGCGACCGGGTGAGCAGCTCACGCTCCACGTGAGCTGCGAGGAGGCCGAGTCGTACGCCGCCACCGTGGTCCAGCTCCGCCACGGCTTCGACGGCTCCGCCGGCCCTGGCTTCCAGGAGACGGTCGTACCCACCGCGGTCGACGGGATCTACCCCGGGAAGCACTACGAGTGCCGGCCGGGCTCGTTCGTCGAGGTGAGCGACTCGGCCGGGCTGCTGAGGGACCCGGCGGGCTTCGAGGTGCGCGCAGCCATCTTCCCGACGCTCCCGCGTGACGATCGCAGCGGAACCCTGGGCGCCTACCGGATCAGCCACAGCTCCGTGGCGTTCCACGGTGAGCACCAGACCGTGCTGGGGACATGGGACGCCGCGACGTCGACGGGCTGGGCCCTCACGCTCGACGATGGCCGACCCATGGTCGTCTGGAGTGAGGCGGGACAGTCGCGCACGGTCCAGCTGGACACTGCGCTGACCGCCCATCACTGGTACGAGCTCGTCCTCAAGGTCCCGACCGAAGGCGGGAAGGTCGCCCTGACCTGCACACCGCTGAAGCACCCGATGGACCTGGTCGCTCCAGCTGCTGCGCGGCTGTCGGCGGAGTCGGCGGAGGCGATGACCGAGGGCGCGTGGACGGCGTCGGAGATGCCCTTCCGCATCGGTGCCCTCGCCGCCCACACGGACTCACGGCTGGTCGCGACATCGGCCTTCAACGGCAAGATCGGCGGCGTCCGGCTTCACCGACGCGTCGGAGACAGCCTCGAGACGGTCGCGCGCTGGCACTTCGGCCGCAGCGAGCGACCCGACAAGCTGCTGCTTTCCGCCGTCGTCGACGAATCGCCGAACCGCCTCGACGGACTCTGTGTGAACGGCCCGGTCCGCGGTGTCACCGGTCCCACGTTCGAGGGCCGAGTCGAGGACTTCCGAGAAGCCCCGGACGAGTACGACGCCATCCACTTCCATGACGACGACATCGCCGACACGGACTGGCCGGTGGCCCTCACGTTCGACGTGCCCGAGGACCTCGCCAGCGGGGTGTACGCCTTCCGGCTCACCGCCGACGGCCGGGACCATCACGTGCCGTTCTTCGTCGGACCCGGGCAGCGTGCGCGCGACGTCGCCGTGCTGTTCCCCACCGGCAGCTACCTGGCGTACGCGAACGACCGGATCGCCTTCGAGGCGGACAGCATGGAGATGCTGCTCGGTCACACGCCCATCGTCCACTCCGAGGACCTGGACCTCCAGGACCATCCTGAGTTCGGCCGCTCCTGCTACGAGATCCACAATGACGGCTCGGGTGTCATCTTCAGCACCGCTCGTCGCCCGCTCATCACCATGCAGCCCCGATACCGGGCGTCGTTCATGAGCGAGGGGCCGTGGGGTCTGCCCGCGGACCTGTGCATCACCCACTGGCTCGAGGAGATCGACTGCGAGTTCGACGCTCTCACCGACGAGACCCTGGATCTCGAGGGCTACGACCTCATCTCGCGCTACCGCGTCATCATCACGGGCAGCCACCCCGAGTACATGACCCGCGGGGAGCTCGACGCGCTCGCGCAGTTCACGGCCGCTGGTGGCCGGCTGATGTATCTCGGCGGCAACGGGTTCTACGCCACCACGTCGTTCGACCCGGAGAACCGACACATCGTCGAGGTACGTCGCGCCGACGGCGGTACCCGGCCCCACCAGTCACCCTTCGCGGAGCGGCGCCACACCACCTCGGGTGAGTCCGCCGGTCTGTGGCGCAATAAGGGCAAGGCCCCCGAGCGCCTGGTGGGTGTCGGCATGTCCGCCCAGGGCTTTGACCGCTGCACCTACTACCAACGGCTCGAGGACAGCTTCGACGCACGCGCCGCCTTCATCTTCGAGGGCATCGGAGCGACCGAGCTCCTCGGAGATTTCGGCATCATCGGCGGCGGCGCGGCAGGGTCCGAGATCGACTTCTACAACCCGAGTCTCGGAACGCCCCCGGACACCCTCGTGGTGGCCACCTCCGGGCCACTCTCCGACACCTACCTCCTGGTTGCCGAGGAGCTGTACGAGCAGCTCCCCGGGCTGGGAGGAACGGAGCAGCCGTCGGTCCGCTCCGACGTCGTCTACGCGGCCCTCGACGGCGGCGGTGGCTTCTTCTCGGTCGGCTCGATCGCGTGGACCGGGTCGCTCTCACACAACGGATACGACAACAACATCTCTCGTTTGACGACGAACGTGTTGCGGCGATTCCGAGACGACGAGCCTCTCAAGTAGGCCCACCGGTCGACCCAGGATCACCCACACATACGGAGGAGGCAACACCGTGGACGAACACGCGCTCATCGACGACTACGCCGTCATTGATCCCGCGACGGGCGAGCGGATAGCGACGTTCCCACAGGCATCTCACGCCGATATCGACGCGGCGCTCGACGCGGCGGCATCAGCGTGCGAGGCATGGGGCCGAGCATCGAGCCCCGCGGAGCGCGCCGCGCTGCTCCGGCGAGTGGCCGAGCTCCATGGAGAGCGACGCGAGTATCTGGCTGCCGCCATCGGCAGAGAGATGGGCAAGCCCTTGGAGGACGCCCTCGGCGAGGTCGACTTCTGCCGCGAGATCTATGAGTTCTACGCCGACAACGCGGTGCGCCTCCTCGGCGACGAGCAGGTGCCGCTCATCCAGGGAAGCGGCACGGCGGTGATCCGCCGCAGCCCCGTGGGGGCGCTGCTCGGCATCATGCCGTGGAACTTCCCCTACTACCAGGTGGCCCGCTTCGCGGCCCCCAACCTGGCCATCGGCAACTCGATCGTCCTCAAGCACGCTCCCCAGTGCCCGGAGTCGGCGACCGCGCTACACGGGATCTTTGCCGAGGCCGGGTTCCCCCTGGGGGCGTACGTCGCGGTCAACGCGACCGTCAACCAGGTGGCGGAGATGATTGCCGACCCGCGCATTGCCGGGGTGTCGCTCACAGGCTCCGAGCGGGCCGGAGCAGCGGTCGCCGAGATCGCTGGTCGCAACCTCAAGAAGGTCGTGCTCGAGCTGGGCGGGTCCGACCCGTTCGTGCTGCTCAGCACCGACGACCTCGACGCAGTCGTGGAGGCCGCGGTGGCAGCACGCCTGGACAACGTCGGTCAGGTCTGCAACGCCCCGAAGCGCTTCATCGTGGCCGACGAGCTCTACGAGGCCTTCCTCGACCGGTTCACCCGTTCGATGCTCGCGGCGGCCGATGGCATCGCGCCGATGTCGTCGGTCCGTGCCGCCCAAGGACTCCAGGGGCAGGTGGACCGCGCCGTGGTCCAGGGCGCCGTCCTGCACACCACCGGGGAGCGCGACGGCGCGTTCTTCCCGCCGGGGGTGCTCACCAGTGTCACCCCCGACCAGGACGTCTTCTCCCAGGAGCTCTTCGGCCCGGTTGCCATGGTCTTCCGGGTCTCCTCGGAGGCCGAAGCCGTCGAGCTGGCCAACCACACGCCATACGGGTTGGGCTCCTACCTGTTCACGACCGATCCCGAGCAGGCGGAACGCGTCGCGGACCAGATCGACGCCGGGATGGTGTTCATCAACGGCGTCATGCTCGACGCGGCAGAGCTTCCCTTCGGAGGTGTCAAGCGATCTGGCTTTGGCCGGGAGCTCGGCCACTTCGGCATGGACGAGTTCGTCAACAAGAAGCTCATCCGCACCCAGGCCGCCCGTTGATTGAAGGGACCGCAGTGACCACTCCACCCACAGGTGCCGCGAAAGCAAGCGCGCGCAAGACGACGACAACGAGGGCGGCAGCCAAGAAGACGGTCCAGCCTCGCGCGCGCCGGACCGCAGCGCCGACGATCCCCGTGATCGTCGCTCTCCCGATCGGCCCGGAGCCGGTGACGACCATGGCGACCGACGCGGCGTTCGGCCCGGCGGCGCCTATCTCAGGTTCCCGGCGCCCGCTTCGGAACATGTCGGAGGTGCGCCACTTCTTCCGTACCAACGATGTGCCGATCTACTTCGTCGGCGCGACCCCTTTCAACCTGCTCGGGCTCGACCGCTGGGTTCGCAACTTCACCTACGTCACCTACTACGACGCGTGGGACGGTGCGCACCCCCGGGTCTTCACGCCCAGCCACAAGCCCTACGTGGAGTTCGAGGGCGGGGAGCACATCAACAACTGGCTGCTCGAGAACTCCGAGGTGCGGGCCTTCATCGCCAGCCGAGCCACACCCGGAGTTCGGCCGAAGATCGCGATGGTGTTCTTCGACGAGGAGACCGAGCGGATCTGTGACGAGCTCGGCTACGACCTGATCCTGCCTCCGGCCGCGCTGCGCAACCATCTCGACTCGAAGATGGTCACGACCCGGCTGGGCAACGAGGTCGGCGTGCCGAGTGTGCCGAACGTGATGACCACCGTCGACGACTTCCAGGGCCTGATGAAGGCGGCGGCCAAGGCGCGTCTCGGCGACGACCTCGTCGTGCAGACGGCGTACGGCGACTCCGGGAAGACCACGTTCTTCATCGCGTCCGAGGCGGACTGGAAGAAGCACCACAAGGAGATCGTGGGCGCCGAGGTCAAGGTGATGAAGCGGATCAACAACCGCCCGGTCGCGGTGGAGGCGGTGCTCACCGCGAGCGGAACCGTCGTCGGCCCCGTTCATGTCCGAGCTGACCGGCCACGCGAAGCTCACGCCGTACCGCGGCGGCTGGTGCGGCAACGAGATGTTTCCCGAGGTGCTCACCGGCGACCTCCGCATCGCGCGCGGCGGACCTGGTCCGCCGGCTGGGTGACCGCCTCGGCAAGGAGGGCTACCGCGGATTCTTCGAGGTCGACGTGCTCATCGACGTCGACACCGACGAGGTCTACCTCGGCGAGCTGAACCCTCGCATCAGCGGTGCGTCCTCGATCACCAACGTCACCGCAGGCGCGTACGCCGACGTGCCGCTGTTCCTGTTCCACCTGCTGGAGTTCCTCGACATCGACTTCGACCTCGACGTCGACGAGATCAACGCGCGTTGGCAGGAGCTCGCGACGGTCGACCTGTGGTCGCAGATGATCATCAAGGAGACCTCACCAGGGGTCGAGCGGATCGACACGGCGGCCCCGACGGGCGCCTACGTGCTCGACGGGACCGGTGCCCTGGTCTTCCGACGGGCCGCCCTCGACTGGCACCAACTGCAGGACGAGGGCGAGGCCTTCTTCCTGCGGATCTACGGCGCCGGCGACTACCGGTAGAAGGGCGCCGACCTCGGCGTCCTGGTCACCAAGGGACGCCTGCAGACCGGAACGCCGGGCAACGCCGCAGCCCTGACGATCCGAGCCAAGCACCTCATCGACTCCGTCCGAGCCCACTACAGCGGCACGCCGGTGATGCCGCCGCCGGCGGAGCAGCCCGCATCGGCACCAGGGAGCGCCGTTGCCCAGGCTAGGCTCAGCCGCGGTCAGGACGCGGGAGCGAGTCCCGCGTAGGGGAAGGTCTGGAGATGCGGTCGTGCTAGGGGAGCACGCGAGCCTTCCGCCCGATGGTGTGACCCTGGACAACTGGCAGGTCGCACCGCAGCTGCACTGGTCGTTCCAGCACATCGACGAACTGTTCCCGACAGCGAACATCTCGCGAGGCACCGGCCCGGTGGCCCAATTGCCTCCTGGATTCTCGGACGTGGGCGACCTCGCGGTCCCGCAGCCCGACGGGTCCATCCTGACGGTGGCCGAGACCATGGGCGCGACCAACACCGACGGGTGGATGGTCTGCCACCACGGCCGGGTGATCGCCGAGCACTACCCCCATGGGATGGACCCCGACACGAGGCACCTGCTGATGTCGGTCAGCAAGTCGCTGGTCGGCGTCGTCGCCGGTGCGCTGGTCGTGGGCGGTGCACTCGACCCCCGGCGGCCGCTCACGGCATACGTTCCCGAGCTGGAGATCAGCGGCTACGCAGGTGCCGTCCTACGCCACCTGCTCGACATGCGTTCGGGCATCCACTTTTCCGAGGACTACCTCGATCCGTTGGCCGAGGTGCGCGTCCTGGAGCAGGCGATCGGATGGGCCCCGCGCCAGCACCCGCTGATCCCGCGCACCATGTACGACTATCTCCTGACCTTGAAGCAGAAGGCTCCGCACGGTGGAGTCTTCGAGTACCGCAGTTGCGAGACCGACGTTCTCGGCTGGGTCTGCGAGGCCGCCTCGGGACTACGGATGCCCGAGCTCATGTCGCAGGTCCTCTGGTCACAGCTCGGGGCCGAGAACGACGCGACGATCACCGTGGACTCCGCCGGCTCCGGCATGTACGACGGCGGCATCTGTGCCACGCTCCGCGACCTGGCCCGCTTCGGCAGCATGCTTGTCCAAGGAGGAACCTCACTCACCGGACGCCAAGTTCTACCCTCGTCCTGGATCGAGGACACCTTTCGGGGAGACCCGGACTCACGCGACGCCTTCGCAGCGAGCCCCACCCAGACCCTGATGCCAGGCGGGATGTATCGAAACCAGTTCTGGCTGCCCTACCCAGGTCGCGATGTGCTCGTGTGCCTCGGCATCCACGGACAGATGCTCTACGTCAACCCGAGCACGGGTGTCGTCGCCGCGAAGTTGTCCAGCTGGCCCGAGCCGCAGCACGCCTGGAAGCTCT
>CAVUNB010000041.1:0-23830 GCA_963742685.1 uncultured Actinomycetota bacterium | reverse complement strand
CGGAACGGGCTAACCATTGCCGCACTCGTTGGCCTCGTCGTGCGCCTTCAGGCGCGAGGTCCTGCGCATGACCTTGCCGTACAGGGCGTGCTTCACGCGGTCCTCGACCGTGACGACGATGGTCTTGTCCATCTTGTCGCTCACGACCAGGCCCTCGCGGACCTTGCGCTGGTTGCGCTTCTCGTCCTGGCTGGTCTCAGTGGTGTCGCTCATGCGCTGGCCTCTTCAGTGTTGGTGCTTCCCGGGGTGCTGCGGATTCCGAGCTCACGCTCACGCACCACGGTGTAGATCCGGGCGATGTCCTTCTTGACCGTCCGCAGACGACCGTGGCTCTCCAGCTGGCCGGCGGCCGCCTGGAAGCGGAGGTTGAACAGTTCTTCCTTGGCCTCGCGGAGCTTCGACTCGAGGTCGACAGCGTTGAGCTCGTCGAGCTCGAAGGCATTCAGCTTGTTGCTCATCAGAATTCACCTGCCTCGCGGGAAATGGACCGGCACTTCATCGGGAGCTTGTGCATCGCGCGGCGCATGGCCTCGCGAGCGGTCTCCTCATCGACACCGGAAAGTTCGAACATGACGCGGCCGGGCTTGACGTTGGCCACCCACCACTCGGGCGAACCCTTACCGGAACCCATGCGGGTCTCGGCCGGCTTCTTCGTCAGCGGACGGTCCGGGTAGATGTTGATCCAGACCTTTCCGCCTCGCTTGATGTGGCGGGTCATGGCGATACGGGCCGACTCGATCTGTCGGTTGGTCACGTAGTGACCCTCGATCGCCTGGATGCCGAAGTCACCGAAGGCGAGCTTCGTGCCGCCCTTGGCCGCACCGGTCCGCTTGGGGTGGTGCTGCTTGCGGTGCTTGACGCGACGGGGCATCAACATGGTGCTCAGCTCTCCTGTCCGGTGGAAGCGACCGCGGCCTCGCCCGACGTCACGGCCGGAGCGTCGGTCGCGGCAGGAGCCGCGGCCTCGGCGGGCGCGTCGGTGCGAGCCGGTCGGTCGGTGCGGGTGCCACGGCTCGGGCGCTCGCCACCGCGGGTGGGTCGACCACCAGCGCCGCCGGCGCCGCCGCGACCCGGAGCACCGGCGCGAGCAGCAGCCTGCGCCTGGCGCTCGGCACGCGTGCCGGCAACCTCACCCTTGTAGATCCAGACCTTCACGCCGATACGGCCGAAGGTCGTCTTGGCCTCGTAGAAGCCGTAGTCGATGTCGGCACGCAGCGTGTGCAGCGGAACGCGACCCTCGCGGTAGAACTCGGTGCGCGACATCTCGGCGCCGTTGAGGCGACCGGAGCACTGGATCCGGATGCCCTTGGCACCCGAACGCATCGAGGTCTGCATGGCCTTCTTCATCGCACGACGGAACTGCACGCGACCGGAGAGCTGCTCGGCAACTCCCTGGGCGACGAGCTGGGCGTCGATCTCGGGGTTCTTGACCTCGAGGATGTTCAGCTGGACCTGCTTGCCGGTGAGCTTCTCGAGCTCGCCGCGGATGCGGTCGGCCTCGGCGCCACGGCGACCGATGACGATGCCCGGACGCGCGGTGTGGATGTCCACTCGCACGCGGTCGCGGGTGCGCTCGATCTCGACCTTGGAGATGCCGGCCCGCTCCATGCCCTTGGAGAGCAGGCGGCGGATCGCGACGTCCTCACCGACGTATGCCTTGTAGAGCTTGTCGGCGTACCAACGGCTCTTGTGGTCGGTCGAGATGCCCAGGCGGAACCCATTCGGGTTGATCTTCTGGCCCATCAGGCACCCCTTCCGTTCTTCTTCGCGGCAGCGACGTCGGCCGGCTGCACGACGAGCGTGATGTGGCTGGTGCGCTTGTTGATGCGGGTCGCTCGACCCTGCGCACGCGGGCGCCAACGCTTCATCGTCGGGCCCTCGTCGACCATCGCGACGGAGACGACGAGGTCGGCCTTCGGTAGGCCCTCGGTGGTCTCGGCGTTGGCGATGGCGCTCTCCAGCACCTTGTAGACGGTCTCGGAAGCGGCCTGCGGCGCGAACTGCAGCAGCGACAGAGCGTCGTCAACGGGAAGACCGCGGACCATGTCGACGACACGGCGGGCCTTCATGGGGGTGATCCGCACGTAGCGGGCGCACGCGAAGGCACCCACCTGGTCACCCAGCAGGGTCTCGCGGCGCGCGCTGGTGCGCTGGCGCTCGGTGACACTCATCGACGCTTTCCCTTCCGGTCTTCCTTGACGTGACCCCGGTAGGTCCGCGTCGGGGCGAACTCACCGAGCTTGTGACCGACCATCGAGTCGGTGACGAACACGGGAACGTGCTTGCGACCGTCGTGCACGGCGATGGTGTGACCGATCATGTCGGGCACGATCATCGACCGGCGTGACCAGGTCTTGATGACGTTGTGGCTGCCCTTCGCGTTCTCGGCGTCCACCTTCTTCTGAAGGTGGTCGTCGATGAAGGGGCCCTTCTTCAGGCTGCGAGGCATAGCTGTTACTTCCTACCCTTGCCGGACTTGCGACGACGGATGATCTGGGAGTCGGAGGCCTTGCGCTTGCGCGTGCGGCCTTCCTTCTGGCCCCAGGGCGACACCGGGTGGCGACCACCGGACGTCTTGCCCTCGCCACCACCGTGCGGGTGGTCGACCGGGTTCATGACGACACCGCGGACGGTCGGGCGCTTGCCCTTCCAGCGCATGCGGCCGGCCTTGCCCCAGTTGATGTTGGACTGCTCGGCGTTGCCGACCTCGCCGATCGTTGCGCGGCAACGAACGTCCACGAACCGCATCTCGCCCGAGGGCAGACGGAGCGTGGCGCGGCTGCCTTCGCGGGCCACCAGCTGGGCGGAGTTGCCGGCCGAGCGGGCCATCTTGGCGCCACCGCCCGGACGAAGCTCCACGCAGTGGATGGTGGTACCGACCGGGATGTTGCGCAGCGGCAGGTTGTTGCCGGGCTTGATGTCGGCGTTGGGGCCGGACTCGACGGGCGTGCCCTGCTCGAGACCCTTGGGGGCCACGATGTAGCGCTTCTCGCCGTCGATGTAGTGCAGCAGCGCGATGCGCGCAGTGCGGTTGGGGTCGTACTCGATGTGAGCGACCTTCGCGGGAACGCCGTCCTTGTCGTAGCGACGGAAGTCGATGATGCGGTAGGCGCGCTTGTGACCGCCACCCTGGTGCCGGGTGGTGATCCGGCCCTGGTTGTTGCGGCCGCCGTTCTTGGGGAGCGGGCGCGTCAGCGACTTCTCGGGAGTGGTCCGAGTGATCTCGACGAAGTCGGCCACCGAGGAGCCACGACGGCCCGGGGTGGTCGGCTTGTACTTGCGGATAGCCATATCAGTTCCTATTCAGCAGTCCGGTCAGGAGACCGGACCTCCGAAGATGTCGATGCGGTGACCCTCAGCGAGGCTGACGATGGCGCGCTTGGTGTTGGCACGCTTGCCGAGGCCGGTGCGCGTGCGGCGCGTCTTGCCCTGGCGGTTGATCGTGTTGACCGAGGTCACCTTGACGTTGAAGACCTTCTCGACCGCGATCTTGATCTCGGTCTTGTTGGCGTCAGGGCGCACGATGAACGTGTACTTGTTGGCGTCGAGGAGGCTGTAGCTCTTCTCGGACACGACCGGCGCGATCAGGATGTCGCGGTGGTCCTTGTGCAGGGTGCTCACTTGTCGTCCTCCTTGGCGGCGCCGCCGGCACGCTTGAAGCCAGCGGCCTCGGCGTCCTCAGCGCTCTTGAACCAGAACTCGGCGTCGGTGGCGTCGTACCACTGGCCGTCGGGCTCGTGGTAGAGACCCGAGTCGGCGTTGCCCTTGACCTCGTAGCCCTTGGGAGCCTTGCCGCTCTTGAGGGGCGCCTTGGCACCCTCCGGCAGGGCCGGCGCCTCGTCGGCCGGGGCCTCGGAGACGTCCGCGAACGCCTTGACCTCGGTCTTGGTCTCGGTCTCGGTGCCAGCTGGCCTCGTCGACGACGACGAACTTGCGAGCGCTGGCCTTGGCAGCCGGCGCCGCTCACGAAGGCCTCGTAGGCGCCCTTGGTGAAGACGACGTCGTCGCTGGCGAGCACGTCGTAGGTGTTGAGCTGGTCGACAGCCACGATGTGCACCTGCGGCGCGTTGCGGAGCGAGAGCCAGGTGACGGCGTCGCTGCGCTCGAGCACCACCAGGAAGCGGACGCGGTCACTCAGACTCGTCAGCGCGGCCAGAGCGCGTCTTGGTGGAGGGCTTGTCGCCGGAGATGAGTCCGTCGACGACGTGGATGCGGTCGTTGCGGGCCCGGTCGGAGAGGGCACCGCGCAGGGCGGCGGCCTTCATCTTCTTGGGGGTCCGCTCGCTGTAGTCGCGCGGCTGGGGGCCGTGGACGATGCCACCGCCGGTGAACTGCGGAGCGCGGGTCGAGCCCTGACGGGCGCGGCCGGTGCCCTTCTGCTTGTGGGGCTTGCGTCCACCACCGCGGACCTCGCCGCGACGCTTGGTGGAGTGCGTGCCCTGACGAGCGGCAGCCTGCTGGGCGACGACGACCTGGTGGATCAACGGGATGTTGACCTCGACATCGAAGATCGCGGCCGGGAAGTCAACCTTGACAGTCTTGGTAGCCATGCTCAGGCCTCCTGCGTCTTCTTGGCGGCCGAGCGGAGGACCACGAGACCACCCTTGGGGCCGGGAACGGCGCCCTTGAGCATGATCAGGCCCTTCTCGGCGTCGATGGCGTGCACCGTGATGTTCTGGGTGGTGACCGTGTCACTACCCATGCGGCCAGCCATGCGCGTGCCCTTGAAGACACGACCCGGCGTGGCGCAGGCGCCGATGGAGCCCGGCTTGCGGTGGTTGCGGTGGGCACCGTGGGAGGCGCCGACACCGTGGAAGCCGTGACGCTTCATGACACCGGCGAAGCCCTTGCCCTTGCTGGTGCCGGTCACGTCGATCTCCTCGCCGGCGGCGAACATCTCGGGGCTGAGCTCCTGACCGATGGTGTAGGACGCGGCGTCGGCGGTGCGGATCTCCACCACGTGGCGACGCGGGGTACCCCGGCCTTGGCGAAGTGACCGGCGTCGGGCTGGTTGACCTTGCGGCGCCTCGATCTCGCCGTAGCCGACCTGGATGGCGTTGTAGCCATCGATCTCGGGCTGGCGGATCTGGGTCACCACGTTGGTCGCACGCAGCGATCACGGTGACGGGGACGACAAGGTTGTTCTCGTCCCAGAACTGGGTCATGCCGAGCTTGGTGCCCAGCAGGCCCTTCACATTGCGTTCGAAGTAGTCATGTCAGACCTCAGAGCTTGATCTCGATGTCGACACCGGCAGGCAGGTCGAGGCGCATCAGCGAGTCGACGGTCTTCGGCGTCGGGTCGATGATGTCGATAAGGCGCTTGTGCGTGCGCATCTCGAAGTGCTCGCGGGAGTCCTTGTACTTGTGGGGCGAGCGGATGACGCAGAACACGTTCTTCTCGGTCGGCAGCGGCACGGGGCCGGCGACCTTCGCACCCGTGCGGGTGACGGTGTCCACGATCTTCCGCGCCGAGGTGTCGATCACCTCGTGGTCATAGGCCTTGAGCCTGATGCGGATCTTCTGTCCCGCCATAGGTCCTTCGTCCTTATCGATCTCGTACGCCCCGCTGGGGTCGTACCGCGTTCTGGTCTGGCTCACGACACGTCCTCGGGTGAGTCCGTACCGCCCGTGCATCCGCCCCCACCTCCGACCCCCGAGGTCGGGCGTGTCGCGCTGTTTTCGCGACACGAGACCTGGATCTCGATGTGTTGTGTGGGGGCACCCGACGGGTTCGTCGGGCTGATCGGGTCTCCTACTCGTCAATCTGGCGAGGTGCGGTGCACGCAACAAACTCAATCGATCTTCGGAGACGCGATTCAGAAGTCAAGTGCTGCCGCACCCCGCCAGCCGCGTGTAAGCGACTCGCCGGAGCAACCGGACTATCTTGGCAGACATCGGGGCACGCGCCAAATCGGAATAGCGGGAGCCGGAATCAGCCCTTGGCGAAAGCCAGGACGGTCCGTCCGACCCGGCTGATTCTACCGGTGTAGTCGCCCAGCAGCTCATAGCCGTGACCGCTGCCGCCGTCGAGGAACCGGACGCCGGATCGCTTCGCCAGCTGCCTCGCCTGGGTGTACGCCGAAGCGCCGTCCGACCTCGCAAAGACGACCAGTCCCTCCGCCGGCAGCGAGTCGGCGAGCGGCAGCAGATCGGTCTCCTCCCACGCCGGCGGTCCCGACACGTCGATCCAGGCGTCGACGTCCGCGCCCCCTGCCGCGGCCAGCACGGTCAGCGAGCCACCCATGGACGCGCCCATCAGGACGACCCGTTCGGTGCCGAACGCTTCGCGGGCGGCGGCGATCGCCGGCGCCACCTCGTTGAGCGGATCGGCGTCTCCCTCGTCGGAGCACGTCGACTCGCCGTACAGGCATGGCGCGACGACGATCGAGGGGAAGCCCAGCTTCGCGACCTCGTGTGCGAACCTCCCCCACCCGCACACGCCGCCACCGACCTGCGGCAGCAGGACGAGCGCGACCCGCTTGCCGCCGCTGGGGAACAGCACGGCCTGGATCCGGCCGTCGGTGGCGCCCTCGAGGGTGACGGCCTCGATCTCGGCCTTCGGTGGGATCGAGGACAGGCAGGCATCCCGAACGATCTGCTCCGGGTCGACCGAGCTCTCCGACTCCGACTCCGAGACCGCCGAGGACGGCTCCGGGTCGGCGGGTTCGGAACCCGAACAGGCACTCGCTGCCAGCAGCGCGACACCGAGCAACGACCCGGCCCAGCGGCGTACGACTCTCGCCTTCACGACGAACAGCGTAGGACGCCGGGAGCGACCTGACAGGATTGCGCCAACGTCGCGATCAGGGGGAAGTCATGTCGGAGCAGTACCCGCCACCACCGGGGTGGACACCGCCACCCGCGGGGCCGGCGACGCAGCCCTACGCGGCACAGCCCGCGGCGTACCGGCCGCTGCCTCAGCAGAGTGCGGCCCACAAGCCGGGCGCGATCCCGCTGCGCCCGCTGAGCCTCGGCGACATGTATGACGCGGCCTTCAAGATCATCCGGTTCAACCCTCGCGCCACCGTCGGCTCCGCGGTGCTGGTCGCCGCGATCGCGATGGCGATCCCGGTGCTGGCCACCGCCGTGCTGGGCACGGCACTCGACCTGTCGATGACCGACGAGATCACGAGCAGCTCGTCCGACAGCACGAGCGCCCCCCTCACCAACGAGGACATCGCCGGGTTCGCCGGCGTGTTCGGCTCGCTGGCTCTCGGCTCCGTGCTGCAGGGCATCGGGCTGATCCTGGTCGGCGGCATGATCGCCCACGTCGTCGCCGCCGCGGCCATCGGCCACAAGCTCACCCTCGGCCAGGCCTGGGCAGCCACCCACGGCAAGCGGTGGCGGCTGATCGGGCTGACCTTCCTGCTCGGGCTGACCACGACTCTGCTCCTCGTGCTCTACGTCCTGAGCTGGGTCGTCGTCGTGATGACGGCCAGCGACTGGCAGGTCCCGGTCGTCTACGGCCTGCTCAGCGTGCCGCTGTTCGGTGCGTTCTTCGTCTGGTTCTGGGTCCGCGTCTACTACCTGCCCGTGCCGGCGCTGATGCTCGAGCCGATCGGGGTGTTCGGCGCCATCGGCCGCGGTTACCACCTCACTCGCAAGGCGTTCTGGCGCACCTTCGGGATCGGGCTGCTCACCTTCGTCATCGCCCAGATCGCGGGCTCGATGCTGGCCATGCCCGTCAGCCTCATGAGCCAGGGCGTGGTCCTGGGAGGCGTGCCGGGCGAGGCGGGCGTGTTCATGCTGGTGATCGGGCAGGCGATCGCCTCGGTGATCACGGCCGCGTTCGTGGCGCCGTTCACGACCTCGGTGGCGACGTTGCAGTACGTCGACCTGCGGATGCGTACCGAGGCCTTCGACGTGGTGCTGATGCAGCGGGCGGGGATCACCCGCTCGTGAGGTGGGTGCCACCGCCCGATCCGCCCCTGGTCCCGACGCCGGAGCAGGGGCGCGACCTGCTGCGCCGCGAGCTGCTCGATCCCGCCTACCACCAGGACGACGTGATGCAGCGGCTGCTGGACTGGCTGCGACGCCGCGTGCTGGACGTCCTCGACGCGGCCTCCAACGCTCCTCCACTGTCGGCCTTCGCCGCCATGGCGGTCGGCCTGGTTCTCGTGCTCGCGCTGATCTGGCTCGCGACGCGCGCCCGCACCGCGCGCCAGCAGACGGCACGCGCCGGCTCGATCCTCCCCGATGCCTCCGTCAGCGCCACCGAGTGGCGGGACCGGGCGGAGCACGCACTCGCCGAGGGCCGTCGCTCCGACGCGCTGGTGGACGGCTTCCGCGCGCTGGTGGCGCGCCAGGTCGAACGCGGTCGGCTGGACGCGGCACCCGGCACCACGGCCCACGAGGTGACGCAGGCGCTGCGGTCGGCGTACCCCGACCAGGCCGAAGGCATGTCCGAGGGCGCGCGCCTCTTCGATCTCGTGCTGTACGGCGACCGCGACGCCACTCAGGAGCAGGCCGCGTTCGTGCTGGCTCTCGACGACGAGCTGGCGGGGGTCCGATGAGCGACTGGCTCACGCGCAACCGATCCATGCTCGTCATCGGGCTCGGGACGCTCGCGGCCCTTCTCGTCGCCGTGCTGCTGACCGGAGGGCCGCAGACCGGCGCCGACCACGACCCGGAGAACCCAGGTGCCCGCGGAGCCCGCGCGCTCGCACAGGTGCTCGCCGACGAAGGCGTCGAGGTGGAGATCGTCCGCTCCGCCGACGCGCTGGAGGACCAGTCGCTCGGCGCGGACACCACGGTCGTCGTCACCTCCCCCGACAACCTCGGCCAGAGCACCGCCGACCGGCTGCTCGCGGCCGCCTCGGGCAGCACCGTGGTCGTGGCCGGGCCCGGCCCGGGCGCGGTGGAGGCGCTGGGCGTCGATGCCACGGCGTCCTACTCCTCGCTCGACGGCCCGCAGGCCGGCGACTGCACGGACACGGGCTTCGGTGACCTGTCCGACCTGGACATCGAGGTCGACGCGGGGGCCTCCTACGCGACCACCGCCGGCTGCTTCCCGAGCGAGTCCGGGTGGGTGCTCGCCTCCGCCGGCAACGACCTGGTGCTCCTCGGCGCCTCCGGCATCATCGAGAACGACCAGGTCCTGCGCGCCGACAACGCGGCCGTCGCGCTGCGGGTGCTCGGCCAGCACTCCCGCGTCGTCTGGTACGTCCCGAGCCTCGACGACCTCGTCGGTGCCGACGGTGTCGGACTGCGCTCGCTGCTGCCGACGTGGCTGATGCCCGGCGTCTGGCTGCTCGGACTGGTGATGCTCGCAGTCATCTGGTGGCGCGGGCGCAGGCTCGGGGCCCTGGCGGTCGAACCGCTGCCCGTCACCGTTCGCTCGCTCGAGACCACCGAGGCGCGCGGCCGGCTCTATCGTTCGGCATCGGCTCGCGGGCACGCCGCCGACGTGCTGCGTCGATCGACGCGCGACGACCTGTCCACACACCTGCGGCTGCCGCACGACGAGGTGGAGGTGCTCGTGCGCGATGTCGCCGCTCGCCTCGATCGCCCGGCCGCCGACATCGAGACCCTGATCGGTGACCGGGCCGCAGCGCCCGGCACCGACGACGAACTCATCCACCTGGCCAGCGCGTTGGCCGAGCTCGACCGAGAGGTACGCCGCACATGACCAGCCCCAACGAGACCCTGCCCGTCGACCACGAGTCCGCCCGCGAGCGACTCGCCGCTGTCCGCGCCGAGGTCGCCAAGGCGGTGGTGGGCCAGGACGCCGCGGTGTCCGGCCTGCTCGTCGCCCTGCTGTGCGGCGGCCACGTGCTGATGGAGGGTGTGCCGGGAGTGGCGAAGACGCTGCTCGTGCGCACGCTGGCCGGGTCGCTCGATGTCGAGACGCGACGGGTCCAGTTCACCCCGGACCTGATGCCCGGCGACATCACCGGCTCGATGGTGATCGACGGCCGGGCCGGTGAGCTGAGCTTCCGCGAGGGCCCGCTGTTCACCAACCTGCTGCTGGCCGACGAGATCAACCGGACGCCGCCCAAGACCCAGTCGGCGCTGCTGGAGGCGATGGAGGAGGGCCAGGTCTCGGTCGACGGGGTCTCGCGCCCGCTGCCGCGCCCCTTCCTGGTGGCTGCCACCCAGAACCCGGTCGAGTACGAAGGCACCTACCCGCTGCCCGAGGCCCAGCTCGACCGGTTCCTGCTCAAGATCGTGCTGCCGATCCCGCCGCGGGACGCCGAGCTCGAGATCCTCACACGGCACGCGGCAGGCTTCGATCCGCGCGACGTCGCGGCCGCCGGGGTGCGCGCGGTCGCGGGGCCGGCCGACATCGAGGCGGGCCAGGCGGCGGTCGGCTCGGTGCAGGTCTCCCCGGAGGTGACCGGCTACATCGTCGACATCGCCCGGGCCACCCGGGACTCGCCGTCGTTGTCGCTCGGCGTCTCCCCGCGTGGCGCCACCGCCCTGATGCGGACCTCGCGTGCCTGGGCGTGGCTGACCGGTCGCGACTTCGTGACCCCCGACGACGTCAAGGCCCTCGCGCACGCCACCCTGGTCCACCGGCTCGGGCTGCGTCCCGAGGCCGAGCTCGAGGGTGTCGACGTGTCCGCGGTCCTGACGTCTGCGCTCAACTCGGTCCCGGTCCCCCGCTGACCGATGGTCATCACCGGTCGCGTCCCCCTGCTGCTCGCCCTCGGGCTGGTGCCCGTGGTGCTGCGCCCTGCCATGGGCACGGTCTGGGGCTGGCTGCTGCTGGTCGCGCTGGTGACGGCCATCGACTGGTTCGCGGCCGTCCGGCCGACCTCCCTGGCGCTCCGCCGGGCCGAGATCGCCGCGGTCCGGCTCGGGCACGACGCGGAGTCGCGGCTGACGGTCACCAACCCGGGCACCCGAGCGATCCGTGCCCTGGTCCGCGACGCCTGGCAGCCGACGGCCGGGGCGAGCAACAACCGGCACCGGATCCGGCTCGCGGCCGCCGACGCGACCATCCTCGTCACCGGGCTGCGTCCTCGCCGCCGCGGCGACCTCCGGGCGTTGGGCGTGACGGTGCGGATCCTCGGCCCCCTGGGGCTCGCGGCCCGGCAGGCGACGCTCGACGTGCCCGGCGCTGTCCGGTCCCTGCCGCCGTTCGAGTCACGCAAGCACCTGCCGTCGCGCCTGGCGCGACTGCGCGAGCTCGACGGCCGCTCGGCGGTTCGCATCCGTGGCGCCGGCACCGAGTTCGACTCGCTCCGGGAGTACGTCCGCGGCGACGACGTACGCTCCATCGACTGGCGAGCCAGCGCCCGCAACCGCAACGTCGTGGTGCGCACCTGGCAGCCCGAGCGGGACCGTCGCGTCGTCATCGTGCTGGACACCTCGCGCGTCTCGGCCGCCCGGATCGGCGACGTGCCGCGGCTCGACTCGGCGATGGACGCCGCCCTGTTGCTGGCCGCCCTCGGGGCTCGCGCTGGCGATCGCATCGACTTCCTGGCGGGCGACCGACAGGTCCGGGCCAGGGTGCGCGCGGCCGGCGCCCGGGACATCGCGGCCACCCTGCAGGACACGATGGCCGACCTCGAGCCGGTGATCGCCGAGGCCGACTGGGCCGCCCTCGCCGGCGCGGTCAACCACCTCGGACGCCAGCGGGCGCTCGTCGTGCTCCTTACGCCCCTCGAGCCCGCCTCCGTGATCGAGAGCCTGCTCCCGGTGCTGCCCGCGCTGCTCAAGCACCACCGCGTCGTGGTCGCGTCGGTGCAGGACCCCGCGCTGGGCGCGCTGCGGGACCGGCGCGACTCGCTTTCCGACGTGTACGCCGCAGCGGCGGCATCGCACGTCCTGCAGCAGCGCCGCCGCGCCAGCGAGATCCTCACCGCGCTGGGCGTCGACGTCGTGGATGCCGATGCCGAGCGGCTGCCGCCGGCGCTGGCCGACCACTACCTCGCGCTCAAGGCCCGCGGCCTGCTCTGAGGTCAAGCCTGGGTGGCGACCCGATCTTCAAGCAGTGCGGCATCGATGTCACCGGTGTGGCCGCGCGCGACGGCACTGCGTCCGACCACGAAGACGTAGGCGAAGAACGCGAGCTCGGCAACGATCCCGATGCCGACCCGCGCCTCGGTGGGGAGGCCGGACGGGGTCACGAAGGCCTCGATGATGCCGCTGATGAAGAGCACCACGACCAGGCCGAGCGCGACCGTCCCCGCGGTGCGTCCTTCGCGAGCCATCGACTGGGCGCGAGTCAGGTCACCGGGCGCGACCCAGGACCAGAAGAGCCGCAGCCCGACACCGCCGGCCACGAAGACGGCCGTCAGCTCGAGCAGTCCGTGCGGGGTGATCAGCCCCCAGAAGTGAGCCCCGTGGTCGTGTCGCATCATGATCGAGCCGACGATCGCCAGGTTGGCGACGTTCTGGAACAACAGGTAGACGACCGGTGCGCCCAGGACCCCGAGGGCGATGCACAGGGCTGCGACCCACGCATTGTTGATCCACACCTGGGCGGCGAAGTGCGAGGCGGCGTACTCGCTGTAGTAGTTCTCGAAGTCGTTGCGCACCAGCTGGTCGATCTCCTGGGGCGAGAGCATGCTCTGCTCGACCGCGGGGTGCTGGAGCAGCCACCAGATCATCACGCCGGTGGCCACGACGTTGGCGGCGAGTGTCGCCAGCCACCACCACCGGAGGCGGTAGAGCGCCGCCGGGAACCGGTCGGTGAAGAAGCTCCCGACACTGCGCCACGTGGTCGCCCGGGTGCCGACGGTCTTCAGCCGGGCCCGGGCCAGGATCGAGGACAGGTAGGCGATCAGCGCGGCATCGGGAGCCGACGTGCGCACGACCGAGAGATGCGTCGCGACACCCTGGTAGAGGTCGACGAGCTCGTCGTTCTGGGCCCCGTCGAGCCGGCGCCGGGCGGTGAGCTCCTCGAGTCGCTGCCACTGGTCGCTGTGCGCCAGCACGTATGCGTCGAGGTCCACGCGGCCAGCCTATGCTGGCGGCGATGTCTGCTCCCGGCCCAGCCTTCGCCAGCCTCACCGTCGACGACCACGTCACCGGCGAGGCCGTCGCGCTCGACCTGCCGCCCGCCAGCCTGGGCTCGCGCATCGGCAGCGGGTTGATCGACGTCGTCGTCACGGTGCTCCTGCTGATCGGGATCTTCATCGTCTTCGGGATCGCCGTCCTCCAGACCGATGGCGCGCTCGGCCACGTGGCCCTGATCGGCACCATGATCACCGTCTTCCTCGTCATCCCGACCGCCGTCGAGACGCTCAGCCGCGGTCGCTCCCTGGGCAAGCTCGCGTGCGGCCTGCGGACGGTCCGCGACGACG
Organism: uncultured Actinomycetota bacterium; assembly: GCA_963742685.1. Taxonomy (GTDB): domain Bacteria; phylum Actinomycetota; class Actinomycetes; order Propionibacteriales; family Nocardioidaceae; genus Nocardioides. Next base: position 10,577 of record CAVUNB010000041.1, on the reverse strand, counting down.
CCGGCCCCATCTCGTTCCAGCACGCGTTCGTGCGAGCCCTGATCGGCTTCGTCGAGATCTACGCCTTCACCGGTGCCCCGGCGTTCTTCTCGGCCCTCCTCTCCACCAAGGGCAAGCGCCTCGGCGACCACGCCGCCGGCACCTACGTGGTGCGCGAGCGGGTGCGCCTCCACCTGGCGCCGCCCGTGCTGCTGCCGCCGCACCTCGCGCCGTGGGCGCGCTCGGCCGACATGGCCTCCTTGCCGATCGGGCTCGCGCTCGCCGTGCGCCAGTTCCTCGGGCGTGCCGCCACCCTCGACCCGGCCACTCGGGACGACCTCGGCTCCCAGCTCGCGGCCGAGGTCGCGGCGTACGTCGCTCCGCCTCCGCCTCCCGGCACCGCACCCCACGACTACCTGGCCGCGGTGATCGCCTCTCGTCGCGAGCGCGACTCCGCCCGGCTCGCCCGCGAGGCCGCGATGCGCGCGCGCCTGGTCGGCGGAGGCTGACCCTCGTGATGTCGGGGGTGCTGGGTGTCGCCGCGATCACCGCCATGCTGGTCCTCGTGCTGTGGGTCGTGTTCTACGGCAGCGCCGCGAGGATCTTCGTCCGCCGGCACCTGCCTCCGCGTGCCGCTCCCGTCGGTCCACCGATCGAGACCCTGGCCGCGGACCTGAAGCGCCTGCGGGCGGCGTCCCACGGCATGCCGCCGGGCTCCAGCCACGTCCGTCGCGAGGCGACGCTTGCGGCGTACGACGATGCGCTCGCGCAGGCCTGCCTTGCCCTCGGCCTGCCCGACACCCTCACGGACCTGCCACCCGGGACGGACCGCGAGGCCGAGCGGCTGCGGGTCGAGGCGCTGCTCGAGGATGAGGGCCTGCGGTTCACGTCGAGTCAGTGACCGGACTCCTGGGGATCAGGAGACAGGCCACGGCCGCGAGCACGCAGAGCGCGCCGGCGGTCAGCCAGGCACCGAAGTAGTCGCCGCGCCACTCCCGGATCCAGCCGGCGAAGCTGGCGGCCACGCCGGCGCCGACCATGTGAGCGGCGAAGACCCAGCCGAAGACGACGCTGGCCTTCTCGATCCCGAAGTGCTGGCGACACAGCGCGACCGTCGGCGGCACGGTCGCCACCCAGTCCAGGCCGTAGAAGAGGATGAACAGGAACAGGCTCGGGTGGACGTGCGGGCCCAGCAGCCACGGCACCACGAGCAGGGAGCCACCGCGGAAGAAGTAGTAGCCGCACAGCAGGTAGCGGCTGTCGACGCGGTCGGTGAGCCAGCCGCTGGCCACGGTGCCGATGATGTCGAAGATGCCGATCAGCGCGAGGAGGCTGGCGCTGGTCGAGGCCGGCATGCCGTGGTCGTGCGCGGCGGGGATGAAGTGGGTGCCGATCAGGCCGTTGGTCGACCAGCCGCAGATCCAGAACGTGCCGATGAGGATCCAGAACGTGCGGCTGCGGGTGTTCTCCCGGAACGCGTCGATGGCGACCCGGGCCGCACCCTTCGTGGGCTTCGCCGGACGCGGCAGGGGTCCGCTTGCGCCGTACGCCGTCGTCCCGATGTCCGCCGGGTGGTCGCGCAGCAACCACAGCACGAAGGGGACGAGCAGGGCGGCGAAGACGGTCGTGATCGCCGCCGCCCACCGCCAGCCCGGACCGTCCGCGAGGCGCGCGATCACCGGCAGGAAGACCAGCTGACCGGTCGAGCTGGCCGCGGAGAAGACGCCGATCACGACGCCGCGGTGCTTGACGAACCAGCGGTTCGCGACGACCGCTCCGAACACCAGCGCCAGCGAGCCGGTGCCGATGCCGATCGCGAAGCCCCACAGCAGCCACAGCTGCCACGGGCTGGTCATCACCAGGGTCAGCCCACTGCCGAGCGCGACTAGGGTCAGGGAGGCGGCGACCACGCGGCGGATGCCGAAGCGCTCCATGAGCGCGGCCGCGAAGGGGGCGGTGAGGCCGTAGATGATGAGGTTGAGGCTGACCGCCCCGCTCGTCGTGGAGCGCGACCAGCCGAAGTCCTCCTCGAGCGGGACGAGCAGCGCGCCGGTCGACGAGCGGAAGCCGGCTGCGGCCATCAACGCGGCCATGGTGACGGCAGCGACCCACCACGCCGGGTGGATGCGCCGCCTCGTGGCTGGGGTCCGCTCGGCGGTCGTCATGGGGCGACGCGGGTGTAGGCGAGGTCGGTGATCTCGCGGTCCTTCTCGAGGCCCTTGCGCTCGAAGCGGGTGATCGGACGCTCGGCCCAGCGCTCGACCGGTCCCCCGTCGAGCAGCTGCTCGGCGTCGAGCACCTCGACCATCTGCTCGGCGTAGTCGGCCCAGTCGGTGGCGAGTCGCCAGACGCCACCCGGCGTCAGCCGGCTCGCGGCGATCGCCGCGTTGGTCGGCGTCACGAAGCGGCGCTTGTGGTGCTTGGTCTTGTGCCACGGGTCGGGGAAGAAGGTCCACAGCTCGGTCAGGCTGTCCGGTGCGAGCAGGTGTTCCAGCGACCAGACGGCGTCGACGCCGCAGAATCGCACGTTGTCGGCGCCTGCCTCGGCAACCCGCCACATCGAGTCGGCGATGCCCGGGAGCCAGACCTCGAACGCCAGGATGTTGGCGTCGGGCCTCGACGCCGCGAGCGCCGCCGTGGCCTCACCGACGCCGGAGCCGACCTCGACGATGAGCGGCGCCTCGCGGTCCCACCAGCTCGCGAGGTCGAAGTCAGGCTTGTCGACCGCCTCGTCCGGGATGACCCAGTCGGCCTGGTGCGCTGCCCAGCCCGCTGCCTGCTGCGGGGTGAAGCGGCTCCCGCGACGCGAGTAGGTCAGCACTTCCCGCATCCGGCGGCCCTCGTCGGTCAGCTTCTGGTGCGGGCGCGGGGGGCGGACGTCGTTCACACCACGATTCTCGCAGTCGACTCTGCCCACCTCTCACGGCGCCTAGGTTGTGTGGGTGGAGATCCTCAGCCTGCCTGACAGCAGGCAGGCGCAGCTCTGGTTCGGCGGCGCCGTCGACGGGCCGGTCGTGCTGTTCTTCCACGGTTGCCCCGACACCCGGTGGGCGGCGCGGTTCGCGGACGCCGCCGCCCGGGTCGCGGGGGTGCGACTGCTCTGCGTCAACCGGCCCGGCTACGGCCTCTCCAGTCGCGCCGACTCGACCCACGCCTCCGTCGCCGACGACGCGGCGGCCGTCCTCGACCTGCTCGGGATCCGCGAGGTCGCGGCCCTGGGCATGTCCGTGGGTGGAGCGTACGCCGCAGCCTTCGCCGTACGACATGCCGACCGGGCGCGTGCCCTCGGCATCGTCGCGACCCTGCCGATGAACGGGACGGCGGAGGAGTCCATCGAGCAGGCGATGGAGCACGCCCGCCCCGAGTTCGAGGCCTGGGCCTCGCGCATCGACGTCGCCGACGCCGACGACGCGGCCCTCGCAGGGCGGTGGGCGGGATCGCTGCCGGAGCAGGACGCAGCCATCGTGCGGCGCCTCCCCGTGCCCGACGTCGCGGCCTCGCCCCAGGCGCTGGCGGACCATACGGTTCCTGCGCGACGCCGCGCTCTTCCAGTCTGGACATGACCTCGCGGCAGTCGACTGCCCCACTCACCTCTGGTACGGCGACGCCGACCAGCGTGCGCTGCCGGGCGCAGCCTGGTTCGCCGACAGAATCCCGCAGGCATCGCTGGTGGTGCGGCCCCACTCGACGCACCTGGCCACGCTGGCGGATCATTGGCCCGACATCCTCGTCACCCTCACAGATCGGCCGATCCCATGCTGAAGCGCGCCTTGCCTCTGCTGCTCCTGCTCGCGACGGTCGGTGCCTGCGGCGACGAGACGGACACCGCGTCGGACCCCGACACGACCAGCTCCTCGACCGCGCTGGAGGCGATCACGGCCGAGGGCGTCGCCGGCGTCGTGCGCGATGCGGTCGGCGCTGACCTGATCGAGTCCTACTCCGCCGCCGGCGAGAGCGACAGCGTGGGAGTGCTGGCGAAGCTCGCGGGACGACAGATGCTGGTGGTGAACGTGCAGATCGCCGGCGACGCGCCGATCTCCAGCTGTGACGACCTCGCCGACACGGCCATGGGGTCGGGCGACTGCCGTGTGGAGGATGACGGCACGATCGTGGCGTCGGGTACGGCGGAGCCGTTCAGTGACGACAACAAGAGAGGCTCGACGGTGCTGGCCCAGTCGGTCAACCCGGAGACGGGTCGGGTCGTCTACGCCCTCTACGAGACCTACTCCCGCCAGGCCGCCCTGGACACCGCGACGCTCAGCGCGATCGTCACGGATCCCGCGCTGGCGGCGATGACCGACCCTGCCACCAACGAGGCCGGTGCCGACATCGAGATGATGGCGCAGCCCAACTGAGCGCTCACGGCGCCAGCTAAATGCCACGAGGCCCCACTCCCGAAGGAGTGGGGCCTCGCGAAGTGAAGCGTTAGATCACTTGGTGATCTTGGTGACGCGGCCGGCGCCAACCGTGCGGCCACCCTCGCGGATGGCGAAGCGCAGACCCTCGTCCATCGCGATGGGCTGGATGAGCTCGACCGACATCTCGGTGTTGTCACCCGGCATGACCATCTCGGTGCCCTCGGGCAGGGTCACAACACCGGTCACGTCAGTCGTACGGAAGTAGAACTGGGGACGGTAGTAACCTTCTCCAGATCGTCTATGCCTTGACCTTCGGTGTGATCTCCCTCCTGCCGGGCTTCCGATGGGCTCCGGACATCGTCAACCACCGGTCCTACCTGCGCTCGGAGATCTGCGGGCCCGGCACCGGCTATGCCTGTCCCGGCGGGACGTTCCGATCCCGCGGCGGGGTCGGGGCCCACCTGAACCCCGAAGGAAAGCTCATCGCGCCGGACTGATCTCGAGGGGAATATCATCCGACCGTGGCTCGCCGCTCTCGGGTGGGTAGCCGAGTTCTTCGACGTCAACACTTGGACCCGCCACGCCTGGCGTCGACATCGGCAACGAAGGCAAAGATCTCGACGCCCGTCGCTGCCTCATTCAATACGGCTCACAGAAGGTGAGCATGAATGATCGTAGACGGGCGACGAGGTGCTGTGCAGGAACGCGGGTGAAGGTTTCCTCTCGGTCGGCGAGGAGTTTCTGGCGAAGGGGTCAAACGCCCCCCGGCATCCGACTGAATCGACTCGGCCATCGCCAGCGATTTCAGTCCTATGGCCGGAGGATCGCGGGTCCCGTCTGGGTCCCGTCAACGGGACCGGTCCCGTCTGGGTCCCGTCACTCGTTGGCCACTCTCCGCCAACATTCACCGACGACCACCGAGCATTTGGGCAGGTCAAGGGCGAGGAGGGTGCTCCTCTCTTCGGAGCATTTGAACGCAGAGTGAAGGCCAAGATGTCGCCTGCCACGAGCATGGGACCACCTGATCGGTGGCGGGTTCAGGCGGTGGCCGCAACGACCTCCGCGTAGCCTCTGATGGTGTCATGTAGTCCGAGGGTCTTGCGAGGACGGTTGTTGAGGCTGCGCGGGATCGCGGCGGAGGTCGGCGGCGGTGTGCCGACGGAGAGGTCGGTGCCCTTGGGCAAGTACTGGCGCAGCAGCCCGTTGGTGTTCTCGTTCGAGCCTCGCTGCCACGGGCTGTGCGGGTCACAGAAGTAGATCGGTGATCCCGGTCGCGATCGTGAACTGCGCGTGGCTGGCCATCTCCGCTGCCCTGGTCCCAGGTGATCGAGCGGCGCAGCTCGGCGGGCAGCGTGGCGATCGCCTTGCGCATGGCGGCTTCGACGTTCACCGCGGCTCGTGCCGTCTCGGCGAGGTGCAGCAGCAGCACGAACCGGGTGGTGCGCTCGACGAGGGTGCCGACGGCGCTGCGGCTGCCCTCGCCCGAGGATGAGGTCGCCTTCCCAGTGGCCGGGCACGGCCCGGTCGGCGACCTCGGCGCGGCCGTTCGGAGATGTTGACCATGCCGGGGATCCGGCCTCGCCGTTCGACGCCGGCCGCGCGGTCTTGCGGCGGTCGCGTCCCGGTGCGCAGGCATCGGGCCAGCTCCCGGCGTAGCTCGCCTCGGCCCTGCACGAACAGCGACTGGTAGATCGTCTCGTGGCTCACCCGCATCTCCGGGTCGTCCGGGAACTCGATCCGCAACCGTCGGCGATCTCCTCCGGCGACCAGCACCTCCAGAGCCACTCCGCGACCTGCCCGGCCAGACGGCGGGCCGGCCAGCTTCGGGGTCTTCGGCCGCCGAGCCCGCTCGAAGGCCGCCTGGTGCGCCACGTCGCCCGATAGCCGTCCCGGCCGCCGTGGCCGTCACCTCCCGAGACACCGTGACACGGCCCGCCCGAGCTCTTCGCGATGGCGGTGAAGCTGTCGCCCCGTTCCAGTCCGACCCTGATCTCCTCCCGCTCGTGCAGTGACAGCCGCGCCGGCGATGGATTCCACGCCGTCGGCGACAGCGGGCGGGGCTCCCGCCGCAACGTGTTCGCCACGGCATGGCGCGAGCAGTCCAGCATCCGGCCGATCTCCCGGAGCTTGTGGCCCTTCGCCGCCAACCTCCTGACCTCGCGGCTCGACCTCGGGCTCCAACCTCTTCATCCGCGTCCTCCTCGATGGGCTCCATCAACGATGGTCAGCTCACCGAGTCGTTGCGCGGATCCCTTCGAGCGCGCCAGTGTTTTGCCACGGTCATGGGACCACCCGGTTGCCAGTCATGGGACCACCTTGGGGTCTACGTGTGTCAAGGTTTCCGAGACAGGTCAAAGTTGGGGACCTGACTGAAGGAGATCTTGGATGGGTCGGCCATCGCAGAAGTCGAAGGCGGACAAGCTTCGGATCGTTCTGGCGGTGTTGCGGAACGAGGTGACGATCGCCGAGGCGGCGCGGCGGGAGTCGACGTCGCAGACGTCGGTGTCGAAGTGGCGGGATCAGTTCCTGGCCGGCGGTGAGGCGGCGCTCGAGGAAGGGGCCCGTCACGGGCCGAACGGTCGGGAACAGGCTCTGGCCGCCGAGATCGAGCAGCTGACCGCCGCCTTGGGCGAGGCTCACATGGAGCTGCGCCTCTGGCGGAAAGGGGGGGCTCTCTACCCGGGTTCATCGAACTCGAGGAGGCCCGGGTGACCGCCCAGCTGACCGTGACCCGGTTCTGCGAGGTGCTCGGGATCCCGAGGCCAACCTGGTACCGGTGGCGGGCGGCGAGCTCGAACGTGAAAGGCCCCTGGCCCACCCCGGCGCAGGACGCCATCGAGGCCGACGCCAAGGCGCTCGCGGCGACGTGGGACGGCTGGGGGCACCGCAAGCTCGCCGAGCTTTTGCGCACCGACGGCACCGGCCGGGAGGTGGCCGACTCGACGATGTTCCGGGTCCTGGACCGCAACGGACTGGCGCTGCCGGCCAACTACACCGGCGAGGTCCGCCAGCTCGCCCGGCTCCGCAAGGAGACGTTCATCTCGCCGCCGACGCGGCGGAACCGCCTATGGCAGGCCGATTTCAGCGATTTCGAGACCGACGCCGCCGGCGACTGGGTCCTGGGCGGCGTGGCCGACTACTGGGCCAAGGTCGCGTCGCCTGCACACTGACGATCCGCAAGACCGCCGACGACGCCATCGCCATGTTCGAAGCGGCGCTCCTCGAGGTGGAGGTCCTGCTCGGCGTCACGTGGATCGAGGATCTGACCGACCCGACCACCGGCGAGATCGGCCGGTTGCAGATCGTCACCGACAACGGCCCCTGCTTCAAGGGCCGACGATTCGCCGCCTGGGTGGCGTCCAAGAAGCACATCGTCCACATCCGCACGAGGAACAAGGCACCCTGGACCAACGGCGTGATCGAACGCTGGTTCCGGTCCGTCAAGTACGAACGGCTCTACCGCCGAGAGATCGGCGACGGCCTCGAACTCGCCCGTCAGGTCGCTGACTACCGCGGCATCTTCAACAGCGTCCGGCCCCACGAAGCCATCGCCATGAAGACCCCTCTCAGCCTCTACCGACAGCCCCCGAAACTCAACTTTCCCGACCCCGGATCTGTCTCAGAACCTTGACACGGGTCAGGTCCACCACCTCCGGTCGGACTGACGTTCGACTCGGTGCCAGTCGTCCTGTGGACGGAGGGTGCCGCGTGTCCTACCGGGAGGTGTCCGTGTTCGAGATCCGTGAGGTTCTGCGTCTGTGGATGCGTGGTGAGGGCTTCCGGGCCGTCACCCGTTTGAGTGGGGTCGACCGCAAGACGGTCCGCCGTTACGTGGAGGCGGCGGTGGCCGCCGGTCTGGTCCGTGAGAGCGGCGAGGAGCAGCTGACCGATCTGTTGGTCGGGGAGGTGTGCCTGCGGGTGCGCCCGGCCCGCCCGGCCGGTCACGGGTCGGCGTGGGAGGCGCTGGGGCCGGAGCAGGCGACGATCAAGGCGTGGATCGACGACAAGAAGCTGAACCTGGTCAAGATCCACGAGTTGTTGTCCCGCAAGGGTGTTGAGGTTCCGTATCGGACGTTGCACCGCTTCGCGGTGGCGGAGTGCGGCTTCGGCCGGCGCCAGCCCACGGTGCGGGTCAACGACGGGGAGCCCGGCGGGGAGCTCCAGGTCGACTTCGGCAAGATGGGGTTCCTGGTCGACCCGGCGACCGGGAAACGGCGGCTGGTGTGGGCCCTGATCTTCACCGCCTGCTACTCGAGGCACTGCTTCGTGTGGTTGACCTACCGGCAGACGACCCAGGCGGTCATCGCCGGGTTCGAGGCGGCCTGGACATTCTTCAACGGGGTCTTCGCCGTTGTCGATCCCCGACAACATGAAGACCATCATCGATCAGGCCGACCCGCTCGAGCCTCGGCTCAACGACGCCTTCTTGGACTACGCCCAGGCCCGGGGCTTCGCCGTCGACGCCGCCCGGGTCCGCAAGCCAACGGACAAACCTCGTGTCGAGAGAACGGTTTCCGTTCGTCCGGGAGTCGTTCTGGAAGGGAGAGACATTCGCTGATCTGGCCGACGCCCAGCGGCGGGCCGAGGAGTGGTGCCGGGTCCGGGCCGGCCTGCGGACCCACGGGACGACCCAGCGCCGCCCGGCGGAGGTGTTCGCCGACGAGGAAGCACCCCGACTCGCCCCGGTCCCGGCCGATGACTATGACCTGCCGACCTACCCGAAACCGAAGGTGCACCGGGACCACCACATCGAGGTCGACAAGGCCCTCTACTCGGTGCCGGGATCGCTTATCGGGCAACGGGTTTCGGTCAGGGCCGACTCCAAGCTGGTCAAGATCTTCCACCGCGGCCAACTGGTCAAGACCCACCTCCGGACCGAACCCGGCGGACGGCGCACCGACCCGGCGGATCTCCCGTCGGAGAAGACCGTCTACGCCATGCGGGACATCGAAACGCTCAAGCGGCGGGCCGCCGCCTGCGGCGACGCCGTCGGCGTCTACGCCACCGCCCTGTTGGACATCCCGTTGCCGTGGACCAAGATGCGCCAGGTCTACGCCCTGTTGGGCCTCGCCCGCCGCTACGGCGACGAACGCCTCAACGACGCCTGCGCCCGGGCGCTGGAAGTCGAGACGGTCAACGTCGGGCTCGTCCGGCGCATGCTGGAACGAGCCGCCGAAGCCGCTGGGGAACCGGCGGCACCGGCCGGGAAGGTCCTCGCCGGCCGATTCGCCCGGGACGACGCCGACTTCGCCGTCACCCGCCGCCCGGCCAAGTCCCGAACCGCGACGAGGGCGGCGCCGAAGCCCCGCTGCCGGGCTTCGAGCCGGCCGAGGTGTCCCAGTGACCGCCCCGGTGCCGATCACGGTCACGGCCGAACTCAAGGCTGTGCTGCGCCGCCTCAAGCTCGGCAAGATGCTCGACACCCTGCCCGAGCGGCTCGCTCTCGCCCGTCAGAACCACCTGCCCCACCACGACTTCCTCGAGCTGGTCCTCTCCGACGAGATCACCCGCCGGGACCGGGCCGGGGCCGAGACCCGGGCCCGGGCCGCCCGCCTCGATCCGACCATGGTCCTCGAAGCCTGGGACGACACCGCCAAGGTCCGCTTCGACCGGGACCTCTGGGCCGAGCTCACCACATTGCGGTTCGTCGAGGACGCCGCCAACGTTCTGATCCTCGGCCCGGTCGGGGTCGGCAAGACGTTCATGGCCAGCGCCCTGGGTCACGTCGCCTGCCGCCGGGCCCGCACCGTCCACTTCGAGCGGGCCGACCGGATGCTCAAGCGGCTCAAGGCTTCCCGGCTCGACATGAGCCACGAAGCCGAGATGCGCAAGCTCATCCGGGTTGATCTCCTCGCCATCGATGACCTCTGCCTCCAGGCCATGGACCCCATCGAGACCCAAGACGTCTACGAGCTGTGGTCGAAAGACATCGCCGGGCATCGACGGTGATCACGAGCAACAGGGAGCCGGTTGAGTGGCTGGCCGTGATGGCCGACCCGCTCCTCGCCCAGTCCGCCATCGACCGCCTCCAGAGCGCGGCCTACGAGCTCGTCGTTGAAGGCGAGAGCTATCGCAAACGGCAAAAGCCCACCCCCGGCGGCCCCCCGCCGGCCGGTCGGCGACGCCGCCCGAGTTGACCCCGGCCCGCCACCGGTCGATCATCACCACCGACCGGCCGGTGGCGGCCCAAGGTGGTCCCTAGGTCGTGGCAAGAGGGTGGTCCCATCACCCTGGCAAGCG
>CAVUNB010000040.1:0-10979 GCA_963742685.1 uncultured Actinomycetota bacterium | reverse complement strand
GGTCAACACCCGCAAGCCGACCATCCCGCAGGGACTCTGGGCCGGGCTGCTGCTCCTGAGCGTCGCCAACATCGCGGTGGCCATCTTCTGGTCACCTGCACACGCTGCCTGAGCTGTCGGTGCCGGGCCGTAGGCTGGCACCAGAATGAGCACTCCCCAACTGAACCCTGATTCCTTGCTCGAAGGGCTCAACGAGCCGCAACGAGCGGCCGTCGTGCATGCCGGCGCGCCCCTGCTGGTCGTGGCCGGAGCGGGGTCGGGCAAGACCCGCGTGCTGACCCGCCGGATCGCCTGGCTGATCACTGAGCGCAAGGCCCATCCCGGCTCGATCCTGGCCATCACCTTCACCAACAAGGCCGCGGCCGAGATGAAGGAGCGGGTGGAGGACCTCGTCGGCAAGCGGGCCCGGATCATGTGGGTCTCGACCTTCCACTCCGCGTGCGTGCGGATCCTGCGCAAGGAGATCTCCGCGCTGGACTTCGACGGCACCGCCTACAAGTCCAACTTTTCGATCTACGACGCCGCCGACTCCAAGCGGCTGATGACGCTCGTGCTCAAGGGTCTCGACCTCGACCCCAAGAAGTACCAGCCCGGCGCGGTGCTGCACTGGGTGAGCAACCACAAGAACGAGCTGCGCGACCCCGAGGACGCCGCCAAGGACACGCGCAACTCCTTCGAGGAGGCCTACGCGGCGGCGTACGCGAACTATCAGCGCCGACTGCGCGAGGCCAACGCGCTCGACTTCGACGACCTGATCATGACCACGGTGCACCTCTTCCAGACGCTGCCCGACGTGCGGGAGAACTACCGCCGCCGGTTCCGGCACGTGCTCGTCGACGAATACCAGGACACCAACCACGCGCAGTACGCCCTGATCCACCAGCTCTGCGGGCAGGACCTCGAGGAGGGCCGGCCGGTGGGCGACGCCCCCAGCGAGCTGATGGTCGTCGGTGACGCCGACCAGTCGATCTATGCGTTCCGCGGCGCCAACATCCGCAACATCATGGACTTCGAGCAGGACTTCCCCGACGCGAAGTCGATCCTGCTGGAGCAGAACTACCGCTCGACCCAGACGATCCTCAGCACCGCCAACTCGGTGATCAGGAACAACTCCAGCCGCAAGGACAAGCGCCTGTGGTCCGACGCCGGGGACGGCGAGCGGATCGTGGGCTACGTCGCCGACGACGAGCACGACGAGGCGCGCTTCGTCTCCGAGGAGATCGACAAGCTGGTCGACACCGGCAACGTGCTGGCCAAGGACGTCGCGGTGTTCTACCGCACCAACGCCCAGTCGCGGGTGTTCGAGGAGATCTTCATCCGCACCGGCCAGCCCTACAAGGTCGTCGGCGGCGTCCGGTTCTACGAGCGCCGTGAGGTCCGCGACGCGCTGGCCTACCTCCGGATGCTGGTCAACACCGCCGACGAGATCTCGCTGCGACGCGTGCTCAACACCCCGAAGCGGGGGATCGGCGAGCGCGCCGAGGCGTGCGTCAATGCGCTGGCCGAGCGCGAGCGGATCTCGTTCTGGGAGGCGCTGGTCCTCGCCGAACAGGCGCCCGGGCTCGCCACGCGGTCGCTCAAGAACATCCAGGCCTTCGTTGCGATGATCCAGGAGCTCCAGTCGATGGTCGCCGCCGACGAGCGGGCCGACGTGATCCTGGAGTCGGTGCTCGAGCGATCGGGCTATCTGACCGAGCTCGAGGCCAGCGACGACCCCCAGGACGAGACGCGGGTGGAAAACCTCGCCGAGCTGGTGGCGGTCGCCCGTGAGTTCTCCGACGACCCGCAGCCCGGCCCGTCCGCCGACCCGGCCGAGGTCGAGGCAGGCACCATCGCCGTCACCCTGGGCGACTTCCTCGAACGCGTCGCGCTGGTGGCCGACTCCGACCAGATCCCCGACGCCCCCGACGGTGAGGACGCCGGCGTCGTCACGCTGATGACGCTGCACACCGCGAAGGGGCTGGAGTTCCCGGTCGTCTTCCTGACCGGGCTCGAGGACGGCGTCTTCCCGCACCAGCGTTCGCTCGGCGACCAGCCCGAGCTCGAGGAGGAGCGCCGGCTCGCTTACGTCGGCGTCACCCGCGCCCGCGAGCGGCTCTACGTCTCGCGCGCGATGGTCCGTTCCGCCTGGGGCGCGCCCTCCCACAACCCGGCCTCCCGGTTCATCGACGAGTTCCCGGTCGACCTCGTCGACTGGCGGCGTACGGCCCAGGCGATGACCCGATGGGGGCGGCCCGACCTGGCGGCCAACTCACCCGCGCGGCTCGGTGCTCCGACCGCGGCCGGCCGGCACAACTTCTCCGCCGCGGCGGCGCGCGCCGACGTGAAGGCGAAGTCCAAGCCGGCGCGGGAGATCCCGTCGCTGGAGCCGGGCGACCGGGTCATCCACGACTCGTTCGGGATGGGCACCGTCGTCGCGCTCGAAGGATCCGGCGACAAGTCCGTCGCGTCGATCGACTTCGGGTCCGAAGGCGTGAAGCGGTTGCTGCTCCGCTATGCGCCGGTCGAGAAGCTGTGATCTGAGCCGCGTCAGCGGATCAGATCGATGGTGGTTGAGCAGCGACCGCGCCCGAGCTTGCGAGGGCGTGACGGAGCGTGTCGAAACCCAGTCGGTCACGAAGCAGCAGGAGCTACGGTGTCACGCCATGTTCAAGCAGCGCGGTGAAGGGGTCGACCGGGTCGCCGGCACCGGGGCGGACCTCGAGGTGCAGGTGCGGGCCGGTGGTGTTGCCGGTGGAACCGACGGTGCCGATGGCCTCGCCGCCGCGGACGACGTCGCCGACGCTGACCAGGAACGAGGTCTGGTGGCAGTACCACAGCTCGGTGCCGTCATCGAGGGTGACGACCGTCTTGTTGCCGTAGGAGCCGTCGTAGCCGGTCTCGGTCACGACGCCGTTGGCGACGGAGCGGATCGTGGAGCCGGTGGGGGCCGAGAAGTCGAGCCCGGTGTGCACGCTGGACCAGAGGTAGCTCGACAGTCCGAACGTGGCGGTGATGCGGTAGCTCTCCAGCGGAAGGATCCACTGGTTCTCCTTGATCTTGGCGGACTGCTTCTCGGCATCCTTCGCCAGGGCCTGGAGGGCGTTGTGCTGCTGCTCGGCCTGGGCCTCAGCCTGCGCGATCAGCTCTTCGTTGGCGGCGTCGGCGAGCGCGTCACGGCGCGAGTCGCGGGACACGATGGCGTCGCGGTGACCGGCGGGCGCCACGTTGGCGAGGCCGGTGCTGCCGGCCGCGGCCATGGCTCCGGTCTGCGAGGTGACCTGACCGACGAGGTCGGCATCGGCGGCGCTCACGGCGCCACCAGCAGAAACAGCAAGAGCCGCCACACCCACGAGGATCGGGGCGGACGGCAGAGCACGGAGGAGGGGGTGGCGAGCAGGCGGCTTGGCTGCCTTGCGTCGACCCGCGACGGGTGCTGCCGAGAGGTCGCGGCGGGGGCCGCGGTGCGCTCGGTGGTTGCCCATAGATCAGGTTCCTTTGTGCGGGGGATTCGCCGGTAGGCGACGTCGAACTGTAACGGAAAGGTCACGGCCGCGGAAATCGGCGGTGTCAACGATTGTGGATGACGACGCCGGGCGCTCGCAGCGCTTCACCGTACTTGCCCGCTGTCCGACCGCTCCGTGGGGGTCGAATCACGCTCGTTGGCTAGCCTGCGGCCATGACATCGAGCTCGCCCGATCGCCTCCGGATCGTGGTGTGCGAGCCCGGGCTGGCCAGGGCGTTGCGCGACGGCGGCCACGAGGTCATCTACACCGGTCCCGACCACACTCCGGAGCAGATCGTGGCAACCGCGATCCAGGAGGACGCCGACCTGATCGGCCTGGCCGACGGCGCTCTCGTCAACCGACTGGAGGCGTTGCTGACGGAGCGCGAGGTGGACGACATCGCTGTCCTCGGCGACACGTTCGCCGAGATCGCAGGCTGGGCGGCCGAGCGCTAGCGGCACAATGATCCCTCCGTGCCATGGCGTCCGGATGGACGACGCGGTTCACTGGAGTGGGTCCACTCGGATGGGCCCGGACCGAGGTCTCCGATGGTCGTGCCACGTTCGCGGGTGTGGGCGCTGTCCGCTGTGCTGGTGACGGCCGTCGTGCTCGTCACCGTGCAACCGACCTCGGCACGTTCGGAGCGTGTTCCGGGCTCGATCGTCGCCGAACCCCAGGTTCCCGCTGTGCTCCACGGCGACACCTGGTTGCGTCGTCACCTCGAGGATCTGATGCCCTATTGGGACCTGCCTGAAGCCCTGGGCGATCCCGTCGGCAACTTCCCGTCCTTCCGCGGCCGCAACGGCGAGCTCGATCCGGCCAACACCTCCCGCGGAGTCTCCACACTGGCGCGCGGTGTCTACGGTTACTCGGTTGCCTTCATGCTCACCGGCGACGAGCGCTACCTGACCTACGCGAAGGCGGGTCTGGACTGGATCGACACCCATGCCGAGGACCCCGTCCACGGTGGATACTTCGGCGACCTCACTGCCCAGGGAGCTCCCGCGAATGCGGAGGCCGACAAGAGCGTCTTCGACCTGGCGTCGCTCGGCCTCGCCTACGGGACCTACTACAACGTCACTCGCGATCCTGGGGCCGAGGCAGGCCTCCTCGCCGTGCGCGACCTGCTGTTCGACAAGTACTACGACGCGGCCACCGGCAGGGTGAAGGACTCGTTGACCTTCGACCTCTCGCAGGAGAGGGACACCAACGACAACGGGGGCGACATCACCAACCTCCTGGTGCCCGGGACTGCGATCTACCTGCCGAACCTGCACCTGCTGTCCGACCCGGTCCGACGGACACAGTTCGCCAGTGACCTCCGGAGCCTCACCGAGATCCTCATCGCCCGACACAAGGACAAGACGACCGCGAACGGATGGTGGTTCTGGGGTCGAACGCTGCGCGTCGGCAACGGCAACTACGGAGCGCTGCAGACCGACTACGGGCACAACATCAAGAGCTACGAGATGATCCACAACGCGAACAAGATGTTCGCGGATCGTCCCTGGACCGGGCTGCAGGTAGACAGGCAGACGATGCTTGCTCGCGCGTGGGACCTGGACGCCGGACGCTGGAACGAGCAGCGCAGGGGCAACCAAGGGAACGTCATCGAGCGCGACAGCGCCTGGTGGATGCACGACGAGGCCGACCAGACACTCGCAGCGCTCGACCTCACCAACGGGTTCGCGCACGCGGAACAGCTGGCCACGAGCGCCCAGACCTTCCTCGACGTGTACGTCGACGACGACCCGGCATTCCCGGCGCGAGAGACGTTCGCCCGGGTGTCGCGCGTGCCCGGGGACAATCGACCTCCGCAAGTCGTTCCGCGGCAAGAACATGCTCCACAACTTCGAGCACGCGCTGGTCATGTACCTGCACGGCCGCGCGTTCGAGGGACGGCCCGCGAGGCTGCACTACGCCTTCCCTGAGGACCAGGCACTGACGGCAGTCGCGAAGCCCTACTGGTTCGACGCCGCCCAGGAGTTCCGGACCGTGCGGGGCGAGCTCACGACCATGCCCGGCCACCGCCTCGTCGAGGTGGACTTCTCCGGGCTGGACATGGTCCCGGCACCGCCGTACCCGGCACCGCCCGACTCGACACCGCCGGACACCGACGCCACCGTGTCGCCGCCGCCGACGGGCGCGGGCTGGCACAACGGGGACGTGACCGTGTCGTTCGCGAGCACCGACGATCGTGTCGATGGCGTCAAGGAGCTCCACGTCTCGGTCGAGGGGGCCGGCGCCGGCGTGAGCGACGTTGCCTACATCCACCGGGCGGTGATCTCACCCTCCCGGCACTGACAGCCGACGGGGAGTACACGATCACCTACTTCGCCGTCGACGTGCTGGGCAACACCGAGACCCCAGAGGCGCTCCGGGTCCGCCTCGACCGCGTGGCGCCCACCGTGTCGGGGCTTCCGTCGTCGTGCGTGATCTGGCCGCCGAACAAGAAGATGGTGCACGTCGCCGACCTGATCGGCGCCGACGACCGCTCCGGGGTGGCGCAGCTGTCGGTGGAGGTCACCGCGAACGAGCGGGTGCGTGCTGACGACATCCGCATCGTCGGCGGATCCGTCTACCTCCGCGCGGCTCGTGACCCGCACGGCAGCGGCCGCGTCTACACGATCGTCGCCTCCGTCACCGATCGTGCAGGCAACCTGACAACGGGACAGGCCTCCTGCCGCGTACCCCACGACCGCGGCGACGACCAGCCGTGATGAGTCAGGCCCGCGCGGCCCGATAGCGCTCGAGCGCCTCGACGCGCTCGTCGGCATGGTCGACGATCCGCAGCGGGTAGTCCTTCTCGTAGCCGACGTCGGACTTCCACGGCTCGTGCGCCGCGGCGCCCGTGAGGTGGGCGAGCTCGGGCACCCAGCGGCGTACATAGGAGCCGTCGGGATCGAACTTCTTGCCCTGCGTGACGGGGTTGAAGACCCGGAAGTACGGCGACGCGTCGGTGCCCGTCCCGGCCACCCACTGCCAGCCGTGGTTGTTGGAGGCGACGTCGCCGTCGATGAGCAGCGAGAGAAAGTGCCGCGCGCCGATCGGCCACCACACGTGCAGGTCCTTGGTCAGGAAGGACGCGGTGATCATCCGGACCCGGTTGTGCATCCAGCCGGTCGCGAGCAGCTGCCGCATGCCGGCATCGACGATCGGGTAGCCGGTGGTGCCGGTGCGCCAGGCCGCGATGGCGTCCTCGGGCTCGTCGTACTTCATGCCCGACAACGCGGGCTTGAGGTCGGACCAGGCCGAAGCCGGCGCGTGCCACAGCACGTCGGCGTAGAACTCCCGCCAGGCCAGCTCCGTGGCATAGGTCGACGCCGGGTCAGGTCGGCGAGCAGTGAGCGGGGGTGCAGCACGCCGAGGTCGAGGTACGGCGACAGCCTGGACGTGCCGTCGTGGTCGGGCCGGTCCCGCTCGACCGCGTAGTCGTCGAGTGCGTCGTGCACGGAACGCGTGCCAGCGTCGCCAGGCGGCGTCCTCGCCGGGCGTCGGCAGCTCGAACGGTGCGTCGGCCACGGCCTGCTCGAGCATGTCGACAGCGCGTTGGTGGGAGTCGGCCTTCGCGAGGTCGGGGGAGCGGGGCGTCTGGGCCGGCTCCGGCCACCCTCGCTCGCGCCAGGCCCGGGCGAACGCGCTGAACACCTGGTAGGGATCGCCCGTCCCGTTCGTGATCAGCCCCGGCCCGACGGCGTACGGCGAACCGGTGGCGACGAGGTCGACCAGCTCGCCCACGGCCGCATCGCGCCGGCGGCCGTAGGGCGTGGTCTCGGCCGCGATGTGGACCGCGTCGGCGCCGGTGTGGGCGACGACCGCCGGGACGACATCGACCGGGTCGCCGTACCGGATCGTGACGGGGATGCGCTCGGCGAGCGCCAGCACGTTGGCCGCGAGCCAGGCCCGCCGGGCCGCACCGGCGCCGGACCAGATGACGGGGTCGATCACGAACAGTGCGGTGACGGGCCCGCCGGCGAGTGCCGCCAGCAGCGCGGGGTTGTCGCGCACGCGCAGGTCGCGACGCAACCACAGGACCGAGGGCATGACCATCAACGTAGCGATGGGGTGATCAGGGCCACTGAACCCAGCCTCGATGTGACCCGGGCAACAGGTCTAGGGTGCCGAGTGGAAATCCCGGACGTTAGCACACGAAAAGGACTGGGTACGTCGTGGACTTGATGGAGTACCAGGCGAAGGAAATCTTCGCGAAGCACGGAGTGGCTGGCGCCCTCGGCATCACCGTTGAAACTGCGGAGGACGCTCGCGCGGCCGCCGAGAAGATCGGTGGCGTCGTCGTCGTCAAGGCCCAGGTCAAGGCCGGTGGCCGTGGCAAGGCAGGTGGCGTCAAGGTCGCCAAGACGCCCGAGGAAGCCGAGGAGGCAGCCCGCGCGATCCTGCAGCTCGAGATCAAGGGTCTCCCGGTCAACCGGGTGCTCGTGGTCCCCGGCGCCTCGATCGAGGAGGAGTACTACTTCTCCTTCCTGCTCGACCGCTCCAACCGTTCCTACCTCTGCATCGCCAGTGTCGAGGGTGGTGTGGAGATCGAAGAGGTCGCCAAGACCAACCCCGACGCGGTGAAGATGATCCCGATCAACGCCGGCACCGGTGTCGACGAGGCCAAGGCGACCGCCATCGTCGACGAGGTCGGCTTCCCCGCCGTGCTTCGCGACCAGGCGATCACCATGGTCCAGCAGCTGTGGACCGTCTTCACCGAGGAGGACGCCACCCTGGTCGAGGTCAACCCGCTCGCGCGGCTGACCGGCGACAAGCTCGAGGCGCTCGACGGCAAGGTCTCGCTCGACGAGAACGCCGAGTTCCGTCACCCCGAGCACGCCGCCTTCGAGATCCGCGAAGAGGCCGACCCGCTGGAGGCGAAGGCGAAGGACCTCGGGCTCAACTACGTGAAGCTCGACGGTGCCGTGGGCATCATCGGCAACGGCGCGGGCCTGGTCATGTCGACGCTGGACGTCGTCGCGTACGCCGGTGAGAACCACGGCGGCGTGAAGCCGGCCAACTTCCTCGACATCGGCGGCGGCGCCAACGCCACCGTGATGGCCAACGGTCTCGACGTGATCCTCAACGACGAGCAGGTCAAGAGCGTGTTCGTCAACGTGTTCGGTGGCATCACCGCGTGCGACGAGGTCGCCAACGGCATCAAGGGTGCCCTGGAGATCCTCGGCGACGCGGCCGACCAAGCCGCTCGTCGTCCGCCTCGACGGCAACAACGTCGAGGAGGGTCGTCGGATCCTGAACGAGCTGAACCACCCGCTCGTGACCCAGGTCGACACCATGGACGGCGCGGCCGACAAGGCCGCCGAGCTCGCCAACGGCGCCTGAGACCACGGAGACGAGAACCCCATGAGCATTTTCCTGAACAAGGACTCCAAGATCATCGTCCAGGGCATGACCGGCGGGATGGGTGCCAAGCACACCACCCTGATGGTCGAGTCCGGCGCCAACATCGTGGGCGGTGTCAACGCCCGCAAGGCCGGCACCACCGTCGAGCTCGGCGGCCAGGAGCTGCCCGTCTTCGGCACGGTTGCCGAAGCGATGGAGGCCACCGGCGCCAACGTGTCGGTCGCGTTCGTGCCGCCGGCGTTCACCAAGGACGCAGCGATCGAGGCCATCGACGCCTCGATCCCGCTCCTCGTGGTGATCACCGAGGGCGTGCCCGTCCAGGACACCGCCGAGGTCGTTGCCTACCTCGACGGCAAGTCCACCCGGATGATCGGTCCCGACCCCCCGGCATCATCACGCCGGAGGAGTCGCTGGCCGGCATCACCCCGCACACCATCGCGGGCAAGGGCCCGGTCGGTCTCGTCTCGAAGTCGGGCACGCTGACCTACCAGATGATGTACGAGCTGCGTGACTTCGGCTTCTCCACCGCCATCGGCATCGGCGGCGACCCGATCGTAGGGCACCACCCACATCGACGCACTTGCGGCGTTCGAGGACGAGCCGGACGCCGAGCCGATCGTGATGATCGGTGAGATCGGCGGCGACGCCGAGGAGCGTGCGGCCGACCTACATCAAGGCCAACATCACCAAGCCCGTCGTCGGCTATGTCGCAGGCTTCACCGCTCCCGAGGGCAAGACCATGGGCCACGCCGGCGCCATCGTCTCGGGCTCGGCGGGCACCGCTGCCGCGAAGCAGGAGGCCCTCGAGGCCGTCGGCGTGAAGGTCGGCAAGACGCCGTCCGCCACCGCCGATCTGGCGCGGGAGATCCTGAAGACCCTCTGAGTCACCGTCCACGAGCCCCGTTCGCCTCGGCGAGCGGGGCTCGTGTCATTCAGCAGCCGGCCGGCGCGAAGACGCACATGTCGGCGGCGAGGTCACGCCCGAGTCGCGTCTGCCTGCGGATGTGCGCGCGACTCTGCGACAGCATGCCTTCGCCGTACGAGTGGGTGATCAGGACGCCCTTGCCGACCCGGATGACCTGGAAGACCGACAGCCCGAGGCCGCGCGTGTAGCTGACGTGAACGTCACCGAGTCGTAGCCGGTGTCGGCGTCGTGCACGGTCCACACCGCGCCACGCTGCGGCTCGGTGCAGGCGTTGAGCGCCGCGCGGATCCGGGCCACCGCCTTGACCGCCACCCCGGCGCGCGCCATGGGGTAAGCTCCCGCGCGTCGAGGTACTCCGGACCCGTGGCCTGCACTGCGAGCCGGTCCTCGATCCTTAGCTTGGCCAGCGGCCAGACTGCACGCCGCACGCCCGCCACTTCAGACGCCCTTGGCGTCCTCCGCTGGCACGGGCTGCTGGCCGTGGACTCGTTCTCCGCGATCCGCAGGGCGAGCGGGAAGTCGTCGGGGATGGGCGTCGACGTCATCGTCAGGGCGGTCGCCGGGACCGCGGCGAGCAGCAGGCCGAGGGTCAGCGGCAGTGTTCAAGGATTCGGGTCATGACTCTGGGACGGTAGGGGACTCCGGTTCGTTGCGGAAGGCCGACATCGCCGCCACCGTCTCCTCGAGGCGAGCCGACTCCTCGGTGATGGCCTCGTCGACGTTGAGGCTGGGGTCCCACTCGGAGTATGTCGACGTCACGAGCAGCGCCCGGCCGACCTGCACGACCTCGATGATCTCGGCACCGACGCCGACCTCGCCGTCCGTCTCGTAGGTGTGGACGACGATGGCGGCAGGCGACCTGCTGGAGGAGTCGTGCACCTCGGTGAGCAGGCGTGAGACGGGGCCGAGGCGCTCGGCCGGGCACGCGGTCGCGGCAGCCCGGATGTCCTCGAGCAGGGCCGCCGGCGGCCCTGCATCGGCGAAGACCATCAGGTCGCGGGTGCCGGCGTACTCGCGGCCGCTCGCCTTGGCCACCAGCCGGTCGGTCGGGTCCAGACCGCGCAGCGGCTTGCGGCCGCAGAAGTCCAGGGCGCGCATGCCGACGCTCTGGGGCGAGACGCTGATGTCGTCGTACGCCTCGCTCGCCATCCCGTCCGTGAGGGGGAAGTCGTCGGGGATGACGAACGCCGACGGGGCCGCCGCCGTCGAGC
>CAVUNB010000039.1:0-44393 GCA_963742685.1 uncultured Actinomycetota bacterium | reverse complement strand
GGCTGCCGGAAACAGTGATGTCACGCCCAGCCGCCGCTGCCCGCCGGCTGCAGACCTATTCGTTCGCCGACCGCTCCAGCGACCGCACAGCAATTCTTGCGTCGGCCAGACCAATGTGGAGCGCAAGCCCCTCGTCGATGCGTTCGCTTCGAGCTGGGCAAGGTGGAGGACCCGAAGATCCGCACCCGGATGCTGGGCGACCTCGCAACGTCCACGACGACCTGGCCGAGGCGGTGGCGCCAAGCTGGCCATGCCGCTGCCGGAGGCCGCCGAGGCAGTGATGCCGACCAGGACGGGCCTGCCGGAGTCACCGGCGCTGAGCTCCTGCTCAACGGGCCGACTCGTTCGCCGGCCGAAGCTCGGCATCCTCGTGAGCAACGGCAGCGACAAGGCCCTGGTGAAGGCAGTCGCCTCTGCGTTCGAGGACGCCGGCGCAGTGGTGGAGTACATCGCCCCGGCGATCGGCCCCGTGAAGCTCAAGGGCGGCGGCTCCTCACGCCCGACCACGCGATCGACGGCGGACCCTCGGTGCTCTTCGACGCCGTCGCGCTGCTCCCGTCCGCGACGGCGCGCGACCTCGCCGGCCGGCCAGCGCCCAGGACTTCGTCAGCGACGCCTTCGCCCACCACAAGTTCGTCGGCCTCGGGCCCGACCCGGCCGACTTGCTCGCCGCGGCCGTGGTGGAGCCCGACGAAGGGTTCGCGGACCTGGCCACGGCCAAGCACGCGGCAGCCTTCCTGGCCCTGTGCGGGGCACTGCGGCACTGGGACCGCGACGTACGTGCCTGAGGACGAAGCCGGTCCTGATTCGGGGCCGCGATCGCGGACGGACCGGGAGCAGCTCGTGAGCTGGGGGGCAGGGCCAGCGGGCCGCGGGCGATGTGCCGGCCGCGCTCGCGTTGCCGCGGAGCTGGCGACGAGCCTGCCGGTCCCTGGCGCAGCGGGTCGCACTGCCCACCTGTGGTCGGCCCTCGCCAGTTGGCGCCGCCGACCTGACCGTCGCGCGGGTGCTGGAGCCGCACCTGGACGCGCTCGCCATCCTCGGGCAGGCGGGCGAGGAGGCCGCGCCCGGGACCTGGGGTGTGTTCGCCGCCGAGGGGCCGGGCGAGCCGTTGCGGGCGACGACCGGCGGGTCGGCGTACGTCCTCGACGGGCGCAAGCACTGGTGCTCGCTCGGGGGCGGCTCGACCACGCGCTGGTCAGCGCCCGGGTCGGCCAGCAGCGACAGCTCTTCGCCGTCGACCTCGACCACCCGGACGTGACGGCCGTGTCCGGGACGTGGGTGGCGCGCGGGCTCACCGCGGTCGACTCGGGTCCCGCTCGACTTCGACGGGGTGGACGCCCGCGCCGTGGGCGGCGCCCGGGTGGTACCTCGAGCGCCCCGGCTTCGCGTGGGGAGCGATCGGCGTGGCCGCGGTCTGGTTCGGCGGTGCGGTGGGGGTCGCGAGCCGGTTGCTGGCGGCGCCCGGCGCGGTGAGCCGGACCAGGTGGCGTCTGATGCACCTCGGCGCCGTCGACGCGCGGCTGCACGGCGCCCGGCGCCTGCTGGCGCACACCGCGGCCGCGCTCGACGCCGGTGAGCTCGACCGGTACCGGCCGGCTCCCTCGCCGCGTTGCGGGTGCGGCAGGTGGTGGCGCTGGCCGCCGAGGACGTGCTCCGACGCGCTGCGCACGCGCTGGGTCCGGGACCGCTGGCCACCGACGAGGACCACGCCCGCCGGGTGGCCGACCTCGAGCTCTACCTGCGCCAGTGGCATGCGGAGCGCGACCAGGCCGCTCTGGGCGGCAGCTCCCGCCGACCCGGAGACCGCACCTGGTGACGCGGCCCGACTTCCGCCACGACCGCCCCGGCACGTCCGCATCCGGACTGGACGACGACCCTGGCCGCGCACCAGTCGCGCACCTCCACCTGCCGACGTCTGCCGGGCGACCTGGTCGTGGTGGGCGCGCACCCCGACGACGAGACGCTCGGCGCCGGCGGCCTGATCCGCGCCGCTGCGGTGCGGGCTGGCGGGTCGAGGTCGTCTCGGCGACGGCCGGTGAGGGATCGCATCCGGCGTCGCCGACGCACCCCCCGAGCTGCTTGCGACGTGCGCCGCCGGGAGCTGGGGCAGGCCATCGCCCGCCTCGCTCCGGGTGCGGCCGTCTCCTGTCTCGGGCTGCCGGACGGGTCGCTCGACGACCACGTGGAGGACCTGGTCGCGGCGCTCGTGGCGGCGATCGGGAACGAGGGTGCGGACGTGGTCGTGCTGGCGCCCTGGCGCGGGACGGGCACCCCGACCACGAGGCGGCGGGCCGGGCCGCGGCGATCGCGGCGCGTCGCACCGATGCGCGGCTGGTCGAGTACCCCTCTGGCTGTGGCACTGGGGGCGCGGGAGGACGTGCCGTGGCAGCAGGCCCGGACGGTCCCGCTCGACGACGAGGCGCGGGCGGCGAAGAGGTCGGCGATCGCGGCACACGCCAGCCAGGTGGAGCCACTCTCGCCCGCGCCGGGCGACGAGGTCCTCCTCGATGCGGGTCTGATCGCCCACTTCGCGCCGGGACGTCGAGGTCTTCTTCGAAGAGGCCGAGCCGGCGACCGACGACGCCCTGGAGATCGTGCACCGCGAGCGCCCGACCCGTGGCAGGTCGAGTCGCTGCTACGAGCGGCGCAAGCGGGCGCTCACGCTGGCCAGCCTCCCGCGTGATCGATACGAGCGGGCGCTCGAGGTCGGGCTGCTCCGTCGGCGCCCTGGCCGTCGACCTCGCGGCGAGCTGCGACCGACCTGCTGGCCATCGACGACAGCCCGAGGCCGCCGCCTGCCGCCAAGCAGCGGACGGCGGCGCTCGACCACGTCGAGGTGCGGCTCGCTGGCGTGCCCGACCAGTGGCCGGCGGCCCGCTCGACCTGGTCTCGATCTCGGAGGTCGGCTACTTCCTGAGCCCCCGCCAGCTCGCCGAGGTCATCCGAGCTCAGCCTTGCCTCCCTCGCCGTCGACGGGCACCTGCTGCTGTGCCACTGGCGGCACCAACCGGTCGGCTGGCCGCTCGCCGGGCCCGGAGGTGCGCGACGCCTTCCTCGAGGCGCGGGGCCACGGTGCTGGTCGAGCACCTGGAGGGCGACTTCCTGCTGCACGTCCTGGGTCGGCCCTCGTGAGCACGTCCGACGCCGCTGGCCGTGGTGTCCCGGCCCGGGACGAGGAGGACCTCCTGCCCGCCTGCCTCGACTCCGTCGCCCGCGCCATCGAGGTGCTGGAGCACGGCGTCCATCCGGAGCTGGAGTGCCGGGTGTTCGTCGTGCTCGACTCCTGTGAGCGTCGCGTCGGGCGACGGCGGTGCGTGCCGAGCCGGCGTCACGGCGCTGGCGGTCCAGGCGGGCTGCGTCGGAGCAGCGCGCGCGGCAGGGGTGGAGGCCGCGGCCAGCTGGGCAGCCACGCTGGCTCCCGGCCGGCTGTGGGTGGCCAACACCGACGCGGACAGCACCGTCCCGCTGCGCTGGCTCGTCAACCAGGTGGGGTTCGCGACCGAGGGCCACGACCTGGTGGTGGGCACCGTCCAACCGGTTGCCGGCGACCTGCACCCGACGAGCTGGACGCGTGGTGGGACCGGCACAGCCTGACCGACGGCCACGACCACGTGCACGGCGCCAACCTGGCTTCTCGCTGGCGGCCTACCGCTCGGTCGGTGGCTTCCGCTCGATACCCGTCCACGAGGACGTCGAGCTCGTGGCCGCCCTGCGTCGCACGGACTGCTCATGGGTCGCACCCGGCGCCCCGCCGGTCACCACCTCGGGGCGGCGCACGTCGCGCGCCCCCGCCGGCTTCGCCGCCTACCTCGACGGCCTGGGTGCCTGAAGCGCCGCCAGGGACGGCCGGTGATACTGGCGGCATGTCCAGCGCCCTCGACGTCACCGTTCGCGCCCCGCAGCCGGGGGCGGAGGCGCTGGCCGAACCGATGCGATCCCGGTGGAGCCCGAGCGTGTACGACGATGCGCACACGCTCGACCGGTCCGAGATCGACCAGTTGCTGCACGCGGCCCAGTGGGCGCCCTCGGCCGGCAACTCGCAGCCGTGGGTCTTCTTCGTCTGCGAGCGCGGGTCGGCCAACCACGACCGGCTGGTGGCGCGCCTGAGTCGCGGCAACTCCGGCTGGGTCCCACGTGCCGCGGTCGTCTTCATCACCGCCGCCCACGTCAGCACCGGCGCCGACGACGACGCGCCGGCCTACAGCGACTACGCCCTCTACGACGTCGGCCAGGCCGCGGCTCACCTCACGCTGCAGGCACGTTCGATGGGGCTGCACTCCCACCAGTTCGCCGGCTTCGACCACGAGGCGCTGGCCGACGACCTCGGCCTGCCGGCCACGCACGTGCTGCTGACCGGCATCGCCGTGGGTCTGCCCGGCGACCCGACCGAGGTGGACGAGCGGACCGCCGCCCGTGACCACCGGCTCCGCGAGCGCACTGGGCTCGACGAGATCGCCCGCGCGGGCACGTGGACGGAGCCCTGGCGATGAGGCTCTCCCGCTCCACGCTCATCCTGCTGGCGGCCGTGATCGCGCTGGTCAACCTGCCGATGGTGCACTCGACCTGGACGCGTTCCTCGGTCGAGCGCAACGGTGTCGAGCTGCTCGCCGAGGTCACCGACCAGCAGAACCTGGGCACTGCCGACGAGCCGAGCTGGTGGCTGAGCTACCAGCTGCCGAGCACGGTCGACCCGGAGCAGAGGACCTGGTCCGCGGAGGTCGACGCTGCGACGTACGAACGGGCCGTCGACGACGACGCCGTCGAGGTGCGCGTGATCGAGGGCAAGCCCGCGACCGCCATCGTGGCGGGTGAGGTCCGCAGCTCGGCCGGCCTGATCGGCACGATCGGGGCCGATGCCGTCCTGCTCGTGATGGTGTTCCTCCTCTGGCGCTTCCGTGGCCGCGGCCGGCGCGAGGTCGAGACCGTCGAGGCGCTCGAGGACGTCGCGCTCGCTCGGCCGGGGGTGTCGTGGGAGGACCTCGGCGACGGCACCGTGCGCGTGACCGGCGAGGTGCTCGAGCGAGACGACCACGAGGTCGTGCTCGACCTCGGCGACCGACTCGTGCGCGTCGTGCTCGACGGCCACGCCAACCCCATCGGCTACCAGCAGCTCGCGCAGGTGCGCGTGCGCCCGACGCCCTGAAACAAATCCGAACCAGCCCCCACTACGAAGGACCTACGTGACCACCTTCTCGGACTTCTCTGCCCGCGCGATCGACGGCTCCGACACCGACCTTGCGACGTACGACGGACAGGTGGTGCTCGTCGTGAACACCGCCTCGAAGTGCGGCTTCACCCCGCAGTACCAGGGCCTGCAGGCGCTGCAGGACAAGTACGGCGAACGCGGGTTCACCGTCCTGGGCTTCCCGTGCGACCAGTTCGGCAACCAGGAGCCCGGCGAAGAGGAGGAGATCGCGGCGTTCTGCGAACGCAACTTCGGGGTCGACTTCCCGCTGTTCGCCAAGGTCGACGTCAACGGCAAGGAGGCGCACCCGCTCTTCGCGTGGCTGCGCAAGGAGAAGAGCGGCCTGCTCGGGGGCAAGATCAAGTGGAACTTCACCAAGTTCCTGATCGGCCGCGACGGTGCCGTCGTGTCGCGGCACTCGCCGACGACCGAGCCGGCCAAGCTGGCCGGCGACATCGAACGAGTCCTCTAGGGCGCGACTCAGCTCCGGTGGTGCACGAGGTCGGCGTACTCCTCGTGCTTGTCGATGTAGCCCCGGATGAACGGGCACAGCGGACGCACCTTGAGGCCACGCTCGCGAATCGTGTCGAGGGCGAAGCGCGCCAGCTTGCCGCCCAGGCCCTGGCCGTCGTACGCCTCGTCGATGACCGTGTGCGGCATCGTGGCGACACCGTCGGCGACGGAGTACTCCGCGAACCCGGCGACCTCGTCGCCGAGGAGGATCTCGAAGCGCCCTGCCTCGGCGTTGTCGCGGATGCTGATCTCGGCAGAAGTCGTCATGTCGCGAGCCTAGGCGGTGCCGTGTGACGAGAACCCTGCCGATGTGACTTGCCCGTAACCCACGCCGGGGAGGAGGGTCTGACCCATGGCCGCCACAGCTTCGTCCTATTCGATCACCATGCGGCTGCACTCCGCGCCCGACCACGGGATCGTCGGCACCGTCGCGACGACCATCGCGGAGGGCGGCGGCGTCGTCACCGCCATCGACGTCGCGGAGTCGCGCCACGACCGGCTCGTCGTCGACGTCACCTGCTCCGCGGCCGACCAGGGCCACTCCGAGGAGCTGGTCCGCGCGGTCGAGGCGATCGACGGCGTCGAGGTCTACAAGGTCTCCGACCGCACCTTCCTCCTCCACATCGGCGGCAAGATCAAGGTCGAGTCGAAGGTGCCGCTGCGCACCCGCGACGACCTCTCGATGGCCTACACCCCTGGCGTCGGCCGCGTCTCGATGGCGATCTACGAGAACCCGGAGGACGTGCGGCGACTGACGATCAAGGGCAACTCCGTCGCGGTGGTGACCGACGGCTCGGCCGTGCTGGGGCTCGGCAACATCGGGCCCGGTGCCGCGATGCCGGTGATGGAGGGCAAGGCCGCGCTGTTCAAGCGGTTCGCCGACATCGACGCCTGGCCGATCTGCCTGGCCTCCCAGGACACCGACGAGATCGTCCGCGCCGTCGAGATGATCGCGCCGGGCTTCGGCGGCATCAACCTCGAGGACATCGCCGCGCCACGCTGCTTCGAGATCGAGCGCCGGTTGCGCGAGTCCCTCGACATCCCGGTCTTCCACGACGACCAGCACGGCACCGCGATCGTGGTCCTCGCCGCGCTGACCAACGCCCTGCGCTGCGTCAAGAAGACGCTGCCCGACGTACGCATCGTGGTCTCCGGCGCAGGAGCGGCGGGTACGGCGATCGTCACCCTGCTGCTCGCCGCGGGAGCCCGCGACGTGGTGGTCGTCGATCGCGAGGGCGCCCTGTCCGCAGACGACACCACCCTGTCGCCCACGCACGTCGAGCTCGCGGCCGCGACCAATCCGCGCCGCGCGAGTGGCTCGCTCCAGGAGGTGCTGGTCGGGGCCGACGTCTTCGTCGGCGTCAGCGCCCCCGGCATCCTCAAGCCCGAGTGGATCGGCGACATGGCCGACGGCGCCGTGGTGTTCGCGCTGGCCAACCCCGACCCGGAGGTCGACCCCGCGGCGGCTGCGAAGTACGCCGCGGTCGTGGCGAGCGGACGGTCCGACTACCCCAACCAGATCAACAACGTGCTCGCCTTCCCCGGCGTCTTCCGCGGCCTGCTCGACGCGCGCGCGGAGGACGTCACGGTCGACATGCTGCTCCGGGCCGCCGATGCCCTCGCGCGGATCGTCAGCGACGAGGAGCTCAACGCCTCGTTCATCATCCCGAGCGTCTTCCACCCCGACGTCGCCAAGCGCGTCGCCGCCGCGATCAGCGGCAAGGCCGTGGCGGAGTCCTGACCCGCGCCTGAACTTCCACTCGTGCGAGTGGAAGTTCATCGTCGGCTGAGCGTGGCATCACCGGATCCGGCCTGCATTTCCACTCGTGCCAGTGGAAGTTCATCGGCACACTCCGACCCTCCTCGGCCACCAGAACCGGTCGCCGAGGGCGAAGGCCAGGGCCGGCACCAGCACGGTCCGCACGACCAGGGTGTCGAGCAGGACACCGATGCAGATGATCGTGCCGAGCTGGGCCAGCACGACGAGCGGCAGCACGC
The DNA here is from genome assembly GCA_963742685.1 of uncultured Actinomycetota bacterium. GTDB lineage: Bacteria > Actinomycetota > Actinomycetes > Propionibacteriales > Nocardioidaceae > Nocardioides. The sequence continues at coordinate 36,694 of CAVUNB010000039.1, read as the reverse complement.
CGAGCACGGCGAAGACGGCCGCCAGCAGGATGCCCGCACTCGTGATCACCCCGCCGGTTGCCGTGAGGGCGCGCAGCATGCCGCCGCGTGAGCCGTGCAGGTGGGCCTCCTCGCGGGCGCGTGTCACCAGGAAGATGTTGTAGTCGACGCCGAGCGCGACCAGGAACAGAAAGGCCAGCAGCGGCACACCCGAGTCGAGCGCTGCGAACCCGAGCGGTCCGGTGAAGACCCACCACGCCACGCCCATGCTTGCGGCGTACGTCGCCAGCACGGTCGCCACCAGGAGCAGCGGTGCCACCACGGCGCGCAGCAGCACGAACAGCGCGCCGAGCACGAGGGCGAGGATGAGGGGCAGGATCAGCAGCCGGTCGCGGGCCGCGCTGTCCGCCTCGTCGAGGGCGGTCGCCTCGGTCCCGGTGACGTGCGTGTCGTCGAAGGGCTCGACGGCCGCGCGCAGCGACTCGACCGTCGAACGGGCCTCGGACGTGCCCGGGCCCGCGCCGAGCACCGCGTCGATCTGAGCGATGCCGTCGCCCTGCTGGGTGATGCGCGCCGTGTCCACACCCGCGGTCGCCTCGACGGCACCCAGCACCTCCTCGGCATCCGCCCTGGTGAGGACCTGCGCGGGATCCGACACCCCCGACGGGAACGACTCGCCCAGCCGCTCGGACGCGGAGATCGCCTCGGGCTCGACGAGGAACTGGTCGGCCTGGTCGAGGCCGGTGTCGATGCGGAAGACACCGATCGCCATCACCGCGAGCAGCACGAGCGTGCCGGTCACGAACGCGGCAGGGCGGCGGGCCACCCGGATGCCGACCCTGTGCCAGAACGAGTCGGTGTCCACGAGCGCCGCCTCGCCGACGTGCGGGACGCGCGGCCAGAAGACCCAGCGGCCGAAGAGCACCAGGACCGCGGGCAGCACCAGCAGCACGAAGGTGGCCGCGACCACGACGCCGATCGCGCACGCGAGGCCGAGACCGCGGGTGGTCGGCACGACGGAGAGCAGCAGGGTGAGCAGGCCGAGCACGACCGTGGTCGCGCTGGACAGGACGGCCTCCGCCGTTCGGCGTACGGCGATGCTCATCGCCTCGTGGCGCGAGTCGTGCGCACGGAGCTCGTCTCGGTAGCGCGAGATGAGGAGCAGCGCGTAGTCGGTGCCGGCGCCGAAGACGAGGACGGACAGGATGCCGACGGTCGACTCGTCCCAGGCCACGTCGAAGAGCGCCATCGACTGCGTGGCGAGGATCGCCGCGAGCCGGTCGGCGACGCCCACGACAGTGAGCGGGATCAGCCACAGCACCGGGCTGCGGTAGGTGAACAGCAGGAGCAGCGCCACCACCCCCGCGGTGGCCAGGAGCAGGTTGGTGTCGGCCCCGTCGAAGACTGCGGCCAGATCGGCCTCGATCGCAGCCGGCCCGGTCACCTGGCTGGTGACCCCGTCGGGGACGTCGTCGCCGAGCTGGGTGCGCAGCTCGCCGACGCGGTCGGCGTTCTCGGTGGCGGAGGCCGATTCGACCGGCACCACGGCGATGGCGGCGGTGCCGTCCTCGGCGACGGTGATCGGTCCGTCCGGTCCGGTGGGTACGGCGCCGAGCGCGGCGGCCTGCTGTCCGAGCTCTCCGATGGCGTCCCGATCGAGCTCGCCCTCGTCGGCGGTCCACAGCACCACCGCCGAGGCGGCGCCCTCGTCGGGAAGTGCGTCGCGCAGCTCGGTGCCCTGGGTGCTGTCGAAGCCGGAGGGCAGGGAGTCCAGGCTGGTGCGGTCACGCTCGCCCTCGCCCAGTCCTGCGATCAGCGCCCCGGCGAGGAGCAGCGGCACCAGCGCGACCAGCCAGGCGATCCGTGGCCCGAGCAGCGGGGACGTGCGAACGTTGCCTCGCCGATCGGCGTGGCGTGCGAGGCTGGGCTCTGCCATCGAGTGCTCCTCGGTCGACGGTGGCATAATAGTTAGACACCTTAGTCGCTAAGTTGGTGAAGTAAAATGGTGGAGGGTCCTCCCGATGCCGCACCGGCCACCGCGTTCGCCGCGTCGTGGCAGCAGACCGGGAGCCTGGACGCCCTTCGCGAGTGCACCAACGCCGCCGGACGGGTCCGTGGTGTGGTGGCGCGGCGGGCGGGCCTCAGCGAGTCCGAGCTGATAGCGCTCGAGCACCTCGTTCGCGAGCCGATGGGGCCGGCCGAGCTGTCGCGTCGGCTCGAGGTCAGCACGGCCGCCGGGACCGGGATCGTCGACCGCCTGGCCAGCCATGGCCACGTGACCAGGGCTCCGCACGGACAGGATCGCCGGCGCACGCAGGTGCTGGTCACGGCATCCGGGCGCGAAGAGGTGCTGCAGCGGCTGCTGCCGATGTTCCGCGCGCTGCGCGAGCTCGACGAGTCCTTCGACGACGGCGAGAGGGAGGTGGTCGAGCGCTATCTCCGCGGAGCCACCGCGGCCTTCCGCCAGATCACCGAGCCCGGCCCAACCGAGTCCTGAACCGTCCCTGCCCGAGTTGCCCCGTGGCTAGGCTCGACGCATGACGGTCGTCTTCGGGCTCGCGGGAGTGCTCGTGCTGGGCCTGGTGGTGGTGGCCGCGGGCCAGCGCCTCCTGCGACCGGGGCGCAGGACCAGCGGCATGGCCGACAGCCTGGGCAACTTCATCGACGTCTTCGACCCGGCCCGGGCACGCGCCGATCGCGACCTGAAGTCGCACGACAACCAGGGGGCCGTCATCCCCAGCCCGGACGGCGACGACAAGCCGGTCGAGGTCGACCTGGTCAAGGGCACGGCGCGGATCAGGCGCAAGTAGAAGATTTCTCGGATCCGGGTGTCGAATCCGGCCGCAGCCGTTCGTGGAGTGGGTGAAGGCAACCCACGAACCGGAGGAAGCGTCATGAGCACCGACACCACCCAGACAGCCGAGGTCCCGAAGGCCACTCGCCGCGAGTGGATCGGGCTGGCCGTCCTGACGCTGCCCACCCTGTTGATCTCCATCGACGTCAGCGTCCTGTACGTCGCCCTCCCGACCCTGAGTCGCGAGCTCGGCGCCAGCAGCACCCAGCAGCTGTGGATCCTGGACATCTACTCCTTCCTGCTCGCCGGCCTGCTCGTCACCATGGGCGGGCTCGCTGACCGCATCGGTAGCCGACGACTTCTCCTCGTCGGCGGCGCCGCGTTCGGTGCGGTGTCCGTGCTGGCGGCGTACGCCCAGTCTCCCGAGATGCTGATCGCCGCGCGGGCCCTGCTCGGTGTCGCCGGAGCGACCCTGATGCCCTCGACGATGGCGCTGATCCGGCACATGTTCCCGCGGCCCGAGCAGATGGGGCAGGCGATCAGCATCTGGCTGGCCTGCTTCATGGGCGGCATGACCGCCGGCCCGATCGTCGGTGGCGCGCTGCTCGAGCGGTTCTGGTGGGGCTCGGCCTTCCTGATCGGCGTCCCGGTGATGGTGCTGCTCGTGCTCGTCGCGCCCCGCCTGCTGCCCGACTCGCCCCGCAGTGGCGGCCACTCGCTGCCCGACGCCGCCTCCGTCCTGTTGTCGCTCGTCACGCTGCTCCCCGGTGTGTACGGCCTCAAGGAGCTCGCCCGCGGCGAGCACGTCGCCAACGCCGTGGTCGGCCTGGTCGTGGCCGCCGTCGCCGGCACCGTCTTCGTCCGTCGCCAGCGCCGCCTCGCCGACCCTCTGGTCGACCTGGCGCTCTTCGAGAACAGGCGCTTCACCGTCGGCCTGGCCACGTTCCTGGTCACCGGCGTCGTGATGGCCGGCGTGTCGTACGCCGCCGCGATCTACCTCCAGAGCGTGGTCGGCCTCTCCCCGCTGCAGGTCGGCGCGTGGCTGGTCCCGCAGAACCTGGTCATGCTGGCCGGGACCCTGCTCGCCCCGCGGCTCGACCTGCGCTTCGACACCGTCCGACTTGTCGTCGGCGGGCTGATGGTGGCCGGTTGCGGTCTGCTCCTGCTCGGCCTGCTGGGCACCGACTCCCTCGGACTGCACCTGGTCGCGATGGTGCTGGCCGCCGGCGGTGTCAGCGTGCCGATGTCGCTCGTCATGAACCTGGTCATGGGCGCCACCCCGCCCGAGCGGGCCGGCTCGGCCGCCTCCCTGATGGAGACCTGCGGCGAGCTCGGCATCGCCCTCGGTGTGGCCACCCTGGGCTCCCTCGTGACCGCGATCTACCGCGGTCTCCTGCCCGGCGTGCTCCCCGACGGCACCTCGCACAGCTCCGTCGAGGTCGCCACCGAGGGGGTCAGCTCGGCCCCGGCCGCCGCCGCCCAGTCGCCCGAGCTCGCGAGCCAGATCCTGTACGCCGCACAGTCGGCCTTCACCGACGGCTACAACGTCGTCGGGGTGCTCGGCGGGCTCGCGCTCATCGGCACCGCCATCGCGGCCAAGCGGGTGCTGGGCGGCAAGGCGCCGGAGGTCGAGGGCGCGGAGTGCGAGCTGGAGCCGGTCGCGGCCTGACCCAGTCGGCCGGGGCCGGCTGTCCCCAAGACTGGCGATGTTCCTCCGCCGCCGGGCCTCGTCCGCCTTCCGCTCCCTAGCGTCGGCTGATCGAGTTGGTCCGCAGCGCGAGGGACAGGACTGGCAATGACAGGTCACGGACTCCACATCTGCCTGGAGCAGGCAGATGCGCCGAATCAGAATGCCGAACACCCCGTCGACACGCGCTGGGTGTGCTCGTGCGGCACCAACTACATGTACCGCGACGGCTTCAACAGGGCTGGGCATCCGGGCCTGGACTGGTGGGAGGTGCCTGCCATCGCCGTACCGCAGCAGCGCAAGCCCTCACTGCGCGAGCGCCTGTTCGCAACCCGCCAGGACTAGGAGCCGGCCCGCGACGCGACCAGCGCGGCGCCGATGATGCCGGCCTTGTTGCGCAGCTGCGCCGGCACGATCCGGGTCTCGATGTCGAGGAGCGGCAGGAAGTCGTCGCTCTCCTTGCTGACGCCACCCCCGACGACGAACAGGTCGGGGGAGAACAGCCGCTCCACGGCGCGGTAGTAGGTCGTGAGCCGATCGGCCCACTCCTGCCAGGAGAGGTCCTCGGTCTCGCGGGCCGAGTTGGCCGCCCGCGACTCGGCGTCGTGGCCCTCGATCTCGAGGTGGCCGAGCTCGGAGTTGGGCACCAGGACCCCGTGGTGGATGAGTGCGGAGCCGATGCCGGTGCCGAGCGTCGTCACGATGACCAGGCCGCGCTCGCCCTTCGCGGCGCCGAACTCCACCTCGGCCAGACCAGCGGCGTCGGCGTCGTTGACGACGTGCACCTCCCGGTTGAGCGCCGCGGTGAAGATCGCGTCGGCGTCGGCGCCGATCCAGGTGGGGTCGATGTTGGCGGCCGAGTGCACGACGCCGTGGCGTACGACGCCCGGGACCGTCACCCCGATCGGTGAGTCGGACGACGGGAATCGGCGCCACGAGCTCGGCGAAGACCTGCGCCACCGCGTCCGGCGTGGCCGGCTTGGGGGTCTTGATCTTCTCGCGGTCACTGGCGAAGTCACCGCCGCCGAGGTCGACCGCTGCCGCCTTGATGCCGCTGCCGCCGAAGTCGATGCCGATGGGATGTTCTTTGGTCATGGCACCACCCTGCCCGAGTCGCGGGCCCTCGGGCCACCGACCTCCTCGCGAGCGTGACTGGACCAGCGGAAAATCGTTCCTCGGATGAGGCCTGGTTCTGCCACCGTTTGCCCATGGCCACCACGCTCGACCTCGCCGCGCACCTGGAGGGTGTGCGCGCGGCCATGGTCGCGCTGGTGCGGTACGCCGATCGTGCCGGCCTGCGGGCGCCGGTGCCGACGACACCGGACTGGACCGTCCGGCGGCTCGTGGCCCATCAGGGCATGGTGCACCGGTGGGCGACCGCGGTCGTGACCGGCTCCGAGCAGACCCCGGACCAGTGGGAGCGGGAGGGCCAGGACTCGCCCGATCCGCTGGACTGGCTGCGCGACGGCGCGATCGAGGTGGTGACCGCGATCAGCTCCGCGCCCGCGGACCTCGATGCCCTGGTGTTCCTGGCCGATGCGCCGGCCCCGAAGCGGTTCTGGGCACGCCGGCAGTGCCACGAGACGACGATCCACGCGGTGGACGCGCTGTCCGCGTCGCTCGGGCGCTATCCGTTGGCCGCCGACGCGAGCTGGATCGGGACCGAGCTCGCCCTGGACGGCATCGACGAGCTGCTGACCGGCTTCCTGCCCCGGCCGGTGTCGCGGCTGCGGTGCGACGACGGCCGGCTCATCGCCGTACGCCCCGACGATGGTGCGGGAGGGTGGTTGGTCGAGCTCAGTGCCGGGCCACCGGTCACGACCCGCTTCACCGGCGTGGCCCCCGACGCCGACGTCGAGCTGAGCGGCTCGGCGGTCTCGCTCTACCTGACCCTGTGGAACCGCAGCGACGAGGCGTCTCCCGGAGGCGGCTGGGACGACTGGCGCGACAGCGCCCAGGTCACCTGGTAGCAGGGCCCCTTGCCAGACCGCTTTACAAACCCTATGGTTCTGTAAACCGCACTCAGTGCAGGAGGTCACGGCCATGGCTGGCTACGAAACGCGTACGGCGCCCAGCGGCACGGTCCCGGAGGGATCGACCGAGAGCTGGCACGACAAGAAGCGCTACCTGTGGCTGATCGGGCTGGTCGTTCCGAGCCTCGCCTTCCTCGCCATCCTCGGCTACTCCGCGACGGGCTGGGGCGTGTGGCTCTGGCTGGGTCCGATCGTGATCCTGGTCGTCGTCCCGGCGATCGACCTGATGACCGGGCTCGACCGCTCCAACCCGCCCGACGACGTGATCGAGGCGCTGGAGGCCGACCGCTACTACCGCTGGATCACGTATGTCTTCCTGCCGATCCAGTACGCCGGGTTCGTCGGCGCGATGACGATCGCGGCCGGCCACAACCCGGTCGCGTGGGGGATCGACCTCGTCGGCCTGACCTCGTTCGCACAGGACAACCTGCCGGCCCTGTTCACCGGTGACCTCGGACTCTCCACCTTCGACAAGATCGGCCTGGCCATCTCCATCGGCGCCATCGGCGGCATCGGCATCAACACCGCCCACGAGCTCGGCCACAAGAAGGAGGCCAACGAGCGCTGGCTGTCCAAGATCGCGCTGGCCCAGGTCGCCTACGGCCACTTCTACATCGAGCACAACCGCGGCCACCACGTCCGCGTCGCCACCCCGGAGGATCCCGCCTCCAGTCGATTGGGGGAGAACTTCTACCAGTTCTGGCCGCGTACGGTCATCGGCTCCCTCAAGTCCGCCTGGCGCATCGAGAAGCGACGCTACGCGCGCAAGAAGCAGCACCCGTTCCGGTTCGGCAACGACGTGCTCAACGCCTGGGTGATGACCGCGGTGCTCTGGGGCGCGATGATCGCCTGGCTCGGCGTCGGCATTGCGCCCTACCTCGTCCTGCAGGCCGTGGTCGGCTTCTCGCTCCTCGAGGTCGTCAACTACATGGAGCACTACGGCATGCTGCGGCAGAAGGTCGGCGTCGGCGAGCGCCAGCGCTACGAGCGGGTCCTGCCCGGCCACAGCTGGAACTCCAACAACATCGCCACCAACGTGCTGCTCTACCACCTGCAGCGCCATAGCGACCACCACGCCAACCCGACCCGCCGCTACCAGGCACTGCGCGACTTCGAGGAGTCGCCGGTGCTGCCGACCGGCTACGCCGGGATGATCGTGCTCGCGATCGTGCCGGCCGTGTGGCGCCGGGTGATGGACCAGCGCGTGGTCTCCCATTTCGGCGGCGACGTCAGCCTGGCCAACATCCAGCCGCGCAAGCGGGAGAAGTACATCGCGCGCTACGCCGCAGGCATGCCGACCCCAGAGCAGTCGCTCCGCGAGGACGTCACGCCGGGGCTGCTGGTCGCCGAGGTCCTCGCCGCCCGGTGCCCCGGCTGCTCCTACACCTATGAGGTTGCGGCCGGCGACGAGCACGAGGGGTTCGCCGCGGGCACCGCCTGGGCCGACATCCCGGCCGACTGGTGCTGCCCGGACTGCGGGGTGCGCGACAAGGCCGACTTCGAGCCGAACGACCCGAGCATGGTGGAGGCCTGAGCCTCACTCCTAGACTTCGCGGCATGACGGTCCAGGGGGAGTCGCTGCGCCAGCGCATGGTCGCTGCCGCGGTCCTGATGACCACGACCGAGGGCTGGTCACACGTCACCATGTCCCGGCTGGCCCAGGCCGTCGGCGTCAGCCGGCAGACCGTCTACAACGAGATCGGCACCAAGAACGCGCTGGCCGAGGCGATGATCATGGCCGAGCTCGAGAACTTCCTGGCCGTGGTCAGCCGTGCCTTCGACCAGCACCCGGACGACCTGCCCGACGGCATCGAGGCCGCCATCCTCGGCGTGCTCGAGCTGGCCGAGGACAACCCGCTCCTGCATGCGGTGGTCTCGGCCACGCACGGCGCCGACACCGAGCTGTTGCCGTTGTTGACGACGCACTCCACGCAGCTGCTGGAGCTGGCCAAGGCGGTCGTCGGCGAACGGGTGGCCGCGTACAAACCGCCTCTCACGCCGGCGGAGCTCGACGGTGCCATCGACATGGTGGTGCGCGTCGTCCTCAGCCACGTGATGCAGCCGAGCGGCACCCCGGCCCGCACTGCCGCCAGCCTGGGCTTCGTCTCGCGCCGCGTGCTCGAGGGCTAACGAGCAGACCGCGCCTGGGACGCCTCCACCGCGGAACGGAAGGCCGCCACGATGTACGGCGGCACCCGCATGCCGGAGTCGCGGGCCCACAGCAGCTCCCGCTCGACGCGCGCGATGGTCTCCGCGAAGTTGTCGAGGTCGTCGGTGATGCCGAGGGCGAGCATCAGGTCGCCGAAGTCGGCGCGCTGCTCGTCGTTGTTGACACCGACCGGCGCGAAGGAGATGGTCCGCAGTCGGCGTACGAGGAATCGCTGCCAGGGCGCGAGCTGCGCCGCCAGGCCCTGCGACGACATCTTGTAGAAGGCGTAGTGCCCCGGCTCCTGCCGGCGGATCGGCGCGATGATGGTGTCGGTGATCGCGGTCTCGCCGAGCTCCTTCACGCCGTCATGGAGCAGGTTGTAGGCGAGCACCGCGGAGCGCTCGGTGGCCATGCCGGTGAGGTAGTAGAGCATCCGGGTGACGTCCTGGAGCTTGTCGATGCGACCCAGGGCTCCGAGCACCTTGATCTTGGCGCCGACGGAGTCGACGTCGGGCGTCGCCGGCGACCGGCCGATCTTCATCTGGAGCTCGTCGAGGATCAGGCCGTGCCGGATCTCCTGCGGCTGCCAGACGTCGGCGTAGAAGACGCGGTCGACGTCGGGCGGGTCGGGCAGCATCGTCATCAGCTCGAGCACGTTGCGGTCGACCTCGAGCTCCACGCGGGCCATGTAGTCGAGGACGTGGCCGAACCTGCGGGCGAACTCCTGAGGGTCGCGGACGGTGTAGTCGACGCTGTCGAGATCGATCGGGGGATGGTCTTCCCCGAGTTTCGCGACATGGTCCACCAGCCGGGCCTCGAGCAAACGTGGGCGACTCACGGATTCATTCTATTGTCGAGCCTGTGACGACTTCGCAGCCCGCTGGCCTTCGGATGGGTACGGCGGGTGGCCGGGCCGTGATCGCGGCCGCCGTGCTCGGCTCCGGCATGACCTGGCTGGACGGCAGCGTGGTCAACGTCGCGCTCCGCACGATCGGCGAGGACCTCGACGCGTCGCTCGCGCAGCTGCAGTGGATCAACAACGGCTACCTCGTCTCGCTGGCCGCGCTGATCCTGCTCGGCGGCTCCCTCGGAGACCGACTCGGGCGTCGCAAGATGTTCATCGTCGGGACGATCTGGTTCGCGCTGGCCAGCCTGCTGTGCGGTCTCGCGCCCAACGCGGAGACGCTGATCGTGGCCCGGATCCTGCAGGGTGTCGGCGGCGCGTTGCTGACGCCGGGCAGCCTCGCGATGATCCAGGGTGCCTTCACCCACGACGACCGGGCCAAGGCCATCGGTGCGTGGTCGGGCCTCGGTGGCGTGGCCGCCGCGATCGGTCCGTTCGTCGGAGGAGTGCTCGTCGATCACGCCTCGTGGCGCTGGATCTTCCTGATCAACCTGCCGATCGCGGTCGTGACGGTCCTGATCGCGTGGCGCTCGGTGCCCGAGACCCGCGACCCGACGGCGATCGGACAGTTCGACGTGATGGGCGCCGTGTTCGCGTCGCTGTCGCTCGGGGGCATCACCTTCGCGCTGATCGAGTGGGGGAGCGTCGGCTCGCTGTGGGCCGGGGCCGCCGGACTGATCGCTGCGGTGGCGTTCCTGGTCTGGGAGCGCCGCGAGACGCAACCGATGATGCCGCTGGGCCTCTACAGAGACCGGACGTTCAGCGCGTCCAACACGATGACCTTCCTGGTCTACGCGGCGCTCGGCGCCATGTCCTTCTTCCTGGTCCTGCAGCTGCAGACCGTCGCCGGCTACAACGCCCTCGAGGCGGGCCTGGCGACGTTGCCGGTCACCATCTGCATGGTGCTTCTCGCCGCCAAGGGCGGCGAGCTCGGCACGCGCATCGGGCCGCGGATCCCGATGACGATCGGTCCGCTGGTGATGGCGGTCGGCATCGTCCTGGTCGTGCGGGTCGACTCGGACGTCAACTACTGGCTCGACGTCTTTCCCGGCATCACCGTCTTCGGCCTCGGATTGGCCCTGATGGTTGCGCCGCTGACCGCCACCGTGCTCGCGGCTGCCCCCGACGACAAGGCCGGGATCGCCAGCGGGATCAACAACGCGATCGCCCGGGCAGGCTCGCTGATGGCCGTCGCCGCCCTGCCGACTGCGGTCGGGTTGTCCGGAGACGAGTACGCCGACCCGCTGGTCTTCGATGCGGCGTACCCGAACGCGATGCTGGCCTGCGCCGCGCTGCTCGCGCTCGGTGGCGTGGTGTCGTGGCTGACGATCCCGCACGAGCTGCCGCAGTAGGTCAGCCGCGCTTGCGCCCGAACAGCCCGGGCTTGGCGTCCGGCGTGGCCGATGCCTGGCGGAGCTGGCGACGCTTGCGGGCGAGCTTCCTCGCCAGGTCGGCCGTGCGTTGCTCGAGCTCCTCGTTGGCCGCCGCGAGCCGATCCCGCTCGGCAGTCACTTCGGCGAGGGTGACGCGGGGGAGCTCGACGAGCTCCTGCAGGCGTTGCACCGTGCCGTGCGGCAGCAGGAGCACGCGCTCATCCAGGCGGCGCTGGACGAGGTCGTGGTTGCGCGCCCACTGCGCGTCGTCGTGGAGGGCATGGCTCGAGCCGCCGTCGACCCACCAGCGGTAGATCGCGGTGAACTCCTCGGTCGCAGCGACTCCGACGAGCGTGGCGGCGCGGAGCAGGAAGTCCCAGTCCTCGGTGGTGTCGAGCTCCTCGTCGAACCGTTCGCCGAGGTCGTGGAAGACCTCCCGCGGAAAGGCCACCGTCATGTTGGGCGTCTGGTTCATCAGCAGGTGGTCGAGCAGCTGGAACTCGCGCGGCCAGGCCTCCCGGGGCGCGAGCGCCTCGCGCGCCGTGACCTCCCCGTCGACCTGCACCGCCTCGACGTCCTGGCGCAGGGCGTTGGCCCGCAGCACCTGTCCGGGCGCGCGCTGGTGCAGAGCACGGAAGGTCTCCACCCAGCGGGGAAGCACGAGGTCGTCGTCGTCGAGGGCGACGACGTAGCGGCCTGCCGCTTGCTCGAAGCCGAGGTTGAGGGGCGCGCCGCGCGCCCCGGTGTCGAGGTCGAGCACGGTGGTGCGGTCGCGCAGCCACGCCGGTGCGCCCGCCACGACGGCGTCCACGGCAGCACCGGCCGACGGCTCGGCGCGGTGCCGGACCACGATGACTTCGAGGTCCTGGTCGGTCTGCTCCCCGAGGCTGGCCAACGCCTCCGCGAGCAGCCGCGGGCGGCGGCCCTGGGTGCGCACCACGACCGTGAGGAAGCAGTGGCCTTCGGCGTACGCCGCAGGCTCGATGCCCGCACGGGCGAGGACCTCGGCGAGGCTGGTCGAAGGGCTGCTCGTACGGCTCGGCTCAGTCACGCGATCGCTCCTGCTCCAGGGGCCGGGCCGGGACGCCGACAACGGTGGTGCCCGGAGCGACGTCGCGCACGGCACATGCCCCGCCCCCCAATGTGGCATTCCGGCCCACGCGAAGACCGTTCAACACGATGCCGCCGACCCCGATGAGCGCGCCGGACTCGATGATGCAGTCGCCGGAGATGCCGGCAAGCGGATTGATGCTGACGTAGTCCTCGAGGACCGTGTCGTGGCCGATCGTGGCGTTGGGGTTGACGTGCACGTGTCGACCGACGCGCACGTTGGTGCTGATCGCGACGCCCGCGCACACCACCGTGCCGGGGCCGAACCCGGATACGGCGCCGCAGGTAACACTCGGGTGCACGAGCGTTGCGGGCGACAGGCCGGTTTCGTCGAAACGAGCGGCCACCCGTCGGCGTACGGCCGGCGAGCCGATGCCCACGGCGTAGGCCACGGATTCGTCGGCGTCGAGGAGGAAGTCGTCGATGGTGCCCAGGAACGGCACCGAACGTGCCGCCAGTCGTGCACGATTCAGGTCGGTCGCGGCATCGTCCACCACCCCCAGCAAGGTCCACACGGGAACGCGTGCGGCGGCATTGATCGCGTCGACGACATCAAGCGTTTCACGCCCGAAGCCGCCGGCTCCGGCAATGACGAGATGGGTGGTCACCGGTGGAGTTTCCCACGGCCGACGGCCGACATCGGCGATCCCTGCGACCGGCCCTACCGTGCATATACTCGCCGCGGTCGAATCGGACGGAGGGGGTTGGAGAACTGTGGAACGCAAGCGTGTGTTCGACCTGCTCCTCACCCTGCCTGTGTTCGTGGTCAGCCTGCCGATCCAGGGGGCTGTCGCGCTGCTCGTCCGAGTGCGTCTAGGCAAGCCGGTGTTGTTCCGCCAGCAGCGACCGGGCCTGCACAGCGAGCCGTTCGAGATGGTCAAGTTCCGCACGATGCTCGACCCCGACCCCTCCCGCGGCCCGATTGACGATGCGGACAGGTTGACGCCGTTCGGCCGGGTCCTGCGAGCCACCAGCGTCGACGAGCTGCCGTCGCTCTGGAACATCGTGCGCGGCGACATGTCACTCGTCGGTCCGCGTCCCCTCCTGATCGAGCTACCTGCCTCTCTATTCGCCCGAGCAGGCCCGCCGGCACGGACGTACGACCCGGCCTCACCGGCCTGGCCCAGATCTCAGGCCGCAATGCCCTGACCTGGGAGAGGAAGTTCGAGCTCGACGTGGAGTACGTCGACCACCACTCCTTGCTGGGCGACCTGAAGATTCTCCTGGCCACGGTCGGCAAGGTCGTGCGCCGTGACGGGATCGCGGCCGAGGAATCGGTGACGATGCCGGAGTTCACCGGCTCGCCGTCCCAATCCGGCCACCAGACATGAGCGTGGGTACGCACGCGGCCACCGAGGCGGCGACCTTCCGGCCTCGGCGTGAGCGGGCGACGCTGAGCACGTGGCGAGGCCATCTGTGGGCCATCGTCGTTGCCATCCAGTTCTACGAGCTGTCCAACCCGCTCGTCTTCGAGCCGGTCTTCGGACTCTCCCTCCAGCGTGCCGTCCTGGTCACTGCCGTCGCCGTCGTCATCTCCATCCCGTGGCTGCGCGTGCCCCGGGTGAACCTCACGGTGCTGGCGTTCTTCGGGTGGGGGCTCGCGTCTGCTCTGTGGTCGGTCCAGCCCGGCGCCACCTTGGCCACGGTCGGGCTCTACCTGACCTTGGCCGCGGTGGCGGTGATGACCTACGCCAATGTCACCGGGTCCGTGCTCGCGCTGGGTTTCATCTATGGCGGGGTCGGGGTCACGGTGCTGTCCTGGTACTCGTTCTGGACGCTGCTGCCGGGAGCCTTCTTCGACACTCTCGACGGCTACGTGCTGGCGGGCGTCGGCACGAACCCGAACATCCTGGCCTACACCGTGACGCTGGCGATGTGTGGCTGGTTGGCACTGTGGCCGCGCGGTTTGGTGGGGGTCGGTCTGTGGTTGGGGGCGGGCGTGGTCCTGCTCTACGGGGTCTGGGTGTCCGAGTCGACGAGTGGTGAGCTGACTGCTGCGGCGATCCTGGCCACGGCCGCCGGCCAGTGGGTGGTGTCCCGCCTCCGCGGCCGGCTGTGGGCGCGTCGACGCCGAGGGCTTTGGTACGCGATCTTCGGCGCCGTCGCCATCATTGGGGCCACAGCCGTCGGATTCTCCGGCTACGGTCCGGGCACGTTCTCCGATCGCCTGCCCTTCTGGCGCGCGACGCTGTCGGTGGCTGCTGACCACCCGATCATCGGCCACGGGTGGGGCGCCGTGTGGGCGCACCCGTGGTTGTCCGCGCCACCCAATCCCGTGGTCGACCAGATCTATGCCGCTGCGGGGCTCGCGCTGACCCACGGCCACAACTCGTTCGTCGATCTCGTCATCGACCTCGGGATGGTGGGCGTCGTCCTTTCCGCGGCGATCTTCGTCACGGTGGTTCGGACCGCCGCCCGACCGGGGTCGAGCCGGGGTGACGGAAGCGCCGATGACGTCGTGCGATCGCGGTTCGCGGTCCTGTGCGTCGTCTCGCTTCTCGTCTTCGGGGTCACCGAGCCGCTGCTGGTGATCCCCATCGGCTTCTGGGCGCTCATCCTCGTCACCGAGCCACGACCACACCGCACGGTCGCGAGAGATGCGTGACTGACGCGCGAACCTCGCTGATCGTGCCGGCGACGATGGTCAACTCACTACTGACGCTGGCACCCCAGCTCGTCGCGCTGACCACGCTGGCGCCGCGTGACTTCGGCAAGTTCTCCATCGTCTACCTGCTCTTCGCGTGGGGGGCATCGCTCCAGATGTCCGTGGTCTGCGAGCCCGTCGGGCGCGATCGGCGGCGCGGCCACGATGGCGGGGCCAATCACGACTACCGCGCCGTAGGGACCTACATCGCGGTTGGCGCGGGTGCGCTGGCCGGGATCGCTGCCCAGCTGTTGTGGCAGGAGCCGGGACTCACTGCCGCAATGTCCCTGGCCGCAGCTGCCGCTTGCTTCCGAGTGCCGGCCCGGTATGCCGCGTTGCTCGACGGCGATTGGAGAGCGGCCCTCATCGTGGATGCAGCGGCATGCGTCCTGCTGGTTGTCGGGGGAGCGGGCGCCCTGGTCCTCGACCTGGGCTCCATCGATGTCGTCGTGTGGTCGTGGGGCGCCGCGATGGTGGGCGCATGCTGCTTCGGCCTGAGCCCCGTTCTGCGGGGTCCGGCCGTCCTGCCGCGCTGGCTCCGCCGGCGCCGGCGCGACATCGCGCCACTGACGCTCGACTCCCTGATCCAGGACATCAGCTCGATCGGCGCTCCCTATGTCATCGCCCCGATCTTGGGGCTCGCCAATTTCGGTCTCTACCGGGCGATCTCCAACGTGGCGGCGCCGGTGCGTCTGCTGATCGAGCCGTTGCGACCGTCGTGGGCTCGCGTCGACGCGCTCGTGCTCAGGCACAAGCTGGTGCGGGCGTCCGCTCTCATCGCCGTCCCGGCCGGAGTGGCGGCCACGGCGGCCCTTGAGGCGATTCGCTTCCTGCCCTGGCAGCTGGGCGTACTCGACGACCTGCGTCCGTGGTCCGTGGCTGCCGGCGCCTTCGTGACGTTCAGCCTGATCTCCCTGATGTTCTACGCCGCCGCACGGCTGCAGCTGGGTGGACGCGCACTCTGGCGTGGTCGCGTGGTCCAGAGCAGCACGGCCATCGTGCTGCCGATCGGTGGTGCTCTGGCCGGCGGTCTCGCGGGCGCCATCTGGAGCTACGTGGCCGCGACCGCTCTGGGGGCGATCGTGTGGGCCGTCCTGACCCGGCCGTCGCACCGTCCAGACCCCGGCCCGGGTGCCGTGCATTCTGAACTGGACCAGACCGGTATATAGGCTCTGGCCAATGGGGATAACAGCGGGGTTGGCACTGGCGGTCTGCATCGGCGCGGGGGGTGCCGCGACGATGCTGTGGGCTCGCCGTCTGGATGTCGTCATGCCGGCAGCCGTGGGTCTGGCCGCGCAGGGCGTCATCACCGTCGGCCTCTATTTCGCCGTCGGTCTGTGGGCGCCGGATGCAGGTGCGTACGACGACCTCGGCCAGCAGTTCGCGGCGTACTGGGGTGGCGGGCCCAGCCCGGCGGAGGTCGGTGAGGGGAAGGAGGCCTTCCCGTTGATGCTCGGCGCCGTCTACTTCGTGGTGGGCCACGCACCCGGCATCGGCCTCGCCATGAACTGGGTCTCCCACGGACTGCTCGTCACCTCGCTGGCATCCCTCGCCGACCGCTTCGACCTGCCGGTGAGGCAGACCGCTTGGGCCGTCGCCCTCTTCCCGCCTGCCCTGTTCTGGTCCGCGTTCCTGCTGCGGGAGTCGATCACCTGGCTGTTGATGGCGGCCTTCCTCTACGCCCTGGCGGGTCTCGCGCGCAAGGTCGCGAAGCGCGACGTGGCGATCATGGTCGTCTCACTCGCCGCCCTGCTGTGGTTCCGGGGCACGGCCGCGATCATCCTCGCTGGCGTCGGCATGACGGTCCTGGTGCTCACCGCGAAGCGTCGCACGCTGCTGCCGCGATTCGGGCTGGCAGCCCTGGCCCTGCTGGTGCTGTCGCCGAGACTGGCCGGCCTCCTCGCGGGCTACACCTCGGTCGACGACATCGAGGCGAAGCGTTCCGACCTGACCAACGCCGGTACCGCCTTCGGGTCGGACGGCAGTGATGCGGCCACCGCCGAGGGCGGAGTGGCGACGTCCCTGGTCGACTCCGTGCTGCGCGTTGCGTTCGGTCCCTATCCCTGGGAGTGGGCCGACCTCGGTGGCCCGTTCGCGTTGGACGCGGTGCTGTGGCTCACGATCCTGGGTCTGGCCGTGCTGGGTTGGTGGCGCTCCTCCAACCGCCTCGAGCTGCTGCTGATCATCCTGCCCGCCCTCGCGCTCAGCGGAGCGCTGATGCTCACCAGCGGCAACTACGGCACCATGCAGAGGTTGCGGGTCCAGACGTCGGTGCTGCTGATCCCTGTGGCCACCGCCGGGTGGACGGCGCTGTCCGCCAGGGTACGGACCCGCCGCACCAGCGTCGAGGAGCGCGCGGCGGCCTAGTCGCGGCGCAGGACGTACTCCAGCTCGTACGCCGGCATCAGCCACGTGAGGTGCTCCTCGTAGAACTCCTTGGTCCACCTGGAGGTGTTGACCCAGGAGGCGAGCACCTTCTTGAGCGCGTGGCGCACGTAGAAGGGGCGACTCGACTTGAAGTGGTAGGTCGCCTCCACGAGCGAGAGCGGCACCGGGTTGTCGTACTGCGGGGTCTGCCGACGCCACGGCACGGAGGCGACCCAGTAGCTGAAGGTGTACAGCCCGAAGAACGTGCGATGCGTGGGGTCGGAGTAGAAGTGCGGGTTGGAGAAGTGGGGGACCACGGCCCGGAACTCGCCGCCGGGCTCGAGCACGCGAGCGGCCTCGCGCACCAGCCCCTCCGCGTCGGGGATGTGCTCGAGGAAGTGCTCGGAGTGGATGGCCCGGACCGATCCGTCGGGCAAGGATCGGAGCACCTCGAGGGCGTCACCGACCACGTCGACGCCCGGCATCTCGAGCAGATCGACGCCGACCGCATCCGGGAGCCGCTTCGTGCTGCCGCAGCCGAGCTCGAGGATCAGGGGTCGTCGAGAAAGGGCCGCCGATGCAGTCATGGGCGCAGGCTACCCCGGGTCCCGACTCGGCCGGTGAGCTCCTCGCCCCCTACAATCGTGGTGCCTTCCATCGTGTCCGGGAGACGTCTTCAGGCAAGGGATATCGCGCGTGCATGTGCTGATCACGGGGGGAGCCGGCTTCATCGGCTCGAACCTCGCCGACCGCCCTTGCGGCCGGCCATCGGGTCACGGTCGTTGACGACCTCTCGACCGGTTATGCCGACAACCTCGACGGCCTGGACGTCACCTTCGTCCAGGACACGATCCTGGACCTGGAGTCGCTGACGTCGGCGATGTCCGGTGTGGACTCAGTCGTGCACCTCGCCGCACTGGGCAGTGTGCCCCGCAGCATCAAGGACCCCTTCGCCACGCACGCGGCCAACGCCACGGGCACGCTCACGGTCCTCGAGGCCGCGAGAGCTGCCGGAGTCGGGCACGTGCTGGCCGCGTCCTCCTCCAGCGTCTACGGCCTGAATCCTGCGCTGCCGAAGTCGGAGCGCGAGTGGGTCCGGCCGCTGAGTCCCTACGCCGTCACCAAGCTCGCGACAGAGCAGTACCTGCTCGCCTACCAGCAGTCCTACGGCATGGAGACCCTGGCGTTCCGCTTCTTCAACGTCTTCGGCCCACGCCAGCGAGCCGGACACGTGTACGCCGCCGTCATCCCCGACCTTCATCGACGCCCTGATGCGCGGCGAGTCCCTGTGGATCAACGGCGATGGCTCCAACTCCCGCGACTTCACCTACGTCGGCACCGTCTGCCGAGTGCTGCTGGACGCGTGTGAGCGCCGCGTGAGCCACCCCGAGCCCGTCAACCTGGCGTTCGGCACGAACACCACCCTCCTGGAGCTCGTGGCCGCCATCGAGCGCACGGCCGGAGTGTCGGCCGACGTGCAGCACCGTGAACCGCGAGCCGGCGACGTACCCCACTCGCAGGCGGACAACGCCACGTTGCGCTCGCTCTTCCCCGAGGTGGCCCCGGTCGACCTCACCGACGGCCTGCACCGCACGCTCGACTGGTTCAAGGAGAACTCGTGACCACCACGCTTGTCGTCGTCGGCCAGGGCTACGTCGGACTGCCGATGGCCCTCCGAGCTGCCGAGTCGGGACTGAAGGTCTATGGCCTCGACACCAATGCCTCGACCGTGGACCGCCTCAATGCGGGTCAGTCCCACATCGACGACGTCTCCGACGACGACCTGAAGCGGGGCCTGGCTGCGGGCTTCGAGGCGACCCTCGACCCGTCCGTGGTGGCGTCCGCCGACGTCGTCCTCGTCTGTGTGCCCACTCCGCTCGCGGAGGAGGGCGGGCCTGATCTCGGTGCCGTCCGCAAGGCAGCCGAGGCCATCGGTGCTCACATCACCTCGGGCACGCTGGCCATCCTCGAGTCGACCACCTACCCCGGCACGACCGAGGAGGTGTTCGCACCCCTGGTGACCGCTCGCGGCCTGGAGGTCGGCACCGACGTCTTCATCGCCTTCTCGCCCGAGCGCATCGATCCGGGAAACGAGAAGTACGGCGTGCGCAACACCCCCAAGGTGGTCGGCGGGCTGACCGACGAGTGCACGCGTCGCGCTGCCGACTTCTACGGCCGGTTCGTCGACACGGTGGTGCAGGCCAAGGGCGCTCGCGAGGCCGAGATGTCCAAGCTGATCGAGAACACCTTCCGGCACGTCAACATCGCGCTGGTCAACGAGATGCTCCGCTTCTCCCACGAGCTCGACATCGACCTGTGGAACGCGATCGACTGCGCCGAGACCAAGCCCTTCGGCTACATGGCCTTCCGTCCTGGCCCGGGTGTCGGCGGCCACTGCATCCCGGTCGACCCGTCCTACCTCAGCCACCGGGTCAAGGCGCAGCTCGGTTACTCCTTCCGCATGGTCGAGCTGGCGGAGGAGATCAACACCGCCGCTCCCCTCTACGTCGCCAACCGCCTGCGCGACCTGCTCAACGACCGCAGCAGATCGGTCAAGGGCTCCACGGTGCTGCTCCTCGGAGTCACCTACAAGGCCAACATCTCGGACTGCCGCGAGAGCCCCGCCGACCCGCTCGCGAAGCAGCTCCTCGCGTGGGGCGCCGACCTGAGCTACCACGACCCCTACGTGCCGATCTGGCACCCGCACGGCGTCGATGCGACGCTCGAGTGTGCGCCCGACCTCGAGCGGGCGGTGCGGGACGCGGACGTCGTGGTGCTCCTGCAGACGCACGCGGAATACGCGCTCAGCGACCTCGCCGACGCGGCAGCGGTGCTGCTCGACACCCGCGGCGTCGTCGCCGGTCACGCCAACGTCGAGGTGCTCTGAGCCTTCAGGCTCCGACGACCTGGTCGACGATGGCGCGTGCGACGTGCTCGGGCTGGAACTGGCTGACCACCCGATCTCGGCTTGCCTGACCCATCTGTTCCCTCAGGGTTGGGTCACCGGCGAGGAGTTCGATGGCGCGGCCCATGGCCTCGCCGTCGTCTGGTCCGACGAGGAATCCGGTGACACCGTCCACGACCGAGTCGATCGCGCCGGTGGCGGTCGTGGTCACGGCAGGCTTGCCCATGGCGGCCGCCTCGAGGACGACATTGGGCATGCCCTCGCGTCTGGTCGGCAGCACGAGGAGATCACTGAGCGCGAGGTAGGGGCGCACGTCGTCGATGTGGTCGAGGACCTGCACCCGTACGCGGTCGCCGAGCTGTTCGAGGCGTTGCAGGTAGGTCTGCGAGTCCGGCTCGTCCTGGGCACCGAGCACGAGGAGCTGCAGGCGCGCGCCCCTCTCGGCCACGGAGGTGAGGGCCCGGATCAGGGTGTCCGGCCCCTTGTCTGCGGTGAGGCGGCCGATGAAGACGACCACCGGCACACCGGGCTCGAGTCCGAGCTCTGCGGCGAGCTCGGCGTCACGGGGTCGCGGCGCGAAGTGCTCGGAGTCGACCCCGTGGCTGCTGCCGTGGTGGGGTACGACGACGGCCCGGCCGGCATTGAGGCCGAGCCGCTCATACTCCTGCGCCAGGGACGAGGACACCGCGATCACCCGGTGGCTGCACCAGCTGGCGATGCGCTCCATCAGCGCCAGGATCCGCCGCTGCGTGCCGCTGGACCCCTCGAGGCGGAGACCCTGCAACAGGTAGGTGCGCTGCGGCACCATCGTGATCCGGGCCGCCATCATGCTGAGCAGGCCCGCCTTCGGGGTGCCGCCGAGGACCACCTGGGGGCGGAGACGCAGCAACAGGACGATCCACCGGAACAGGCCGGCCAGGTCCTCGAGGGGAGCGACACCGCGATGCATCGGAAGCGAGTGCACGGTGTGCGACAGCTCCACCAGGGCGGGGACCTGGGGACCCGGTGAGGTGACGACGTGGACCTCGTAGCCACGGGACGTCAGCTCCGCGAGCGTCTCGCGGTAGAAGGTCGCGGCCGTGACTGGGATGGTCGAGGAGACCACCGCTCGCGGCGGGCTGTGACGGCGTGCCTTCACGACAGCACCGCCGTCCGCCACTCATCTGCCCAGGCGTCGAATGAGTAGTGGGTCCGCACGGCGGACCTGCCCTGAGCGCCGCGCGCCGCGCGCACGTCATCGGGGGCTTCGACGGCCTCGACGAGGGCATCCACCCAGTCGTCGTGCGTCGTGGCGGCCCAGCCCGAGAAGCGCTCGAGGGCAAGCTCGGTCGGCGCCTACGGGGGAGCCCACCATGGGGAGACCGGTCGCGGCGTACTGGAGCAGCTTGTAGGCACACTTGCCGCGTGCGAAGGGGTCGTCGTGCAAGGGCGCGAGCGCGATGTCGGCCGATGCGAGCTGCGCGGCGTAGGAGGTGGGCGTCCAGGTCACGCGATGCATCAGGCCCTCCAGTCCGGGGATGTCGACGTCCGATGCCGCGCTGATGATCCGCACCCGGGCGCCGGTGCGCCGGTGCACCTCACGCAGCGCCGGTGCGATGCCGGTCAGGTAGGCCTCGGTGGAGCGTGAGCCCAGCCAGACCAGCGTGGGCGGACCGGCGAGGTCGTACGACGGCTTGGACTCGTAGTGCCCCGGCTGCACGCAGGTCGGGATCATCCGCACGTCGCGGTGGTGGTCGGCGAGGAAGTCGGCGAGCAGGGCGTTGCCGGCGATGACGACGTCGGCGGCCTCGGCCGCCTGCTCGACCTTCTGGCGCTTGCCCAGGATGCGCCGCCAGCCCAGCCGGTCCTCGAACAGGGCGTCGTCGAGGTCGTACACGCCATGCTCGGCTGCGCGCAGGAGCCTCGACTCGACGCCGCCTGTGCTCCACGGACTCGCCTCCCGGGACAGGAAGACCGTGCCGCCCAGCGACGAACGGCTCAGTGACCGGACCCGCTTCTCCGCGATGGCGATCGCCGACAGGTGCGTGAGAGCGGTGCGCGGCGAGTGATCACCCAGCTCGGCGTACTCGTGGCGGGTGGCGTCCAGGCCCAGGTGATCGAGCCACTCGTAGGCCCGGACGCGGGTGCTCGGCGCGGTCGGCCCGTAGATCGACACCACGGCGAGGTCGCGCGTCACTCGGCCTGCTTCCGGAGCCACAGCTCGAGCACGAGCAGCGCATAGACCAGGTAGGTGGTGTTCTTCTCGGGCCACCGGGTGCCGGCCACGAGTCTCGTCGACGGCCGCGCCATCGACGTAGGCCTTGACGTGGGCCGAGGGCACGGTGAGGACGTCGCCCACGAGAGAGCGCCAGTCCTCGGCGAGCCACGTGCTGACAGGGACCTCGAAGCCCTTCTTCTTGCCGCGGATCACCTCGTCGGAGAGCAGGCCCTGGTAGCTGTCCCGCAGCAACCCCTTGGCGCGGCCGCGGGGGAGGCGCACGTGAGCCGGCAGCGACCAGACGTACTCGGCCACCCGGTGGTCCAGGAACGGGGAGCGACCCTCGAGGGAGTGGGCCATGGTCGCCATGTCCATCTTCACGAGGAGGTCCGAGAGCAGGTTGAGGTCGATGTCGGTGGCGAGCTGCTGGTCGAGCGCGCCGAGGTTGCCGCGACGGGTCTCGCGGACCCGGAGCTTGGTGTCGGTGACGTCACCCCCGCGCCAGACCTGTCGTTTGTCGACGTCGAGGAGCATGTCGGTCGACCAGGCGAGGTAGCGGTCCTCGGGGTCGAGCTGCAGGCCGCGCACGATGCGCTGGGCGAAGCCCGCGGCACCCCGTCGTTCGGAGGAGCCGCGTCCCGACAGACCGCGCTCGGCCACACCGAGGAGTCGGTCCGGAACCCCTGCGAGGCGGCCAGCCAGGTGGGCGGCGACGTGTCGCCGGTAGCCCCCGAACACCTCGTCGCCGCCGTCGCCGTTGAGCACCACCGTGACGTGCTCCCGGGCCAGGCGCGACAGGGCCAGGCTGGGGATCGCGCTGGAGTCGGCGAAGGGCTGGTCGTAGTGCGCCACCACCGTGTGCAGGCTCTCGAGCGCGTCGAACTCGAGGGGCAGCACCGTGGACCGGATGCCCAGCGAGGAGGCTGTGCGGCCGGCGACCTCGGACTCGTCGAGACCGCTGCCGGTGGCGACCGTGAAGGCGTGGACCGACTCGCCGAGGACCTGGGTGGCTTCGTAGGCGATGACGGAGCTGTCGACCCCACCGCTGAGGAAGACCCCGAGCGGTACGTCGCTGCGCAGCCGCAGCCTCACGGAGTCGGCCATCAGCTCGCGGACGCGCTCGCGCGCCTCACGGACGGGGACGTCGTGG
Source organism: uncultured Actinomycetota bacterium (assembly GCA_963742685.1). Taxonomy (GTDB): domain Bacteria; phylum Actinomycetota; class Actinomycetes; order Propionibacteriales; family Nocardioidaceae; genus Nocardioides. The sequence continues at coordinate 13,402 of CAVUNB010000039.1, read as the reverse complement.
GTGTTGAACTGGGTCGCCACCAGCGCTGGCTGCGGATCCCGTTGGCGTCGAACGTGACATGGCTGCCCGGCGCGAGCGCCTCGATGCCGGTGAAGATCGTGTCCGGCTGCGGGATGACACCGAGGGACAGGTAGTCGTAGATGCCCTGGTCGCGAACGGCCGGGTTGATCCCGGCCGACCCGAGTAACGGTCGCAGCGCCTTGATCTCGCTGGCGAACACGAGTCCCTCGACCCGACCTTCGAGAAGTACAGCGGCTTCTTGGCGAAGCGGTCGCGGGCCAGCAGGGTCACGCCGGTGCGCTCGTCGACGAGCGCGAAGGCGAACATCCCGACGAGGTCGTCGAGCATCCCGATCCCGTGCTCGAGGTACATCGCGAGCAGCACCTCGGTGTCGGAGTTGGTGCGGAAGGTGTGCTCCGGCCTGCTCCAGCCCGACGCGCAACTCCTTGAAGTTGTAGATCTCGCCGTTGAAGACCAGGTGGACCCCGTCTCGACTCATCGGCTGCTGACCAGAAGCCATCCGTCCATGACGGCCAGTCGTGTCATCCCGATCCGGCCCTGCTCGGTGTCGATCCACCCCGAGTCGTCGGGACCGCGGTGGGCGATCGTGACCAGAGCCTCCGGAACGGTGTCGAGCACCCCCGAGGGCACCCGGAGGGCGCCCGCGATGCCACACATCAGGCGGCCGCCTTGAGGAAGTCGCGAATGGCGCTGGCCACCCGCTCGAACTGGTCGTCGGTCAGCGCCGAGCCGCTGGGCAGGGAGAGACCCGTGCGGAAGAGACGCTCACTGGCGCCGTTGGTGTAGGCAGGCAGGTGGGCGAACACCGGCTGGAGGTGCATCGGCTTCCACAGTGGCCGGGACTCGATCTGATGTCGCCTCGAGGTGGGTCCGGAGGTCCTCGGTCGACCAGCCGGCGACACCGCTGTCGACGAGGATCGAGGTCAGCCAGAAGTTGTCGTGGTTGATCGGGTCGTCGACGCCGTCGGGGGCACCGAAGAGCTCGACCCCGGCCACGTCGGCGAAGAGGTCTCGGTAGCGTCGTCGCCAATCCCGGCGACGCTCGATCATCTCGGGCAGGCGGGCCAGCTGGGCCCGGCCGAGGCCGGCCAGCAGGTTGCGACATCCGGTAGTTGTAGCCGATCTCGGTGTGCTCGTAGTGCGGAGCCGGCTGACGAGCCTGCGTGGCGAGATAGCGGATGCGCTGGGCGAAGTCGCCGTCGTCGGTCAGCAGCGCGCCACCGCCCGAGGTGGTCATGATCTTGTTGCCGTTGAACGACACGATCGCGCAGTCGCCCGCGGAGCCGGCGGGCCGTCCGTCGCGGGTCGCCCCGAGGGACTCGGCGGCGTCCACCACGAGCGGGATGTCGTGGCGCGGCCGCGATCGTGGCGATGGCCGCGTGGTCGGCGACCTTGCCGAGCAGGTCGACCGGGACGATGGCGACTGATGTCGGCGCCCTGCGGCGAGCTGGTCGGCGACCGCCTGCTCGAGCAGTGCGGGGTCGACGTTGCCCGACTCGTCGGAGTCGACGAAGACCGGGTGGCGCCGCAGTAGGTGATCGCGTTGGCCGTGGCGGCGAACGTCATCGACGACGTGATGACGACCGAGTCCGGGCAGCACGCCCATGCGCGAGCAGCGCCAGGTGCAGCGCACCGGTGCCGGACGACAGGGCGACGCCGTGCGCCGCGATCGGCGTACGCCGCGATGTCGGCCTCGAAGGCGTCGACCTCGGGCCCGAGCGGCGCGACCCATCCGGAGCGGATCGCGCGGACGAGGGCGTCCTCCTCGGCCTGCCCGACGTCGGGAGAGGACATGTAGATGCGCTCAGTCACGCGCGCTCCGTCGCTCGGGCGAGCGTCTGCCGGATCGCACGGATGGGACAGCGACACGGAGCGCACCATCGGGTGCTTGGTCGGCGCCGGGCGCCTCGTGGTCGGAGAAGAGCACCTCGTGCAGCTTCTCGCCCTCGCGGAGGCCGGTGAAGGCGATCTCGATCCGCTTGCCCGACGTGCGCGATCATGCGGCGGGCGACGTCGAGGATCTTGACCGGCGCGCCCATGTCGAGCACGAGCACGTCGCCGGGCAGACCGATCGCGCCGGCCTGGACGACCAGCTCGCAGGCCTCGGGGATCGTCATGAAGTAGCGGGTGACGTCGGGGTGGGTCACCGTGATCGGTCCGCCCTGCGTCGATCTGCGTGTTGAACGTGTGCAGCATCGACCCGCGCGAGCCGAGCACGTTGCCGAAGCGCACGCTGATGTAGCGGCGGCCGGTGGTCTCGGCGTACCACGCCGTGACCTGTTCGGCGAGCCGCTTGGTGGTAGCCGAGCACGCTCGTCGGCGTCGGCGGCCTTGTCGGTGGAGATGTTGACGAAGTGCTCCACGCCGTGTCGGTCGGCGGCCTCGAGGACGTTGAGGGTGCCCTCGACGTTGGTCTTCCAGCCCTCGTCCGGGAAGCGCTCGAGCAGCGGGAGGTGCTTGAGCGCGGCGGCGTGGAAGACGATCTCGGGCCGGTGATGCGTCGAAGACCGCGTCGAGCGCCTCGAAGTCACGGATGTCGTCGAGGACGGTGTCCTCGCCGTCGAGCAGGCCGTGGCCGTGGATCGAGAGCTGGACGGCGTGCAGCGCCGACTCGTCGCGATCCAGCATACCAGCTGCGCCGGCCCGAAGCGGTGCACCTGCCGGGCGAGCTCGGAGCCGATGGAGCCGCCGGCGCCGGTGATCAGCACCCGGCGCCCGGTGAGGTAGTCGGCGATGTCGCCGAGATCGGTGTCGATCGGGTGCCGGCCCAGGACGTCGGTGATGTCGACCTTGCGGATGCGTGCCGAGCTCGACCCGCCCGCCGATCATCTCCGAGATGGGCGGCAGGGTCAGGAACTCGAGGCCGGCTTGGTCGACCTCGTCCTGCAGCGCGCCGATGAAGCTCCCCCGACGCCGAGGTGATCGCCAGGATCACGTGTCGCGTCGAGCTCCTCGGCGGCCTGATGGTGGCAGCCGATCGCCGACGACCGGGATGCCGTGCAGTCGGAGGTGGCGCTTGGCGGGGTTGTCGTCGATCAGGCCGACGACCTCGTACTCCGGGTTTCGCTCGCGCGCGCAGCAGGCGTCACGAGCTGGTAGCCCGCGTCCCCGGCGCCGTAGACCAGGGCCGTTCGACGCGCTCGTCCGTGCGCGGCGCGTTGCGGTCGCGGAAGGTGCGGAAGAGCCAGCGTCCGGCAGCAGCGCAGACGAGGGCGATGGGTGGCACGAGCACCGGGATGCTGCGCGGCAGCACCGGATCGACGACGGTGAAGAACAGCGCCGTGGCGACCCCGACGGTGGCGAACTGAGCGGCCAGCCCGGTGACCTCGTCGAACGAGCCGACGCGGAACCGACCGCGATAGAACTTCGTGAGGTAGCCGAAGGCGACCAGCACCACCATCGTGATCGCGAGGTAGCGCAGCGTCGAGCGCCACTGGATGTCGCTGACCGCGAAGTCGAGCCGCACGCCGAGCACGACTGCCGTGGCGAAAGTCCAGCAGCCCGCGTCCCAGAGAGCGAGGGTGCCTCGGCGGGCAAGCGAGTTGTCCAGGATCGGCCGCGGGCCGACGGACCAGCGCCCGGCCGCACCCCGTTGGCGGTCGCCGGGAGGCGGTGCTCCAGGCGTGGCGGCAGCCATGACAGTCCTTCCCCGTTATTGCAACAGCGGTCGCACTCTACTGCCGCGCGCGGAGAGACGAGAACTCGTGACGAGCCGCTCAGTCGTCCTGCGGCGAGTCGATTGGCTGTAGCCGTCCGTCGCGTTCGACGTACGCCTCTCTCTCGTCGGAGTTGAGCCAGTGACCGTCCTCGGTCTCCATCAGTCGCCGTCCGTCGCGGCCCACCCAGCCGATCTGGCGGGCCGGTGAGCCCACGACCAAGGCGTGGGGTGGGACGTCCTTGATCACCACGCTCCCGGCAGCCACCAGGGACCACGCCCCGATGGTGACCGGGGCGACGCACACCGACCGTGCCCCGATCGCGGCGCCGTCCTCGATGATGACGCCGACGGCCTCCCAGTCGTCGGCGGACTTGAGGTCGCCGTCCGGGGTGACGGCGCGGGGATAGGTGTCGTTGGTGAGCACCACTGCCGGGCCGATGAACACACCGTCGCCCAGCCGCGCCGGCTCGTAGACGAGGGCGTAGTTCTGGACCTTGCAGTTGTCGCCGAGCTGCACGCCCGGTCCGATGTAGGCGCCGCGGCCGATGACGCAGTTGGCGCCCAGCGTGGCGTCCTCCCGGACCTGGGCCAGGTGCCAGACGGAACAGCCGTCACCGATGACCGCGCGCTCGTCGACGTCGGCCGTGGCTGCCACTCGTGAGGTCATCGTCGGCTCCGTCTCTCGTCGCATCGTCTCGCCGCATCCTAGTGACGCTGCGCCTACCCTTGAGCGATCGAGGGGAGAGTGATGACGGGAGTACGTCGAGTGCGCGCGACGGCGGTAGTGGGAGTGCTCCTGCTCGCGACCGCATGTGGCGGCGAGTCGCCGGCGGCGCCCTCAGCTCCCTCAGATTCTCCTTCGTCCTCTTCATCGACCGGCAAGCCCACCAAGGACGCCGGCGACCCCGCCCCCGTCGCGGATCCGGAGCACGCCGTCGACCCGCCCGGGCCGCGCAAGGGGCGGCTCGTCTATGCCGACCTGATGATCAAGAACAAGACCGCCCTGGACCCGGACCTGATCGAACGGATCAATGCCGCGCCGGGCGTCAAGCGTTCCTTGGTGCTCTCGCTCGGCAACGTCGGCATCGAGAACCGGGTCATCAACATCGGCGCGGTCGACCCGTCGACGTACCGCAACTTCACCGAGCGAGCCTCCGCGGAGCTGCAGGAGCAGTGGGACCGGGTCGCGGGGGGTGAGCTCGCGATCGACAAGGCGCTCGGCAAGAAGCTCCAGGACAAGGCGGGCTACCTGAAGCTCGGCAACGACGAGGACGCCCCCGAGGTGCACATCGGCGCCTACGCCCCGCAGGTGCCGCAGATCGACGCGGTGGTCAACGAGAAGTGGGGCGAGGAGCTCGGGGTCCCGACCGACAACGCCATGCTGATCTACACCGACCGTGACTCACCCCGGGTCGTGATGGAAGCGCTGCAGGAGATCGTCGGCGACGACGCCGCGGTCTCGATCCTCGGGCCCAACCTCGACCCGGGCGCGCAGCAGATCGCCGTGCTGACCGGTGGCTCGGTCGCCGAGGCCGTCGGCACGTTCCGCTTCACGGTGCTCGGCGGTGGCAGGATCGCGCCGGAGCAGTCGTGGGTGGCCGCGAACATCCGGACCGAGCAGGTGCCGATCCTGGGCAACGTCACCTGCCACAAGGTTGTCTTCCCGCAGCTGCGGGCGGCACTGCTCGAGATCCAGACGACCGGGCTCGCGGACGAGATCCATCCCGGGGAGTACGCCGGTTGCTACTACCCGCGCTACATCGCCAACACCCAGCAGCTCTCGCTGCACTCCTTCGGCATCGCGCTCGACCTGAACGTCCCGGGCAACCAGCGCGGCACGTTCGGTGAGATGAACCGTGCCGTCGTGGCGATCTTCAAGAAGTGGGGCTTCGCCTGGGGCGGCGACTGGGGCTACACGACCCCATGCACTTCGAGATGAACGCGCTCAAGGAGCCCGGCTGATCAGTCGTCACGCAGCGGGTGCGCGAGCTCGTCGGCCGGAAGCTTGGCCAACACCGTCGCGACGACCGCGACCGCGAGGGGCACGATGCCGGCGATGTAGAAGGTGTTGCGCAGGCCGATCGCGTCGGCGACCGGACCGGCCAGCGCCATCGAGATCGGCATCAGCGAGATGCTGACGAAGAAGTCGAGCGAGGCGACCCGGCCCAGCAGCGCCGGCGGCACCCGGCGCTGCAGCAGCGTGCCCCAGATGACCATCGGCGCTGAGAACAGCGCGCCGATCACGGCGGCCGCCGCGATCACCACCCAGATGCTGTCGGCCAGCGCGATCACGATGAACGGCAGGCAGCCGAGGCCCCAGCCGAGGTTCATCAGCGTCAGATAGCGCCGCGGCATCCTGATCGACGCGACCGCCAGCGAGCCGAGGGCCCCGCCGATGCCGAATGCGGCCAGGACGTAGGAGTGGTCGTCGGGTCCGCCGCCGAGCTTGTCCTTGATCAGGAACGGGATCAGCACCTCGAGCGGCCCCATCATCACGAGGATCATCAGCGACGCGAAGAGCAGCGTGGCCAGGAGCCACGGTGTGCGCAACATGTAGACGAAGCCCTCCCGCATGTCGGCGAAGGCCGTGCGGAGCGGGTGTCGGAGGTGGGCCTCGTCGAGGGTGCGCCGGATCGGGGTCAGCGGCACCCTGACGAGCACCAGGAACGCGACGGCCGACGACGCGGCGGCAATCGTGAACGCGGTCCCCGGCGAAGCGGCGCCGACCACGGCACCGGCCACCGCGGGACCGATCGCGGACCCGATCAGCGGGCGCACCATCCCCTCGAAGCCGTTGGCCGCCTGCAGGTCTGACTCGGCCATCAGCGCGGGCAGCCAGGCGGAGTAGGCGGGGTAGTAGAACGCCATGCCCATGCCGGTCACGAACGTGACGCACGCCAGCATCCACACCGCGTTGAGGTCGGCGGAGGACAGGAACGCGACCAGCGTCATCGCCACCAGCTCGATCAGCGCGACGGCGAGCAGGATCAGCTTCTGCGGCACCCGGTCGGCCACGACACCGGCCAGGAGCGCCGGGATGAGTACGCCGATGCCCTGGCCGTCATCACGGTGGAGAGCTGCCCCTGGACCACCGCCGAGGCGGATCACCTCCCACACGAGCGCGACGATCAACACCCCGCCCGCGAACGAGCTGGCCGAGAGCGAGACCGCCAGCCAGCGGTAGGCAGGCGTGCGGAACGGCGTCAGTGCACGAGGCAGCCGCCGACCGACCGGCTGGTCACCGACGACGTCGTGCAGCTGGTCGACGATCGGATCCCCCATGTCGCCGAGTGTGACGGGTGGCACCGACAACGGGCCATCGGATTTGGTGGTCATGCCACGAGGCTGCGCGTTCACGTGGACTTGAGGTCAAGCGGTCTTGGTTTCGACACGCTCGGCCGCGGGCGGCCTCGCTGCTCAACCAGCGGCGAGCTGTCCGCTGGTTGAGCAGGCGCGCCAGCGCCGTGTCGAAACCAAGGACCCTGCTAGCCTCTTGGTTTCGACGCGCCGTCGCGACCTCGTCCCTCGGTCGCGGGCTTGCTCAACCCGTTGCCCCACGCCGCGCACTCGTTCCTCGTGCGTGACTAGGGTCAACGCATGCGCGCCGTACCCGTGGAGACCCTCACCGGACCGGACGACCTCAAGGTCAACGACATCCCCGAGCCGACGCCCGGACCCGACGACGTGCTCGTCGAGGTGCACAGCGTCGGGGTGTCGTTCCCCGACCTGCTGCTCAGCCGCGGCGAGTACCAGATGAAGCCGGAGCCGCCGTTCAACCTCGGCGTCGACTTCGCGGGCGTGGTCGCTCGACCCGGGCAGCAGCGAGTTCGCGATCGGCCAGCGCGTAGCCCGGTGTCGCCGGCTGGGGCAACGCCGCCGAGCAGGTCGCCGCTCGCCGAAGATCTGGGACCTTCCCCCTGCCGGACGCCCCTCTCCTTCGACGAGGGTGCGGCGCTGCCGATGAACTACCTGACCGCGCAGTTCGCCCTCAAGGGACCGCGGCGGCATCGCACGCGGGCGACACCGTCCTCGTGCACGGGGCTGCCGGTGGCGTGTGCAGGACAGCGACGATCCAGGTCGCCAAGGGGTACGGCGCCCGCACCATCGCCGTCGTCAGCTCACCGGAGAAGGCGGCAGGTCGCGCGGGACGACCGGTGCTGACAAGGCGGTAAGCTGGTCGACGGGTTCCGCGACAGCGTCAAGGAGCTCACCGGTGGCCGCGGGGTCGACATCGTCCTGGACGTCGTCGGTGGCGACCTCTTCACCGACTCGCTGCGCTGCCTCGCCGAAACAGGGTCGCGCTGCTGGTCGTCGGCTTCGCGTCGGGTCAGGGCATCCCCGAGGTCAAGGTCAACCGGCTGCTGCTCAACAACGTCGACGTCCGCGGCGTCGGCTGGGGCGCCTACGCGATGACCCGTCAGGACTTCATGCAGCAGCAGTGGCGCGAGCTGGTGCCGATGATCGAGACCGGCGCGATCAAGCCACCGATCGGTGCGACGTACGACCTCGAAGGATTCGGTCAGGCGCTCGTCGACATGGCCGACCGCAAGACGCTCGGCAAGTCGGTCGTGCGCGTCAGGCCTTGACCTTGACCGTGAAGATCGCAGGGGAGTAGCCGCTCTTCGTCGCCTTCAGCTTGATCTTCCCCGGCTTGTGCGCGGGGAACTTCAGCACGCACGTGCCGTTGCTCTTTGTGAGTGGTGGCTCGCCACCACCACAACCTCGGCGCCGGCGATCGCGGTGGCCGCGTCGGTCACCTTGACCTTCACCTTGGACGCCTTGTCGCCGTCCCACTTCTTCGGTGAGGCGCTCGGCACGATCTCCGGGCTGCACCTGGCGGTGGTAGAGGTTGGTGCCGTCGTTGACCACGACCGAGGCCTCCCCCAGCGACGCCTCGACCGCGACGTGGTAGCTGGTACCGCCCTTGACCGGCATGTCCAGCTGACGCACACCGCCGAACTTGAAGCCGGCCGGGGCGCTGCGTGCGGCCTTGACCTCTGTGCTCCCGTCGACCCACGCGAGCCACAGCCGGCCGGTGGGGCCCGCGTCGAGCGCGATCGAGGTCGCCCCGGCCGTGCCGGGCACCTTGGTGACGGTCGAGCTGCCGAGCTGCCACAGGCCGATCGACGTACACGTGGGGTAGCCGACGCGGATAGGCGAGCACCACCGATCCGTCGGGTCGGCGGGTCATCGCGACCGGCTGGTCGGGGGAGAGGGAGTCACCGTTCGTGGAGGAGAGCGGAGCCTTGATGCTCGCGCCCTGGGTCGGGTAGATCTGCTTGACGAAGATGCCGTCGTCCGCGGCGTTGGAGTACCACGCGGCCCACACGGCGCCGCCCGTCTCGACGCTGGTGGTGGAGTAGAGGCAGCAGCCCGGCTCGGTGAAGCCCGGGTCTGCCGGACCCGCCGGGTCGACCGGCAGGGCGAGCGGTCCGACGCGGTACTGAATGTCTGCGTTGAGGGTCCACCCGGCCAGCGTGTTGCCGTCCGGGAGGAGCGAGGCGAACGTGCCGTACGACGCGTAGCCGGAGCCGCTCCTGGACCAGGCCTCCGACGGCACGGCCCAGCTCGCACCGCTCGCGTCGCTGACGGCGGTATAGAGGTGCCCGGCGGAGAACGGGTTCGCGATGTTGATGTCCTGGAGGCCGCCGAAGATCACGCGCATGCCGCCGGTCGCGGTAGGGATCAGCTGGGGGTCGTTGGCCAGCGTGCCCCAGCTGGAGACCGCGTTGGTGTGACCGAGCACGGCACCGGTCGTGGAGACGGTGGTGTGCTCGTAGATCCTCAAAGTCGTCCGCCTCCTGCTCGTAGACGACGTGGAGTACGCCGTCGGGCGTGCGCAGCAGGCTCGGGATCGTGATGTTGCTGCCCGTCCCGGTGTTGATGCGCGTCCAGGGGGAGTCGGCGCGCGCGTGGGGCGCGCTCCCGGACGGCTCGCCCTGGGTCGGTGCGGCGATCAGGACCGCCGGCAGGAGCAGGGCACCCAGCAGGGCAGCAGGACGGATGGCGCGCACGAAGACCCCCTCGTTCGACCCCCGAGACCACGATGGCATCCGGCCCAGCGTCGCGCCGCCTGCGAGGGGGTGCAAAGACCGGTCCAGACCAGGCTCCGGCCAAGCAGGGTCATTGGTCCCCCCAGGAGGGTGCGTTGAGCACTGCCGCCTCGGAGATCCGCGACCGAGGCTGGGCGTGACGAGAAAGCAGAGCCATGGAGGCGATCAAGAGTCACCGGATTCCCGCGGGCACGGTAGTGGTGGGGGTTGACGGTTCCGCGTCGGCTCGCACCGCCCTGTGCTGGGCCACCGACCAGGCGATCACCGAGAGGCGTCCGCTGACGCTGGTGTCCGCGGTGTCCTCACTCTTCGACGGTGACGGCCAGTCCGTCCTGGAGCGGGCGCGCATCGAGGTGGCCAGCCAGCCTGCCGAGCTGGAGGTGCACGAGCTGCTGATCATGGCGGACCCGCGCGAGGCGCTGATCCAGCTCTCCCGGGAAGCGGCGCTCGTCGTCGTCGGCTCGCGTGGTCGCGGGCCGATGCGCAGGCTGCTCCTGGGATCGGTGGGGGTCGCCGTGACCAGACATGCCTCCTGCCCCGTCATCGTGGTGCGGCCCGGCCACCCGGGCCTGGTCCGGCACGGAGTCCTGGTGGGCGTCGACGGTGGTGAGACGTCTCGAGGCGTGCTCGAATTCGCCTTCCGTCAGGCCTCGTTCGAGGGCTTCCGCTGACGGTGCTGCACACATTCGTCGACGCCATCGCGTACGGCGCCGCAGCCGGAGTCCCGGTCCCCGTCGTGGTCGATCCGCTGGGCGGACTCGAGGAGGAACGACTCCTCCTCGCCGAGTGCATGAGCGGACTCCAGGAGAAGTACCCCGACGTGAGTGTCCGCACGGAGCTGGCGCGCGGGCTGCCTGCCGAGCGCCTGTTCCAGGAGGCGCCCAGGATGAACCTCGTCGTGGTCGGGGAGTCACCCCGGTGCGAGTGCCGCCTCCCACCTGCTCCGCGGCTCGGTCGCGATGACCGTCGTCGAGCACGCCACCTGCCCCGGTGGCCCTGGTGCCGTTGGGTGAGCAGCCATGAGCGACCACCTCGCCCTGACCCGCCCCGCCGACGTCCTTCTCGCCGACGGGCGGATCGCCGCGATCCGGCCGATGGTCGCCGGCGACCGCGACGGGCTGATGGCCCTGCACGACGGAGCCGGGGACGAGAGCCTGCGCCTGCGCTTCTTCGGCGTCAGTCGCGATGCCTCCCACACGTACGTCGACCACCTGGTCGCCGGGTCGGGAGACACCGTCGCCACCCTCGTGGCCACCATCGGCGGAACCATCGTCGCGCTGGCGACCGCGGAGCGCCTGGAGCCGGACGTCGCCGAAGCCGCCTTCCTCGTCTCCGACACGGAGCACCGTCATGGCCTCGGCGGCCTGCTCCTCGAGCACCTCGCGGCTGCGTGCCGCGACGTCGAGACCCGCAGCTTCGTCGCCGACGTCCTTCCCGACAACATCTCGATGATCCGGGTCTTCCGGGATGCGGGCTTCACGCTCTCGAACCGAAGCGAACCGGGCGTCGTCCTCGTGGAGATGAGCACGGAGGCCTCGGCCAGGGCGGTCAAGGTGGCAGAACGGCGAGCGAGTCCGTGTCGGAGGCGAGGTCGCTGGCGCCGCTGTTCCACCCGGGACGGTCGCGGTCGTCGGCGTACGCCGCGAGGGCGGCGGGATCGGCATGCCGTCCTGACCTCGATCCAGGCGGGAGGCTTCGCCGGCCGTCTTCGTCGTACACCCGGAGCGCCCTCCATCGCCGGCGTGACCGCGGTGCCCGTCCTGGGGGACGTTCCCGGCCACTCGACCTGGCCGTGATCGCCGTGCCCGCCACCCAGGTTCTGGACGCGGTGAAGGACGCCGCACGGCTGGAGTCTCCACGTCGTGTCATCTCCTCGGGACTCGGCGAGCTCGGCCCCGAGGGCGCGGCGACGCAGCACGAGATCCTGAGGACCGGCCCGCGAGCACAACATCCGGCTCTCGGCCCCAACCGCCTCGGCGTCATGATCAACGACCCGGGATCCGGCTGAACGCGACCTTCTCCCGCGCCGTGCCACGCCCGGCCGGCCTCGCCATCGCTTCCCAGTCCGGCGGAGTGGGCATCGCGCTGCTCGATGTCGCCGCGAGCTGGGGCTGGGCGTCGGCTCCTTCATCTCCCTGGGCAACAAGGCGGACGTGTCAGGCAACGACCTCCTGGCGGCCTGGTACGACGACCCCGCGATCCGGTGCGGCGCTTACCTGGAGTCGTTCGGCAACGCCCCGAAGTTCGCACGGCTCGCCCGCCGCTTCGCCGAGCGCAAGCCCCTGCTCGCGGTGGTCGGCGGCCGTTCCAGCGGCCGGGGGCGGTGCGTCGCACACTGCCGCGGCCGCGACTCCCGCGGTCGGCGTCGACGCCCTCTTCGGCCAGGCCGGCGTCATCGGGCTGCGGAGTGCGGAGGCGATGGGGCGGACGGCGCAACTCCTCGCGGGTCAGCCACTCCCCGTTGGGCCTGCGTCGCCATCGTCAGCAACGCCGGCGGAATCGGCGTGCTGGCCGCCGACGCCGCAGCCATCCTCGGCCTCGAGGTACCCAGCTCTCGACCGCCTCAAGGCCCGGCTCGGGCGAAGTGTCCAGCACGACCGGCACCAGCAACCCCATCGACCTCGGCGCCGGCGCCTCCGCCGACCATCTCGCGGGGGTGGTCGGACCACTGCTCGCCTCGGCGGAAGTGGACGCGCTGCTCGTGGTCCTGGTGCCGACGAGCGTCGCCCCTTCGCAACCGATCGTCGACGCCCCTGGCCGCCGCGCGGTCGCGCTTCCCCGACAAGCCGGTGGTCCTGGTGGGGCCTGGGCGGTTCGGCGACGGTGCCGCAGGCGTCACCGTCTTCCGGGTCGTCGACGACGCCGTCGTGGCGCTCGGCCATGCCGCGAGGTACGCCGAGTGGCTGGCCCACCCCCGCGGTCCGCTGCAGGCGCCGTCTGACCCGGAGCGCGCGGATGCCGCACGGACCGCCGCTCGAGCTCTCGTCGACGACATCGGCACCGGGAGCGGCGGGGTGGACGCCGCGGACGTGCCCCGGCTGCTGCAGTCGTACGGCCTCGAGGCCAGTGGGCGGCACCGCGCACGACCCCATCGACGCCGCACGCCCTGTCGTCCGAGGTGGGCTTCCCCGTCGTCGTCAAGGTCGCCGACCGCGACATCGTCCACAAGACCGACCGCGGCCTCGTTCGGGTCGGACTGACGTCGGAGGACCAGGTGGTCGAAGCGACCCTGGGGTTCGCGAGTCGAGCTGGGGCGCGACCTCGTGCCCGTCGCTGGTCCAACCGGTCGTCGCCGGCGTCGAGGTCGCCCTCGGGGTCGTGCGTGACCCCGGCTTCGGCCCGCTCGTCATGGTGGCCGCCGGAGGTGTCGCGACCGGGATCCTCGACGACCGCGCGTTCCTGCTGCCGCCGTTCACGAAGACGGACGCCGCCCGTGCCATCCGCTCGCTGCGGATCTGGCCGCTCCTGGACGGCTACCCGCGGCTCGACGCCGATCGACACCCACCGGCCTCGAGGAGATGGTGGTCGCGCTCGGAGGAGCTCGCGCTCGACGTACCGGAGATCGCGGAGCTCGACCTCAACCCGGTCATGTGCACGCCCACCGGCACCGTGCTGGTCGACGTCAAGGTCCGCCTCGCCGCCGGCACCGGCACCCGCGCCGGGTTGCCAC
>CAVUNB010000038.1:0-20862 GCA_963742685.1 uncultured Actinomycetota bacterium | reverse complement strand
GCCGCGACCGATGCTGCTCGGCTACATCCGTACCGACCTGCTCAGGAGTGCCACCGAGCTCCCCCTGGCGGAGGCCCAGCTCCAGGCATGCGCCGATCGCGAGGAGTTCAGCCTCGGGACGATCTATGTCGAGAGCGGCGACGTCCGGGGCGCATTCCACGCGCTGATGGCGGAGGCGAGCCGCGAAGAGGCCGCCTGGGGGATCGTCGTCCCGGACCTTCGCCACGTAGGCGTCGTCGAGCAGGTCGTCCTGACCAGGCACGAGGCCGGTGCCCGGATGGCCGTCCTCGTGGCCAATGTGTTCCCTCGTCCCGGCGGACCTGGCGCCGATCGCCCTGCGCGCCAGGTCTGCCGTTCCACCGGTGAGGGCTGACGCCTGACGCGCTCTCGCGCTGACACGTCACGAGACCCACGCCGGGTGGAGCGTCAGGCGTTCGAGGCCAGGCCCAGGTCTCGGCGCAGCTTCGCGACGTGTCCGGTGGCCTTGACGTTGTACTGCGCGAGCTCGATCTTCCCGGCCTCGTCGATCACGAAGGTCGAGCGGAGGACGCCCTCGACGGTCTTGCCGTAGAGCTTCTTCTCGCCGTACGCACCGAAGGCCTGGTGCGCCTCGAGCGACTCGTCGGAGAGCAGCGTGAGGGTCAGCTGGTCGCGCTCGCGGAACTTCGCGAGCTTGGCCGGCTTGTCCTTGGAGACGCCGAGCACCTCGTAGCCCGCGCCCTGGAGCGAGTCGAGGGAGTCGCTGAAGTCGCAGGCCTGTGTGGTGCAGCCCGGGGTCATCGCGGCCGGGTAGAAGTACACGATCACCTTGCGACCGCGCAGGTCGGAGAGCGTGACGTCCTCGCCGGCGTCGTTGGTGAGCGTGAAGTCGGGGGCAGTGTCACCGGGGCTCAGGCGCGTGGTCATGGGGACTCCTGGGGCGGGCTCGTTGTTGCAAAGAACATGCAATAAGGTGGTGGGCGGTCGGGAAACCGGCCGTCACCCATCCAAGCACGACACCCGATCCAGCCGAGAGCGAGACCGATCGCCATGCACGTGCCCGACGGCTTCCTTGACGCACCGACCTCGGTGGCGACCGGCGTCATCGCCGCTGCCGGGATCGCGGTTGCGCTCCGCGGCGCGCGCCGTGAGCTCGATGACCGCACCGCGCCCATGGCCGGGCTCGTCGCGACCTTCATCTTCGCCGGCCAGATGATCAACTTCCCCGTCGCCGGCGGCACGAGCGGGCACCTCCTCGGCGGCGCCCTGGCCGCCGTGCTGGTCGGCCCCTACACGGGCGCGCTGTGCATCAGCGTCGTGCTGCTCGTGCAGGCCCTGTTGATGGCCGACGGCGGCATCACCGCGCTCGGCACCAACATCACCTTGATGGGTCTCGTCGGGGCCGGCGTCGGCTGGCTCGTGTTCAGTGCCGTACGCCGCGTGCTGCCCAAGCACATCGGCATGGTCGCCCCTGCGGCCGGCGTGGCCGCGCTGGTCAGCGTCCCCGTCGCCGCCCTCGCCTTCACGTTCCTGTTCACGATCGGCGGCACCGCACCGATCGAGACCGACAAGGTGCTGGCGGCGATGCTCGGCTGGCACACCGTCATCGGCATCGGCGAGGCCGTCATCACGATGCTGGTGGTCGGCACGGTCGCGGCCACCAGACCCGACCTCGTGTACGGCGCCACCCCACTGCTCGCCGCGCGCGAGCTCGAGCTCCGAGGATCCGTGGAGGCCACCCGATGACCCGCAACACCAGGTTCTTCGCGGCGTTCCTGCTCGTCGCCCTGCTCCTCGCGGGCGTGGGCAGCTTCTATGCCAGCGCGCACCCCGACGGACTCAACTACGTCGCCGAGCAGACCGGGTTCATCGACAAGGAGAAGGAGTCCGCCACGGCTGACGGCCCCTTCGCCGGCTACTCCACGCAAGGCATCGACAACGCCCGCCTCAGTGGTGGCGTCGCCGGCGTCGTCGGCTCGCTGACCACGCTGCTGGTCGGTGGCGGCATCTTCTGGCTGCTGCGCGGGCGCCCGCGCCCTGACGCCGCAGACCAGGCCTGAGATGGGCGCCGGTCACGGCCACCGGCTGCACTTCGACGGCCACGGTCCGCTCCACCGGATGGCCGGTCACCACAAGCTGCTGATCCTGGTCGGCTTCATGGTCCTGGTGGTGGCCACGCCGCGGGAGTGGTACGCCGCCTTCGCGGTCTACGCAGTGCTCGTGGTCGCGGTCATCCGGTCATCCGGGGTGCCGCTGGCCTACATCGGCAAGCGCATGGTGATCGAGGTGCCGTTCGTCCTCTTCGCGGTCCTGGTGCCGTTCGTCGCCGTCGGCCCGCGCGTCGACGTGCTCGGCCTGTCGTTGTCCGAGGCGGGTCTCGTCGCGGCCTTCGGGCTGTTGGCGAAGGGCACGATCGGCGTGGCCTCGTCGCTGACCTTCGCGGCGACCACCGAGCCGCAGGAGATCCTGCGCGGCCTCGAGCGCCTGCGGATGCCCGACCTGATCGTCCAGATCATGGGCTTCATGATCCGCTACCTCGACGTGGTCACCGGAGAGCTCTCGCGGATGCTGGTCGCGATGCGCTCGCGCGGCTGTGACCCGAGGTCGCCGCGGCACTGGCCGATGCTGGCGCGCGCCATGGGCGCGCTGTTCATCCGTTCCTACGAGCGCGGCGAGCGGATCCACCTGGCGATGCTGTCGCGCGGCTACACCGGTACGTTGCCGCGATGACCACGCCTGTCCTGGACGTCCGCGGTCTCGCGTTCGCCTACCCCGACGGGCATCAGGCGCTGTACGGCGTCGACCTGCACGTGCACCAGGGCGAGCGGGTCGCGCTGCTCGGTCCCAACGGTGCCGGCAAGACCACGCTCGTGCTTCACCTCAACGGCATCCTCACCGCGGGAGCCGGCGCGGTCTCCGTCAGCGGGCTCCCGGTCGAGAGGAAGAACCTCCAGGAGATCCGGCGCCGGGTCGGCATCGTCTTCCAGGACCCCGACGACCAGCTCTTCCTCGGCAGCGTGCGCCAGGACGTCGCCTTCGGCCCGGCCAACCTCGGCCTCAAGGGTGCCGCTCTCGAGCAGCGCGTGATGTCGGCGCTCGACCAGGTCGGGATGGCCGACTACGCCGACCGACCGCCGCACCACCTCTCGTTCGGCCAGCGCCGGCGGGTGGCGGTGGCCACCGTGCTGGCGATGGAGCCGGAGATCCTGGTGCTCGACGAGCCGAGCTCCAACCTCGACCCCGCCAGCCGCCGCGAGCTGGCCGACATCCTGCGCAGCCTCGACGTGACGGTGCTGATGGTGACGCACGACCTGCCCTATGCCCTGGAGCTCTGCCCCCGCTCGGTCGTGCTGAGCGACGGGGTCGTGGTCGCGGACGGGCGGACCTTCGACGTACTGACCGATGGGCCGCTGATGGCCGCCCACCGGCTGGAACTGCCGTGGGGATTCGATCCCCGCACGGTTGGTAGCCTTCCGACGTGACCAACGAACTGAGCGCGCTCGAGCGCGAGATCGAGGAGACGCGGCAGCGGCTCGCCAGCACGATCGACCAGCTCACCTACCGCGCCAACCCCAAGACCATCGTCGGTCGCGAGGTGGCGTCGGTGAAGTCTCACTTCGTCGATCTCGAGTCGGGTGCCCCGCGCACCGACAACATCCTCAAGGTCGCAGGCGGTGTCGTCGGCGCGATCGTGCTCTTCGCGATCATCCGCAAGATCGTCCGCTGATCGCAGGCTGATCCACCGTGAGCAGCACCTCTGGCGCAGCAGCCATCAAGATGCTGCACGACCGCCTCCTCGTCGAGCTCGACCGCGAGGCGGGGGAGCGCCGCTCGTCCGGCGGCATCGTCATCCCCGCCACCGCAGCGATGGGTGCCCGGCGGCTCCAGTGGTCGCGCGTCATCGCCGTCGGCCCGCACGCCCGGGCCGTCGAGGCCGGTGACCGGGTGCTGTTCGACCCCGAGGACAAGTCCGAGGTCGAGGTGCAGGGCGACCTCTACATCGTGGTGCGCGAGCGCGACGTCCACGCCGTCGCGGCCGAGAGACTCGACGCCGGCTCGACTGGTCTGTACCTCTGACTCGCCCGGCGACCAGGGGCCACCTCGAAATTGGGTGAAGTCCCGTCGAGGTATAGCCACGCCACCCTCGGCGGGGTGAGTATGGCGACGTCGCGACGTTACCCCCGTGAATGTCGAGGCAGCGTTGGACGGCCTGCGCGAATGCCCCCGCTTGCGCAGGTCGTCCGCCCTGTCCACCTCGCAGCACCTAGGGTGACGGGCGTGAAGCAGCGCGACGTGATCGTCATGGACGACGCCGAGATCGACAGTTTCCTGAGCAGCCAGCGCAGCTCGACGATCGCCACGCTGGGTCCCCAGGGCCAGATCCACCTCGTGGGCATGTGGTACGCGTGGTTCGACGGCCACCTCTGGTTCGAGACCAAGCCGAAGTCGCAGAAGGTGCGCAACCTGCGCCGCAACGACCGGCTGACCTTCCTGGTCGAGGCCGGCCACACCTACGACCAGCTGCGCGGTGTCTCGATGGAGGGCCGCGGCGTCATCGTCGAGGACGACCCGGTCCTGCTGGAGCGCGTGTGCCTGCAGATCTTCGAGCGCTACAACGCGCCGTACACGCCCGAGCTCCGCCCTTTCCTCGAGCTGATGATGCACAACCGCGTCGTGGTGCGACTCGACGTGGAGCGCACCCGGACGTGGGACCATCGCAAGCTCGGTCTGCCCGCCATCGAGCTGGGCGGCACCACGGCCCCTTCGATCCGGGAGACGTGAAGCCCGTAGCATCTCCCTCGCTCCGGACGACCGGGGCGATGCAGCCTCAGCGAAGTCCGGTGAGATCCCGGCACTGTCCCGCAACGGTAGTGGCCTCACGGCCGAGTCCGGTCGCCTGAACCGCATCGACGACGAGCCTCGGAAGAAGGCGCCTCGATGATCGACGTACCACTCGTCACTGTCTGCCGCGGCTGCTGCTGCGGCACCGCCAAGAAGCGGCCCGGTGTCGACCACGCGGCCCGACTCGCCGCACTCGGCGACCTGCTCGGAGATGCCGCGAGGCTGCGCGTCACGGACTGCCTGGGCCCGTGCGAGCGATCCGACGTGGTCGTCGTCTCGCCCTCGCCCAGCGGGCGCCGGTCGGGCGGGCGACCGGTCTGGCTGGGCCAGCTCAACGGACGTCACGAGTCGCCGGCGATCGCCGACTGGATCCGGGCCGGGGGACCGGGTGTGGCTGCCCTGCCGGAGAGCCTGCGGCGAGCCACGTTCCGCGCCCCGCGCTCCTCCAAGGCGTGAGAAATGGCAAGAAGGCCAGGACCGGGTGGACGGTCCTGACCTTCTCTCGTACGCCAGCAGGGACTTGAACCCCGAACCCGCTGATTAAGAGTCAGCTGCTCTGCCAATTGAGCTACTGGCGCACATTGCACGGCACGGTGGAGCGCCGTGCAACGAGGAGAGACTCTACACGTCGGCGAGGCTCCGATGAAATCGAGATGTCGTCACGTCACGACACGCCCAGATCGGCGAGCACGGCCTGCGCAGCGTTGTGCCCACCGAGGCCGGAGACGGCCCCGCCGCGCCGGGCTCCGGAGCCGCAGAGCAGCACCACGTCGTGGTCGGTCGCGACGCCCCACTGCTGCGCCGGGGTGTCTCGTCGGGCCCGGTTGGGCGCCCACGGCCAGTCCAGGTCGCCGTGGAAGATGTGCCCGCCGGGCATGGCGAGATCGCGCTCCACGTCCTGCGGGACCTTCGCCTCGATGCACGGCTTGCCGTCGGCGTCGGTGGCGATGCAGTCGCGGATGGATCCCACGAGGTGCTCGTCGAGGGAGGCGATCGCACGCTCGACCGCGAGGTCCTTGGCAGCGGCGCCGCCGGGGCCGTCGAACAGGCTCGCCGGCGTGTGCAGGCCGAAGTAGGTCAGGGTGTGTGCGCCCTTCGCGGCCAGGTCCCCGAGGATCGAGGGGTCGCTGAGCGAGTGGCAGTAGACCTCGCCGGGCATGGTCGACGGCACCGGCCGGCCGACGCTTCGGCGTACGCCGTCTCGAGCTGCGTGTAGTCCTCGCCGAGGTGCAGGGTGCCGGCGAAGGCGACGGCCGGGTCGGTCGCCGGACTTGAGCTCGGGCAGCGAGTCGAGGAGGAAGTTGATCTTGAGCTGGGCGCCCTCCGGCTTGGTGGCGTCGTCCTCGCCGTCGCCGAGCAGGATGCGCAGCACCCAGGGGGCAACACCGGACAGCACGCGGCGGCAGGTGAGTGACTGCTCACCCGTGCCGTCGTGCCACACCACGGTCGCCGAGTCGGAGCCGGGCTCGATCCGGCTGACGCCGGCACCGGTGATGATCTCGGCACCCGCCGAGGCCGCCGCGCGAGCGAGCGCGTCGGTCACCGCGCCCATGCCGCCGACGGGCACGCGCCACTCGCCGGTGCCGTTGCCGATCAGGTGGTAGAGGAAGCAGCGGTTCTGGATCAGCGACGGGTCGTGCATCGAGGCGAAGGTGCCGATCAGGGCGTCGGTGGCGACCACGCCACGGACGGTGTCGTCGAGGAAGCGCTCCTCGATCGTCTGGCCGAGCGGCCGGCTCACGACGTCGCGCCAGATGCCCGGGTCGACGACCTCGCGCAGCTCGCGCTCGAGGGGGAGCGGCGACATCAGGGTCGGCGCCACGGCGTGGGCGAGGTCGGTCATGTCGGCGTAGAACTCGCGCCAGGCGTCGTACTCACGATCCGAGCCGGTCAGGGCGGCGAACGACGCCTTCGTCGGCTCGCCCTCGGGACGCTCCACCAGCAGGCCGCCGATCGCCCGTCCCGGGTGTACGGCGTGTAGGAGGCCGTCGTCCGGGACGCGAGCTCGGATGTCGAGGTCGAGCTCGGCCATCAGCTGCTCGGGCATCAGGCTGACGAGGTAGGAGTAGCGCGACAGTCGAGCCGGCATCCCGGCGAACGGGCTGACCGAGACCGCGGCGCCGCCGGTGTGGTCGAGGCGCTCGAGGACGGCCACGGAGAGGCCCGCGCGGGCGAGGTACGCCGCAGCCACGAGGGCGTTGTGACCGCCCCCGACGATGGCGACGTCGTAGGTGTCTTGACCGGTGCTCATCGAGTCAACCTAGACGGTCGGGATATCTTTGACGCGGTACGGCGCCACGCCGTGGCGTCGTCGTCCCGTGGAGGTGCGCCATGCCCGCGATCACCGTCGACGACCTGAGCGTCCTCAAGGCCCTGAAGCGCCCGGGCCTGGGCGACCAGCCTCGCCCCGTCCGGTCCGTCACGACCGCCCCCAAGGGCCTGGAGGGCGAAGGGTTCCCGGTGCGGCGCGCGTTCGCCGGCATCGACCTCGCCGACCTGGACCCCTTCATCATGATGGACCAGATGGGCGAGGTGGAGTACGCCCCGGGCGAGGCCAAGGGGACTCCGTGGCACCCGCACCGCGGCTTCGAGACCGTCACCTACATCATCGACGGGGTCTTCGACCACCAGGACAGCCGCGGGGGCGGCGGCACGATCACCAACGGCGACACCCAGTGGATGACGGCCGGGGAGGGCATCCTGCACATCGAGGCACCCGCCGGAGTGGCTGGTCACGAAGGGCGGCCTCTTCCACGGCATCCAGCTGTGGGTGAACCTCCCGCGCGACGCCAAGCTCGACGACGCCGGCCTATCAGGACCTCCGGGCCAGCGAGGTCGGCCTCGCCACGACGTACGACGGTGGGGCGCTGGTGCGCGTCATCGCCGGTGACGTCGACGGGATGTTGGGACCGGGATCCACGCACACGCCGATGGCACTCGTGCATGCCACTCTCGAGCCGGGCGCCCGGCTCGAGCTGCCCTGGACGGTGGAGTTCAATGCGCTGGTCTACGTGCTGAGCGGTGCGGGCACGGTCGGCATGGAGGGCAGCCGGCTCCACACCGGTCAGGCCGCGCTCCTCGGTCCCGGTGACTTCCTCACGGTCGAGGCGGACCGGACCCAGGAGAGCCGCTCGCCGAAGCTCGACGTGATCGTGGTCGGCGGCCGACCGATCCGCGAGACCGTCGCCTGGGGCGGCCCCTTCGTGATGAACACCAGGGCCGAGGTGCTCAAGGCCTACGAGGACTTCCAACGCGGCAATTTCGGGCACATCCCCGGCCAGTGACGGTGGGAAAGACGAAGGGCCCCGGGGAACCGGGGCCCTTTCGGACCTGGGGTGAGTAACGGGACTTGAACCCGCGACATCCGCCACCACAAGGCGGCGCTCTACCAGCTGAGCTATACCCACCATGGCCCGCACGCGAAGGCGCAAGCCGATGAGAAGTGTAGGGCAATCAGTGCGCGGATTCTGAATCGGGGCCGAGCCCCGTGATCGTGCCTGCGTGCTTCGCCGCGATCTCGCGAGCGGCGGTCGTGTCGAGGCCGGGCTGCGGCACGAAAACGGCCTCGCGGTAGTAGCGCAGCTCCTCGATGCTCTCCTGGATGTCCGCCAGCGCACGGTGGTTGCCGCGCTTGGCCGGGGCCGCGAAGTAGGTGCGGGGATACCAGCGCCGGGCGAGCTCCTTGATCGAGGAGACGTCGACGTTGCGGTAGTGCAGGAAGCCCTCGAGCTCGGGCATGTCACGAGCCAGGAAGGAGCGGTCGGTGGCGACCGTGTTGCCGCCCAGCGGCGGCCGGCTGCCGTCGGGGCAGTGCTCCTTGATGTAGGCCAGCACCTGCTGCTCGGCGTCCTCCATCGTCGTACCGCCCTCGAGCTCCTCCAGCAGGCCGGAGGAGACGTGCATGTTGCGCACGAAGTCGATCATCTGCTCCAGCGCGGCCTGCGGCGGCTTGATGAGCACGTCGATGCCCTCGCCGAGGACGTTGAGGTCGAAGTCGGTGACAAGCGCAGCAACCTCCACCAACGCATCTGTCTCGAGGCTGAGGCCGGTCATTTCGCAGTCGATCCAGACGAGTCGCTCATTCACGGTGAGCACCCTACTCAGGGTTCTCAGCGGCGGTTCAGGCGCTCGCCCTAGGGTCGGGGGCGTGAAGCAGTGGATCGGTCTCCTCGCGCGACTGGTCACCGGCGGCGTCTGGATCGTGGCGGGCGCCCTCAAGCTCCCCGATCCGGTGAGCAGCGTCCGCGCCGTACGCGCCTATGACCTGTTGCCCGAGTCGATCGTGCCGACGGTCGGCCATGTGCTGCCGGTCGTCGAGGTCGTGATCGGCGTCTGCCTCGTGCTCGGCCTGCTGACGCGGGTGATGCGCGGTGCTCTCGTCGCTGCTGTTCGTCGCGTTCATCGTCGGGATCTCGTCGGCGTGGGCACGCGGGCTCTCGATCGACTGCGGCTGCTTCGGCGGCGGCGGCGACTCGCGGACGCGACTCGAAGTACCCGTGGGAGATCGCCCGCGACGTCGGCCTCGCTGCTGCTGTCGCCGTGGCTGGTGATCTGGCCACGGACCCGCTGGTCACTGGCTGCTGTTGTCTTCCCGCCTCGCGCGGCCGAATCTTGCCCGGATCGAGCGATGGAGAGGATCGGGATGTCGAAGCGCAACAAGGCCGCTGAGCGTGCTGCCCGGGCCGCGGCCCTGAGGGCCGAGCAGGAGCGCAAGGAGAAGCAACGCCGACTGCTCACGATCGGTGGCGTCGTCGCGGCGCTGCTGGTGATCGTCGGCGTGGGATGCTTCCTCCAGAGCCCAGCGGGACACCACGACGAGACGGCCACTGCGCCGAGCGGTGCGACCAGTCACTACGGCTTGTAGTCTGGCGACGCCGGCCCCGGAGACGAAGTCGTGGTCTACGAGGACTTCCATCTGCCCGGTCTGCAAGGCCTTCGAGGACGAGTTCGCGGACACGCTGGACGCGGCGGTGACCGACGGTCACGGCGACGGTGGAGTACCGCCCGTTCAACTTCCTCACGCAGTCTCGGCGACTACTCCGAGCGCGCCACCAATGCGTTCGCCGTCGTGCTCGACACGCTCGGCCCGGACGTGGCGATGGAGTTCCACGACCTCCTGTACGCCGAACAGCCGCCCGAGGACGGCGACCACCCCGACGACGCGTGGCCGATCGACAGGCCCTCGAGGCAGGCGCGACCGAGGCCGAGGTGGCGCGACGGGATCAACAACCTGGAGTTCGAGGCCTGGGTCGGAAATGGTGCCAAGGCCGCGACGTCTGCTGGAATCCAGCGGCACCCCCACCGTGATCGTCGACGGCGAGGCCATCGACGCCAGCACCCTCGCGGACTGGCGACTCGGAAGTGACCGACCTGTCGCGACGCTGACCCGAGCCTTCATCGCCGGCCTGCCCAAGGCCGAGCTGCACGTCCACCACGTCGGGTCGGCGTCGCCCGGATCGTCTCGCGAGCTCGCCGAGCGGCACCCGGCACGGTGCCCTCGGACCCGGAGCAGCTGCGAGGTTCTTCGCGTTCCGCGACTTCGCGCACTTCATCGAGGTCTACCTCGCCGTCGTCGACCTCATCCGCACGCCTGAGGACGTCCGGCCGCTGACCTACGAGGTGGCCGCGCGAGATGGCGTCGGGCAGAACCTCCGCTACGCCGAGCTCACGTGCACGCCGTACACCTCGGTGCGCCCTGGCCGCGACGACATCGGCATGCCGATCGAGGCCTACACCGAGGCGATCGAGGACGCGCGCATCGCTGCCGAGCGCGACTTCGGGCTGGTGCTCCGCTGGATCTACGACATCCCCGGCGAGTGCCGGCCTCCCGGCCGCCGACGCGACGCTGACCTACGCCCTCGACCACGCGCCCGAGGCGCTGGTCGGCGTTCGGCCTCGGCGGGCCGGAGATCGGCGTACCCCGTCCGCAGTTCCAGCCGCACTTCGACGCGGCCCGCGCCGCCGGCCTCCACTCGGTGCCGCACGCGGGGGAGACGACCGGGCCGGAGACCGTGTGGGACGTCGCTGCGGCTGCTCGGCGCCGAGCGGATCGGGCACGGCACGTCGTCCGCGCAGGACCCCGCGCTGCTCGCCCACCTGGCTGCGGAGGGCATCCCGCTGGAGGTCTGCCCGTCGTCCAACATCGCGACCCGGGCCGTGGCGTCGCTCGCCGAACACCCGCTGGCGACCTTCGTCGACGCCGGCGTGCCGGTCACGATCAACTCCGACGACCCGCCGATGTTCGGCACCACGCTGAACCGCGGAGTACGCGATCGCCGCGGACCTGCTGTCGCTCTCCACCGACGGAGTGGCGGACCTGTCCCGCGCTGCCGTCCGCGCGTCGTTCGCGCCGGACGACGTGAAGACCCGGATCCTCGGGGAGATCGACGACTACGTGCACGCCGCCGGTTGAGCAGGCGCGCCAGCGCCACCTCGATTCAGGCCCTGGTTTCGACACGCTCGTTCCTCGCTGCTCAACCGGCGGTGTTGAGCCGCGCCATCGTCTCGTCGTCGAGCTCGAGCTCGCCGGCGGCGAGCGCCGAGTCGAGCTGCTCGACGGAGCTGACGCCGACGATCGGGTTGATGCCATGGGCGATGAGCCACGCGAGCACGACCTGGCTGGGCGCGACGTTGCGTTCGCCTGCGACCGTGCGCAGGGCCTCGAGGCGGCCGGTCGTGCCGGGGTGGTCGTAGGCCTGCGGGAACGGCCGGTCGTCGCGGTCGAAGCTGCCCTGGATCAGCGGGCTGTAGGCCCACAGCTCGAGGCCGTTGCTCGAGACGTAGTCGCGGGTCTCCTCCGACACCCAGCCGAACCGGTGGTCCTTGCCCTCGACCGCCGCGCCAGGCCTGGGCTCGATGTACGACGTCGTGAGCTGCAGTGCCTCGAACGGGGCCAGGTCCCGGGCGAGCGCGTAGCCGCGGGCCCGCTCCACCAGCCACGTCGGGTGGTTGGAGATGCCGAGCCGGCTGACGATGCCGTCCGCGACGAGCGCGCCCATCGCATGGGCGGTCTCCTCGATCATCGTGCGCCGGTCCTCGCCGTGCGCCCAGTAGAGGTCGATCACCTCGAGGCCGAGTCGCTCCCGGCTCCGCTCCGCCTCGCGGCGTACGACCTCCGGCGAAAGCCCTTCGATGCCGCCGTCGTCGGCCGGTTCGACGCCCACCTTGGTGGCGATCGTGAGCTGCTCGCGGGCACCCGGGTGCTCCCGCAGCCAGTCGCCGATGAGCGACTCGCTCTGCCCGCCGTGCCCGGACGGATTGGCCCAGAAGGCGTAGCAGTTGGCGGTGTCGATGGTGGTGCCGCCGGCCTCGACGAACCGGTCGAGCAGCGCATAGGAGGTGGCGGTGTCGGTCTTTGTGCCGAAGTACATCGTGCCGAGGACGAGGTCGCTGATCACGCCTCCACGCTAGCGCTCCGGGACCGGAGGGCCGTTTGCTCGTCACATCCGTCACACATCGCGGCGTGTCATCGACGACACGCCGGGAAGTGAGAAGAAGCCGTGAAGAAGTGGCCCCGAGACTCTTGCGCGGGCGACGGGGGCGGGCGTAGAACTGGCGTTGTCGGAAGGACTTCGGTCCGGAAGACACCGGAACCCGGCAACTCATACTTGCCGGGTTCCACCCTATTTCGGGGTTTCCCCGGAAATGCTTTCGGCCCGGCGATCTCATACGTCGCCGGGCCTGGCACTTTTCTAACCGGCGCGCGCGACCTGATCCGGGAGGCGCGCCGAGTGGCGTGCCTCACCAAGCGGATCAGACGCGGTTGGTGCGCGTGCCGTCCTCGTTGAAGTCGTGCTTCTGGAAGTCGACGGTGCGCAGCGCGTTGCTGAGCGAGGTGACCATCGATTGTCCGATGACGCCGTCGCGGTCGAAGACGGTGGCGACGCCGACGGCGATCCCGTCGTGGCCCGACCAGCGCTCGCCGCGCAGGCCGAGCTCGGCGGTGCGGGGCAGACGGGAGAGCGAGAGGGTGATGTCGGTGTTGATGTACTGCACGCCCTTGCTGCCCCAGTTGCACGCCAGCGTGGTCGCGTCGGCGATGCTCGCGACGGACTGGAACGGGGTGGGCTCCTCGCCAGCGACGATCGGCACGCCGTGCTGCCAGGTCTGCTTGCGGCCGGGATTCTGGTGCTCGACGAAGTCCTGCGACCAGGGCTTCTCGCTGGCGAACCACGGCACCGTCGCCTCGGTCAGGACGGGCACGCCGTCCGGTGCGGACGGGTTGTCGGTGGGCTGCCAGACCTCGCCGTCGGGATCCTCGGTCGGCTTGAGGAAGATCGCGCTGGCACGCACCTTGGGCTCGCCCTCCTGGACGAGGACGGCGTCGACCAGGCAGATGCGCTTGCCCTCGCGCACGATCGTGGTCTCGATGGTGAACGGGCTCATCGTCGCCGGCCGGAACATGTCGAGGGTGTAGCGGGCCGGCCTGAGGTCGTCGCGCGGCTGCGCGTGCTCGATCGCCCGCGACATCGCGCCGCTGACCGCCACTCCGTGCATCTGGTCCGTGCTCCAGAGGCTGCGCGCGGCATCCGTCGGGGTGAGGAGGTCGTCATCGGCGGTGAAGAACGAGAAGGTCACCCGCGCATTGTGGTCGACTCCCGCGACCCGACACGGACCCACCACCCTTGACCTGAGTCCCCGCGCCTCCGAGACTCCGGTAATGAGTGACAAGGCAGCAGCCGGTGGATCGCCCGTCACCCGTGCCAGGGACCGGGGCAGACGCGTGCTGGCGCCCCTGGCCAGCAGGGTCGGGCTGGCGCCTCCCGGGGCCGCTGACGGGCACGAGGTCGCGCAGATCCTGGCCGACGAGGCGTTCGGCGAGAAGCTCGCGACGCTGGCCGAGGAGCTGGGTCGACCCCAGCGCCAGGTCGGGGCCGAGGCGGGTGCGCACCTGCGCGAGATGTCGGCCACCCACAGTGCGGGGACGGGCGCCGCGTTCCGGCGGTTCTCGCAGTGGCTGGCTCGCGCTCACGACGTGTACGTCGACGAGGACTCCATCGCCCGGCTGCGCGCGCTCGACCGGCAGCACTCGCTGGTGTTCCTGTTCTCGCACCGGTCCTACCTCGACGGCGCCCTGGTCCCCGAGGTCGTCGCCTCGGGCCGGATGTCGACGCCGTTCACGTTCGGCGGGGCCAACCTCAACTTCTTCCCGATGGGCTCGATCGCCAGCAGGTCCGGCGTCATCTTCATCAAGCGCAGCACCTCCGACATCCCGGTCTACCGGCAGGCGCTCCGCTCCTACATCGCCCAGCTCCTCAAGAACAAGTCCAACCTCGCGTGGTCGATCGAGGGTGGCCGCACCCGCACCGGCAAGCTCCGCCCACCGGCCTTCGGGATCATGCGCTACGTCGCCGACGCGGTGTGCGACACGGAAGGCGTCGACGCGCTGATCGTGCCGGTCTCGATCGTCTACGACCAGCTGCACGAGGTCTCGATGATGACGTCGGAGGCCAAGGGCGCGCAGAAGCGGCCGGAGGACCTGCGCTGGCTCTACAGGTTCGCGCGCGAGCAGCGACACCGCCTCGGTCGGGCCTACGTCGACTTCGGTGAGCCGATCTCGATCGCAGAGCGGATGGCCGAGCTGCGGGCGGACGAGGCCGCGGCGCCGTACGCCATCGAGCGGATCGCCCTCGAGTCGTGCCACCGCATCAACCGGGCCACCCCGGTGACCGCGACCGCCATCGTCAGCATGGCGATCCTCGGCGAGGACCGCGCGCTCTCGCTCGCGCAGGTGCAGGCGACGGTCGCACCGATCGCGGGCTATCTCGAGGAGCGCGGCTGGCGGGTCGCGGGCGCGTT
Source organism: uncultured Actinomycetota bacterium (assembly GCA_963742685.1). Taxonomy (GTDB): domain Bacteria; phylum Actinomycetota; class Actinomycetes; order Propionibacteriales; family Nocardioidaceae; genus Nocardioides. Next base: position 6,243 of record CAVUNB010000038.1, on the reverse strand, counting down.
CAACCTCCGGGAGCGCGAGACGCTGCGGCGTACCTTGCAGGAGCTCGTCGCCTCCGGTGTGCTCGTCGCGTACGACGGCGGCACCGAGACCGTCTGGCGGATCGCGCCCGACAAGCACCTGGTCGCGGCGTTCTACCGCAACACCGCGATCCACGTCTTCGTCGACCGGGCGATCGGCGAGCTCGCACTGCTGGCGGTGGCCGAGAGCGACTCAGGTGACATCGTCGCCGTCGCCGAGGCGGAGGCGCTGCGGCTGCGCGAGCTGCTGAAGTTCGACTTCTTCTTCGCCGGACGGCACGAGTTCGGCGCCGACATCGATGCGGAGCTGCGGGGCGTGGCGGAGCCCACGGGCAGCCGGCGGAAGGCGGGCACCGCCGAGCTGCGGGCGCGGCTGGCGACCACGCGGCCGCACGTCGCGCACCTGGTGCTGCGGCCCTTCCTCGACGCGTACCACATCGTCGCCGACCGGCTGGCCGACCTCGACGTGCCGTTCAGCGAGGCCGAGTTCCTCGACGACTGCGTCGCGGTGGGGCAGCAGTGGGCGCTCCAGGGACGGATCACCAGCGACGAGTCGGTGACCCTGGAGCTCTTCAAGACGGCCCTCCGGCTGGCGGACCACCGCGGTCTCCTCAGCTCCGAGACCCCCGACCTCGACAAGCTGCGCCACGCGTTCGCGGACGAGATCGCGGAGACCACGGCCCGCATCGACACCATCGCCGAGTTCCACCGGGCGGGGCGCGCGTGAACCCTGACGACCTGATCGCCGAGATCGAGGCAGGCCCCCGTGGCCCGCACATCGCCGCCTTCTTCGACCTCGACGGCACGCTGGTGCACGGGTTCACGGCGACGCACATCCTGCGGGACCAGGTCCGCAAGGGCCAGGTCGGTGGCCGCGACCTCGCCAAGCTGGTGCTCACGGCCGTCGACGGCACGCTCGGCGGCGACCCCACGCGGGCGGGCGACCTCGGGCTGAACTCGCTGCGCGGGCACCTCGAGGACTCGATGCAGGAGATGGGCGAGCGGCTCTTCGTGCAGAAGATCGCCGGCACGATCCGTCCGCAGGCGCGGGCGATCGTCAAGGCGCACCAGCGCATGGGGCACGTCGTGGTGCTCGCCTCGGCCGCGACCCGGTTCCAGACCGGGCCGGTGGCTCGCGAGCTCGGCATCGACGACATCCTCTGCACCGAGCTGGAGATCGAGGACGGCGTGCTCACCGGCCGGGTGGTCGGCAAGTTCCTCTGGGGCGAGCCGAAGGCCCAGGCCGTACGCCGCTTCGCGCGCGACCACGACGTCGACCTGAGCCAGAGCTACGGCTACGCCAACGGCGACGAGGACGTGGCCTTCCTCGCCAGCACCGGCCGCCCGCACCCGATCGCTCCGGGCCGCGCACTGCGCGAGACCGCCAACCTGCAGAACTGGCCGATCCTCGACATGCACGAGCCGCTGCGCAGGGGCGTCCGGTCCGTGTTGGGCACGATGGGCGCGGCCGGGGCCCTCAACGCGGGCCTCGTCACCGGGGCGGTCCTCGGCGCCGTACGCCGCGACAAGCGCGCCGGCACCAACGTCGGGATCCCGCTCGCCTGCGACGCGGCCCTCGCCGTGGCCGGCGTCAAGCTGAACATCATCGGCGAGGCGAACGTCTGGAAGGCCCGCCCGGCGATCTTCATCGGCAACCACCAGAGCTCGCTCGACCCGGTGATCATGGGATCGCTGCTGCGCCGCGACTTCACCGGGGTGTCCAAGGCGGAGGCGAAGTTCGACCCGCGGATGCTCGCGGCGTCGCTCTTCCTCGACCCGGTGTTCATCGACCGGTCCAACTCGGGGCAGTCGCGCGAGGCGCTCGACAAGCTCACCGACCGGATCCGGTCGGGCACCTCGATCATGATCTTCCCGGAGGGCACCCGGATGCCCACACCGCAGCCGGGGGCGTTCAAGAAGGGCGCCTTCCACATGGCGATGCAGGCGGGAGTGCCGATCGTGCCGGTGGTGTTCCGCAACGCCGGCGAGCTGCTCGCGCCGCAGGCCACCGTGGTCCGGCCCGGGACGATCGACGTCTGTGTGCTCGAGCCCATCGACACCAGTGACTGGACCGTCGAGGGCCTCAACACCATCGTCACCGAAGTGCGCCAGCTCTTCGTCGACACCCTGGAGAAGTGGCCGTCGTGACCGACCAAGCATCGGGACCTCGCTGCCTCCTGGAGTGTCGAGGACCGGATGAACGAGGCCGAGGCGCTCATGTGGCGCTCGGAGAACCACCCGCGGCTGTCGTCGACGATCTGCTCGCTGATGCTGCTGGACACGGCGCCCGACTGGGACCGGTTCATGGCCGCCAACGAGTGGGCCACCGAGCTCGTGCCGCGCTGCCGGCAGCGGGTGATGGACCCGCTGCTCCCGGTCGGTCCGCCAGCGTGGGTGCCCGACGAGTCCTTCCAGCTCGACTACCACGTACGCCGAACGCACCTGCCCGGCGACGGGTCGATGGCGCAGCTCCTGGAGTTCGCGCAGACGCAGGCCCTGGCACCGTTCGACCGCAGGCGGCCGCTGTGGGAGGGCACGCTGGTCGAGGGGCTGGAGGGTGGCCGTGCGGCCTACCTCCTCAAGCTGCACCACTCGCTCACCGACGGCCTCGGCGGCATCCAGCTGATGGCGCTGGTGCAGAGCCGGACGCGCGAGCACACCAAGGACAAGCCGCGCCCGGCCCAGCGCGAGTCGAGCTACCCGGCGAACCCCTGGGACCTCACCACGACGGTGATCGGCGCAGAACGCGCGACGGCTCCCGGGTGTCGCGGCTCGAGCGGTGTCGGGAGGCGCCCGGGTGCTCACCGGGCGGTCCAACGCGCTGGGTGAGGCCGTCCGCTACGGCAGCTCGCTGCGGCGTACCCTCTCGCCGCCGCCGGCGACGCCCTCGCCGCTGCTGTCGGACCGACGGGGGACCACCTGGCGCTTCCAGGTGATGGAGTGCGAGCTGGCCGACCTCAAGGCGGCCGCCAAGCTGGCGCGCGGATCGCTCAACGACGCCTACATCGCGGCGCTGCTCGGGGGTCTTCGGCGCTACCACGAGCGGCACGGCGTGGACATCGAGGACCTGTCGATGGTGATGCCGGTCAGCATGCGCAAGGCCGACGACCCGATGGGCGGCAACAAGTTCGCGGGCGCCTACTTCGCCGCGCCGATCGGGGTCGAGGATCCCGTCGAGCGGATCGCGGTGATGCGGGGATCGTGCTCACCCTGCGCGTCGAACCGGCCCTGGACACGCTCTCGCTGGTGGCGCCGCTGCTCAACCGGGTCCCGCACGCGTCGGGCAGATGGCCTTCAACCTCGTCGGCAGTGCTGCCGAGCTCTCCGCGTCGAACATGCCGGGCGTGCCCTATCCCGTCTACATGGCCGGTGCTCGCGTCGAGCGTGTCTTCCCGTTCGGTCCGCTGCCCGGTGTGGCCGTGATGGCCGGGCTGATCTCGCACGACGGCACGTGCTGCATCGGTCTGAACCTCGACGGCGACGCGATCACCGACATGGACATGTTCATGGAGTGCATGAACGAGGGGCTGCGCGAGGTCACCTCGGTCGCGACGCCCTAGTCCTCGAAGCGGGAGGACAGGGCATAGCGGAGCAGCACGACGTCGCCGATGCTCCGCGTCTCGACCAGCGTCGCGCGGTGGTCGGGCCCCCACGGGAACAGCCCGTCGCCGACGAACCTCCGCGCACGCGAGTCGCCCACGAAGAACGGCGCCACGACGAGCTGCAGCTCGTCGGCGAGACCGTCGGTGAGGAACTGCGTGTGAACGGTCCCGCCGCCCTCGACCATCAGTCGGCGTACGCCGCGCTCGTGCAGGTCCTCGCTCAACCGGCGCATGGCGACCGTGCGGCCACCGTCGACGACGGTGGCGACCGACCCGAGCCGGTCGCGGGCCTGGCCGACCGTCTCGGCCGGGCAGTAGACGAGCTTGGTGCTGTCGCCGGCGGCGAAGAAGTTGGACGCCGGGTCCAGCCAGGCCTTCCTGGTCATGGTCACCTTCAGCGGAGAGCTCGGACGACCCGTCGCCAGTCGGTCCTCGCGGCGTCGCGCGGCGCGCACCAGCAGCCGCGGATTGTCCTTCCGGACCGTCGCCGCGCCGACCAGGATCGCGTCGCAGCCGGCCCGGACCTCGTCCACCCGGTCGAAGTCCGCGTCGTTGGACAGCAGCAGCCGCTGGTCGGTCGCACTGTCGAGGTAGCCGTCGAGCGACATCCCGCAGCTCAGGAGGGTGTACGGCCGGTCAGACATGCGCCGCCTCCTCGAGTCTCCGGGCACGAACGTCGTCGCTCCGGCGTACGGCGACGACGACTCCGGGCAACGTTGCCACGAGTGCCATCACGCCGTACACCACCGCCACCGTGAGGCCCTGGGCCGCGCCGAGGCCCACCGCGCCGAACACCCAGGCCGCGGCCCCTTCGCGGGGACCCCAGCCGGCGATGCCGACCGGCACGGCCGACGCGAGGAGGACGACGAACGCCAGGGCCGCGAGCTCGGGAAGCGGCGTGGTGACGCCCGCGGTGCGGGCGGCCACGAGGAAGACCACGACATGACCGGCCGCAGCGAGGGCCGAGGCGAGCACGAGTCGTGGCCACACGACGCCGAGCAAGCGGAGCTCTTCGACCAGCATCAGCCGGACCCGGCGCGGCAGGGTGGCGACCACGATGACGAGCACTGCCACACCGACGACGGCCGCCAGCACCAACGGTGTGCGCACGGGCGGGAGCAGAAGAGTGGCCGCACCGACCGCGATGACGGCCTGCACCGCCTGCCCGATGGCGCGGTCCCACGCGACCGACCGCAGCCCGCGGCCCATCGCCCCCGTCTCGCGACCGTGGCTGACACCGCGGTGCACGTCACCGAGGATCCCGCCGGGCAGGGTGGCGTTGAGGAACTGCGACCGGTAGTAGGCGGCGACTGCCGTCCGGACGGGTGCGGCGACGCCGAGACGGTGCGCCACCAGGCTCCACCGCCAGGCGCAGCAGAGGGTTGTGCCGGCCGTGACCACGAGCGCCGTAGCAGTGCGACCGGGCTGGTGAGTCGCAGTCCGTCCACGAACGGACCGGCGCCCTGCCGCCACACGAGGGCAGCCAGGATCACGGCGCCGCCCAGCAGGCGCGCCCAGATCCACAAGGTCCTGCTGATGTCGGCTCCGATCGTCGAGGTCCGATGACTGGGACACGGGTGGGAGGGCTGGGTGGTTCAACAGGCGACGCGTGGGTCGGCCAGCACCCCCACCGCATTCTGGCCCGTCACGGCCCACGAGCCGAGGGTCTCGCGGCGCCCGGCCGCCGATCTCCGGAGCCGTTCTCGTAGGTCCTCGTCGCCAACGACTGCTCGAGGTGCTCGGCCAGGGCCCCTGCGTCGTCTGCGGGGAAGAACAGCCCTGGACGAGTGCCGTCAGGCGCGGAGCCGACGGCCTCTGGCAGGCCCCCGACGTCCGTCGTCACCACTGGGATGCCCCGGGCCAGCGCCTCGGTGACCGACATCCCTTAGGACTCCCGCCGCGAGGCGGAGACCAGCAGGTCAGCGGTGGCGAATGCCGCATCGAGCCGTGACCCGGTCAGGGCACCCTGGAAACGCACCCGGTCGGTGTGCCGATCGCGCAGCTCGCCGACGAAGCCGGGGTCGAGGTCGAGAGCGCCCACGAACGTGCAGCGCCAGTCGAGGTGCGTGATCCTGGCCAGGGCGTCGAGCAGGACGTCCTGCCCCTTCGCGCGGACGACCGCCCCGACGCAGAGCAGCTCCCCGCCGGGGGCCGAACCCGTCGCGAGCGGCATGCGGTCGGAGCCCGGCGCAGCCACGGACACGCGGCTGTGGGGCACGCGGCCGCGCGCCCACTCGCTCGTCGTCACCACGGCCGCCGCCGCGTTCAGGATCGCGGCTTCCTCGTCGTCGCCCACCGGCATGTGCAGGAGCACGACGAGTCGCAGCCGCGACGTCTGCGGGAGAAGTGCCTCGGAGGCGATCAATCCGTCGACGAGCACGACGCGTCCGTCCGGGACGGACGCGAGCGCCCGCGCAACCTCCGACGGAGCGACGGCGTGCTGGCGGACCTCCCACCCCAGGGCTGCGAGCTCGTGGCAGAGCCGACGGTCGTAGACGTTGCCACCACTGGGGTGTCGTGGGTCGTCGATGCTGTCGGGGACGACGACGTGCACGACGCTCACAGCGCGCGCTCGTAGCTCGCCCACGCGACGTGCGACTCGTGGAGCGTGACCGTGATGCCG
>CAVUNB010000037.1:0-85102 GCA_963742685.1 uncultured Actinomycetota bacterium | reverse complement strand
GTCGGCCGACATCCCGAGCGCGTGCATGCCCAGCACCTCGCCGGCGATGTTGCCGTGGCGGCTCACTCCCCCGCCGTCGGAGCCGGCGTAGAGCGCGACCCCGAGCTCGTGGGCCGCCATGATCGTGTCGCGCTGGCGGGCGTGCAGGTCGGTCATGTGGTCGGCGTACTGCGGGAACTTCTCGCGGCCGGCTTCGGCGTACTGCGGGAACTTGTCGATCTGCATGACGGTCGGCACCAGCGCGATGCCGCGCGCCGCCATCGTCTCGGCGAGATCGGTCAGAGCCCGGTGCCGTGCTCGATGCAGTCGATGCCCGCCTCGATCAGCACCGGCAGCACCGCCTCGCCGAAGCAGTGGGCCGTCACCTTGGCGCCGTGGGCGTGGGCGGCGGCGATGGCGTCGGTGAACTCGGCCGCCGGGAAGGATCGGCGCCAGGTCGCCGGTGTCGCGGGAGATCCAGTCACCCACCAGCTTGACCCAGCCGTCACCCCGCTGCGCCTCCTGGACGACGGTCTCCACCAGCGACGGCGGCTCCACCTCGTGCGCGTAGTTGCGGATGTAGCGCCGGGTGCGGGCGATGTGGCGACCGGCGCGGATCAGCCGCGGCAGGTCGTCGCGCTCGTGCATCCACGACGTGTCGGCGGCCGACCCGCAGTCTCGGAGCAGCAGGGCGCCGGCGTCGCGGTTCTCGACCGCCTGCGCCTCGGCCTCGGCATCGGATATCGCTCCGTGGTCGTCGAGCCCGATGTGGCAGTGCGCGTCGACGAGTCCGGGCACGATCCAGCCCTCGCCCGCGGTGTCGGCGCCGGCCTGTGGCTCGTAGGTGACGGTGTCGTCGACGACGTAGAGGTCACGGACCTCACCGTCGGGCAGGACGGGTCCGCGGAAGCGCATCGGCGTCATGACATCCGACCGTAGCGGGCCTGTGCGGGAGGCCGCGCGCCGATGTCCCCAGATCCGGTCATGACACCCCGCACGCCGCGGATCAGAGTCGGGGTAGTCCTGATCGACCAGCCCGGGGGGGTAGCTGTGACGTACGTGCCGAACGCCCATCGGCGTCCGAGACGCGCTCGAATCCTGCTGCTTCTGCTCACCCTGGTCCTGACGGGTCTGGCCACGTGGACCACGACCGCGCCAGCGGTCGCTGCGCCCTGCGACGCCCCCGTCGTCAACCCGGTCGCCTGCGAGAACACCAAGCCCGGCACCCCCGAGACCACCTGGGACGTCGCCGGCTCCGGCAACGCCGACATCCAGGGCTTCGCCACCGACATCAGCGTCAACCAGGGCGAGACGGTCGGCTTCAAGGTCAAGACCAACGCGTCGTCGTACCGCCTCGACATCTATCGGATGGGCTACTACGGCGGCGACGGCGCGCGGCAAGGTGGCCACCGTCAACCCGACCGGCCGGCAGACCCAGCCCGCCTGCCTCGACCGCGGCCACACGGGCCTCGTCGACTGCGGCAACTGGGCCCAGTCGGCGTCCTGGCCGGTGCCGGCCACCGCGGTCTCCGGCATCTACTTCGCGCATGCTCGTGCGCACCGACGGCACCGTCGGGCGCCAGCCACATCGTCTTCGTCGTCCGCGACGACGCCAGCCACTCCGACCTGCTCTTCCAGACCTCCGACACGACCTGGCAGGCCTACAACTCCTACGGCGGCAACAGCCTCTACACCGGATCGCCGGCCGGTCGCGCCTACAAGGTGAGCTACAACCGGCCGTTCACCACCCGCGCCAACGGCGCCCGAGGACTTCGTCTTCAACGCCGAGTACCCGATGGTGCGCTTCCTCGAGTCGAACGGCTACGACGTCAGCTACACCACCGGCGTCGACACCGACCGCCGCGGCGACGGCTCACCGAGAACCACAAGACGCTTCCTGTCGGTCGGCCACGACGAGTACTGGTCGGGCGCCCAGCGCGCCAACGTCGAGGCTCGCCCGCGACGCCGGGGTGAACCTCGCGTTCTTCAGCGGCAACGAGGTGTTCTGGAAGACCCGCTGGGAGAACAGCATCGACGGCTCCAACACGGCCTACCGCACGCTGGTCAGCTACAAGGAGACGCACGCCAACGCCAAGATCGACCCGACGGAGCGGCGCCTGGACCGGCACCTGGCGCGACCCACGGTTCAGCCCGCCGGCCGACGGCGGCCGCCCGGAGAACGCGCTGACCGGCACCATCTTCACGGTCAACTGCTGCGCCATCGACATGCAGGTGCCGCGCCGCCGACGGCGAGATGCGGTTCTGGCGCGGCACCCGGGTCGCCGACCTCACCGGCAGCCAGACCACGCGGTCTGGGCACCGGACCATCGGCTACGAGTGGGACGAGGACGCTCGACAACGGCGTTCCGACCCGCGGCCTGATCCGCGCTGTCCGACGACCGACGGCGCGGCGTCGAGCGCATCAGGACTACGGCTCCAGCTACGCCCGGGGCACCGCCACGCACGCCATGACGCTGTACCGGGCCGCCAGCGGCGCCCTGGTCTTCGGTGCCGGCACGATCCAGTGGTCGTGGGGCCTCGACAGCGCCACGACCGCGGCTCCGCCGCCGCCGACGCCGCTGCCCAGCAGGCGACCGTCAACCTGTTCGCCGACATGGGCGCGCAACCGGCCACCCTGCAGTCCGGCCTGTCGGCGGCCACCGCCTCCACCGACACCGTCGCGCCCGACCTCCGCCATCACCTCGCCGGCGGCCGGGATCCACGGTGCAGGTGGGATCGCCCGTGACCGTCACCGGCACCGCCGCCGACGCGGCGGCGGCAAGGTCGGCGGGGTCGAGGTCTCGACCGACAACGGCGCCACGCTGGCACCCGCGCCACCGGACGCGAGCACCTGGACCTACACGTTCAACCCGACCACCAACGGCGCGCTGACCATCCGGGTCCGGGCCACCGACGACAGCGCCAACACCCAGGTCCCCGGACGCGGCGCGTCACGGTCACGGTCGGCATCCACCAGTCACCTGCCCCTGCACGATCTGGCCGGGCACCGCGACCCCGCAGCGCACCGACTCCGACGTCGACCGCCGTCGAGCTCGGCGTGAAGTTCCGCGCCAGCACGACGCGGCTTCGTCACCGGCATCCGCTTCTACAAGGCCGGCGCAAACCACCGGCACCCACGTCGGCTCGCTGTGGACCACCACCGGCACCCGCTGGCCGACGTCACCTTCACCGGCTGAGTACCGCGAGCGGGTGGCAGCAGGCCAGCTTCTCCACGCCCGTCGCCGTCACCGCCGGGACGACGTACGTCGCGTCGTACTTCACTCCATCGGCCGCTACGCCGTCAGCTCGAACTACTTCACCAGCGCCACCGTCGACGCGGCCCGCTGACACGCGCTGGCCGACGGCACCGACGGCGGCAACGGCGTCTACCGCTACGGCACGACCGCCGGCGCCTTCCCCAACAACGACCTACCAGAGCGAGCCAACTACTGGGTCGACGTCGTCTTCCAGCGACCACCGACACCACCAAGCCCACGCTCAGCGCGCGCACCCCCGCCGTCGGGGCCACCGGCGTCGCCGTCGGCGCAACGCGACCGCGAGTTCAGCGAGGCCGTCCAGCAGGCGACCGTCGCGTTCACGCTCACCGCGCCCGGAGGCGCAGTCGTGCCGGCCGCCCTGTCCTACGACGCGGCCAGCCGCACCGCCACGCTCACCCCGACCGCGAGCCTGGCCGCGAGCACGACCTACACCGCCCGGTCAGCGGCGCCCGGGACACGGCCGGCAACACCATGGACGCCGTCACGTGGACGTTCACCACCGGCACGCCGGCACGTCACGCAGCCGACCGTCACGGCCCGGACTCCCGCGTCCGGGTGCCACCGGCGTCGCGGTCGCCACCGCGCCGACGGCGACGTTCAGCGAGGACGTGCAGCAGGCCACGATCGCGATGGAGCTGCGCGCCCCGGGCGAGGTGCTCGTGCCGTCGACCACGGCCTACAACGCGACCACGCGCATCGTGACGCTCACGCCGAATGCGGTGCTGGCCGGCACGACGACGTACACCGTGAACCTCAGCGGCGCCCGCGACCAGTCCAACAACCTGATGGACCCGGTCACCTGGACCTTCACCACCGAGACCCCCGACACCACCAAGCCCACCGTCACCGCGCGCACCCCTGCCCCCGGGGCCACCGGTGTCGCCGTCAACAGCGCTGTGACGGCGACGTTCAGTGAAGCGGTGCAGCAGGCCGACGATCGCGATGGAGGTGCGCACTCCCGGCGGCGCCGTCGTGCCCTCGACCACGGCCTACAACGCGACGACACGCGTCGCCACTCTCACCCCGACCGGCACGCTCAACCCGAGCACGGTCTACACCGTCAACCTGACCGGAGCCGCGCGACCCGTCGGGCAACCTGATGGACCCGGTCACCTGGACGTTCACGACCCTGGCCAGCTCCTACGGCTGCCCCTGCACCATCTGGCCAGGCACGGCCACCCCGCAGCGCACCGACTCCGACGCCGACGCGGTCGAGCTCGGCGTGAAGTTCCGCGCCGCGACCAACGGCTTCATCACCGGCATCCGCTACTACAAGCCCGTCAAGACCAGCGGCGTCCACGTGGGCAGCCTCTGGTCCAGCACCGGCACCCGACTCGCCAACGTCAACTTCACCAACGAGAGCGCCAGCGGCTGGCAGGAGGCCACCTTCCCCTCCGCCGTCGCCGTCACCGCAGGCACGACCTACGTCGCGTCCTACTTCACCCCGACGCGGTATGCCGTCAGCTCGGCCTACTTCGCCTCCGCGACCACCCGAGGGCCACTGACGGCCCTGGCCAACGGCACCGAGGGCGGCAACGGCCTCTACCGCTATCCACGACCGCAGGTGCCTTCCCCGACCAGTCCTTCAACTCGGAGAACTACTGGGTCGACGTCGTCTTCGCCGACAACGACACCACCAAGCCGACCGTGACCACGCGCACCCCGGCGGCCGGAGCCACCGGCGTCGCGCTGGGCGTCGCGCCCACGGCCACCTTCGACGAGGCCGTCACCCAGGCCAGCATCGCCTTCGAGCTCCGCACGTCCGGCGGCACGCTCGTGCCCTCGACGACGGCCTACAACGCGACCACCCGTACGGCCACGCTCACGCCCAACGCCGCCCTCGCCGCGACCACGACCTACACGGTCAACCTCAGCGGGGCCCAGGACGGGGCCGGCAACGCGATGCTGCCGGTCTCCTGGTCCTTCACGACCGAGGCCCCCGACACCACCAAGCCCACGGTCACCACGACGCCGACCGCGGGCGCCACCAACGTGCCACCCGGGGCCGCCCTCGTCGGCGTCTTCAGCGAGGCCGTGCAGCAGCCCACCATCACGTTCGAGCTGCGCACCCCGGCCAACGTGCTGGTGTCTGCCGCCCTGGCCTACAACGCCGGCACCCGTACGGCGACGCTGACCCCGACAGCGACACTGGCGGTCGGCACCACCTACACCGCCCGGATCAACGGCGCCCGCGACGTCTCCGGCAACACGATGGACCCCGTCACCTGGACGTTCACGACCTCCAGCACCAACTACAACTGCCCCTGCACGATCTGGCCGTCCACCGCCGTTCCCGAGACCACGGATGCCGACACGAGCGCCGTCGAGCTCGGGGTGAAGTTCCGTGCAGCGGCCGACGGATTCATCACCGGCATCCGCTACTACAAGCCCGCCGTCAGCACCGGAACCCACGTCGGATCGCTGTGGACCGCCACCGGCACCCGGCTCGGCCAGGTCACCTTCTCCAACGAGACAGCGAGCGGCTGGCAGCAGGCGACCTTCCCGTCGCCGATCGCCGTCACGGCCGGCACGACCTACGTCGCGTCCTACTTCACACCGTCGCGCTACGTCGTCGACGCGGCCTACTTCGCGACCGGCCCGACCACGCGGGGCCCCCTGACCGCGCTCGCGCACAGCGACGGCGGCAACGGCGTCTACCGCTACACCGGCAGCCCGAGCGTCTTCCCGGACAGCACCTACCAGGGCGAGAACTACTGGGTCGACGTCGTCTACTCGGAGACCTCGGACGACGGCACCGCCCCCACGGTCACCACCCGTCTGCCCGCGCCCGGGACGACCGGCGTGCCCGCGACGGTGCGACCGTCCGCGACGTTCAACGAGGGCGTGGTCGCCGGCTCGATCTCGATGGTGCTCCGCAACGCCATCACCTCCGCGGTCGTGGCGTCGACGACGGCGTACGACGCCAACACCCTGACCGCGACGCTGACCCCGACCGCCCAGCTCGCGTACTCGACGCCCTTCAACGTCACGCTGAGCGGCGCCCGCGACCCGTCGGGCAACACGATGTCCCCGGTGACGTGGTCCTTCGAGACCGCCGCGGCGCCCCCGCCCCCACCCACGTCCGGCCCGGGTGGGCCGATCGCGCTGGTCACGAGCGACGCCAACAAGTCCTCGACCTACCTCCTGGAGATCGCCCGCGCCGAGGGCCTCAACGAGTACGCCAACCTGCTGAACACCAACCTGACGGCGACCACGCTCGCGCCGTACGCCGCAGTCGTCCTCGGCAACGTGACGATCACCGACACCCAGGTCGACCGCGCTGACCAACTGGGTCAACGCAGGCGGCAACCTCGTGCTGATGCGCCCCGACAGCCGGCTGAACTCGGCCTGGCCGGCCTGACCGCCCAGTCGGGCACGGTGACCAACGGCTATCTCCGCGTCAACACCGCCACCGAGCCGGGCGCCGGCATCACCTCCGAGACGATGCAGTTCCACGGCGCCGCCCAGCGCTACACACTGACCGGCGGCGCGACGTCGATCGCCGAGCTGTTCACGACGCCACCGGCCGGCCACCGGACCAACCGGCAGTGGCCCTGGGTCGGTCGGCAGCAACGGCGGCCAGGTCGCCTCGTTCACCTTCGACCTCGCCCAGTCGGTGATCCAGACCCGCCAGGGCAACCCCGCCTGGGCCGGCACCGAGCGCGACGGCCAGGCCCCGATCCGGGCCGACGACATGTTCTTCGGCGGTGCCAGCACCGACTGGGTCGACCTGAGCAAGGCGCACATCCCGCAGGCCGACGAGCAGCAGCGCCTGCTCGCCAACCTCGTCACCGTGATGACCCGCGACAAGCAACCGCTCCCCCGCTTCTGGTACTTCCCCTCGACCACAAGGCGGTCATCGTGGCCACCGGCGACGACCACGCCACGGGCGGCACCGCCGGCCGGTTGAGCACCTACTCGGCGGCCAGCCCGGCAGGCTGCTCGGTGACGAAGTGGCAGTGCCCGCGCTTCACGTCCTATGTCTTCCCCAACTCGCCGCTGACCGACGCTCAGGCCGCCGGCTTCACCGAGGACGGCTTCGAGATCGGGCTGCACGAGGAGAACGGCTGCGCCAACTACTCCTCGCTGGCCGCCCTGCAGAACATCTACACCACGCAGATCGCCTCGTGGCGTGACCGCTACGAGAGCCTGCCCTCACCGACGACGAACCGGTTCCACTGCATGGTCTGGAGCGACTACGCCTCCCAGCCGAAGGCCGAGCTCGCGGCCGGCATGCGACTGGACACCAACTACTACTACTGGCCCGGCTCGTGGATCGCCAACCGCCCGGGCTTCATGACCGGCTCCGGCTTGCCGATGCGCTTCACGGACACCGACGGCACGCTGATCGACGTCTTCCAGGCCACCACCCAGATGACCGACGAGTCCGGGCAGAGCTTCCCCTTCACGCCCGACACGCTGCTCGACCGGGCCCTCGGCGCGCAGGCCTACTACGGCGCCTTCACCGCCAACCTGCACACCGACAACCAGACGACCTTCGAAGACACCCAGGTCCTCGCGTCCGCGCAGGAGCGTGGCGTCCCCGTGATCACGCTCGAAGCAGCTGCTCACCTGGCTCGACGGTCGCAACGCATCGTCCTACTCCGGCATCTCCTGGAGTGGCAGCACGATGTCCTTCACGGTCAACGTCGGCAACGGCGCCAACCAGCTCACGGCCATGTTGCCGACGTCCGGTCCGGGCGGTCGCACCCTGACCTCGATCAGCCGCGGTGCCACGTCCGTGCCGTTCACGCTGATGACGGTCAAGGGCCAGCAGTACGCCATGTTCCCTGCCGCGTCCGGCGCCCACACGGCGGCGTACGCCGTCGGCGGCGGCCCCGGCATCGTCGCGGCCCGCACCACGGACGTCTCGGCGGACCGGGCGACCATGACCTGGCGCACCGACGAGCCCGCCTCGAGTGTGGTGCTGCTGGGGACCGACGCCGGTTCCCTGACGGCCGTCGACCGGATCGCGGAGCGCACCGGGGACCACGCCGTCACCGTCGACTCGTTGGCTCCCGGCAGCCGCTACGTCTACCGCGTCCGCTCCACGTCGGCCGACGGCACCGTGGAGACGTGGCCCGCGCTCGACCGGCCGCCCGCGACCTTCACCACCCCGAGCCTCGACCGGGCCGCGCCGCAGATCCGCGACATCCGGGCCACAGCCCTCCCCGACGGCACCGCCCGCGTCACGTGGCGCACCGACGAGCCGGCCACCTCGACCGTGCACTTCGGCCGGTCCGGTCGCCTGGCCAACCAGCGTCTCCACGACGAGCTCACCCGTGAGCACTCGGTGGTCCTCACCGGCCTGGCCGCACGGCGCACCTTCGGGATCCGCGTGTCGTCGAGCGACGCAGCCGGCAACGTCGCGCGCAGCGCCGTACGCCGCCTGCGCAGCTCTGGCACCGGCATCGCGGTGCAGACCCTCGAAGGCTTCCGCACCGGCACCTGGACGTCCGGACTCGTGCTCGACGGCTCCGGCTTCGGCTCGCTGACCATGTCCGGCCGCGGCTCGGCGACCTACACCTCCGAGGTGCTCGACTCGGGGCAGAAGGTCGACTGGCTGCGCGCGGTCCTGCACGGCACGATCCCGGCCGGGACCAGCGCCACCGTGCAGATCCGCACGGGCGCCACGCCCGCGCACGGTGCCTCGTGGTCGTCGTGGACCAGCCCGCGCAGCAACGGCGACTCGCTCAAGCGCTCCGGCCGCTACCTGCAGTACCGCGTCCGGCTGACGGCGTCCGCGACCGCGGTGCCCGACATCACCGGTATCGGCTTCACGAACACGGGCGTACGCCGCCACGAGGGCGAGCTCCACTAGATCCGTATCTCGGGGGCGTCGTCGTCTTCCGGCGCCTACTGTGTCGCCGGTGAGCCTGCGCGAACACTCCTCCCCGCTGCGCGTGGCCAACTTCCGCTACTTCTTCCTCGGCGAGGCCGTGAACACGGCCGGCTCCTCGATGTCGGGCGTCGCGCTCGCGTTCGCCGTGCTCCGCATCGACGACTCGGCCACCGCGCTCGGCTGGGTCGCCGCGGCCTCGACGGTGCCGATGGTCGCGTTCATGCTGATCGGCGGCGCCCTCGCCGACCGGCTCCCGCGAGCGCTGGTGCTGCGCGGCTGCAACCTGATCCAGGGCATCACCCAGGCGATCGTCGCGACCCTGGTGCTCACCGATCGTGCCGAGATCTGGCACCTCGTCGTGCTGTCGTTCGTGAGCGGCACGGTCTTCGCCGTCTCCTATCCGGCGTTCCACGGGATGGTGCCGATCCTGTTGCCGCCCGAGGAGCGCAAGTCCGGTTTCCTCCTGATCGGCCAGTCCGACGCGCTGCTGCGGATGGCGGACCCGCCGCGTCGGGCATCCTGGTCGCCACCGTGGGCCCCGGCTGGGCGTTGGCGGCCGACGCTGCGACGTACCTCGTGGCCGCGGGCTTCCTGAGCCTGGTCCGACTGCCGTTCGGCGCCCGACCCGAGCGCCGGACCAGCGTGATCGGAGACTTCGTCGTCGGGTGGTCGTTCGCCCGCAGCCTGGGCTGGGTCATCCCGGCGTCGTGCTGCGCGCTCGTCTTCAACGCCCTGAGGAGCGGCTCCGTCGGGGTCCTCGGCCCGACCATCGCCGACGACACGATCGGCAGCGAGGGCTGGGGTCTCGCCGTGTCGGGTCAGGCGGTCGGCCTGTTCGTCGCGACCCTGGTCCTGGTGCGGATCACCATCCGCCAACCGATGCGCGTGATCATGATCGGCTTCGCGGTGATGGGCGCGCCGATGCTGTTGCTCGGCACCTGGGTCAACACACCCGCCCTGATCGTGGCCTTCTTCGTCGCTGGTGCCGCGAGCAGCGTCCTCGGCCTCGCGTGGAACCTGACCGTCCAGGAGAAGGTGCCCGAGGAGATGCTGTCGCGGATCATGGCGATCGACGGGTTCTTCTCGTTCGTGGCCATGCCGATCGGCCAGGTGCTCGTGGGGCCGTTGTCATCGCAGTTCGGCATCCGTGGCGTCGAGCTGGGCAGCGTCGCGCTCTCCATCGTGGTGATGATCGTCGGCCTGTCCGTCCCGGCGATCAACAGGCTGCGCCTCGTCGGCCCGGCGTCGGCTCCCGAGGGACAGGCCCCGCCCATCGTCGGGGAACCAGATCGGGCTCACGACGCCAATTGATCCCGATCTGGTTCCCCAAGCGCGTGCTTGGGGAACCAGATCGGGCCGAATCAGCGGATCAACCCCGGTTTGGTTCCCCAGCTCGGGGCACCGGTCGGCCCCCGCACGCTCAGATCTGGTCGAGCAACCAGGACGGGCTGTAGACGACGACCGGTGACACGTTGGCGGCGAGTGCGCGGTCCGCCGTCACGACCGCGACCCGCTGACCCGTCAACGACGCGGCCTGCCGGCGGATCTCGGAATCACCGTCCTTGGGCGCGTGCACGGTCAGGACGTGCGCGTCGCGACCCGCACGCACCCCTCCCTTGGCTGCCCCCTCGAGCACCAGGACGATCCGGTCGTAGCCGACGTCGCCGATGAGGAGGCGCTCGTGCAGGCGCCGAGCCGCACCGGCCCGGTCCTTCCACCAGCCGTCCGGGACCGACCCGACGACGTTCGCCGCGTCGACGACCAGCACGCTGGAGACACCCATGCGACCAGTCTCGCAGCCCGGGCGCCGACGAATCCCATGGCGTCCGGCTTGTCGGCCGGACGCCATGGGACGGGGGGCTCAGCGAGTGCGGAGCCCGAACCCGTAGCGGTAGAGCGGGTCGTAGGAGGCGTCACCGATGTTGATCGGCTCCTGCTCGACGCTGCGAGGCCAGCTGACCGGCAGGCGGCCGGTGAACGGCCGGCGGCCGAAGAGCACGTCGGAGACCCCGCTGCCCTCGCTGCCGGGGAGCCACGAGGCGACGAGCGCGTCGACCTGCCGCAGCACGTCGGGCGGGATCACCATCGGCCGGCCCGAGATCACGACCACCGTGCAGGTGGCGGCGCGGTCGCAGACCGTGCGGATCGCCTCGGTGTCCGCATCGGAGAGCAGCATGTTCTTCTCCGGCCGCGGGACGTTGTTGTCGCCCGGGTCGTAGGCCCACTCGGGTCCCCCGACGTCACCGAACCCCTCGGCGTACGGCGTCTCGCCCACCACGACGATCCCGTCGGCACCTCGGGGCACGCGCGCCGTGGCGGTCTCGCTGAAGGTCACGGGACGCTTCGACTGCGCCGTGACCGCGTCGAGGATGGTGTCCCCGGGGATCACGTTGGTGGAGCCGCCCTGCCAGGTCAGCGTCCAGCCGCCGGCCTGGTTGCCGATGTTGTCGGCATTGCTGCCGGCGACGTACACCTTCGACCTCGACGAGCTCAGCGGCAGGGCGCGGCCCTCGTTGCGCAGCAGCACCTGCGACTCGGCGACCGCATCGCGTGCGACCTTCCGGTGGGCACGGCTGCCGATCTTGTGGATGTTCGACCGGTCCGTCATCGGGTGCTCGAACAGGCCGAGCTCGAACTTCGCCGTCAGGATGCGCGACACGGCGTCGTCGATCCGGGCCGTGGGCACGGTGCCGTCACCGACCAGCTCGATCAGGGTCGCGATGAACTCCCGGTAGGCGGGTTCGGTCCCGTTGCCCGGCTCCATGAACATGTCCACACCGGCGTTGACCGAGGTCGCCACCTGGGTCCGCAGGTCGCCGGGGATCTGGTGGATCGCCCGCCAGTCGGAGATGACGAAGCCCTCGAAGTCGAGGTCGCCCTTGAGCGTCTCGGTGATGAGCTCGTGGTGGGCGTGCATCTTCAGCGGGTTGCCGATGCCGTCGTCGGTCCAGTCGACACTGGAGAACGACGGCATCACCGAGCCGACGTGGTGCTCGGACACGGCGGGCCCGTACGGCGCCAGTGCGAGCCGCTCGAACTCGCGGCGCGAGACCCGGGAGATGCCCTGGTCGAGGGTGTAGTCGCCCTCACCGGTGTCCCAGGCGGTCAGGCCGTCGCCGGCGTAGTGCTTGGCCGTGGCGAGCACCCGATCGGGCCGGTCGAGCTGACCCGGCCTGCCCTGCAAGCCGTCGATCACCGTCTCCAGCGACGTGGCGAGCGCGGGGTCCTCACCGAAGCTCTCGTAGGTCCGTCCCCACCGGTCGTCCCGGGCCACGCACACGCACGGCGCGAAGGACCACTGCGGTCCGGAGGCTCGCGTCTCGATGGCCGTGATGTGCCCGATGCGCTCGAGCAGGGCCGGGTCGCGGGTGGCTCCCAGCCCGATGTTGTGGGGGAAGACGGTCGCGCCCAGCAGGTTGCCGTGGCCGTGCACCGAGTCCACGCCGTACAGCAACGGGATCCCGAGCCGCGTGTCGAGCGCCGCCTGCTGCAGGGTGTCGACGGTGTCGGCCCAGGCCTCGGGCGTGTTGGGCGTCGGTACCGAGCCGCCGCCGCTCAGCACGCTGCCGAGGCCGTAGGTGGTGACCAGGCTGGGATCCGCGGCGACGTCCATGCGCTCGGCCTGGGCCATCTGGCCGACCTTCTCCTCGACGGTCATCCGCTCGAGGAGGTCGGCGACGCGCTCCTCGGTCGTGAGGGAGGCGTCCTGGTAGGGCAGCAGGTCCGGCTCGTCCTGCGCCGAGGACGTCTGGACCGGCAGGAGCGCGGCCGCGGCGAGGGCCAGGGAACTGCCGGCCAGGGCTGCGCGGCGCAGGCCGCGGCGGGGTCGTTGGAACATCGTTGGCTCCCGAGAGTCGATGTGGTGTGGGTCACTCGAACCTAGGTTTCGGAATTTGGACGGGTCAATGCATAACTCACTCGATGCGAGGACTTTTTAGTGCACTTCCCGCACTAATCGCACTAACCTCGGGCCATGCCCGGCCACAACCTGGAGCAGCTGCGGTCCTCGAACCGGCGCGCGGTCGTCGCCTCGCTCGCCGAGCACGGTCCGCAGAGCCGTGCCGACCTCGCGCGCGGCACCGGCCTGTCGCGCACCACGGTCTCCAGCCTGGTCGCCGACCTGATCGCCGCCGGGCAGGTCAGCGAGACCACCGACCGCGGTCGGCCACACAAGGGCGGCAGCGGCCGCCCGCCGCTGCTGGTCGCGCTCACGACCCGGCCCGGGTGCGTGGCCGGCATCGACATCGGCCACCGGCACGTCCGGGTCGCGATCGCCGACCGTCAGGGGCAGATCCTCCACGAGGCCGCGGCGGCGGCCGACACCGATGCACGAGGACCCCAGACGCTCGACAAGGCGGCGGGGATGCTGCGCGAGCTGCTCCGCGAGTCCGGCGTCGGGGCTGACGACCTCGACGCCGTCGCGATGTGCGTGCCCGGCCCCATCGATCGCCGCTCGGCCCGGATCGACGGCGGCATCCTGCCGGGCTGGCGTGACCTGTCCCCCGCGGCCGAGATGGAGGATCGCCTCGGCCGGCCGGTCGTCGTCGACAACGACGCCAACCTCGGAGCGATCGCCGAGCACCACCACGGAGCGGCCGCCGGGAAGGCGGACGTGGTCTACGTCAAGGTCGCCAGCGGACTCGGCGCCGGGATCGTGCTGGCCGACCGCCTCCACCGCGGCACCACCGGCATCGCCGGCGAGCTCGGGCACGTGCAGGTGCGCGACGACGGGGCCGTGTGCCGCTGCGGCAGCCGTGGCTGCCTGGAGACCGAGGTGTCGGCCCCCCGACTCCTGAGGTTGCTGCGATCGGCGTACGACGACGACGTCGACCTCGACGGCATGCTCGCGCTCGACGCGGCGGGTGATCCCGGCGTGCAGCGCGTCCTCGGGGACGCCGGTCGGACCGTCGGGCGAGCGCTGGCCGACCTGGTCACCGTGCTCAATCCGGCGGTCGTCGTGATCGGTGGCTCCCTCGGCGCCTCCGAGTCACTCGTCCGCGGCGTGCGCTCCGCCGTCGACCGCCACGCCCAGCCGGACGCTGCCGGGGCCGTCGAGGTCCGCTCGGGTCAGCTGGGCGATCGCGCCGAGCTGGTCGGTGCGGTCGTGCTCGCCAACGCGCGCGCCGACCAGGCGATCGGGCGCATGTGAGCTACTTGAGGAACTTGGAGAAGTCCTTCGGCAGGTCGAGCGCGGCCGCGGCCTTCTCGTAGTCGACGTCCTCGCCCGCGTTGCCGAACGGGTTGGCGGCCTTCTCCGCGGCCGCGGCCTTGTCGGCCGCCTGCTTCTGGGCCGCCTTGGCGGGGTTGCCCGAGGACGCGCTTGCCCTTGCCCTTCTTCGGCTGCTGCTTGGCCCGGCGCTTGCCGGGGCCGACGGCGCCCGGCACCGGGCATCCCGGGCATGCCGGGCATGCCGCCGCCCTGCATCATCGACTGCATCATCTTCTTCGCCTCGTAGAAGCGGTCGACGAGCTGGTTGACGTCGGAGACCTGCCGGCCCGAGCCCTTCGCGATGCGCGCGCGGCGCGAGCCGTCGATCAGCTTCGGGTTGTCCCGCTCGCCGGGCGTCATCGACTGGATGATCGCCTGGATGCGGTCGATCTCCTTCTCGTCGAAGTTCTCGAGCTGCTCGCGGAACTGCCCCATCCCGGGCAGCATCCCCATGATCTTCGACATCGAGCCGAGCTTGCGGAGCTGCTGCATCTGCTTGAGGAAGTCCTCGAGGGTGAAGCCGCCCGTCTGGAGCGAGCTTCTCGGCCGCTTCGCGCGACTCGGTCTCGTCGAAGGTCTTCTCGGCCTGCTCGATCAGGGTGAGCATGTCGCCCATGTCGAGGATGCGCGAGGCCATCCGGTCGGGGTGGAACAGGTCGAAGTCGGTCATCTTCTCGCCGGCCGAGGCGAACATGACCGGCTTGCCGGTGATGCTGGCGATCGAGAGCGCCGCGCCACCGCGGGCGTCACCGTCGAGCTTGGTGAGGACCACGCCGTCGTAGCCGACACCGTCGAGGAACAGCTGCGCCGTGGTCACGGCGTCCTGGCCGATCATCGCGTCGACGACGAAGAGCACCTCGTCGGGCTGGACGGCGTCACGGATGTCGGCGGCCTGCTTCATCAGCTCCGCGTCGACACCGAGGCGACCGGCGGTGTCGATGATCACGACGTCGTGGAGCTTGCGCTTGGCCTCCTCGATCGACGCACGCGCCACGCCGACCGGGTCACCGACGCCGTTGCCGGCCTCGGGGGCGAAGACGGGTACGCCGACGCGCTCACCGTTGACCTGGAGCTGCTGGACCGCGTTGGGACGCTGGAGGTCGGCCGCCACCAGGATCGGGGTCTTGCCCTGGTCCTTGAGCCACAGCGCGAGCTTCGCGGCGAGCGTCGTCTTGCCGGCACCCTGGAGGCCGGCCAGCATGATGACGGTCGGGCCGGTCTTGGCGTAGCGCAGCCGACGGGTCTCGCCGCCGAGGATGGTGACGAGCTCCTCGTTGACGATCTTGATGATCTGCTGCGCCGGGTTGAGCGCCCCGCTGACCTCTTCGCCGCGGGCGCGCTCCTTGACGGCGCCGACGAACTCCTTGACCACGGGCAGCGCGACGTCGGCCTCGAGCAGCGCGATGCGGATCTCGCGCGCGGTCGCATCGATGTCGGCCTCGGAGAGCCTGCCCTTGCCGCGCAGGTGCTTGAAGGATTCGGCGAGCCGGTCGGAGAGAGTGGCGAACACGTGTGGTCAGTCCTCGGGGTCGTTCTCGGGTGTCGTACGACGATGGGCGCGGGTGTCCCGCACAGTCGGGCAAGCCTAACCGTCGGGTCGAGAACCGCCTGATCCAGCAGGGCCCTGTCAGGTGATGGTGCCGAGCAACGCGTCGCGCACGTGGTGGGCGGCCTCGGCGGCGCGGTGCTCGGAGAGGGCCCCGGCGTCGCGCTCCTGGACGTAGAACACGTCGACGGCCTGCGGCCCCAGGGTCGAGACATGGGCCGAGCGAACGGAGAGATCGAGCCCGGCCAGGGCGTGGCACACGAGCCAGACCACGCCGGGCCGGTCGTCCATCCGCACCTCGAGCACGGTCGCGCGCCGGGACGCGTCGGCCCGCACGACCACCACCGGCTCCAGTCGGGCCGCCACCGGGCGGCTCAAGCGGGAGACTGCGTCGACGCGGCCCTCGCTGACCGCCACCAGGCGTTCGCGCAGGACGGCGGCGTCGAGTTCGGGCTCGGCCACCTCCCAGACCGAGACACCCACGGCGGGATCCTTGGACTCCTGGGCCCAGGCCCGCGCCGACCGCACGGTCGTGCGCTGGAGCGCGAGCACGGCCGCGGCGTCGGCGAGCAGGCCGATCCGGTCGGGAGCCAGCACGGTCACCCGGGCTCCCCCCTCGTCGGGCTCGACGACGACGGACACTCCCCCGCGGCGTACGACGTCCGGCACCGCCACCTCGTCAGTGGGGTCGTCATCGGGCGGCGGCTCGCCACCGGCAGACGCCAGCGCGTGCCGCGACAGCCTGTCGACCAGACCGGCCCGCCAGGTGGACCACGCCTTGGGGGACGCGGCCCGCGAGTCGGCCTCGGTCAGCGACCGAAGCAGCCCCAGTGCCTCCGCTCCGGAGACCCTGGCCAGCAGCTTCTCGACCGTCGCCGGGTCGTCGGGATCGCGGGAGGTGGCCATCTCCGACAGCAGCAGGTGGTGGCGGACGAGCAGGGCGATCAGGTCCACCGCAGCGGCGTCGAACCCCATCCGGGTGGCGATCTCGCGCGCCATCGGCTCGCCGGCCACCGAGTGCTCGGTGAGCTCGCCCTTGCCGATGTCGTGCAGCAACGCCGCGACGAGCAGCACGTCGGGACGAGCGACGTGCCGGATCAGCGCGGAGGCCTCGATGCAGGTCTCGATGACGTGCCGGTCGACGGTGAAGCGATGGATCGGCGACGCGTGCGGCAGCGTGCGGATCCGCTCCCACTCCGGCAGGAACCCGTCCAGCGCTCCCGTCTCCTCGAGCGTCTCCCAGACCGGCAGCAGCCCGGGCCCGCTGGCCAGCAGGCTCACCAACGCATCGCGGGCCTCCTCGGGCCAGGGCGTGGGCAACGGCGGACAGTCCCTCACCAGCCGGGCGGCGGTCGCCGGGGCGAGCACGACGTCGCGCTCGGCTGCCTCGGCGGCGGCACGCAGCAGCATCACCGGGTCCTTGTCGGGCCGTGCCTTCGCCTCCAGCACCACCTCGCCGCGTGCGAGCGCGATGCCGTTGGCGATGGGTTCGAGTGACGGCCGCCGGGCGCCGGTCACCGAGACCGGGCGAGCGAGCACGTCCTCGACGCGCCGCCAGGTGAGTCGAGAGAGGTGACTGATGCGCCGGCCGATCTCGCGCACGTGCCGTTGCGCGGCCTCGGCGCTGTCGAGCCCGAGGCCGACGGCGAGCGGCTCCCACAGCTCGGGGGCGACCCTGTCGCTCGGCCGGCCGATCTCGTCGTGGAGCAGGTCGCGGAAGTCGAGCAGCGCCTGGCGTGACCCCTCGAGCTCGGGGCTGCTCGCGTCGACCAGCCACGTCGCCTCGAGAGCCTTGAGCACGGTCGCGTCGCGCAGCCCGCCCTCGGCCTCCTTGATGTCTGGCACCGACACGTGCGCGAGCTCGCCGATGACCTGGTGGCGCTTGGCGACCAGGTCGCGCAGCGCCGGCAGCCGTTCCCGCGCCTGACGACGCCACGCCGCGAGCATCGTGGCGCGCAACCTCAGCGTGAGGTTGGGATCGCCGGCCAGGTGCCGGATGTCGAGCAGCCCGAGCGCGACCTTGAGGTCGTCCTGCGCCGCGGTCGTCATCTGCGACAGCGATCGCACCGAGTGGTCGAGGCGATGGCCCGAGTCCCACAGTGGGTACCAGACCTGTTCGGCCACCGCCCCGGGGACGACGTCGTCGTCGTGCACCAGCACGACGTCCAGGTCCGACTGGGGCGCGAGCTCGCCTCGCCCGTAGCCACCCGCCGCGATCAGCGCGACGCCGGTGTCCGGCCCGCCGGCGGTGTCGTACGCCGCACGGCACAGCTCGTCGGCAGCGGCCGTTCGGGTGGTGCGCTCGGTGGCCGTCATCGAGTCAGATCGCGCCCTCGTCGCGCTCGCCCG
The DNA here is from genome assembly GCA_963742685.1 of uncultured Actinomycetota bacterium. GTDB lineage: Bacteria > Actinomycetota > Actinomycetes > Propionibacteriales > Nocardioidaceae > Nocardioides. The sequence goes on along the minus strand of CAVUNB010000037.1, from coordinate 66,899 downwards.
TGCGGACCCGCACGACCGACTCGACGGGGGTGACCCAGACCTTGCCGTCGCCGATGCGACCCGTCTGGGCGGACGAGACGATGGTCGAGACGACGTCGTCGGCCTCGGCGTCGTCGACCACGATCTCGACCCGGATCTTGGGCACGAGGGCGATGTCGTACTCCGCACCGCGGTAGACCTCGGTGTGGCCCTTCTGCCGGCCGTAGCCGCTGACCTCGGAGACGGTCATGCCGGTGACCCCGACGGTCTCCAGGGCGGCGCGGACGTCCTCCCACTTGTGCGGCTTGATGACTGCGGTGACGAGCTTCATGGCTGGACCTTCATTCGTTGTCGTCGCGGCGGGTGATGGTGTCGAGGAAGGAGGTGCTGGAGCGGGCGCCGGAGGTGGCGTGCAGGTCGTAGGCGGTCTCCGCGTGGATGGTGAGGTCGATGCCGCTGATCTCGTGCTCCTCGTGGATCCGGAAGCCCATCACCTTGTCGACCACGAGACCGATGATGCCGGACACGACGAACGCGTAGACCAGCACCGCCCCACCGCCGACGAGCTGCTTGCCGAGCTGGTCGACGCCACCGCCGTACAACAGGCCGTCCACGCCGGTCGGCGCGGCCGACGACGCGATCAGGCCGATCCCGAAGGTGCCGATCAGGCCGCCGACGAGGTGCACGCCGACGACGTCGAGCGAGTCGTCGTAGCGCCACTTGTACTTGAGGCCGACGGCCAGGGCACAGACCACCCCGGCGACGACGCCCATCGCGATGGCGCCGATCGGGGTGACCGAGCCGCACGACGGCGTGATGGCGACCAGGCCGGCGACGAGACCGGAGGCAGCGCCCAGTGAGGTCGCGTGTCCGTCGCGGACGCGTTCGAGGGCGAGCCACCCGAGCGAGCCCGCGGCACCGGCGACCAGCGTGGTGGTGAAGACGATCGCGGCGGACTGGTTGGCGGCGAGCGCGGAGCCGGCGTTGAAGCCGAACCAGCCGAACCACAGCAGACCGGCGCCGAGCATCACCAGGGTGAGGTTGTGCGGCCGCATCGGGTCCTTGCCGAAGCCGAGCCGCGGACCGAGCACCAGAGCCAGCGCGAGGGCGGAGGCGCCGGAGCAGATCTCGACGGCCATGCCGCCGGCGAAGTCGATGGCGCCGAGGCGGTTGGCGATCCAGCCACCGGTGTGGTCGCCGGCGGAGAAGTCGAAGACCCAGTGCGCGACCGGGGCGTAGACCAGCAACGTCCAGATGGTCACGAACACCATCCAGGCCCCGAATCGGGCGCGGTCGGCGATCGCCCCCGAGACCAGGGCCCCGGTGATGACGCAGAACAGCCCCTGGAAGACCGCGAAGAGGATGTGCGGGACGGTGCCGGTGTTGCTGTCCTCGGACATCAGCGAGGAGAGGCCGGCGTACTGCCGCGGATCGCCGAGCAGGCCTCCGCCCAGGTCGTCACCGAAGGCCAGGGAGTAGCCGACGAGGACCCACACGATCGTGATGACGGCCAGCGAGCCGAACGTCATCATCATCATGTTCAGCACGCCCTTGGAGCGGACCATGCCGCCGTAGAACAGGGCAAGGCCGGGGGCCATCAGCAGGACCAGGGCCGAGGCGACCAGGAGCCAGGCGGTGTCGCCGGAGTCGAGGGGAGTCATGGGCAGTCACCCTCCGGTCCACGGGTTTCACAGACGGACACTCTGTGTTTCAGGCATGTAAACGAACGCAGGCCCCTGACCCGCCGGGGTGTTCCCGGCGGGTCAGGGGTGCTTGCGTCGATCAGATGGCTGCTTCGTCGGTGTCCCCCGTGCGGACGCGGACGACGGTCTCGACGGGGCTGACCCAGACCTTGCCGTCGCCGATCCGGCCCGTCTGGGCGGTCTTGACGACGATGCCGACGACGTCCTCGGCGTCGGCGTCGTCGACGACGATCTCGATCCGGATCTTGGGCACGAGGGCGATGTCGTACTCCGCGCCCCGGTAGACCTCCGTGTGGCCCTTCTGCCGGCCGTAGCCGCTGACCTCGGAGACGGTCATCCCGGTGACGCCGAAGGTCTCCAGCGCCTCGCGGACGTCCTCCCACTTGTGGGGCTTGATCACTGCGGTGACGAGCTTCATGCGTTCGCTCCTTCGGTGCTCGAGACGCTGGCGGGGCTGACGGTGCTGGCGGCGAGGACGCTCGTGCCACCGCCGCTGCTGCCGCTGTGCAGGTCGTACGCCGACTCGCCGTGCTCGGCGAGGTCGATGCCGTTGACCTCGTCCTCTTCATCGAGGCGCAGGCCGATCGTGTACTTGATGCCCAGGCCGATGATCGCGGTCAGCACGCCCGAGTAGGCGACGGCCACCAGGACACCGAGCGTCTGGTCGCCGAGCGACCCGAAGCCCCCGCCGTAGAGGAGGCCGTCGATGCCGCCGGCTCCCTCGGAGGTGGAGAAGACGCCGATCAGCACGGTGCCGATGATGCCGCCGACCAGGTGCACGCCGACCACGTCGAGCGAGTCGTCGTAGCCGAGCTTGTACTTCAGGCTGACCGCCCAGGCGCAGACACCGCCGGCGACCAGACCGATCGCCACGGCGCCCGAGAGGTTCACGGCCCCACAGGCGGGCGTGATGGCGACCAGGCCCGCGACGATGCCGGACGCGGCTCCCAGCGAGGTGGCCTTGCCGTGCAGCAGCCGCTCGATGAGCAGCCAGCCGAGGATCGCGGCCATCGTGGCGAGGGTGGTGTTGGCGAAGGTGCGGCCAGTCTCGGCGAAGAACTGCTCGTCGTTGTAGCCGTCACCGAAGACGATGGAGCCCACGTTGAAGCCGTACCAGCCGAGCCACAGCATGCCCGCACCGAGCATGGTCAGGGTCAGGTTGTGCGGGCGCATCTGCTCCTTGGGCCAGCCGATGCGCTTGCCGAGCAGGAGCACGAGCACGAGGGCCGCGACGCCCGCGTTGATGTGGACCGCCGTGCCGCCGGCGTAGTCCTGCGCGCCGATCCGGCCGCAGATGAGCGAGTCGTCGGTGCAGCTGAACACCATGTGCGCCATCGGGAAGTAGACGATGACGGCCCAGAGGGGCAGGAACACGAGCCAGGCCGAGAACTTCAGCCGGTCCGCGACCGCGCCACTGATCAGGGCGGCGGTGATGATCGCGAAGGTCATCTGGAACATCACGTAGATGTAGTTGTCGGTGGTGACGCCGTCGAGCCAGAGCAGCTCGAAGGGGTTGGCGAAGATCGTGCCGTCGCCGCCGAAGCCCATCGACCAGCCGATCGCGACGTACAGGATGCCGACGACGGCCGCGGCGATGAACGACATCATCATCATGTTGAGCACGGACTTGGATCGCGACATGCCGCCGTAGAACAGGGCCAACGCTGGCACCGTCATCATCAGCACGAAAGCAGTCGCGACCAGCATGAACGCGTAGTAGCCGTCCACAGAACCTCCAGGGAGCGTTTCGGGAGGTGATCCGAGTCGGCATGACGACGGTGTCGTGCAGCGAACCACCTGATGGCAGAACCCTGCTGGGAGGAGGTTTCACCGCTCGCCGCTTCGTGTTGCGCGCGCGCAACAGATTTCGCCACCGTGTTACGTCGGTGTAAACGATCGGCCCGGCAAGGTCCGGGGTCGGGCCTCGATACACTCCCCGCATGACCGGAAGCAGCGCCGATCGCACGGCGCGCACCGGCGTCGTACTCGTCAATCACGACAGCGCCGAGGACACCGTCGGCTGCATCGCGTCCCTCGAGGCCTCGCACGACCTCGACATGGACGTCGTCGTGGTGGACAACTCGGACTCCGCGGAGTCCCTGGCGACCCTCAGCGCGCTGGTCGGCGACCGCGCGGTGGTGCTGTCGAGCGGCGGCAACATCGGCTACGCCGGCGGGTCGAACGTCGGCATCCGGCACTGCCTGCAGCGTGGCAACGAGTTCGTCTGGTTGCTCAACCCCGACACCCGGATCGAGCCCGAGACGCTGCCGCGCCTGCTCGAGCTGCTCGCCGACGTGCCCGACTGCGGCGTGGTGGGCCCCCGGATCGTGCATCCCGCGGCGCCCGGCACCCCCGAGACCGTCTGGTTCGACGGCGGTGTCGTCGACGAGGACAAGGCCGGCGAGACCCGGCACATGCACCAGGGCCGCGAGGTGGTGGCCGTGGCCGCCCCGGTCGCCCGCGACGTCGACTACGTCACCGGGGCCTCGCTGCTGACCCGCCGCACCGTGCTGGAGACGGTCGGGCTGCTCCCCGAGGACTACTTCCTCTACTTCGAGGAGACCCACTGGTGCCGAGACGTACGCCGCGCGGGCTGGCGCGTCATGGTCGAGCAGCGAGCCCGGATGGTGCACCACCAGCGCTCGAGCGGGGCGCTGCCCTCGCCGTACCACCTCTACTACATGACCCGGAACCGCTACCTCTTCGTCGAGCGGGCGCTCGGCGGCGACGGCGAGGCCGCGCTGGCCCAGCTCGAGGGCAAGTGGCTCAAGAACTGGCGGCGCAAGGTCGAGGCGGCGGCGCCCGAATGGCTCGACGAGTTCGACGCGCTGGTCGACCTGGCGGCCGCCGACGCGCGCGCAGGACGAGATGGGCGCAATGATGAGGTTTCACACGTGCCGTGGCCGGACGATGTGGAGCGCGGCGAGATCCTCGCCGCGGCAACCGACGGAGATGGGGTGACCAGCCGATGACGACCAAGGGCCGTGACGACGTCGCCACCGTCATCGAGCGGACGCTCCAGGGAGGCCCCCGGGTGCTGCACATCGCGCTGGACGCCTCCACGGTGCCGGTCCGCCTCGCCCAGGAGCACGACCGGGAGGTCGAGTGCCTGCGCTGGCCGGCCGAGCCCGACGAGCAGTGGGGCCCCGACGTCGGCCGGCGTGACACCGTGGACGACTGGGCGCAGCCCTTCCTCGTGGCGCCGGTCGACGTGGTGGTCGTCGAGGACGTGCTGGACGAGAGCCACGACGCCGACCAGTTCTTCCGCACCCTCAGCACCGGAGCCCTGGTCCCGGGCGCCCTCGTCGTGGTGTCGGGCGTCCGCGACCTCACCGGGCCGATCGCCTCGGCCGGCTTCGTCCTCGAGTCCGACGCCGCGGTGGCCCTGGACGAGCGACGCCACATCACGGTGGCGCGCTTCCCGTCCTTCACCACCGCCCGCCCACAGTCCCCCGACGCCGACGAGGCGAGCGCCGCGGAGGTCCGCCGCCTGGCCCACGAGCTCGAGCGCACCCGCGAGCTGCTCGCTCGCGAGCGCGCCACCATCGCCCGCGAGATGCAGTCCGGCAAGGACGAGCTCCTGTCCATGGATCGACAGATCAACGACCTGCAGGAGCGGTTGCAGCGTCTGCGGCACAAGAACGTCCTGCTCCGTGCCCGCGTCGCCCAGGTGTCCCGCGAGCGCGACCTGGCCCAGGAGCACGTGTCCTCCCTCGAGCAGGACCTCTTCCTGGCCCGCGACTCCCGGGCCGTCCGTGCCGTGTCCTCCGTCGTCGAGCGCGCGCGTCGCCGCAAGGACGGCGCATGACCCCGTCATCGGCCTCCAGTCACGACGTCGAGGAGCTCTCCGCCGTCGATCGGCGGCGTGCGGCGTACCGCCAGCTCATCGACGGCGAGCTCGCGACCGGCGACGGCGAGCGGGTGCTCTTCTTCGTGCACTCGGTGGACCTGCGCCACGCCACCCCCGACCTGATCGCGGCCGCCGGGCTCGGGCTCGCGCTGGCCGATCGTGGCTACGGCGTACGCCTGGTGCCGCGACACCGGTGGCACCTCGGCGGCGCGGCCGACGTCTGGATCGCGACCACCCCCGACGCCGACCCGTCCCAGGCGCCGGCCGGTGCGTGGCGCGTGGCCTGGGCGCACAGTGACGTCGCGGCCTGGGCCGAGCTGGACCACCTGATGGCCTACGACCAGATCCTGGTCGGCTCCGAGGTGGGTCGCAGCATGCTCGGCACGACCTCCGCGGGCCGCCTCGACGTGTTGCGCAACGCCGCCGACATCGAGCTCTTCGTCCCCCGCGAGGACGACGGTGGCACGCGCGAAGGCGTTGCCAGCCTGGGTGTGTACGTCGAACGCGGCCGTGCCATCCAGCCGCTGATCAACGACGTCCCCTTCACGGTGCCGCTGACGGTCTACGCCGAGCCGCTCCGCAACATGCACTCGAGCCTGCTCGGCCGGCTCGAGGAACCCATTCCGTGGCTGCGTGCGCCCGAGGTGATGACGCGCTCAGCGCTGACGGTGATCGAGCTGCCCAGCACCGCCGTGGGCGACGGGACCGTGCCGGCCAACTTCTTCGAGAGCATCGCGTGCGGCTCGCTGCCGGTGATCAACTCACGGCTCGGTGCCACGGAGTGCGGGCTCGAGGTGCCGTCGTACACCACGTCCAGGGGCCTCGGCGCGGTGATCACCGAGCTGCTGGCCGACCCCGAGCGGGTCCACTCCCTCGTCGGGGGCCTGCGCGAGCGGGTCGTCCGCGATCACACCTGGGACCTGCGGGCCCGCGAGTTCGAGGACTGCGTCGCCGTGGCTCGCCGCGAGCAGACGACGGCGCCACCCCAGCGGGCGCTGCACTACTTCCCGGACTACAACCGGGCGAACCCCTACCAGGGCATGTTGTTCGCCGGGCTCGGTGCCGTGGACGCCTACCCGGTCGCGGTCGCGGACGTGATCGAGCACCTGGAGAACCGCTCGGTCGCCTCGGTCCCCGGCATCCTCAACATCCACTGGACGACACCGATCCTGCAGTACGCGACCGGGCCGTTCCGGGCTGCCATCGAGCTCGACCGGTTCAGCGCCGCGCTGCACAAGTTCCGCACGGCGGGCGGACGGCTCGTCTGGACCCTGCACAACGTCCTCCCCCACGAGGCCCGCCACGTCTGGGCCGAGACCCAGCTGGCCCAGCTGCTCGCCGACCGGGCCGACGCGATCCACGCGCTGTCCGAGATCACCGCGCGTCAGGCCTCCGAGGTGCTGCGGCTCGACCCACGCCGCGTTGTCGTCATCGAGCACTCCAGCTATGTCGGCCAGTACCCCGACTGGATCAGTCGCGACGCCGCCCGGCAGCAGCTGGGCCTGTCGTCGACCGACAAGGTGCTGGTGGCGCTGGGCGGCATCCGCCCCTACAAGGGCCTGGGTCGCCTGCTCGACGTCTTCCACGAGCTCGCCGAGGAGGACCCCAGCCTGCACCTGCTGGTGGCCGGCAAACCCGCCGCGACCCAGGAGACGGCCGGACTCCAGCGACGGTGCGAGCAGTCGTCGCGCGTCATCTCGGAGTTCTCGCACGTCCCCGACGACCAGCTCCAGGTGTGGTGGGGCGCGGCCGACCTCGCCGTCCTGCCCTACTCCCGCATCCTCAACTCCGGCGTGTTCTGGCTCGCGCAGAGCTTCGGCCTGCCCATCGTCGGCCCGCGCACCGGTGCACTGCTCGACCTCGCCGACGAGCCGCACGTACGCCTCTTCAACCCGCGTGACGACCGCTCGCTGAAGGAGACGCTGAGGTCGACGATCATCGAGCTCGTCGACGATCCGGAGCGCGCTCGCGAGGCCCATGCCGCGTCGCTCAGCGCCGCCCGGTCGCGGCCACCGCACCGGATGGCGGAAGACTTCGCCACCTTCATCGCGCCGATGCTGAGCGGTCAGGACCGGGCCCCTCGGCGGGCCGCGGGGTGAGCTCATGATCGAACCCCCCATGAGCACTGCGGCCCGGCACTCCGCGCGTGACCTGGTCGCCTCGGGCCTTCTCGACCTGGACTGGATCGGTGCGCAGCTCGGCACCCAGCCGGCCACGCCCGAGGACGCCGCACGCGCGGTCATCAACACCCCCGACATCTCGCCGCACCCGCTCTTCGAGGCGACCTGGCTGCCCGGCAAGGGCGTGTGGCAGGCGGGCGACCTGCCGCCGTCACTCTGGTACGTCACCGAGGGCCCGCGTCGCAACCGGCTGGCCCCGCACCCGCTCATCAACACCGAGCGGATCCTCGAGGAGAACCCCGCCGCGCGCGACCACGCGTTCGGTCCGCTGGCCTGGTGGTCGGACCACGCGACGCGCGAGACGCCGATGCCCGTACGCCGCGGCTACCCGCACCTGCAGTGGGGCGAGTTCCGCGACAACGCCCTGCGTGCGGCCCGCGAGTGGCAGGTGCTGTCCTACCTCGACGCCAACCCCGGCGCGCACCAGCACTCCCCCGACGCCTCCGGACCTGTCGTCACCGTGCTGATGAGCGCCCAGGACGTCGGTCCACTGCTCGAGCCGACCATCGCCGCCCTGCAGGAGCAGACGCTGGACCAGTGGGAGCTGCTGGTCCTCGACCGGGGGTCCATCGACGCGACCGGTTCCGTTGCCACCGAGGCCGCCACCCGCGACCACCGCGTCCGGGTCGTGCTCGGGTCGCGAACCCAGCTCGGTCGCACCCTCAACCGCGGTGTCCAGCGCGCCCGCGGCGAGTTCCTGGCCTTCCTCGAGCCGGGTCATCACTGGCACCCGGAGTTCCTGGCCCGCGGCGTCGGCGTGCTCCGCGCCGGCGACAGCTCCGCCGTGCATGCCTTCACCGGACCCGACACCCGTCTCTCCGGCGAGCTCGTGACGCCGACCCAGTTCGACCTGGGGACGACGTTGCTGCGCCGTACGACCCTCGACGAGGTCGGCACCTTCGACGAGGGCGAGTCGGAGGAGGAAGAGACCGTCGCGACCTTCGTCGACCGCCTCCGCACGTCGCTGATCGTCGAGTGGGCCAACCCGCTCGTGCTCGTGCGCGGGGTGACGGCCGACGCACCCCCGACCGTCAACTGGGAGGCCGCCCAGGCCACCGCTCGCGTGGCCGGCCGCACCAGCATCGTGCTGCCCATGGGCCACGGCTCCCGCGGCACCGTCGACTGGCTGCTCGCCGGGCAGGCCGACGTCGAGGTCGTGGTCGTCGCCACCCGCGACCGCCGCGGGCCACACCTGCTGACCTCGGCCCTCGCCGGGCTGCTGCCGTCGGTCACCAGCGTCTCCGTGCCCGCGGGCACCCGCATCTCGGCGGCCACCAACATCGGCATCGCGCACACCACCGGTGATCGGGTCGTCCTGCTCCGCCCGGAGGCGCAGCCGGCGCCCGACCTGCTGACGCGGCTCATCGAGACCGTCGCCGAACCTGGTGTGGCCCTCGCGCAGCCGCTGGTGCTCGACCGGCGCGGCCTGATCATCTCCGCGGGTGCCGGCTTCCCGAAGAACGACGGCCGCCTCGGGCTGCTCTTCGCCGGCCATCCCGCCTCCGACGCGCGGCGTCTCGGTCCGGCCGAGATCCCGGCGCCGGCCTCCCCGATGGTGGCGCTGCGTGCCGAGTCGCTGCTCACGCTGCACGGTCTCGACCCCACCTTCCCCGACGTGCTCGCGGAGACCGACCTCGGCCTGCGAGCCGCCGCGAGCGGCGTCGGTCGCAGCGTCCTGGTCCCCGATGTCAGCGTCACCTCGCGCACGCCGTACGCCGAACCGGCAGACCTCAAGATGGCGATGGCCGCCCTCCGGTCGCGCCGGCACACGATCCCCGAGGACCACACGAGCGAGCTGTGGGGCGCGAGCGGCTTCGAGGTCACCGGGGTGCGCACCCAGCGCGTCTCCGCCGATCCCGACGACCCCGAGTCCGACTCCGTGCTCCTTCAGCAGCAGGTCGTCCGCTCGGTGCGGGGCATCAACGAGCATCCTCCGCGCCTTCGCTGGACCATCGACACCGCGGCGCCCGCCGGGCCTCGTGGCGAGCGCTGGGGCGACACCCACTTCGCCCGCTCGCTCGCGGCCGCCCTCGAGCGCAGCGGACAGAACGTCTCGGTGGACTCCCGGGACGCCCGGCACCGGACCTCGCGCGACCACGACGACGTGGTGCTCGTGCTGCGCGGTCTCGACCTCGTCGAGCCCCACCCCAGGGCGCTCAACATGCAGTGGATCATCAGCCACCCCGACCTCGTCTCGCTCGCCGAGCTCAAGTCCTTCGATCTCGTGTACGCCGCCAGCCTGAGCTGGCCCGCACAGGTCCGCCGCGAGTGGGGACTGCCGGTCGAGCCGCTGCTGCAGTGCACCGACCCGCGCTTCTTCCACCCCGACCGGGGCGTGCCGGACACCGGTCCGGCCGTGCTGTTCGTCGGCAACTCACGCGGCGTCTTCCGGCAGGCCGTGCGCACGGCCCTGTCCGCCGAGGCGGACCTGACGGTGCACGGCGCCGACTGGGACGAGTTCCTCGACCCCGCCACCGTGGCGTCCTCGGGCGTGCCCAACGACGAGGTCGGGGCGCTCTACGCGTCGGCCGGGGTCGTGCTCAACGACCACCACGTCGACATGCGCCGCGACAGCTTCCTGTCCAACCGGCTCTTCGACGCCGCGGCCTGCGGGGCCCGGATCGCCACCGACCCGGTCTCCGGCCTGCACGAGACCTTCGGCGACCTGGTCCAGGCCTTCCACGACGAGGGCGACCTGGTGCGGCTGATCACGCCGCCGTACACCGCCTTCCCCGACAACGAGACCCGCCGGGCACAGGCGCTGCAGATCATCGCGGCGCACACCTTCGACCAGCGCGCGGCGCGGCTCGTCGAGGACGCGGTCACCGCGCTGCGCGGCCGGGAGCGCGCCAGCCGCTGAGGCTGGCGCGACCCACCACTTGAGTGGTCGGTTGGACGGTTGCCGCGCCGGACGTCTTGCCTTGAGCGTCCATTTGGCCGCTCAAGTGGCGAAAGATGAGGGTCAGCCGAGCAGTGCGTCGACGAACGCGCCGGCGTCGAACGGCGCCAGGTCGTCGGCGCCCTCGCCGAGACCGACCAGCTTGACCGGAACGCCAAGCTCGCGCTGGACGGCGACGACGATGCCGCCCTTGGCCGAGCCGTCGAGCTTGGTGAGCACGATGCCGGTGACGTCGACGATCTCGCTGAAGACGCGGGCCTGGATCATCCCGTTCTGACCGGTGGTGGCGTCGAGGACGAGCAGCACCTCGGTGACCGGTGCCTGCTTCTCGATGACCCGCTTGACCTTGCCGAGCTCGTCCATCAGCCCGGCCTTGTTCTGCAGGCGACCGGCCGTGTCGACGAGCACGGTGTCGACGCCCTGCTCGACGCCCTGCTTGACCGCCTCGAAGGCGACGCTGGCGGGGTCGGAGCCCTCCGGGCCGCGCACGACCTCGACGCCGACGCGCTCACCCCACGTGGCGAGCTGGTCGACGGCGGCGGCGCGGAACGTGTCGGCTGCGCCCAGGGTCACCGTGAGGTTCTCGGCGACCAGGATGCGGGCGAGCTTGCCGACGGTGGTGGTCTTGCCGGCCCCGTTGACGCCCACGACGAGCACGACACCGGGCTTGCCGTCGGCTCCACTGACCTGCAGGCGGCGGTCCATGGTCGGGTCGACGAGCTCGAGCAGCTCTTCGCGGAGCACGGCGCGCGGCGTCGGTGGGCTGACCGCCCTCGACGCGCAGGCGGGTGCGCAGCCGCTCGACCAGCCTGGGTGGTGGGCGCGACGCCGATGTCGGCGGTGAGCAGGGTGTCCTCGATCGACTCCCACGTGTCCTCGTCGAGGCGGTCGCGGCTCAGCAGCGCGAGCAGGCCGCGGCCCAGCGTGCCCTGGGAGCCCGCCAGGCGCTGGCGCAGGCGCACGAGGCGCGACGCGGTGCCCTCGGGCTTCTCGAGCGCCGGCTTCTCCGGCGCGGTCGGCGCCTCGGTGGGGGTCTCGGTCGGGGTCTCGACGTCCGCCTCGGTCGGCGTGGGCGCGATGACATCGGTGCCCGCACTCGGGACCGACGGCGCAGCTCGATCGGCCTTGCCCCGACGGCCGCTCAGCAGGCCGACGAGCAACAGCACGCCGACGACGGCGATGCCGATGATCAGATAGAGCCAGCTACCGAGGGAGTCCATGGCGCAATCCAATCACGCGCGATGGCCGGACGATCAGGCGCGGATGTCCTCGTGGTCGCCGATGGTCGGCAACGAGTCGACACCCTTGCGCATCGCGTCGCCCAGCTGCGGGACGACGGGCAGGTCCGCACCACGGTGCGGGTAGGCGACGTACAGCACGACGGCCGCGGCGGCGGCGAGGACGAGCAACATCATGAGGACGATCGCCAGCATGTTCAACTCCCGAGGGTGTGGTGCGCGTGCACCCACCGTGACACAACGGCCGGCCCCAGAACGATTTCACGCCTGTGTCCCGGGTGTGTCGCCGACCACACCGCCGACCACCGCCGGTCGCAGCGTCAGCGGAGCAGGGGCTCCACGGCGGCCCGGACCACGTCCGGCATCGGGACGACCGGGCGTTTCCCTGCACCGTGCTCGTTGTCGACGTACACGTGCACGAAGCGCCCCTCGGCAGCCGCCTCGTCGGAGTCGCCCTGGAAGAGCCCGATCCGGTAGACGATCGAGGACGTGCCGACCTTGTCGACGACCATGCCCATCTCGATCGGCTCCGGGAAGCCGATCTCGCGGAAGTAGCGGCACGACGTCTCGGCCACGACCCCGATCTGCGCCAACGCCCGGACGTCGACCCCGGTCTCCTCGTAGAGGTGCGCATTGACGGCCGTGTCGAAGAGCTCGTAGTACGTCGCGTTGTTGAGGTGGCCGTAGGCGTCGTCGTCTCGCCACCGCGTGGTCGCGGTGCGCCAGGCGACGTAGTCGGCGCGGGTGGGGCGGGGGGCTCGCTCGGTCACGGCGCCACCCTAGGCCGTGAGGTCGAGCGTCGACCGGCCAGTCATCAAGTCATCGCTGTGACCCGAGCAGGGCCACCGTCGGCAGTTAAGTGCTCGGCCGGCCGGCGTCACGCTCAGAGGCGGCCACCGGGCGACGAACTGCCGACGCCAGCGTCGGGAGCCGGAGCTCAGCGCGTCTCGAACGCCAGCCGGAGCCCGAGGGCCGCGAAGGCCGCTGCGAAGAGGGCCTGGATCCGCTCGACGAGCCGCGGTCTGGCCAGGACCCGCTCGCGCAAGAGGCCGGCACAGACGCCGTACGCCGCGAAGACGACGAATGTGAGGGCCATGAAGACCCCGCTGAGCACCAGCATCTGCGCGGTGGCGTGCGGGGTGGTCGCCGGCACGAACTGGGGCAGGAACGCGAAGAAGAACAGGGTCAGCTTGGGGTTGAGCAGGTTGAGCGTGATCCCCGAGGCGATCACGCTCCACGAGGAGCCTGGCTGCGCGTCAGTGCCGGTCAGCGGCTCACGCCGGTGCCGCCACGTGCTCCACGCCATCCAGAGCAGGTAGGCCACGCCGAGATACTTGAGTACGGCGAAGGCCAGCCCACTCGCGTGCAGCACGGCCGCCAGCCCGGTCAGCGCGGCCACGAGGTGCGGCAGTGTCCCGACTGTGCACGCCACGGCCGCGAGCAGAGCCGCGCGCGGACCACGGCCCAGGCCGGCAGCGATGGTGAAGATCGCGCCAGTACCGGGGGTGGCGACGATGACCAGTGCGGTGATCAGGAAGGCCCACGACATGAGCCCATGCTGCCACCCGTCAAGCCGACTCGGCCCGCTCGAGCCGCTGGGAGATGACTGTGGTGACGCCGTCGCCGCGCATGGTGACGCCGTAGAGCGCGTCGCCGACCTCCATCGTCCGCTTCTGGTGCGTGATGACCAGGAGCTGGGAGTTCTCGCGGAGCTCCTCGTAGATCTCCAGCAGCCGGCCGAGGTTGGTGTCGTCGAGCGCGGCCTCGACCTCGTCGAGGATGTAGAAGGGCGACGGCCGGGCCTTGAACAGTGCGACCAGGAACGCCACCGCGACCAGCGAGCGCTCGCCACCGGAGAGCAGCGAGAGGCGCTTGACCTTCTTGCCGGCGGGGCGGGCCTCGACCTCGATGCCGGTGTTGAGCATGTCGCCGGGGTCGGTGAGCACGAGTCGCCCCTCACCACCCGGGAACAGGCGGGAGAACGTCGAGTCGAAGGCCTTCTCGACGTCGGCATAGGCCTCGCTGAACACCTGCTGCACGCGGTCGTCGACCTCGCGCACGATGTCGAGGAGGTCCTTGCGCGTACGCCGCAGGTCCTCGAGCTGCTCCGTGAGGAACTTGTGCCGCTCCTCCATCGCGGAGTACTCCTCGAGCGCGAGCGGGTTGACCCGGCCCAGCATCGCGAGCGCCCGCTCGGCGGTCTTGAGCCGCTTCTGCTGGTCCTCGCGGACGAACGGCACGGGCTCGGGCGCGATCTCGTCCTCGGCGACCTCGCCGAAGAACGGCACCAGGTTGGTCGGGCCGTAGTCGTTGATCAGGCCGTCGGCGTCCATGCCGAGCTCCTCGAGCGCCCGCTCCTCGAGCTGCTCGATCCGCATCTTCTGCTGCGTGCGGGCCATCTCGTCGCGGTGCACGGAGTTGACCAGCTCGTCGTGCTCACGGCCCAGGTCACGCAAGGTGGCGCGCGCGGCCAGCAGCAGCTGCTCGCGCTCCTGCCGGGACTCCTCGACGGCGGCGCGCGCGTCGGCCGCGAGCATCACGCTGCGCTCCAGGCGCATCAGCACGACGGTCACGCCGGCGTTGACCGCTTCGGCGGCGGCACCCTCACGGATCAGCCGCTCCCGGCGCTCGGAGGCACGGGCGCGGGAGTCGCGCTCGGCCTGGGCTGCTCGCACGAGCGAGTCGGCACGGCCGTTCAGCGCACGGGCGCGCTCCTCGGCGGTGCGCAGCGTCAGGCGGCTGTCCATCTCGCCCTGCCGGGCGGCCCTGGCGGCCTCGGTGAGGCGCTCGCGCTCGGAGACGTCCGGCTCCTCGTCGGGCGACTCCTCGGCCGTCGAGAGCCGGAGCTCGAGGTCGGCGAGCCCGGCGCTGTCCGCCTCACGGGCCGCCTGAGCGGTCGCGATCGCGCGCTCGAGCCGCTCGGCCTCCCCCCGCGCGGAGCGCGACTGCGAGCCGTACTGACCCAGTTCCTCGGCCACCGCGGCCAGCGTCGCGTCCGACTCGTGCAGCTTGGCGAGCGCGACGTCGGTGCGCTTGAGCGCGTCGTGCCGCTCCGCCTCGAGCCGCGAGATCTGGAAGCCGAGCCGCTCGGTCGACGCGGTCGCGTCCTGCAGCTGGGCCACCGCCTCGTCGACGGCCGCCTGGATCTCGAGCAGGCTCGGCTGGCTCGACGAGCCGCCGGCGGCGAAGTGGGCGCCGATCAGGTCGCCCTCCCTCGTCACCGCCGTCAGGTCGGGCAGGTCGGCGATCAGCTGGCGGGCCGCGGACAGGTCGTCGACCACCGCGATCTTGAAGAGCAGGCGGGCCACGGCCGCACGGATCTCGGCGGGCGCCTCGACGACGTCCAGGGCGTACGTCGCGTGCGCAGGCAACGAGGGCCACGCGGCGTCGTCCACCGGGCCACCGCCCAGCAGCAGGCCGGCGCGGCCGAGGTCGTCGCCCTTGAGGTGGGCGATCGCCTCGACGGCGGCATCGGCACCCGTCACGACGACCGCGTCGGCGGCAGTGCCGAGGGCCGCCGCGACGGCCGCCTCGTAGCCGTGCTTCACGCTCAGCAGCGCGGCCACGGAGCCCATCAGCCCGGAGACGGTGTCGGTGGCGGCGAGCAGGGCCCCTGCGCCGTCCTTGCGGTTGAGGCCGAGCTCGAGGGCGTCGCGGCGGGCCACGAGCCCGGCCCGGTCACGATCGGCCTGCTGGGCCTCCTCGCGGGCCTTGGCGAGGCGCTCGTCGATGTCGTCGAGGGCGGCGACGGCGGCTTCGTGCTCCGCGTCCAGGCCCTCCTCGCCGGCGTCGAGCCCGGCGACCTTGGTCTCGAGCGCCGTGAAGTCCTTGGTGGCCCGGTCGGCGCGGGCCAACGCCTCTTCGCGTGCGGAGGTGAGGCGACCGATCTCGTCGGCGGCCGCGGCGGCACGCGACCTGAGGGCGTTGACCTGGCCGTGCAGCCTGGCGAGTCCCTCGCGGCGGTCGGCGGCGGCCCTGACCAGCCCGGCGATGCGGCGCTCCTCCTCTGCCGCGGCGTCCTCCGCCGTACGCCGAAGCGCGACCGCTGCCTCGAGAGCGGTGCGGTGCTCCTCGACCTGTGCCCCGATCTCGGCCTCCTGCTCGCGCACCCGCGCGGCCTGGGCCTCGAGCTCGTCGGGGTCGCGCCCGGAGTCGACGGTGTCGGCGTCTGCCGCGCCGGCGGCGTTGCGGAGGCGCTCGGCAGCCAGCGACTGGGTGCCGCGCAGGCGTTCCTTCAGCCCCGAGAGGGCGAACCACGTCTCCTGGGCCTTGGCCAGCGCGGGCAGGTCGGTGCGCAACGCGGCTTCGAGGGCCGCCTCCTGCTCTCGGGCCTGTGCGAGCGCGGCCTCCACCTCGGCGCGCCGCTCGACCAGGATCGTCTCGTCGGCCATCTCCTGCTCGAGCGCGTGCCGGGCGCGGACGAGGTCGTCGGCCACCAGCCGGGCCCGGGCATCACGCACGTCGGCCTGCACGGAGGCGGCCCTGCGGGCGACCTCGGCCTGGCGGCCGAGCGGCTTGAGCTGGCGGCGGATCTCGGTGAGCAGGTCGTTGAGCCGGGTGAGGTTGCCGTCGGTCGAGTCGAGCTTGCGGAGCGCCTTCTCCTTGCGCTTGCGGTGCTTGAGCACACCCGCGGCCTCCTCGATGAAGCCGCGGCGGTCCTCGGGGGTCGCGTGCAGGATCGTGTCGAGCTGGCCCTGGCCGACGATGACGTGCATCTCGCGGCCGATGCCGGAGTCACTGAGCAGCTCCTGCACGTCGAGCAGCCGGCAGCTGTTGCCGTTGATCGCGTATTCAGAACCGCCGTTGCGGAACATCGTGCGCGAGATCGTGACCTCGGCATACTCGATCGGCAGCGCGCCGTCGCTGTTGTCGATCGTGAGCTGCACCTCGGCGCGACCCAGCGGGGGCCGGCCGGTCGTGCCGGCGAAGATGACGTCCTCCATCTTGCCGCCACGCAGCGACTTGGCGCCCTGCTCGCCCATCACCCAGGCGAGCGCGTCGACGACGTTGGACTTGCCGGAGCCGTTGGGACCGACGATGCAGGTGATCCCGGGCTCGAGCTGGAGCGTCGTGGCAGACGCAAAGGACTTGAAGCCCTTCAGCGTGAGGCTCTTGAGATACAACGTGCAGCTCCCGGGGGCGCGGTGAGTACGGCGAACGCGGCATCCTCTCAGACGCCGGGGGAAGCACGCCCACCCTAACCGCGATCCTGCGCCACCTCCGGTAGGTCGACGCGGTGTGTAGCCTCCCCCCGTGCGCGGTCGGGAGACACCTCTGTCCAGCCTGGTCGACTTCACCGTCGGCCACGGCCTCGAGATCGGACCGCTCGATCGCGCCATCGCGGTGCGTCCCACCGCTGACGTGTCGTACGTCGACGTGTCGGAGCGCGACAAGCTCCGGGCGCACTACGGCGACGACGAGGCCGTCGACATCGACAGCATCCCGGAGCTCGACTTCTGGCTCGAGCGCGAGGACGGCTTCGTCAGCCTCGCCGAGGCCTGCAGCGCCGGGGCTCCCTTCGACTGGATCATCGCCAGTCACGTGATCGAGCACATCCCGGACGTGATCGGCTGGCTCGACCAGCTGGCGGCCCTGACCAACCCGGGCGCCCAGGTCGCGCTGATCGTGCCGGATCGCCGCTTCTGCTTCGACATCCACCGCCCGGCCACGACGGTCGGTCAGGCACTGGAGGCGCACGACCGGGGCGACCGGACACCGTCGCCGCGGGCCGTCTTCGACTACCACCACTCCGTGGTGTTCATGCCCGCCGACAAGGCGTGGGCCGGCGAGATCCCCGACTTCGACGATCGCATCCACACCTGGGACGACACCCTGGTCATGCTCGAGCGCGCCCGGCGCGGCGACTACGTCGACAGCCACGTCTGGCTGTGGACGCCTCGGGAGTTCGTGCTGTTCATCGACGACCTGGCACACCTGGGGCTCGTCGACTTCGCGGTCCACGGCCTGCTGCCCACGGCACAGGACCAGCTCGAGTTCCATGCCGTCCTCACCCGGCTCCCGGCGGACCTCACGAGCGCTCAGCGCGACGCGCATCGCGAGAGCGCCCACCGGGCGGTGCTCGACGGACTCCCGCCGGAGCGCACGATCAGCACGCCCGAGCCGCTGCCCGATCCCGATCCGGTCGCGGTGCTGGAGGCAGAGGTTGCCCATCTGCACACGGTCATCGACGCCCTGCACGTGCGCGTCGAGCGCCAGTCGGAGCACGCCGCCACCCTGCGGGCCAAGGTGGTCGCCACCAAGGGACAGCGCGATCAGGCCCGACGTCGCGTACGCCGCCTGCAGGCCCGGCTCCCGGAGACCGGCTCCACTCCCCCGCCAGGTCTGCTCAGCCGGCTGGCTCGACGGCTGTCGCGCTCCCGGCGCTGACGGTTCCTAGAGGATCGCTCCCGGGTTGAGGATGCCGTCCGGGTCGAGGGCGTCCTTGACCCGCCTCGTGAGCGCCATGACGTCGTCGCCGAGCTGGGCCGGCAACGCGGACTTCTTGGTGCGACCCACGCCGTGCTCGCCAGTGATGGTCCCACCGAGCCCGATGGCCGCGACCATGATCTCGTCGAAGGCGACCGCGGCTCGGACCTTGGCGGCGTCGTCGCCTCGCGGAACGACGATCAAGGGATGCGTGTTGCCGTCGCCGGCGTGCGCGACAACGGGGATGACGAGGTCGTGGTGCTCGGCGATCCGGGCCACTGCGTCGATCAGGTCCGGCAACCGCGGCACCGGGACACCCACGTCCTCCAGCATCAGCTCGCCGAGCAGCTCGACGGCCGGGATCACCATCCTCCTGGCCTGCACGAAGAGCTCACCCTCGTCGGCGTCGTCGGTCACGAACACCTCGGTGGCGCCCGCTCCCTCGCACGCAGCCCGCATGGTCTCCACCTCGACCGTGCACGCCGTGCCCGGAGCGTCGCTCTGCGCCACCAGCAGGGCGCCGGCATCGGTGTCGAGCCCTCTGGGCCGATGCGCCTCCACGGCACGGATCGAGGGCCGGTCCATCAGCTCGAGCATCGAGGGCCGCAGCAGACTGCGGATCGCGACCACCGCCTCCGCGGCGCTGGTCATGGTCGGGAAGGACGCGACCAGGGTCGACCTCGCCGACTGGGCCGGCACCAACCGCAGCAGTGCCTTGGTCACGATGCCGAGGGTGCCCTCGCTGCCGACGAACAGCTTGAGCAGCGACAGGCCGGCCACGTCCTTGATCCGGCGCCCGCCCAGGCTCACCAGCGTGCCGTCCGCGAGGACCACGTCGAGCCCGAGCACGTAGTCGGTCGTGACGCCGTACTTCACGCAGCACAGGCCGCCCGCGTTGGTGGCCACGTTGCCACCGATGGAGCAGATCTCGTACGACGACGGGTCGGGCGGGTACCAGAGACCGTGCTCCGCGGCTGCGGCCTTGACGTCCTTGTTGAGCGCGCCCGGCTCGACGATCGCGAGCTGGCAGGCCGGGTCCACCTCGACGGCCGTCATGCGCTCGAGGCTGAGCACGATCCCGCCGTCGACGGCGCTGGACCCTCCGGACAGGCCGGTGCCGGCGCCGCGCGGCACCACGGGGACTCCGTGCTGGGCGGCCCATCGGACCGCTGACTGCACGTGACCGGCGTTCTCGGCACGCACGACCGCCACCGGGGTCCCTGCGAGCGGGTCCTGCGACCTGTCCCGGCGGTACTTCTCGATCCGGTCGCCCGCGGTCACCACCACACCGTCCGGCAGCGCTGCGACCAGAGCGTCAAGGTGGTCAGTGCCCACAACGGCCATGTCGCCATGCAACCACGCCCGGTCGCCTCACCTCGTCGAGAGCGCCGCTGCTTCCTCGTCCGCGTGTGCGATCTTGCCGAGCTCGCGCCAGACCAGCGCAAGCGTCAGGCCCGAGCCGACGAACGCGAACCACCACGGTGCCGTCACGTCCCACTGCCGCGCGATCAGGCCACCGAGCAGCGAGCCGACCAGCATCCCGCCCATCACGCACAGCATGTAGACCGACCCGACCCGACCCTGGAACTCGGTCGGCACCGCTCGCTGCCGCACAGCATTCGAGAGGGTGCCCCACACGAACGCGTAGGCGCCGAAGAAGAACATCAGCGGATACGCGGCGTACGGCGACGTCGTGAACGCCATGGCCAGGTGGAAGACGACCTCGCACAACAGCACGGCGCGCATCAACGTCGCGAGCGGCACCCGCTTCTCGATCCGCCCGTAGGCGAAGGTGCCCAGCAGCCCACCGAGAGCCGACGCCGTCGTCAGCAGGCCGAAGCCCGCCTCGTCGATGCCGACGCGTTGGATCGCCCACAGCACCAGCACGGCCCACGGGGCCGCCCAGGTGATGTTGAACGCGACGATGACGAGTGCCAGCGTGCGCACGGGTCCGTTGCCGGCCAGCCAGCGCACCCCCTCGACGATGTCCTGCCGGACGTGGGTGTCGACGTGCTCGCGCACCGCACCCTTGGGCGTGGCGATCCGGGAGATCAGCACGACGCCGAGGCCGATGCAGATGGTCTGGATCAGGAACGGCCAGACCATGCCGGCGGTGAACAGGAGCGCGCCGACGGCGGGCCCGATCAGCTGGTTGGCAGTGAGGAAGCCGGCCATGATCCGGGCGTTCGCGATGCCCAGGTCGCGCTTCTCGACCAGCATCGGCACCAGGGTGCCGGTCGTCGTGTCCGCGAACACCTCGGCCACCCCGACGAGGAACATCGCGACCAGGACCAGCCAGATGTTCACGTAGCCGGTGACGATCACGACCGTCAGCCCGGCCAGCACGATGGCACGCGCGCCGTCCATCACCATCACCACGAGCCGTCGGTCGAGCCGGTCGGCGAGCGCTCCGGCGAGCAGCCCGAACAGCAGCCAGGGCAAGAGGCGGGCCATGGTGGCCGCCGCGACCAGCGTCGGGTCGTGGGTCTGCGAAGCGACGAGGAGCGGCCCCGCGGCCATCATCAGGCCGTCGCCGATGTTGGTGGTCCATGACGAGGCCACCAGCCAGCGGAAGCTGCGTCCGAGCCGCTCGGGAAACACGGTCTCGACAAGGCGGCTCACAAGAGCAGGAGCCTACGTCGAAGGGCGCGGTGAGTGCGCCCCGTTAAAACTCAGGCCGGGAGCATCTCCGGCTCGAGCATCTCCGCCTCGAGCACGGCCTTCGCCTGCTCGCCGATCAGCCGATCGTTCTCGACCTGAAGTCGGAGGACCAGCGTCTCGAGCTCGGCCACACGGCCGCGCAGACGCTGGTTCTCGAGACCCAGTCGGGCGGGGATGCGTTGGTCGCTGTGGAGGTAGCCGATCAGCGCCTTCGCCATGAGGTGCGCCCCTTCAAGGAAATATGTGCGGCCGCGGGCTCGCGACCATCTACAAGAGTCCCACCCGGTCGGGGCTCGGTCAATGTGAGGCGGCAGCTATTCACGAGCGGAGCGAGCGAATCATTCGCGCCGGCGGCGCGCGCGCGGCGGTTTCTGGCAGACGGGACAGAAGTACGACGACCGGTTCATGAACGCCGCCCGCCTCATCGGGGTCCCGCACCGGTCGCAGGGCTCGCCCTCGCGGCCGTAGGCGTGCAGCGACCGGTCGAAGTAGCCGGACTCGCCGTTGACGTTGACGTAGAGCGCGTCGAAGGACGTGCCGCCCTGCCCCAGGGCGTCCCGCATCACCGTGGTGGCCTGGCCGAGGACGTCGTTGGCCTGCGCGAGCGTGAGCCTGTCGCCGGGCCGGTCGTAGTGCAGCTGGGCCCGCCACAGCGCCTCGTCGGCGTAGATGTTGCCGATCCCGGAGACGAGGTTCTGGTCGAGGAGCTGGCGCTTGATCCCGACCGTACGGCGACGCATCCGCCGTACGACGTCGTCCTGGTCGAACTCCGGGTCGAGCGGGTCGCGGCCGATGTGCGCGATCTCGGTCGGCAGCTCGGCGCCGCCGTCGGAGATGAGCAGGCCGCCGAACATGCGCTGGTCGACGAAGCGCATCTCGACGTCCGCCGGTTGAGCAGGTCGCCCGGCGACCGTGTCGAAACCAAGGAGAAACCGCACCCGCAGGTGCTTCTCGTCGTCGGCACCGGGCTGCTGGAGCAGCATCTGGCCACTCATGCCGAGGTGGCCGAGGAGGGCGTCGCCGGAGCTCAGGGCGAGCCAGAAGTACTTGCCGCGGCGGCGTACGTCCTCGATCTTGTGACCGATGAGGTCGGCGACGAAGCCGTCGGAGCCGCGCGGGTCGCGCCGGAGCGGACGCGGATGCAGCACCTCGACGCCGGTGATGGTGGCGCCGGTGACATGACGGGCCAGCCCCGCCCGGACCACCTCGACCTCGGGGAGCTCGGGCACGGACTCAGGCTTGCTGGTCTATCGGGCCGTCGACGGGTTGGGGGCGCGCGGCGGAGAGCTCGAGGTAGGCGGTCTCGGCGGCACCCTGCTCGGCCTGCTTCTTCGAGCGGCCGGTGCCGTGTCCGTAGAGCCGGTCCCCGACGCGGACGCGGGCGACGAAGGTCTTCATGTGGTCGGGACCGTCGTCCTCGATCACGTAGTCGGGGACGCCGAGCGCGAGCGCGGCAGAGAGCTCCTGCAGCGACGTCTTCCAGTCGAGGCCGGCTCCCATGGAGGCGGCGGCGAGCATCACGTCGTCGAAGAGCAGGTGCACGACGTCGGCCGAGGCCTCGATGCCGCCGCTCATGTGGATCGCGCCGATCACGGCCTCGACGGTGTCGGACAGGATCGAGGCCTTGTCGCGTCCGCCGGTCGACTCTTCGCCGCGGCCCAGCTTGATGTGCTTGCCGAGCTCGATCTGACGGGCCACCTCGGCCAGTGCCCGGGCGTTGACCACCGCAGCACGCAGCTTGGCCAGCCGCCCCTCGGAGAGGTCGGGGTGGCTGGTGTAGAGCGTCTCGGTGACCACGACGCCGAGCACCGAGTCGCCGAGGAACTCCAGGCGCTCGTTGGTGGGGATGCCACCGTTCTCGTAGGCGTAGGAACGATGGGTCAGGGCGCGCTCGAGGAGCCCGGGATCCAGGACTGGATTCCCGAGCGCCTCGCGCAGCTCCTGTGTGCTCAGCGGAGTTGCAGCGCTCGCTCAGAGGACCTGGCGGCGGGCGGCGCGGGCGCCGTACTGACCGCAGGAACCGCACGCACGGTGCGGGAGGTGCTTCTCGGCACAGGCAGGGTTGGCACAGGTCACGAGGCTCGGCGCGACGGCCTTCCACTGCGACCGGCGGTGGCGCGTGTTGCTTCGCGACATCTTCCGCTTCGGGACAGCCATGGTTCTCTCCTAGGTGTTGCCGACCGAGTCACCTCGGCCGTACGTGTAAGTCTGGGGTCAGTCTGTGGTGCTGGGGTCTTGCAGTGCTTCGAGGCCGGCCCACCTGGGGTCGATCGGCTCCTCGTGTGCGTGGTCGGGATCATCGGCCAGCCGGGCGCCACACTCGACGCACAATCCGGGACAATCCTCTTCACACAGCGGCTGGAACGGAAGTGCAAGCACCACCGCGTCCCGCAGCAGTGGCTCGAGGTCGAGCAGGTCGTCCTCGAGCCGGCTGACTTCGTCGTCCAGGTCCTTGTCGGACGCGTCGTGCCGGACGTCGTCGTACACGAACAGTTCCTGGAGCTGGACGTTGATCTCGTCCTCGATCGGCTCCAGGCACCGCGCGCATTCGCCGACCAGCTCCGCCGAGGCGGACCCAGTGACCAGCACACCCTCCATGACCGCTTCCAGCCGCAGGTCGAAGTCGACCGGCGAGCCTTCAGGGACATGCAAGACTTCGATGCCAAGTTCTGCCGGCGCAGGCACGGTGCGCACCATTTCAAGCTGGGACCCCGGGCGGCGGCCGAGCTCGCGTGTGTCGAGCACGAGCGGCGCTCTCGGGTCCAGGCTGGTCACGATGTCACTCCGGTCCGAACACTGAACAGAACCACGAAAGCGTAGCCGTCGAGCGGGTGAACGGGCAAAACGGAGGGGTACGGCGAAGCGCTCACTGACCTGTCACTGGGCCCCATCGCGCTCGGCCAGCCGCTTCACGAGCAGCTCCCGCACGAATTCGGGCACCAGACCGGTCACGTCGCCACCGAACGTGGCCACCTCCTTGACCAGGCTGCTGGCCAGGAACGACCACTCGGGACTGGTCGGCACGAACACGGTCTCGACCCTGGGCGCGAGGCTGGAGTTCATCTGCGCCATCTGGAGCTCGTAGTCGAAGTCGGTGACGGCCCGGAGGCCCTTCACGATCGCGTCGATCTCGTGCTCGAGGCAGAAGTCGGTGAGCAGGCCGGTGAAGCCGTCGACGCGGACGTTGTCCCAGCCGGCGCAGGCCCGGGTGAGCATCTCGATCCGCTCGTCCGGCGAGAACAGCCTGCTCTTGGACTTGTTGACGCCGACGGCGACGACGACCTCGTCGAACAGCTTGGCAGAGCGCTCGATGATGTCGAGGTGGCCGTTGGTCACCGGGTCGAACGAACCGGGGCAGACGGCCCTGTGGAGGCGGCCGGGGGTGCGCTCGGGCATCTGGGTCACTCCTGACCGTGGGTGGAGCCGGCGGGGGGTCGGGCGGCGTGACCGTACCAAAGCATCGTCTCGCCGTACTTCTTCGACCGCTCCCCCACGAGACCGTCCGGCCAGACGAGGTCGGGGCCGCGCGCGGACCGCTCGACCACGACCAGCGCGCCCGGGGACCAGCCACTCGCCCTCGACCATGCCGGCCAGTGCGGCGGTCACGCTCGGCGTCGGAGAGTGGATAGGGCGGGTCCAGGAAGGCGATGTCGTAGGGCGCCGACGGGCTCTTGCGCAGCGCGGCCGCCACCGATGACGCGTTCACGTTGGCCCGGCTGGCGCCCACGGTCTCCACGTTGCGCGCGATCAGGGCCGCGGTCTTGCGGTCCTGCTCCACGAACGTGACGACGCCGGCGCCGCGGGACCACGCCTCGAGGCCGACCGCGCCGGAGCCGGCGTACAGGTCGAGGAACCGCAGGCCGTCGAGCGAGCCGCACCACGCCTCGATGGCGGAGAACAACGCCTCGCGCACGCGGTCACTGGTCGGGCGCGTGGCAGCGCCACGCGGGGTGTTCAGACGCCGTCCCCCGGCCGCTCCCCCGATGATCCGTGTCATGACTTGTCCACGAACTCGGAGTGCTGGGAGGCCTCGATGTCGGCGACGGCGGCCGCCAGCACGGGGTAGGGCGCCAGGTCGGCGTCCTCGGCCAGCAGCTCCTCGGCGGCCTCGCGAGCCCGGATGATCGTCTTCTCGTCGCGCAGCACGCGCAGGCTGATGAGGCTGGACCGGAAGCCCGACTGGCTGGCGCCGAGCACGTCGCCCTCGCGGCGCTGCTCGAGGTCGACCTTGCTCAGCTCGAAGCCGTCGGTGGTCGACGCGACGGCGTCGAGACGCTCACGGGCCGGGGTGTCGGCCTCGGCGCGCGACACGAGCAGGCACAGCCCCGGCAGGCCGCCTCGACCGACGCGGCCGCGGAGCTGGTGCAGCTGGCTGACACCGAACCGGTCGGCGTCGAGCAGCACCATCGTGGTGGCGTTGTGGACGTCCACACCGACCTCGATGACCGTGGTCGAGACGAGGACGTCGATCTGGCCGGCCGCGAAGGCGCGCATCGTGCGGTCCTTCTCGTCGGGCGGCAGCTTGCCGTGCAGCATCGCGGTGCGCAGGCCTTGCAGCCTCCCCGGCGAGCTCCTCGTGGAGGTCCTCGACGGCGGCGAGCGGCACCTTCTTGGTGGTGACCTCGCCGTCCTCGTCGACGTCGAGCTGGTCGCTCTCGCCCTCCTCCAGGGTGTCGCCACTGATGCGGGGGCAGACGACGTACACCTGATGGCCCTTGCCGACCTCCTCGCGCACGCGTTCCCAGACGCGACCGATCCACTGGGGCTGGTCGACGAGGGGCACGACGTTGGTCTGGATCGGGGCCCGACCGGCGGGGAGCTCGGTCAGCACCGAGGTCTCGAGGTCGCCGAAGACGGTCATGGCGACGGTGCGCGGGATCGGGGTCGCGGTCATCACGAGCACGTGCGGCGGAGACCCCGCCTTGTCGGTCAGCGCCGCTCGTTGCTTCACGCCGAACCGGTGCTGCTCGTCGACCACGACCAGGCCGAGGTCGGCGAAGGCGACGGAGTCCTCCAGGAGTGCGTGAGTGCCGATCACGAGGCCAGCCTCCCCACTTCCCATCAGTCCAAGCGCGTGATCCTTGGCGGCCTTGGACATCGACCCGGTGAGCAGAGCCACGGACGTCCCGTCCGCCGCGCCGCCGAGCATGCCGCCCTGCGCGAGGTCGCCGAGCATCGCGGAGATCGAGCGGTGGTGCTGCTGCGCGAGCACCTCGGTCGGCGCCAGCAGCACGGCCTGGCCGCCCGAGTCGACGACGCGGAGCATGGCCCGCAGCGCGACCAGCGTCTTTCCCGAGCCCACCTCGCCCTGCAGGAGCCGGTTCATCGGGTGCGCCTGCGCGAGCTCGGCCTCGAGCACCGCACCGATCTCGCGCTGGCCGGCGGTGAGCGTGAACGGCAACCGCTCGTCGAACGCCGCCAGCAGCCCGCCGCCCCGCCAGCGCGTGCCTGCGCCCCCAGGGCACGCTGGGCCGCACGTCGCCGGGCGAGCACGAGCTGGAGCACCAGCGCCTCCTCGAAGCGGAAGCGTCTTTGCCGCGAGACCGCCTGCGCATAGTCGTCGGGTCCGTGCACGAGCCGCAGCGCCGTCATGACGTCGACGACGTCGTAGCGCTCCGCGCAGCTCGGGCGTCAGCATGTCGGGCACGTCGGTGACCAGGTCGAGCGCCACCCGGTCACCTTGATCAGGTCCCAGACGTAGAGCTTGTTGGTGAGCGGGTAGACCGGCAACAGCTTGCTGGAGCGTCGCGTCCTCGCCGTCGTCGTCGCCGAACATCAGCTGGTGCGGCTGCTCGAGCTGCCAACTGCCGTTGAAGACCTTGGCCTTGCCGGTGAACAGTCCGCGACTTCCGGGGGCCATCTGTTCGACGTACGAATTGGCCTGTCCCGCGTAGGGCTGAAGAACGAGAGCGAGAAGGACGGTCCGTTGGTGCGGATGCGGACCTCGGTGCGGTACTGCGTCTTGCGACCCCGGTGGAACGGCTTCACGGCCGCGCTCGTCACCTCGCCGACGACCGACAGCAGCTGGCCCACCTCTGGAGCCGCCCACCTCGGAGAGTTCAGTCGTCTCGACGTAGCGACGGGGGAAGTGGCGCAGCAGTTCCCCCACCGTGGTGATGCCGAGGCCCTCCTCGACGAGCTTTCGCTTGGGGAGCGCCCGAAGACGCTCGCCACCGGCGAATCAGGAGTGATCGAGACCATTCACTCCACGCTCACCAGCAGGGGGTAGCGCTCCTGGCCGCCGTCGTAGACCACCACGTCGACGGCGGGGTGCGTGGTCCTCGACGTACGCCGCAGCGCCGGCCGCCATCTCCTCGCCCCCGGCGCCGGCGACGATCGTGACCAG
Organism: uncultured Actinomycetota bacterium; assembly: GCA_963742685.1. GTDB lineage: Bacteria > Actinomycetota > Actinomycetes > Propionibacteriales > Nocardioidaceae > Nocardioides. Next base: position 39,617 of record CAVUNB010000037.1, on the reverse strand, counting down.
CTCGCCACCACCACCGAGCAGTCGCTCGATCACGTCGACGGCCACCGTGTGGGCGTCCTGGCCGACGATCGCGAAGTCGCCGGCGATCACGCCGAGCACGTCGCCGGGCTCGCACGGACCTGCCATCGTCATCGCCTGCTTGGCGGCGACGGTGACCGCGCCGTGGCGGGCGTGCCGGGCGGTGGCGGTCATCTCGCGGACGTCCTGGTCGAAGGTGCGTGCCGGGCTCGTGGACGGCGATGGCGGCGAGCCCCTGGACCTGGGCGTGCGAGGCGATCACCTCGACCCGGATCTCGCCGTCCTCCTCCGCGGTGCGGGCCGCGATCTCGGCGACCCGGATCGAGTCGTCGTCGTTGGGAAGGACCACGACCTCGGCGGCACCGCAGGCCATGATCGCGTCGAGGATCTGTCCGGTCGAGGGACGCTGGCCGGGACCACCGGGACGACGACGGCACCCGCCTCCTCGAAGAGCGCGGCCAGGCCGGGCCCGGCGGCGACGGCGACGACCTTGCGGCCGGTGCGCGTCGCGGGCTTGCTCCCGGGCTTCGGCGATCTGCTCCGCGAAGTGCGTGACCCGGACGCGGTAGGGCCGACCGGCCTCGATGCCGGCCTCGATCGCGGCACCCACGTCGTCGACGTGGACGTGGACGTTCCACAGGCGCTCGCTGCCGACCACGACGAGGCTGTCGCCGAGCCCGGCCAGGGCCTTCTTGAGCACCGGGATCGCGGCGTCATCGGCGTCGAGGAGGTACATCACCTCGTAGGACGGGCCGTCGGGCGTGAGGTCGACCCGTCCCCCGCGAGCACGTGGAGCGGCACCGGGATGCGGTGCACGCCGACCGGCGGCGGCGGTGGGCGCCGGCCGGTGGAGCGGTCTCTGCGGCGTCCAGGACGACGCAGAGGCCGCGGCCGCCGGCGTCCACGACACCGGCGTCGGCCAGCGCCTTGAGCTGGGTCGGTCGTGCGGGCCAGCGCCTCACGGGCGGCTCCCGCGGCGGCGGTGAACACGTCACGGGCGCGGGCGCCGGCCACCGAGGCACGCGCCATCGCCGCGTCGGAGGCGGCGCGGGCGACGGTGAGGATCGTGCCCTCGACCGGCTCGCCGACGGCGGCGTAGGACGCGTCGGTCGCGCGCTGCATCGCCTCGGCCGCCACGACGGCGTTGCGGACGTCGTGGGTCCCCTCGGCCAGCCGGGCGACGTAGGCCCCGAGCATCTGGCTGAGGATGACGCCGGAGTTGCCGCGCGCGCCGAGCAGGGCGCCGCGGGAAAGGACCCGCATCGCATCGACCTGCTCGAGACCCGGTCCTCGGCCACGGCCTGCACGATCGCGTCGCGGGCCGCCGAGATCGTCAGGAACATGTTGGTGCCGGTGTCGCCGTCGGGCACGGGGTAGACGTTGAGCGCGTCGATCTCCTCGCGCGCCTCCGAGAGCGCGTCGGTGGCGATCTCGATGAAACGGGCCAGGGCAGCCGTCGAGATGCCGCTCGGCACGGTCTCCATGGAGTGCCCCTTCCCCCGTCCTGTCGTCGAAGGGCACACGTTAGCGCCGAGCACCGACGCGCGACAGACGAACAGGCCCCCGGGAGCAATCGCTCTCGGGGCCTGTTCGGAACGATGGTGTCAGGTCAGCGGGTGACCTTGCCGGCCTTGAGGCAGCCGGTGCAGACGTTCAGACGCTTGGGCGAACCGTTGACGGTTGCGCGCACGCGCTGGATGTTCGGGTTGAAGCGACGCTTCGTAATCTTGCGCGACCAGGGTCGGTTGTTGCCGAAGCCGGGCTTCTTGGCGCAGATGTCACAGACGGCAGCCACCGTGTACTCCTGAAGATTCGTGGGTGATTCGAGAACGTTCGGCCCGTCGGGGCCGAGAACGGCCAGCGAGCAACCGCACAAGAGTATCCGACCTGCCGGATTGGGTGAAATCGAGCCAGAGACCGCTCAGAAGTGGGTCCAGCCGGTGGGGCCCTCGTACTCCCCGCCGTCGACGGTCACACCTTCACCCTCGCTCACGGAGCCGATGACGTGCCAGCCCTCGGGCACGGCCGCGGGGCTCGGGAACGTCGCCAGCAGCGCGTGGTCGTCGCCGCCGCCGAGCACGAACTGCAGCGGTTCGACGCCGAGCGCGGCCCCCACGGCGACGAGCGGCTCGGCGAGGTCGAACGCCTTGCGGCGTACGTCGATGGCGACCCCGCTCCCGTCGGCCAGGTGCTTTGCCTCGGCGAGCAGCCCGTCGGAGATGTCGATCATGGAGGTGGCTCCGGCCTCGGCGGCGAGCCTGCCTGCGGCGTACGGCGGCTCGGGCCGGCGGTAGGCCTCGACGAGCACGCGCGGCGAGCGGAAGCCGCGTCCCAGCACGGCGAGGCCGCCGGCCGCCCAGCCCTGACGACCGGTGAGGGCGAGCACGTCGCCGGCGACCGCGCCAGAGCGCACGACCGGCGTCTGGGTGCACGCGCCGATGACGGTCACGGCAATCACGATCTCGTCGGCACGAGTCAGGTCTCCGCCCACGACGCTGGCGCCGACGCCGGCGCACTCGGCCGCGAACCCGCGGGCGAAGTCGAGCGCCCACTGCACGGGCAGGTCGGCAGGCGCGGCCAGCCCGATCGTGAGCGAGTGGGCAGCGCCGCCCATGGCGTTGATGTCGGAGAGGTTCTGCGCGGCAGCCCGGTGACCGACGTCCTCGGCGCTCGCCCAGTCGCGGCGGAAGTGCCGGCCCTCGACCATCAGGTCGGTGGAGACGACGACGTGCCCGTTGCGGATCCGCAGCACCGCGGCGTCGTCGCCCGGGCCGATCAGCACGTGCTCGCCTTGTTCGAAGAGCGCGGTGAAGGCCTCGATCAGGCCGAATTCGCCGGCGTCGGCCAAGGTCGCGTCCGGGGGGAATGCCATGGCGCCCATCAGACCAGATCGAGCCTGCGGACCCCGGTGACGGGCACCTATCGAGAAGTGACGGCGCTCACGGTAGGTTGGCGCCACACACGTACTTGCACCGTTCTCCGATCGATACTGAGGAGTCACAGATGGTCGTCCAGGCCTACATCCTGATCCAGACCGACGTCGGCAAGGCCGCCGAAGTCGCCCTGGCCATTGCCCAGGTCAAGGGCGTCACGCTCGCCGAGGACGTCACCGGTCCCTACGACGTGATCGTGCGCGCCGAGGCCCGCAACGTCGACGAGCTCGGCAAGCTGGTCGTCTCCAAGGTGCAGAACCTCGACGGCATCACGCGCACGCTGACGTGCCCCGTCGTCCACATCTGAGCCTGACTCACCGACGCCCCGTGTCCCTCCGGACGCGGGGCGTTGCTGTGCTCTCGCTCGGCATCCTCCTGGGCAGCCTCTCCGGCTGCTCCTCCGACCTCCCCGAGCTCTCCGACGACGACGCGGCCGCGTGCGCCGAGCTGACGGCCGCACTCCCTGATCGGGTCGCCGGTCAGGACATCTCGGACGACACCGACCGCACGGCCGCGTGGGGTGACATCGAGCTCACCTGCGGTGTCGAGCTGCCTGCGGCGTACGACGACTTCGCGTCCTGCTCCGTCGTCGGGGACGTCGGCTGGTTCCTGCCCCCGGCCGAGCTCGACGATCCGTCGGCCGACATCCTCGTCACGGCCCTGACCCACTCGCCGCTCGTCAGCGTCCTGATCCCCGCCGATCGTCGCGGCAGCGACGACATCCAGGCGGCCATCGCGCCTGCCATCCGGGAGACGCTCACCGAGGGCGACCCCTGCCTCTGACCGCCGCCGCTGGTTGAGCAGGCGCGCCAGCGCCGTGTCGAAACCGAGGCGACGGATGCGTCAGCGCAGGCCGGTGTCGCGCTCGAGCGCGAGCGTGATCAGCCGGTCGACGAGCTCGGGGTAGCTGACTCCAGACTCGGCCCACATCTGCGGGAACATCGAGGTCGGCGTGAAGCCGGGCATCGTGTTCAGCTCGTTGATGATCAGGCTGTCGTCGGGCAGCACGAAGAAGTCGACGCGCGCCAGCCCCTCGCACGACAACGCCTCGAACGCCCGCACGGCCAGTCGTCGCAGCTCCTGCTCGACGCCCGGCGGCAGGTTGGCAGGGAGGTCGATCTCGGTGTCCTGGTCGGCGAGGTACTTCGCCTCGAAGTCGTAGAACTCGTGGTCACCACCCGTGCGCACCTCGGCCGGGCGGGACGTCTCCGGGGCGCCGTCGGTCGTCGCGAGTACGCCGCACTCGACCTCGCGCCCGCCGACCACCGCTACCTCGACGAGCACCTTGGCGTCGTACTCGAGAGCAAGCTCGACGGCCTCGGCGATCTCGCTGCGGTCGTGGATCTTGCTGATGCCGATGCTCGAGCCACCGCGGGCGGGCTTGGCGAAGGACGGGTAGTCCAGTGCCTCGATCCGCTCGAGGGCGGTGACCTGGTCGGCCTGCCACTCGCGGCGGGTGACCGTGATGCCGGGCGTGACGGGCAGGCCGGCCGCCTCCAGCACGATCTTCATGTAGGCCTTGTCCATGCCGACGGCGGACGCGAGGACGCCGGAGCCGACGTAGCGGACGCCCGCCATCTCGAGCATCCCCTGCAGGGTGCCGTCCTCGCCCCACGGGCCGTGGAGGAGCGGGAAGACGACGTCGACCGAGCCGAGCGTCTGCGGCACCTGGGTGGCCTCGGTGACGACGAGGTCCGTCGATCCCGGCGGCACCGAGCAGCGCGACCATCGAGCGCGTGGCGTCGACCTCGGGCAGCGTCGATCCGTTGATGGCGAGCCGGGACGCGTCGTCGGCCTCGAGCACCCACCGGCCGTCCGTGGCGATGCCGATCGGGACGATGTCGTACTTCTCGCGATCGATCGCGGCCAGCACACTGCCGGCCGTGACACAGGAGATTCCGTGTTCGCTGGACCGACCGCCGAAGACGACTGCGATGCGAGGCTTCCGGGGCTCGTTCATTGGCACGACCCTATCGGCCTACGCTGATCGACATGGCCGACGACCCACTCACCCCCGCCTCCACGCTGCGACCCAGCACCATCGCCGTGACGGCCGGGCGACCGGCCCACGAGCCGGACGCCCCGCTCAACGTGCCGATCACCATGGCCTCCACCTACGTGGCCGGCGGCGACCTCGAGTACGGCCGTTACGCCAACCCCACCTGGACCGCGCTCGAGGACACCCTGGGCGCGCTGGAGGGTGGCCGCTGCCTCACCTTCGCCTCCGGCATGGCGGCCGTGACGACGGTCCTCGACCTGGTCGGCAACGGCGCCAAGGTCGTCGCTCCCCGCCACTCCTACAGCGGCACCATCGTGGCGCTGGCCGACCTCGAGGCCCGCGGCCGGGTCAAGGCCGAGCTCGTGGACATCACCGACACCGAGGCCGTCGTCAAGGCCTGCGACGACGCCGCCCTGGTCTGGCTCGAGTCACCGACCAACCCCGCGCTCGAGATCGCCGACGTCGAGGCGATCACGGCCGCCGCCCACGATGCCGGGGCGTACGTCGCCGTCGACAACACCTTCGCCACGCCCCTGCTGCAGACACCGCTCGCCCAGGGCGTCGACCTCGTCGTGCACTCCGCGACGAAGTACCTCGCCGGCCACAGCGATGTCCTCCTCGGTGCGATCTGCACGCGCGACGACGAGCTCTTCGGCGTACTCAAGAATCGTCGCGACCTGATGGGCGCAATCCCCGGCGCGTTCGAGGCGTGGCTCGTCCTGCGCGGCATGCGAACCCTGCACGTCCGCGTGGAGCGAGCACAGGCCAACGCGCAGGAGCTGGTACGCCGCCTGCCCGACCACCCGGCGATCTCCGAGGTGCGCTACCCCGGCTTCGGCGGCATCGTCTCGATCGTGCTCGCGCAGGGTGCGATGGCCGCCGACCTCCTCACCCACAAGACGAAGTTGTGGGTGCACGCGACGTCGCTCGGCGGCGTCGAGTCGACCCTCGAGCGACGTCGCCGCTGGAAGGCCGAGGCACCCACGATCCCCGAAGGCCTCGTCCGGCTCTCCGTCGGCATCGAGGACGTCGAGGACCTCTGGGACGACCTCCGCACCGCGCTCGACGGCTGCGTCGGCTAGCGCCGACTCGGCGGTCGCCGATCGGCGTTGCGCCGACTCGGCGGCACGTTTGCGCCGTCGGCGGCACGTTTGCGCCGACCGCTCGGCGCCCGACGACGTCTGGACTGACGAGCGACGCGAGCGCAGCGAGCCAGCCGAGGAGGAGACGGCGTCTTCAGGGGCGCCGAGCACGCGCGAGCGGAGCGAGCGCCACTAGTCCGTCTCAGACTTCGTGTCGCGGGCGATGAAGCTGTTCATCATCTCCAGCGCCGTCATCCGTCCGTCGACGACAGCGTCGACGTGCAGGGCGATCGGGGCGTCGATGCCGCTGCGCTCGGCGAGTGCCAGCAGCGACTTGCAGGACTTGGCGCCCTCGGCGACCTGGGACGTCGAGGCGTAGATCTCCTCGGTGGTCATGCCCTTGCCGAGGTTCTCGCCGAACGTGCGGTTGCGCGACAGCGGCGACGAGCAGGTGGCGACGAGGTCGCCCAGACCCGCCAGGCCCATCATGGTCATCGGGTTGGCGCCCTGCGCGGCGCCGAGCCGAGCGGTCTCGGCGAGGCCGCGCGTGATCAGCGACGCCGTCGTGTTGTCGCCGAAGCCGAGACCGACGGCCATGCCGACCGCGAGGCCCACGACGTTCTTGTACGCCCCGCCGATCTCGCAGCCCAGCACGTCGACGGAGGTGTAGGGCCGGAACGCGGCGGTGTGGAAGGCCCGCTGCAGCCGCTTGGCGACGTCCTCGTCGGCACAGGCGATGACGGAGGCCGCCGGCTCCCGGCGAGCGATCTCCTTGGCCAGGTTGGGGCCGCTGACGACGGCGATGCGCTCGGGGCCGGCACCGGTCACGTCGGCGATGACCTCGCTCATCCGCTTCAGCGAACCGAGCTCGACGCCCTTCATCAAGGACACCATCGTGGCCTTCTCGGGGATCATCGGCGCCCACGTCGTGAGGTTCTCGCGCAGGCTCTGGGACGGCACGGTCAGCACGACGATGTCGGCGTCCGCGGCCGCCTCCTCGGCGTCGGTGGTGGCCCTGACGGAGGCCGGGAGCTCGATGCCGGGCAGGTAGCCGGTGTTCTCACGCTTGCCGTTGATCGCCTCGACCACCTCCTCACGACGCGCCCACAACATGACGTCGTTGCCCGCGTCGCCGAGGACGACGGAGAAGGCCGTTCCCCATGAGCCAGCACTGAAGACGGCGATCTTGGTCATGGGCGTTCCTTCTTCTTGTTCGGGTTGCCGGTCTGCTTGATGCCAGCCTTGCGAGGATCGAAGCGCTCCGCGGGCGCCGGCTCGTTGCGCAGCCCGGCGACGATGTCGGTGAGCGCGGCCATGATCCGTTCGGTGGTCTCCCTGACGACCTGCGGGGTCTGCGGCAGCGCGCGGAGATCATCGAGCACCACGGGGTCCCCGGCCTTCATCGTGACGTGCTTGCGCGGGAACAGGTGGGGCCTGGAGGCATACGGATAGAGGATGTCCTGCACACCCCAGTGGCCGACCGGGATGACGGGGACGCCCGTCGCCAGCGCGATCCGGGCCGCGCCTGACTTGCCGGTCATCGGCCACAGGTCGGGGTCGCGCGTCAGCGTGCCCTCGGGATAGACCACGACACACTCGCCGTCGTTGACGGCCTGCACCGCGGCGTCGTACGCACCGACCGCGTCCTTGGACAGGCGCTCGACCGGGATCTGGTCCGCCGACCTCAGGATGGTGCCGACGAACGTCGTGCGGAACAGCCCCGACTTGGCGAGGTAGCGCGGGATCCGGCCGTGGTCGTAGACGAAGTAGGCCGTCAGCAGTGGGTCGAGGTGCGAGATGTGGTTGGCGACGATGATGCAGCCGCCGGTCGCGGGGATCTTCTCGCCGTCGATCCAGGTGCGCTTGGTCGCCGCCAGCAGCGTCGGCTTGATCGTCGCGACGGCGAAGTTCACCGCCCACCCGCGCTTGCTCTGCGCTTTCCGAACCGACACGCGAGACCCCTCCTGATCGTCGGTGAGCAGGCTACTCGTAACGATGCGAGGATCGGGGCCGACATGACTCCCCTGCCACCACCCATTTCGTTCGTCGTGATCGTGCCGGTCAAGCCTCCGGCGCGCGGCAAGTCACGCCTCGATGCGCTCCCGGCCAGCCAGCGTCGCGACCTCGCCGCGGCATTCGCTCGCGACACGGTCGCCGCGGCTCGCCGTACGCCGCTGGTCGAGACCGTCCTCGTCGTCACCGACGACTTCCGCTTCGCCGCGGACCTGCGCGCCGACGGTTGCGAGGTCATCCCCGATGGCGTCTCCGACAATCTCAACGCGACGCTGCGACAAGCCGCCGCGGAGGCCGGCCGACGGTGGCCCGACGCCGTGCCCGTCGCGCTGTGCGCCGACCTGCCGTGCCTGACGAGTGACGACCTCGCGGCTGCCCTGGCCGAGGTGGACGGCCCGACCTTCGTGCGCGACGCCGCCGGCTCCGGCACCACGATGTACGCCGCACCGCTCGCGAGCTTCGATCCCGCGTTCGGCCCCAGCTCGGCCGCACTGCACCTCACCCACGGCGCCGCGCGAGATCGCCGTACCCGTGCCGACCCTGCGCCTCGACGTCGACGAACCGGCCGACCTCGATCTCGCCGTGGAGCTCGGCGTCGGTGCGCACACCGCCCACGTGTGGGAGCGCCAAATGCAGTGATGGCGGGCCACCCGAGGGTGACCCGCCATCAACGCTCGTGGATCAGGACTTCTTGGCTGCGGCCTTCTTTGCCGGCGCCTTCTTGGCGGGTGCCTTCTTCGCCGCGGTCGTCTTCGACGCCGTGGTCTTGGCCGCCGCGCGTCTTCGCCGGCGCCGCCTTCTTGGCCGGCGCCTTCTTGGCGGGTGCCTTCTTCGCCGCGGTGGTCTTCGCCGGCGCCGCCTTCTTGGCAGCGGCGGTCTTCGCCGGTGCCTTCTTCGCAGCCGGTGCCTTCTTGGCGGGCGCCGCCTTCTTCGCCGGTGCCGCCTTCTTCGCGGGGCCGCCTTCTTCGGCCGGCGCTGCCTTCTTGGCCGGCGCCGCCTTCTTCGACGTTGTCGCCTTCTTGGCAGCGGCCCCGGCAGCAGCGGACGCCGCAGCCGCGACGGCACGAACCGTCGGCGGCTTGGGCATGTTCGCGGCGGTCAGCCTCTCGAGCTTCTTCGCCCCGCTGATGATGTTCTTCAGTTCCTGGCCGGCCGTGAACTTGGGCACCGACTTCTTCTTCGACTTCATCCGCTCGCCCGTCTGGGGGTTGCGCACCCAGCGGGCGTTGCGCACGGACTTCTCGAACGAGCCGAACCCGGTGATGGCGACCTTCTCGCCACGAGCGACCTCACGCGTGATGGTGTCGAGCACCGACTCGAGCGCGTGCGAGGCCTGCTTGCGGTTGCCCTCGTATCGCGCAGCAAGTGCGTCGATGAGCTGTGTCTTGTTCACTAGCTTCCCTTCCAATGAACCAATGGCACCGAGCCTGTGCCCGGCGTTCTGGTTGGCACGGTAGGCATTCGTGGCGTGGGTCACAATCACCAAGGGGCGTTTCCGACCGCTTTTCTTTCGAGGAAGGGAATCCCCGAAACGCGCTCAGGCCTTTTGGGTAGCGGGTTTCCAGCTCGGTCGGGTGTCTTCGTACGCCGCAATGACGGCGTCGTGACCCAACGTGATGCCCACGTCGTCGAGCCCCTCGAGCAGGCGCCAGCGCGTGTAGTCGTCGATGTCGAACGAGTCGACGATCGCGTCAGGACCCTCCCCGGCCTTGACGGTTCGGCTCTCCAGGTCGACCGTGACGGTCGCGCCGGGGAACTCGTCGAGGTAGTCCCAGATGCGCTGGACGACCTTCTCGTCGACCTGCGCGGCGACCAGCCCGGCCTTGCCGGAGTTGCCGCGGAAGATGTCGGCGAAGCGCGAGGAGATGACTGCCTTGAAGCCGTAGTTCTGCAAGGCCCACACGGCGTGCTCGCGCGAGGAGCCGGTGCCGAAGTCGGGTCCGGCGACGAGCACCGAGGCGCCGGAGTACTCCGGCTTGTTGAGCACGAACTCCGGGTCGTTGCGCCAGGCACCGAACAGGCCGTCCTCGAACCCGTCACGGGTGACGCGCTTGAGGTAGACCGCGGGGATGATCTGGTCGGTGTCGACGTTGCTGCGCTTGAGCGGCATCGCGACACCGGTGTGTGCGCTGAACTTCTCCATGACTCAGACCTCGCTTCCGGCGGTTGAGCTCGTCGAAACCAGGTCAGCAGGTGACGAGAGCGTGCCGCGCACAGCAGTGGCGGCAGCTACGGGGATGGAAACCAGGTGGGTGCGACCACCCTTGCCCTGACGGCCTTCGAAGTTGCGGTTGGACGTCGAGGCGCTGCGCTCGCCGACGGCCAGCTGGTCGGGGTTCATGCCCAGGCACATCGAGCAGCCCGCGCCACGCCACTCGGCACCGGCCTCGATGAAGATCTTGTCCAGGCCCTCTTCCATGGCCTGCAGCCGCACGCGCACCGAACCCGGAACGACGAGCAGGCGCGTGCCCTCGGCGACCTGGTGGCCCTCGATGATCTCGGCGGCCAGACGCAGGTCCTCGATGCGGCCGTTGGTGCACGACCCGACGAAGACCGTGTCGACGTGGACCTCGCGCATCGGAGTGCCGGCCTCGAGGCCCATGTACTTCAGTGCGTTCTCGGCCGCGATCCGGTCGGACTCCTCTTCGAAGTCGGCGGGGGTCGGCACGAGCGCCACCGAGCGGCACACCCTGACCGGGGTTGGTGCCCCAGGTGACGAACGGCGTCATCGTCGAGGCGTCGAGGACGATCTCCTCGTCGAACTCCGCGTCGGCGTCGGTGACCAGGGTCTTCCAGTGCTCGACGGCGGCGTCCCAGTCGGCACCCTTCGGCGCCTCGGGCTTGCCCTCGATGTAGTCGAAGGTGGTCTGGTCGGGAGCGATCAGGCCGGCCTTGGCGCCCCACTCGATGCTCATGTTGCAGACGGTCATCCGGCCCTCCATCGAGAGCTCCTCGATGGCCTGGCCGCGGTATTCGACGATGTAGCCCTGCCCGCCACCGGTGCCGGTGTGGGTGATCAGCGTCAGCACCATGTCCTTGGCGGTGACGCCGGCGGGCAACGACCCGTTGATGGTGACGGCCATCGTCTTCGGCTTGGCCTGCATCAGCGTCTGGGTGGCGAGCACGTGCTCGACCTCGGACGTGCCGATGCCGAAGGCGATCGCGCCGAACGCGCCGTGGGTGCTGGTGTGGCTGTCGCCGCACACGATCGTCATGCCGGGCTGGGTCAGGCCGAGCTGCGGGCCGACGACGTGCACGATGCCCTGCTCGACGTCGCCGAGCGGGTGGAGTCGCACGCCGAACTCGGCGGCGTTCTTGCGCAGGGTGTCGACCTGCGTCTTGGAGACGGGATCGGCGATCGGCTTGTCCCAGTCGAGGGTCGGGACGTTGTGGTCCTCGGTCGCCAGCGTCAGGTCGGGGCGGCGAACCTGGCGGCCCGCCAGGCGCAGGCCGTCGAAGGCCTGCGGCGAGGTCACCTCGTGAATGAGGTGGAGATCGATGTAGAGAAGGTCGGGCTCCCCGGGGGCGCTACGAACAACATGCTCGTCCCACACTTTCTCGGCCAGGGTCTTGCCCATGTCTTGCTCCTTCTCAGGTGAGAGTTGGTCGTACGTCGAAGCGCGGGCCGATCGATCGACGGGTCATCGAGCATCTGGGCCGCACCTGCTTGGTGGTCTCCGACACTACCGCTTGCATCCCATGATCTGAGACGGCAGTATTGCCATATGGACAACTCTAGCGGAGTCGGCGTGCTCGACAAGGCCGCCCTCGTGCTCTCGGCCCTCGAGGCCGGACCGGCCACCCTGGCCGGACTCGTTGCCGGCACCGGGCTCGCGCGACCGACCGCCCACCGGCTCGCCGTCGCTCTCGAGCACCACCGACTGGTGGCCCGGGACATGCAGGGCAGGTTCGTGCTCGGCCCCCGGCTGGCCGAGCTCTCCGCCGCCGCCGGTGAGGACCGGCTCCTCGCTGCCGCCGGCCCCGTGCTGGCCCGCCTGCGCGACATCACCGGCGAGTCCGCACAGCTGTGGCGCCGCCAGGGCGACCACCGCGTCTGCGTCGCCGCCGCCGAGCGACCGTCGGGCCTGCGCGACACCATCCCGATCGGCTCCCAGTTGACGATGCGCGCCGGCTCGGCCGCGCAGGTGCTGCTCGCCTGGGAAGACCCGGAGCGCATGCACCGCGGACTCCTCAACGCCGCCTTCTCCGCCACGGCCCTGTCCGGCATCCGCCGCCGCGGCTGGGCCCAGTCCATCGGCGAGCGCGAGCAGGGCGTCGCCTCGGTGTCGGCCCCCGTCCGCTCCCCCGGCGGCAAGATCATCGCCGCGGTCTCGGTCTCGGGTCCGCTCGAGCGCCTCTCGCGTCAGCCCGGTCGGATGCACGCGCCCGCCGTACTCGCTGCTGCCGATCGGCTCTCGGAGTCGCTTCGGCGCGCGGCTGCCGACTGATTCAGCCGCGCACGCGGGGTCCGGTCAGAGCAGCAGCCCGAGACCGAGCGTCGTCAGGCCGACGGCCATGATCGCGGCGCCGGCGAAGATCAGTGCGACGAGCCCGTTGGGCTTGGTCCGCCCGTCGCCCATGGACGAGAAGAAGAACCCGGCCGGCATCAGGATCGCGGCACTGGGGACTGCGCTCCGCGCGAGCCAGCCCAGCGCACCGTCGAGCCCCGACGCGTCGGCGTACGGCTGGACGATCAGGCCGAGCATCAGCAGCACGGCGGCGTGCGCGTGACCGGCGCGGGCGAACCCGATCTGGAACGCGGTCGCGTTGCCGGCGTCTCGCCAGAGCTTCATCAGGTAGAGGCCGCCGGTCTCGACGGTGACCAGGGAGAGCAGCAGGACTCCTGCCAGCACCTCTGACTCTTGCGACATGGGGACTCCATCAATGGATAGTAGGGATATCCAATATTGGACACTCTCTCTATCCAATGTGTCAAGATGTCTTCCATGCGCCTTGCCGAGCTCTCCGCCCGAAGTGGCCTGTCGACGGCCACGATCAAGTACTACCTGCGGATGGGGCTGCTCACCCCCGGTGTGAGCGAGAGCAGCACCTGGGCCAGCTACGACGAGAACCACGTGCGGCGCCTGGCGCTGGTCCGTGCCCTCACCGACGTCGGCGGCCTGTCGCTCGATGCCGTGCGCGAGGTGCTCACCGCCGTGGACGACGAGGCCACTCCGCTGCACGAGAGCTTCGGTACGGCGCAGTGGCTGCTGTCGCCCGAACCGGAGTCCGCACCGTCGCCGGAGTCGCTGGCGCGCGTGGACGCCCTGATCGAGCGACAGCAGTGGGACCTGGCGGAGGGCGGGCCGCTGCGAGCGCGCCTGGCAGGCCAGCTCGACACCCTCGAACGGCTCGACTTCCCAGCCACTGACGAGCTGCTGGACAGCTACGCCGAGTCGTTGCGACCTGTCGTGGAGCTCGAGGTCGCGCGCATCCCCAACCATGACCGTGCGCTCGCGGTGGAACGCGTGGTGATCGGGACGCTGCTCTACGAGCCCGTGCTCGGCAGCATCCGCCGGATGCTCGGCGAGGTCGTCTCCGCGGGCCGCGGCGAGTGAGTATCCGGGCGCTGGTGACGTTGCGAGGCGAGGCGTCAACTGGGGTCATGAGAATCCTTCTCGCTGCCCTGGTTCGCGTCGCCCTGATGGGCGCCGCCCTCGCCGTCTACTACGCGGCGCTGCCCACCCTGTTCCCGGATGACGGTGGCGGCGCCAACATCGGCGCCGGCCTGATCGCGTTCGGCGCACTGGTGCTGATCAGCTTCGGCTGGTCGACCTTCGACGGCCGCGTCCACGCCTTTGCTCCGGCGGCGGCCATCTGGGCGATCGTGGCGGCGGTCGTCTCCGTCGGTTGGCTCGTCGCCCTCGCCGTCGCCGAGGCCGACGCCAGCATGAGCGTCGCCGAGTTCATCAGGAACGACCTCGGCACCCTGCCCTTCACCGCCGGCCTGGTCCTCGCTCCCGCGCTGGTCGGTGCCCTCATCGGGCACGCGCTCCGTCCTTCACAGGACCGGTGAGATCGGACAGACTCGGCGCCATGGCAGACCTCATTGATCTCGGCAGTGCGGGCGACCAGCTGCTCACCGTGGCATCCCGCGTGGACGACTCCCAGCTCGGCGCACCGACTCCGTGCGCGGGCCGATCCGTCGGCCAGCTCCTCGAGCACCTCGTCGGCCTCACCGGCGCCTTCCGCGCCGCGGCCGAGAAGGACCTCGGCCCCTGGACCGACACCGACCCGGACAACAACGGCTGGCCGGACCTCGAGGACGGCTGGCGCGAGACGCTCGCCGAGCGCGTGCCGGTCCTGGTCGACGCCTGGCGGTCGCCGGGCGCCTGGGAGGGCATGACCCGTGCCGGTGGTGTGGACCTGCCGGGCGAGGTGGCGGGGCTCGTGGCCCTGGACGAGGTCGTGCTGCACGGCTGGGACCTGGCGCGGGCGACGGGCCAGGACTACGAGTGCGACGACGCGACGGCCACCGCGATCATGCAGTTCGTCGGGCAGTTCGACACCGGCGGGACGCCCGGACTGTTCGGTCCCGCCGTGACGGTCGGCGACGAGGCGTCCGCGTTCGAGCAGGTCCTCGCCCGATCCGGTCGCGACCCCCAGTGGTCGCCCTCCTGACGGCTCAGAACAACGCGTCCTGCTCCAGCTCCAGCAACGTCTGCTTGCGCTCGATGCCGCCGGCGTAGCCGGTGAGCGTCCCGTCGGCGCCGATCACGCGGTGGCACGGGATGACGATCGGGATCGGGTTGCGCCCGTTGGCCGTCCCGACGGCCCGACTGGCCGCGTTGGTCATCCCGAGGCGGCCGGCGATCTCGCCGTACGACGCGGTCTCGCCGTACGCGATCTTGCTCAGCTGCTCCCAGACCCGCTGCTGGAAGTCGGAGCCCCGGGGGGCGAGTGGCAGGTCGAACTCGGTGAGGTCGCCGGCGAAGTAGGCCTGTAGCTGACGCACTGCCTCGGCCAGGACCGGGTGGTCGTCGGTGCGGGCGCCGAGCGGGCGACCGTCGGCGGGCTGCCTGAACGGGGAGAACTCGATGGCGCTGATCTTGCCGTCGCGCTCGATGATCCGCAGGTCGCCGATGGGTGAGGGCAACACGGTCCACATGTCAGTTTTCTCCTTGGGTTTGCGAGAGAGAGTGCCAGAGATAGGTCTGTGCGTAGGAACGCCAGGGCCGCCAGCCCTGGCTGTCGAGGTCGGCGGGGGCGTCGAGCTTCTTGAGTGCGTCGCGGGTGCCGAGGTCGGTGTCGAGGAAGACGTCCGGGTGCCCGAGGGCGCGCATCGCGATGTAGTCGGCCGTCCAGGGGCCGATGCCCGGTAGGTCGAGGAGACCGGCGCGTACGGCGTCTCGGTCGTCGCCGCGGTCGAGGACCACGACGCGATCGGCCAGCGCACGGCACAGGCCGGTCAGGGCCCGGCCCCGTGCCCGCGGCATCGGCAGGTCCTCCGGGTCGATCACGGACAGCGCCGCCATCGACGGGAAGAGGTGCGTCAGGCCGGGGACGGTGGTCTGGATCTCCGTGCCGTGCTCGCCCGTGAGCCTGGCGGCGATGGTGCGCGCACCGGCCACGCTGACCTGTTGACCCAGCACGGCGCGTACGGCGATCTCGTTGCCGTCGACGTGTCCGGGCACGCGCAGACCGGGCGTCTGCCTGACCAGCGGGCCCAGGACCCTGTCGCCGGCGAAGGCATCGGCCACCGCCATCGGATCGCAGTCGGCGTCGAGCAGCCGACGTGCCCGCTCGACCGCGGCCGAGGTGTCGCGGAGATCGGTGAGGGCGAGCTCGGCGCGAACGAAGGCGGTCGTGCCGACGTCGGGCACGTCGGGCAGGGTGAGCTTGATCGTGCCGGGTCCGTGCGGCAGGGCGAGAGTGCGGGCGTACGTCTCACCGTCGACGACTTCGACGCCCGGGATCGCGCGCAGGGCCAGGAAGTCGAGCAGTGCTCCCCCGGCGTACGGAGTGCGCACGGGCAGCCGCATCACGACCACCCCGTCAGCGACGCTCGGACGTCCGCGCCGGCCACGGAGCTCGGTCGGAGAGACGGCGTACACCTCGCGCACGGTCTCGTTGAACTGGCGGATGCTGCTGAAGCCCGCGGCGAACGCCACGTCGGCGAAGCTCATGTCGGTGGTCTCGATCAGGATGCGAGCAGTCTGCGCGCGGCGGGCACGCGCGAGTGCAAGCGGGCCGGCACCGAGCTCCTGGGTGAGCAGGCGGCCGAGGTGTCGGGATGTGTAGCCGACGCGGGCCGCGAGTCCGTCCACACCCTCCCGGTCGACGAGGCCGTCCGCGATCAACCGCATGGTGCGGCCGGCCACGTCTGCGGCGACGTCCCAGTCGGGGCTGCCCGGCGTGGCGTCGGGCAGGCACCGCTTGCAGGCCCGGAACCCGGCCCCCTGGCAGGCTGCCGCGGTCGGCCGGAACGTCACGTTGGCGAAGCCGGGGGTGCGGGCCGGGCAGCTCGGGCGGCAGTAGATCCCGGTGGTGGCGACGCACGTGTAGAACACGCCGTCGAACCGGCGGTCCTTGCTCTTGACCGCCCGATAGCAGGACTCGGGATCGAGGTCGGTTCGTCGCATGGGATTCAGTCTGGCGGAAACCGGACACGGGTTCTAGCGGGAAACGGACACCGCGTAGCACGCGCAACGATGGCGGTCCCGGAAATGCAAGCGCCCTGTTCCGCTGCTAGCCGGCGGCGTTGGGATCCTTGAGATCGGGGTTCAGGCCGATGGCTCGAAGCACGGCTCTGTCGCCCGACTTCTCCTCACCCGCCGCCCGGAGGAGCAGACCCAGGTTCAACCATTGCAATTCTTGTCATACCCCGAGACAAGGTCTGTCCTTCTACATGGGTCTCACGTTGAGGTAGGCCACGGTGACGTCGCCGGCTTCGGCGAAGAGGCTGATCATCCGGCTGTCGGCGGCGGGGAAGATCTGGTCGGTGATGACGCACTCGCCGTGTCCGCCGAACACCTCAACAGAGGCGGCATCGACGTAGATGTGCAAACGCACGCGGCCGTCCTCGGCCGCGAGCGGCCCGTGATGGACAGCGGGGAAGCCCTCGTGCAGGTCGACTGTCCCCGAGGCCGTGCGGTCGACGAAGAGTGACGCCGAGCGCGAGTCGTACCCGACGACGGTCCGCTGGTCTCCGGCGGCGCGGACGTGCAGCCCGAAGCGTTCCGCGGACCCGACCACGAACTCGGCCGTGATCTCGAGCGCCTCGCCCTGCGCACCGGCCGGCAGCGCTGTGACCCCTTCTCGAATTTCCACGTCCCGCAGCTCCAGCGCGGGCTGGCGTCGAGCATGGGCGAGACCCATTGGCTTTTGCACGAGGCGGATCTGCCCGTTGAGACGGCGTAGGCGACAGGCCCGCGGCAGGGTCATGGATCCGCGGAACGACGAGGTCGGAATCCGCCCGGCGTAGTCCCAGTTGTTCATCCAGCCGATCAGGACGCGCTCGCCGTCAGGGGTCTCGCTGAAGGAGACCGGCGCATAGCAGTCCGCGCCGTAGTCGAACCATCGGCTTGTGACGTCGTCGTCGGGGTCGTGGTCGGGGGTGAAGCACTTGCCGTCGAAGTCGCCGAGGAAGTACTTGGTTCCCGAGCCTCCTGCGGGGGCCCCGGGGTTGACGCTCACCACCAGCACCCACCGGGCCTCCTCCGGGCCTTCGCCCTCGACGGGCAGCTCGAACAGGTCTGGGCATTCCCACAGCAAGGGTGCCGAATCGATGGGACCGAAGTCGCTGAGGTGCGCCCACTCGATGAGGTCGTCGGAGCGGTAGAACTGGACGATGCGCTCGGCGGCGAGCATGACGACCATCACCCAGTAGTTCCCGTCGTCGTACCAGAACACCTTCGGGTCCCGGAAGTCGCTCGAGCCCAGGTCGAGCACGGGATTGCCGTCGTAGCGACTCCAGGTGCGCCCGCGGTCGGTGCTGTAGGCGATCGACTGGGCCTGGAGGCCGGTCGAGGTGTCGACGCTGGTGTAGAGAGCGACGAAAGGGGGTTTGTCAGCGGATCCGAGACCGGTCCTGTTGGCGTGGTCCACGACGATGCTGCCGGAGAACACTTCCTCGGCGTTGGTGAACGGGATCGCCACCGGGAGCTCTTCCCACGTCAGCAGGTCGGCGCTCACCGCGTGCCCCCACGACATGTTGCCCCAGTCGGTGCCCAGCGGGTTGTGCTGGTAGAAGAGGTGGTACTCGCCGTCGTACCAGACCATCCCATTGGGGTCGTTCATCCAGTTGCGAGCAGGGCTGTAGTGGAATGCGGGGCGGAACGGCTCGGCCGGCGCTGGACGCATCGACAGGTCGTCGCGGTGTTCCATGTTGTCGTCTCTCCGTTGTCGTATGGGGCGGGCACAGCGGCGCCGCTGGGTGGGATGAGGGAGGGGTGTCAGCCGTCGGCGTCGGCGTCGACGGTGAGGGCGCGCGTGGCGACGGCTGCTTCAGGTCGGTACAGGTGGCAACGAACCCAGTGGTGGTGCGTGTCGTCGCCGACGACGTGCCGGACCGGGTCGGTGCGGCTGCACTCCTGGTCGGGATCGCCGTCGAAAGGACAGTCCGCCGCGTCCAGGACCGCGGCGCGCAACCGGGTCCGCTCCTCCGGGTCGAAGGTTCCGATCCGGGTCGGGTCCGGCACGGCCGACAGCAACAGCTGGGTGTAGGGGTGTGCGGGGTTCGCCATGAGGTCGAGTGACTCGCCGCCCTCGACCAGTTCGCCGGCGAACATGACGATGGTGCGGTCCGCGACGTACCTCGCCGACGCGAGGTCATGGGTGATGTAGAGGATGGAGATGCCCTGCTCGTCGCGCAACTTGCGCATCAGGTTGAGTACGCCGATACGCACCGAGACGTCGAGCATCGAGGTGGGCTCGTCGGCGAGGATCACCTTCGGCTCCAAGGCCAGGGCACGCGCGATCGCGATCCGCTGCCGTTGCCCGCCCGAGAGCTCGTGTGGGTAGGAGTGGAGCAGCTCGATCGGGAGGTTCACGGTCTGCATGAGCTCTTCCAAGCGCGCCCGGATCTCGGTTCGCCCGCGGAGGCGGCCCTGCACTCGCACCGCGCGTTCGAGGATGTACTCCACGCGGTGCACCGGGTTCAGCGAGCCGAACGGGTCCTGGAACACCATCTGGACCTTGCTCCGGTATGAGCGCGAGGCCCGTCTCCGCTCGCTGCGCAGCACGTCGACCCCGTCGAGCAGGATCGAACCCGCGGTCGGCCGCTGCAGCCGCGCGACGCACCGGGCGATCGTGCTCTTGCCGCTGCCTGACTCCCCGACCAGAGCCACGATCTCGCCGCGGAAGATGTCGAGCTCGACCGACCGCAGCGCGTGGACGACCTGACGGGACAGGAGCCCGCCTGCGCGGAAATCCATGGAGACCCCCCGGAGGCTGACGACCGGGTCGGACGACGGTCCCGCGATCGTGGGGTCGTCGGTGGCAATGGGCACGGCGTTCATGGGTGTCCTCCCTGGAGGCCGGAATCGGCAAGGATCGGTGCGACCCAGTGGCCGGGGCGCTCTTCGTGGAGGTCGGGGATGTTGGTGAACCGGACGCCTTCCCCGAGGCCCGTGAGTGGGACGCGGGGTCCGGTCAACGGAGGGAAGGCGTCGACGAGCGCACGGGTGTAGGGGTGCAGCGGCGCGGCAAGCATCGCCTTGGACTCGGCGGTCTCCACGAACCGGCCGGCGTACATGACGGCCATCCGGTTCGACAGCTCGATCATCAGCGACATGTCGTGGGTGATGAACAGCACCGAGAACCCGAGCTCACGCTGCAGCTCTGCGATCTGCGCCATGATCTCCTGCTGGACGACGACGTCGAGGGCGGTCGTGGGCTCGTCCATGATCAGCAGGCCCGGGCGCAGGGCCACCGCCATCGCGATGACCACCCGCTGGCGCATCCCGCCCGAGAGCTGGTGCGGATAGGAGTCCAGTCGGGCCGGGTCGATGCGCACGAGCTCCAGGAGCTCCGCGGCCCGCTTTCTCGACGCGGTCTTCGACAGGCGCTGGTGGGTGGTGAAGATGTCGACGATCTGGTCGCCGACCGTGATCACCGGGTTGAGGGCGTTCATCGCCGACTGGAAGACCATGGCGACCTGGCTCCACCGGAAGGAACGGAGCTCGACCGGGTCCATGGCCAGGACGTCCCGTCCACCGACCCTGATCGAACCACCTGTGATGACGGCTGGGTCGCGGAGCAGGCGCATGATGGAGTGCGCGACCGTGCTCTTGCCGCAGCCGGACTCGCCCGCGAGCCCGAAGATCTCACCGGCACCGATGCTGAAGCTCACGTTGTCGACCGCCCGTACCGTTCGGTGTTCGCCGCGGTACTCGATCGAGAGCTCGGACACCTCGAGCACGGGCTCGTCTGCGGACATCTCCGTCGTCGTACTCATCGAGCTGCCTCCGTTGCGCTCTTGGGGCTTCGGCGCCGTGTCGTGCGCAGCCTCGGATTGGTGACTTCGTCGACGCCGTAGTTGATGAGGGCGAGAGCGAACGCCACCAGGGCGATCGCCACACCGGATGGCACGAAGGCCCACCAGTGCCCCGACATCAGGGCGCCGTCGTTGGCCGCCCAGTACAGGTTGGTCCCCCAGCTGACGACGCTCGAGTCGCCCAGGCCGAGAAACTCCAGGCCGGCCTGAGCGCCGATGCCGTAGATGACGCAGCCCAGGAACGTGGTCATCACGATCGAGGCCATGTTCGGGAGGATCTCGCGCAGCATGATCCGCGGCGCCCGTTCGCCGGTCACGATGGCGGCTTCCACGAAGTCCTTGCCTCGGATGGACATCGCCTGCGCACGGAGCACGCGAGCCGAACCCGCCCACCCCGTGACGACGAGCACGATGATCACCGTGGCCATTCCTGGTGGGAGGAACGCAGCCAGGATCACCAGCAGTGGCAGCCCTGGCAGCAGCAGGAAGATGTTCGTGACCAGGGACAGGGCCTCGTCGACCAGGCGTGCGTAGTAGGCCGACGACAAGCCGACGATGATGCCGAACGCCGTCGCACCTGTTCCTACGACGAATCCCACCATCAGTGAGCTGCGGGAGCCCCACAGCGTCAGGTCCAGCACGTCCTGACCCTTGGCTGTGGTGCCGAGCAGGTGCTCTCCCGACGGCGCTTGGGCACCGAGGGAGGTGATCAAGGTCGGGTCACCTGGCGCCAGGATCGGCGCCAGCAGCGCGAGGCCAGCGAAGAGCGCCAGGGTGACGAAACCGAACAGAGACTTGCGGTTGCGCAGCACGCTGCGGGCCAGCCCGCGCCGGGACTCCTGCCGTCGGTCGCCGGGCGGCGTTGCTGTGGTTGCGTCGGGGGCCGCCGATTCCGGTGTGGTCAGGGTCGAGCCGATCAGCACAGCGGCCGGGTCCGTTCCAGACATGGTGATTCCTCCGGTCAGGAGACCCGCACGCGCGGGTCGAGTCGGACGTAGACGATGTCGATGACGAAGTTCGCGGCGAGCACGGCCGCGGTGATCGTCAGGAAGATCGCCTGCATGAGCGGGTAGTCGAGGGTGGTGACGGCCCCGAGGAGCTGGTAGCCGAGACCGGGATATGCGAAGACCACCTCGGTCAGCAGTGCTCCGCCGACCACGAAGCCGATCGACATCCCGACAGAAGTCACAGCGGGAAGAGTCGCGTTGCGAGCGGCGTAGCGGAGCATGATGCGCGAGGGGCGCAGGCCCTTCGCCTCGGCCATCACGATGTAGTCCTCGGAGCTGGTGGCGATCATGGTGTTACGCATGCCGAGCATCCAGCCGCCGATCGAGACCAGGACGATCGTGCTGGCAGGCAGGACGAGGTGGACCGCGACATCGGAGATGAACTCGGCGGAGAACGAGGGCGTCAGGCCCGCCGTGAAGGCGTGCCGCAACGGGAACCAGCCGAGCGTGACACCGAACAGGTACAACGCGCCCATCGCCAGCCAGAAGTAGGGAAAGGATCCGACGAACACCAACAGGGGTGGAAGGACCGAGTCGAGGATGCCGCCGCGTCGCCAGGCCGCGAGGATGCCCAGCAGGTTGCCGAGGACCACCGCGACGAGCAGGGCGGTGCCCCCGAGAAGCAGGGTCCACCCGATCTGGCTTGCGATGACCTCGGAGACCGGTGTGGGGAACCGGGAGATCGACACACCAAGGTCTCCGGTGAAGATGTTGTGCCAGTAGCTGAGGTACTGCTGCCAGACCGGACGGGCGTCCACGCCGAGCAGCTGTCGCATCTGTTCCAGCTGCTCCGGAGTCATCCGGCCTTGCGACTGGCTCATCATCCGCGAGACCGGGTCGCCAGGCATGTAGCGCGGCAAGAGGAAGTTGAGGGTCACTGAGACCCAGAACGCCACGAGGTAGAACCCGAGACGTCTGAGGATGAACTGCATGACAAGCCCTTCTCTAGTGGTGCTGCGTTCCGGCGGCGCCCTGCGTGTGGGATCGCCTTGCGACAAGGCGCCGCCGGAGGTGGTCAGCCCCTTCCGGGGCCTCGGTCACTCGCCGACGACCGGCTCGAGCGAGGTGAGCACGAGGACCGCCGTCGGCGCCCGGGGGGACAAGGTGGCGTACGGGTTGCCCTCATCCGGGAAGCCCGTGAAGCGCGTGGTGTTGAAGGCACCCCACCGCGGGCCCGGGAACAGGGGAATCACCGGGGCGTTCTTCGAGAAGAGCGCCTGGAGCTCGTCCACGAGAGCGGCCTGGTCCTCAGGATCCGACGAGGCGATGAACTCGTCGAGCAGATCATCGGTCTCGGCCAGGCCGAACCGGTGATAGTTCTGCGTCGCCTGCTCACCCACCGGCACCACGGTCGTCGTGGACATGACCCCGCGGTAGTACTGGTAGGGCGTCGGCTCGTTGTTGCTCCACACGATTCCGGAGTCGAAGCTCCCGTCCTCGTAGCTGGCCACCACTGCTGACCAATCGGGGGACTTGACCGTGGCCTTGACCCCGACGTCCGCAAGGTTCTGCGAGATGATGTTCGCGACCGAGAGCCAGTCCGAGGAGGTTCCTCCGACCGAGATGTCGAAGCTGAACGGCGACCCGTCAGGCTTGGTCCGGATCCCGCCGTCGCCCATGGGGTAGCCCGCCTCGTCGAGCAGGGCGTTGGCAGCGTCGACGTCACGTGTCGTCCAGTCGCACGCCTCCACCACGCTCTCGTCACGCCACTGGTCGTAGGAACCGGAGAGCCCGGTGCAGTCGGCCGGGTCGGTGTATTCCTGCATCGCCACCTTGGTGATGGCGTCGCGGTCGATCGCCATGCTCAGGGCCTTGCGCACGTCCACGTCATCGAAAGGCGCCTTGGTGGTGTTGAGCTGCCAGTTGATCATCGCGTCGATCGGCGGGAACCAGTAGTGGCGGTGCTCAGGATCCTTGGACACGAACGCGTCCTCGACGTTCGGGATGAACTGGTCCGCCCAGTCGGTCTCGCCGTTGGTGGTGGCGAGGTTCGCCGGGTCGTTGCCCGCGAAGGCGAGCATCCGGATCCCCTCGATCTTCTGCCGGTCCGGCTGCCAGTACTCGGGATTCCGCTTCAGCTCGTACGACTGGCTCTGGAAGTTGTTGACCTCGGTGTACGGCCCGGTGCCGACCGGGGTCTCGTTGGTCTCCTTGGCAGGATCATCGACCTCCGACCACACGTGCTCGGGCACGATGACCTGCTGGCCGATCTCGTACAGCGCCGGGGAGAACGCGGTGTTGAAGTCAAACTCGACCGTGTGCTCGTCGGTGGCCTCAACCGTGTCGAGATACTCGAGACCTCCGGCGACCTCCTTCTTCAGCTCGAAGGTGTAGGCGACGTCGTCGGCCGTGAACGGCTCACCGTCCGACCACTTCACACCCTCGCGGATGGTGAACGTGATCCCGGTACCGTCCTTGGCCTCCTTCCACTGGGTCGCCAGCCAGGGGGTGGTGGTGGAGTCAGCCGGGTTGAACACGAGCATCGGCTCGTAGATGGCCTGCTGCGTCATGGGCGCGGGGGTCGGTGCGAACGGGTTGAAGTTCCGGGTGAACGTCGCCATGTCCTCGCGTGGGATCGTCAGGAACTGCTTCCCGTCGAGGTCCCCACTCGATTCGGCGCCGCCGGCACAGCCGGTCAGTACTAGTCCTCCGGTGAGCAGGAGGGCCGCGAGGGTGCGGCTCCGTGCTCGACCTGTTGGTCGTATCATGGTCATTGCCTCTTTCTCTCCTTCGCTGCCAGGCGAAGGGTTGTGGGGTGGAAGCTCGTCGTTGTTGCTTTTCTCAGACCGACGAGCGCTCAACGAGCGGGCAGTCGATCGCCACCGGACCGGTGCCGATCGACTGCTCTGCTTCTTGGTTCCCGAGCATTTCGACAGCGCGTGCGCCCATCTCCTCGAAGGGCAGCGCTACTGTGGTGAGTCCCGGCCTCAGGTAACCGGCGATCACCTCCTGGTCGTCGAACCCGACGACGGCGACGTCTCGAGGGATGACCAGGCCGCGTTCCTTGATCGCGTCATATGCGCCCATCGCCATGCGGTCCGTGCCGCAGAAGATCGCCGAGGGCGGGTTCGTCGTGTCCAGCAGCGCGGCCGCCTCCACGTAGCCGCCGTCCGCGGTGGCGTGGCCGTTGCGGACCAGCGAGCCGTCTGGATCGATGTCGGCCTCGCGCAGCGCACGGTGGTAGCCCTCGAGCCGCCCCTTGGCAGCGACGCTGTGGGGATCAAGATTGATGAATCCGATCCGGCTGTGGCCGGCGTCGATCAGTCGGCGGGTCGCGACGTAGCCGCCCGCAACCTCGTCGGGGACAACCGCCGGTAGTCGGCCGGCCTCGTCGAAGCAGTGCACGAGAACGGTGGGCACGCCCGACAGGCTGGGGGGAAGGTTGAACGAACGGTGCTCGCCGGTCGCGAAGACGAGCCCCTCGACCCGATGCTCGAGCATCATCTCCACCGCCTCCTCGTCGAGGGCGGGATCACCGTTGATGCTCGCGATCAACAGAGACTTCCCCTGCAACCGGGCACGGTCCTGCGCGCCGCGGATGATCCCGGCACCGAAGGGTGTGGTGACAACGTCGGTGATCAGACCGATCAGCCGCGTGCGCTGCGCCGCGAGCGCGCGC
Source organism: uncultured Actinomycetota bacterium (assembly GCA_963742685.1). Lineage (GTDB taxonomy): Bacteria > Actinomycetota > Actinomycetes > Propionibacteriales > Nocardioidaceae > Nocardioides. The sequence goes on along the minus strand of CAVUNB010000037.1, from coordinate 14,510 downwards.
GCACCGGCGTTGGGGCGGTAGCCGAGAGCAGCGACAGCCTCGAGGATCCGGGCGCGAGTCTCCGCCGGGATGTTCGCCGAGGCACGGTCGCTCAGGACGAACGAGACCGTGGTGCGCGAGACACCCGCGTGGCGGGCCACGTCCGCCATCGTCACGCTCCGCTGCTGGGCGGTCATCGGGTAAGTCCCTTCTTGCGAGTAGGTCACGCGCGTTAGTAACGCGCGTTACTTGATGTGACGGACGTTACAAGCCCCTCGACGTCGCGTCAATAGCGTCAGCAGAATCCGCCCTGCATTCAGGGACATGTCGACCTCATCGATCAGTCGCAGATCCGGAACTTTGCAGCCAACTGGTGCGCGGCGCTGATGGCCGCGGCCCGACTTTGGCCGAGTCGACCTCAGCGACGACCCGCTCGGTCCAGTTGTCTGCTCGCCGGCTTGCACCCAATCGGTGTGCCCGACCTCCACCCGCACGAGCTCCGGCATACGGCGGCCAGCCTCGCGATCGCCAGCGGCGCCAACGTCAAGGTCGTCCAACAGACGCTCGGGCCAAGCTCAGCGACGATGAGCTCGACACCTGCGGTCACCTGCTTCATGACCGGCTCGACAAAGTCGGCCAGGGGATGCCGAAGAGGCCACGCCCAGCGCTTCCGCTGGTCAGGGCCCCTTGTCGGACCTTTACCCCCGACCGGATTCGAACCAGCGCTACCGCCGTCCAGAAATGACGCAGTGGCGGCGTGCTGGGCACGCCGCCACTGGATCTTGCTCTGTACCCCGACCGGACTCGAACCGGCGCTACCGCCGTGAGAGAGCGACCGAGGGGTCGTCGGATGGCGTCGGAAATCAATGAAAGCGCAGGTCAGAGGCACAATTGACGATTGGTCGTCGTTGGCTGTTTCTGGCGATTTCTGGCCCTCGTGTTGCCCCAGTGTTGCCCCAGGGCCCAATAGTCCGAACGAGCCGCCTCCCAAGGCTGAGCCGCCGCGCCGATAGACCTGTCCGAGGGATGTCTCTGCAGAAGCCCGTGGCAGCGCAGGTGGTTGCGGGGCCGAGCCTGGACGAGAAGAGCGGTGGAGCCCATCTCTGGTAGTGGCTGGGCGTCAGCTGGGCAGGGCGTACGCAGCGACGCCGGTGTCGAGGAGCACGCAGGGCTCCTCGCCAACGGTCCACGCGTCGTGACCGGGGTCGAGGTCGATGACGTCGCCGGGGCCGATCGTGATCTCCTCGCCGACGTCGGGCTTGATGGTCATCTGACCGGAGAGGCAGTAGCCGGTGTGGTGGACCTGGCAGGAGTCAGTGCCGGCGATCGGCTTGACGTCGTTGGACCAGCGCCAGCCTGGTTCGAAGACGCCGCGGCCGAGGGTGAAGTCCCCGAGGGTGACCACGTCCATGTGGCCGTGGTTCTGGAACGGGCGCCGTTCGTGCGGGGCCTCGATGTTCTGTTTGTCGGACATGAACTCCTCCTCTGTGCTGTTCGGGCCTGCCTGCTGACTCCAGCCCCGCCGTGGTCAGGCAGACACCTTGGGGCGGATGTTCTGGTTGCCGGCGAAGATGTTGCGGGGGTCGTACTCGGACTTGATCTGTGCCAGTCGCTCGTACTTGTCGGCACCGAAGGCGGCTCTGATGCGCTCGTCACCCTCGTCCCCGATGAAGTTGAGGTAGACGCCGCCGGTCGTGAAGGGGGCGATCGCCTTCCGGTAGTCGCGCACCCAAGCGATGTTGGCGGCGTCGTCGGTCGGATCCTGCCAGGTCGCGAAGGGATGACTCACCCACTGCGCCGAGCGCTGGGTCAACGGCGTGGCGTCAGCGTCGACGCGCGCCAGCGCTCCGCCCCACGGGACCAGCAGGTGCTGGGTCAACGGTGAGGCTCGGCGTGCGCCGGCGTCGAGGAACACGTCGAGGGCGCCGTCGGGAAGGGCGTCGTGGTAGTCGGCACTCCAGTACTGACGGAAGCCCGGCGGGTCGTCGATCATCGACTGCAGCGCCGCGTAAGGCATCGGGCCGACCAGGTCGACCTCCGGAGCCAGGTCGCGCATGACCTGGACCACGTCCGCGCCGGTTGCCTCGTCACCGTTCCAGCAGACCGCGATCGCGATCAGAGGCTGGCCCTGCAGGTGTTGCGGGATGAACTCCTCCGGCGGGCCGCTGAGCATTACGAGGGCGGTGCCGAGCTCATTCGGAGCGTTGTCCGCCCAGGCTCGGAAGGCCCGAGACACCTCGGGACCACGGGCAGCGGGCCAAGCCATCAGCCCACCGAGGATCATCGGACCGACCGGGTGCAGCTGGAACTCCAGCGCGGTGACGACACCGAAGTTGCCGCCCCCTCCCTTGCAGGCCCAGAGCAGGTCCTGGAGCTGGGTCTCGTCGGCGCGGACCTCCCGGCCGTCGGCAGTCACCAGCTCGACCGCCAGGAGGTTGTCGCAGCTGAGTCCGTGCTGACGTTCCAGCCAACCCGAGCCGCCGCCGAGGGTCAGCCCGGAGACGCCCGTCGTGGACACCCGTCCACCGGTGGTAGCCAGGCCGAATACTTGCGCGGCCGCGTCGAACTCAGCCCAGGTGCACCCGCCGCCGACCCTGGCTCGTCGGGCAGCGGCGTCGATGAGGATTGCCTTCATGGGTCGGACGTCGATGACCAGCCCGTCGTTGTTGCTGGACTGCCCGGCCACGGAGTGCCCACCTGAGCGCACGGCCACCGGGAGCCGGTCCTGCGCGGCGCGCTCCAAGGCCTCCCTGACATCCGCGGGGTCTTCGCACGCGGCGATGATCCGCGGCCTTGTGTTGATCATCGCGTTGAACAGCTCGCGCCGCTCGTCGTACTCGGCTTCCTCCGGTCCGATCCACTTGGTCATGCTCGTGCCTCCTGGTCCGCCCCGCGGAACCTACGATCCTCCGGGGCCGAGGACGGTGACAAGGTGTCGGGCCCACTTGGCTGATGTATCCCGCAGATGGGGGAGGGTGCGCGGCGGGTACCCGGCCTGATCCGGACTCGGCACGTTCATCGGATCGTCATGCTGGTGGGCTGTCGACCTGCTGGTCACGGTTGCGTGGCCGGAGCAGGGCGAGGGCACCTACCGGAAACAGGATCACCGACAGGAGGCCTGCACTGACCATGGCCGCCGCGGTGATTCCGCTCATGCGTCCGGTCAGTACGCCGATCTGGGTGGCGGTGACGATGAAGGGCAATGAGGTTGCCTGGAGCAGACCGGCGGCGATCACCGAGCGCCGGTCGAAGACCTTGGCAAAGAGCAGTGCGGGCAGTCCGCGGACGGCGAGCAGTGCGAGCAGGAAGGCCGGCACCCGGGCGAGGGCCGACGGGTTCTCGACCAGGCCGCTCAGGTCGAGGCGCAGGCCACTGGTCACGAAGAACACGGGGATGAGGAAGCCGTAGCCGATCGCCTCGAGCTTGACGCGGAAGTTCGGGTGCGACTCGGCGTTCTTGTCGACGAGGCCGACCACCGCTCCGGCCATGAACGCGCCGAGGATGCTCTCCAGACCGAACCGTTCCGCCAGCGCCACGAAGGCCACCAGGAGCACGACCGCCGCTCGCACCCGGATCTGCGCGGTCGTGTCCTGCAGTCGGGTCAGCGTCATGTCGAGTCGCCGGAGCCTGGCCACGTAGGAGACCACCACCGCAGTGATCGCGACCAGCATGGTGAAGCTGACCAGGAGTACCAGGCGGCTCCCGGTGCTGATACCCGAGCTGGAGAAGAGCAGCGAGAGCAGCACGATCGCGGCGAAGTCGGCCACCGAGGCCGCCGCGACCGTGATCTGCCCGAGTGGCGTGTCGAGCTGCCCGGCGTCCTTGAGGACCGGAACGACGAGCCCCAGTGACGTCGCAGAGAGGGCGATGGCGACGAGGCCGGGACCCCCCACCCAGCCGAGTGCATGGAATCCCACTCCGACGGCGAGGCCGAGCAGCACGGTCGCGACGTACCCGAGAAGCGCGAGCCTGAGGACCTGTCCCCGCAGCTGGTGCACGTCGATCTCCAGTCCGGCCAGGAACAACAGGAACGCCAGGCCGAGGAGGGCCACGATCGAGACCGGGAGGTCCACGTCGACCCAGCCCAGGACCTGGGGGCCCACCACGACCCCGGCGATGATCTCCAGGACGACGGCCGGGAACCGCAGCGCGGGCGCGAGGCCGAGCAGCAACGGGGCAAGCAGGGCGATGACGGTGATGACCAGCAGGTTGGTGAACTCGACGTCTGGCATCGGGGGCTCCTGTGATGGATCGGTCCGGTGGACGCACACGGGCCGATCGGTCAGCGGTGGAAGTCGCGGAACGCGGAGAGCAGGGTCGACCACGTCTCGTCGGTGAGGCTCCCGACGGGGATCTGCCCCAGCCGCGAGGCCGTCTCCTTCATCTGGTCCAGGTAGATGTCGCAGCCGGGACAGATCGCGAGGTGCCGGTCGAACCGGGTCGTGGCGTCCTCGTCGAGGGCGCCCTCGAGGTACTCGGTGACGATCTCCACGAAATCCTGGCAAGTGAGGTCGGCCATCTCAGCCCACTCCATCGGTTTCGTCGGCGGCGGCCTCCGCGAGGTACGGCACCAGGTGGGCGCGCACGGCTGCCCGGGCCCGGTGCAGGAGGACCCGTTGGTTGGCGCCCGAGATCTCGAGCATCTGGCAGACCTCGTCGGAGCTGTGCCCCAGGACGTCGCGCAGCGTGACCACTACCCGCTGCCGCTCGGGGAGGGCGTCGATGGCGAGCTGCACCTGGGCGCGTACCTCGTCGGCGAGCACCGAGCTCTCCGAGGAGCGCCATACCTGGGGGAACGACCACCAGCCCCCGGGGTACTGGTCGTCGGTGCCACGGAACAGGGACGGGTCGAGGGTCGGGCCGAGGTCCTCGTCGCCGGCGGCGATGCTGCTCCACGGCACGGTGCGGATCTCGCGCATTCCACGCTTCTTCGCGGTGTTGACCAGGATCCGGTAGACCCAGGTACGCAACGAGGACCGGCCTTCGAAGCGGTCGATGCCGCGGATGACGGCGAGCCAGGTGTCCTGGACGACCTCCTCGGCGGAAGCATCGGTGGAGACGTGGGTGCGGGCGAGCAGCAGCATGGATCGTGACCACTCGTTCAGCAGCTGCGCGAAGACGGCTTCGTCACCGGAGCGAACACCCGCCACGATCTCGTCGTCGACGCTCGACGTGACCACCCACGGAGCGTAGCGCGGGTCATCGGTACTCGGGGTTCGCGTAGTCGAAGCGGCAACCGGCGTCCCACTCGGACCGCTGGTTGCCATGCGCTGGGACACCGCCGGCATCCTTCAGCAGTCGGGCCAGGTGCATCAGGTTCCACGTCATGAACGTGGTGTTGCGGTTGGTGAAGTCGTTCTCCGGACCTCCCGATCCCAGGTCGAGGTATGACGGACCAGGACCGGCCTCCCCGATCCAGCCGGCGTCGGCCTGGGGCGGGATCGTGTAGCCGATGTGCTGAAGCGTGTAGAGCACGTTGTGGGCACAGTGCTTGATGCCGTCCTCGTTGCCCGTGATCAAGCAGCCACCGACCCGGCCGTAGTAGAGGTACTGGCCGCGGTCGTTGAGCAGGTGTGATCCGCCGTAGAGACGTTCGTGGACCTGCTTCATGATCGAGCTGTTGTCGCCGAGCCAGATCGGTCCGGCCAGGACCAGGATGTCGGCAGCTTTGACCTTCTCGAAGATTGCCGGCCAGTCGTCCTTCTCCCAACCATGCTCCCGCATGTCGGGCCAGACGCCGGTGGCGATGTCGTGGTCGATGGCCCGGACCACGTCGACCTGCACGCCGTGGGCCTCCATGATGTGGCGGCTGATATCCACCAGACCTTGCGTGTGGCTCGGCTCGGGTGACTTCTTCAGCGTGCAGTTGATGAACAACGCCGTGAGGTCGTCGTAGCTGCGTTCTGTGGCGGCCGCTGTCGGCTCGGTCACGGGACTCTCCTTCTTCTCGATGGTGTGCGGGACGTCAATGGTTGGTCAGAGCAGCTCGGCGTCCTGCTCCACGCAGAGCAGCGCCGGTCCAGTGGCCTCGAACAGGGCGGTCATCGCGTCGTCGAGCTCGTCACGGCGGGTGACCCGGATTCCAGTGGCGCCGCAGAGCTCTGCGTAGGCCGACCAGTCGGGGTTGTGGAGGGAGGTGTGCCAGACCGGGTAGTCGGCGGCGAGCTGTTCCTTGCTGATCTTGCCGAGGGCGTTGTTGTTGAGCAGCACGTGCTTGATGGGGATGCCGTACTTCACCGCCGTGGTGAGCTCGGTTGCGTACTGCCCGAACCCGCCGTCCCCGGTCACGGCAACGACCGGCCGGTCCGGGTCGGCGGCCCAGGCGCCGATCGCTGCCGGGTAGCCGAATCCGATGGAGCCCAGGTAGCCCGACATCAGCACGGGCTGGCCCTTCGACTCCAGGTAGCGGCCCAGCGAGTAGGCGTGGTTACCGACGTCGACGCTCACCACGGCATCCGCGGGAAGGTGGTCCGACAGCGCCGCGAACACTGCGGCCGCCGAGACGCCGGCGCCGCGATCGTCTGCCACACGACGTGACTTCTCGGCGCGCCATATCGTCCACCTCTCGGCCACGTCCGGCCTCTGGTCGTCGGGGTCGGCATCGGCAACCGCCGAGGTGAGGGCCTCCACGGTGATCGCGGCGTCGCCGAGGACGCTCGCTGTCACGGCGTCGAACCTGCCGATGGAGTTGGGGGTGTCGTCGATCTGCACGATCGACTTGTACGGCGCGATGCCGGTGTGGTTCGAGAAGGACGCGCCCACCACGACGAGCAGGTCGGACTCGTTCATCAGCCAGCTGGCCACTGGCGTCCCACTCCGGCCGAGCACCCCAGCCCCGAGCGGATGGGTGTCGGGCACCAGGCCCTTCGCCTTGAACGTCGTCAGCACCGGGGCGTGCAGACGCTCCGCAAGCCCGATGACCTGGGCCTCGGCCCCGCGAGCACCGTGCCCGACGATGATCACCGGTCGCCGGGCACCCATCACCAGCTCGGCCGCCCGTGCCAGCGCCGCCTCCTCGGGTCGGACCAACCTGTCGGCGTACCGCCCGTCCGGCGACGCCGGCGGCGCGTCGGACGGCAGCGCCTGTACCTCGTCGGGGAGCACGAGGTGGGCCACTCCTCGCCCGTCGCGCGCGTGCTTGACGGCGATCGCGGCCAGCTCGGCGTGGTCGCTGCCCGACTGCACGGTGGTGGAGGTGATGGCCACGTCCTTGAACACCGCGGAGAGGTCCAGGTCCTGGAAGGCGCCACGCCCGAGCACCTTGGAGGGAACCTGGCCGGAGATCGCGATCACCGGGGACTGGTCGAGCTTCGCGTCGTACAGGCCGGTCAACAGGTTGGTCGAGCCCGGTCCGGCAATGGCGAAGCAGGCCGCCGGTCGGCCGGTCAGCTTGCCGTAGGCACTCGCTGCGAACGCCGCTGCTCCCTCGTGCCGGATGCCGATGAAGGTCAGGTCGCCCCGCTCCTCCGCACGCCTCAGCGCGTCGGCGAATCCGAGGTTGGAGTGACCCACCATCCCGAAGACCCGGGTCACCCCGTGGGCCACGAGGGTCTCGACCAGGACGTCGGCGACCGTCCGGGTGTGTTGCGCTGCTTCGGGAAGTCGGACGAAGACGCCGTCGGCACGCTCCTCGATGGCGTAGGCGGTGACCGTGTCGGCGAAGTGTCCTGGGGGTCGACCGGTGAGCGGGTCGTAGTCGTACCCGTGCCAGGGACAGCGCAACAACCCCTTCTCGATCGATCCCTCCCCCAGCGGACCACCCTGGTGCGGGCAGTGGTTCTCCAAGGCCCCGAGAATCCCACCGCACCGACTGACGGCGATGCTCCGACCGTCCACGGTGACGCTGCGCACCCGCCCCTCCCCCGGTACGTCGACGGCGTTCACGGGATGCCAACTGCCGTCGAGAGCGAGGGGGTCGATGGATTCCGGCGATGTCATGTAACGCCTCCTCGGGTGCTTGGCACTGATTCGTGTTCGCATCGTTGCGGACACGACGTCCTCGAAGATCAGTCCCCTGGGTGTCGGAGGCGTTACACACACCAGGCGACAAGCCCGGACGAGGGAGAGAGCCCATGCACCCGCACACGTTGGAGTCCACCCGGCAGGTGTTGCACGGCATCGCCGAGCTCGTGCTAGCCGGACCCCAGCACGCACAGAGCCGGACCATTCGGCTCCGCGTGACACCCGGCGGATTCGGCACCGTCGCCTCACCCGCGCTCCGGGTCGAACGGCTCGTGCTGGTGTGCCCTGGGCTCGAGGTCCCGCTGACCGGGACGTTCGCAGAGGTAGCCCACGCCGCCGGGGTCGAGGCACGGACATTGCGCCACGTCTACGCCGGTGGCCCAGCGGTCGGCCCGGACGATGCCGTGGTGCTCGACCCCGAGGCCGTCGCCGTTATCCTCGACGCCTTCGCCATCGGCGACGCCGCACTGCGCGCGTTCGCGCCCGACCAGGAGCCCGTGCTCTGGCCCGAGCACTTCGACGTCGCGATCACATCCGCGGAAGTCAACTACGGCGTCTCCCCCGGAGACACCCACCTCCCCGAGCCCTACGCCTACATCGGGCCGTGGACACCACGCGGAGGCACCTTCTGGAACATGCCGTTCGGTGCCGCCCGGCCGATGAGGGAGCTGCCCGACACCGACTCGCTGGTCGGATTCTTCAACGCGGGTGCGCAACGGGCAGCCGTCGATCAACCCCTCGCCTGACCCCGTTCGACGACAGCGTGTGCATCCAGAAACGCCGTGGCGGTTGGGTCCGCTCCGACGGCGCTACTCGGCCAGTCCCAGCCGTGCGAAGTCGACGGCCTCGGCGAGTAGCGTGTGCCACAGGCTCCGGTCGACCGTCTGGATCGACACCCACTCTCGGAAGACCTTGCCGGCTGGAGCGAACGGGTCGCCGTGACCGTTCTCGACGAGCTCGGTGACCCGCTGGCGGGGCAGCTTCACGACCAGGCAGCCGGCCTTGTCGTCGTAGGACGCCAGGAACCTTCCGGCCAGCCGCACGCAGGGGTAGCCCATCATGGTGGCCCGGCCGATGGCCGGGTCGTAGAGCAGGTCGTCGGTCAGCTCGTCGTAGAGGTCGCGGGCTGCAACGTCAGCGCCATCCCCGCCGGACCGCTCCGACGGGGACGCGCCCTTCGCGTCGCGTGCCATCAGCCCGCCGGCGGGCTGAAGACACCGAACTGGTTGCCCGCGGGGTCGCGCAGGTAGGCGAAGGTGGGTGCACCCGGGCCGGGGTCGAGGTGCTTGCTCACCACAGAGCCGCCGAGCTGCACGGCGTCGGTGCAGGTGGCCTCGACGTCGACGACGAGGATGTAGAACACGGCATGGCCGGGCATCTGCCCGCTGGTGCCGAAGAGGCCGCCCATCGGTCCGTCGGCGCCCGAGGCCTTGATGTTGCGGTAGTCCATGCCGCCGGACGCTGCGGGCCCGTCGGCGTCGAACCTCCAGTCGAAGAGGCTGCCGTAGAACTTCTCGGCGGCGTCGGGGTCGCTGGTGGCGACCTCGAACCAAGCCAGGGTGCCGGGTGCGGGGTTGGTCATGGGGGTCTCCTTGTGCTTGCCGATCACCCGCCGGGCCGGCGGGATGCACCCACCGTCTCGGGGTTTCGCGACAGCCCTATGTCGGAGTTTGGCAGCAGACCTTCGGGACGCAGCGCCGACTCCGGCAATCTCGTCTCGTGACCGTCGACCATCCGTTCCGCGACGACGCGCCGTGGGCGCGGCAGCGACGGTCTCCGCTCGGCTCGGGTGATGCGATCCATGCGGAACACCCGGCTGTCACCTCTCAGGTGGCAGAACGCGGTGAGGTAGGAGCCGTTGGGCCCGACCACGACGTGCTGGGGCTCGACCTCGCGCTCGGTCTCGATGCCGCCGACGTCGAGGTAGCGGATGCGCAGCACCTGGTTGTCACGCACCGCACGCCAGATGGTCTCGGCGATCTCGGCGTCGGGGTCGGGCGCCGGTTGCACGAGGAGCCTGACCTTCTCGGCGGTCGTACGCGCCTCCTGCACGAACCGTTCGGGCATGGCGGCCACGATCTTCTGCAGGGCGCTGCGGGCGTCGCGCGCAAAGAGCACGTGCTCGCCGCGGCTCAGCGCCACCGCGACGGCGACCGCCTCGCGTGGCGTGAAGTTGAGCGGCGGCAGGCTCATCGAGCGGTCGAGCGTGTAACCCCCGGTGCGCCCCTGCTTCGTCGCGAGCGGGACGCCGGCCTGCCCCAGGGCGCTCAGGTCGCGCTCAATGGTCCTGACGCTGAGCTCGAAGTGCTCGGCCAGGTGCCGCGCCGTACGGCCGCGCGGCCCCGCCGCCCGCAGTTCCTCGACCAGGGCATACAGGCGATCGACGCGGTTCATGTTTCGAGCGTAGACGCGTGCGGGGACAGCGCTGAGACCCTGCGCTCACCGTGACCTCGTCAGGCCTGCCATCAGGCATGCCTTCATCGGCCGGGTGATGGGGCCGCCCTGGAGAACGCGATGCGCGGGCGCGACCAGGATCCTCAGACGCGCTGTGTGCCATCAAGGTGCGCGGCTAGCTTGTCGAGTGCCATCGCCCATCCGGCGGCACCCGGGGACTCGGCGGCAAGTCCGCGCGTGTGTCAACACCATCCTCGTGCCACCCTCGACGGGCTCGATCTCAACCCTGACTTCGGCCGTGGTCGGATGACCCTCGGGCATGCCCATCTGACCGGGTGAACGCACGTTGCCGTTCTCATCCGACATGGAGTCGGTGTAGACGAGGCGCTGGTTCTCGATGACCTCGAGATACTCGCCGGTGAACCACATCTGCATCGTGCCGTCCGGCGTCGTCATCTCCATGCACAGCAGTCGGATGCCCCCGACCCGCACATCCATCTTGGCCACAGGGATGGTTGCCCCGCTTGGGCCATACCACGCTGCGAAGCGTTCCGGTTCGGTCCACATCTTCCAGACGAGTTCCGGCGGTGCCTCAAGAGTCCGCTCGATCACCAGGTGCTGGCCGCCCATGTCATCGCTCATCGTCACTGCCTGTCTTTCGTTGCTGTTGTAGTTGCTGGAGGTAGGTGTCCATCCGGTCGAAGCGGGCCTCCCAGATGGGTCGATACTGCTCGGCCCAGGTGGAGATCTCTTCGAGTGGGGCCGCGTCGAGGGTGCAGGGTCGGAACTGCGCGCGTTGACCCCGCACGATCAACCCCGCCCGTTCGAGCACCTTGAGGTGCTTGGAGATGGCCGGGAGTGAGAGTTGGAAGGGTTCGGCGAGCTGGTTGACGTTCGCCTCGCCTTCTGTGAGGCGTGCCAAGATCGCTCGCCGTGTCGAGTTGGCCAACGCCGCGAAAGTCTCGTCGAGCCGATCCTCCGTGCTCACCGACGCCGCAGTAGAAGTCATAGTTTTCCTATCGGTTAATTAACTGATAGGCAAATTACGGCGCATGCGGGCAGGAGTCAAGCGCTGAAATTTTCGGTTGGGCGCGACACTTGGAGGGCGCTGTTGGTTCGCACAACGGCGGGCTGCGGGGCTGCTGTTGCACGTCGTACCCAACCTGGTGCTCATCCCGCTGCTGGCCGGTCTGCTGGTGCTGTCTTGGGTGATGGTCTGGCAGCACGAGTAGGCCCCGCTACTCCGCCGCGGGCGACCCGGAGTCGCTGTCCCGTTCGGAGTTCTCGTAGACGTCGGGAATGCCGTCGTGGTCGGTGTCGAGTCGCTCGGCCTCTTCGAGTCGGCGGTAGACGCGGTCGCGTGACCTGAGGGTGACGCCTGCAATGAGCGAGGAGATGATGGAGCCGGTCAGGACGGCGACCTTGACGTGCTCGTCGCGGGTGCTGCCGGCGCCGAAGGCGAGGTCGCCGATGAGCAGGGAGACGGTGAACCCGATCCCGGCGAGCATGGAGACGCCGAGGACGTCGAGCCAGCGCAGGTTGGGGTCGAGGCTGGCTCGGGTGAAGCGGGCCACGACCCAGGTCATGGCGAAGACTCCGAGCATCTTGCCCAGGACCAGTCCGGCGACGATGCCGAGGGCAACCCGATCAGTCAGCGACTCCACCAGGCCCGAGAGTCCACCGATGGTCACGCCGGCGGCGAAGAAGGCGAACACCGGGACGGCGAACCCGGCGGAGATCGGCCTGATCCGGTGTTCGAAGTGCTCCGCGAGGCCCGGGCCGGCGTCGGGTCCCCCGGCGGCCTGGCTGCGGATCACCGGGACGGCGAAGCCGAGCAGTACGCCGGCCACGGTGGCGTGCACGCCGGAGGCGTGCACGAGGGCCCACGCGACAGCCGCAAGGGGAAGCAGCAGCCACCAGGACCGGATCCGTCGTTGCACGGCGATCGCAAACAGGCCGATCGGGACCAGGGCGGCAACGAAGAACCCGATGTGCAGCTCGCTGGTGTAGAACACCGCGATGATGGTGACCGCGAACAGGTCGTCGACGACAGCCAGGGTCAGCAGGAACGTGCGTAGAGCGGTCGGCAGGTGGGTGCTGATCACCGCGAGGATGGCGACCGCGAACGCGATGTCGGTCGCGGTCGGGATGGCCCAGCCGCGCAGGGCGCCGTCGCCGGTGGTGAGGTTGATCGCGACGTAGACCAGGGCGGGCGCGATCATCCCTCCGATCGCGGCGAGGATCGGCACGGCCGCGCGGCGGGGGTCGCGGAGGTCTCCGGCGACGAACTCGCGTTTGAGCTCCAGGCCCACGACGAAGAAGAAGATCGCCAGCAGACCGTCGGCGGCCCAGGTGCCCAGCGACAGGTGCAGGTGCAAGGCTTCGGGGCCGATCTGGTAGTTGCGCAGGGCGTCGTAGGAGTCCGCGGCCGGAGAGTTGGCCCAGACCATGGCGATCACGGCGGCCAGCAGCAGCAGCGCCCCGCCGACGGTCTCCTTGCGGAGGATGTCGGCGACCCGGGTGGTCTCGGACCACGAGCCCCGTCCGAAGACGGTCCGCGCGGCCGGTCCGGTGGCGTGGGGATCAGACATGTCGGTGCTCCTGGGGGTCGACGACGTTGTTGCCGACCAGACTTCCCGGCGCACCAGTGCCCACCCTAGGCGTCGCAGCGCGGGAGGGACATTCGTGGCTCAGTGCGATGACGAGCTGTCCGGTCAGCCGGCCCTGCCGATCGGCGCTGGTCTCGTTGAGGCCGACGATCTGGACGGTCCAGGACGCCGACGATGACGCCGATGGTGGCGATCACTACGGTGGTCTCGGACTTCGGGTCAGACCACCTCGGCGCGCCGCCACCATTCGGCCGTGGCGAACGCGCCCAGCGCGGCGACCAGCGGCACCACCAGTCAGCCAGGCAGGAGCCACCGGTTCCATCCCCGCGTCGGTGCCCATGGCCCAAACGGCGGCCACCGACCAGGGCCACCAGGAGCCCGCGCCGGCCACCATGGCGACCTGGGCGGCGACGACGAGCACCATCAGGCCACCGACGGCAGGGAGATAGCCGCGCCCGATGCTGGCAGGCAGAGCGACGGGAAGCGCGAGGAGTCCGGACAGGACCGCCAGCGCGGCGAGCCGCCCGAGTACGCTGCCCGTCGATCGCGGCGGGAAGCCCGAGTCCGGTGGCAATCCCGATCAGCGCGGCGACAGCCGCCACACCGATACCCACCGCTACGGACCACACCGCGAGGAGCACCAGCTTGGCCCGTGCGACGCAGGTGCGGGGGTTGCGGAGGCGTAGAGCGAGACAACCGTGCGGTCGGCGTACTCCCTCCGAAGCACCAACCGACCACGATTCCGGAGCCGACCACCCCGGCTGTGGCGTAGATCTGGATCAGTCCGCCGAGGTAGCGGGCCCAGCCGACTCCCGGCAGCAGCAGGGAGGCTTTGGCGCTCATCGGGTCGGCACCGCCGCGTTCGGCGGGAATCAGGAAGAGCCGGGCGAGCAGCGCCGGCACCACAAGCAGGGCGACGGTCGCCACCGCGACCACACGGGATCGGCGCAGCTTGAGCGCCTCGACGGCGTACGCCGCGGTCATCGGACCGGCTCCACGCGCCTGGGCCGCCTCGTCGGCGGCATGCACCATCGCGAAGAACGCCCGCTCCAGGTCGACGCCGTGCGGGTCCAGCTTCGCCACGATGGTGCCGGCATGGATGACGCTCACCCGGTCGGCGACCCGCAGCCACCTCGTCCAGATGGTGACTGGAGACCAGCGCGGCCACCCCCGCCGCGGCGCGCGGCAGTAGAACTTGCGCAGCAACAGCACCCCGGCCGGGTCGAGGGCGTTGGTGGGTTCATCGAGGACGAGCAGCCGTGGTTCGTGCACGAGGGCACTGCCCAGGCCGACGCGCTGGCGGTTCCCCTGGGAGAGTGCCGATGCACGGCGGTCGGCCCACGGCCCAGCTCCAGGTCGGCCAGTGTTCGGTCAGCGCGGGCCCCGGCTGCGGAGGCGGGCACGCCGTGCAGTCGCGCCGCCGCCCAGAGGTTCTCCCGGACCGTCAGCCCGGGTAGACGAACGGGGTGTCGATCAGGTGTCCCACACGGCCCCACCCCGCGCTGTCGAGGCGCGCAACCTCGACGCCATCGATGTGGACGACACCACCCTCGGGCCTGATCAAGT
>CAVUNB010000036.1:0-52806 GCA_963742685.1 uncultured Actinomycetota bacterium | reverse complement strand
ATCGTGATGAGGCCGAGCCCGCTGCCTTCCCCTCGCTCGCGAGGTCGAGGGGTTGCCGGGTGAGGTACCACTCGGCGCGCGGCTCGATGAACTCCCGGCAGGTCGCCTCCGGGGCGGTCGTGGGGGCGCCGTAGTCCCCGGGGTTCTCGATGCACCGCTCGATCTAGTCGCGGATGTAGGGCTGCGCCAGCTCGGACTGCACCTGTTCCTCCGCTCGCTGCAGGTCGGCGTCGGTCACCGGTCGGGTGTTGATGGCCATGGCGACCCAGATGACGGCGGGGACCAGCACGCTCGCGGCGAGGAGCACGACGACCGCGCGGCGCCAGCGCAGGCGGGTGAGCTCGAGCCCAGCAGTCGACCCATCGAGATCACCGTCCTGGGCGCCGAGCGGGTCGCTCTCGGTCAGCCCGAGGAAGACCGTCTCGAGGTCGGCGCAGAGCGGTCAGCTCGTCGAGCCAGATGCCGTGCCTGCCCAGCCAGCCGTGATCTCGGCGGGTGGTCGCTCGACTCGACCCCGAGCACGCCGTCGAGCTGAGTGACGGCGAACCCGTCCTCGGTGAGCACCCGCAGTGCAGCCTCCGGATCTGCTACCCGCACCCGGTACGTCGAGGCTGGAGCCGAGCAGGTCGTCGACCTTGCCCGGAGGCCAGCATCCGGCCGTTCCCGATGATCGTCGCCGAGTCGCACACCTGCTGCACCTCGGCGAGGATGTGGGAGCTCAGCAGCACCGTGACGCCCGCGTCGCCGAGCTCGCTGATGGTCTCGCGGATCTCGCGGATGCCGGCGGGGTCGAGCCCGTTGGTCGGCTCGTCGAGGATCAGCAGCTCGGGGTCCTTGAGCAGGGTGGCCGCGATCGCCAGCCGCTGCTTCATCCCGAGGGAGTAGCCCTTGTAGCGGTCCCGCTCCCGGCCGGTCAGGCTGACGGTTCGATCGCCTCGTCCACCCGGGCGTCGGTGGACGCCGACGCTCGCGGCCAGCAACGGAGGTTCTGGCGTCCGGTGAACTTCGGCGAGAACTTCGGCGACTCGACCACGGCGCCGACCCGCCCGATCACGCCGGCAGGTGGGGGGACGGCCTGCCGAAGAGGCGCATCGTGCCCGAGGTGGGCCCGGGCCAGTCCGAGCAGCATCCGGATCGTCGTGGTCTTGCCCGACCCGTTGGGCCCGAGGAAGCCGTGCACCCCGCCGGCCGGCACGGCGAGGTCGAGATCCTCGACGGCCACGCGCGGCCGCCCCGACGGGTGCGGAACTCCTTGCGCAGCCCGACGTCTCGATGACGAGATCCCTCATTGCCTTCTCACAGTCACCCCGAGCCACGGATTCGACGCGGCATGCGTCGCTGTGGACTGATCCTCGATGGCCGGTCCCGGCCCGACCGGCGGCACGCCGTTGCTGTTCAGGCCGAGACGCCCGGGCTGACCAGCTCGATCCGCGGCGGGTCGGGCCGGCCGGTCGTAGTCCGGGGTCGGGGCGTACGGCGCCCAGGCGAGGAGGTCGCGCAGGTGCCGCTCGACGCCCGGCAGCACCTCGGCGACGGTGCACGTCGCGGCCGAGCTCCTGGCTCAGCGACGTGACCCCGGCGTCCGCGATGCCGCACGGCACGAACGGTCGTACCAGCCGAGGTCGACGTCGCAGTTGAGCGCGAAGCCGTGCATCGTCACCCCGCGGCTGACCCGGATGCCGATCGCGGCCACCTTGCGCTCGGGCCGCGGTCGTCGGCCCGGAGCCAGACGCCGCTGCGGCCGGGGACCCGCGCGGTGGTCACGCCGAAGTCGGCGCAGACCGCGATCAGCGCCTCCTCGACGCGGCGTACGTAGTCGACGACCTGGACGTGGTCGGGCAGCGTGACGATCGGGTAGCCGACCAGCTGGCCCGGCCCGTGGAAGGTGATCTTGCCGCCGCGGTCGACGTCGATGACGGGCGCGCCGCCGGGTCGGCGGCCGCTCGTGCGGGTCGGTGCGCTTGCCGGCGGTGAACACCGGCGGGTGCTCGAGCAGGAGCACGGTGTCGGGGGAGTGCCGGCCACCACCTCGGCGTGGACCTCCGCTGGAGGTCCCAGGCGGCGAGGTACTCGACGGCGTCTCGCCGAGACCGGCGATCCGGAAGTCCAGAGGCACGCGGGCAGCCTACCCCTGTGGAAAACGCCGGACCGGATCCGCCGGACTGGGTAGGGACGGTCGTGAACCCGCGTCGACTGCCCTCGTCCTGTCCTGCCTGCTGCTCGCCGGTCGCCCTGGCGGTGCTCGTGCTCGGCCGCGCTGGTCGGCGCGGCCAGCGCGCCCAGTCGGAGGCCGGTCGTGACCGCCGGCCGGGTCGCGGCGCTGCGGTGCTCCCCGCCTGGGACGAGCGGCGGGCGCGCGGCCTGGGCGTCGGGCGACGTCGGCGGCGCTGCGCGGCTCTACATCGCCGGGCTCCCGCACCGGCCGACAGGACGCGCGCCTGCTCGGGCGTACGCCGACCGCGGGCTGCGGGTGCGCGGGCTGCGGATGCAGGTGCTGGCCTGCGACGTCCTCGTCGTCGGCGGGCCGGTCGGTCGCTGCGTGGTCACCGACCGGTCTCAGGGCGGTGGTGGCCGGGGCTGCGGCGGCGACCCATGCCGCTCCCGCTTCGACTCGGCCGTCGACGCGGGCGGTGGCGCTGCGCCGGGTCGCGGGCGAGTGGCGGGTGGCCGCGGTAGGTCAGGCAGTGCGGCGGAGAAGACCGCGCGCGACGTCGCGTCCTGGAAGTGTAGCCCGCTGCCTCGAGCGCGGCCGGCTCGGCGTTGCAGCGAGCCCAGGATCTCGGGCGCCATCCGGCCCGGCGCGCCACCTTCAGGACCGCGCGGCGCGACCAGAGCGCCGGCCGGTTCACCGCCTCGGCAGCGCCTCGGTGAACTCGCGCGTTGGTCGGTGTCTACGGGCAGCAGAGGTTGAACGGCCCGGCGACGTCGTCGGCTCGGCGAGGTAGGCCGACCGCGCCAACCCAGTCGCGCAGCGAGACGATCGGGAAGTACTGCCGGCCGTCGCCCAGCCGGGCGCCCGAGCCCGAGCTTGAACAGCGGCCGCATCTGCTTCAGGGGGGATTGTCGCGGTCCATGACCGGGGCGGTGCGCAGGATGCAGACCCGGGCGCCCGCGTCACGGCCGGCTCGGCGGCTGCCTGCCAGTCGCGGGTGACCTTGGTCAGCAGCGCGTCGCCCCGGCTGTCGGAGCTCCTCGGTGACCACCTCGTCGCCGTGGTCGCCGTAGTAGCTGATGCCGTTCCCGGCGAGGTACGCCGGCTGCCGCCGGCCGCGGCGATCGCCTCGGCCAGCACGCCGGTGGTGGTCACCCGGCTCTCGTAGCTCGGCTGCGCCCGCTTCGAGAGTGGGGGTTGCCGGCGGTCGGGGAGCCCGCCAGGTTCACCACGACGTCCGCCGCTCGATGACGTCGTGGTCGATGGTGCCGGCGTAGGGATCCCAGTGGACTCGTCGGCGCGCCGGGCGACCGACGTACGAGCTGCGGTGACCTCGTGGCCCCGCGGCGCGCAGATGCTCGGTCAGGTGGGTGCCGAGGAACCCTGATGCTCCGGCGATGACGACGTTCATGATGCCACCTCACCACACGGGCAAAACGACGGCCCCGGTCGCCGAAGCAACCGGGGCCGACGTCGGTGACGATCAGACCTCGAACTGGCCCGCCTCGAGGCGCTGCTTGACGTCGGCAGGAAGCGGGCGGCGTCGGCACCGTCGACCAGGCGGTGGTCGTAGGTCAGCGAGAGGTAGACCATCTGGCGGACCGCGATCGTCTCGCCGAGGTTCGGGTCGTCGATCACGACCGGGACGCTTGACGACGGCACCCGGTGCCGAGGATCGCGACCTGCGGCTGGTTGATGATCGGGGTGTCGAACAGCGCCCCGAAGCTGCCGGTGTTGGTGAGCGTGAACGTGCCGCCGGACAGCTCGTCGGGCCCGATCTTGTTGGTGCGGGTGCGCTCGGCGACGTCGGCGATCTTCTTGGCCAGGCCGGCGATCGACAGGTCGCCGGCGTCCTTGATCGACCGGGGTGAGCAGGCCCTTCGCGGTGTCCACGGCGAACGCGATGTTCTCGCGGTCGAAGTAGGTCACCTCGCCCTTCTCGGTGTCGATCGCCGCGTTCAGCTTCGGGTGCTCCTTGAGCGCGTCGATCGCCGCCTTGGCGAAGAACGGCAAGTAGGACAGCTTCACGCCCTCGCGGGCCAGGAAGTCGGCCTTCACGCGCTCGCGCAGCCGCGCGATCGCGGTGACGTCGACCTCGATCACCTGCGTCAGCTGGGCGCCGTCTGCAGCGACTCGACCATGCGCTTCGGCGATGACCTTGCGCAGTCGCGAGATCGGCTCGGTCGTGCCACGCAGCGGCGACGGGGCGCGGCGGCAGCCGGAGCAGCCGCGGGTACGCCGCCGGCCGGAGCCGCAGCGGCAGCCGGGGCGGCAGCCGGAGCCGGCGGCCTCCTTGGCCGCGGCGGCGTCGAGGACGTCCTGCTTGCGGATCCGGCCACCGACGCCGGTGCCGGTCACCGGCTCCAGGTCGACGCCGTGCTGGGCGGCCATCTTGCGGACCAGCGGCGTGACGTAGCGACGCTCTGGTCGTCCGCGCTGGCGCGGGCCGCGGCGGCGTGCTGCGGCGGGAGCCGCCGGCTGCGGGTGCAGCGGGCGCCGGCGCGGCAGGGCTGCGGGCTTCGGCGGTCGGGTCGCCTCGGCGGGCTTCGCCTCGCGGCTCGCGGCTCGGGCTGCTTCTCCTCGGCGGCGGGCTCCGCCTCGGGCTGCTTCTCCTCGGCGGCGGGCTCGCCTCGGTGGGCTTCTCCTCGGCCGGAGCCGGCGCGGCGTCGCCGGAGCCGATCGACCGCCAGCTCGGCGCCGACCTCGACGGTCTCGTCCTCGGCCACCTTGATCTCCAGCAGCTTGCCGGCGACCGGCGAGGGGATCTCGGTGTCGACCTTGTCGGTGGAGACCTCGAGCAGCGGCTCGTCGACCGCGACGTCGTCGCCGACCTGCTTGAGCCAGCGGGTGACGGTGCCCTCGGTGACGGACTCGCCGAGCGCGGGCAGCGTCACCGACGTGCCGACCCGCCGCCGCCACCGCCGGCGGGCTTCGCCGTCGGCGGCGGCGGCGGCTCTCCGTCGGCGGCGCCTCGTCCTCGGCCGCGGGTGCGGCTCCTCGGCAGGCGTCCTCCTCGGCAGCGGCTGCTTCCTCGGCTGCCGGCTCGGCCTCCTCAGCAGTCGGGCTGGCCTGTCCTCGGGCTGCCTGGAGCCGGAGCTCGCCGCCGCCCTCGCCCTCCTCACCGATCACGCGCCAGCACCGCGCCGACCTCGACGGTGTCGTCCTCGTTGGCCCTGATCTCGAGCAGGGTGCCGGCCACCGGCGAGGGGATCTCGGTGTCGACCTTGTCGGTGGAGACCTCCAGCAACGGCTCGTCGACCGCGACGGCGTCGCCGACCTGCTTGAGCCAGCGGGTGACGGTGCCCTCGGTGACGGATTCGCCGAGTGCGGGGAGGGTGACTTCGGTGGCCATGTGGTTCCTTCGCTCGCGTCGTGAGTTGGTCTGGTGAGTCAGGAGTGGGCGTGCAGCGGCTTGCCGGCCAGGGCCAGGTGCGCCTCGCCGAGGGCTTCGTTCTGGGTCGGGTGCGCGTGGACGAGGGGCGCGACGTCGTCGGCGTACGCCTCCCAGTTGTAGATGAGCTGCGCCTCGCCGATGAGCTCGCCGACCCGGTCGCCCACCATGTGGACGCCGACGCACGGGGCCGTCCTTGCGGCCGGACCAGCTTGACGAAGCCCTGGGTCTTCAGGATCTGGCTCTTGCCGTTGCCGCCGAGGTCGTAGGTCATGCGTCTCGACCGTCGTCGCCGTACTGCTCCCGGCCTGCGCCTCGTCGAGGCCGACCGAGGCGATCTCGGGGTGGGAGTAGGTGACGCGCGGGATGCCGGCCTCGTCGATCGGCTGCGGGTCGAGCCCGGCGATCTCCTCGGCCACGAAGATGCCCTGCTGGAAGCCGCGGTGGGCCAGCTGCAGGCCGGGGACGATGTCGCCGACGGCGTAGACGCCCTCGACGTTGGTGCGGCAGCGCTCGTCGGCGAGCACGAAGCCGCGCTCCATGGCGACGCCCTGCTCGTCGTAGCCCGAGGCCCGTCGGTCGACGGGCCGCGGCCGACCGCGACGAGCAGCAGCTCGGCCTCGATCACGTCGCCGCCCTCGACGGTCACGGCGACGCCGGAGTCGGTGGTCTTCACGCTCTGGAACGGGGTGCCGGTGAGGAAGTCGATCTTGCGCTTGCGGAACGCGCGCTCGAGCGCCTTCGACGACGCCTCGTCCTCGGCGGCGACGAGTCGGGGGAGGGCCTCGATGATGGTGACCTTCGGCGCCGAAGCTCGCCCACACGCTGGCGAACTCGCACGCCGATGACGCCACCGCCGAGCACGATCACCGACGCCGGCACCCGGTCGAGCCTGCAGCGCGTGCTCGGAGCTGATGACCCGCTCGCCGTCGAGCTCGAGACCCGGCAGCGACTTGGAGTAGGAACCGGAGGCCAGGACGAGGCTCTTCCCGGTGTACGTCGCAGCGCCCACCGACACGGTGCGCGGGCCGGTCACGCGCCCCTCGCCCTCGATCACGGTGATGCCACGCGACTTGATCAGGCCGGTCAGTCCCTTGAACAGGCGGGAGACCACGCCGTCCTTGTAGGAGTTGACGCCCGCCATGTCGATGCCCTCGAGGGTGGCACTCACGCCGAACTTCGACGCGTCGCGTGCGGAGTCGGCCACCTCCGCCGCGTGCAGCAGGGCCTTGGTCGGGATGCAACCGACGTGGAGGCACGTGCCGCCGAGGTTGCCCTTCTCGACCAGGCCCACGGTGAGTCCGAGCTGGGCCGCGCGCAGTGCGCACGCGTAACCGCCAGACCCTGCCCCGAGGATGAGTACGTCGAAATCGCCGTCGGTCACGCGTTGCCTTTCGAGTCGTTCGGTCACTCATCGGTGGGTCGGATGAGCGCGCCCGCCCATCCTTGCACTCTTTGTGATGCTGTCCACACCGGGTGCGTACCCGCCGGTCACCTGAGTTTGTCGGTGGGATGTCGGCGACTTCTGGACGGGTTCGCAGCGGGTTGCGGACGGTTCCTTCGCCGCGGCAGGCACAATGTCGGCATGGGACTGCTAGACCGATTTCGACGATCCGGGCGCGTGCGCCGACCTGCGCGCGACGGCTTCCGCAACGGCTCGACGACGGTCCGGGCATCCGACGGCCACGACCTGGCTCACCTGACCGACTTCGTGACCAGCCGTCGCGGGGTCGAGGGATTCGTCGAGCCGCGCACCGCCGTCAGTGACGTGACGCTGCTGCTGGTCGCGCACGACGGTGAGTGGACCCGCCGCCGTGTCCCGAGCGTCCAGTGGGCGCACAACTTCGCCAACAAGCACCAGGTGCCGTCGTACGACGCTGCCGTCGTCGGTATCCCGCAGCGCATGCGCGACTACAACCGGCGCAAGAAGGCCGGCGGGGCCTGACGGCGCCGGTCAGTCCGCCGCGGCCAGCGACTTCGCGTACTCCACGATCGTGGTGACCCCGAAGCCCGTGCCGCCGGAGGGGACGTGGCCGTAGGGGGCGCCTGAGTTGATCTCCTTGCCGGCGATGTCCAGGTGCGCCCAGGGGATGCCGGCGGTGAACTCCCGCAGGAACGCGGCCGCCATCAGGCCGCCGCCCCACCGCACCCAGTCGTGCTGGAGCAGGTCGGCGACCTTGGAGGCCTTGATCCGCTCCGACATCTCCTCGGGGATCGGCATCTGCCAGTGCTGCTCGCCGGCTCGGGCACCGGCCGCCAGCACGGCGTCGACGATCTCCTGCGAGCCCAGCACCGCGCCGACCTTGTCGCCGAGCGCGAGCTGGAGGTGGCCGGTGAGCGTGGCGACGTCGACGATCACGTCCGGCGTCTCCTCGGACGCGAGCACGAGTGCGTCGCCGAGGAGCATGCGGCCCTCGGCGTCGGTGTTGGCGATCTCGACGGTGGTGCCGCCGTACATGGTGACGACGTCACCGGGCCGGGACGACGATCCGGACACCATGTTCTCGGCCATCGGCGCAAAGGTGGTGATCTTGACCGGGAGCCCGAGCTGGGCGATGGCGAGCGTCGCGGCGATGACGCAGGCAGCACCGCCCATGTCGCCCTTCATGCCGACCATGCTCCCGGAGGGCTTGATGGTCAGGCCGCCGGAGTCGAAGGTGACGCCCTTGCCGACGAGCGCGAGATGCGTGGTGGCGTCCTTGGGGGAGTAGGTCAGCTTGGCCAGGCGCGGCGTGGCGGCCGAGCCGTTGCCGACGGCCAGCGTGCCGCCGAGCCCACGCTCCTCGAGCGTCGAGTGGTCCCAGATCTCCAGCGCCACCTTGGGCGCCCCGCGCCCCTTGGTCGCGACCCGTGGGCCTCGACCACCGCGTCGGCGAACCGGGCCGGCGTCAGGTGTCCGGGCGGCTCGTTGACCCAGTCGCGGGTCAGGCGCACGGCATCGGCGAGCACCTGCGCCTCCTCGAAGGCAGCGATCGCCTCCGCCTTGCGCGCGACGGGGCTGAGCACGACGACGTCGCCGGCCTTCGACGAGGCAGCGTCCTTCGGCGGACTGCTCTTGTGCAACGTGTAGGTGTAGCCGCCGAGCAGGTGACCCTGCGTGATCGCGTCCGACCAGGGCAGGCGTGTCGGCGGGCAGCGCGATCGCGACCGACGCGGCGTTCGGCACGCTCCGGGCGGCGACACCGGCAGCACGGCGTACGGCCGTCTCGTCCGGCTCCTTGCCGAGACCGACGAGCACGAGGAGCTGGGCGTTGATGGTGCCGTTCGTCGGGAGGCGGACCGACTCGCCGGCGTTGCCGGTCACCCCGAGGGATGCGAGCAGCGGTCGCCACTTGCGGCCCCAGGCCTCGGCGACGTCGGCGCCCGCGTCGCACACGACGGGGCCCTTGTCGGAGGCGAGGACGCCGACCACCACGGCCTCCGCACGGGTCTTGGCGGGGTTCGCGCTGCGCAGCGTGTACGTCGTGGTCACCCGGGCACTTTAGGTCAGGGTGGGAGACACGGGCGCTGGGGTAGGTTTCGGGCCATGCCTGACGCGACCCTCAAGCAGTCCCCACTGCACGACCGCCATGTCGCTCTCGGTGCGAAGTTCGCCGAGTTCGGTGGCTGGTCCATGCCCCTCGAGTATCCCGCCGGAGTGGTCAAGGAACACACCACCGTCCGCGAGTCGGTGGGCATCTTCGATGTCAGCCATCTCGGCAAGGCGATGGTCAGTGGCCGCGGCGCCGCCGACTTCGTCAACGCCACGCTCTCCAACGACCTCGCCAAGATCGAGCCCGGCAAGGCGCAGTACACGCTCTGCTGCGACGACGAGACCGGCGGCATCGTCGACGACCTGATCGCCTACTACCAGGACGACGAGCACGTGCTGCTCGTCCCCAATGCCGCCAACACTGCCGAGGTCGTACGCCGCATGCAGGCCGTGGCCCCCGACGGTGTCTCGGTGAAGAGCCACCACGACGAATACGCCGTGCTCGCAGTCCAGGGCACCAAGTCGGACGAGGTCCTGCGACGCGTCGGCCTGCCGACCGGCCACGACTACATGTCCTTCGTCGAGGCGCAGATCCCCGACGTGCTCGGCTCCGAGGTCGGCGTCGTGGTGTGCCGCACCGGATACACCGGTGAGCGCGGCTACGAGCTGATCGCCAGCAACGACGCCGCCGGTCCGCTGTGGGACGCGTTGCTGGCTGCCGGTGAGGAGTTCGGGATGCTGGCGTGTGGGCTCGGCTCGCGTGACACCCTGCGCACCGAGATGGGCTACCCGCTTCACGGCCAGGACATCACCATCGACGTCAACCCGGTCGAGGCCGGCCTGAGCTGGGCCGTCGGCTGGAAGAAGGACGTCTTCTGGGGCCGCGACGCCATCGTGGCCGTGAAGGAGGCCGGGCCCCAGCGCCGCCTGCGTGGCCTGGTCGCGACCGGCCGCGGCATCCCGCGACCCGGCATGAGCGTGACGCTCACCCAGGACGTCCCGCTCTGCGACATCACCTCGGGCACCTTCTCGCCGACGCTCAAGAAGGGCATCGGGATGGCGCTGGTGCCGGTGCTGGTGAACGCGGAGGCCGAGGTCGGCGTGGACGTCCGCGGCCGTCGCGAGATCTTCCAGCTGGTGAAGCCGCCGTTCGTCGACACGTCCGTCAAGGAGTCGTGATGTTGCCTGATCAGCCGCCCACCTTCCGACAGCCCTCCGCGACCGAACGCCCCTGGTGGTGGCGGCTCGAGGACGCGGCAGGCAACGAGGTCGCGGCCGAGGAGTTCGCCGGCCAGCGGTTCCTGTCCCAGGCCGACGCCGAGTCCTGGGTCGGGGAGATCTGGGCCGAGCTGGCCGAGGCCGGTGTCGACGGTGTCACCTTGTTCGAGCACGAGCGGCAGGTCTACGGGCCGATGGCGCTGCACGCCTGAGCCATCCGATACTGCTCTGGTCGCGAATGACGGGTGGAGGTGCGGATGGACACCCACGACGACTTCGTGGCCGCCCGCCGCTCCTCGCTGGTCGAGGAGTTCGGCGGGGGAGCAGCAGTCGAGGGCGCGGTCGACCGGGCGCTTGAGCGCTGCCGGCGCGGGTGGTCGAGGCTCGAGCAGACCACCGATGTCGAGGCCCACGTCCGTGACCTGGTCGCCGAGGAGCTCGAACGCCCTCGTCGCCGCCGGCTGACGCGGGCCGCCCTGGCGGTTCTCGCACTGCTGATCGCCGGCACGGTGATCATCTCCTTCCTGCCGGCGCCACCCGCCGTGCGGAAGGAGGCCAACCTTGTCCCCGTGCCGTGGTTCGCGGAGGGCGAGCTGCACCTGGCCGACGTGGTCGTGACCCTGCCGGGGGCTGGGGCGTTCGTCCCGCTCGACGACGGCGTCGTGATCGAGGACGAGGACGACTCGCTGCTGCTGGTCGAGGCCGACGGCTCCGTGTCCGACTACGACGAGGCGATGCCCGCCTTCTCGGAGCCGGACGTGCCTGCGCCGTACGACGCCCGAGGTGAGGTGACGCGACGCCTCGGAGTCGCGATCGCGCCGACCGGAGAGACCGTCCATCTGATGGAGATCGCGGCCGCCGGACCCGAGGCGGGCGTCTACGTGCGGCTCTCCGAGACCGTCAACAGATTGTTCGTGGTCTGTCTCGTCCCCAACTGCACGTCGGTCCGCCGGGTCGTGGTGGAGGGACGCGACGTCAGGCTGCACTGAGGAGGGCTCGAGCCGAAGTATTGTCGGGCGCATGCAGGCCTACCTCGACCTTCTCCAGCGCCTCCTCGATGACGGGACGGAGAAGTCCGACCGCACCGGCACCGGCACCTTCAGCGTCTTCGGCCACCAGATGAGGTTCAACCTCGCCGAGGGCTTCCCGCTGGTGACGACGAAGAAGATCCACACCCGGTCGGTGTTCGGAGAGCTGCTGTGGTTCCTCCGGGGCGACACCAACGTCAAGTGGCTCAACGACCGCGGGATCTCGATCTGGGACGAGTGGGCCGACGACAACGGCGACCTCGGCCCCGTCTACGGCTATCAGTGGCGCTCCTGGCCGACGCCGGACGGGCGGCACATCGACCAGATCGCCCAGGTCATCGAGCAGATCAAGACCTCCCCGGACAGCCGCCGCCACATCGTCTCCGCGTGGAACGTCGCCGACATCGGCGACATGGCGCTGCCTCCCTGCCACACCCTGATCCAGTTCTACGTCGCGGACGGCCGGCTCTCGTGCCAGCTCTACCAGCGCTCCGGCGACGTCTTCCTCGGCGTGCCGTTCAACATCGCGTCCTACGCCCTGCTCACCCACATGGTCGCCCAGGTCTGCGGTCTCGAGGTCGGCGACTTCGTGCACACCATCGGCGACGCCCACCTCTACTCCAACCACGTCGACCAGGCGCGACTCCAGCTCACCCGGGACCTCCGGCCGTTGCCGCGTCTCGTGCTGAACGAGTCGATCACCGAGATCGACGGCTTCGACCTGGAGGACATCGGGCTCGAGGGCTACGACCCGCACCCGGGCATCAAGGCTCCCGTTGCCGTCTGAGCCCACCCGCCGCATCACCCTGGTTGCGGCGTACGCCGACGGCCGCGTCATCGGAGACGCGGGCTCGATCCCGTGGCACATCAGCGAGGACTTCGCCCACTTCAAGGCCGTGACCATGGGGGGCGTGCTCCTCATGGGCCGCGCCACCTGGGACTCGATCGGTCGACCGCTGCCGGGCCGGACCACGATCGTGCTCACGCGGTCGACGTCGTGGGAGCCCGGGTTCGAGGGCGTGTACGTCGCGCACTCGATCGACGAGGCGCTGGCCCTGGCCGCCTCGCTGGACGGCGAGGTCTTCGTCGTCGGAGGAGCGCAGATCTACGAGCTGGCGCTGCCGCTGGCCACGCACCAGGTCCTCACCGAGATCGACCTGTCACCCGCGGGCGACGCGCGCTATCCGGACTTCGCGCTCGACGAATGGCACGAGGTACGCCGCGATCGTCGGCCCGACCTCGGGCTCGACTGGGTGTGGTGGGAGCGGAAGGACTACTTCGGGGGCAGCGACCGGGCGTAGGACACGCCACGGCCGACCCACGTGCCCAGCACCGCGTCGTCGGCGAGCGCGTCGACCGCGACGAGGAGCCAGCCCTTCAGCTGCCGTCCGCGCATCTCCATCGGGCGCACCGACTCGCCGTCGACCCACGCCTCGGAGGTCGCCGGGTCCGCACGGACCATCAGGTCCCCGCCGCTGCCCGCGGCCACCGCCATGTGCCCGTCGACCATGAAGCCCAGCCCGCCGAACATCTTGCGTTCGGTCACACCGGGCTCACCGCCCAGCTCGTCCCGGACGCGCTCGGCCAGGGCCTCGTCGTACGCCATGCAAGCAGTATCGCCTGATCGAGGGGAACCTCAGGAGTAGCGGTGGCTCTTGGCCGCGTGTCCGTGCTCGCGAGTGCAGGTGCGCCCACCCATGTTGCGGTGCCCACAGAGCGCGGGCTCGACGGCGTCGTCGCTGTCGGGCGTCGTCGCGCGTGGCTCGGTGGTGGCCGCCTTCTTGGCGGCCGGCGCCTTCGCAACCGTCTTCGCCGCCGGAGCGGCGGTCTTGGCTCGTGCGGTGTTCTCGGCGTAGCGCGCCTCGCGCATCGCTCGCAACCCGTCCATCTTGCTCATCGTCTGCTCACGGGCACACGCTATCTTCTCCGCATGACTCGGGGGACTCGGACACTCATCGCTGCACTCATCACCCACGCTCTCGCGTGCCTTCTGCTCGTCGCCTCGGCTCCGCCGACGACAGCAACGGCACCACCCACGACCGCGGAGGAAGCGGGAGCGCCGGCGGCGACCCGCCTCCCGGGCGGCGGCAAGACCGTCTTCGGCAAGAAGCGGTTCCTGACCGCCTACTACGGCACGGCAGGCTCGAGCAGTCTCGGTGTGCTGGGGGAGAACACCCCGGACGCTGCGTTCAAGCGGATCAAGCGAGCCGGCAAGCCCTTCCTGAAGCGCGGCGAGAACCTGATGCCGGTCTACGAGCTCATCGTCACTGTGGCCGACCCGAGCGACAGCCCCACGGCTGCCGGCGACCACAGCCACGACATCCTGCACAGCTACGTCCAGTCCTACATCGAAGCCGCGCACCGCAACGGGGCGCTGCTGCTTCTCGACCTCCAGCCGGGTCGCTCGGGCTTCCTCGAGACGGCCAAGCGCTGGGAGTGGGCGCTGCAGGACCCCTGGGTCGGCCTCGCCCTCGACCCGGAGTGGCGGGTCGGGCCCACCGAGGTCCCCGGCCAGGTCTACGGGTCGGTCTCGGCGAAGGAGATCAACAAGACGGCGGGCTGGCTCTCGAAGCTCACCCAGGCCGGCGGGCTCCCCGAGAAGCTGTTCGTCCTCCACCAGTTCCAGGACGGCATGATCCCCGACATCGGCAAGGTCAGAGCGCGCGACGGGCTGGCGATGGTCCAGCACGTCGACGGGTTCGGCAGCCCGGCGAACAAGCTGGCGACGTACGACAACGTCGCCCGACCGAAGAAGTTCACGATGGGCTTCAAGATCTTCTACGACGAGGACGTCCCGCGGATGAAGCCGCGCGAGGTGCGCAGGCTCCCCGCGGTGCGGTTCGTCTCGTTCCAGTAGTGCCGATCAGGTCGGATCAGAGCTTGAACAGCTTGCGGTAGGGGCTGGTGATCCGCACGGGCTGGCCACGGAACTCGACCGTGACGGCGCTGGTCTCGACTCCGACCACGCGTCCGATCCCGTGGGCGTCGTGACAGACCGAGTCGTCCATCGAGAAGGTCTCGATGGTCTGCTCAGGTTCGGCCTTGAAGGGACTGCTGGCGAGGTGGCGACGGGCTGGAGTTGTCATCAGCTCCATTATGCGCCTCCCAGTGCCAACCGACCCCTTCCTCTCCATCCGGATCCGGCCCAGCGGGCTCACGGGCGTGCCAGCATGAGCCATGCTGACCCGTCATCGCGGGGTGCTCGCGCTCGCGGCCTACCTCGCTGATCTCACCGTGCACCTGGTCGCGCAGGCGCGCGGCCAGGAGACGTTGATCGGTGTCAGCCAGTGGCTGCTGATGCCGTTGCTGGCCCTGGTCCTGTGGCTGGCTCCGGCGCCGATGAGTGCCCTGACGCGGTGGGTGCTGGTCGCGATCGCCTGCTCGTGGCTGGGTGACTTCCTGCCGCACTTCGTGTCCGGTGACGCGGCCTTCCTGGTGCTCGTGGGCGCCTTCGCGGTGGCCCAGGCGGCCTATGCCCGTGCCTTCTGGCCGCTGCGGCAGGACTCCGTCACCGGTTCGGCCTGGCCGGTGGCGTACGCCGCCGCAGCGGCCGGTCTCGTGCTGGTCTGCGCGCCCGGTGCCGGTCCTGTCCTGTCCGCGGTGGTCGTGTACGCCGTCGTGATCACCGTCATGGCGGTGCTGGCCACCGGCGTCCACCCCCTCACCGGGATCGGCGGAGTGTTGTTCATGTGCTCGGACGCGTTGATCGCACTGGAGGCCTTCGTCCCGCGGTGGGACCTGCCGGGCCAGTCGTTCTGGGTGATGCTGACCTACGGGGCGGCCCAGCTCCTGCTGGTGCTCGGCGTGCTCGCCCGCAGTGTCCGCCACGAGCGACGGGAAACGGCGTTGACGGGCGTCGAGCGATAGCCTGACCCCATGACAACCGCAGCACCGTTCGGCCGCCTGTTGACCGCAATGGCGACGGCGTTCCACGACGACGGGTCGGTGGACCTCGTGGGGACGGCGAAGATCGCCCAGCACCTCGTCGACAACGGCAACGACGGCGTCGTCGTCAGCGGCACCACCGGTGAGTCCCCGACCACCACCGTGGCCGAGGACGGCCAGATCCTGCAGGCCGTCGTGGATGCGGTCGGCGATCGCGCCGTCGTGATCGCCGGCGTCGGGACCAACGCCACCGCACACTCCGTCGAGCTGGCCGAGCAGGCGGCCAAGATAGGCGTCGACGCGCTGCTGCACGTCACCCCCTACTACAACAAGCCCAGCCCGGCCGGGGTCCTGCACCACTTCCGCAGCGTGGCCGAGGCCACCGACCTGCCGGTGATGCTCTACGACGTCCCCGGCCGCACCGGGTTGCCGATCGCGCTCGAGACCTACGAACGAGCCCGCGAGCTGTCCAACATCACCAGCGTCAAGGATGCCACCGGCGATCCGGCCCACGCCGTGGCCCTGACGCAGCTCGGCTACTCCGTCTACAGCGGCGACGACGCCGCGACGCTGGGCTATCTCGCGTACGGCGCCGACGGGCTCGTCTCCGTCGTCGGGCACGCCGCGGGGCGCGAGCTCAAGGCGATGATCGAGGCGTTCGTCGCCGGCAACACGCGCGAGGCCCTCGAGATCCACACCCGGCTGACGCCGGCCTTCGACGCCGTCATGGGCGTCGCCAACTACGGAGCAACAACCGCCAAGGCAGCCCTGGAGCTGCTCGGCGTGCTCGACAACCGGAACGTGCGAGGTCCGCTCGTTCCTCTCGACGACGACGAGGTCACTGCGCTCCGCGCAGGGCTCGCGGCGTCGGGCCTTATCTGAGGAGTCCCTTGAGTCATCCGCATCCCGAACTGAGCACGCCCGCGCCCCTGGCCGAAGGAGGGCTGCGGATCATCCCGCTCGGCGGCCTCGGCGAGGTCGGTCGCAACATGACCGTCTTCGAGTACGACGACCGGTTGCTGATCGTGGACTGCGGCGTGCTGTTCCCCGAGGACCACCACCCCGGCGTCGACCTGATCCTTCCCGACTTCGACCCGATCCGGGACCGGCTCGACAAGGTCGAGGCGCTGGTGCTGACCCACGGTCACGAGGACCACATCGGCGCGACGCCGTACCTCCTCCGCGAACGCGGCGACATCCCGCTCGTCGGCTCCGAGCTGACGCTGGCGCTGCTCGGCTCCAAGATCCGCGAGCACCGGCTCAAGGAGACCGTCAACCACGTCGTCGAGGAAGGGGAGACGATCACCTTCGGCCCCTTCGTGCTGGAGTTCATCGCGGTCAACCACTCCATCCCCGACGCACTGGCGGTCGTCATCCGCACCGGCGCCGGCGTCGTGCTGCACACCGGCGACTTCAAGATGGACCAGCTCCCGCTCGACGGCCGGATCACCGACCTCAACGAGTTCGCCCGGCTGGGCGACGAGGGCGTCGACCTCTTCATGACCGACTCCACCAATGCCGAGGTGCCCGGCTTCACGACCTCCGAGAAGGACATCGGGCCGGTCCTGGACCGCGTCTTCGCCAAGTCCAGCCAGCGCATCATCGTGGCGTGCTTCGCCTCCCACATCCACCGCGTCCAGCAGGTGCTCGACGCGGCCGTGGCCCACAACCGCAAGGTGGCCTACGTCGGCCGCTCGATGGTCCGCAACATGGCGATCGCCAAGGAGCTCGGCTACCTCCACGTGCCGGCGGGCGTGCTCGTCGACGCCAAGGAGCTGGCCGACCTGCCGGTCGATCGACAGGTCCTGGTCTCCACCGGATCGCAGGGTGAGCCGCTCAGTGCGCTCAGCCGGATCGCCCAGCGCACCCACTCCTTCGTGCACCTCGAGGAGGGCGACACCGTCGTCCTGGCGAGCTCGCTGATCCCCGGCAACGAGAACGCCGTCTACCGCGTCATCAACGGGCTGTCGCGCTGGGGCGCCAACATCGTGCACAAGGGCAACGCCCTGGTCCACGTCAGCGGCCACGCCAGCGCCGGTGAGCTCCTCTACTGCTACAACATCGTCAAGCCGCGCAACGTGCTGCCGATCCACGGCGAGATCCGGCACATGCGCGCCAACGCCGAGCTGGCGATCGCGACCGGCGTGCCACGCGACCGCGTGGTCATGGCCGAGGACGGCGTGGTGGTCGACCTCGTCGGCGGCGTCGCGACCATCGCCGGCAAGGTCGAGTGCGGCTATGTCTTCGTCGACGGCTCGGCCATCGGTGACGTCACCGAGTCGAAGCTCAAGGACCGTCGCATCCTCAGCGAGGAGGGCTTCATCTCGGTGATCGTGGTCGTCGACTCGGTGACCGGGAAGGTCTCCGGCGGACCCGAGATCCACGCCCGCGGCTTCGCCGAGGACGACTCGACGTTCGACGCGATCAAGCAGCCCATCATCGATGCGCTGGCGAAGCTGGCTGCCGACGGTGGCACCGACTCCTACCAGATGCAGCAGACAGTACGTCGCGTCGTCGGCCGCTGGGTGAACAAGGCCCACCGCCGCCGGCCGATGATCATCCCGGTCGTGATCGAGGCCTGAGCCACGGTGGTTGACCAGCAGACGAACGGCGAGGTCGGGTCGCCGTCCGCACAAGCACTGCAACGCCTGTCCGAGCTGGTCCGACGCGTGAACTCCTCGACCGACACCACGCAGGTGCTGGACGAGATCGCCAACGGTGTCCACGAGGAGCTCGGCTACGGAGTGGCGGCGATCAGCCAGCTCGAGGGCGACACGCTGGTCATGGTGGTCGTGGCGGGGCCGGAGGATGCGCGCAAGCAGATCCTCGGGCGCCGCACCCCCGCGGTGAACGTGCTCGACGAATATCGCGCCGCCGACCACTGGGGCATCCTCCGCTACGTCCCGCACGGGCGGATGGACCCCGCACATCTCGTCGATGCGTGGACTCCGGCCATCGAGCGGAGCGACGACCCGGATGCCTGGCACCCGGACGATGCTCTCTACGCGCCGCTCTACTCCGCCACCGGTGAGCTGCTCGGCAACATGGCGGTGGACCTGCCACCGGGGCTGCGCGTGCCCGGCCAGGCCGAGCGGGACCTGCTCGAGATGTTCGTGGTGCAGGCCGGTCTGGCGCTCTCGAACGCCCAGCAGCGGGACCGGCTGGCGCGCCAGGTGCACTTCGGCGAGATCCTCAAGGAGGTGGCCCAGTCCGGCAGTCGCGTCGGCATCGAGGCGATGCTTGCCTCCGCGACGGAGGTGATCAACCGGGGCTTCGACGCCGTCAAGACCTGGGTCAGCTGCGCGCGCGACGGCGACGGCGACGGCGGACCGGAGGCCTCGGTGGCCTACCCGCCCGGCGAGGAAAGTCCACCCACCTGCGAGCTGCTGCGTGCCGACCTCACCGTGACCGCGTGGCCGGCCGGCCTACCGGTCCCGATCGCCGTCTCGGACACCACCTCCTCGCTCCTCCCCACCAGCCTGGAGGACGTCCAGGAGTCACTGCGTGAGGCGGGGGCGACCCACGGTGTCGTGGCGCCCGTGGGCATCGGCCTGGAGATGTTCGGCTATCTCGGCATCGGGCTGGGAGAGCAGCACAACCCCTTCCGGCCCGACGAGCTGGTCACCATCTCCGAGATCGCCCGCGAGATCGCCCGCATGGTGCAGAGCGCCCGGCTGTTCGAGACCGAGCAGCGCCTGGTCTCGGAGCTCCGCGAGCTCGACCGTTACAAGGGCGAGCTCATCGCCACGATCTCGCACGAGCTCAAGACGCCGCTGACCACCATCATCGGCCACGTCGAGCTCCTCGAGGACGAGGGTGTCGGGGTCCGTTCGGTCGCGGCGATCCGGCGCAACGCCGATCGTCTGGACCGACTGATCCACAACCTGCTCGACTACGCCCAGGTGCAGGAGCGTCGCGGGTTCGTACGCCGCAAGGTCGACCTGGTCGAGCTCGCCGACTCGGCGATCGAGCTGCTGAGCCAACAGGCGGAGTCCGGGGGAGTGCGGGTCGTCTTCGACCGCCCGACGAGTCCCGTCCATGTCTCGGGCGACGCAGACGAGATCTGCACCGTGCTCAACAACCTGATCAGCAACGCCGTGAAGTACACCCGACCCGGCGGTCGGGTCTGTGTCGAGGTGGGCGAGGACGAGGCCTGGACCAACGTCACCGTTGCCGACACCGGCATCGGCATCTCCCAGGTCGACCGCACCCACCTGTTCTCGACGTTCCACCGGTCGAGCAACCCCGAGGCGCTGTCCTTGCCGGGCACCGGTCTCGGCCTCGCCATCTCGCAGCGCATCGCCGAGGCGCACGGTGGCCGGATCGACGTCGAGTCGGCGCTGGGTCGGGGCAGCACGTTCAAGTTGTTGCTCCCGAGCACCTCGTCGGCGCCGGTCCCCGACTGACTGGACG
The DNA here is from genome assembly GCA_963742685.1 of uncultured Actinomycetota bacterium. Classification (GTDB taxonomy): domain Bacteria; phylum Actinomycetota; class Actinomycetes; order Propionibacteriales; family Nocardioidaceae; genus Nocardioides. Next base: position 33,247 of record CAVUNB010000036.1, on the reverse strand, counting down.
AAACGAGGGCCCCGGCACAGTGTGCCGAGGCCCTCGTCAGTGGTGCTGCTTGATCAGCGAACCACGCGCAATCGCGTGTCGTCCGAGCTGCGCTTGAAGTCGTCAGTACCGAGGTACTTGGCGACGACCTTGTGCTTGCCCAGCTTCAGGCTCTCCATCACCTTCAGCACGGCACGGCCGGCCTTCAGCTTGATCGTGTCGAGCTTCTTGCCGTCGAGCATGACCTTCACCTTGCCCGTGACGTCGTCGTCCGACTTCACGGTCACGATCACCTTGAAGGCCTCGTTGCGCTCGACCTTGGCCGGCTTGACCTTGACCTTGGTGGTGGTCTCGGCCGGGCCCGGCGTCGGCGTGGGCGTCGGCGTCGGGGTGGGGGTCGGGGTCGGGGTCGGGGTCGGCGTGGCGTTGGCCTCGCAGACCTGGACCTTGATGTTGTCGACGTACCAGCCGTCGACGCCGTTGCAGCCGTCACGGCCCATGTCGAACCGGAACTTGACCGAGGCACCGGCTCGCTGCGACCTTGCTCGAGGTCGATCACGCTCGTGCCCCACGAACCGCTCAGCTGACCGCCGTCGGTGCCGGTCCAGGCAGGCTCGCCGCCCATCGGGCCGGCGTCCGGGTCGAGCTCGCCGGCCGGCGCGTTGAAGATGTAGGCAGTCTCCGGCACGAGCGCGTACGCGCCGCCGTTGACGCTCACCTTGACGTTGCCGCCGTCCCACGTCGCCTCGCTCGCCATGTAGTGCTCGAACGAGATGCGCGGCGTGGTGCCGGCCGGGACCGTGATGGCCGGGCTGATCAGACCGTTGCGGCTGGTCAGGTCTCCCGGTGCGCCGACAGTTGCCCGAGACGGGGTCGGGACCGAAGGCCACCCCGCCGGCGTGGCCGGCGGGTGCTGCGTCGGAGGCCTCCCAGGCGATGCCCTCGGAGATGGCGGGGTCGCCAACCTCCTCGTCCTGGGTCCAGCCGGCGAGCCCGTCCTCGAAGTCCTCCGTGTAGGTGGTCTTCGTGGTGGTGCCGGTGCCACAGCTCAGGGCCGGGGCCCCGGGCGCCAGCAGCGGCTGCCAGTCGCACTGCTCGGCCGGGTCGAGACGCAGCTCGGTCTCGGCGATCGCCGCCGTGACCTTGGCGCAGTCGGCCGTAGTGGTGCCGCCCATGACGAGGTCGGGCTTGCCGACGCCACCATCGGAGCCGTCCGGCCATCGCTCGGGTCGCCGAGCGTGACCTCCTCGAAGTTGACGCCCTTCATGGTCCTCACAGGACGCCTCGAGGCCGTCGGCCAGGTCGGGGAAGTACGACGAGGGCGTCAGGTAGTTGGTCTGGGTGTGCCAGAACAACCGCGCAGCCTTGTCCAGCCCGATGCCGCTCGTCCCAGTCCCGTCGACGCCGTCGACAAGGATGGCGAACGTGCGGTTGACGACACCGGAGTTGTAGTGAACGCCGCCGCTGTCCTCGGCGTCGCAGTGGTACTCGGCGTCGGACACCTTGCCCGGGTCGCCGTAGCAGTTCGGGGTCCACATGTCGCGGATCGCGCCACCGAACGCGGGGTCGGACTCGCCGGAGAGCCAGCGGTGGGTCGGGTCGGCGTCAGCCGGCTCGGCCGCGATGGTGGAACTGGACGGGTCCACCGGCGGACTTGAACTTCGTGCCGTCCGCGTTGGAGACCATCACGCCGTAGATGTCGGACTGGCCGGCAACCGAGCCGAGCGCGCCGGTGGGCGTGTTCCCGAACGACGATGCCCGTGGCACCGGCGGCCTCGGCGTTCTCGATCTTGACGGCGAACGTGCAGGTGCCACGGTCGACGTAGACCCACTTGCCCGCGATGGCGCCCGGCGTTGGTGAACGGCGAGCAGCCGTCGGTGGTGGTCGGACCGGCCGGGTTGGCGGCATCGGTGCCGACGACCGCGGTGGCGTCGAGGCGGTCTGGGTGATCACGGGTCCGAACGAGGCCGGCACGTTGACACACGGGCCGGCGACGGACAGCCGGAGCAGTGATCGTCATCGTTGTCAGCGAGCGGGTGTACTTCGAGCACGTCACCTGGCGTCGCGGCACAAGCCATCGCGTGGCCAGGTTCGCCGACCTCGTTCTCACGGCCGTTGAGCATGTCGACGGTCTCGCCCCAGATGTCGGAGTAGGCCTCGTTCATCGCGCCGGCCTGCCACTGGTAGATCAGGCCGGAGGTGGACTCGGTGTAGGCGTGGCCCCACTCGTGGGCGACGGTGTCGTCACCGCGTGACGCCGCTGCAGTAGTTGGTGGTGACACCGTTCCAGTTGGCGTTGGGGCAGCTGATCGTGGGGTCGTTGTTGACCGTGATCATCTTGCCGCCGTTGCCGTCCCAGGCGTTGTAGCCGAAGGTGTTGCGGAACATCCAGTAGGCCTCGCCCGTGCCGAGGACCTCGTTCTGCTGGTCCTGGTCGAGCGTGCCGGGGAACGCGTCGCCCTCGGTGTAGACCTTGTCGGCTGGGTCGGGCGTTCCGCGACCTTCGTAGAGCTCGCCGGTCGAGGGCGTGCGCCATCATCGACCAGCGGTTGAGCGGCTTGCCGGTGGCGGCGTCGAGGATCACCGTCTCGCGGATCGTGGTCTTGTTCCAGACTTCGACGACCCAGGCGAGCTTGGCCTCACCCTGGATGCCGCGGGTCGTGCCCATGCGGTAGATCTCCAGGTCGGCCGAGCGGACGGTGAGCCCCTTCGCGAACTCGGCGGGGACGCCGTCCTCGTGACCGGCGGGCTTCGCCTTGACCGCACTGAGCGCGCGGGAGGAGGCGTCTGCCTTGGTGATGCCGGGGGTGACGGAGAGGGAAAGAGCGGGAGCAGCGAAGCCGTTGACCGAGGTCAGGTCGCCCTCGCGGTCGACGTGCGCCTTGAGCTCGGCTGCGAAGACGGGGACGCCCTGGTAGCTCTGGGCGAAGGTGACGGACCAGCCGGCCCGGTCGGCGTACACCTCGGTCTGCTTGAGCTCACCGGCCCGCGCGCCGAACGCAGGGGCGAACTTCGCGAGGTAGGCCTCGGCCTTCGCCGCAGCGGACGCGCCGTCAGTTGCGGACTTGCCGGGCATCAGGTCGCCCTGGGTGCGGACGAATCCGACCTTGCCGGTCGCGGCATGGTCGTTGACGACCACCGAACCGTCAGCTTGGTTGCGCAGCTGCGTGAGCAGCGGGTCGCCGGCCGGTGCCGGCGATGCCTGCGCTCCGAGGCCGGGCATGGCCGCTAGGCCAACCCCCACCATCGAGAGCGCAATCCCCGTCTTGAGGAGCTTCACGTTGGGGTTTCCTTCCCATACGCCCGGACGCCGATCGTCCGAGTGACCTGCGACACCTTATGGAGCAATGCGTGTGACGGGAACCCCCGGAGGAGGGAATCGTGTTACACCTGCGTTTCGCCGCAGTTCGTCCGCTCTCGGCGACCATGAGCGCAAGGCCGTTGCCGGCCGACACGCTCCTGTGATGCATGGGGCTGGTGTGACTTGTCCCGTAGGGTCGTCACCATGGCGACCCGTACGTCTTCCCCGCCGGGTTCGCGGAGTTCGAGCACGTCCAAGAGAGTGCGAACGCCGTTCCCGAAGGTCCAGTTCCAAGCGACCGACCACCCGGCCGGTCGCGCGAGCAAGGCCGCGCCCGCGCGAGTTCCGCCAAGGGCGCACGCGCTCTGCCGCGGCGGCCCGCACCACGCGCCGTACGCAATGGTCCCGGGCCCGGTCTCGCGCACCTTCGCGCGCTCGGCCGCGCCGTCGCGGCGGTCTGGCTGGGCATGGCGCACGCCATCGGCTCGGTCGCCCGCAGCATCGGGCACAGCGCCCGCGACCTCGACCCGGCCCACCGTCGCGACGGCGTCGGCCTCTTCCTCTTCGGTCTCGCCATGGTCGTCGCTGCCGCCGTGTGGTGGCAGCTGCCCGGCGGCTTCATGGAGTTCATGCGCTCGGCCGTCGCCGGCGCGGTCGGCAAGGTCGGCTGGCTGGTGCCGCTCTGCTGGCCTGTACGCCGGGCTGGCGCACCCTGCGCGACCCCGAGCACAACGGCCCGGCCGGCCGTCAGGTGATCGGCTGGTCGGCGCTTGCGCTGGGCGTCCTCGGCATCGTGCACATCGCCAACGGCAACCCGCAGCCCGAGCTCGGCGACGCCAGCTCGCTCCAGCAGGCCGGCGGCGCCATCGGCTTCGTCGTGTCGAGCCTGCTGCTCGACCTGCTGCGCACGGCGTACGTCGTCGTGCCGCTGCTCGTGCTGCTCGGCGTTCTTCGGGCTCCTCGTCATCACCGCGACGCCCGTCTACCAGGTGCCCGCGCAAGCTGGCCGCGACCCGCGACCGCTGCTGGGCCGCACGCCCGCCGACGGCCGACGCCGAGGCCGACGAGGACCAGCTGACCCAGCCGATCCGCACGCGTCGCCGCGGCGATGCTCGACGACATCGACCCGGAGCTGGGCGACCCGCCTACGACAGCCCGGTGCTGTCGGACCGCGAGCTCAAGAAGCGGCGCAAGAAGGGTGACGTCGACCCGACACCGATCCGGCGACCTCGGCCTCGACCTGCTTCGCCGACGCTCCGACCGAGGTGACGCCCGTCGTCGCGGACGGCGACGGGCGCAGCTGGAGCCGCCGCCGCACACGCCGCTGCCGCCGCGCGTCGAGCAGCTCGCGCTGTCCGGCGACATCACCTACACCCTGCCCGCGCAACGAGGTCCTCAAGCCCGGCTCGGCTGCACAAGGCCCGCTCCAAGGCCAGCGACGACGTGGTCGGCCGGCTGACGCAGGTGCTCGACGAGTTCGGCATCGACGCCGCAGGTCACCGGCTACACGCGCGGCCCGACCGTCACCCGCTACGAGGTCGAGGTCGGCCAGGCGGTCAAGGTCGAGAAGGTCACCGCACTCTCGAAGAACATCGCCTACGCCGTCGCGAGCGCCGACGTCCGCATCCTCTCGCCGATCCCCGGCAAGTCGGCCATCGGCATCGAGATCCCCAACACCGACAAGGAGATCGTCAGCCTCGGCGACGTGCTCCGGTCGGGCATCGCGCGGGCCGACCACCACCCGATGGTGGCCGGGCTCGGCAAGGACGTCGAGGGCGGCTTCGTCGTCGCGAACCTCGCGAAGATGCCGCACCTGCTCGTCGCCGGCGCCACCGGCTCCGGCAAGTCGTCGTTCATCAACTCGATGATCACCTCGATCCTGATGCGCGTCGACGCCCGACGAGGTGCGGATGATCCTGGTCGACCCGAAGCGGGTCGAGCTCAACGCCTACGAGGGCATCCCGCACCTGATCACCCCGATCATCACCAACCCCAAGAAGGCCGCCGAGGCGCTGGCCTGGGTCGTGCGCGAGATGGACATGCGCTACGACGACCTGGCCAACTTCGGTTTCCGTCACATCGACGACTTCAACAAGGCGGTGCGCGCCGGCAAGATCGAGGTGCCGGCCGGGCAGCGAGCGCATGCTGTCGCCGTACCCCTATCTGCTGGTGGTCGTCGACGAGCTCGCCGACCTGATGATGGTCGCGCCGCGCGACGTCGAGGACGCCATCGTCCGGATCACCCAGCTCGCCCGTGCGGCCGGCATCCACCTGGTGCTCGCCACGCAGCGACCCTCGGTCGACGTCGTCACCGGCCTGATCAAGGCCAACGTGCCGTCGCGGCTGGCGTTCGCGACGTCCAGCGTCACCGACAGCCGCGTCATCCTCGACCAGCCCGGCGCCGAGAAGCTGGTCGGCCAGGGCGACGGGCTGTTCCTGCCGATGGGCGCGGGCAAGCCCGTGCGGGTGCAGGGTTCCTGGGTCACCGAGGCCGAGATCCACCAGGTGGTGAAGGCCTGCAAGACCCAGCTCGAGCCCAGCTACGTCGAGGACGTCACCGCGCCGGCCGCGGCCAAGCGCGACCTCGACGACGACATCGGCGACGACCTCGACCTGGTCGTGCAGGCCATCGAGCTGGTCGTCTCCACGCAGTTCGGCTCCACGTCGATGCTGCAGCGCAAGCTCCGCGTCGGCTTCGCCAAGGCCGGCCGGCTGATGGACATCATGGAGAGCCGTGGCGTGGTCGGGCCCAGCGAGGGCTCCAAGGCCCGCGACGTGCTCGTGAAGCCCGACGAGATCGACGCAGTGATCGCCACGTTGGAGGGGGACCGATGAGTGCTGCCGAACGTGCACGAGATCCACGAGCCACGGGCCGGCGACGGCGAGCCAGTCTGAGTGTGGCGCCCGACTCCGTGGAGGTACGCCGCAACGCCGGGCTCGCTGCCGCGCGTCGGTGCGGTCGCCTCGACGTCGCGATCATGTACCTCGCCGCGCGGTCGTCGGCGGGCTCGCCGCTCGACTGGGCGCTGGCCAGGGGTCATCGGGGCTGCTCGGCATCGGCTGGCTGGTCGCGCCTTGTCGACGCCCGCACGCCGCTGCTGGTCGCCGACGCCCAGGGCGTGCGCATCCGGCTCGGTCGCTCGTGGCGCGGCCTGCCCTGGGGCGCGGTCGGCCCGGGTCGAGCACACGCCCGCGCGCCGGCTTCCTGCGCGACGGCCGGCTGGTCGTCGTACCCCACAACGAGGAGCGGCTCGTCGACGAGCTCGACGCCGGTGCCGCGCGCCGGGCTGGTCTCTCGAGCTGGCTGTACGGCGCTCCGCTGGCGCTGCCCCTCGGCCTGGCGACCCGGGTCGTCGGCGCAGGTGACGACCTCGGCGCGGCCGCTGGACTGGTCGCCCGCCAGCACGGCGACCTCGTCGTCATCGACCCGACGCGGCGTCGAGCTCCTCGACGACGACAGCCCGGTCATCGAGCCCCCGGTCGACGACGGACATCGACGCCGATGCCGACCCCGCTCGCCCGCGCGTGCTGCGCGACCCGCGCCCGCTGCTGGCCGCCGGCATCGCCAAGCTCGCGGCATTGACGCCGAGGCGGCGCACGGACCTCGAGGAGGACCTCGACGAGGACCTGGCCTCGCACGACGAGTCCGACGAGCCCGACGAGGTCGAGGACGATGCCCAGCCCATCGTCGCCAGCCGACCCCGGCCCCGACCGCGCGAGTCCTCCGCGGCGCCGGCGCGCGAGTGCGCAGACCTGCGCCGTCGAGGACGACCGAGCTCGAGGGCCGCGAGCTGCGGCGCCCGGGCAGTCGTCAACCTCGTCGAGGACGACCAGGTCTGGGGCGACCGGGTGCGCCCGATCGCCGAAGGTCGGCGACGTCGGTCGACCCGCTCGTGCTCGACGACTCGAGCATCGAGCCCGCCGACGACCCCGTCGTCGGACCCGAGATCCGCGGCGGCGCGCACCCGCCTCGGCCTCACCGTCGACCAGCTGGCCGACCGCACCCGCATCCGTCCGCACGTCATCGAGTCGATCGAGGTCGACGACTTCGTGCCGTGCGGTGGCGACTTCTACGCCCGTGGCCACCTGCGCACCCTGGCCCGGGTGCTCGGCATCGACGTGGCGCCGCTGCTCGCGTCCTACGACGACCGCTACGCCCACGCACACATCAACCCGCGTCGGGTGTTCGAGGCCGAGCTGGCCACCGGGTCGCCACGGCTGCATCCGCGGCACGCGTGGCGGCCCCAACTGGTCGATCCTCGTCGCCGTCGTGATGGCGCTCGTGCTCGCCTGGTCGATCGCGCGGCTCGTGATGGACGCGCCGCCCGAGCTGCGTGGCCCGCGCCCGTGCTCAACGGGTCGGCTGGCCCCGGCGGTGCTGGTTCGGCGCTCTCGGCGACCCGGTGCCGGTCGTGCTGACCGCCACCACTGGCGGTGCCCACGTCGTCGTGCGCGACGGAGCGGCGACGATCGTCTTCAAGGGCAATCTGGCCATCGGCGACGTCAAGGAGCTCGAGGCCTGCCCCGCCGGTGCGCGTGCAGACCACCGACGGGGCCGTCACCGTGTCGCGTCGACGGCCAGGACGCGCCAGCCGATCGGCGAGTCCGGTGTCGGCCGGGCAGGGCACGTACGTCGCCCGCTGACCCGGTTCCGCAAGCCACTCGATGGCCCCGTCTCCTTGCGAGACGGGGCCATCGGCGTACACGGGACGGCAGATCTCCTGCAGCGCGGGTGGCGGCTGATTGCGCGCAACGGAGTCCGCGGACTGCGATCTGCCGCCACCGGGAGGCGGCAGGTCGCGAAGGTGGCGGCGGATCGCGTGGATCGACCTCGGTGGATTGCGAGGTGCCGCCACCTGCATGGGCGGGCCATCGACGTGCGTGTGGCGACCCCCACGCGCGTCGCGAAGGGGTCCGGAGGGCGCTGAACGGCATACTCGGACCAGATGAGCACCACTTCTGCCGCACCGCCCAGGCGCCGACGTCGACCCGATGAGCGTCGCAGTCGTCACCCTCGGCTGCGCCCGCAACGAGGTCGACTCCGAGGAGCTCGCGGGCCGACTCGAGGCCGATGGCTTCCTGCTCGTGGCCGAGCCCGAGGACGCCGACACCGTCCTGGTGAACACGTGCGGATTCGTCGAGGCCGCCAAGAAGGACTCGGTCGACACGCTGCTCGCGGCGGCCGACCTCAAGGAGAACGGCAAGGCGCAGGCCGTCGTGGCCGTCGGCTGCCTGGCCGAGCGCTACGGCAAGGACCTGGCCGAGTCGCTGCCCGAGGCAGACGCGGTGCTCGGCTTCGACGACTACCCCGACATCGCCGCCAAGCTGCGCTCGATCGTGGCGGGGGAGACCCACCAGTCCCACACGCCGTCTGACCGCCGCCGCCTGCTGCCGATCTCCCCGGTCGATCGCGACGCGCCGGCGATCTCGCGTGCCCGGGCATGCCGACAACCGGGCCAGCACCGACGAGATCGGCCAGGGTGCGCCCGCGACCGGCCCCCGTGTCGTACGCCGCAGGCTCGACGCCGGCCCGATGGCGCCGCTCAAGCTGGCGAGCGGCTGTGACCGCCGGTGTTCCTTCTGCGCGATCCCCAGCTTCCGCGGCTCGTTCGTCAGCCGTCGCCCGAGCGACGTGCTGCAGGAAGCCCAGTGGCTCGCGACCCAGGGCATCAAGGAGCTCTTCCTCGTCAGCGAGAACTCCACGTCCTACGGCAAGGACCTCGGCGACCTCCGCCTGCTCGAGACGATGCTTCCCGAGCTCGCCGCCATCGAGGGCATCGCCCGCGTGCGCGTCTCCTACCTCCAGCCCGCCGAGACGCGGCCCGGCCTGATCGAGGCGATCGCCGACACCCCGGGTGTCGTGCCCTACTTCGACCTCTCCTTCCAGCACGCCAGCGCGACGGTGCTGCGCCGGATGCGCCGCTTCGGCGACCCGGAGAGCTTCCTCGGACCTGCTCGAGCAGCATCCGCAGGCTCAGCCCGCTGGCCGGCGTCCGGTCCAACGTCATCGTCGGCTTTCCCGGCGAGACCGAGGACGACCTGCAGACCCTGTGCGACTTCCTCGAGGCCGCGCGGATGGACGTCATCGGCGTCTTCGGCTACTCCGACGAGGACGGCACGGAGGCCGAGACGTACGACGGCAAGCTGGACGACGACGAGGTGCGGGCCCGCACCGAGCACGTCACCGCGCTCGTCGAGGAGCTCAACTCGCAGCGCGCCGAGGAGCGCATCGGCGAGACCGTCAGCGTCCTCGTCGAGTCGGTCGAGGGCGGTGTGGTCGAAGGCAGGGCCGAGCACCAGGGACCCGAGGTCGACGGCACCACCACGATCGAGAATGCTGGCGCACGGGTCGTGGCGACCTCATCACCGCCGAGGTCATCGGCACCGATGGTGTCGACCTCGTCGCCGTACCCCTCGACCACACCGGAGACCAGATGGGCGGCAGGGCATGACCACCACCGCGAACCAGGTCTCCAACTTCAACATCGCCAACGTCCTGACCACGCTGCGCATCGTGATGGTGCCGTTCCTGGCCTGGGCACTGCTGCACGACGGCGGCGACTCCACGACGTGGCGCTGGATCGCGTTCGCGATCTTCGTCGGCGCGATGATCACCGACAAGATCGACGGCGACCTGGCGCGCAAGCACAACCTGATCACCGACTTCGGCAAGATCGCCGACCCGATCGCCGACAAGGCGATCACCGGGATGGCGTTCATCGGGCTCTCGATCGTCGGCGACATCTGGTGGTGGGTGACGATCGTCGTGCTGGTGCGCGAGTGGGCCGTGACGTTGCTGCGCCTCTCGGTGCTCAAGCACGTCGTGATCCCGGCCGCCATGAGCGGCAAGATCAAGACCACGTTCCAGGCGATCGCGCTGTCCGGCCTGATGCTCGCCGCTGCCGCACGGCGACGCGCACGGTGGCGCCTTCGACGCCTGGGGTGTCTTCGGCGAGGCGCTGTTCTACCTCAGCCAGGTGGCGCTCGCCGGTGCCGTGATCATGACGATGTGGTCGGGCTACGAGTTCTTCCGAGCGGTCTGGCAGCAGCGGCGTACGCCGACTGCCTGACCGTGCCGCCCGGTCAGCGCTGCTGAACGGGTGTGGCGCAAGGGGCTGGCGGGAGGTTGGCCGGATCGGGCTATGGTGACGCCCATCACCTGTCCGATCGAAAGGTACCTCGTGTCAGCATCCAGTCTGAGCCGTCGCCTCCTCGCCGCGGCCACCGCCACCGCGCGTCCTCGTGGCGCCCCTCGCAGTCGTGGCCATCACCGCAGCACCGGCCAACGCCGTCGTCGTCCCCGTGCGGATCATCGACTTCAACGACTTCCACGGCCGCATCGACGCCAACACCACCAAGTGGGCCACCACCATCGAGCAGAACCGCGACGCCAACACGTTGCTGGTCGCCGCCGGTGACAGCATCGGTGCCTCGTTGTTCGCCTCGGCGTACAACGACGACAAGCCCTCGATCGACGTGCTCAACGCACTCGGGGTCGGCGCCTCGGCCGTCGGCAACCACGAGTTCGACAAGGGCTTCCCGTGGTTCAAGTCGCACGTGATCGACGGCGGCGCAACCGCCCCCGACGGCAGGCCTACCCGCAGGCCAACTTCCACTACCTGGGAGCCAACGTCGTCGACGCCGCGGCAACCCGGTGCTGCCGGCCTCGACCCAGTGACCCTGAACGGTGCCAACGTCTGCATCATCGGCGCGGTCACGCAGGAGACCCCGTCCCTGGTCAGCCCGGGCGGCGTGGCCGGCCTCGACTTCACCGACCCGGTCGCCGCGGTCAACAAGGAGGTCGCCCGCCTCGAAGCGGCCGCCATCGACTGCGACGCCACCATCGCGACGTACCACGAGGGTGCGCCCAAGCCGGCGTCCGCGGCCACGCAGGCCCAGCAGGAGGCCGATACCCCGGTCTTCAAGCACATCACCCAGGACACCGCCGCCGCGGTCGACGTGATCTTCAACGGCCACACGCACCAGAAGTACGCCTACAACAACGGCCGTCCGGTGCTCCAGGCCGGCAACTACGGCGAGTCCATCGGCAGGCTCGACATGACCATCGACACCGACACCAACTCGGTGACCGTGGTCAGCGCTGCGATCATCGACCGGGTCGCCACCGCCGCCACCCCGGGCACCTTCCCTCGGGTCGACGCAGTGAAGACCGTCGTGGACGCCGCCCTCACGGCCTCCAACGTCATCGGTGACCGCAAGGTCGGCACCATCACGGGAGACCTCTCGCGTGCCGACGCCGACCTGGTCGCGCCGGGCGTCCAGGAGGACCGTGGCGCCGAGTCGACCATCGGCAACCTCGTTGCCGACGCGCTGCGTGACGTGAAGTCCCCGCGGCCACCAAGACGCCGGTCATCGGCATCACCAACCCCGGTGGTCTGCGCGCCGACCTGTTGTATGCAGCCGACCTGGCCACCAGCCCCGAGAACGCCGACGGCGTCGTGACCTTCGAGGAGGCCAACTCGGTGCTGCCGTTCGTCAACAACGTCAGCTACGTCGACGTCACCGGTGCGACGCTCAAGAAGATCCTCGAGCAGCAGTGGCAGCCCGCCTCGGCCAGCCGGCCGTTCCTGGCTCTGGGCGTCTCCAAGAACGTGCAGACGATCCTCGACCCGTCGCGCCCAGCAGGCGATCGAGTCGTGTCGCTGACGATCGACGGGGTGGCGGTCGACCCGGCCAAGACCTACACGATCTCCACGTTCAGCTTCCTGGCCCAGGGCGGCGACAACTTCACCGCGTTCCTCGAGGGCAAGTCCGTGGACACCGGGGCCATCGACCGCGACCTGTGGATCGACGGCTTCTTCAAGAACGGCACCGCCAAGTCGCCGTCCGCGATCAAGCGCCAGATCTTCGCGACCGGTCTCAAGAGCAGCTACAAGTCCGGCGAGAAGGCGACGGTCGTCTTCGACCAGCTCAACATCAACTCGCTCGGCGTTGCTCCGGTCACGAAGCTCGACCTGATCAAGACCAACCGGGACAACTCGAAGCTGACCTTCGGCTCCGTGCCGGTCACCAACGGCAAGGCCCGTGCCGTGTTCACGGTCCGGGGCGGCAAGCTCGTCAGCTTCGTTGCGCAGGACTCGAAGACGACGATCGACCGTGCGGTGACCCAGGGCAAGCCGACCGTGAAGACCAAGGTCTTCCCGAAGGCCAAGTTCATCAAGTCGAAGAAGACCAAGGCGCGGATCAAGATCAAGCTCAAGTCCGACGTCGCGCTCCTCGTCAAGGGTCGCGTCACGGTCAAGGTCGCCGGTCACAAGTACAACGCCAAGGTCAAGGACGGCGTGGCGAAGATCAAGCTGCGCAAGTTCAGCCGGCCCGGCAAGTACAAGATCGTCGTCCAGTTCAAGAGCAACGACAGTTTCCAGGGCGCGCGCAGCACGTCCACCCTTCGTGTGAAGCGCTGATCCACCGGCACTGCTGATGAGGTGAGGGGCCCGGGTCTTCCCGGGCCCCTCATCCCCATTTCGACCCCATGCGGCGCCGCGCCGCAGTGGCCGTCGATTTCGTGGGGAATCTTGTTTCGAGCGGTATGCCTTCCGTAGGTATGGGGTTACTCTGCGGGTCGCACGAGTGTGTTCAGGTTCACACCCGCGCGGGTTCAGGGTCCGGGCCCTGATCCGTTTCGCCACGTCGCACTGCCTTCTGAAGGGTTCTCGCCTGTGTTCACGACGCTCAGTTCCTGGTCGGACGGAGGGTCTCGCGCACGACGTGGACTCGTCGCTGCCGCCATCGCCACCCTCGTGGTGTCGCCGCTCGCGGCGATCGCCCCTGCTTCCGCCAACCCTGCCGGGACCGGCCTGGTCATCAGTGAGGTGTACGGCGGCGCCAACCTGCCTCCGGCCACCTACGGCAACGACTTCATCGAGATCCACAACCCCACGGCCGCGGACATCAGCGTCGCCGGCTGGTCGGTCCAGTACCACAGCGCGGCGGGCACGGGAGCGTTCGCGGTCACGCCGCTCCAAGGTTCGGTCCCGGCCGGTGGTCACTACCTGGTCCAGGAAGGCAACTTCGCCACCGGCACCCAGCTGCCGACGCCGGACGCCACGGGTTCGATCGCTCTGTCCGGAAGCTCCGGTGTCGTGGCCCTGGTTTCCAACACGACGCCCTATCCCACCTTCGGAACCACCGCAGGGGTCGACCTGGCCGGTGTGACGGCCAACGGGCTGGTCGATGTGGTCGGGTACGGCGCAACCGCCAACACCTACGAGACGGCCCGCACCGGGACGAACACGACGAACATCGCCTCCGTCCAGCGCACGGGTGACACCGACAGCAACCTGGCGGACTTCACCATGGCCGTCCCGGACCCGCAGAACTCCGGCCCGGCCGCTCCCGGCCCGGTCATCGACACCGTTGCCGACAAGGCCTTCACCCTCGATGAGGCCATCACGCCCTTCACGCTGACCGCTACGGGCGGCGCCACGCCGTACGAGTGGTCGTCCACCGCGCTTCCGGCCGGCCTGACCCTTGACCCGGCCACGGGTGAGATCACGGGCACGCCGACAGCCCTGGGTGCCACCGAGGTGACCGCGACCGTCACCGACGCCGACGACCTGACGGCGCAGGACACGTTCACCATCACCGTCAGCGCCGCCGCCGAGCTGGTGCCCATTGCCGACATCCAGGGCACCGGGACCGCCTCGCCGCTGGTCGGCCAGAACGTCAAGACCCAGGGTGTTGTCACAGCGGCATACCCGACCGGTGGGCTGAACGGCTTCTACATCCAGACACCCGGCCCTGACACCGCCGACGCGTCCGACGCTGTCTTCGTCTACGGCGGCTCCAGTGGGTTCACGACCTACCCGGCTGTCGGCGACTCCGTCCAGGTGACGGGTCAGGCAGCCGAGTTCTCCGGACAGACCCAGGTCGTCGCCAACGACGCCGGGGTGGTCCAGGTCGCCGCGCTCGGCGCGGTGACCCCCAAGACCGTGATCCCCGGCACCGACTGTGCTCTCCCCGGCACCGACTGCCTCGCCGGCGCGGCCCTCGACACGGCCCGTGAGGTCGCCGAGGGCGAGTCCTTCAAGCCGACGGCTCCGTGGACCGCGACCGACGTCTACGACGGTGGGCCCTACTACAGCGACGGCACCAACTCGAGCGCCTTCCGCGGCGAGCTGGGTGTCGCCGCCAACAGCAGCAAGCCGCTGGTGGCTCCGACCGAGGTCATCGACGCGCAGGCGACTGCGCTGGTCGCGGAGCGCAAGCGCTACAACGACGCGCACCGGATCATCCTCGACGACGCGTCCAGCCTCACGTACTCCACGTCCCAGAACAGCGGCTCGCCGTTCCCGTGGTTCACGGCGGAGCACACCGTGCGGGTCGGCGCTGGGATCACCTTCCCCCAGCCGGTCGTGTTCACCTTCGGCTTCAACGCCTGGCGAATCCTGCCGCAGTCCCAGATCGTGGGAGCACCCACCGGCAAGATCAACTTCGCCCAGACCAGGCCGGCTGCCCCCGAGAACGTGGGCGGCGACGTCAAGCTCGCGACGTTCAACGTCTTGAACTTCTTTCCCACGACCGGTGAGGAGTTCGTGAGCTCAGGCCTCGGCACCTGCACCTACTTCAACGACCGTGCAGGTAACCCGATCTCCAACAACTCCTGCAACCCCAACGGTCCGCGCGGTGCCGCCAACGAAGCCAACCTGACCCGCCAGCGCGACAAGATCGTCGCGGCCATCACCACGGTCGACGCCGACATCGTCTCCCTGGAGGAGCTCGAGAACTCCGTCAAGTTCGGCAAGGACCGCGACTTCGCGATCAACGAGCTCGTGACCGCTCTCAATGCAAGTGCCGGCGCTGGCACCTGGGCCGCGGTCCCGTCGGCGTCGACCCTGCCTCCGACCGCAGAGCAGGACGTGATCCGCAACGGCTTCATCTACCAGCCCGCCAACGTCGCGCTGGTCGGCGAGTCGATCGTGCTCAGCGACCAGTCGTCGGCCGGCGAGGCCTTCGAGGACGCCCGCGAGCCGGTCGCCCAGGCCTTCAAGCAGGTGGGCACCCCTGACGCTGACGCGTTCGCAGTGATCGTCAACCACTTCAAGTCCAAGGGCTCCGGCGACCCGGACCCCGACGGCCAGGGCAACGCCAACAACCGGCGCGTCATCCAGGCCAACGCGCTGGTGACCTTCGCCGACAGCTTCAAGACCCAGCGAGGCATCTCCCGCGTCTTCCTGGCGGGTGACTTCAACGCCTACTCCGAGGAGGACCCGATCCAGGTCCTCAACGCGGCCGGCTACACCAACCTGGAGTCGAGCAGCACCCCCGACGAGGAGACCTACAACTTCGACGGCATGATCGGCTCGCTCGACCACGTGCTGGCCAACGCGCCGGCCGAGGACGACGTCAACGCGGTCGACATCTGGGACATCAACGGCTACGAGTCGGTCTACTACGAGTACGCCCGCTTCAACACCAACGTCACCAACCTGTACGCACCCAATCCCTTCCGCTCCTCGGACCACAGTCCCGAGATCGTGGGGATCAACACCGTCAAGGCCCCGTTGGCCGACTCGGCGGTCGCTGCCAGCGTCTCCCCGGGCACGGTGAGGGTGTGGGGCCGTCGAGCGACGGTGAAGGTCAAGGTGACCAGGGCTGCCCCTGGGTCGCCCACTGGCACTGTCGAGGCCGTGCTCGGCGGCATCGTGGTGGCGACTGGCACCCTGGTCGCGGGCAAGGTCAATCTCAGCCTGCCTCCCTTCGAGTCCGTGGGTCGCAAGTCGATCCAGGTGCGCTACCTCGGTGACAGCACGACCAAGCCCTCGACCTCGACAGTCTCGATCAAGGTGATCAAGGCCGAACCGAGGCTGAAGGTTCGGGCCCCGGACGAGGCGGTCAAGGGCGAGCACGTGCCGATCAGGATCTCCGTGTCGGCGTCCGGGTTCACGCCGACCGGGACCGTCGTGGTCACCGTGGGGGGCCGGCGCGCATCCGCGTCTCTCGTCGACGGGTCGGTCACCATCTGGGTCAGGATGGAAAAGCCCGGAAGTACCAAGGTCGAGGTGTCCTACGGCGGAGACAGCGTCACGGAGCATGCGAAGGAGCAGATCCGGATCAAGGTGCGGAACCACTGATCCCTGGCTCACCAGCGGCCCGGTCGTCCCCTCGTGGGTGGCCGGGCCGCCGGGCCGTTCGTTCAGCGCAGCGCGAGGGCGGCCTGCACGAGCGTGAGGTGACTGAACGCCTGCGGGAAGTTGCCGGCCATCCGGTCGCCGTCGACGTCATACTCCTCCGAGAGCAGCCCGACGTCGTTGGCCAGGTCGCAGAGGCGGTCCATCAGCGCGTGTGCGTCGTCGAGGCGTCCGGCGCGGGCATAGGCGGACACGAGCCAGAACGAGCACGCCAGGAACGGGTGCTCGTTGCCGGCGAGACCGTCGATGCCGGTCTGGGTCCGGTAGCGCCGCAGGAAGCCCTGATGCATCAGGTCCTCCTCGATCGCGCGGATGGTGCCGAGCACGCGCTCGTCGTCGCCGGGCAGGAAGCCCACCAGCGAGATGTTGAGCAGGCTCGCGTCGAGCTCCCTGGTGTCGTAGTGCTGGGTGAAGGTGCCGCGCTCCGCGTCGTACCCCTTGTCGAGGATCTCCGCGCGCACCTGCTCCCGCAGCTCTCGCCAGCGCTCGACCGGCCCCGGCAGACCGTGGTCCTCGACGGCCTTGACGGCCCGGTCGAAGGCGACCCACACCATCACCCGTGAGTGGGTGAAGTGGCGCAGGTCGCCGCGGATCTCCCACAGGCCGTTGTCGGGCTCGTCCCAGTGCTCGGCGAGCTCGTCGACGAGGGAGCGCTGGAGGGCCCAGCTCTGAGCCGTCTCGTCGATGCCGGCGGTGCGAGCGTCCTCGAGGGCGATCATCACCTCGCCCAGCACGTCGGTCTGGCGCTGGTTGACCGCGCCGTTGCCGATGCGGACCGGGACCGATGCCTCGTAGCCGCCCAGGTGCTCGAGCACCCGCTCGGGGAGGTGCCGTCCGCCGTCGACGGTGTACATGATCTGCAGGTCCTCCGGGTCGCCCGCGACCGCGCGCAGCAACCAGCCGCGCCAGTCGCGTGCCTCGTCGGTGTAGCCGGCCGCGAGCAGCGACTCGAGGGTGAGCGCTGCGTCGCGCAGCCAGCAGTAGCGGTAGTCCCAGTTGCGCTCGCCGCCGAAGTCCTCGGGCAGGCTCGTGGTCGGCGCAGCCACGATGCCGCCCGTCTCGGCGTGGGTCAGCATGCGGAGCGTGAGCAGGCTGCGGCGTACGAGATCGGCATGGGGGATGTCGTCGACACAGCGGGCGGCCCAGCGCTCGTGCTCGACGCGGGTCGCCTCGATCCGGTCGTCGAAGGGGAGCGGTTCGGGCAGGGCGCGCCAGGACCGGACCCAGGTCGTGGAGAACGTCATCACCTCGCCGGTGGCGAGGTCGAACTCGTCGACGTGCCGACCGTCCGTGGCGCGGGGCAGGCGCGGACCGCGGAGCATCAGCTTGTCGGGACCGGCCGTGGCGACGATGACCTCGTCACCGCCGACCTGCTGCCGCGACACCCAGGGCCGGACCCGGCCGTAGTCGAAGCGGACGACCCACTCGTGGCACACCCGGACGGTTCCCTCCGTGCAGCTGATGGTGCGGACCAGGTCTGCGCGGCCGTCGCCCACCGGCATCACGTCCCGCAGCACCAGCACCCCGGTGGGCGTGCTGAACGTGGTCTCGAGGATCGCGCTGTTGCCGACGTACTGCCTGGTCGCCGTCACGCCGTCGCCGTCGGCCGGTGCGAGCAGCCAGCGGCCGTTGTCGCTCGTGCCCAGCAGCGCGGCGAAGCAGGCCGGTGAATCGAAGCGGGGGAGGCAGAGCCAGTCGACAGATCCGTCCCTGCCGACCAGGGCTGCGGTGCCGCGATCGCCGACGAGCGCGTAGTCCTCGATGGGAAGTGCCATGAGTGCAACGTAGCTAGGGTTCCCCACATGAGTGCGGACGCCCTGGTTGTGGAGCTGGTGTCGCGCGGAGCCACGGTCGCCACCGCCGAGTCGCTCACCGGCGGCCAGCTGGCGGCGCTCTTCACGTCGGTGCCCGGAGCGTCCGCGTGCTTCGTCGGCGGCGTCGTCTCCTACGCGACGGCGGTGAAGGTCTCGGTGCTCGGCGTCTCGCCGACGATCATCGAGGAGTACGGCGCGGTGTCGGCCGAGTGCGCCACGGCGATGGCCACCGGAGCCCAGAGCCTGCTGGGTGCGACGTACGCCCTCGCCACCACGGGGGTCGCCGGACCCGACTCGCAGGAGGGACATCCGGCCGGTCACGTGTGGCTCGCGTGCGCCGGACCCAGCGGTGTGGAGACGCGGCTGCTGTCGCTCGAGGGGGATCGAGCGGCCATCCAGTCCGCGAGCTGTCGCGGCGCGCTGTCGGTGCTCGATGGCATGCTCCGCAAGGAAGATTCGGGCCTCGGGTAGCGTTGGCCCTCACGAGGTCCCACCCACCCTCCGGAAGGACAAGCGCATGGTGCTCTTTCGTCGGCTTCTCGGCGACGTGCTCCGCAGTGAGCGGATGCAACGCGGCATGACCCTGCGCGAAGTCTCCGCCGAGGCTCGGGTGAGCCTGGGCTACATCTCCGAGATCGAGCGCGGCCAGAAGGAAGCGTCCTCCGAGCTGCTCGCGTCGCTCTGCATGGCGATGGACCTGCCGCTCTCCGACGTGCTCCGCGAGGTCTCCGACGCGGTGGCGATCGAGGAACGCGCGCTCGGTCTGCACAGCGTTGCCGCAACCCCCATCGCGGCCGCTCGCCCAGCTCCCGGCGACGTGGTGGCTTCCGCAGCCTGAGGTTCGTCCTCAGTCGTCCTTGGTTTCGACACGGCGCTGGCGCGCCCGCTCAACCGGCGGACTGCGGCTGGCAGGTCGGGCACCAGTAGCTCGCGCGCTCGCGGCCGGGCTCGCCCCGCATGGCGACCAGGATCGGGGTGCCGCACCGGCGACAGGGTGACCTGTCGCGGCGGTAGACCCACATCCGCTCCCGAGGGCGCAGGTCGCCGGTCGTGGACTGGATCGCCCGCCCCGCGTTCTGCTCGAGCATCAATTTCGGCTCGCCGGACGAGCCGGGGCAGGTCGCTGACGGCGCGCACCGGGCTGCCGGGGTGGATGCCGCTGGTGAAGCAGAGCTCGGCGGCATACATGTTGCCGATGCCGGCCAGGTTGCGCTGGTCGAGCAGCGCCGCAGTGAGCTCGCGGTCGGGCTCGGACTGCAACCGGCGCAGGGCCTCGTCGCCGTCCCAGTCGGGACCGAGGAGATCGGGGCCGAGGTGGCCGAGGACCTCGCTCTCCTGAGCGGTCTCGAGGAGCTCGACGATGCCGAGGCTGAACCCGACTGCCGTGACTGCGCCCGCTTCGAGGAGCACCCGCACCTGGCTCGCCGGACGCCGCCACTTCTCGCCCTGTCGGTAGACCTGCCAGGTGCCTTCCATCTTCAGGTGCGTGTGCAGCGTGATGCCGGTGTCGGTGCGGGTGAGCAGGTGCTTGCCGCGAGAAACGGTCTGGGTGACCGTCGCGCCGCTCAGGTCGGCGGTGGCGTGCTGCGGCACGCGGAACTCGCTGTGCGTCAGCACCTTGCCGGACAGGGCGCGGTCGAGGAACCGAGCTGCCCGCAGGACGGTGTCACCCTCAGGCACGCATCCTCAACCCCTTGGGAGTGGACACGAATCCCGCGGCGTTCAGAGCCTGTCGAAGGGGGGTGTCGCCGCCACCCAGCAGCGCCGCGCCGTCGGCCTTCTCGACCACCAGCTTGCCGAGCGCACCTCGTCGGGTGGCGTCGGCGAGGGCGGCGGCGGCGGTGGTCAGCCGCGCAGTGTCGTCGCTCCACGTCAGGAGCGTGCGGCCGCCGCGTTCGACGTACAGCGTCAGCGCGCCGTCGACGAGGACGACCAGCGCGCCGGCCTTGCGCCCGGGCCGGTGTCCGTTGTCACCGCTGTTGGCCGGCCAGGGCAGTGCGGCGCCGTAGGGGTTGGCCGGGTCGGTCGCGGCGAGCGCGAGGGCGAGCGGCTTGGACTCGTCGGGCTCGGAGAACGTCCGCAGCCGGTCGATCGCGCCGGCGGCGCCGAACTGGGCCGCGCCCAGGCCCTCGATGAAGTAGCCACGGCGGCAGCGGCCGGTGTCCTCGAACGCGGACAGCACCTTGTAGACGCCGGCGAAGCCACCGACGATCCGCTCCTGCATGACCGCGCCGCGGGTCACCACTCCGTGCCGTTCGAGCAGGTGCTCGGCGGTGGCGTGCGCTCGCCGGGTGGCGTCGGCGTCGCGGGCGGGCAGGACGCTCCAGCGGCCGGCGGTCTCGGGCGGTCCGGAGCGGATGGGGGAACGGCCGGTGCCCATCGAGACGCGCGGGGGAGCCCGGCGGGTGCGGTGGCTCGCCGTGCCCGAGCGCACCATCGCCCGCAACGGGGTCAGGGTGTCGTTGGTGACCATGCCCTCCCAGACCAGGCCCCAGAGGGCGGTCGACAGGGTGTTGTCGTTGGTGGAGCCGAGCCGGTCGCTCAGCTGGCGAAAGAACCAGGCACCGCCGGGCGCGAGGGCCTCGAGCACCGACTGCTGGAGCTCGTCGAGCTCACCCCACTGGGGATCTGGCAGCGTGAGGTGGGCCTGGTCGGCGAGGTGCAGGCTGACCCAGCCGTCGCTCCCGGGCAGCGGAGCGTGGCCGGCCCAGATGACCTCGCCGCTGCTGGTCAGCTCGTCGAGATAGCTGGACTCGTAGCCATTGACCCGGCTCGCCAGGACCAGCGGCTCGAGCGCACTCGCCGGCACCGGGCACCCCGCGAGCTGGTCGATCGCCGCGACCACACCGTCGACGCCTCGGAGCTTGCCGCCCACCCGCTGCCAGGCCGGCAGGAACCGGGCCAGGGTCTCGGGGGTGACCGGCTCGACCTCCTTGCGAAGCCGGGCCAGCGAGCGACGCCGGAGCTTGCGGAGCACCTCGGCATCGCACCATTCCGACCCACTGCCCGCCGGCCGGAACTCGCCCTCGAGCAGTCGCCCGCGGGCGACCAGGCGTTGCAGCGCCTGTCGGGCGACGGCCTCGCCGACACCGAGCCGGCCGGCGACGTCGGCCGTGGTGAAGGGTCCGTGGGTGCGGGCGTAGCGGGAGACCAGGTCTCCGATCGGGTCCTCGGTCGGCTCGGTGAAGACCTCGGGCGTGCCGTGCGGCACGGGCACCCCGAGCCCGTCGCGCAACCGGGCGATGTCCTCGATGGTGGCCCAGCGCTCTTCTCCTGCGATGCGTACGGCGACGACGCGGCGCGCGTCGGCCAACCCGGTCAGCCACGAGTGCACGTCGATCGCGCTCTCGTCCGTGACGCGCGCCTCGACCTCGTCGATGGTCAGCGGTCCGAGGAGGCGCAACAGGTCGGCGACCGCCTCCGAGGTGCGCGCCCGCCGGTCGGGGGCCAGCCACTGCAGCTCGGCCTCGACCTCGGCCAGCACCTCGGGGTCGAGGAGCTCGCGCAGCTCTGCGCGGCCGAGCAGCTCAGCCAGCAGTCCCTGGTCGAGGCTGAGCGCCGCGGCTCGGCGCTCGGCGATCGGTGAGTCGCCCTCGTAGACGAACTGGGCGACGTAGCCGAACAACAGGCTGCGGGCGTAGGGGCTCGGAGTCTGGGTGGAGACGTCGACGACGGTGACCTCGCGGCGGTCGATCCGGTGCAGGAGCGCTGTCAGCGCGGGCAGGTCGTAGACGTCCTGGAGGCACTCGCGGATCGCTTCGAGGACGATCGGGAAGCTGGGGTACTTCGAGGCGACCTCGAGGAGCTGGGCGCTGCGCTGGCGTTGCTGCCACAGCGGGCTGCGGCGGCCGGGGTCGCGGCGGGGGAGCAGGAGCGCTCGGGCCGCGCACTCGCGAAAGCGGCTGGCGAACAGGGCGGAGCCGCCGACCTCCTGGGTCACCAGCTGCTCGATCTCGTCGGGCTCGAAGACGATGAGGTCGCCGAGCGGCGGATCCTGGTCGGTGTCGGGGATCCGGATGACGATGCCGTCGTCGGAGGCCATCGCCGAGCCGTCGATGTCGTAGCGCTCACGCAGCCGGGCGTTGATGGCCAGCGCCCAGGGCGCGTGCAGCGGCGTGCCGTAGGGCGAGTGGACGACGAGTCGCCAGTCACCGAGCTCGTCGCGGAAGCGCTCGACCACGATCTGCGTGTCGCTCGGCACCACGTTGGTGGCCTCGCGCTGCTCGGTGACGTAGGTGACGAGGTTGGCTGCGGCGTAGGCGTCGAGACCGGCTTCGGCCACCGTCGCGCGGGCGTCGGTCTCGCTCTGGGTGAGCAGAGCCGCGGGTGAAGGCGCCGATGGCGGCTCCGAGCTCGGCGGGCCGGCCGAGGGTGTCGCCCTTCCAGAACGGCAGCCGGCCGGGGATGCCGGGCGCGGGCGTGACGAGCACCCGGTCGTGGGTGATGTCCTCGATCCGCCAGCTGGTCGCGCCGAGCGCGAAGATGTCGCCGACGCGCGACTCGTAGACCATCTCCTCGTCGAGCTCGCCGACCCGGCTGCTGCTTCTCGCCGACGAGGAAGACGCCGAACAGGCCGCGGTCGGGGATGGTGCCGCCGCTGGTGACCGCGAGCCGCTGCGCCCCGGGGCGTCCGGAGATCGTGCCGTTGACGCGGTCCCACACGATGCGCGGGCGCAGCTCGGCGAACTCCTCGCTCGGGTAGCGGCCGCTCAGCAGGTCGAGGGTCGCGTCGAAGGCGGAGCGGGGGAGGTTGGAGTAGGACGCGGCGCGCCGTGTCAGCTCGAACAACTCCTCGACCGACCCAGTCCTCCATGGCGGTCGCGGCCACGACCTGCTGGGCCAGGACGTCGAGCGGGTTGGTCGGCACGTGGAGCTTCTCGATCGCGCCCGTCGCGCATGCGTTCGACCGAGACTGCGGTCTGGGCGAGGTCGCCGCGATGCTTGGGGAACAAGATGCCGCGGCTGACCTCGCCGACCTGGTGGCCGGCCCGGCCGACCCGCTGGAGCGCGCTGGCCACACTGGGCGGCGACTCGATCTGGATGACCAGGTCGACCGCGCCCATGTCGATGCCGAGCTCGAGGCTGCTCGTCGCGACCACAGCCGGCAGGCGTCCGCGCTTGAGGTCGTCCTCGATGACCGCCCGCTGTTCCTTGGACACCGAGCCGTGGTGGGCCTTGGCGATGATCGTCTCGGCGCCCGAGCTCGCACCGGACTGGGCCATGATCTGGGCCGGCGGCTTCCCCGGTGTCGCCGCCGGTCGAGCGGCTCGACCGGTCGGCGCGCTCGGTTGCGATCTCGTTGAGCCTGGCCGTCAGCCGCTCGGCCAGCCGCCGGGAGTTGGCGAACACGATCGTGGAGCGATGCTGCTCGATCAGGTCGACGACGTGCTCCTCGACGTGCGGCCAGATGCTGGTCGCGCGTCGCCGGGGTCGCCCGACTCCTCGTCGTACTCCTCGGGCATCGGTCATGTCCTCGACGGGCACGACGACCTTGAGGTCCCACTCCTTGGTGGACGGGGGAGCGACGATCTCGACGGGCGCGGTGCCGCCGAGGAAGCGCGCGACCTCTTCGAGCGGGCGCACGGTCGCGCTGAGCCCGATGCGCTGGGCGGGCTTGTCGAGCAGCGCGTCGAGGCGCTCGAGGGTGAGCGCCAGGTGGGCGCCGCGCTTGGTGCCGGCGACCGCGTGCACCTCGTCGATGATCACCGTGTCGATGCCGCGCAGCGTCTCGCGCGCCTGGCTGGTGAGCATCAGGAACAGCGACTCGGGCGTGGTGATCAGGATGTCGGGTGGCCGCGTGCCCAGCCGGCGGCGATCAGCGGGGCTGGTGTCGCCGGACCTGAGCCCGACGGTGACCTCGGGGAGCGGGGTCCGGAGCCGGTCGGCGGTGTGGCGGATGCCGGTCAGGGGCGCGCGGAGGTTGCGCTCGACGTCGACCGCCGAGTGCCTTGAGCGGGCGAGATGTAGAGCACCCGGGTGCGCTTGGTCTTCTCCTCGGGTGGCCGCCGCGGTGAGGCAGCCTGTCGATCGCGTGCAGGAACGCGCTGAGCGTCTTGCCGCTGCCGGTCGGCGCGACGACCAGCGCGTGCTTGCCGTGCGCGATCGCATCCCACGCGCCCGCCTGGGCAGGCGTCGGCGCCGCGAAGGCAGCCTCGAACCACGTGCGCGTCGGCGCACTGAAGTGGTCGAGGGCGGACATGGGTCCAGTCTTGCCTACGCCACCGACAACGGCTCGCCGTCGCGAACTCCGTTGACCGTCTACCTACGCTGAGTGCATGACGGACACGGGGGAGCTGGAGTTCAGGACGTCGCTCGCGCGACTCGTCAAGCAGCTGCTCAAGGAGGACGAGGCGCCGCAGCGGGGGACGCCGCTGCTGCCCGTCCTCGACGAGCACTTCGGCTCGCCGGCGGACGAGCTGCCGGTCGTGTCCGAGCGCATCGACATCCACCGCTGGGCCGACGTCGACATCGCGCTCGAGACCATCGCCGCCCGGGATCCGGAGGCGCGACTCGTGGGTGTCGGTGGCGGCGACCGGCACCACATGTCGCTCGGCGACCTGATGGCCAACGCGGAGTGGGGCCGGTTCCGCCAGGGTCAGGTCGACCGGCTCAGCGTCGCCATCGGGCCCGACTCCGAGCGCGCCACCGTGGCATTCGGGCTGCACCTGTTCGCGTACGGCGACGAGCCGGTCCTCGTCCTCCAGCGCGGCCACAACCCGCAGCACGGAGGCGAGGCTCGGGTCGAGGTCATCACCCGCAGGCCGGAAACCGCGTCGCGGCTGCTGGCCGAGATCCGCGACCTGTCCCTGGTCAAGAGCGTGCTGCGCGGTCAGGTCATCAGCTTCAGCGGGAACCCCTACGAGCACTCGATGAGCGGCATCACGTTCACCCGCCGCCCCGACCTGTCGGCCGATCGCGTGATCCTGCCCGCGGGCACCCTCGACCAGGTGCGCGCACATGTCGTCGGGCTCGCCGAGCATCGGGAGCAGCTGCGCGCGAAGGGCCAGCACCTCAAGCGCGGGATCCTGCTCTACGGCCCTCCCGGCACCGGCAAGACGCACACCGTGCGGCACCTGATCGGCGCGGTACCGGAGACGACGGTGGTGTTGCTGTCGGGCATGAACCTCGGGCACGTGGGCAGCGCCGCCCAGATCGCCCGGGCGCACCAACCGGCCATCGTCGTCCTCGAGGACTGTGACCTGATCGCCGAGGACCGCGACCACCACGGACAGTTCGGCGGCGGTGCCTCGCCGCTGCTGTTCACGCTGCTCGACGCGATGGACGGGCTCGACCAGGACGCCGACGTCGTGTTCCTGCTGACCACCAATCGCGCCGAGGCCCTGGAGCGCGCCCTCGCCCAGCGACCGGGTCGGGTGGACCTCGCGGTCGAGATCCCACTGCCCGACGAACCCGCCCGCCGGCGACTGATCGCGTTGTACGCCGCCGAGGTGGGCTTCAGTGACGCCGCCGTCGACGCGGCCGCCACCGCCTCTGCCGGCACGACCGCGTCCTACGCCAAGGAGCTCGTTCGCCGGGCCGTCCTGCGGGCGGCCATCGGCGAGCGGGAGCCGACGGACGACGACCTTGTCGCCGCCAGTGACGAGCTGCAGTCGGACAGCGCCGTACTCACCCGGGCGCTGCTCGGCTCCGGGTGACCCGCCGCCAGCCTGCCTGACGTCAGGCAGGCTCGGGAAGGACGGCGTCGAGCTCGACCTCGACGGATATTGAATCGGTCAGTGTCGGCGCCGTGATCTAGGGTCGACGCTCGTGAGTGAATCGATGATCCTGGCGCGGGGGCTGCGCAAGTCGTTCGGTGATTTCGAGGCCGTGAAGGGGATCGACGTCGACGTCCGCCGCGGCGAGGCGTTCGGCTTCCTCGGGCCCAACGGAGCGGGCAAGTCGAGCACGATGCGGATGATCGCCAGCGTCAGCCCGATCAGCGGCGGCACGCTCGAGATCCTCGGGATGGATCCGGCCAAGGACGGCCCGGCGATCCGCGGGCGGCTCGGGGTCTGCCCGCAGGAGGACACCCTCGACAACGAGCTCAACGTGCGCGACAACCTCTACATCTACGGCCGCTACTTCGGGATCCCGAAGGGCGAGGTCAACGACCGTGTCGACGAGCTGCTCGAGTTCGTGTCGCTGACCGAGAAGGCCAAGTCCAAGGTCGAGGACCTCTCGGGCGGGATGAAGCGGCGCCTCACGATCGCGCGCAGCCTGGTCAACAAGCCCGACCTGCTGCTGCTCGACGAGCCGACGACCGGCCTCGACCCGCAGGCACGACACGTGCTCTGGGACCAGCTGTTCCGGCTCAAGCAGGCGGGCGTGACGCTGGTGATCACGACCCACTACATGGACGAGGCGGAGCAGATGTGCGACCGCCTGGTCGTGATGGACAAGGGCCTGATCGCGGCGGAGGGATCGCCCCGGCAGCTGATCGAGGAGCACTCGACGCGCGAGGTGGCCGAGCTCCGGTTCGGCATCGCCGACGACACCAACCCGCACGAGCTGATCGCCCACAAGATCGAGGACCTCGGGCGGCTCGAGGTGCTGCCCGACCGCATCCTCGTCTACAGCGCCGACGGCGAGGAGGTCATCGCCAAGGTGCACGAGCGTGGCCTCGACCCGATCGCCGTGCTCGTACGCCGCAGCACCCTCGAGGACGTCTTCCTCAAGCTCACCGGCCGGACGCTGGTGGACTGATGAGCGCTCAGTCTGACCACCGGCACGCTGCGGCAGACCGACTACTGGTGGACGGTCTTCAAGCGCACCTGGAAGGGCGGGGTGATCACCTCCTTCGTCTCGCCGTTGTTCTACGTGGTGGCGATGGGCGTGCTGCTGGGCGGCTTCATCGAGGGTGACCCGTCGAAGCTCGAGGGCGCGACGTCCTACCTCGCGTTCATCGTGCCCGGCCTGGTGGCCACGCACGCGATGCAGATCGCCGTGGGGGAGACGACCTACCCGGTGATGGGCGCGATCAAGTGGCACAAGACCTACTACTCGATGATCGCCACGCCGCTCGAGCCGCGGCACCTGGTCGCGCCACCTGATGTTCGTGCTCTTCCGGCTCGCGACGGCGTGCGGGGTCTTCATGCTGGTGCTGGCTCCATTCGGCGTCTTCGAGTCCTGGTGGGGTCCGTTCCTCGCCTTCGGCTCGCAGCTGCTCGTCGGGATGGCCTTCGCCGGCCTGGTCTACGGCTTCAGCACGCGGCTGTACAGCGAGCAGGGCTTCGGCGTGCTGTTCCGCCTGGGCGTGCTGCCGCTGACCCTGTTCTCCGGTGCGTTCTTCCCGATCTCCAACCTCGGGCCGGTGCTCGAGTGGGTCGCCCGGCTCACGCCGCTGTGGCACGGTGTCAACCTGTGCCGGATGTTCTGTCTCGACACGGTCGACTGGTCGACGGCGGCGATCAACGTCGGCGTGCTCGTCGCCACCATCGCGGTCGGCTGGTTCTGGGCCGTCTCGGGCCTGGAGAAGAGGCTGGCCGACTGATGAGCATCGACATGCGCGCGCAGATCCACCCGCCGCTCGGCCCCGTCCGGGCCGCCTGGCTGCTCGTCACCCGCAGCTACATCGTCTACAAGAAGAACTGGAAGCTGTTCCTCACCGGCTTCTTCGAGCCGGTCTTCTCCTGTTCTCGATCGGCATCGGTGTCGGCCAGCTGATCGCGGACTTCGACGTCAACGGCCAGGCTGTTCCCTACGCCGAGTTCGTGGCGCCCGGGATGCTCGCGGTCAGCGCCTTCAACGGTGCGCTGATGGACAGCACCTTCAACGTCTTCTTCAAGCTCAAGTACGACAAGCTCTACGACCAGATGCTCGCCACCCCGCTGACGACCGGGGACATCGCGCGCGGCGAGATCATCTGGGGACAACTGCGCGGCTCGAGCTACTCGGTCGCGTTCCTGCTGTTGATGCTGGGCGCTCGGGATGCTGCACTCGTGGTCCGCGATCCTGGCGCTGCCCGCAGCCCTCCTGATCGGCTTCGCGTTCTGCGGCGTCTGCATGGCGCTCACGACCTGGATGAAGTCGCTGGCAGGACTTCGACAAGATCACCCTGCTCCAGCTGCCGCTCTTCCTGTTCTCGGCCACGTTCTTCCCGATCACGGCCTTCGACGGCGTGGCTGCGGTGGGTGGTCGAGGCCACGCCGCTCTACCGCGGGGTCGTGCTGTGCCGCGAGCTCACGCTCGGGGGTCGGCTGGGAGTCGCCGGTCTCGGTCGTCTACCTCGTGGTGATGGGACTGATCGGGCTCTTCGTCGTGCGCCGACGCCTCGACAAGCTCCTGCTCACCTGACCGCCCGACTGCGAGGATGGCGACATGCCTGAGCCGATCGCCCCCGACACCAAGGACTGGACCTGGGTCCTCGAGCGGCCGTGCGCGGAGTGCGGCTTCGACCGCCGACGGCGCAGCCACCGACGGTCGCTGCCGCGGCTGATGCGCGACACCGCCGTGTGGTCGGCGGTGCTGCGCCCGCGCCCGACGTGGGCGAACGGCCGGTTCCCGACGTCTGGTCGCCGCTCGAGTACGGCTGCCACGTCCGCGACGTGCTACCGCCTCTTCGCCGAGCGCGCTCGAGCTGATGCTCACCGAGGACGACCCGCTGTTCGCCAACTGGGACCAGGACGAGACCGCGATCGAGGCGACGTACGCCGAACAGGACCCGGCCGAGGTCGCCGTCGACCTGATCGAGGCGGCCGGTGCACGTCGCCGGCCTCTACTCGACGGTGACGACCGAGACCTCCGGGCGCCCGGCGATCCGGAGTCGAACGGCAGCGCGTTCACCGTCGAGCGCTCGGGCCGTACCACCTGCACGACGTGGTCCACCACGTCCACGACGTCGGCGCATGAGGCACATCGAGTTCTGGGACCGGCTCGACCACGTGATCGGCCTGGCCGGTCGCGGACCTGGTCGGAGCTGTTCGTGCTCACCGAGCTGGGCAACCGCACCACCGTGGAGGCGCTCGACGCCGGGGTCCCCCCAGCAGGTGTGGTCGGCAGTGTGGCGCGTGCTGGAGCTGCCCGAGACCGAGCGCTGATCCTTACGGACCTGTGACGGAACGGGCCTCGGCCCACCGCGCCCGGTCCGCGATGCCTACGTTGAGACCATGAGCATCCCGAAGGTCAGGGCCGCGGCGCTGTCAGTCGTTGTCGTCCTCGCAGGAGCCGGCCTGTGGGCCTTCGAGCCCTGGCGACTCATCACCAGCAGCGAGGTCGACGAGTCCGCGCCCGTGAGCGACCTGGTCGCGACCACGGCCCCGGACACGGCTCCCTCTCGGGCGCCTCGGGCCTCGGACAGGGTCCTGACCGTCGGGCGCTTCGAGGACGCGGAGCACGAGACGTCCGGGGGCGTACGCCTGATCGAGCTCGCCGACGGGCGTCGCTTCGTGCGCCTGGAGGGGTTGGCGAGCTCGGACGGCCCCGATCTGCACGTCTGGCTCAGTGACCAGCTCAGCGGCGGCGAGTGGGGCTCGTACGACGACGGCCGCCACGTCGCGCTCGGCGAGCTCAAGGCCACGCACGGCAACCAGAACTACGAGATCCCGGCCAACGCCGACCTCGCCGGGCTCCGGTCCGTCGTGATCTGGTGCGACCGCTTCAATGTCGCGTTCGGCACCGCGTCGGTGGCGGCGTGAACGCGCCCGCCACCGTCGGCGTGATCGGCGGCAGCGGCTTCTACTCCTTCCTGTCCGACCCCGAGCGGATCGACGTGCAGACGCCGTACGGCGCTCCGTCGGCGCCGCTGGCGATCGGCACCGTGGGGCACCGGCGCGTCGCGTTCCTGCCGCGGCACGGCGAGCACCACGAGTACCCGCCGCACGCCATCAACTACCGCGCCAACCTGTGGGCGCTGCGCAGCGTGGGGGTGCGCCAGGTGCTGGCGCCCTGCGCCGTCGGCAGCCTGAGCCACGACCTCGGCCCGGGCAGCGTCGTGGTGCCCGACCAGCTGGTCGACCGCACCTCCGGCAGGGCGCAGACCTTCGTCGAGACGGGCGCCGTGCACGCGCCCTTCGCCGACCCCTACTGCCCGCGACTGGCGCAGACGCTCGCGGTGACCGAGCCCAGCCTCGTGAGCGGGGGCACGATGGTCGTGGTCGAGGGGCCGCGCTTCTCGACCCGGCGGAGTCGCTGCACTACTCCGCGCAGGGCTGGCACCTGGTCAACATGACCGGACATCCGGAAGCCGTCCTGGCCCGGGAGCTGCGCATGTGCTTCTCGGCCATCGCCCTGGTCACCGACCTCGACGCCGGACTCGAGGCCGGGGCGGGGTGTCGCAGCAGGAGGTGTTCGACATGTTCGCCGCCAACCTCGATCGCCTCCGCGCCCTGCTGGGTGCCGTGGTGCCCGCGCTGCCCGACCCCGACGGGTGCACGTGCGCCGCCTGGGCCGACGGCATCGACCTCACCTACGACGTGCCATGAGGGTGCTCCTCACCGGCTCGGCCGGCTTCATCGGCGGTGCCATCGGTCGCCTGCTCACCGCCGACGGGCATGAGGTCGTCGGGGTCGACATCATGCTGCCCCAGGCGCACGGAGGCACTGAGCCGCCGCCCGGCACGCACCTGCTCGACGTCTGCACGGCCCCCGAGTGGGTCGACCTGCTGGTCGGTGTCGACGCCGTTGCCACCAGGCCGCGATGGTGGGAGCCGGCGCGGATGCGGCCGACCTGCCGGCGTACGCCAGGAACAACGACCTCGGGACGGCAGCGCTGCTCGCCGCCATGCACACGGCCGGGGTCCGTCGACTCGTGCTGGCCAGCTCGATGGTCGTGTACGGCGAAGGGCGATACGCGTGTCCCGACCACGGAACGCAGGTGCCACCGCCGCGTCGGGAGGAAGACCTCCGCTCGGGCGCCTTCGAGAACCGGTGCTCGGTGTGCGCGGGGGACATGGAGTGGCAGCCGGTCCCGGAGGAGGCGCAGCTCGACCCGCGGAGCAGCTATGCCGCCAGCAAGCTCGCCCAGGAGCACTACGCGTCGGCGTGGGCACGGCAGGTGGGCGGGCGTGTGGTGGCGCTGAGGTACCACAACGTCTACGGCCCCGGGATGCCGCGCGACACCCCCTACTCCGGCGTCGCGGCCATGTTCCGCTCCTCGCTCGAGCGCGGCGAGTCGCCCCGGGTCTACGAGGACGGCGGCCAGCTGCGCGACTTCGTGCACGTCGACGACGTCGCCCGGGCCAACTCGCTGGCCCTGTCAGCGACGGGCGTGGGCCCGGACGGGTTCGACGCCTACAACGTGTGCTCCGGGACTCCGGTCACCATCGGGGAGGTTGCCGAGCTGGTGGCGAAGGGTTCGGTCTCGGACCTGGTCCCCGAAGTCACCGGCGGCTATCGGCTCGGCGACGTCCGGCACATCGTCGCGTCACCCGAGCGGGCCGCCGCGGAGCTCGGGTTCCGGGCCGAGATCGCGCCCGACACCGGGCTGATGGAGTTCGCGACGGCGCCGCTCCGGGCCTGATCACCAGCGGGTGTTCAGGAGGTGCTGGACCACCAGCGCCACCACGAGCTGCCCGGCCAGCCCCCAGCGACGCCAGCGTTCGGGAAGCAATGCGACCGAGAGCAGCAGCCAGGGCGCGAACGGCAGCCAGATCCGCTCGACCTCGGCCTTGCTCATGAACGACAGGTCCGCCACGCGACCACAGCGGCCAGCGCGCCGCGCCAGCAGACCGACGAGCGGTCCGCGTGCGTGCGCAGCAGGCCAGCCGGCCGAGTCCGACCCGACCATCGGCCCGGCGCTGAAGCACAGCGCGGCGAGGTTGCCCCACACCCAGTAGGACGCCGGCCGGACACCGGCCACACCGTCGTAGTAGCGCTCGCGCAGCACGGGCAGCGCCTCCCACCAGACGAACCCGGCCGGCGCGAACGCGAGCACGACCGCCGACGCGGAGGCCGCGGCGACGGCAGCGGCCGCCGAGCGGGCGGCGACCAGTACGGCGACGGCGAGCAGCCCCACGAGGGGCAGGCCGTAGGAGAGCATCACCAGCCAGCCGAGCAGCAGCCCGGCCAGCGCCGACCACGCGACGCGTGCCCGGCCGGTCCGGGTGGCGCCCAGTGCGAGCGCGGCCAGCCCCCAGGCGGCGACGGCGCGAAGACCGCGTCAGCCGACACCGCCGAACCAGACGGCGGCCGGCCCGACGACCAGGAACGGCGCGGCGCGGCGGGCGGCTGATCGGCCCCGAGCGCCGCAACGTCATCAGCACCCCGGCCGCGGACGTGGCGAGGAGCACGACGACGAAGCCGGCGGCGAGACCGGCCCCGAGTCCGAGACGCACCAACAAGACGAAGAAGAGCAGGGCGCCCGGCGGGTGTCCGGCGACGTGCGTGCCCCAGTTGTGCGGCTTCGCCGAGTAGGGGATGCGGCTCACGAACTCGCGCAGGGTCGCGCCGACGTCGTCGAGCTCCCGCGCGACGGGCAGGATCTCGATCCGGTGCCCGAGCACGTCGCCGATCCCGATCGGCCCGATCCACGCCAGCGCCAGCATCCAGGCCAGCGCTGCGGCGTACGACACGAGCAGGAGGCGACGCCACTCGAGCGTCGCCGCGAGCGTCGAGGCGTAGCGCCAACCCAGGGCGGCGATGACGAGGGCCGGGATGGTCGGGAGCCCGATGTGCGGCTCCCAGAGGGCGTTCAACGGCGGGAAGGTGCCCGCGGGATGTGTCCGCGCGTGCACGTCCCAGCCGGTGATGAGGGGGACCATCGGCGCGAGCAGCATCAACGCGAGCGCGAGGCCGAGACCGACACGGGCGCCCCGTGCGGAGACGTGTGTCGGGGTCGTGGCCACGTCCAGAGGCTAGGTGCGCGGCAGTGCGGCTCGGGGCGGTCGTGGCCGGACGTCATGGCTTCGTAAGAGTTCCGGGCCCCGTACGTCGAAGCGCCGCCCTACTTTCGAACGGTGGACACAACCTGCGACCTGATCCTCCCGTGCCGGGACGAAGCACCCGCGCTGCGCACCCTGTTGCCCCGGGTGCCGACCGGCTTCCGGGTGATCGTGGTGGACAACGGC
>CAVUNB010000035.1:0-509135 GCA_963742685.1 uncultured Actinomycetota bacterium | reverse complement strand
AATTTCTCTTGTTGAAGGTTTCGGCGTGGGGCTTTTCGCGCGCGCGATCCCGGCGGCGGACGAGAACAAGACGCTCGCGAGGCTGAAAGACGCGCGATGCGAAAGTCGCCTACGCGCAGGAGATGCTGCGCGAGCGGCTGAAGCGCTGCCCGCCGCACGAGCTGCGCATCTGACGCTCGACGGCCGCGACATGTCGGCGAATACGTGCTGTTCGAAGCGATGAACATGGAGTTCGTCGGCCCGAACCTCTACCTCGCGCCCGAAATCAGGCCCGTGCGACGGGCTGTCTCGACGTCGTGCTCGTCACCGCAGCCGAGCGCGACAAGCTGAAGGAATCGCTCGAGACGTGGCAGGACGGCGATCTCGTGCACCCGGAGCTGCCGCGTTACCGCGCGCAGCAAGATCGACCTCGAGTGGGACGGCTTCGAGGTGCACTTCGACGACGAGGCGTGGCCCGGGCGAGAAGGAAGAGCCGCCGGCAGCTCACGCACATCGAGATCTCGGTCGAGCACGACGCGATGCCGTTCCTCGCGCCGTCGCTCGGCTGACTGCGCTCAGCGTCGATCGAGTCCTACGTGCGCAGCGTCGGCGAGCTGTCCTCTTCCAGCATCGCCTGCAGCGTCTTCGACTTGAACTCGCGCGCGTAGAGCACGCAGATCACCCACGCCGTGGCGACGATCATCAGCCACGGGTGCAGAAACCACGCGAGCGCGGCGAGGCCGAAGTAGTAGGCGCGCAGCCCGTTGTTGAAGTTGGTGCCCGCGTAGGAGGTGATGCGCGCGATGCGGTTGATCCACGGCGCGTACTGCTCGGGGTTGTCCGTCGGGCTTCGGCGGCGCCGCGCCGATCAGCGTCGAGGCCTGCCCGAGCTGGCGCATCGCCCACGAGAACTTGAAGAACGCGTAGGTGAAGATCACGACGAGCAGCATGATCTTCACCTCGAGCAGCCGCGCCGAGGCCTTCATCGTGAACGGCAGGCCGGAGACGACGTCGAGCGCCTGCTGGACGTAACCGGTCAGCGCGATCAGCGCGCCGAGCACGAGCATCGTGGTGGAGGCGAAGAACTGCGAGCTTCGCGCGAGCGTGCGCATGATGTTCACGTCGACCATGCGGTTGTCGCGCTCGATCATGCGCACCATCCACTCGCGGCGAAAGCGGTC
Organism: uncultured Actinomycetota bacterium; assembly: GCA_963742685.1. Lineage (GTDB taxonomy): Bacteria > Actinomycetota > Actinomycetes > Propionibacteriales > Nocardioidaceae > Nocardioides. The sequence goes on along the minus strand of CAVUNB010000035.1, from coordinate 507,975 downwards.
CATCGGTGTGTGCAGGCTCGGCACCTTGCGCCCGTGGCGCTCGGCGAACAGCGCGTAGCCGAACCAGCCGCCGGCGAAGAGCGACGAGCGCGAGCGACGTCGAGCCAGGTCGCGCTGAGCTCCTGGAGAGCAGCTTCATACGAAGAAGCGTCAGCACGCCGGTGTAGCCGTAGAGGCGGTTGTGCGAGATCTCGCCGTTGCAGAAGAAGCCGACGAGCGGGAAATCGCCGAGCGCCGAGCGTGATCATCCTGAGCTCTTCGGAGTTCGGGCCGAAGAGGCCCGCGCCGCGGCCGAGGCACGAGTAGTAGACCGCGCCGCGCGGCGGCGCGTAGAGGCCCTGCTTGATGCTGTCGAGCATGCGCGTCATGTCTTCGCGCGCGGTCTCCGCGTCGCGGCGGCAGAACATGACCGTCGCGCCCGGCTCGCACGATCTCGCCGATCGCGACGAGCTTGTTCGCGGGATCGATGCCGACGAGGTTGCGCACGACGTAGTCGCCGGTGTCGCTGCCCGGTATCGGCGATGCCGACGAAGACGTGGCCGCCGATGCGCTCGATGTCGCCGCCGAGCGTCTCGCCGACGTCTTCGAGGAAGACGTCGAGCGCGGGCCGCCCGTCGAGCGTCACGATGATGTTGCGCTGGCAGCTCGTCACCGCGTGCTTCGGGCCGATCGGGCTGCAGCCCTGCGTGAGGCGCGTGGCGATCGTCACCGCAGTCGGCGAACGCGACGCCGGAGAGGCCGCCTTCGATCACGCGGTCGGCGATCTGGAGGTTCTGCTGGCGCGAGCTCGTGAGCCCGCCCAGCGAGAAATCCGCTCTCGACCTTGTCCGCGAGCTGCGGGATGAGCTCGGCTGACGTGCGCGTTCTGCGGGTCGGCGTGCACGATCGCGAACGCCGCCTGCGAGCCGCCGCACTTCAACTCGAGGCGCTTCACGTCGTCCACGTCTGCGATGCCCGAGAACACCTTGAACGCGTCGGGCTCGAAATCGCCGACCATCGCCGCGATCGCGGGCTCGTCGAGATACTCGCGTGCCCGTCGCGCACACGCCGAGGCCGACCGTGCCGACCCAGTGCGCGACGCCGGTCGCTTTCCGGCACATCGACAGCACTTCGGGCAGGTCGCCGGCGATCGTGTCGGTCGCGTAGAGGAAGCCGAGATTGCCGGCGGCGCCTTCGAGCTGCGCGGCGCACGGCCTGCGCGGCGGCGCGCCAGTCCTTGCCGCCGGCGTGGGCGTATTTGAATTGGGGCATCGTGTCACTGCTTCTTCACCCAGCCCGGCAGCGCCTCGACGCGCTTCATCCACGCCTGCACCGCCGGATAGTCCTCGAGCTTGAAGCCGCCTTCGGGCGAGACCGCGACGTACGGGATAGCACGCGAGGTCGGCGATCGTCGGGCGGCCGAGCGCGAGCCAGTCGTTGTTCTTCAGCCGCCCTTCGAGCACCTTCGAGGCCGTTGTTGCCGTAGCCCTGGTATTCCTCGAGGTTGCCCTGCTTGATCTTGTTCTTCGACGCCGCGCGCCCATTGCAGGCCGTAGTGACAGCTCGTTGTTCGAGAGCGCGAGCCACTGCGTGACTTCGGCCATCGCCGGCGGGATCGGTCGGCAGCCACTTCTCGCCGCCGTGCTTGCGCGCGATGTAGACGAGGCACGCGGTCGAATCCCAGAACACGCTGCCCTTCGTCCTCGAGCGCCGGCACCTGGCCGCGCGGATTGATCGCGAGATACGGCGGCTGCTTGTGCTCCTTGTTCTTGGTGTCGAGGATCGCCTTTCTCGTACGGCACCTTCAGCATCTCGAGCAGCAGGCGCGGCTTGTACGCGTTTCCCGACGATTCGGTCATGTAGAGCTTCATGGAGGACCTCCTTTGACGAGGCGGAAATGCTAGCACGTTTGCCGAGCGCCGCTTCGCGTCGCTCGCACGTGCGTGGGTGCGTTAACGCGACCGCTACGTCGGCTCCGTAACGAACAGTGCGCCCGTTTACCTCACGTTACCTCTACGTCGCCCGGCGCACGAGGTGCGTGGTAACCCACCGCGACGGCGCTTCGCGGGCTTACCACGCACCCGACGAACGTGGATCACCGAGCTTCAGCGGCAAATTGCACAGCCGCTTGCCGGTCGCCGCGGCGAGCGCGTTGGCCACGGCAGGCGCGATCGGCGGCACGCCCGGCTCGCCGACGCCGGTGGGCTTCTCGGTCGACGGCACGATGTGCACCTCGACCGCCGGCATCTCGTTGATGCGCAGCGAGCGGGTAGTCGTGGAAATTCGATTGCTCGACGCGCGCCGTCCTTCGAGCGTGATCGCGCCGTGCAGCGCGGCCGACAGCCCGAAGCCGATGCCGCCTTCCATCTGCGCGCGGATCACTGTCGGGATTCACCGCGACGCCGCAGTCGACGGCGCACACGACGCGGTCGACCTTGAAGCTCGCCGTCCTTGTCGACCGTCACCTCGGCGACCTGCGCGACGACGGTGCCGAACGACTCGTGCACCGCGATGCCGCGTCCGCGCTTTCGCCGCCTTGCCCGCGGCGAGCGGCTTGCCCCAGCCGGCCTTCTCGGCGGCGAGGTTCAGCACGCCGAGATGGCGCGGATGCTTCGCCAGCAGTCGCGCGGCGGAACGCGACCGGGTCCTTGCCCGCCGCGACGCGCGAGCTCGTCGATGAACGTCTCGGTCGAGAACGCCGTGTGCGTCGAGCCCACCGAGCGCCACCACAGCACCGGCACGCCGCCGTTCGTCGTGTGCAGGTCGACCGGTCATGTTCGGGAATTGCGTACGGCAGGTTCGACGCGCCTTCGACCGACGTGAGGTCGATGCCGTCCTTGACCATCATCGACTCGAACGCGCGTGCCCGCGAGGATCGACTGGCCGACGATGCGATGCTGCCATCGCGACGACCTTGCCGTCGTCGTCGAGCGCCGCGCGCAGCGCGTGGCACGTACAGCGGCCGGTAGTAGCCGCCGCGCATGTCGTCCTCGCGCGTCCACACGCAGCTTCACCGGGACGCCGATCTTCCGCTCTGATCAGCCTTGCACGACGATCGCGACCGCTTCGACGCACGTAGTCGGACTGCGGGTTCGCGCGCCGGCCGAAGCTTCCGCCCGCGTACAGCATGTTGAGCTTCACCTGCTCGGGCTTGAGGCCCGAGCACTTCGCGATCGCGAACTGGTCGCCGGTCTGGAACTGCTCGCCGTTCCAGACCTCGCACGCTTCGTCGCGTCGAGCTTGACCACGCAGTTCATCGGCTCCATGGCGGCGTGCGCGAGGATACGGGAACTCGTACGCCGCTTCGAGCTTCTTCGCCGCGCCCGCGATCGCGGCTTCGGCGTCGCCCGCCTTGCTGCGCGGGCGTGCCCGGCTTGGCGGCGAGCGTCTTGTACTCGCGCGATCAGCTCGTGCCGAGCCGACGCCTTGGACGCCGGTCGTCGTCCCACTCGACCTTGAGCGCGTCGCGGCCCTTCTTGGCGGCCCAGAACGTCGTCGCGAGCACCGCCACGCCGCTCGGGTATCTCGACGACGTCGACGCACGCCGGGCACGCTCTTCGCTTCGCGGCATCGAACGACTTCCGACCTTCGCGCCGAAGCGCGGCGCATGCGCGACCACCGCCGTCAGCATGTCCGGGAAGCTTGACGTCCTGCGTGAAGCGCGCGGTGCCGTTGATCTTCGCGCGCGAGTCCTTGCGGCGCACGTCCTTGCCGATGTAGCACGAAGTCCTTCGGATCCTTGAGCGTGACCGTCGGGGGCACCGGCTGCTTCGCGGCGGCCTCGGCGCAACTCGCCGAACGTCGCCTTGCGGCCGCGCCTGTGCGTCAGCACGCCGTTCTTCACGCTGGATCTGAGCTCGCCGGCACGCTTCCATTGCTCGGCCGCCGCGGCGACCAGCATCGCGCGCGCGGCGGCGCCCGCCTGCCGCATACTGCTCGAACGAATTGGCGATCGCGGTGGACGCCGCCGGTGCCCTGCGCCGGTCCCCACAAGCAGATTGTTGTAGACGCTGCGGCGTCGGCGCGGCGCGCCTTCCGACGCGCACTTGCGCCCAGCGGCGTCGAGCTCTTCGGCGACGAGCGTCGGCGAGCCCGGTGTACGTGCCCTGGCCCATCTCGAGATGCTTGACGATCACCGTGACGGTGTTGTCCGCGCCGATGCGCACGAACGCGTTGGGCGCGAACGCGCCGGACGCGGCGGCGCCCGCCGTCTTGCCGGGCCCGGACATCTGCGCCGCGCGCATCGTAGATGCCGAGCGTGAGCCCGGCGCCGGCCGCGACGGATTTGAGGAAGCCGCGACGGGACACCGTCGCGCGCGGATGGGACGCATGCGCATGCGGTTCATTGTGTGTCTCGTTCTTGCTCATGCCAGCGACTTCGCCGCTTCCTTGATCGCCGCGCGGATGCGCACGTACGTCGCGCAGCGGCATACGTTGCCGGCCATGGCGCGCGTCGATGTCCGCGTCGCGTCGGGCGCTTGGTTCTTGGCGAGGAGCGCCGCCGCCGACATGATCTGGCCCGACTGGCAATAGCCGCATTGCGGCGACGTCGAGCTTCTCCCACGCGGCCTGCACCGCCTTGCCCTCGCGTCGATGCGACGTCCTCGATGGTCGTGATCTCGACGCCGCGGCTGCAGCGACGACAGCGGCGTGACTGCACGAGCGCGTCGGCTGTGCCGTCGATGTGCACGGTGCACGCGCCGCACAGCGCCATGCCGCAGCCGTACTTGGTGCCGGTCAGTCCGACGGCGTCGCGGATCGCCCACAGGAGCGGCATCTCCGGATCGACGTCGACGTCGTAGCTTTTCCGTTCACATTGAGCGTGACCATCAATTTCCTAGTATGTAGCGGCGCAAGCCGCTAGCGTTTTTTTGCGCCCGAGCAGCTGGGCGCGTCGTAGGTTTCATTCGGGCACGCCGCGCCGGCTTTCGCCCACGCGTGCACGATGCGGTTGAATTCGGGTTTGGCGATCGGCACCGGCTGGCGGTCCTTGCCGGTCGCGTCCTTGCCGGGCTCCCAGCCCCACGCGACGAGCTCGTCCTCGGTGAGATGCTTCACGATCTCCGCGAGGCTCTTGTTGCCGTTCGCTTCGCCGGTCGAGCACAGCGCGGCAGAGCTCGCCCGGGCGTCTTGTTCTCCCACGCCATCGAGCGCGGCGCGAGATGCCAGTTGGGCGCGCCCGGAACGCCGCTCGCGGCGTAGTTCGTCGTCTGGTGGCACGCGGCGCAGTGCAGGCCGGGCGGACCGCGTCCTTCGGTCCGCGCGTGATCGGCGGCACGTGCAGCCGCGCCTCGTCGCCCTGCTTCGGCGATCACCGACGGGATGACAGTTGAGGCAGCGCGGATGCGTCAGCACGCGGTGGATTTCGAGGTACAGCTTTTCGCCTTCCGCCTGTGCTCCGCTTGCGCGCTGAAACCGTCGGCGTGGCAGCGAACAGGAGAGACACCAGGGCCAGACGGATAGATAGGGGCATGAGCGGCGGCCTTGCAGGGAATGGCTCAAGCATATACCGAGCGTTCTTTGCGCGTGTATCAACTGACATGAAGTCAACCAAAAAAAGGCCTCGAGCGGCTCGCGGAGAACGCCGACGATCTCTATCTCCTCACCCGTCCCCCGGAAGGCGACGCGGTCGCGGCGCATGCCATCCTTCCCAATCCGATGGTCGCGCTCGCACCTGCGGGACACCCGCTCACGCGCGAGAAGAACATCGCCTTCGCGCGCTTTGCGAAAGAGCCGATAGAGACAGCTCCCGTTCGTCGCACAGACGTTCATCGCGTTCGCGCGCACGGAAGCGGGGCGGATATTCGACGAGCACGCGGCCCAGCGGGCGCTGCCCGGGAAGACTCGCAGAGCGCCCCGCGATACGACTTCCGGCCGGTTCGTGAACCGCGCCGCATCTCGAGTAAGGCCAAACGTGACTTAGTTCGCACACCGCATGCCCTCAGAGGGCATACAGTGGCCATGCCCTGAAACGGCAACCCCGTCTGAAAAGCGGGCGCGCAAAGTCACCGGTCTAAGGAACGATGGGTTCTAGGACGGCGGGACTGCCAGGCACCACTCCCGAGCACGCTTTCGTGCCGGCGGACGCCTTTCCGATCCCCGCCGCCTTCCTGGCCCCCTCGCGTTCGCCCATCCGGTTGCCGTTTAGTGTTTAGCGAACTTACGCATGCAATCCGAGGATGGTGCTGTATGGGAACGAAACGCTGGCACAGATGTCCAGGAAAGCGCTCGCGCTTGCGATCGTGTTGTCCATGGCCGCCCAGCCCGCGCCCGCCGCGCTGCTCAATCTCGCGCAGATGCCGCTCTTCGTCGGCTCGAACATCCCGCCGAAAGTGATGCTGACGATCTCCAAGGATCAGCAGCTCTTCAAGAAAGCCTACAACGACTACTCCGACCTCGACGGCGACGGCCAGATCGAGACGACCTACAAGCACAGCATCGACTACTACGGCTATTTCGATCCGCAGAAGTGCTACGACTACAGCGACCGGGTCGAGCCGAACGGCGCTTCGAGCCGGCGCGTCGCGTCGTCCGACGCGACAGACGGCACTGTGCACGGCCAGTGGAACGGCAACTTCCTGAACTGGGTGTCGATGTCGCGCATGGACGCGGTGCGCAAGCTCCTCTACGGCGGCATGCGCTCGACCGACCAGACGTTCGCCGCAGGCGGCGTCAACGCCGTGACGGTGCTCGAGCGCGCCTACCTGCCGACCGACGCGCATGCGTGGGCCAAGTACTACAACCCGGCGCCCGGACATCGCGCAGCTCAGCCGCCGATCAACCCGCTGACGCCGTTCGCCGGCTGCCGTACGACGCCCGCCGCGACCGTCGCACGACAGCTCGTTCACGATACCCGCGGCGACCGGCGACTACGACATCACGTTCACGACCGGCGCATGACCGCTCGATCAGCGTCGGGCGACCAGATCAGCATGTCAGAGCGTCGGGCGCCGCCGCGCAGTGTTCACCGGCGCCGGTGCTGTCGCATTTCGAACGGCGAACAAGACCGTGAGCGTCCGCGTCGACGCCGCGGGCATCGGTGGCGCCGGCTCGGATCAGCATCGACTGGACGCGTGACCAATCTCAGCAGCACCGGGCATCTCGTTCTGCAATCTGACGACCGGGCGCGGCGAGCGGCAGCGACCAGCGCTCGTCGACGAACACGCAGCCGCCGCTCATCCGCGTCGCGCAAGGGCAATTTCGGGCTGTGGAACGCGAACGAGCGCTGTGCAGTGCCAGTGGTTCGAGGAGCGCAACAACTACCAGAGCGGCTTCCCGGGCGGCCTGCGCAGCAACGGCAACCAGGCCGCGCTCTCGGGGATCGACGCGAGCGCCGAAAATCCCGTCGCGCGCCGCGCATGGCGCTCGGCACCGGCGGCGCGCAGGGCGAATACATCGCGCGCGTGCAGGTGTGCGTATCGCAGTCGCTCCTGACGGCGCCGAGAAATGCTGCAAGCGCTATCCGAGCGGCAACTAAGCCGATCGGGCTCCTGCAGGAATACGGCGACGACGACCGCATCCATTTCGGCCTGATGACCGGCAGCTACCCGAAGAACATCACCGGCGGCGTGCTGCGCAAGAACGTCGGCGCGTTCACCGACGAAGTCGACGTCGACACGACGGCACGTTCATCGCAGACCCGACCAGTACCGGCCGCCGGGCGCGCCGCGCACGACGGCCTCGGCCGCGACGCCGCCGGGCATCGTGAACACGCTCAACTACATGCGCATCTACGGCTACGACTACAGCCGACGGCAGCTACCTCGGCGCGAGCGGCGACAACTGCACCTACCAGCTCATCAACATCAATCGAGACGACTGCACGAGCTGGGGCAATCCGATGGCGGAGATGTTCTTCGAATCGGTGCGCTACTTCGCCGGCAAGACGCGCGACGTCGAGTACGCGTATCACGGCAACAGCAGCAAGGACAACGAGCTCGGGCTGCCGCTCGCGACGCTGGACGGACCCGATGGCGAACGACGATCTACTGCGCCCGCTGAACGTGCTCGTCTTCAACGCGAGCGTCTCGACGAACGAAGACGATCTGCGGAGCACGCGTCGTGGCGGACATCAACGCGACGGGCACGATCGGCGACGCTGACGAACACGGTCGGCGACGCCGAAGGCATCACCGGCAACAGGTTCTTCGTCGGCAAGATCGTCGGCAGCTCGCTACGCCGGCCAGCGACCGAGTTCGAGCTCTGCACGCCGAAGACGATCAACGCGCTCGGCGACGTCTCGGGCATCTGCCCCGAAGGCCCGACGCTGGCGGCTCCTACCTGATCGGCGGACTCGCGCACCACGCGCAGCACGAATCGCATCCGCACGCGATCCTCGACTGCAGTCCGCCGCTGCCGGCGACGACACGACGTCGCTCAAAGTCACGTCCTACGGCATCCAGCTCGCCACCGAACACGCCGCAGCTCGTGATCCCGATGCCGGGCAGCACGGCGGCCAGAGAGTCGTGATCCAGCCGATTTACCGCCTCGACCTCGGCGCGCGGCGGCTTCGGCGGCGGCGCGCTCGTCGACATGAAGTTCGTCAGCCAGACGTGACGATCCGGCTACGTCTCGCACCGGCAAGGTCTACGTGAACTGGGAAGACTCCGAGCAGGGCGGCGACTACGACCAGGACATGTGGGGCACGCTCGAGTGGCGCCTCGACGCGGCGACGAACACGATCACGGTCACGACGAACGCGATCTCGGCCTCGACCGCTAACCCGCAGGGCTTCGGCTACACGATCAGCGGCACGACCCGACGACGGCCCGCACTTCCACTCGGGCATCTACGGCTTCAACTTCACCGATCCGATCGCGGGCGTGCTCGGGCTGCACCAACTGCCGCCTGACGGCGAACGGGCGGGCGGCCAGCGCGGCCCGCAAACGGTCACCTACTACGCTCGGCGCGGGCTCGGCGGCGGGCAGGCTCAAGGATCCGCTGTGGTATCTCGCCAAGTACGGCGGCTTCACGGACACGAACGGCAACGGCATGCCGGACACGCAGGACGAGTGGGACAACGAAGACAACGTCAACGGCGCTGTCGGGCCGGACGGCATTCCCGACAACTACTTCCTGGTGACCAATCCGCTCGGCCTCGAAGCCGCGCTCGAAGCGGCGTTCGAGAACATCGCGCAACGACACGTCGGCGGCGTCGGTCGCGGCGAACACGACTTCGCTGCAGACGACCAACCGGATCTATCAGGCGCGCTTCGATCCGAACGACTGGAGCGGGCAGCTGCTCGCGAAGCTCGTCGGTCAGACGCGACGGCACGCATCGACGCACACGCCGAAGCATGGGACGCGCGGCCAGCTGCTCAACGCGCAGGACCCGAACAAGCGCGTGCATCTGACCTTCGACGACACGGCGACGGTGCGCGACGGCATGCAGTTCCGGTGGCCGGCCGACGCGGCGACATCCAGCGCGACGCCTCAGCGACGCTGCTCAACGACGTCGCCGGATCACCGGCATCGCCGACGGCGCGCGGTGACGAGCGCCTCATTACCTGCGCGGCGACCGCACGCAGCGAAGACCACCAGCGGCGGGTTCGTTCCGCACGCCCGAGGCAGCCTGCTCGGCGACATCGTCAACTCGAACCCGGCTTACGTCGGCGCCGCCGAACGCGACGTCAGACCGAGCGTCAACTACGCGCACGTTCCGGAACGACGAACTTCAAGAACCGCACGCCGATGGTCTACGTCGGCGCGAACGACGGCATGCTGCACGGCTTCGACGCGACGACCGGCGACGAGCAGATCGCCTACGTTCCGAGCAAGACGTTCCCGAATCTCGACCAGCTCACGAGCACGCAGCTATGTCGCACCGCTACTTACGTCGACGGCGCGCCGGAAGTCGGCCGATGCGCAGTCGGCAACGGCAGCATGGAGCACCGTGCTCGTAGGCGGGCTCGGCGGCGGCGGCCAGGGCCTCTACGCGCTCGACGTGTCCAATCCCGCGCACTTCAGCGAGACGGCAACGCCGCCAAGCCCGTGCTGTGGGAGTTCAACGACACCGACGACGCCGACCTCGGGCTTCGTCTACGGCAAGCCGGTCGATCCGCAAGATGGCGAACGGCACGCTGGGCGGCGATCGTCTCGGGCGGCTACAACAACACCGAAGGCGACGCGGCCGACCGGCACGGGCGACGCGTTCCTGTTCATCATCTTCCTCGACGGGCCGACGGGCGCCGAACCGCACGTGGGTGCACGGCACCGACTACATCAAGATCGACACGGGCGTCGGTTCGCTGCCGGTCATCAACGCCGAACGGGCTCGCGCCGCCTCTCGCCGCCGACACCGACGCCAACGGCAGGGTGAACTTCGTCTACGCCGGCGACCTGCAGGGCAACTTCTGGAAGTTCGACGTGCGCAGCACGAGCCACGCGCGACTGGACAGGCAGCGCAAGCGCGTCATCCTGTTCACGGCCGTAGACAGCCTGCGGCAACGCGCAGCCGATCACGGCGCAGGCCGAAGGCACGCTGCATCCGAGCGGCCAGGGATTCATCACTCGACTTCGGCACCGGCAAATATCTCGAGACCGCCGACACCGTGCGCGGCGTTTCCAGCCCAGAGCTTCTACGGCATCTGGGACAAGAACGACGCGCCGGGCGACGTCACGCGCAGACGCTGGTCACCAGACCGCTCACAGCTGCTCAGCAGGCCATCACCGAAACGCAGCGTCGGCACGGCGCGCTATCGCGTCGTCGAAGCCAATGTGCCCGTCTGGTCGTTGCCGACACCGCCCGCCGCGTCCGACGCGCCGCCGAAGCATGTGGGCTGGTTCATGGATTTCCCGAGCTCGACCAGCACCGGCGAGCGCAGCGTGTTCAGGCCGCTGCTCGCGCGGACGGCTTATCTTCACGACACTCGTGCCGTCCGGCGCCGTGTGCGACTTCGGCGGCTCGAGCTTCATGATGGTCGTCGATCCCGCGACCGGCGGGCGCCTCGACATGGCCACCCTCGACGTCGACGGCAACGGCTCGCTCAACTCCTCCGAGAAGGCGCTCTCGGCCGGCGTCACCGTCTACGCGAGCGGCGTCCAATCGGCGATCGGCATCGTGCCCACGCCGACGATCGTCACCGCGCCGGCCGGCGCGGTTTCCGCCGCACGCGAAAATCTACGGCACGACCGCTCCGATGGGTGTCACGGCGCGGGACTGCTGCGCGCCTACGCGATCGGCGGCGGCTACACCGGCGACCTGCAGCTCCACGCTGCTCGGCCTCGGCGCTTCCAGCGGCCGCGTGAGCTGGCGCGAGATCATGAACTGAACTGCGGCGGGTTTCACCCGTCCCCCGGCTGGATATCTGGCGCAGACGGGGGGCGGGTGAGCCGGCCGCCTGGCTACTAGCCTTGCGGGCGCGACCGCCCGCACCGCGTAAACCGGTATTACGAAAGCAGAGGGAAACCGATGGTTTCCCTCCGTTACCTCCTTTCCTTCGGCTCGCGATCGCTCGCTCCGGCCGCCTCGACGTGGAAAAAACCATGGTTTTTCGTAGGGTGCGTGGTAACGCCGCAAAAACGCGGCGGGTGAGCGGTAGCGTAACCCGCCGCAACCCCCCTACGCCTACGGCGTCAGGGTCAGCACCGAGCTGGTTCAGCCGCTTCACGAAGCCCGCCGGGTCTTCGAGCTGGCCGCCTTCGGCGAGCAGCGCCTGGTCGAACAGGACGTGGCTCCAGTCGCCGAAGCGCGCGTCGTCGGACTTCGTTCTTCAGCCGCTGCACGAGCGGGTGCTGCGGGTTCACTTCGAGGATCGGCTTCGAGCCCGGCACGTTCTGCCCGGCGGCCTTCAGCAGGCGCTCGAGGTGCATGCCCATGTCGTGCTCGTCGGCGACGAGGCACACCGGCGACTCGGTCAGGCGATGCGTGACGCGCACGTCCTTCACCTTCTCGCCGAGCGCCTTCTTGATGCGCTCGATCAGGTCCTTGTGCTCGCCGGCCTCCTTCTCCTGCTCCTTCTTCTCCGTCCTCGTCCGCGAGCTTGCCCAGATCGAGGTCGCCTTTGGCGACGCTGACTGCAGCGGCTTGCCTTCGAACTCGGTGAAGGAACGACAGCGCCCACTCGTCCACGCGGTCGGACAGCAGCAGCACTTCGATGCCTTTCTTGCGGAAGATCTCGAGGTGCGGGCTGTTCTTCGCGGCGGCGAAGGTCTCCGCGGTGACGTAGTAGATCTTGTCCTGCCCTTCCTTCATGCGCGCCGACGTAATCGGCGAGCGACACGTCCTGCTCTTCGGTGTCCTTGTGCGTGGAGGCGAAGCGCAGCAGCTTCGCGATGCGCTCGCGGTTGGCGTGGTCCTCGCCGAGGCCTTCCTTGAAGACGCGCCCGAACTCCTTCCAGAACGTCGCGTACTTCTCCTTCTGGTTCTCCGCGAGGTCTTCGAGCATGCGACAGCACGCGCTCGCACCGAGCCCGCGCGGATCATCTCGACGTCGCGCGACTCCTGCAGGATCTCGCGCGAGACGTTGAGCGGCAGGTCGTTCGAATCGATCGACGCCGCGCACGAAGCGCAGGTACGCCGGCATCAGGTGCTCGGCGTCGTCCATGATGAACACGCGCCGCACGTAGAGCTTGATGCCGCGGCGGTGCTCGCGGTCCCACAGGTCGAACGGCGCGCGCGCCGGGATGTAGAGCAGCTGCGTGTATTCCTTGCGTGCCTTCGACCTTGTTGTGCGTGTAGGCGAGCGGCGGCTCGAAATCGTGCGCGACGTGCTTGTAGAACTCGTGGTACTGCTCTTCGGTGATCTCGTTCTTCGGCCGCGCCCACAGCGCGCCGGCCTGGTTGACCGTCTCGTCCTCGTCCGTGACGACGGTTCTCGCCCTTGTCCTTGTCCCACTCCTCCTTCTTCATGAGGATGGGCAGCGCGATGTGGTCGGAGTACTTGCGGATGATCGAGCGCAGCCGGAAGCCGTTCAGGAGCTCGTCCTCGCCTTCGCGCAGGTGCAGCGTGACTTCGGTGCCGCGCTGCGGCCGGTCGACCGTCTCGATCGTGTACTCGCCGCTGCCGTCCGATTCCCACCGCACGCCGTGCTCCGGCGTGCAGGCCCGGCGCGCCGCGTGACGCACGCGTCACCTTGTCCGCGACGATGAACGTCGAATAGAAGCCGACGCCGAACTGGCCGATCAGGTGCGCGTCCTTGGCCTCGTCGCCGGTCAGCTTGTCGAAGAACTCGCGCGTGCCGGATTTGGCGATCGTGCCGATGTTCTCGATCACCTCCTGCCGCGACATGCCGATGCCGTTGTCGGAGACGGTGATCGTGCGCGCCTTCGGGTCGAAGCTGACGCGGATCTTCAGGTCCGGGTCGCTTTCGTACAGCGCCTTGTCGGTGAGCGCCTCGAAGCGCAGCTTGTCGGCACGCGTCGGACGCGTTGGAGATCGAGCTCGCGCAGGAAGATCTCCTTGTTGCTGTACAAGGAGTGGATCATCAGCTTGCAGCAGCTGCTTGACCTCCGCCTGGAAGCCGAGCGTCTCGCGGGTTGGTTTTCGGCCATCTTCAAATTCTCCTGGAACAGCGTGTAGCAATGGGGGCGAGCGGCGGTTTTTCAAGAACGCCGCGCCTCGCACTTCTGGCTTTTCAGGTGGATGTGGCAGGGGCTGATCTCGCTCCAGGTGTTGACGATCGCGATGACCGGGCGACCCATGAACTCCTCGCGACGCAGACCCATCTGCTGGGTGCGCTGGCGGTGGGCGAAGCCGCGCATGTCCGCAGAGTCGAACCAGCGCGCGCTGCGAAGGGGTTTGCCTGATGTCATCGTCTTGCGTCCGAAGAGTCCGTCCCGGTCATTCTTTCGCCGGCGGCCGGAATCTGTCGACTTTCTCTTGGAGTAGTCCTTCAATCTGTATTGTTATGTATTATATAAGACTCAACTGGAAAAGAGGAACAGATATGGGAGCACCTCACCTGCTCGTGCACAATCGCCGCGACAATGTCGGCGTCGTCGTCGTCGAGGGTCTGCAGGCCGGCACCGACATGTTCTGCGTCGTGACCGAGGATAACAGCGATTTCATGGCCATGAGCGCCAGGACGTGCCCATCGGCCACAAGGTCGCGCTGCAGATATGGCGGTCGGCGACACCGTGATCAAGTACGGCGAGGACATCGGCCGGATCGTCGCACCCGTTCGCAAGGGCGACCATGTGCACACCCACAATCTGAAGACGAAGCGCTGGTAGGCGAGCGATACCATGTCGTACGCCAAGCGGAACATTCTGGGGTATCGGCGCGAAAACGGCCGGGTCGGGGTCCGCAATTACGTGGCGATCCTGCCGCTGGATGACATTTCAAATGCCGCCTGCGAAGCGGTCGCTGCGCATATCCAGGGGACGATCGCGCTTGCCCCATGCCTACGGGCGCCTGCAGTTCGGCGAAGACCTGGATCTGCATTTCCGCACCATGATCGGCACCGGCGCCAATCCGAACGTGGCCGCCTGCGTCGTCATCGGCATCGAGCCGGGCTGGACGCAGAAAGTCGTCGATGGCATCGCCGCGACCGGCAAGCCCGTCGCCGGATTCTGGATCGAGGGCAATGGCGACATCGCCACCGTCGCGGCGGCCTCGCGCAAGGCCAAGGAGTTCGTGCACTACGCCTCGGAGCAAGTGCGAGTCGAGTGTCCGCTGGTCGGATGTCTGGATCGCAGCCAAGTGCGGCGAGAGCGACACCACCACCGGCCTTGCCTCCTGCCCGACCGTGGGCAACATGTACGACAAGCTGGTCCCGCTGGGGCTCTACGGCTGCTTCGGTGAGACCTCGGAGCTTGACCGGCGCGCGAGCACCTCGCCGAGGCGCGCGCCGCATCACCGGAGATCGCCGAGAAGTTCATGAAGACCTGGACGGCCTATCAGAAGGAGGTCATCGAGGCGCACAAGACCTCCGACCTGTCCGACAGCCAGCCCACCAAGGGCAACATCGCCGGCGGCCTGACCACCATCGAGGAGAAGGCGCTGGGCAACCTCGAGAAGATCGGCAAGCAGGTCAAATTCATCGACGTGCTCAAGCCGGCGGAAGCGCCGGCGCAAGCGGCCCGGGCCTCTACTTCATGGACACGTCCTCGGCAGCGGCCGAGTGCTGCACGCTGCAGGCGGCCGCCGGCTATGTCGTGCACATCTTCCCGACCGGCCAGGGCAACGTGATCGGCAATCCGATCATGCCGGTGATCAAGGTCACCGGAAATCCACGCACCGTGCGGATGATGAGCGAGCACATCGATCTCGATGTGTCCGGCATCATTCGCCGCGAAATGACCATCGACCAGGCGGGCGATGCGCTGATCGACATGATCGTGCGCACCGCCAACGGCCGGCTACACGGCAGCCGAGGCGCTGGGCCATCGCGAATTCGTGATGACCAAGCTGTATCGCAGCGCCTGAGCGTGAGCGCGAATCGAAGTCCGCGATGCGCTTGCGCCTCGCGGAGTCAGCACTCATCGCTTCGGGTGCTTCTCGGGAGAGTGCCGCCTCGACCGCAAGTGCCCTGGTGTCGGCGGAGATCGATGGTCAGGCGGCTCACGGGCTGTCGCGGGTCGCCAGCTTTCGTTGCTGCGAAGTCGGGCAAGGTGAACGGCACTCGCGGCCCGTCGCGAAACGGGTCGCACCGGCCGTCATCCGCATCGATGCGGGCAACGGCTTCGCGTATCCGGCCATCGACCTTGCCATCGGGCATCTTGCGCCACTTGCGCGAGGATGGGCATCGCCGCTGCCGGCATCCATGCTCGGGCTACTTCGGCCAGGCCGGGCGCCACGTGGAGCGCCTTGCGGAGACCGGCCTCGTTGCCATGGCCTTTGCCAACACGCCCCGGGCCATTGCGTTCCCTGGTGGGCGCCGCGCCATGATGGGGACGAATCCGATCGCGTTCGCGGCGCCACTCGCCGATCGCGCGCCGCTTGTCATCGATCTGGCCCTCTCCGTGGCCGCACGAGGCAAGATCATTGCCGCGGGAAAGGCGGGCAAGGCGATTCCCGCTGGCTGGGCAGTGGACGCGCAGGGCGCGCCGACCACCGATCCCGCAGCAGCGCTGCAGGGCGCACTGCTACCGATCGGAGACGCCAAGGGCGGAGCGCTCGCGCTGATGATCGAAATCCTCTCCGCCGCTCTCGTCGGTGGGGCGTTCGGCTGGGAAGCGAGCTCGTTCTTTGATGCCGAGGGTGACCCTCCCCGACTCGGGCAGCTGCTCCTCGCCCTTTTCCCGGCAGCATTCAGTGGGCCGGCCTGGTCGTTGCGCATGCAGGATCTCGCGATCGCGATCGCGGGCGAGGCCCCCGCGCGATTGCCGGGCGATCCACGCCTCGCGGCGCGCGCGCGCGCGGCAGCGTCGGGCATCGAGATCCCGGACGCGCTCTACGCCGATTGCGCTGCTCTTGCGGGTCGGTCGCGGCATGAGCGACGATCGTTATCAGCGAGTTCATGGACGAGGCCGCCATTCGCGTCTTCGAGGGTCGCGACGTGCGTTACGACCCGAAGCTGGTGGACCACCCTGCCGACTGTTGGCCTCCTCATCGATTGCCGCGCGCTCATCGTGCGCAACCGCACTCAGGTTCGCGGCGAACTGCTGGCGGCCGCGCCCAGCTGAAGTCGTGGGACGACTCGGGGTTGGCCTCGACAACATCGACGTGGACGCCTGTGCGGCGCGAGGTGTCCTCGTGCGGCCGGCATCCGGAGCCAACGATCTCGCCGTCGTCGAGTATGTCCTCACGGCGGCATTCCTGCTGCTGCGACGCGCCTGGTTCGCGAGCGATGCCGTCGCGGCTGGAAAGTGGCCCCGCGATGGCCCTCATCGGCCGCGAGGCAGAGGGCAAGCAACTGGGACTCGTGGGCTTCGGCGCGATCGCGAGCGCACGCGACCAAGGCAGCGGCTTTGGGCTTCAAGCTGGCGGCCTTCGATCCGCTGCTGCCCGCGCGCGATCCGGCGTGGCAGGGCGCGGAGCGGATGGATCTGCCGTCGCTGCTGGCGACTCCGACGTCGTCAGCCTGCACGTACCGCTCACCGACCAAACCCGCGGCATGATCGATGCGGCGGCGATCGGCGGGATGAAGCGTGGCGCGATCCTCATCAATGCTGCGCGCGGCGGTATCGTCGACGAGGCGACATTAGTGCAGGCCCTTCGCAGTGGCCACCTCGGAGGGGCGGCGCTGGATGTGTTCGACAAGGAGCCCCTTGGTGTTCCCGAGGGCGCGATGTTCGTTGGCGTGCCGAACCTCATCCTGACTCCTCACATCGCAGGAGTTACCGAGGAGTCCAACGTCCGGGTCAGCTGGGCCGTCGCAGAGGCTGTGGCCATGGCGCTCGGAGCGTGACCGCGTCCGTCGAAGCGGTGCTGCCTGGCTGGCTGGGAAAGGGCCGGTCACTGTTGCCTGGCCTGCTCGGCGGTCGGGATCGTGACTCTCGCTGCGACCTACCTCTCGGAGCACTACGGCGCCCCGCCCATCGTCTTTGCGTTGTTGCTGGGCATGGCCCTCAGCACGCTCGCGGGGGAGGCGCGCTACGCAGAAGGGATCAATTTCTCTGCTCGCACGCTGCTGCGCATCAGCGTGGCGCTGCTCGGGCTGCGCGTCACCTTCCAGCAGATCGGCGCACTCAGCTGGCCGACCGTCGCGATGGTGATCCTCGCGGTCTGCGGCACGATCGGTTTCGGATGGCTGCTGGCCCGAACGATGACGGCGGATGCGCGGTTCGGAGTGTTGTCGGGGGGCGCCGTCGGCATTTGCGGCGCCTCGGCGGCCATGGCGATCGCTTGTGCCTGGCCGCGCCGGAACAGCGAGCGCGACACGGTCGTCGTCATTGCCTGCATCACCTCGCTCAGCACGATCGCGATGCTGGCCTATCCCGCGTTCGCAGCTGCCATCGGCCTGGATCAGCAGGACACGGGTCGCTTTCTCGGCGGCTCGATTGCACGACGTGGCCCAGGTCGTGGGAGCCGGCTTCACCGTGTCGCCACAGACCGGAGATACGGCGACGATCGTGAAGTTGATGCGAGTGGCTTTGCTGCTGCCCGTGGTGCTCGTGGTCGCTTGCGCCGCGCGGTTCGAGCCCGGCGAGACCGACGGCTCCCGGCGCGTGGCGGCGCTTCCCGCCTTCCTCGTGGTCTTCGTCCTGCTGGCCGGCGCGAATGGGCTCGGTGTCGTGCCGGCATGGCTCGGTGCGACACTCGGTGAAGCGTCGCGCTGGCTGCTCGTGATGTCGGTGGCCGCTCTGGGCGTCAAGACCTCGGCGCGCGATCTCATGACCTCGGGGCGGACCGCCATCATCATGGTGACCGCGGAGACGGTGTTCATCGGATCGTTCGTCCTCGCGTGGATTCTCGTGGGCACGATGCGATGAGCACGATCACGCCCGCATATCGTCGCTATGCACTGTGGATGCTGCTGATCATCTATATCTTGAATTTCCTCGACCGGCAGATCGTCGCGATCCTCGCTGAGCCCATCAAGCATGACCTTGGACTCGCCGACTGGCAGCTCGGCGTAATGACGGGGCTCGCCTTCGCCCTCTTCTACACCGTACTCGGCATTCCGATCGCGCGGCTCGCGGAGTGGGGTCATCGGCCGCGTATCATCGCGGGCGCGGTCGGAGCGTGGAGCATCTTCACCGTGCTCAGTGGAATGGCGCAGAACTTCACGCAAATGGTCCTCGCCCGTATCGGAGTGGGGATCGGGGAAGCCGGTTGCACTCCGCCGGCCCATTCGCTGATCACCGACTACACGCCGAAGGAGAAGCGTGCCTCGGCGCTCGCGTTCTATTCGCTCGGAAATCCGATCGGCGGCCTCATCGGCATGGCGATGGGAGGACTGATTGCGGACGCCTGGGGTTGGCGCACGGCCTTTTTCGTCGCGGGTGCACCAGGTGTGCTCATGGCGATCATCGCCGCGACGACGCTCACGGAGCCCCGCAAACAATTGAGCGCGGATCTCGCCGCCCGCAGTGCGGCGGTTCCGGATTTTGCGGAGGCCATGGCGGAGATCCGCGGCAAGCGCACTTTCTGGCTCATCGCCTTTGGCAGCGCGATCAAGGCATTCATCGGATACGGTGCCGCGGTCTTCATGGCTCCGTTCTTCTTTCGCAACCACGCCGCGGAGCTGGAAGTCCTCGCGGCGGGTCTCGGGGTCGGTGTCGCCGGGTTCCTGGGTCTGGCGCTCGGACTCGTGCTTGGTGTCACCGGCGCGATCGGGACGTGGCTGGGCGGACAACTTGCCGATCGCTACGGGGCGCGCGATCTCAGACACTATGTCGGCATTCCAGCAATCTCCACGCTGATGGGAATCCCGTTCTACGTGGTGGGGCTGACCGTAGACTCCGCCGTGCTAGCGCTCGTGATGTTCGCCTTCCCGCCCATCCTCAACACGCTCTGGTACGGCCCCGGCTACGCCGCGGTGCAGGGACTCGTTCGGCCGCAGACGCGAGCCACGGCGACGGCCGTGCTCCTCTTCGTCATCAACCTGATCGGGCTCGGCCTGGGGCCATTGGGTGTCGGTGCGATCAGCGATGTTATAAGCGGACCACTGGGATTCGGGCCCGCCGAAGGCGTGAGGTGGTCGCTGCTCATTTTCGTCATGTTCGGTGCAGTGGCGTCGGACTCTACTGGATCGCGCGGCGGACGATCCGCGAGGAGATGGTCAGTTGACGACGGCAAACATTGCCATTCCGCGCATCCTGCGCATAGGCGGCGGTGCTTCGCGGCAACTGGCCGAGGTATTGAAGACGCTCGGGTTGTCGCGCCCGATGCTGGTGACGGACGCATTTCTGTCCTCCCACGGCAAAGTCGAGGCCCTCCTCGCCAACCTGCGCGGCGCGGGCATTGCGACACGGGTGTTCGATGGCACGGTGCCCGATCCCATGGTGGCCTCCATCGAGGCAGGTGTCGCCTTGCTGAACCAGGGCGATCACGACTGCGTCGTCGGCTTCGGCGGCGGCAGCCCGCTCGACACCGCCAAGGCCATGGCGGTGCTCGGCGTTCATGGCGGCGGCATGGCGGACTACAAGGCGCCGCACGTGCAGGACGCGGCGGGCCTGCCGGTGATCGCGATCCCCACCACCGCCGGCACCGGCTCCGAGGCCACGCGCTTCACCGTCATCACGGACACCGAGACCGACGAGAAGATGCTGTGCGCCGGCCTGGCCTACCTGCCGGTCGCCGCGCTGGTCGACTACGAGCTGACGCTTACCAAGCCGTCGCGCCTGACCGCCGATACCGGCATCGACTCCCTGACGCACGCGATCGAGGCCTATGTCTCGCAAGCGCGCGAACCCGTTCACCGACGGCGTGGCGCTGCTCGGCGATGCGGCTGCATCGGCGCCAACCTCGCGCCGCGTCTGCGACCGAGCCCGGCGACCGGGCGGCGCGCGAGGCGATGATGCTGGGCGCGACGCTAGGCGGGCATCGCGTTCTCCAACAGCTCGGTCGCGCTGGTGCACGGCATGAGCCGACCGATCGGCGCGCATTTCCACGTGCCGCATGGGCTCTCCAACGCGATGCTGCTGCCGGCGGTCACCGCCTGGTCCGCGCCGGCCGCGCTGAGCCGCTACGCCGATTGCGCGCGCGCCATGGGCGTCGCCGGAGCACGATGTTGGCGACCAGGCGGCGGTTGCGCTGCCTGCTCGCAGAACTCGCGGCATCAACCGCGACCTCGATGTGCCCACGCCCGCACGCTGGGGCATCGATGCGCATCGCTGGCACGAGCTGCTGCCGCAGATGTGCCAGCAGGCGATCGCGTCCGGTTCGCCGGCGAACAACCCCCGCGTGCCGCGACAAGATGAGATGGCAGCGATCTATCGCGCCGTGTACAACACCCACCTGATCGAGCGTCGCGTGCGTCGACTCTGCGACATCGGTCTTCAGTCGTGCAATGACATCCGGGGTCGGGCCTATGTCGGGCTCCAGCATCACGAACGCATAGGTGATCGCGGGCGCGATGGGGCGCGCAACGAGGCCCAATCGCTCGAACAGTTGCGCCGAGAAAGGTTCGGCAATAGCGACGCCGAGCCCAGCTTCCACGAACGCGCAAAGCGCGTGCGATTGCTGCGTCTCGAGTCGCCGGCGCACGGCGACGCCCGCGTGCTCCAGCGCGGCATCGATGCCGTCCCAAAGCGCGGCCGATTCGTGCATCGGACCGATGAACTCCTCGCCGTCGAGGTCGGCGAGTTCGATGTGCTCCCGTGTGGCAAGGCGATGGTCGACGCGGAGGACGCACACGTAGTCGACGTCGGCCAGCGGCGTCACGCGGATTCCCTCCCTGGACGGCTTGCGGCGCCGATGCCGAGATCGGCCTGGCCAAGGAAAATGCGATCCTGATATCGCACGCTGCCCGAGCACTTCGACGGTGAGCTTCACATCGGCGTGGCGGAGTCGGAACGCGGCGATCACTGGAGGCAGGATCCTGGCCGCGATCGCCGCGAGGGCCACGATGCGCACGGTGCCGACAGGGTGCGCACGGATACGTCGTGCCGCCTGGTCGAGCAGGTCGAGGCCCGTGAAGGTGCGGTGAACAGCGTCGTAGAGGAGGCGCGCCTGAGCGGTGGGGATCATGCGGCCCGCGCGCCGATCGAACAGGCTGAATCCCACCGAATGCTCCAGGTCGGCGATCAATCGGCTCACGGAAGGCTGGCTGATATGGAGCATGGCGGATGCCGCCGTAACGCCTCCGCTGAGCATCACCGCACGGAAGGCCTCGACCTGACGCATCCTCATCCAGCCATAGTATTCATGTATGAAAAGGCAAATCAATGCGATTGGATACGATGACCTCGAATGTGCAAGCTGGAGGCACCAAGAGGAACCGTTCGGAGGTGACCATGGACTACGCAGCACAGCGTGAGCAGTTTGCGAGAGACGGCTATGCGGTATTCGAACGGGCGTTGTCAGGCCCCCTGCTGGAGATGATGCGCGAGCAGTGTGGCACCGCCGTCAGACGCGCCGATGCACGCCTCGACGAGCTGGGCACCGATGTCGATGGCATCACCCACCGCGGATCCCGCTATTTCGTCGCGGATTGCCAGCGCCAGCAGCCGAGACTGAGGGAAATGCCTGTTCAGTGACACGATGGCCGACATCTGCCGCGCCACCCTGGGTGGCGATGCCTACTTCTTCTTCGACCAGTTCGTCGTGAAGGGCCCGGACAAGGGCATGTCCTTCAGTTGGCATCAGGATTCCGGGTACGTGCGCGGCAATGGCGGCCCGCCAGTACATAAGCCCTTCCTCACCTGCTGGTGTCCGCTCGATGACACGACGATCGCCAACGGGACGGTGCGACTGATGTCGTTCTCCGAGATGCCGAATCCAGGCAGGGCATCGTTCCGCACGCTCGCGAGGCCGGCACGAACGACCTCGTGGCCGACGCGCAAGGCAAGCAAGGAGAGTACTTCGAAGTGCCCGCGGGCAGCGTCGTGGCGTTCTCGAGCCTGGTGCTGCATTCGAGCAGCGGCAACACGACCCCGAACCTGCGTCGCGTCTACCTCGCGCAGTACTCGCCCGAGGTGCTGCTGAATCCGAACACGAACCACCTCCGGCGCAACGCCATCCCGTTGCTTCGGGACGGGAAGAAGGTCACAGCGGTGTAAGGGCGCGGATCAGTTGACTGGCGTTGGCGGTAAAGGCGGATTAATGAGTTCCACTATGATCAGCATTGCGCAGAATCTCGCTCAAGTTTCGCGCGTCACGCACTGGGTCGACGGTGCACCGTTTGATGGTGATGTCGACCGCGTTGGGGACGTATTCGACCCAAGCACTGGAGAGCGCACCGCGATCGTTCCGTTTGCCTGCCGCGAAGAAGTCGATGTCTGCATTCGTGCGGCCCGCGCAGCGTTCAAGGCCTGGGCAGCAACACCGCCACTGCGACGCGCGCGAGTCATGTTTCGATATCGCCAGCTTCTGGAGAGCGCAAGCGATGAGCTCGCGACCATCATCTCGCAGCAGCACGGCAAGACCGTTGAAGACGCGCGAGGTGAGGTAGCACGCGGTCTCGAGGTGGTGGAGTTCGCATGCGGCATCCCTGAGCTGCTGAAAGGCTCGCACAGCGAGAACGTCGGAACTGGCATCGATGCCTTCGACCTACGTCAGCCGCTCGGTGTCGTCGCCGGCATCACTCCTTTCAACTTTCCGGCGATGGTCCCGCTGTGGATGTTTCCGCTGGCGATTGCGTGCGGCAACACGTTTGTACTCAAGCCCTCAGAGCGCAATCCGTCGGCATCGCTGGTCTTGGCGCAATTGCTGAAGGATGCAGGTCTACCCGATGGCGTCTTCAGTGTACTGCACGGCGATCGACAGACTGTCGATGCGCTACTGCAACATCCTGACATCTCAGCCGTGAGCTTCGTCGGGTCGACAGCCGTCGCAAGCCATGTGTATCGCGAAGGAACTCTTCATGGTAAGCGCGTGCAGGCGCTCGGCGGGGCGAAGAATCACCTGGTCGTCATGCCGGATGCCGATGTGCGAGATGCAGCGAATGCGTTAATGGGAGCGGCGTTTGGATCGGCCGGAGAGCGCTGTATGGCCATCTCCGTGGCCGTCGCGATTGGAGATGAAACTGCGGATCGGCTGATCGAGCAACTCGCACCGAAGATCCGAGCGCTGCGCATCGGTGAGCCCAGTCATAGTGAGACCGACATGGGTCCGCTGATCACGCGCGAACACCGTACTCGCGTGTGTGAATACATTGCAGCTGGAGTCAGCGAGGGTGCGAATCTGGTGGTAGATGGTCGAACGCAGTTCGGCGCGGAGCAGCGGGGATTCTTCCTCGGCGGTACTCTGTTCGATCGAGTGCAGCCACATATGCGCATCTACCGCGACGAAATATTCGGACCGGTACTGGGCATTGTCCGCGTTCAAAATCTGGCCGCCGCCATTCAACTGATCAATGCGCACGCATACGCGAACGGTACTGCGATATTTACTCGAAGTGGTGATGCAGCACGAGAGTTCACCTCTGCCATCGAGGTCGGCATGGTAGGAGTGAATGTGCCCTTGCCCGTTCCGATGGCGTTCTACAGTTTCGGCGGCTGGCGCAGCTCGCTCTTCGGCGATCATCACGTATATGGCCACGAAGGTGTGCGCTTCTACACGCGCCTCAAGGCTGTTACGCAACGATGGCCGCGGGAGGCGCTGACTCAGGCGGACTTCGTGATGCCCGCAATGAAATAATTATTCTTGTTGGGACGGTCGGGCAAACTCGTGTTCGATCGCACGATCGGTCTGCGCGATTCGTTCGGGAAGTAGGACGGAGGACGTCATGCGCATGTTTCCTCGGCTGCTAGTGGCCGGTCTTGCCGTGTCGGTGGTGGCTGGACGCGTGAGCGCGGCTGTGCCCTCGACGGCTAGTCCCGTGGCAGCGCAGCTGCTGCAGTACCTTGGATTTTCGGCAGGCGACCGCGATTCCGTGCTCGAGAAGGGCGGGGTGCTTCACAGCGGCTTGATCAGTGACAAGCAGTCGCCCGAAGAGGTTGTTGCAGTCGGCGCGCTGCTGCTGGTGAGCGCTGCCAATGCGGATGCCGTCATCGATGTCCTGCTGCATGAGGATACGTTTCACGAGGTGCATGGAATCACCCGTTACAAACTTCTGGCAGAAGATGCCCGCGGCACGGATCAGTTTGCGGGGCTGCCCGTGGACTCGATCGGCGATGTAAGCCGGATCGGTGCGGATCCGCTGGCTGTACTGAATCTCAGCGCTGCCGAGTCGAAGGCTTTCCGCATTGGCGGGAATGCTGCCAATCCACAGCTGCAGATCTCCCGGGCGATGGCGGATGTTCTCGCGCAGCGCCTGGCGAGTTATGTGGCGCAGGGCTTGAGCGGCATTGCGCAGTACGACCGGCCCAAGGGCGCGAGCGTCAGGCCGGATCGGGAGCTGGAAACCGCGCTGCGCTCACTGGCATTCCTGGATGCCGAGTATCCGGCGTTTGCGAATAACCTGCGTACCGCGCGGACCGTCGGCACGGTGCGGCAACGATTCTTCCGTCTCGAAACCCAGCTGCAGGGGGCGAATGTGATCTCGCTCAGCCGCGAGCTGCGCCAGGATCTGCCCGGTCGCGCTATCGGCGCGGATGTCCATTTCTACGCATCCCGCGGCTACAACTCGATGCTGACCCTCTTCGGTGTCGTTGCCTACGACAAGCGCTGGCTCGTGTTCGCCATCAACCATACGTTCACCGACCAGGTGTTGGGCTTCGGCGAATCCCTGAAAAGGTCGGTAGCGCGCAAGGAGATTGCCGCCCGGCTGGCGCGTCATCTCGAAGCGGTGCGAACCAAGGTCAAGGACCCGAGATGAGTTGCTAAAACGGCGAAACGATGAGACCCCCCCGGAGGACCGCCGTAGCCTGACCCACAGCCTTGCGGGTTCTATATCGGCTGAGCTGCGCCCCGATTTCATTTGTAGCTCGAGCCATGACTTGTGTAGCTCCAGCCTGTTTCGTACGAAATCCGATGGCAACGGCCCCGGCCCATCTTGACGCTGCCTCAAGGGGATCAAGATGACGCGTCAATACTTCACTGCGTATCCGTTTCGCCAAGCACTGGCGCAGAACGCGCAGTCGCCCGACGGCAACGTCATTGCGACCACCTATCCTCACTATGGAGAACATTCGTGAACAAACATCTTTCCACTGTTATCGCGGGCGCTGCGCTCTCGCTGCTCGCAACGATCGCAGCTGCGGAAGCAACCAGCCCGCAGCCGCCCGCGGAAGCTTCGATTCCGTTCGCCAATCACGGCGGCATCCTGAACTGGCAGGCCGATGGCAACAAAGGCCTGTACGTTCAGGGCCCGCGTCGCCAGTGGTATTACGCAAAGTTCATGGGCTGGATGCCTTGGCGTGAACTTCGCGAACACGCTGGCCTTCAATACGGCGCCGATGGGCACTTTCGATCGATGGAGCACCGTGATCGTGCCCCGCCAAGGCCGCTGCAGCTTGCAGAGCGTAGTGGCGAGCGACGGACCTCCTTCGAAGCAGGAGCTCAAGACCGCCAAGGTGACGCCGACCGCAGCCAGTGCGACGGACGCGGTGATCACCGCAGATCAGCAGAGCAGCAGCAAATAAGGTGCGAGAGGCCGCTGCACGGATGCGGCGGCCTATCGCTTTGCAGATGAGCTCACGAATGCAACGAAGCCGCGCCGCCCATCTCGCGGCAGTCCTCCTGACTGTCGCCATGGTTTGCGGCTGCGCGCATCAATCGTTCTATCGATACACGCGTGAAGATGCAGCGGGTTCACCGGGCACGCTGCTGCGCGAGCAGCCGATGGCGGACGCACCCGCAGGGTCGTCGGTCTATCGCATCCTGTATCGGTCCCTGGGGTTGAATGGCGAACCCATCGCTGTGTCCGGGATGGCCTTCGTTCCTCAAGCGCCGCCGCCCGCCGGCGGCCGACCTATCGTGGCCTGGGCACATCCGACCTCGGGCATCGTGCCGAAGTGTGCGCCATCGCTCTCCGAGTTGGCCTTCGTGGAGATCGCAGGATTGCACGAACTGCTGAGCCGCGGTTTCGTGGTCGTTGCAACCGACTATCCCTGGACTCGGCACCGTTGGCCCGCATCCCTATCTCATCGGTGAGAGTGAAGGTCGCGCCGTGCTGGATTCAGTGCGCGCTGCGCGCGCCCTGCCCGATGCGCACGTCTCCAATCGGTTTGCGATGTGGGGCCACTCGCAAGGCGGGCACGCTGCGTTGTTCGCGGCCTCGCAGGCTTCGACATACGCCCCGGAATTGCAGTTGGTCGGGATTGCCGCTGCAGCACCGGCCACGGACCTGGAGTTGCTGCTGCGCGATGATTTCACGTCGGCTGCGGGACGCAATATCACCGCAATGGCACTGTGGTCCTGGACGCGGGTCTTCGGTCATCCGCTCGGTGAGCTGGTGTTCGACGACGCGCAGCCGGCGATGAACGCACTGGCGAACGAGTGTCTCGAATCGCCCCTGGATTTCCTCGAGCGCCGCTCTTCAGAGCGAGGCCTGGAGAAGCAGTTCCTGACGGTCGCCGATGTCACGAAGGTCCAACCCTGGCGGGACATTCTGCTGAAGAACATTCCTGCGATGCCTGCGTCGTCGCTGCCGCTGTTCATCGCGCAGGGAGACGCCGACACGGTCGTTCGTCCCGAAGTGACTGAACGTTACGCGCGCCAGGCCTGCGATCAGGGAAGTGCCGTGAAGTTCGTGGTTGTTCCTGGCGCCGGACATGGATTCGTCGCACACGATGCAGCGCAGGCTGCCGCTGCGTGGATAGCAGATCGATTCGAGGAGCGCCCCGCGCCGAACGATTGTGCTCCATAACTTCATCCCGGTTCTGACCATGGCGACACCTGCGAGAACCGGATCAGGCGCGAGTCCTCGAGCATCGTGCACATCGATCACACGAATGCACCGCTGGACATGTTCACGTTCCCGGCGCGGGACGTATTCCAACGCATGTGTGGCTGCCGCTGCAGGCGTCAACGTGAATCAGGCCGGTGAATGTCCATAGCCGGGACTTTCTGCAACACATATATTATATGTGCTAGCGCAGGGGTGGTGCCCGGCTGATGAGCGCGCCGAAGCCCACGCCGTGTTCCGCGCTAACCCAGCACCCCCTCGGCTTTCAGGCCGGCGAGGATCTCGTCGTTGAATGCGCCGCCTTTACGCAGGAACACCGCCGGCTTGCCTATGGGCGCTGGCAGCTCACCCAGCTTCCCGCCTTGCCCACATTCGCGCCTGTCCAAAGATCCGTCCACTCGTCATCCGGCGGGAAATAGACATCGACAGTCTCGGCACCCTTGTCAGCACAGGCGCGACCATCACGTCGCGCCCGAGCAGGAACTGGTAGCGCAGGGCGTGCGTGTTGGGGTCGTCCGGGTAGTGCAGGAAGAGATGCCGGCAGAGCGGAATGCCCTTGTCGCGGCTTCCTCAACCAGGCGTTTCCTGTAAGCGGCCAGTCCTTTGTAGATCTTCGTGCAGCGCGCGAAATGCGCGAGAACTTCGGGCGTGCTGTTGAACTGCAGCGACAGGTCCGGCGTGATGCCTTCGTTGCCCGCATCACAGCGGTGAACGCGTTGAGCTCCGCCCAGCGTTTGAAGAGCTCCGGCGTGCGGTTGATGATCGGAATCGGCTTTCCCTCGATCATCACCTTGAGCGCGACATACCCGCCGACGTCGGTGTGCATCATGCTGTAGCCGGAAATGCCACCGGAAAGAATCCCCACGAGCGCGGTCTTGATGCCGTCGTACTCGTCCCAGCTCATCAACTGGTCGCCGAGCCAGAACAGCGTCGCGATGCCCGGGCTCTTCGTGTACCCGGAGCGCGAGAAGAACAGCATATCGTCGCCATGCCCGCTCTCTTCGATCGCTTCGCGATTTACGCGCTGCCATTCCTCCGGGTAGCGGTTGTGCCAGACGGCGGGATCGGAGCCGTCATACAATTTCGCGTCGAACGGCAGCGCCTCGCCAAAGTCGTTCATCCAGCCCGAAGCCGCCGGCCGCCCCGATCATGTTCGTCTTCATGATGGTTTTGATCCAAGTGCGCGTGCCTGGGTTGCTGAGGTCGAGCATCCCAACCGTGAAGTTCGCATTGCGAACCATGTAAGGCGACCCATCCGCTTTCTGGACCAGGTACCCCTTCGCTTTCGCTTCTTGAAAAAGCTGGTCGTGTCCCTCCTCCTTTGCGAGAAAGGGATTGATGTAGATTAGGACGCGCCCACCATCCTTGTTGACGTCGTCCACGAGCTGTCGCCAGCCTGCGTAGTATTCCTCGTCCAGCACCCAGTTCCACCAGAGCTGCGTGCCGGCGCTGGTGTGGCGCGTGCCAACCCAATCCTGCAGCCAAAGTCCCGCGACCTCCACTCCGGCATTCTTCGCGTCCGCGAGCTTGCCGCGCACGATTCAGTGCCGCCCATCAGACCGAGAATCGCACCCTGATGTACCCAGTCAGGCAGGAGGCGCATTCGGCCGGTATACTCGGGAATGCCTCGACCAACCGAGCGCCGTTTCGCCGAACACGATGCGGCCGGTCATCGTGGGGCCCCACAGCTTGATCGAAATCAGTCTGCCGGCCGCATGTCGAATTCGCTGTACTCAAGGTTCTCAAGAAATAGGGAGCGAAGCCGGCTGGTGATGAAGTGCGGCGCCGGCATGCCGGTGTGGTACGGATTGCCGCCGCTGCGGTAATCGAAAATGTTGACCAGCTCGGTAATCACAGGAAGCCCACGTCCAATGCCATGCTCCTGGACGAGCATCGGCAGCAGCTTGCCCTTCTGGTCGAAGTAGGTGAGCTGTGAACCGCAACCGAAAATCGCTTCGTCCTTGGCGGACTCGACGGCCAGGCGAATCCGGTTGACCTTCGGATTGTCGACGGAGATCGAGAACTGAAGATGCGTTGCCGACACGGGATCGAACGTCAGTGTGTATTTGACCTGGCGCTTACCCCTTGCAGCTTGCCGATCACCACGATTCTGGCGCCGTTGGCGGTGACGCTGTCGATCGTCGGCCGTTCATAGGTCGCCTGCACAGTATCGGCGATCTCGAACGTACCCTGCGGGGCGCCGACTTCCTTGATCGCAGCGGTGGCCACCTCTGCGCCGATGAAGTCTCCCCCGGGCGCGGTCGCCCAGATCACGCGATCGCCGCCGCGCGCGTGCAGCACCTGCAAGCCGCCTCGCAGCCGCCGGACGATGAAGTCACCGGCCGGATAGTCGGTGCCGGTCGGATCCTGCGGCACTCCGCAGCCTGGCAACACAGAGGCGCCGAGAGCCGCCGCTCCAGCGGTGAACAGGTCCCTGCGCTTCAAACCCATATACTCATGGCGGCTCCCTCTTGCGGCACCGCTTACTCCACCGGAGAAATCCACCACCGCACGACGGTAGTTCCGACCTGGTGGGCGAAGCGGGAGAGTGCCCTTCGACGGGCTGAGGCGACGCTTGCGTCAGTGGCGCAACTGCTGCCGGGCGATCTGTTGCACACTTCGCGCGACTCCGTCTGGATCGAGTGGCGCGCTGAAGAGTACCTGGAGTTCACTGTCAGGCGTGAGCAGCGCGACCGATGAAGTGTGGTCGATCACGTCTGGCGCATTCTTGCTCGCTGAATACTTCACCCGGAACTGCAGCGCGAAGGTGTCAAGCGATTCACGCGTACCGCCGACGCCGACGAACCCTGGGCCAAGAGCCGCTAGGTACTTTTTCATTTGCGGGGGTGTGTCGCGCGCCGGATCGAGCGTCTCAATGATGGCCTGCGTTGAGAGCGCCGGTGCCTGCCCCGCCAGAAGACTTCTGGTCATGCGCAACTGGCCGAGAGTCGCCGGACACACATCCTGGCAACTCGTATAGCCGAAGAACAGCAGCGTCCACTGACCACGGAGGTTCTTGTCCGTGAAGGCGCGGCCGTTGTGATCGATCAATTCGAACGGTTGCATCGCAAGCGGCTCAGGCAGATAGAAACCGGCAACTTCGATCGGTGACGCAGAATCGCGATTCGGCGAAGTCGAGCCGCCGACCGTCGTTGTAGCAGGGAGGCATGTAGCCACGGTCAATGCAATCATGAGACGCATCATCAACCGAACCTACAACGCTGCGAGTCTGAACGGCTGTACGTAGTAGCCGCCAGCCATTGCTCCGTCGCTGTGCAGCGCGATGCGACGTTTCGGAAACAATCGCCACCCGTGTTTCGCATCGCATGCGCAGAACGGGAGATTGCTTACGTATCTCGGGATGACGCACGCGTCTTCCCTACGTAGCCAACGTGACGAATTTGATCGGCATACTTGCGGTATCGCCGAGAGAGTCACATGAATCCACGGAGGATCGGCTCATGTCCATCGAGCGTCTGCCCACGGCTGGAAGTTTCGAATGTGAACACCGCGAACTGGCCCAGCCTTCCGGGCACGCAGGTGAACTACAAGATCTCCATCCCCGCCAGCCACAATCCCGGGCTCTACTGGTACCACGCCCATCTGCACGGCATCGCCGAACAACAGATCATGGGTGGACTGTCGGGCGGACTGATCATCGAAGGCATTCTGGATCCGTTTCCAGAGCTGGCGGGCATTCGCGAGCGCGTCCTGCTATTGAAGGACATTCAGATCACGCAGGGCGGTACGGTCCCCGACGACATCGATCCGGGCGGCGATACGAATCGGACGGTGAACGGTCGGACGAACCAGGTGATCCAGATCGCGCCGGGCGAATTGCAGTTCTGGCGCATCGCCAATATCGGTGCCGACCTTTATTACCGACTCGTCCTGGAAGGCCACACGTTCTGGGAGATCGCGCGCGACGGCAATCGCCACAGCAAGCTCGTGGAAATGGACGAGATCCTGTTGCCGCCGGCCTCGCGGTCGGAAGTCCTGGTGCGCGGCGGTGTCGTCGGCGAAAAGAAGCTTCGCACACTTGCGTTCAATACCGGCCCCCTATCCATCGGCATTGAAGTCGCTGTCTTGCGCGCTGCGCTGGCTGCGCCCCTCGTCGGCAAGTGGTTCGTCTTCTGGTCGGTGGGTGTTCGCTTGTTGACGGCGGGGCTACGGCAGATCCTTCAACCCGAGTACACAGCCAACGTGATCCTTGGGCTAAGGAGCGGTGAGTCGCTGGTCGTTCGGGAGCTTGGCTTCGCCAATGTTGCCCTGGGCGCAGTCGGCATGTTCAGTTTGGCCTTTCCAACGTGGCGCCTTCCCGCGGCCCTGGCGGGCGGGATCTTCTACGGCTTGGCGGGGCTCAACCACGCTCTCCGCGAGCATCGCATCCGCTTGAAAACATCGCCATGGTCTCTGACCTCTTCATCTCGGCCGTACTGCTCGCAGTGTGTGGGGTCGCGGCCTTTCAGGGGTGGGCTACACGTGGCGTGCATGCGGCTTGACACCAGGAGCAATGCGCATTTGGACGCTGCATCACTGCTGTTCGCAGTGATGCTATCGATGGCGATCACGGGATGGAGACTTGATCCGATAGGTGGCAAGCTGGGCGTTGCCGGCGTGTCACAGCTGCGAACGCAAAATGTCCGTGAATCTACAGAAATCCCGCAAGAACGCACCGCATGGAAAATTCTAAAGTGAGCGGCGCTTCGAGTGAGATGTCAGCAATGCTGCTGGATCGCAGGGTGTCCGTCGCCCCCATGATGGACTGGAGCGACAGTCGCGGTTTGCGGTGACTAGTCAACAACTTACGCTCGGCCGAAACGGCATGTAGCAGTTTTGTCGCAGCTGCTAACGAGTTCACAAGGATCAATGCGTCGATAGCCGGTACGTCGCAACACTAACGGTCGGTGAGAGCGGTCACATGTGATTTCGCCTGCGCGGACCGCCCGGTGATGTGATCTGGTGTCAACCCGAAGTTGCCGGGCGCGCGAACTTACTGTTGTAGTAGCTCGATTGTTGCTGTCAGGTCCTTGGACCCACGCAGCGTGTCGACGCCTTGATCGAACGAACCCAATCTTATGAGCCCCTTGGAATACCCGAAGTCTCTATAGAAGAGAGCCAGATTACCCCACGGGGCGTAGTACGTAATGTCGCCGACTGAAGGATCGCTGCCCGCCGGTGCATCGGCCGTCGACAGCTTTCTTGGCAGGTAACTGATCTTCTCGGTGCTCGCGTAGTCCTCGAGCTTCAGCGTCAGAGGGAGCAGCGAGACGAAGTCTCTCGACGTCTGATTGTCAGCGAGCGTAGCTGTAAGCGTCTTGCCCTCAATATTGACTCGAATCTTCATAGCACCCACCTCGCGTTCGGATACTTCAGCCAAGACGTCTTGCGTGGCCAAGGCCGCCGCCAACGCGAATCCAAGAGACAGCATTCGCTGCATGACCATCAATGCTCCGCGTTTAACGCGTCCCGGTAGTACGCATTGGGAATTAAACACGAAGGGCGTCCACTGATTTAGACCGGGAGATTGCTTGGGTCTGTGAGCACGGCTCACAAATGAGTGCGCTAGATGCCGTTGCTTTGGCAGATTGATGAATGAATCTCACAGCTTCATGCCGCGTCCCGACCTCCTTATCGCAGCGTGGGCGAACCGCTAGTTGCGAGTTGCAAGCGACGTGAGCACGTCGCTCACGCGCGGAGGAGCATCCATAATGAAATACACGCATATTGGCCGGACCGGCCTTCAGGTCAGCCGGCTGGCGCCTGGGACGATGAACTTTAAAGTCTTCGCGCGCCAGAGATTGGTCTGTCCGAGGAGACAATGGCGCGCTCGACAAGATCTGGCCCGGGCCGGGCGGGGAAGCACCTGAGGCCTACTCCTGGTAGCGAAGAGATCGAGTTGCGCGGCTATGCGTCTACAGCCCAAGCGGCTTCATCTCTCGGATGAGGTCGATCAGGAGCTTCAAGCCGGCCGGCACTTGGCGCCGGCTCGAGTAGTACATGTGAAAGGGCGGTCCCATGGACCGCCAGTCTTCGAGCACGTACTGCAATCTACCTGCATTCACGAGATCAACGACCGAGGGCTCGGGCGTGTACATCAATCCGAAGTCTCTCTCCACGAGAGATCGCGCGAATGCTCCGTCATCGATCGTGATGGCGCCAGGCACGGCAACTTGCACCGATTCGCTGCCGCGATCGAACTCCCATTGGTAAATCCGGCCAGTGCCTAGTCGTATGCCCAGGCATCGGTACTTGTTCAGCTCAGTCGGATGCTGAGGCGCGCCGTGGCGCCTGATGTAGGCTGGTGAGGCCACAACGACCCACGCGATTTCGCCCGACAGCGGCTGCGCGACCATGTCCTCGGGCACCGTGCCGCCGTAGCGGATGCCGGCGTCAAATCCTTCAGCGATGACATCGATCATGCGATTGTTGACCGCTACATCGAGCTTCACGTCCGGATACCGTTCCGCCAGCGTCGGCAACACCGGGCTGAGCAGATAAATCGCCGCGTCCTGCATGACGTTCAACCGAATCAGGCCCGACGGCGAATCGCGGAATTGGTTCAGACCTTCGACGGCTTCAGTGAGTGCACTCATCGGTGCAGTGATCGCGTCATACAGTTGTTCGCCAGCAGCCGTCAGCGTCACGCTGCGAGTCGTACGATTTAGCAGGCGAACTCCGAGCTTCTCCTCGAACGCCCTGAGTGCGTGGCTCAGCGTCGAGCTGCTGACGCCCAACTCGACCGCGGCGCGGCTGAAACTACGGTGACGGGCAACCGTTAGGAAGTAGTGCAGGTCGGCGAAATCGGGTCGACTGAGCATCGTAGGGTTCCAGCTACATCACCATTGCTGAAGTTTTCTCAGCGCGTCGTTCGACCGGTGCCCCTAACTCCCGCGGCCCGAGCGTGATCCAATCCCTGCAGTCTCCACGCCAGCTATCGAGTGTAAAACATGCGCGCCACGATCATGCATGCCGCCGGGGACGTTCGCATCGAGAACGTGCCAGACGCCACCATTGTTGAACCTACCGACGCCCTCGTGCGAGTGACTCGCGCCTGCATCTGCGGCAGTGACCTGTGGCCTTACCGCGGCATGGCTCGCTCTGAGCAGGGTCAATCCATGGGCCATGAAGCCGTGGGAGTGGTCGAGGCCATTGGTGACGACGTGCGGACCGTGAAGCGGGGAGATGCCGTGATCATGCCGTTCGCGTGCTCGGACGGCACCTGTGCGTTCTGCAGAGAAGGGCTGTACACCTCGTGCGTCCACGTCAGCTTCTTCGGCAACGGAGGTATGGGCGGCGCGCAGGCTGAAGCGATTCGTATTCCGAACGCAGACGGGACGCTGTTTGCAGTTTCGCCGCGGATCGATGACGCACTCATGGCCTCGGTGCTGACGCTCTCGGATGTGATGGGCACAGGTCATCACGCCGCCGTCGTAGCTAAAGTCGGGCCCGGCAAGAACGTTGCGGTTGTCGGGGATGGCGCTGTGGGCTTGTGTGGCGTCATAGCCGCCAAGCGCCTCGGTGCCGAACGCATCATCATTCTTGGCCGCCATTCTGACCGTGTTGCACTGGCGCGCGAGTTCGGTGCGACCGATGTGGTCAGCGAACGTGGAGCCGAGGCTGTCGAGCGAGTGCGTCAATTGACTCGCGGGCAAGGCGCGCACGCGGTGCTCGAATGTGTCGGCCACGGCGAGGCCATGCAGACCGCAATCGAGATCACACGACCGGGCGGTGCAGTGGGTCGCGTGGGCGTACCGCAAGACGCCGCGATGCCAGCTTCACAACCGGCCTTCTACCGGAACATCACGGTGGGTGGCGGTCCGGCGCCTGTCCGCGCATATATCGACGATCTGCTGCCGGACGTCCTGGAGGGACGCATTCAGCCGGGCAAGGTGTTCGATCGCGTCGTGGATCTTGATGGCGTACCGAACGGCTATCGAGAGATGGACGATCGGAAGTCGATCAAAGTGATGATCCGGCCCTGAGAACTGCAGGTGCAAGCGACGATGGCAAACGAGGTCTCAGGATCCAGCTCGCAGCGCCCTCGGGTCGTGTGACAGCACGTTCGAACGTCGAGGAAGGAACATGATCAAAGCACTCGTGATTGCCATTTCGAGTTGCCTCATCGGGGCTGCGTCGATTTCGACAGCCGCAACGCAGGGCTCCGCGCAGGATCGAGTCAGCGTGACGCGCAAGGAATCGCAATCCGGCACTAAAGGACCGCCGGAGATGTTTACCGGGGCGGTGCTGATCTCCTCACAGTTTGCGCGCGACGAACCGTCACGCGTCACCGGCGCCTCAGTGACCTTTGAACCCGGCGCGCGCACTGCGTGGCACAAGCACCCGCTCGGGCAAACCTTGATCGTCACCGCAGGCGCCGGTTGGGTGCAGGAATGGACGACTGAGCGTCAGGAATTCCATGCGGGCGACGTGGTCTGGATTCCGCCGAACACCAAGCACTGGCATGGCGCCACGGCATCGGACGGGATGACTCACATAGCGATTCAGGAGCGGCTTGGGAGCAAGAACGTTGAATGGCTTGAACAGGTCACGGACGAACAGTACCGCGCTGCCGGTCGATGATGGAACAACTCCAGGGGCGACCTCTTAGATGAAAAGCGCTCGCGTGCTCGAATTCCATAGGAGGGCATGACATGCAAGGTGGTCCTGACGATTTCGAGATCACACGACGCGACTTGCTCAAGGTTGGTGCAGTGACCGCCGTGGTCAGCGCAACACCGCTCGTTGCAAAAGGCCAAGCACCCGCGGCCGATGCGCCGGTCGTGTCGAAGGTCTCGTTCACGGTGAACGGCAAGGCCTACAGTCTCAAGCTGGACTCACGAACCTCGCTCCTCGATGCGTTGCGTGAGCACCTGCATCTCACCGGCACGAAGAAGGGCTGCGATCAAGGTCAGTGCGGCGCATGCACGGTGCTCGTGGATGGCCGACGCATCAATTCGTGCCTGACACTGGCAGTGATGCACCAAGGCGAGAGCATCACTACGATCGAAGGGCTCGGCACCCCGGACAAGATGCACGCGATGCAGTCGGCTTTCGTCAAGCACGACGGCTATCAATGCGGCTACTGCACGCCGGGTCAAATCTGCTCGGCGGTCGCCATGCTCGACGAAATAAAGGCCGGTGTCCCAAGTCACGTGAGCGCCGATCTCACTGCGCGCCCGGCGATGACCCCAGTCGAGTTTCGCGAGCGGATGAGCGGCAACATCTGCCGCTGCGCCGCGTACTCCAACATCGTGGACGCCATCGCGGAAGTGGCTGGGAGCAGCACATGAAACCGTTCACCTACGAGCGTGCGCGATCGCCGGCTGAGGCAGCGGCAGCAGCGCAACGCTGGCCGGGATCCAAGTTCGTCGCCGGCGGCACCAATCTGCTCGATCTCATGAAGCTCGAGATCGAAACGCCGCAACATCTCATCGACGTCAACGGGCTCGCGCTCGATAAGATCGAAGCGACTCCGGAAGGTGGATTGCGCATCGGAGCGCTGGTGCGCAACACAGATCTCGCGGCGGACGAGCGTGTGCGGCGCGACTATGGTCTGCTCTCGCGTGCTCTGCTCGCCGGCGCGTCGGGTCAGCTCCGCAACATGGCGACTACGGCCGGCAATCTGCTGCAGCGAACGCGCTGCGCCTATTTCTACGACACCAATCAGCCGTGCAACAAGCGCAAGCCCGGCAGCGGTTGCAGCGCAATTGGGGGCTTTACGCGGCAGCATGCGATTGTGGGTGTCAGCGACGCGTGCATTGCCACGCATCCAAGCGATATGGCCATCGCCATGCGTGCGCTCGATGCGATAGTCGAGACGACAATCAGAAACCGGGGTTGGGCATCCTATCGTCCATCGAGCACCCTGCCGGTCGTGGGCGATCTGCCCTTTCGACCGAGGGTGAGGATTCGAAGGGCAGAAAGTCCCTACCTCTTCAAACCTATGAATCCTCGTTCTGAAACCGCAGCTCCGGGTCATGCTGAGCCCGCCGCAGGTACGCCGCCACGCCGGAGACCAGTTCCAGATTCGCCCGCTCCGCCTCGACCGCTTGTCGAGATAGGCGAGAGCCGCCAGCGCCTCGCGGTGGATGTGCAGCGAGGAGAAGATCGGCACCATCTCCCCCGCCAGCCGCTTCAGGTTGCCCGTCCTCCCCTGCTCTGGGCGTAGAGGGTGGCGAGCTCCAGCGAGACCAGCGCCGTGTCGTAGGGAATCCCTTCGGCGATAAAACCGTCGCGGGGCAGCCAGAAACAGCGACTCCGCCGATCGGCCTGTCCCAATCCGCGGGCAATCTTCCCCTTGACCCATTTTCTGCGGTTCTGCGTCCAGGCATCCGGGAAACTCCGGTAGAGGGAACGCGTCCCGCGATAGAGCCCCTGGGCTTCGAGATAACGACCGGAAGCTGCTAGGTAATCAATCAGATTGTGCCGAGTGCAAATCAACAAGCGGGGCTCCTGTTCAGGATCGATCAATTCGAGTGCCTGAAACAGTAGAGGTATCCCTTCCACAGGATTCCCGGCGTAATGATGAACCACAGACATGTTTACGAGCGTCCTTCCGGCTCTGTGCCGCTGTCCGATCTGGATGAAAAGCGCAAACGCCCTGCGGAGGAGTCGAAAGGCTTCATCGAAGCTTCGCTGCGCTCTCTTTAGAGAAGCCTCCAAATCCAGCAGGATCGCACGCTCCAGAGGATCCGGTTCTCCTTTCTCGAAGAGAGGCATACGCGTTGGAGAAAGCGTTTTCCGCGCCCTGCAGGTCCGATCTCATCCGGCAGGCATTCCCAATATGTGCCCAGGCCCGCGCTCGCATCGAGGGTGATCCGGCCGCCGTCGAGCTCGTAGAAGCGCTCGACCAGGTTGACCAGGGTCGTCTTGCCGGCCCCGGTCGGGCCGACGATGGCAACGGTCTGGCCGGGGTGCGCGACGAGCGAGAGGCCCTGGATGAGCGGGCGGTCTGCGACGTACGAGAAGGAGACGTCCTCGAAGCGGACCTCGCCGTGCCGCTGACCGGGCGAGGCCGGCTCGCCGGTGGCCTCGGGCGACTGCTCGGCCGCGTCGAGCAGCTCGAAGACCCGCTCGGCCGAGGCGACGCCCGACTGCATGAGGTTCATCATCGAGGCGACCTGCGTGAGCGGCTGCGTGAACTGGCGGGTGTACTGGATGAACGCCTGCACCTCACCCAGAGACATCGTGCCGCTGGCGACCCGGAGTCCACCGAGGACCGCGATCACGACGTAGTTGAGGTTGCCGACCAGCATCATGATCGGCATGATCAGCCCGCTCACGAACTGGGCACCGAACGACGCCTTCCACAGCTCGTCGTTCTCCTCCGCGAACACCCGCTCGGCCTCGCCCTGGCGGCCGTAGACCTTGACCAGCGCGTGCCCGGAGAAGGTCTCCTCGATGTGCGCGTTGAGGCGTCCCGTCCGTCGCCACTGCTGGACGAACATGCCCTGCGACCGCTTCATCACCAGCCCGGTCACGACCATCGAGATCGGCACGGAGATCAGTGCGACGAGCGCGAGCAGCGGCGAGATCCAGAACATCATCGACATCACCGCGAAGACGGTCAGCACCGACGTGAGCAGCTGGCTCAGCGTCTGCTGGAGGGTCTGGCTGACGTTGTCGATGTCGTTGGTGACGCGGCTGAGCAGCTCGCCGCGCGGCTGCCGGTCGAAGTAGCTCAGCGGCAGCGCGTTGACCTTCGCCTCGACGTCGTCACGCATGCGACGGACCGTGCCCTGCACCACGTCGTTGAGGAGGTAGCCGGCCAGCCAGGCCAGCACCGCGGCACCGACGTAGATCGCGAGCACGATCATCAGCACCTGCCCGACGGCGTCGAAGTCGACGCCCTGACCCGGCACGAGGTCCATGCCGGAGACCAGGTCGGCCTTCTTGCCCTCGCCCTGGTCGCGCAGCAGCTGGACGACCTGAGCCTTGGTCATGCCTGCCGGCAGATCCTTACCGATCAGCCCGTTGAAGATCAGGTCGGTCGCGCGACCGAGCACCCGCGGCCCGACGGCGTTCGCGAGCACGCTGATCACGGTGAGCGCGACGACCGAGATCGTCTTGACCTTGTACGGCGCCATGCGCGCCATCAGCCGCTTGATGGACGGCCAGAAGGTGTTGGCCTTCCCGCCCACCATGCCGCCACCCATCGGGCCGCGCCCGGGGCCGGGCCCGGCGACGACGCGCTCGGTCTCCTTGAGCTCGGTGGCCGCGAGCTCGGCCGAGGTGGGCTTGGCCACCTGTTCGGACGTGGTGCTCATGCTGCTTCCTCTGCGGTGAGCTGGGACTCGACGATCTGGCGATAGGTCTCGCAGGTGTCGAGGAGTTCGTCATGGCTGCCGCGACCGACGACGGCGCCGTCGTCGAGGACGACGATCACGTCGGCGTCGCGGATGGTGGAGACGCGCTGGGCGACGATCACGACCGTGGCGTCGCGGGTGACCGGCCGGAGCGCGGCCCGCAGACGGGCGTCGGTGGTGAGGTCGAGCGCCGAGAACGAGTCGTCGAACAGGTAGATCTCGGGCCTTCGGATGACGGCCCGCGCGATCGCGAGCCGCTGGCGCTGGCCGCCCGAGAAGTTGGTGCCGCCCTGGGCGACCGCCGACTGGAGCCCGTCAGGCATCTCCGCCACGAAGTCACGCGCCTGCGAGATCTCGAGCGCCTCCCACATCTGCTCCTCGGACGCGTCGGGGAATCCGTGCTGCAGGTTGCTGGCGATGGTGCCGCTGAAGAGGAACGCCTTCTGCGGGATCAGGCCGAGCTTCGACCAGAGCAGCTCCGGCTCCAGCTCGCGGACGTCCACGCCGTCGACCAGCACGCGGCCGCTCGTCACGTCGAAGAGCCGAGGCACGAGGTTGAGCAGGGTCGTCTTGCCGGCGCCCGTGGAACCGATGATCGCGATCGTCTGCCCCGGACGCGCATCGAGGTCGACGTCCTTCAGCACCGGCACGTCGGCGCCGGGGTAGGCATACGTCACGTCGTCGAGCACCAGGGTGCCGCGCTCGGAGACGGCGGAGACCGGACTGGCGGACGGCACGACGCTCGACTCGGTGTCGAGCACCTCCATGATCCGGTCGGCGCAGACCGCCGACCTGGGGATCATCATCATCATGAACGTCCCCATCATCACGCTCATGATGATCTGCATCAGGTAGGAGAGGTAGGCCGTCAGCGCACCGACCTCCATCTCGCCGGACTCGACTCGGTGCCCGCCGAACCACAGCACGGCCACCGAGGCGACGTTGGCCACCAGCATCACGACCGGGAACATCCCGGCCAGCCAGCGGCCGGCCCGGATCGAGACCTGCGTGAGGTCCTGGTTGGCCTCGCCGAAGCGCTGCGTCTCGTGCTCCTCGCGGACGAACGCCCGGACCACGCGGATGCCGGTGATCTGCTCACGCAGGAGGCGGTTGACCTCGTCGATCTTCTCCTGCATCACCCGGAAGCTCGGCACCATCCGGGTGACGATGAAGCCGATGAGCCCACCGAGGACCGGCACGGTGACGACGATCAGCCACGACAGGCCGACGTCCTCGCGGGTCGCCATCACGATCGCGCCGACCATCATGATCGGCGCCGACACCATCATCGTGAAGCCCAGCAGCACCAGCATCTGCACCTGCTGGACGTCGTTGGTCTCACGCGTGATCAGCGACGGGGCGCCGAAGTGGTTGACCTCGCGGGCCGAGAACGAGCCGACGCGCTGGAAGATCTGGGCGCGTACGTCGCGGCCGAAACCCATCGCCGTACGCGCGGCGAACCACACGGCGACGACGGAGCACAACGCCTGGGCGAGCGAGATCGCGAGCATCAGGCCACCGCGCTCCATGATGAAGTCGGTGTCACCGGTGACGACGCCCTTGTCGATGATCTCGGCGTTGATGCTCGGGAGGTAGAGCATCGCGAGCGTGCCGATGAGCTGGAGCGTCACGATGATCGCAATGGGTCCCTTGTAGGGCGCGAGCCGGGTGCGGACGAGGCGAAGCAGCATCAGGAGTCCTTGGAGTGCAGGCCGTCGAGGACGGTGGTGACGATCTCGTCGGTCGTGAGGATGCGACCGTCGGAGAGGTGGGGATGGCTGCCCGAGAAGGTCAGCAGCCGGGTGATGTGGACGAACTCGGCGACGGGTACGGCGAGCTCGTCCGCATGGGGTGCGAGCAGGTCGACCATGATCCGGGCGGCCTCCTCGCGGTGGTGGTGCAGGTGCTTCTTCGCGCTCGGCGGGCCGACCATGCCGACCGCCGTCATCAGCTCGAAGATGCCGCGGAAGCGGATCTGAAGGTGGGTCACGACGTCCGAGACCAGTGCGCGCAGCGGCTGGTCCGGGTCGATCCGGCGCAGGTCGTCGAGGAACGGCTGCATGTCGAAGGCGTGGCCGAGAGCCGCGTCGATGAGGTCGTCCTTGGAGTCGAAGACCCGGAAGATCGTGCCCTCTGCCACGCCCGCGGCCTCGGCGATCTGCTTGCTGGTGACGGTCCGGCCGTGCTCGAGCAGCAACGGCAGCGTCGCCTCGATCAGAGCGGTGCGCCGATCGACGGCAGACATGGGGGTCGCGCGGGGAGTCACGCCCGCAAGAGTAAGTGAGTGAGCACTCACTCACAAGGGGTGTGAAGGAGGAGGAGACGAGCGGGTCTCGAAATCGGTTTACGGAGCGAGCCGCTCGATCCGCCAGCCCTCGCCGTCGCGCACGTAGACCAGGCGGTCGTGCATCCGCCCCGGCCGGCCCTGCCAGAACTCCACCGTCTCGGGTTCGACTCGATAGCCACCCCAGTGGTCGGGCAGCGGCACGTCCTGTCCCTCGAACCGCGACGTCATCTCGTCGTACGCCGCCGTGAGCTCTTCGCGCGA
Organism: uncultured Actinomycetota bacterium; assembly: GCA_963742685.1. GTDB lineage: Bacteria > Actinomycetota > Actinomycetes > Propionibacteriales > Nocardioidaceae > Nocardioides. The sequence goes on along the minus strand of CAVUNB010000035.1, from coordinate 465,861 downwards.
CGCGACGGGCCGTGACTGCGGGCTGGCCCAGGCGCCGAGCTGCGCCCCGCGCGGCCGGGTCCGGAAGTAGGCCTCGACAGCCTCGCGCTCGAGCACGCGGGCGGTGCCCTCGATCCGCACCTGTCGCTCGAGCGGGTGCCACGGGAACAGCAGCGCGCAGCGCGGATCGGCCGCGAGCTCCCGCCCCTTGCGCGAGTCCTGGTTGGTGAAGAGCACGAAGCCGCGCTCGTCCAGCCCCTTGAGCAGCACCATCCGCGACGAAGGTCCCTCCTCGGCGCTCGCCGTGCTGAGCACCATCGCGTTGGGCTCGTGCAGTCCGGCGGCCAGCGCCTCGCCCAGCCAGCGCTGGAACATCGAGATCGGATCCGCGGCCAGGTCACCGACGTCGAGCCCGCCATCGGCGTACTCCTTGCGAAGGGCAGTGATGTCGACGGGTCGGTGCTCCATGCGCGCACCCTAGTGCGGCGGGTTGCCGGGATCGGGCCTCGGTGGTGGACTCGACGCTGGTCAGGTGCACAATAAGTCGGCTCGCGGCACATCTGGGCGAGCCCTACGCCGTACGCAAAGGAGCGTCTGCCGCATGACTGAGGTCCACCACGGGCTCGAGGGAGTCGTCGCTTTCGAAACCGAGATCGCCGAGCCTGACAAGGAAGGGTCGGCGCTCCGCTACCGCGGCGTCGACATCGAGGACATCGTCGGCCGCGTGCCGTTCGAGAACGTCTGGGGCCTCTTGATCGACGGCGCCTACAAGCCCGGCCTGCCGCCGGCCGAGGCATTCAGCCTCCCCGTGCACACCGGCGACGTCCGCGTCGACGTCCAGGCCGCGATCGCGATGCTCGCGCCGCAGTTCGGCTTCGGCCAGACCTACGACATCTCCGACGAGCAGGCCCGCGAGGACCTCGCCCGCGTCGCGGTCATGGTCCTGTCCTACGCCGCCCAGTCGGCCCGCGGCCTCGACAAGCCCGTCGTGTCCCAGAAGGTCGTCGACCAGGGCTCCACGCTCGCGGAGAAGTTCCTGATCCGCTGGAAGGGCGAGGCCGACCCCAAGCACGTCAAGGCGATCGACGCCTACTGGAGCTCGGCCGCCGAGCACGGCATGAACGCCTCGACGTTCACCGCGCGCGTCATCACCTCCACCGGCGCCGACGTGGCGGCCGCGTTCTCCGGTGCCATCGGCGCCATGAGCGGCCCGCTCCACGGCGGCGCTCCTGCTCGCGTGCTGACCATGATCGAGGAGGTCGAGAAGTCCGGCGACGCCACGGCGTACGTCAAGGACCTGCTCGACTCCGGCGAGCGCCTGATGGGCTTCGGTCACCGGGTCTACCGTGCCGAGGACCCGCGCGCCCGCGTGCTTCGGCGTACGGCGAAGGAGCTCAACGCCCCGCGCTACGCCGTCGCCGAGGCGCTCGAGCAGGCTGCCCTCCAGGAGCTTCGCGAGCGACGTCCCGACCGCGTGCTCGAGACCAACGTCGAGTTCTGGGCCGCGATCGTCCTCGACTTCGCCGAGGTGCCGGCCAACATGTTCACCTCGATGTTCACCTGTGCCCGCACCGGTGGCTGGTCGGCGCACATCCTGGAGCAGAAGCGCACCGGTCGCCTGATCCGGCCGTCCGCGATCTACACCGGCCCGTCGGCTCGACCGGCCAGCGAGGTCGACGGCTGGACCGAGGACTGGGCGAAGTAGCCCGCCGCGACGTCATACGTCAATCGATGAATGGGTCGATCGACGTATGACGTTGCACCGTCCCGACGGCTGCGCGCTCGACGTACCAGCTCGTCAGGCCCTGCGAGCCGGCCTTGCTGAGCGAGATGTGCATGTGGTCGCGGTGCCGCAGCGTGGGCGAGCAGGTCTTCGCGGGAGCGGCAGCCGGAGTTGAGGTACGCCTTCGGCTCGAACCCGTCCCAGGCGGCGTACATCTTGTCGTTCCAGATGACGTACATGATCCCCATCCGCCGCGCGAGGGCGTCGGTGTCGCCGATCTCGTCGTCGGCGAAGGCCTCGATGATGAAGGCCTCCGCGGTCGCCTGGTCGTCGAGGTCCTTGGCGTCGAGGGTCCAGTCGAAGGCGCGGCCGTCCTTGTGCTCGGACTGGCCGCCGCTGCCGCAGGCGCGCAGCGTGCCGCCGTACGCACCACCGCGAGCTGCCAGCCACTGACCGAGCGCGACCGTGCCGGGCTTGTCCTTGCGCGCACAGGTCTTCTGGGGCTGGTACGTCGCATAGGAGTCCACCGGCATGACGTACTTCGCCTGCGTGGGGACCGGCGTCAGGCAGGCCAGCAACGCAGCCGTCACCAGCACCACCAGTCCCTTGCGCACGGCAGGAGGTTAGAGGGACAGAAGGGACTGTGGGTACAAATGGGACAAAAAGTCACTCCGCCATCGGCGTGTCGGCTGGACACGCCGTGAGAACGAGCAGCTTGGCGAAGCATCGGTTGACGCCGGAGTCGCGGTAGTAGCCGAACGGCGGGATCGACACGTATCCGGACGACTCGTAGAGCGCGATCGCCTCGGGCTGCATGAGACCGGTCTCCAGGATCATCGCCTCCACTCCCGCCGCGAGCGCGGTGCCCTCCAGGTGGGCGAGCATCCGGCGCGCCAGCCCGAGGCCGCGGGCGGCGGGCACGACGTACATCCGCTTGATCTCCGCCGTGTTCGTCGTGCCCTCGAACTCGACGGTGCCGCGGCGTCGCCACGCGCCCGAGACGGCGGGTACGCCGTCGAGGAGACCGACGAAGAACGCGCCCCGTGGCGCGACGAACTCGGTGGGGTCGATCGGCGACTCGTCGCGACCGCCGTAGCGGACGACGTACTCCTCCTGGACCTGCTCGATCAGCGTCTGGGCGTCCGGATCGTCGATCGGGACCTGTCGCAGGTCCAGTTCGGGAGGGGCCTCTGGTGAGACACGGAGATCACGCATGGTGGCATCGTATGAGAGGCTTTCGGCGCTGACAGCGTCGTCAGGTTTCCTCTCCTCACCACCCAAGGAAAGGCTCCACCGGTGACTGACGCCATCACGATTCCCGCCGAACTCCTGCCCGCTGACGGCCGCTTCGGCGCCGGGCCCTCGAAGATCCAGACCAGCCACCTCGACGCGCTCGCCGCGACCGGTTCATCCCTCATGGGCACCTCGCACCGTCAGGCACCCGTGAAGAACACGGTCGGTCGCGTCCGCGACGGCCTCGCGGCGTTCTTCGACCTGCCCGAGGGCTACGAGGTCGTGCTCGGCAACGGCGGCGCGACCGCCTTCTGGGACATCGCCACCTTCGGCCTGATCCGCAACAAGAGCCAGCACCTGACGTTCGGTGAGTTCTCCGCCAAGTTCGCCAGCGCCGCCGCGGCCGCTCCGTGGCTCGAGGCGCCCTCGATCATCAAGAGCGACCCCGGCTCGCTGCCCGAGCCCGTCGCCGAGCAGGGCGTGGACGTCTACGCCTGGGCCCACAACGAGACGTCGACCGCCGTGATGGCGCCCGTCCGTCGGGTCGCCGACGACGACTCGCTCGTGCTCGTCGACGCCACGTCCGGCGCCGGCGGCCTGCCCGTCGACCTCAACCAGGTCGACACCTACTACTTCGCGCCGCAGAAGTGCTTCGCCTCCGACGGTGGCCTCTGGATCGCGCTGATGTCGCCGAAGGCGCTCGCCCGCGCCGAGGAGATCGCCGGCACCGACCGCCACATCCCGGCGTTCTTCGACCTGCCGACCGCGATCGACAACTCCTCCAAGAACCAGACCTACAACACCCCGTCGGTCGCCACGCTCTTCCTGATGGCCGAGCAGCTCGACTGGATGAACTCGCAGGGCGGGCTCACCGGCATGGTCGAGCGCACCACCGCCTCGAGCGACGCGCTCTACGGCTGGGCCGAGAAGACGGCCTACACCACGCCGTACGTCGAGGACCCGACCCACCGCTCGCTGGTGATCGGCACCATCGACTTCGACGACGCGATCGACGCCGCCGAGATCGCCAAGGTGCTGCGCGCCAACGGCGTCGTGGACACCGAGCCCTACCGCAAGCTGGGCCGCAACCAGCTCCGGATCGCGATGTACCCCGCGATCGACCCGAGCGACGTGGAGAAGCTCACCGGCGCGATCGACTACGTGGTCGGCCAGCTCTGATCAGGTCTGCGGCACGGTAGGACCTTGACCTCACGTGCGCTCGAGGTCCTACCGTCCTGAGCATGGACGACAACACACCCTGGACGGCCGAGAGCGTTCCGATCCAGGGACTGGGCCTGATGCGTCTCACCGACGACGGCTGGGGTAACGACGACCGCGACCCGGGTCTTCTCGTGCGTGCGGCCGTCGAGGCAGGAGTGACCCTGCTGGACACGGCCGAGATGTACGGGAACGAGGAGCTCGTCGGTCGGGCCGTGGCGGCGCACCGCGATCAGCTCACGCTGTGCAGCAAGTTCGGCGTCTACTGGGGCGCATCCGGTCGCTTCGACGACTGGAGCGTGCGCGCGGACCCGGCCACGGTCCGCACAGCCATCGAAGGGACGCTTCGCCGGCTGGACGTCGAGACCGTCGATCTCTACTACCTGCACCACCGCAGTGACCAGACCCCGATCGAGGACACCGTCGAGGCGATGGCCGACCTTCGCCGGTCCGGGAAGATCCGGGCCCTGGGCCTGTCGAACGTCACGGTCGACGATGTGCGCCGAGCCCACGCGGTGCACCCGATCGCCGCGGTGCAGGAGGAGTGGTCGGTGGCCCACCGCGACGTCGAAGCGATGATGCCGGTGCTCGCCGAGCTCGGGATCGCGTTGGTGGCGCACTCACCGATGGGCCACGGCACGCTCACCAAGAGCCAGGAAGACCCCGTCGCCAAGGCAGTCGCGCGGGTCGCCACGCACTACGACGCGACGCCCGGCCAGGTCGCCCTGGCGTGGGTCCACAACCGTGGTCGCCGGTCCGGCCAGACCGTCATCCCGCTGCCGGGCACCACCCGGGTCTCCCATCTCGCGGCCAACGTTGCCGCGGCTCGGCTGACGATCAGCGACACCGATCTCGACCACCTCGATGCGGTGGTGACCGAGACGCGGGGCGCCGGAGCAGTCTGAGGGCGCGGAGGGCCTGACGTCAGCTCTCGCGCAACAGCTTCAGCGTCGCCCGCTCGAGCGCGGCCTGCCGCTCGTCGGTGGTCTTGAAGGACCGGCGAGCGGTGCCGACGATGGTCCGGCCCGACTCGTAGGCGTCGACGACCCGCGGGTCCACGTAGGCCGACCGCGCGAGTGCCGGTGTGTTGCCGAGGAACTCGGCGACCTCCTTCATCGCGCCCGCCACTGCCCGCTTGCGGGAGGCCTTCGTCTCCCCCGGCTCCTCGGTCTCGGCCAGCGCGAGGGCACCGAGCACGGTGGCATGCCAGGTGCGGAAGTCCTTGGCGGTGGCCTCCATCCCGGTCACCTCGCGCACGTAGGTGTTGACGTGGCCGGAGTCGAGGTCGCGCCAGTGCGAGCCGTCCTTCCACGCCAGCAGCTCGTCGCCTCCACCGCGCCGGCGTCGCATCACGTCGAGCACCTCGATGACCGGCTCGTCGTCGATCGAGATGGAGTGCTCGATGCCGGACTTGCCGACGAAGCAGAAGGTCAGGATGCCGCCGCGCTTGGAGACGTGCTCCTTGCGCATCGTGGTGAGGCCGAAGCTGCCGTTGGTGTCGGTGTAGACGTCGTTGCCGATCCGGAAGTAGCCGAGGTCGAGGAGGCGTACGGCGACCGCGCACGCGCGCTCCAGTGACATCCCCTCGCTACCGAGGTCGGTCAGCACCCGCTCGCGCACGCGCGACATCGCCTTGCCGAAGTCGATGATCCGGGCGAACTTCGCCGCGTCCCGGCTCGTGCGCCAGTCGGGGTGGTAGAGGTACTGCCGGCGACCGGCCTCGTCGGTGCCGACCGCCTGGAGGTGCCCGTTGGCGTGAGGCGTGATCCACACGTCCTGCCACGCCGGCGGGATGACGAGGTCCTTGCAGCGCTGGCGGTCCGCGGCGCTCAGCGCCTTCCCCGACTCGTCGACGAAGGTGAACCCCGAGCCCGCACGGCGGCGTCTCCAGCCGGGCTGGTCCGGGGACGTACGGCGCAGGCGGGGCATGCCCGCACGCTAGCCGGGGCTCCGCGCGTGCGGCTCACCCTTGGGTGGGTCAGCGGGGGCGCAGCGCCCGCAGCAGCACCACCACGACGCCGACGGAGATGATCGCGCTCACGACCCACCACCACACGCTGCGGTCGGCCGCCGCGGCAGCCAGGTCGTCGACGGCCGTCGCCCCGCCGTCGGGCTCAACAGCCGGTGGGGTGGAGGTCGACGGCGAGCTTGTCGGCGAGGGTGTCGGCGACAGCACCTCCTGGATCTCCGGAGGGAGCGCCACCTTCAGCACCGGGGCCTGCTGCCCCTCGCTGCTGAGGTAGACGAACCGGTTGTTCGGGGCGGCGATGCCCTCCCCCTGTTCCTGGCTCGGCAGGTCGAAGGCGCCGACCTGCTCCAGTGCCGGGAAGGAGTAGACGACCGCATTCGTGTAGGTCCGCAGGATCAGGTGCTCGCCGTCGGGGAAGAACGCGCCGTCGGTGACGATCCCGGTCGTCTCGCCGACCAGGCCCAGCACGTTGGGCGCGTCATCGGCCAGCTCGGGCGGCGCGGCGTAGAGCTCGCCTGTGAAGAAGCCCTTCGTGGCGACGTACAGCCGACCGGTGACGGGGTGCACGAGCAGCGCCTCGGCATCACGCTGGCCGTCGGGATAGACCAGGTCGATGGTCTCCTCGTCGACGGTGCGGTCGCCGTCGCCCACGGGCACACGGGTGACCTCGATCGAGTCCCGTGACGTCGTGTTGTCGCCGATGTCCGCCGACCCAGACCTGACCGGCGCCGGCCGGCGCGAGCGACTCCACGTCGTCGGGCCCGTCGGCCCAGTAGGTGACGCCGACGGTCTCGCCCGTGGCCACGTCGACCGTGAAGACCCGACCCGTGTCGCCGGAGTCGTTGATCGTGAAGGCCCGGTCGCCGTCGACGACCAGCCCGCTCGACTCCACGATCTCGGGGTCCTGGAAGCGGAAGACCTCCTGGCCGTCGCGGTTCGCGCCGGCGGCCGTGAGCCCGATGACGAACGGCGTGAGCACGGCGACGACGCCCAGTGCCCGCAGGAGTCGCTCACCCATCGGTGAGGCCCACCAGCTCGGCGAGCTTCGGCGTCACTCCCCACGTGGCGACGAGATCGTCGTACTCCTCACGGGCCGGATCCCCCGCACCGGTGCGGGTCGCGCGCAACATCGTGTTGCGCGGGGTGTGCGCACTCTCGACGAACTCGACCACGTCGACGCGATAGCCGACCAGCCGCAGGATCGAGGCGCGCAGCGCGTCGGTGAGGGTGTCGGCGAACCGCTCGCGGAGGATCCCGTGCCGGGTGAGCAGGGCGTACGGCGCGGGCGTGGCCGCCTTGCGGAGCTGGGCCGCGATGTCGTGGTGGCAGCAGGGAGCCGCCAGCACCAGGCCGGCACCCCACTCGACCGCCCGGGCCAGTGCGTCATCGGTGGCGGTGTCGCAGGCGTGCAGGGCGAGCACCACGTCGGGCGGCTGGGGCAGAGTCGCCTCACCGATGGTGCCGACCACGAAGTCGGCCTCGATCCCGAGGCCGGCCGCGACGCCGGTGTTGTGGTCGGCCGACTGCTGCTTGACGTCGACCCCGGTGACCCGCACCGGCAGCGACCGCTCGTGCGACAGGAAGCGCTGCGCGGCGAACGTGAGGTAGGCGTTGCCGCAGCCCAGGTCGACGATCCGCAGCGGGTCGGCCTCGGTCGGCTGGCGCAGGTGTCCCTTGGCGAGCGCGTCGGTGATCGAGGAGTCGAGCAGCCGGAGGAACTCCTCCACCTGGCGATACTTCGCCTGCCGCGTGGGCTTGATCCGGCCCTGCGCGTCGGAGATCCCGAGCGCGACCAGCACCGGGTCGTCCTCGGCGAGCAGTCGCTGCTTGTCGCGGTCGTGCCCTCGCACGGCAGAGAGCGGCTCGGCACGGTCGGTCGTGTGGACGATCGCGTCGAGCTTCTTGGTGACCCGCAGCTGGTGGCCCTGGGTGGTGGTGTCGACGTGCCAGTTGCCGAAGGGTTCGTCGAGGAGCTCGTCGACCGCCGTCTCGGCCTCGCGGCCGACGGCGACGTTGGCGGTGTGGGCCTGCGTCTCGTCGTACGACGTGACCTGGAGGTGGCGTCCGGCCTTGAGGTCGACGTAGCGGAGCTCGACACGGCGTACGTCGCGGCCCTGCACGTGCGGCAGACGTTGGCCCTTCCGGCGTCCCGACGCGACGGCCTTGACCAGGTCCTCGGGGTCGACGAGCAGCCCGCGGATCCGGGCAAGGGCGCTCAGCAGGGGCTCGGCTGCCATCAGAACAGCGCGGCGACGATGACGATCAGGATGAGTGCTCCCAACGCGACCGGAATGACGAGACGGCGGTGGCGGGGGTTCACCCACCTATCCTACTGGCGTCACCAGTGCTCCATGGACGCCCGGAAGACGCCGGCCAGGTCTTCGCCGGTCACGTCTCGAGGCGCGGTCGCGAGCAGCCTCTGCTGCTTGAGCGAGCCCTCGACGAGGTCGTCCACGTCCGCGTCGAGAAAGCCCACCTCGGCGAGTCCGTTGGGGATCTCGATGTCGCGCATCAGCGAGCGCAGCACCGACGAGAGGGCGTCGGGTCCGGCGTCGGCGTCGGAGCCACCGAGCAAGGACGCCGCCCGCAGATGGCGCTCGGGAGCCGCCTCGAACGTCAGGGCGAACGCAGCCGGCGCGGTCAGCGACACCGCCATGCCGTGCGGGACGATCGGCTCGTCCTGCGGATAGCCCTCGGGCCGGTAGTCACGGACGCGACCGGCGATCGGATAGGCGTTGGCGTGCGGGATGTGCACGCCGGCGTTGCCGAAGCCGAGGCCGGCGAAGGTGGCGGCGAGCGCCATCTGCTCGCGCGCCCGAGCGTCATCGCCGTCGCGCACGGCGGTGCGGAAGGCCCCGGCCAGCAGCGACAGCGACTTCTCGGCCCACATGTCCGCGATCGGGTTGGCCCCGCAATAGGGCACGCGCTGTTCGGGACGCTTCGCGTCGAAGTCGGCGAACCAGCGGGCGGTGTAGCTCTCGAGTGCGTGGCACAGGATGTCCATGCCGCAGCTCGCGGTGACCATCGCGGGCTGGCTCATCGTCAGCTCGGGATCGACGACTGCCAGCGTCGGCCGCAGGCGGGCGTGGCTGATGCCCGTCTTCACCTTCAGGGCGAGGACGTCGAGCACGCAGATGGTGGTGGACTCCGACCCCGTTCCGGTGGTCGTCGGCACCGCCACCAGGGGCAGCAGCGGCGACGCCGGCGCTCGCCCGGATCCCACCGGTGCGTTGATGTAGTCGAGCAGCACGCCGTCGTTGGTGACCAGGAGGTTGACGGCCTTCGCGGTGTCGATGGCCGAGCCACCACCCACGGCCACGATCGCGTCCCACGGCCCGCCGTCACGGGCGAAGGCGATGGCCTCGTCGAGCGACTCGTCGGTGGGCTCGACCCGAGCCCGGTCGAAGGTCGTGACCGCCAGGCCGGCATCGGTGACCTGGGCGGCGATCCTGGCCGGATGCCCGGTCGCTGCCACGCCCGGATCGGTGACGAGCAGCACCCGCGGGCGGGCCGATGACGAATCGATCAACTGGTGCAGGTCATAGCCGATCTCGGCCGACGCTCCGCTGCCGAACTTCAGCCCCGGGGCTGCGTAGGTGAACACTGTTTCCGCCACCCGGCCACCGTAACTGGTCGTCGTCGGGCCACAGATCGGGCCGGAAACACTCACCCTGTGCACCTTTCGTGCACAGTCGATCAACAAGGGGTCAAAGTGGTCAACGCCCTCTCCAGGGCTTCCTAAGGTTGTTCACATGACAACGACCTCACGATCAGGAACGCAGGCATGAACGGCGGTTCGCGCCTTCTCGCGGGCGTCGCGGCCGTCGTCCTCATGGTGAGCGCGCTCGGACTCGCAGCGCCGAGCAACGCCGACGACGCTCAGTCGCCGGACAGCGCCAAGGTCTCGATCAACCGGTAGGAATCCCCATCGCGTGCTCGACCACGTCGAGCACGGGGACCACGCCGCTGACGATGTCGGACGCGTCGATCCAGGCGACGTCGTCGGTCGTGCCGTCGACCTCGACGACCCGCGGCTCGGCGTCCGGCGCCACCCTCGCCTCGAACAGCAGGTGCACGCCGTGGAAGTCCTCGACGCGACCACTCGGCGCCGTACCGGAGAAGTGCGTGTCGTGGACGCTGAGCAGGTCACCGACCTCGCAGACGAGGCCGCACTCCTCCGCGACCTCCCTGGCCAGCGCGACCGCCGGCGTCTCGCCGTGGCCGATGCCGCCACCCGGCAGCGTCCAGGAGCCCGGGTGCGCCGCCCGCGCGGAGAGCCGCGTCAGCAGCACCTGACCGTGGCCCCCTGATTGCCGGCGGATGACGGCGTAGACCGCGACCCGCTGCAGCTGGAAGGGCGTGTGGTCGGCCAGCGCCTCCCCCACCATCGCCACCACGGGCACCGTGCCGTCGAGCACGGCGCTGAGCGGGTGCCAGGCCGCCTCGACGGTCGATCCGCCGATCTCGATGACGCGCGGCTCGGGGGCGTCGGCGGGCACCCAGGCGTCGTACACGATCCGCAGCGCATGGAAGTCGGTCATCACACCGTCGCGAGAGGCCCGCGGCAGGTGGGCGGAGTAGACGCGCGCGGTGTCACCGACGTGTGCGTCCAGTCCCGTCTCCTCCACGATCTCGCGCAAAAGGGCATCGCGCGGGTCCTCGCCGTGGTCGAGCCCGCCACCGGGCAGCGTCCACAGCTCGGTGCGGCTGATGCGCGGCGCGAGCCGGCACAACAGCACCTCGGGACCGGCTGTCGGGTCCGCGGTGACGCGCATGATGACGGCGTACGCCGCAACGCGCTGTCGTCTCGGCAGGGAGGCCATGGACCTAACCTGCCACGCCCGCCCGGGGTTGTCGTAGCGTGACACCCGTGGCAGCAGCGCAGCGTGATCCGTGGCTCGACAACACCAAGATGGCACTCGTCACCCTGGTCGTCATCGGGCACTCGTGGGGGCTGCTGCCCGACACCCACTTCAGCAACTGGGCCTACGACTTCCTCTACTTCTGGCACATCCCTGCGTTCGTCTTCATCAGCGGCTACCTGTCGAAGTCGTTCGAGTGGACGCCGCGCCACTTCAAGGGCCTGCTCTACATCCTGGTCATCCCCTACCTGATCTTCGAGCCGGCGCTGTACTACTACCGCGTCAGCGTCGGCGAGCACGAGCCCGGCATCCTCTACCTCGAGCCGCACTGGACGATGTGGTACCTCCCGGTGCTGTTCGCCTGGCGGCTGATGACCCCGATCCTCAAGCGGCACTGGCTGTTCCTGCCGGCCGCTGTCCTGGTCAGCCTGGCCGGCGGAGTGTGGACCCTCGACTGGTTCATGCTTCCGCGCATCCTGGGCCTGCTGCCGTTCTTCGTGCTCGGGCTGCACCTGAAGCCGCGCCACCTGCGCCACCTCGACGACCCCTGGGTCAAGGTCGCCGCAGTCGGTGCTCTCGTGCTCATCGCCGTGCTGTCCCGCGACCTCGACGACTGGGCCCGTACCGCCTTCCTCTGGTACGACGCGGGCTACGAGGACCTCGACGTCCAGGTCGCGACCGCCGCCCAGACCCGGCTCTCGGTGATGGCCGTCGGGCTGATCGGCGCCTTCTCCGTGATGGCGCTGATCCCCCGTCGCGCAGGGTGGTTCACCGCCATGGGTGCGGCCACCATGAACGTCTACCTGCTGCACGGGTTCGTGATCAAGACGGTCAAGGCGCGGGGCTTCACCGAGTGGAGCGAGGGCCACCCGTACGCCGCACTGCTGGTCACCACGGTCGGTGCCGTCGCTCTCGCGCTGGCCCTGGCCAGCCCGTGGTCGCGGCGCTGGCTCAGCTGGGTGGTCAATCCTCTCGGCACGTGGGAGCAGCATCGCAAGCAGGCGGGCCGCACAGCTCCGGGCCCCACGACGGACGCACCGCCGAGCGCGGCACCGAGTCCAGCTCCCTTGCCTCGTGCCGGGTCGGCGCCGCTCCCCCCAGATGAGCCGGGTACCACGGCGCCCGCTCCCCCGGTCGTGGGCGGTGGTGCGGACGACCCTGGATTTCCTCGAGCTGCTCCGTCAGGCGAACGCCGAGGTCCCGAGTCGCCTCGGTGAGGTCGGCACCCGGCGCGACCGCCATCGGTTCGCCGAAGGTGATGTCCACCCGGCGCCCGCGGGTCAGGTCCGGACGCGGCTTCTTGCCGTAGGCGTCGGGGCGCCCGACGCTGTAGATCCGCTGACTGCCCCAGATCGCCACCGGGATGACCGGCACCCCGGTCTCCCGCGAGAGGCTGACCATGCCACGCATCAGCGCTCGCACGGTGTAGGAGAAGGAGATCCCGGCCTCGGGGAACCCGCACACCGCCTCGCCCTCGCACAGCAGTCGCCTGGCCATGAGGTAGGCCCCCGCCGGGGCCTCGCGGTCCACCGGGATGTGCTGCATCCGGCTCATCGGCACGCCGAGCGCGCGCTGGTGCCAGATGTCGTGGCGGGTCATGAACCGCACGTAGCGCCCACGCTCGATCGCGGCCTTCTCGATGAAGACGAAGTCGGGGTAGGACGCGTGCGTGGAGGCCATCAGGGCCGGCCCGTCGGTCGGGACGTGCTCGAGCCCGGTGGCACGGACCTCGATGCCGAGGCCCTGGAGCGCCAGGCGACCCAGCCCGTTGGTGAGGCGATACCAGCCGTCCGTCATGCCCTACCTTCGTTGTCGCCCCCCACGATGGATCGGACGGAGCCTAGTCTCGCCGCTGGTTGAGCAGCGAGCGAAGCGAGCGTGTCGAAACCGAGGCGCTCATCCTCACATCGACGTCCCGACCCTCCACACCTGGCGCAGCACGTGGCGCCCGGCCATCGACTCCGGTCCCTTGAGCCGTGCGAGCACACGCGAGGTCCAGCCCCCGGGTCGAAGCGGGCGTTGTACGCCGCCAACGCGTCGTCGTAGGCAGGGATCCCGGCGTCGGCCCGCTCTGCGTCGTAGTGCTCGTGGTGCAGCACCGCCGACTGCGGGAGCCGTGGCTTCACATCGGCAGCCTCCGTCGGGTCGGGTACGCCGACCGCGAGGCCGAACGCGGCGACCGTGTGATCGGGCAGTCCCAGCTCGGCGGCCACTTCGTCCGGGCGGTTGCGCATCGCTCCCACGAAGGTGGTCCCGAGCCCGAGCGCCTCCGCGGCGACGACGGCGTTCTGGGCAGCGAGCGCGGTGTCGATGAACGCGATCAGGGTGGACTCCAGGTAGCCGGTCGCGGCGACCTCAGCGTCGTGCCGCGCCGCGAGCCGGTTGGCTCGCCCGAGGTCGGCGACCCAGACGAGGAGGACCGAGCACTCCGCGACGAACCCCTGCCGGGCGGCCAAAGACTACTGACTTAGTTGACTTTACGAGAACGGTGGTCGTGTGTCCCGCGCAATCGACCGCCGACCGGCCCAGCGCCATACGCGCGCAGCCCGGTCGCGGTCGGCGTCGTCGACGAGGTTGCCCATCCAGCGCAGCGCCAGCGTCATCAGCCAGTCCGAGCGCATCCCGGCCGGCCCGAGGGCCGCCACGACCTGCGGCATCGTCGCGACGCCTGCCAGCCGACGGGCGATGGAGAAGGCCTCGCCGTAGTGCTCGCGCAGGATCAGCGGCCAGACGGTGCCGAGGTCGCCGTCGTCGGCCATCAGCTCGGCGACGAGGCGCCCCGTCTCCAGGCCGTAGTCGATGCCCTCGCCGTTGAGCGGGTTCACGCACGCCGCCGCGTCGCCGATCAGGGCCCAGTTGGCGCCCGCGACGCCGGAGACGGCACCACCCATCGGCAGCAGCGCGGAGGTCGGCGCCCGGAGGTCGCCGGAGAGCTGGAACTCGTCGCGCCGCTGCTCGGTGTAGAAGCTCATCAGCGGCTTGATCGCGATGTTGGCGGGCCGCTTCAGGGTGGCCAGCGTGCCGACGCCGATGTTCACCTCGCCGGTGCCCAGCGGGAAGATCCAGCCGTAGCCGCTGAGGAGCTCGCCGTCCTCACCGCGCAGCTCGAGGTGGGAGCTGATCCACGGGTCGTCGGACATCGCGGACTCGATGTAGGCGCGGCCCGCGACGCCGTACACCGTGTCCCGGTGCCACTCGCGACCCAGCAGCTTGCCCAGGGGTGACCGCACACCGTCGGCGACGACGAGGCGTCGGCACTCGATCTCATGGGTCTCGTCGCCCGACTTGAACGTCACCGCGGCGACGCGGTCGCCATCCATGCGTACGGCGACGGCACGCGCACCGTCGAGGGCAAGGGCCCCGCTCTTGATGGCGACCGTGCGGATGTGGTCGTCGAGCTCGGTGCGGGCCACCGCGGAGCCCCACGCCGGCAGCTCGCTGTCGGGCAGCGACGGCCAGGGCAGCAGCAGCGTCTGGCCGAACCCGTGCGCCCGCAGCCCGAGGTTGACCGTGTGGGCCTGGAGCCAGTCGGTCAGGCCCAGCTTGCCGAGCTCCGCGATCGCCCGGGGCGTGAGCCCGTCGCCGCACGTCTTGTCGCGCGGGAAGACCGCGGCATCGACCAGCACCGTGTCGAGTCCGGCCCTCGCACTCCACGCCGCAGCCGCCGAGCCCGCCGGGCCGGCGCCGACGACGAGGACGTCGGTCGAGGTGGGTGTCGTCACGCCCCGATTCTCGCAGGCACCGCGCCAGGTCACCCAACCGGCGACGCGTTGTTACGAAACCATGACGGCTGCCGTCGCGGCGGCTGGATGTGCGCTCCGCCTGTCAGTGTGGAGGCCATGAAGCCCTACCGACGCACCACCACCATGGCGATCGTCGTTGCAGCGCTGCTGCTGGTCAGTGCATGCGGGTCCGGTGATGGTGCGCAGGACGCGGCGCCGAGGGCCACGCCCACAGGTTCCTCCGATGCCAGCTCGGCGAGTCCCGAGGTCCCGAGCCCGGCCAGGACGAACACTGCGAAGAAGGGCACGTCCGACGCGGCGGTGCCCGAGACTCTCGACTTCCGGGCCAGCACCGTCTCCGGGTCGGCCTTCGACGGCGCGTCCGTGGCCGGTCGCCCGGTGCTTCTCTGGTTCTGGGCACCGTGGTGTCCGACCTGCCGCGGCCAGATCCCGCAGGTGGAGACGCTGGCGGCCGACTACGGCAGCGCAATGACCGTGATCGGTGTCGGCTCGCTTGACAGCGCCGAGGCCATCGCAGACTTCGCCGACGAGGTCGACGACTTCACGCAGCTCGAGGACGTGGGCGGCGAGCTCTACCGACGCTTCGGGATCGTGGAGCAGTCCTCCTTCGTGCTCCTGGACGCGGGTGGTGAGGTGGCGTTCGAGCACCGGCTACGGCGGCTCTGACACCCTGGCCGACGAGGTCGCAGCAGTGGTCGGCTGACCACGTGCTCGACACTCTCTCCCTCGCGCTGGCCGCAGGCATGCTGGCAGCCGTCAACCCGTGCGGATTCGCGCTCCTCCCAGCCTACCTGTCCATCCTGGTCGTCGGGGACGACAGCCCCAGCAACCCGCGAGCGGCGGGGCGCGCAGTCTCGCTCACAGCCTGGATGACGGTCGGCTTCGTGGCTGTGTTCGGGGTCTTCGGTCTCGTCATCTCGCCGGTCGCCTCGCAGGTGCAGCGACACCTGCCCTGGTTCACCGTCACGCTCGGCGTGATGCTCGCCCTGTCCGGGCTGTGGCTGCTGCTGGGGCGCCGGCTGCCGGCGCCGAACTGGCGACCTGGCGGGCCCGCGACCGCGCGCAGCGTGCCCGCCATGGTGGGCTTCGGTGCGTCCTACGCCGTCGCCTCGCTCACCTGCTCGATCGGTCCCTTCCTGGCGCTGGTCGTCGTGGCGTTCCGAACCGGTTCGATCGTGGCTGGCGCCGCCCACTACGTGGCGTATGCGCTGGGGATGGGTCTGCTCGTCGGAGTTGCCGCCGTGGCGGTCGCCCTGGCCCGCCGGGGCGTGGTCGGCAGGCTGCGGCGGACCGGGCGGTGGGCGCCTCGCGCGACCGGCGCGTTGCTGCTGCTCGTCGGTGGCTATGTCGCGTGGTACGGCGCCTGGGAGCTCCGGGTCCTGGCGGGGGGCGACGCGTCCGACCCGGTCATCGATGGTGCGGCTCGCATCCAGGGCTGGTTGTCTTCGCTGGTCCGGCGCGTCACTCCCTGACGCTCGCCCGCGACACGCGGACACAGCCCACTCCACGGGGGAGTTGCTGACCGCGAGCACCGTGGGTCGGGACCACTTGTGTCCGCGTGTCGCCCGGGAACGACGAAGCCCCGGCCCCACCGAAGTGGGACCGGGGCTGTCGATCAGCTGGACGCTTCGATCAGTTCTGGTAGGAACCGAAGTCGAAGTCGTCGAGGGCTACGGCCTGGCCACTGGTGCCGAAGTCGTAGTCGTAGGAGTCGTAGCCGGTGACGGAGTAGGCCGCAGCGCGGGCCTCCTCGGTGGGCTCCACCCGGATGTTGCGGTAGCGCTCCAGGCCGGTGCCGGCCGGGATGAGCTTTCCGATGATGACGTTCTCCTTGAGGCCCCGCAGCGAGTCCGAACGACCGTTGATGGCCGCGTCGGTGAGCACTCGGGTGGTCTCCTGGAAGGAGGCCGCCGAGAGCCACGACTCGGTGGCGAGCGACGCCTTGGTGATGCCCATCAGCACGGGACGACCCGAGGCGGGCTTGACGCCCTCGGAGACCGCGCGGCGGTTCTCCTCCTCGAAGCGAGCGCGCTCGACCAGGTCGGACGGCAGCAGGTTGGTGTCACCGGACTCGATGACCGTGACCCGACGCAGCATCTGGCGAACGATGATCTCGATGTGCTTGTCGTGGATCGACACGCCCTGCGAGCGGTACACGTTCTGCACCTCGTCGACCAGGTGCTCCTGGGCCTTGCGGACACCGAGGATGCGCAGCACGTCCTGCGGGTCGGGAGTTCCAGACGTGAGGTGGTGACCCACCTCGATGTGCTGGCCGTCCTCGACGTTCAGGCGCGAACGCTTCGAGACGGGGTACTCCTGGACCTCGGAACCGTCGTCCGGGGTGACGAGGACCTTGCGGGCCTTGTCGGTGTCCTCGATCTCGACGCGGCCGGCGGCCTCGCTGATCGGGGTACGACCCTTGGGCGAGCGGGCCTCGAAGAGCTCGACCACGCGGGGCAGACCCTGCGTGATGTCGTCGGCCGAGGCCACACCACCGGTGTGGAAGGTACGCATGGTCAGCTGCGTGCCGGGCTCACCGATCGACTGGGCCGCGATGATGCCGACAGCCTCGCCGATGTCGACGAGCTTGCCGGTGGCCAGCGAACGGCCGTAGCACTTGGCGCAGGTGCCGGTCTTGGCGTCACAGGTCAGCACGGAGCGGACCTTGACCTCCTCGATGCCGGCGGCGATGAGCTCACCGATCTTGACGTCACCCAGGTCCTCACCAGCAGCGGCGAGCACCTCGCCCGTCTCCGGGTTGGTGACCTCGACGGCAGCCGATCGGGCGTACGCCGCGGTCTCGGCGTTCTCGTCCTTGCGGACCACGCCGTCCTCGCCGCGGACACCGATGACCTTGGGCAGGCCACGCTCGGTGCCACAGTCGTCCTCACGGATGATGACGTCCTGCGACACGTCCACCAGACGACGGGTCAGGTAACCCGAGTCGGCGGTGCGAAGCGCGGTGTCGGCCAGACCCTTGCGGGCACCGTGGGTGGAGATGAAGTACTCCAGGACCGAGAGGCCCTCACGGAAGTTGGCCTTGATCGGGCGCGGGATGATGTCGCCCTTCGGGTTGGCCACCAGACCGCGCATGGCCGCGACCTGACGGATCTGCATCATGTTTCCGGACGCGCCGGAGTCGACCATCATGTAGATCGGGTTGCGCTGGTCGAAGTTGGCCTCCATGGCCTTGGCCACGTCGTTGGAGGCCTGGGTCCAGATCTCGATGAGCTCCTGGCGACGCTCGTCGTCGGTCACGAGACCGCGCTCGAACTGCTTCTGGACCTTCTCCGCCTGTGCTCTCGTAGACCGCGAGGATCTCGACCTTGTCGGCCGGCGTGGTCACGTCGTCGATCGAGACCGTGACACCCGAGCGGGTCGCCCAGTGGAAACCGGCGTCCTTGAGGGCGTCGAGCGAGGCAGCAACCTCGACCTTGGTGTAGCGCTCGGCGAGGTCGTTGACGATCGCACCCAGGGCCTTCTTGCCCACTTCGTAGTTCACGAAGGGGTAGTCGGCCGGCAGGGTGTCGTTGAAGATCACTCGACCCAGCGTGGTCTCCAGGATGACGGACGTGCCCTCTTCCCAGTCGGCGCCGACGTTGTCCTCGAGCGGCGGGACGACGTCGTTGAGACGGATCCTGCACCTTGCTCTGCATGGTGATCTCGTGCAGGTCGAAGGCCATCATCGCCTCGGCCGGGGTGGAGAACACGCGACCCGCGCCCACCTCGTCCTCACGGTCGGTCGTCAGCCAGAAGATGCCGATGATCATGTCCTGCGACGGCATCGTCACGGGACGACCGTCGGAGGGCTTGAGGATGTTGTTGGTCGAGAGCATCAGGATCCGCGCCTCGGCCTGGGCCTCGGCAGACAGCGGCAGGTGCACGGCCATCTGGTCACCGTCGAAGTCGGCGTTGAACGCGCCACAGACGAGCGGGTGGATCTGGATGGCCTTGCCCTCGATCAGCTGGGGCTCGAAGGCCTGGATGCCGAGTCGGTGCAGGGTGGGTGCACGGTTGAGCAGCACCGGGTGCTCGGTGATGACCTCTTCGAGGACGTCCCACACGACCGGGCGGGCGCGCTCGACCATCCGCTTGGCGGACTTGATGTTCTGCGCGTGCGACAGGTCGACGAGGCGCTTCATCACGAACGGCTTGAAGAGCTCGAGCGCCATCTGCTTGGGCAGACCGCACTGGTGCAGCTTCAGCTGCGGACCCGACACGATGACCGAACGGCCCGAGTAGTCCACGCGCTTGCCGAGGAGGTTCTGGCGGAAGCGCCCCTGCTTGCCCTTGAGCATGTCGGAGAGCGACTTCAACGGCCGGTTGCCCGGGCCGGTGACGGGACGACCACGGCGACCGTTGTCGAACAGGCTGTCCACGGCCTCCTGCAGCATCCGCTTCTCGTTGTTCACGATGATCTCGGGGGCACCGAGGTCAAGGAGACGCTTGAGGCGGTTGTTGCGGTTGATGACGCGGCGGTACAGGTCGTTGAGGTCGGAGGTCGCGAAGCGGCCACCGTCCAGCTGCACCATCGGGCGCAGGTCCGGCGGGATGACCGGTACGGCGTCGAGGACCATGCCGATCGGCTGGTTGCCGGTCTTGCGGAAGGCGTCGACGACCTTGAGGCGCTTGAGGGCGCGGACCTTCTTCTGGCCCTTGCCGTTGGCGATCGTGTCGCGCAGCGACTCGACCTCGGCCTCGACGTCGAAGTCCTGGAGGCGCCGCTGGATCGCCGCAGCGCCCATGAAGCCCTCGAAGTACTTGCCGAACCAGTTCTTCATCTCGCGGTAGAGGAGCTCGTCACCGAGCAGGTCCTGCACCTTGAGCGACTTGAACGTGTTCCAGACCTCGTCGAGGCGGTCGATCTCGCGCTGCGCACGGTCGCGCAGCTGCTTCATCTCGCGCTCGGCGCCGTCCTTCACCTTGCGGCGCTGGTCGGCCTTGGCACCCTCGGCCTCGAGAGCAGCGAGGTCTTCCTCGAGCTTCTTGGCGCGGTCGTCCAGCGAGCCGTCGCGACGCTTCTCGAGGCGCTCGCGCTCGAGGCCGACCTTGTTCTCCAGGGTCGACATGTCGTTGTGGCGGGCGTCCTCGTCGACCGAGGTGATCATGTAGGCCGCGAAGTAGATGACCTTCTCGAGGTCCTTCGGGGCCAGGTCGAGGAGGTAGCCGAGACGCGACGGGACACCCTTGAAGTACCAGATGTGGGTGACCGGGGCGGCCAGCTCGATGTGGCCCATGCGCTCACGACGCACCTTGGAGCGGGTGACCTCGACGCCACAGCGCTCACAGATGATGCCCTTGAAGCGCACGCGCTTGTACTTGCCGCAGTAGCACTCCCAGTCCCGGGTGGGACCGAAGATCTTCTCGCAGAAGAGGCCGTCACGCTCAGGCTTCAGCGTGCGGTAGTTGATGGTCTCCGGCTTCTTGACCTCGCCGTGGCTCCAACCGCGGATGTCCTCCGCGGTGGCCAGGCCGATCTGAATCTGCTCGAAGAAGTTCACGTCCAGCAAGGTGTGGTCCTTTGGTTGCTGTTTGAGTCAGTTGGCTGGGGACTGGGGGCCCGGGCGGTCGGTGTCCGACCGCCCGGGACGCACCTCAGACTTCTTCGACGCTGCTGGGCTCGCGCCGCGACAGGTCGATGCCGAGTTCCTCGGCCGCACGGAAGACGTCTTCCTCGGCGTCCTTCAACTGGATGGGGCTGCCGTCCTGCGACAGCACCTCCACGTTGAGGCAGAGGGACTGCATCTCCTTGACGAGCACCTTGAACGACTCCGGGATGCCCGAGTCGGGGATGTTCTCGCCCTTGACGATGGCCTCGTAGACCTTCACGCGGCCGGGCACGTCATCGGACTTGATCGTCAGCAGCTCCTGCAGGGCGTAGGCGGCGCCGTACGCCTCCATGGCCCAGACCTCCATCTCACCGAAGCGCTGGCCACCGAACTGAGCCTTACCACCCAGCGGCTGCTGCGTGATCATGGAGTAGGGGCCGGTGCTGCGCGCGTGGATCTTGTCGTCCACGAGGTGGTGGAGCTTGAGGATGTACATGTAGCCCACGGAGACCGGCTCGGGGAACGGCTCGCCGGAGCGGCCGTCGAACAGGTCGGCCTTGCCGGTCGCGTCGATCATCCGCACACCGTCACGCGTCGGGTACGTCGCACCCAGCAGGCCGGTGATCTCGTCCTCACGCGCACCGTCGAAGACCGGAGTGGCCACCTTGGTGTTGGGCTCGGCCTTCTCGGCGTGGATCGAGATCAGGCGATCCTTCCACTCCGCCGAGCCCTTGTCGTCGTGCAGGTCGAGGTCCCAACCCTGCTTGGCGAGCCAGCCGAGGTGGAGCTCGAGGATCTGACCGATGTTCATCCGTCGCGGCACACCCAGCGGGTTGAGCACCACGTCGACCGGGGTGCCGTCCTCCATGAACGGCATGTCCTCGATCGGCAGGATCTTGGCGATGACGCCCTTGTTGCCGTGACGACCGGCGAGCTTGTCACCGACCGAGATCTTGCGCTTCTGGGCAACGTAGACGCGGACCAGCTCGTTGACGCCCGGGGGCAGCTCGTCGCCCTCTTCACGGTTGAAGACGCGAACGCCGATCACCGTGCCGGACTCGCCGTGCGGGACCTTCATCGAGGTGTCGCGCACCTCGCGCGCCTTCTCACCGAAGATCGCGCGGAGCAGGCGCTCCTCGGGGGTCAGCTCGGTCTCGCCCTTGGGCGTGACCTTGCCGACGAGGATGTCACCGGTCGTGACCTCGGCGCCGATGCGGATGATGCCGCGGTCGTCGAGGTCGGCCAGGCCTTCTTCGGAGACGTTCGGGATGTCCCGGGTGATCTCCTCCGGGCCGAGCTTGGTGTCGCGGGCGTCGACCTCGTGCTCCTCGATGTGGATCGAGGTGAGGACGTCTTCCTGCACCAGGCGCTGGCTGAGGATGATCGCGTCCTCGTAGTTGTGGCCCTGCCACGGCATGAATGCCACGAGCAGGTTGGTGCCCAGCGCCATCTCGGCCTTGTCCGTGCAGGGGCCGTCGGCGATCGGCGAGCCGACCTCGAGGCGGTCACCCTCGACGACCAGCGGACGCTGGTTGATGCAGGTGCCCTGGTTGGAGCGCTTGAACTTGGCCAGCTTGTAGGTCTGGTAGGTCCCGTCGTCGTTCATCGTCTCGATGGAGTCGGCGGAGACGTCCTTGACCACACCGGCCTTCTCGGCCAGCACCACGTCGCCGGCGTCGACCGCGGCGCGGTATTCCATGCCGGTGCCGACGAGCGGCGAGTCGCTGACGATGAGCGGCACGGCCTGACGCTGCATGTTGGCGCCCATGAGCGCGCGGTTGGCGTCGTCGTGCTCGAGGAACGGGATCAGGGCCGTGGCCACCGACACCATCTGGCGCGGCGACACGTCCATGTAGTCGACCTCTTCGGCGAGGATCGCGTCGACCTCACCGCGCTGCTGACGGACCAGCACGCGCTCTTCGACGAACTTGTTCTTCTTGTCGAGCGGAGCGTTGGCCTGCGCGATGACGTAGCGGTCCTCGTCGTCGGCCGTCAGGTAGTCGATGTCGTCGCTGACGACACCCTTGACGACGCGGCGGTAGGGCGTCTCGACGAACCCGAAGGGGTTGATCCGACCGTAGGACGCGAGCGAGCCGATCAGGCCGATGTTCGGGCCTTCCGGGGTCTCGATCGGGCACATGCGGCCGTAGTGCGACGGGTGGACGTCACGGACCTCCATGCCGGCGCGGTCACGGGACAGACCACCCGGGCCGAGCGCCGACAGGCGACGCTTGTGCGTCAGGCCGGCGATCGGGTTGGTCTGGTCCATGAACTGCGAGAGCTGCGAGGTGCCGAAGAACTCCTTCAGCGCAGCGACCACGGGACGGATGTTGATCAGGGACTGCGGCGTGATGGCCTCGACGTCCTGGGTCGTCATCCGCTCGCGGACAACCCGCTCCATGCGCGCCAGACCGGTGCGGAGCTGGTTCTGGATCAGCTCGCCCACGGTGCGCATGCGACGGTTGCCGAAGTGGTCGATGTCGTCGGCCTGGACCTTGATCGCCTTGTCGTCGGGACCCATGACCACGGTGCCCTTGGCGTCGACGAGGTCGGGAGCGTCGACCGGCGCACCGGCGTGGTGCAGCTGCACGATGTAGCGGATCGCGGCGACGATGTCGTCGACGGTCAGCGTCTGCTGGTCGAAGGCCTCGGTCACACCGAGCTTCTTGTTGATCTTGTAGCGACCGACCTTGGCCAGGTCGTAGCGCTTCGGGTTGAAGTAGTAGTTGTTCAGCAGCGTCTGCGCGGCCTCACGGGTGGGCGGTTCGCCCGGACGCAGCTTGCGGTAGATGTCGAGCAGCGCCTCGTCCTGGGTCTGGGGGGTGTCCTTCTCCAGGGTGAGCATCATCGACTCGTACTCGCCGAACTCCTCGCGGATCTGCTCCGGGTCCAGCCGAGCGCCTTGAGCAGCACGGTGACGTTCTGCTTGCGCTTGCGGTCGAGACGGACGCCGACGAGGTCGCGCTTGTCGATCTCGAACTCGAGCCAGGCGCCGCGCGACGGGATCATCTTCGAGGTGTAGATGTCCTTGTCGGACGTCTTGTCCGCGGACCGCTCGAAGTAGACGCCCGGGGAACGGACGAGCTGGGACACGACGACCCGCTCGGTGCCGTTGATGATGAAGGTGCCCTTGCGGGTCATCATCGGGAAGTCACCCATGAAGACCGTCTGGCCCTTGATCTCGCCGGTCTCGTGGTTCATGAACTCGGCGGAGACGTAGAGGGGGCGGGAGAAGGTGAAGTCCTTCTCCTTGCACTCCTCCTCGGTGTACTTCGGGTCGACGAACACGGGGTTGTCGAACGAGAGCATCATCGTCTCGGAGAAGTCCTCGATCGGAGAGATCTCCTCGAAGATCTCCTGAAGACCCGACTTCTCGGAGACGTCCTCACCCGCAGCGCGGCGCGCCACGACCATCTCGTCCCACTTCTCGCCGCCGACAAGCCATTCGAAGCTGTCGGTCTGGAGAGAGAGGAGAGCGGGAACCTCGAGAGGTTCGGTGATCTTTGCGAAAGAGGTGCGACGGGTGTTACCAGCGGAGCTGCGCGCGGCCAAGAGTTTTCCTTCGAATGATCAGGTGATCGATCGCCGCCAGCCGACCACCGTCGACACCCGTCCGGACAGGGTGAAGGGCATTTGAGGGCAGGCGCAAAGAAGAAGCCTACATCAGATCCACGCGCGTCTCAAACGCGGGGGTCAACTCTTCTGGAGTCGGTCACGTCCGCGTTGCGGATGATGATGAACGCCAAGGACGGTCAGGTCAAGCACCACGGCCGGACACGTCGGTTTTCCACGCGGCTACTGCGCCGCCGGCGAGGTCACCATGTTGTCGATCAGCCAGTCCTCGCCGACCTTCTGCATGGTCACCGTGACCTGGTTCTTGTAGGTCACCGGCTGAGGAGTCAGCTTGTTGGTGGTGAGCTGGTCGACGAAGATCAGGATGTCGACCCGGTCCTCCCCCGACCGGACGATCGCGGAGGCGAAGGCATCGGCCGCGACCTTGGTCTGGGTGGACGGCGCGTTGTCCGCGATCACGCCGAAGAGCTGGTCGTAGTCCTTGCGGTAGTCGGCCGTCAGGTAGGACTGGGCCCGCTTCTGGTCGGCCTCGAGGTTCTCGTAGTCGTAGGACAGGACCGGCACGATGGCCTGCTCGGCCGCCGACTGCGCCGAGCTGGTCGCGTCCTCCGCGGCGGTGTCGTCGCCCGTCTGCCACGCCCAGATCGCCGCCGCGACGCACCCGGCCGCCACGACGCCGAGCAGCCCCAGCAGCCACGTCGGGACCGTGCGAGCCCGTGGGTGGTCGGTCGACACGGGAGCAGGCGAGACGTCGGCCGACTTCGTCAGGTCGACCACGGCGGGCTCGGTCTCGATGACGGGTTCGGGCGCCTGCGCGGCCAGCGCGTCGTCGTACGCCGCACGCTTCTGCTCGTCGAGCAGCACCTCGGCGGCCTGGTTGAGCGTCTGGAACCGGCGCGAGCCGGGCTCCAGGTCGGCGATGCCGGACCGCCAGGCCGAGCGGATCTCGTCGGCGGATGCCGTGGGCTCGATGTCGAGGACGTCGTACCAGCTCGGGGTCACTGCTCGCCCTCCGTCGACTGTGTGTCGGAGGGGGTCGGTGCCGGGTTGCCCGACTCGGGCACGTCGCCGTCGGCGCTGACCGGGTTGAAGTCGTCGACCAGCCACTTCCCGTCGATCTTGACGAGGCTGACCTCGATCCGGAACGGGATCGGCTCCTGGGGCACCGTCTTGTCCTTGACCGTGTAGGTGTCGGTGAACGACCCGGCGACGAGGGTGCGTGCCGAGTCCTCGTCGAGGCTGGAGACGCCGGTGGCGAACACGTCGGGCACCCGGGAGACACCGGCCTGTGCGACGAGCTGTTCGGCGGCACCCGCCTCCTTGTCGAAGGAGGTGGCGAACTTCGGGGTGATGATCTCCTTGACGCCGGAGCGGTAGTCGGGCATCGCGCCCTGGTCGTCGAGCAGGTCCGGACCGTAGGAGCCCATGCGCAGCATGAACTGCTCGGTCTGCGCCATCACTTCCTCGCGGCCGGCCTGGGTGTCGCCACCCTCGTCACCGTGGGTCGCGAACAGCGTCGCCGCGGTCGGCGGCCGAAGCCAGGATCACCGCGAGCAGCACAACCGCCAACACCAGCCGAAACGGCTGCGAGCCGGGTGGGTCAACGGAAGGGGGCGTGCTCAGTCCTGCGCCAGCAGGGGCTGGAGGAACAACCACTTCCACGATTCCTTTCCAAGGGTCCGGGGTGCCACGCTACCGGCCGACTGCACGGCTTCGGCCTCGCGTTCACCCCAGGTGAGGGAGCCAGTGCTGGGGTCGTACGCCGCAATCGGGTCGCCGTAGGACGCCGCCGCACGCGGGGCGTGCTGCGAGCCGCGCGCGTTGGACTTCGAGGCAGCCTCGGTGCACCCGGCGTTCATGTTCATCGCCCTGTTGGAGCCATCGAGGGGCGAGCGGCGGTCGGTGCCCTCGTAGCCCTCGTGGCACACGTGCGGCTCCTCGGTGAGGATCATGCCGAAGTGCGCGTCGAAGTTGCCGGTGGCCGGGGTCTTCGACACGACGGTGAAGCCGCCCTCGACGACGTAGGGGTAGAGGACGAGCAGCTGCTCGACGCCGTCGAGCCGGGACACGACCACTTCGCCGGTAGTCACGAGGTTGTTGATCAGCGAGGCGAGCTCGACCTCGTTGTCCTCCAGGAACCGACGCAGCTGGTTGGCGGTCGCGCTGCCGTTGTCGATGACGGAACGCAGGTCCTTGTCGGCGCCGACCACGCTGGTCGAGAAGATGCTCAGGTCGCGGGCGAAGGAGCGCAGGGAGCTCTCGGAGGCGACCTGGCCACGCAGCACGACGTTGGCGTCCTTGATCAGCTTGGTGGTGATCTCGAAGTTGTCGTCGGCGGCATTGAGGAACTCGTTGCCGGAGTCGATGATCGTCTGTAGATCGGCACCTGCTCCGCCGAAGGCCGCTCCGAACTCGGTGGTGACCGTCTGCAGGTCCTCCGCGTCCACGCTGCGCACGGTCTCGGACATGTGCGTGAGAAGCGTGTCCGTCTGGATCGGCGTGCGGGTGCGGTCGACGTCGATCTCGGACTCGTCGACGAGGAAGGGGGCCTTGTCGACCTGCGGCTGCAGCTCGACGTACTGCTCACCGACGGCAGACCTGTTGCCGACCACGGCGATCGTGTCGGCCGGGATCTTGTCCTGCCCGTTGTCGATGTCGAGGTGGATGTCGACGCCGTCCTTGGTCAGCTCCATCTTCGAGACCTGACCGACGCGGACGCCGCGGTAGGACACCTCGGCGCCGGCGAAGGCGCCGCCGGAGTCGGCGAAGTGAGCGACCACGGTGTAGGCGTCGTCGACGAAGACCCGGTCGAGCCGGGCATAGCGGGCGCCGACGAACGTGACGCC
Organism: uncultured Actinomycetota bacterium; assembly: GCA_963742685.1. GTDB lineage: Bacteria > Actinomycetota > Actinomycetes > Propionibacteriales > Nocardioidaceae > Nocardioides. Next base: position 439,166 of record CAVUNB010000035.1, on the reverse strand, counting down.
GAGGAGCGTGATGATCGCGAAGATCAACAACTGGACCTTGGTACGGCGAGAGACCATCAGAGCACCATCCCCGGCACGAGCAGGCTGACGAGGTCGGGATCGTAGACGTCCATCAGCTCACCCATCGTGGGTCCGTGCGGTGACGAGCGCTCACCGGTTCCGGGTCGGGGCAGGCCCGGCACGGTCGGCAGCACCGTGGGCAGGCCGGTCGACGGGATCGGGATCGTCGGCAGCGTCGTCGGCACCGGCACCGGCACCCCCGGGACCGCGTTGAGCTGCTTGCAGATGTCCTTGTCCTTGTTGGCCTGCTTCTTGCACTCCTCCTTGAGCCGGAGGAGGTCGTTGGGCGTGTTGAGCACCTTCAGACAGGCCTCGCTGAGCGGGTCTCCACTCTTGAGGCACTCGAGCACGTTGTCGACGATCACCGTGGGGTCGATCTCCGTCGGCAGGTTGGTGGGCAGCGTCGGCAGCCCGGTGGTGCCGTTGCTGAGGTCGACCTCGAGGGTGATCGACAGGTTGGTGAAGTCACCCATGTGGAGGTTCCTGGCAACTTGCGGATCGCGCCCCACGACCTCGTCGACGAACGGATAGGTGAGGAAGACGTGGAAGGCGTTGGTGAAGTTGTCGCCCGACGCGGCGAGCTGGCTCAGGACCGGGTTCAGCGACTCGAGTGCGTCGATCGTGGCGACCTTCGAACCCTGGATGACCTCGACTCCGACCGCGCTCAGGTCGTCGAGGGCCTGGAGCATCTTGACGAGGTCGCCTCGCTGCCGGTCGATGGAGTCCAGGGCACTGGGCAGATCCTCCAAGGCTGCGTCGATGGTCGGCTGTTCCTCGCGCACCGAGAGCGCGAGTCGGTTGAGCTTCTCGATCGCGGTGACGATCGCGGCCTTGTTCTCGTCGAGCTGACCCATGAAGGAGCTGATCTGCTGCAGCACCGACTTGGCGGCACCCTCGCGACCCTCGAGCGCGAGGTTGAGCTCACGCGTGATGGTCTGGAGCTGTCCGATTCCGCCGCCGTTGAGGAGCAGGCTCAGTGCACCGAGAACCTCCTCGACCTCGGAGTTGCGGCCGGACCGCTCGAGCGGGATCTCGTCGCCGGACTGCAGCGCGTTGGTGCTGGCGCCCTGCTCGGGTGCCTTGAGGGAGACGAACTTCTCGCCGAGCAGGCTGGTCTGACGGATCTCCGCCAGGGCGTTGTCCGGGAGCTCGACGTCGTTGCGCATCTCCAGGCTCACGACGGCGGTGTAGCCCTTGAGCTCCACGTCGGTCACCGTGCCCACGCTGACGTCGTTGACCTTGACGGTGGACTTGGGAACGAGATCGAGCACATCGACGAACTGCACAGTGATCTTCAACGGGTTTTCGCCGGCGTCGGGACCGCCGGGCAGCGGCATCTTGTAGATGTCGAAGTCGCAGCCCGTCAGCAGCAGCGCCGCCACCATCATCCCGATGAGCGCCTTGAGGTTCCTCATCGCTGCACCCCCACGAGTCCGCCGAGGCTCGGATCGAACTTCAGGTCGGGCGCCGACGGCAGGGTGGAACCCTCGGTGAGTGCCCCGCTGCGGGGCAGGATCTGCTCGATCGTGCTGCAGACGGAGTCAGCCCCCTTCACCTGGTCTGTGACGCCACAGAGGAAGGCCGCAGGGTCTGCCTCGATCTGGCCGCCCAGCATCCCGAGGTTGGCCCGCGTGTCCAGGGTGCCTGCCTGGGGGTTGTAGGTCAGGGCAAGGTTGTTGAGGGCGAGGGGACCGACCTTGAGGACCGTGTCCAGGGCGTCGCGCTGCTTGACCAGCACCTTGGAGACCCGGTTGAGGCCAGTGATGTTGCGACCCAGGATCTCGCGGTTCTCGGAGACGAAGGAGGACACCTCAGTCATGGCGGTCGACAGGTTCTTCAGCGAGGCGGTGAGTTCTTCTCGCTCTCCCTTGAGCAGGCCGGAGACGTCGGCGAGCGACTGGTTGAAGTCGCGGACCGTCTGGTCGTTCTCCGCCAGGGTCTCGATGAACTTGCCCAGCTGCTCGGCGCTGCCGAACAGCTCCTCCTTGTTGTTGGCCAAGGTGTCGGAGAGCCTGGCGAAGTTCTTGAGGGTCGCGTTGAAGTTCGCTCCCTGGCCGTCGAAGTTGTCGGCAGTCACGGCGAGCAGGTCGGACAGTGCGCCGTTCTCGTTGGCACCGTTTGGCCCCAGGGCGACATTCAGCGTGTCCAGGCTCTCGAAGATCTGGTCGAGCTCGATCGGGACCGCGGTCTGGGTCACGTCCAGCTCGGTGTTGTCCGGCATCGCCTCGTCGCCCTCCTCGAAGACCGGCGTCAACTGGACGAACCGGTCGCCGACGATGGACGGCGCCACGATGGCGGCCTTGGCGTCCGCCGGCAGGTTGACGTCCGCGTCGTAGGCCATGGTCACCTCGACGTCGGTCCCGGACGGCGTGACCTTCTCGACCGTGCCGATCGCTACGCCGAGGACCCGCACCTCGCTGCCCTCGTAGACCGAGACGGCGCGCGGGAAGTGTGCGACCAGGCGCTTGGAGTCGTCTCCGCCGAACAGGGTCACCACCGCGGCGGCCACCAGCGCGATGACGACCAGCGGGACGGCGTACTTCTTGATGAGTTCCATGTCAGCCCACCTGCGGTGCCGGAGGCATGTTCTGGATGTAGGTGTCGAACCACGGCCCGGTGCCCAGGGTGTTGGCGAACACGGTGTAGAACGGCGCCATCAACCGGAGGCTGTTGTCGAGGTTGTCCTCGTTCTTGTTGAGCACGTTGACGACGTTCTCCAGGTGGGTCAGAGCGGGCTTGAGGTCCGCGCGGCTCTGCTTCACGAGCAGGGTCAGCTCGCGCGAGAGCGTCGAGGTGGACGTGAGCAGGTCGTGGATCGCGTCGCGGCGGGTCACCAGGGCCCGGAACAGGATGTCGGCGTCGCGCATCAGCGCCACGATGTCCTGGTCTCGCTCGTCGAGCACCCGGGAGACCTTCTCCAGGTTGACCAGGAGGCTGTTGATCTCGCCGTCGCGCGCGGCGACGTTGGCCGAGAGCCGGGTGACGCCGTCGAGGGCGGCCCGGAACTCCTCGGGGGTGTTGCGAGCGAGGTCGGCGAGCGTGGTCAGCGAGGCGGCGAGCTGGTCGGTGTTGATCTGCTCAGAGGTCGAGGCGAGACCTTCGAACGCCGACACGACGTCGTACGGCGAAGCGGTCCGCTCGATCGGGATGGTCGACTTCTCCTTCATCTGACCGGCACCGGCCGGCTCGAGGGAGAGGAACATCGCGCCGAGCAGGGTCTTGACCTTGATGGCGGCGCTGGTCGTGGGGCCGAACTCCTCGGCGGAGTCGACCTTGAACGCGACCTTCACGTGGTCGCCGTCGAGGGTGACGGAGTCGACCTTGCCGACGCGCACGCCGGCGATGCGGACCTCGTCGTTGGTCTTGAGGCCGCCGGCCTCGGAGAAGGCTGCGTAGTAGGTGTCTCCGCCACCGATGACCGGGAGGTCACCGGCGCGGAAGGCGACGACGAGCGAGGCCGCGATCAAGGCCAGGCTGATGGCACCGATGACGACGGGGTTTCGCTCCCGGAACGGGATCATCTCTCTCGTCATCCGAGGTTGCACCTGTCCGATCCGGTCTGGTAGCTGACTGGCAGGGTGACGCCGGCGGGCAGCTTGACCCGACCCTGGAACTCGCAGAGGTAGAAGTTGAACCACGAGCCGTAGATCGCGGTGCGGCCGACCTTCTCGAGCTTGATCGGCAGCACCTGCAGGGCACGGTCGAGCTCGGCCTTGTTCCGGTCGATGTTTCCGGCGAACTCCCGCAGGTGCTTGATGTCCTGGACGAACGGCTTGCGGATGCCCTGCAGCAGCCCAGCCGTCTGCACCGAGAGCTCGGAGATGTCGTCGAGCGAGGTCAGGATCGCCTGCCGGTCGTCCTTGAGGCCGCCGATGAGCTGGCGGAAGGAACCGATCAGGCGGGACAGCTGCTCGTCGCGGTCGCCGATGTGCACGAGCACCTGGTTGAGGTTCTCGATCAGGTCACCGATGATCTCGTCGCGGTCGGCCAGCGTGGAGGTGACCGACGCGGTGTGCTGCAGCAGGCCCTCGAGCGTGCCGCCCTCACCCTGGAAGACCTGGACGATCTCGTAGGAGAGCTTGTTGATGTCGGCCGGCGACAGCGCCCGGAACAGGGGCTTGAAGCCGTTGAAGAGCACGGTGAGGTCGAGGGCCGGCTTGGTCTGTTCGAGCGGGATCGTGGCGCCCTCGGTGAGCCGACCCGAGTCGCCCACCTCCTGGGTCAGCGAGATGTATCGCTGGCCGACCAGGTTGCGGTAGCGGATCGTGGCGAAGGTGCCGCCGTTGACCTGGGTCGCGTCGGCGACCGTGAAGCTCACCAGGGCTCGCGTGCGCTCGGTGATCTCCACATCCTTGACGGTGCCGACCTTCACACCGGCAACCCGGACGTCGTCGCCCTTGTTGACGCCGGTGGCGTTGGTGAAGACAGCCTTGTAGTCGCGGGTCGAGGCGAAGTTGAGGTTGCCGATCAGCACGATCAGGATGCCGGTCGACATCGAGGTGACCACGATGAAGACGAGCAACCGGACCAGGTCGCCCGAGGTCTTCTTGTCGAGGAGCGCCATCAGCGATCAGCCCCCAGCGAGACGGTCGCGCCCCGGGCCATCGGTCCGATCAGCAGGACCCCCAGGTCGGGCACGTCCTCGGCGTTGGTGCCGATCGCCGGCCCGAGCAGGCTCTTCATCAGGGCTGACTCCTCGCGGCTGCCGGGGTAGCCGGCACCGCTCGACCAGCCGGTCGCGGCCCGCGAGATGCCCTTGCCGGTGGGTTCGTCGACGCCATCGGCGAAGTTGGGCTGGTGGGTCACGGGGTTGTCCTGGTTCCAGGGAGCGTCGGGCAGGCGCCCGCAGTAGGGGCCCCGCTTGTCGCCGTAGACCGGCTTGTCCTGGGGCCCGTAGCCACGCGGCTGGTTGGGCAGCGTCTCCAGGACGATGTGCAGGGTGAAGCCGCGGAAGGCCTCGGCTTGCAGCTTGCCGGCGCCGACGATGCCCTCGAGGAGGCAGGGGTACTCGGGGGCGTAGCGGGCGAAGAGGGCCAGCTGGTCCCGGCTGAGCTCACCGAGCCGGATGATGTTGTCGCCGTTGTCGCCGAGGAAGCGCTCGGCCGTCGCGGAGAACGCGCCGATGTCCTTGAACAGGGCGTTGAGCTTCTCCTCGCGACCCTCGAGCGTCTGCGTCGTCGTGATGGTGTCGCGCAGGATCGTGGCGACCTCGGGCAACACATCGGCGTACACGTCGGAGACCTGGCCGGTGAGCCGCAGGTCCTCGACCAGGGCCGGGATCTCCGGGTTGAGCCGCTTGAGATAGCTGTCGATCGTCTCGAGGTTGTTGCCGAGCTGGTCGCCACGTCCTTCGAGGGCGGTCGCGATGGCGTTGAGCGTCATGTTGATCTCGGCCGGCTGCACGGCACGCAGCAACGGGTAGAGGTCGTTGAGGACCTGTTCGACCTCGGTGGAGACATCGGTGCGATCGATGACGGCGTCGACCTCGATCTCGTCGGCGGTCGGCCCCTCGGGCACGATCAGCGAGACGTACTTCTCGCCGAACAGCGTCTTCGGCACGATCGAGCCGGTCACGTTGCCCGGGATCGTGTCGCGCATGTCGGGGTAGAGCCCCAGGGTCAGCGTCGCGCCGTCGGCCTCCGCCTTGATGTCGATGACCTCGCCGACCTGCACGCCGCGGATCTTGACGTCGGCGCGGATGGGCAGCTGCAGCCCGATGTTGGTGGTCTTGAGCGCGACCTCGTCATAGTCGGTGAACTTCTTGGTGAAGACGCCGTAGGACACCCACACGCTCGACAGCAGCAGGGCGAGGAAGACCACGCCGAGCACCTTGTTGTTCCTCATCGGATTCATCGCTAACCCGCCAGTCTGACGGTCGCGTTGGTGCCCCAGATGGCCATGGAGAGGAACAGGTCGATGACGTTGATCGCCACGATGCTGGTGCGCACGGCACGGCCGACAGCCACGCCCACGCCTGCGGGACCGCCCGAGGCGGTGTAGCCGTGGTAGCAGTGGATCAGGATCACGGTGACGGCGAAGACGAGGACCTTGCCGAACGACCAGAGCACGTCACCCGGTGGCAGGAACGCGTTGAAGTAGTGGTCGTAGGTCCCCGTCGACTGTCCGTAGAACTGCGTGACCACGAGCCGGCTCGCGAAGTACGACGACAGCAACCCCACGACGTACAGCGGGACGATCGCGATCAGGCCGCCGACGACGCGGGTCGCAACCAGGAACGGCATCGAGGGGATCGCCATCACCTCGAGGGCGTCGACCTCCTCGGAGATCCGCATCGCGCCCAGCTGGGCGGTGAACCCGCAGCCGACGGTCGCCGCCAGCGCGATGCCCGCCACGAGCGGCGCGATCTCTCGGGTGTTGAAGTAGGCGGACACGAAGCCGGCGAAGGCGGCCGTGCCGAGCTGGTTGAGCGCGGCGTAGCCCGACAGTCCGACCTGGGCGCCGGTGAAGAACGTCATGCCGAGGATGACCCCGACGGTGCCGCCGATGACCGCCAGGGCGCCGGAGCCGAGGGTGACCTCGGCCAGGATCCGCATGATCTCCTTGGGATAGCGCGTGACGGACCGCGGGATCGCCTTGACCACCCCGATGTGGAACGCGAGCTGCCCACCCAGGGTGTCGAGGGAGTCGAGGGGCTTCTTGTAGAGGCCCTTGATGCCGGCCATGTCATCCGCCCTTCGGGGGGATGATCTGGATGTAGATCATGCTGATCACGAAGTTGGCGACGAAGAGCAGCAGGAACGTGATGACGACGGACTCGTTGACCGCGTCGCCCACGCCCTTCGGGCCGCCGTTGGCGTTCATGCCCTTGTAGGACGCGACGATGGCGGCAATGAGACCGAACACCAGTGCCTTGATGAGCCCGACCCAGAGGTCGGGCAGCTGGGCCAGCGCCGTGAAGCTGGCGATGTAGGCACCGGGCGTGCCGTCCTGGAGGATCACGTTGAAGACGTAGCCGCCCGCGACGCCGACGACGCTGACCATGCCGTTGAGGAAGAACGCCACGAGCATGCAGGCGAGGACGCGCGGCACGACCAGGCGCTGGATCGGGTCGATGCCGAGCACCATCATCGCGTCCAGCTCTTCACGGATCTTGCGGGCGCCGAGGTCGGCCGCGATGGCGGAGCCGCCGGCACCGGCGATGAGCAGGGCCGTGCCGATGGGCGCAGCCTGCTGGATGACGGCGAGCACCGACGCGGACCCGGTGAAGGACTGGGCGCCGAACTGCTTGATCAGGCCACCGACCTGGAGGGCGATCACGGCACCGAAGGGGATGGCCACCAGCGCGGTCGGGACGATCGTCACCGAGGCGATGAACCAGGCCTGCTGGATGAACTCGCGCAGCTGGAAGGGTCGGCGGAACAACGCGCGCGCCACGTCGAGGGCGAAGGCGAAGAGCTTGCCGGCGATGCCGATCGGGGCGAGGGCCCGGGATGCGGTCAGTGAGGACACGGCCTGATCAGGCCCCCGGCGCGAGGCCGGCGTTGGCGCTCTCGAAGGATCCGGGCGGGGGCGTCACACCGTGCTCCCGACACCACTCGCCCGGCGCGGGCTGGTGGCGGCGCGGGATGCCGCTGGACGGCTCGAGCTGGAGCGGGATCGGCGGCAGCGGCGGCATGTCGAGGTCCTTCTCCGCGGCGAGCTCGTCGGCGTCCTTCTCCTCGGACATGCCGATCGGGCCGACGGTCTGCGCGTTGAGGAACTGCCGCACGACCGGCTCCTCGGAGCTCAGCAGCATCTCGCGCGGCCCGAACATCGCCAGGTGCTTGTGGTAGAGCAGGCCGATGTTGTCCGGGACCGTCCGGGTGCTGTTGACGTCGTGGGTGACGATCAGGAACGTCGCATCGATCTGGGCGTTGAGGTCGATGAAGAGCTGGTTGATGTAGGAGGTGCGCACCGGGTCGAGGCCCGAGTCGGGCTCGTCGATCAGGAGGATCTCGGGGTCGAGCACCAGCGCGCGGGCCAGTCCGGCGCGCTTGCGCATGCCACCGGAGATCTCGCCGGGCAGCTTGTCCTCGGCGCCGATCAGGCCGACCAGGTCCATCTTCTCCATCACGATGGTGCGGACCTCGGACTCGGACTTCTTGGTGTGCTCGCGCAGGGGGAAGGCGACGTTGTCGTAGAGGTTCATCGAGCCGAACATCGCGCCGTCCTGGAACAGCACGCCGAAGAGCTTGCGGATCTCGTAGAGGTCTCGCTCGGAGCAGCTCGCGATGTCGGTGCCCTCGATCATGATCGAGCCCTCGTCGGGCTTGATCAGACCGATCAGGGTCTTGAGGAAGACCGACTTGCCGGTGCCTGAGGGGCCCAGCATGACCGACACCTGGCCCGCCGGGATCGTCAGCGTCACGTCTCGCCAGATCAGCTGTTTCCCGAACGACTTGGTGAGGCCGTCGACCTTGATCTCAACGCCCATTGCGCGGAATCTCCCTTGTGCTGTCTGCGACCGCTGACTGACCGTTCCTCGCCGCGCCTTCCTCGGCACGACCCGATCTGCATCGGCGTTACTCCTGGGTACCAACGCGGCATCCGCGGTGAGGTTACGCGCCATTCACCACCGATTCATGGCTCAACCACGCGTTGACACGCCGTGGCGTTCCGACCCTTGTACCCCGATCGCCCTCGCCGTACGCACTTCGGGTCGACCGGACTAGCCCGCTGGACGTTCAGCCCGCGCGACGGCGCCTGATCTCGGCGTTGATCGCCGGTACGACCTCGTGCAGGTCGCCGATCACCGCGTGCGTGGCCTTGGTGACCATCGGCGCGTCAGGGTCGGTGTTGATCGCCAGGATCGTCTTCGCGCTGCTGCAACCGGCCCAGTGCTGGATGGCTCCGCTGATGCCGCACGGGATGTAGAGGTCGGGCGAGATCCGGCTCCCGGTCTGGCCGACCTGCTCGTGGTGCGGGCGCCAGCCGAGGGAGGTGACGACCCGGGAGACACCCAACGGGGCGCCCAGCAGGTCGGCCAGCTCGAGCAGGTCGTCGAAGCCGCCGGCGCCGCCGGCGCCGCGACCCGCTCCGACCACCACGCGAGCCGACTTGAGGCTGCCGGACAGGTCGGGCTCGGGCTCCTCGGTGGACACGACCCGGGCTACGAGGTCGGCCTCTGCCAGCTCGGGCGCGTGGTCGACCACGGCGGCCGCTCCCGGCGATGCGGCCGGGCGCGCCTCGACGGCGTGGCCCGCGACGGTGAACACCGTGGGGCGGGTGGCGAGCTGCATCTCCTCCACCGCCTGGCCACCGACCACCTGCCGGTTCACCACGAACGGGGCCAGCCCGTTGAAGGACAGCACGTTGGCCGCCATCGCCGCACCAGAGCGGGCGGCCAGGTGCGCGAGCACCTCCCCGCCGCGGGGCGTGCCGGCGGCCGTCACCACGACGGAGCGGGTCGTCTCGAGCACGGTCTCGATGCCGGAGGCCCACGCGGCACCTGCGAAAGCCTCGAAGCCGGCCCCGGTCAGGCGGTGGACATCGCGCACGCCGTACGCCGCAAGCTGGGCCTGGAGGTCAGCGGACACGTCGCCGACGACGACCGCGTCGACGGGCACGCCGCCGCCGGCCTCGGAGAGCGAGCGCGCGAAGGTGACCGTCTCAAGGGACACCTCGACGGCGGCTCCGTCGAGGTCCTTCTCCACGAGGACGAGGATCATCTGGCCAGCACTCCCAGCTTCTCGAAGAGGTCGACCACGGCGGGTGCGGCCTCGGGCCCCTTGCCGAGCACCTGGACGTCGCTCGGCGCCGCGGGCGGCAACGACCAGCGCACCCGGGCCTGTCCCGTCGGCGCGGCCGACGGCTCGCGCTCCTCGACCGGCACCTTCTTGGCCTTCATCCGGCCGGGGACCGTCGGGTAGCGCGGCTCGACGCCGCCCTCGAGCACGGTCACGACCGCGGGAAGCGGCACGCGGTAGGTCTCGTAGCCGTCGGGACCGTCGCCGCTGGCGGTCACGACCAGCTGGCCGTCGACCTCGGAGACGCTCACGTTGGTCACTCCCGTCACGACCGGCCTGCCGAGCTCGTAGGCGAGCCGGATGCCGACCTGGAAGTCCCCGGTGTCGGCCGCGTCGTTGCCGAGCAGCACCAGGTCGTGTGGCCGACCCGCTGCCTCGTGGTCACGCACCACCGCGGCGATCTCGCGGGCGACGTCGGCCGGGCCGAACTGCTGGGCGTCGGCCACGACGTGTGTCGCCGCGGTGCAACCGACGGCCAGCGCGGCGCGGAGCTGCTCGATCGCATCGGCGTCACCGAGGGTCAGCACCGTGGCCTCGCCGCCGGTCGCGGCCGCGGCCTGCACGGCCAGCTCGACCGCGCACTCCTCGTGCGGGCTGGTCGTGAACCCGGCGAAGCGCCCGTCGACGGACTGACCGTCGTCGGTGAGCACGATCTCGCTGGTGGCGTCCGGGACCCGCTTGACGCAGACGAGCACGCCGGGATTCATCTGATGCGCTCGTTGGCGGGGTCGAGCAGCGGGGTCGCGTCGATCGAGCCGACGGTCACGGGATACAGCTCCTCCATGTAGGACACCGCGAGCTGGTTGCCGATGACAGCCTGGTCGGGCGGCAGGTAGGCGAGCAGCACGTGCTTGCCCAGCGTCGGAGCGGACCCGGCCGAGGTGACGTAGGAGTGGTGACCGTGGCCGTCGGTCAGCAGTCCGCCCTCCGGGGTGAGGATCGGCTCGCCGCCGAGCATGTAGCGCTTGGTGCCGCTCGCCGAGGTGTGGTCGTCGACGGTGAGGGTGCACAGCACGGTGGCCGGTGCCTGCTCCCGCTGGGCGAGGTAGGCCTCCTTGCCGACGAAGTCGGCCTGCTTGACCTTGGGCCGTTGCATGCCCGCCTCGATGATCGACCGCTCGGCGTCGAGCTCGAACCCGTAGGCGCGGTAGCCCTTCTCGATCCGCCCGGTCGTGCCGTAGACGCCGATGCCGGCCGGCACGGCGCCGTACGGCGAACCGGCCTCGAGCAGGACGTCCCACACGTCGGCGGCCGACTCCATCGGGACGTACAGCTCCCAGCCCAGCTCTCCGACGTAGGAGATCCGGGAGGCGAGGACGGTGCTGCCCTTGACCTGGATCTCGCGGCACGACAGGAATCCGAACCCGGCGTCGGACACGTCGTCGGAGGTCAGCGACGCGAGGATGTCGCGGGCCTTCGGGCCCCAGATGCCGATCGTGGAGACGTCGTTGGTGACGTCGGTCAGGGTGGTCGCCCCGTCGTCAGGCAGCTGGTCGGTGAAGGTCTTGCGGTCGGCCATCCCGTGCGCTCCGCCGGTGACGACGCGGAAGTGGTCGTCGCCGAGCCGCATCACCGTGAGGTCTGACAGGAATCCACCCTTCGCGTCGAGCACCGGGGTGTAGATGACCTTGCCCACCGCGACGTCGCACTGGGCCACGCAGGTGCGCTGCACCGTCTCGAGCGCGCCCGGTCCGGTGATGTCGAGGATCTGGAAGGCGCTCAGGTCGATCACGGCCGCGGCCTCGCGCATCCGCAGGTGCTCGGCGTTGATGATGGGGCTCCACCAGCGCGAGTCCCACTCGTGCTCGCGCGGCATCACGGCCTCGCCGTACGCCTCGAGGAGATGGGCGTTGGACTCGTACCAGAACGGCCGCTCCCAGCCTGCCGTCTCGAAGAACACCGCACCGAGCTTCTGCTGCGACGCGTGCATGGGCGAGAGGCGCTGGTCGCGGTCGGACTCGTACTGCTCGGCCGGGTGGATGATGCCGTAGGTCTTGATGAAGGACTCGGTGGTGCGCAGGCGGGTGTGCTCGCGGCGCTTCTGGTGGTCGTGGAAGCGCGCGATGTCGCTGTGGTGGATGTCGATCTCGGAGTGGCCGTGGGTCATCCACTCGGCGACCGCACGCCCGACGCCCGGGCCCTCCTTGATCCACACCGCGGACGCGGTCCAGAGGCCGGTGACTTCGCTCTCGCCGAGGATCGGGTTGCCGTCGCACGTGAGCGACAGGAGCCCGTTGATGGCGTAGCGCATCTCGGCACCCTCGGCACCGAGCAGCTCAGGCATCAGCTCGTAGGCCTGCTCGAGCTGTGGGTCGAAGTCGTCGGAGGTGAAGGGCATCTCGGTCGGCGACAGCTTGGCCTGCTCGATCGTGGGGATGTCCTCGGGCTCGTGCAGGATCGCGCGGTGCGCGTAGGAGCCGACCTCCATGTCGGCGCCGTGCTGACGCTCGTAGCAGAACGTGTCCATGTCGCGGACGATCGGGAAGGAGATCTCACCCTCGGTCCCGACCAGCTGCGGGCAGGGGCCGACGCTGATCATCTGGTGCACGGCGGGAGTCAGCGGGATGCTGACGCCGGCCATGTCGCCGAGCTTGGGGCTCCAGACACCGGCGGCGATGACGACGGTGCCGGCCTCGATGTCGCCACCGGTGGTGCGCACGCGGGTGATGCGGCGACGGCCGTGCGGGGCGTCCTCGGTGTCGAGGCCGACGACCTCGACGGTGGGTACGACGGTCAGCTCGCCCGTCGCGAGGGCCTGCTCGCGCATGATGGTGCCGGCCCGCAACGAGTCGACGACGCCGACACCAGGGGTCCAGAAGGCGCCGATGAACTGGTCCTCCTCGATGAACGGGACCTTCTCCTTCACGAACGCGGGCGTGACCAGCTCGGCCTCGATGCCCCAGGCCTTCGCGCTCGACATCCGGCGACGCAGCTCCTCCATGCGCTCCTCGGTGCGGGCGATCTCGAACCCGCCCGACTGGGTGAAGACGCCCATCTCCTTGTACTGGCGGACCGAGTCGAGGGTCAGGTCGGTGATCTCGCGCGAGTGGTCGACGGTGAAGATGAAGTTGGATGCGTGACCGGTCGAGCCGCCCGGGTTGGGCAGGGCGCCCTTGTCGATCTGGACGACGTTCTTCCAGCCCAGTCGGGTCAGGTGGTGCACGAGGCTGTTGCCGACGATCCCGGCGCCGATGACGACGACATCGGCGGTTGCTGGAACCTCTGCCATGGTGAATCTCCTGTTGCGTAGTGCGCAACGTGTTGCGCTATGTGCATCACCTGAAATGTACGCCGTCGTCCCCGGCCACTGTCAAGGCAACCGGGGACGACGATGACGTGCTTCTCAGCTCCGGGCTTCGGGCGTGCCCTGATCCGGGTCTTCCGTGGCCGGTTCGGCGCCGAGACTCGCCAGGGCCACCGTCTGGTGCTCGATCAGGTCGTACTTCTGCGCGTGCAGCACGGCCCGGCGGACGCGCGTGGGCAGCGTGGACTCATAGGGCTCCGCCCGCAGTGACTTCATCAGGGAGACGCACATCGCCACGATGATCAGCATGAATGGCCCGGCCACGATGATCACCAGGGTCTGCAAGGCGCTGAGACCACCGGACCAGAGCAGGATCGAGGCGACGGCGCCCTGGGCCACGCCCCAGAAGACGACCAGCCAGCGCATCGGCTCCTCCTCACCGTGCTGACTCAGCATCCCCATCACGATCGAGGCGGAGTCGGCCCCGGTGATGAAGAAGATCGCGATCAGGAAGACCGCCAGGATCACTGTGATCGAGGCGAGCGGATATTCGCGGAGCATGGTGAACAGGGCGCTCTCGGTGCCTTCCTCGGCGAGAACGGCGCCCAGGTCGTCGGCCCCGCTGAGCTGTACGTCGAACGCCGACCCGGCCATGATCGAGAACCAGATGAACGACACCAGGCTGGGCACCGCGATCACGTAGACCACGAACTGGCGGATCGTGCGGCCCTTGGAGATCCGGGCGATGAACATGCCGACGAACGGCGTCCAGGACACCCACCAGGCCCAGTAGAAGATCGTCCAGCCGCTGATGAACGCGTCGCCACCGAAGGCCCCGGTGCGGAACGACATGGCCGGGAGATGCGTGAGGTAGCCGCCCAGCGACTCGGTGAACGTGCTCATGATGAACACCGTCGGCCCCACCACGAAGAGGAAGAAGACCAGGAGCAGCGCGGCGATGGCGTTGGCGTTGGACAGGAACTGCACGCCCTTCTCGACGCCGGTCACCGCCGACGCCACGAAGCAGGACGTCAGCACCGCGATCACCGCCACGGTGATCCACTTGGACTCGCCCGAGCCGAACACGTCGTCGAGGCCACCGGTGATCTGCAGGGCTCCGAGGCCCAGCGACGTGGCCGAGCCGAACAGGGTGGCGAAGATGGCGATCACGTCGATCGCCTTGCCCGGCCCCTCGGTGGCCCGTCGTCCGAGCAGTGGCCCGAAGGCGCCGGAGACGAGGTTGCCGGACCCCTTGCGGTAGGCGAAGTAGCCGATGGCGAGACCGATGACGGCATACATCGACCACGGGTGGAGGCCCCAGTGGAAGAAGGTGTACTCCATCGCCGTACGCGCCGCCTCGGGCGTGCCCTCGGCCGCACGTCCTGGCGGGATGCTGCCCTCGTCGGTGGCGGTGAGGTAGGTGAGGGGCTCGGCGACACCCCAGAACATCAGCCCGATGCCCATGCCGGTGGCGAACATCATCGACACCCAGGAGAAGGTCGAGAACTCGGGCGTGGAGTCGTCGGCGCCGAGCTTGATGTTGCCGTAGCGGCTCATCGCCAGGTAGCCCGAGAAGAGCAGGAACCCCGCGCTGACGAGGATGAACATCCAGCCGAAGCTGTCGGTGACCCAGGCGAGCACCTCGCCGGTGCCGGACGTCATGCCGTCGGAGTCCACCGCCCCCCAGAGCAGGAAGGCCGCCACCAGCGCGGCGGCCACTCCGAACGTGACCTTGTCCAGGGGGACGTTTCCGGTGCGTTGCGGGTGGCGCTCGCCGATTGGTCCGGGCGAAGTCTCGTCAGTCGTCTGGGCCATGACCTACTTCTCCTCGATCGAAGTGGGTTGCGTCCTCCGCAACATGCTGCGGAGGACGCAACCCACTCTCGTGCGTGGCGTGGATCACGTCAAGCACTGGCGCTAGGACATCCAGGCCTCGACCTTGTCCGGGTTGTCCGCGACCCACTTCGCCGCGGCATCCTCCGGAGACATTCCGTCACCCGCGATGTAGGCGGCGACGACGTTCTGGTCCTCGTTGGTCCAGGTGAAGTTCTGCACCAGGTCGACCGCGGTGGAATCGCCCTCCGCCCACTCGGTACCGACGATCTTCTTCAGCTCGGTCTCCGGGTAGTCGCAGGCGACCGTCTGCGGGTCGTCCTGGCACCCTTCCTCGTAGGGCGGGAGGGCGACCCTCTGCATCGCCACCTCGGCGTTGAAGTACTGCGGCTCGTACCAGTAGCCGATCGCCCACTCCTTGTTCTCCTCGGCCTTGCGGAACGCCTCGATGGAGGCTGCCTCACTGCCGGAGAAGACGACCTTGAAGTCGAGGTCGAGGTTGCTCACGATCGCCTCGTCGAACTGGACGTAGGACGGGTCGGCCCCGAGGAACTGGCCCTGGCCCCCGGACTCGGAGGTCGCGAACTCGGCGGCGTACTTGTTGAGGTTGTTGTAGTCGAGGACGTCGGGGTGCTCCTCGGCGAGCCACGGCGGTACGAACCAGCCGATGATGCCGACGTTGCCCTGCGGACCCATGTCCATCGCCGTGCCGTCGCCGGTCTCGGCGAAGAACTTCTTCTCGAGGTCGGGGTGGCCCCAGTCCTCGATCACCACGTCGACCTCGCCGGTGCCGAAGCCCTGCCAGGAGACGTCCTCCTTCAGGTCCTTGTAGTTGACCGTGCAGCCCAGCTCCTCCTGGGCGACGGTGCCGACGACGTAGGCGCTGGCCTGGTAGCCGACCCACGGGTTGACGGCCATGTTCAGCTCGCCGCACTCGCCCCCGCCCTCGGCGGCCTGCGACTCGTTGGCCTCGGTCGCATCGTCGATGGAACCTCCACCCCCGCAGGCGGACAACGCCAACGTCGCTACCGCGGCGAGTGCCCCCAGTCGAGCCCCCTGGCTTCTGGCAGTCCTCATGATGCTTCTCCTCATCTCCTGGGTTGATCGAAAACTCTTGGGTGGACCTACTTGGGCGGTCCGATGGGCAGCCGCACGTTGAATGCCCGGCGCGGCCCCGGGCCATCGTCGCGGCGCACGTCGGCCGCAGCCCGCGTGATCCGGTCGAGCATCACGCCGAGCAGCACGATGGACAGGCCTCCGGCGGCGCCCTTGCCCCACTCCTCGCTGCGCGAGATCCCGAGCACGACGTCGTAGCCGAGCGCACCGGCACCGACCAGGCCGCCGATCACGACCATGGCCAGCACGTAGAGCAGCCCCTGGTTGGTGGCCAGCACGAGCGATCCCTTGGCCATGGGCAGTTGGACCTTGGTGATCTCCTGCCACGTGGTCTGACCGGTCGAGCGGCCCGCCTCGATGGTCGTCGGCGAGACCGCCTTCACGCCGTCCGCCACCAGCTTGATCGCCGCCGGTGCGGCGTACACGATGCCGGCCACGATCGCGGTGAAGCGGGACGGCCCGAACAGTGCGAGCACCGGGATCAGGTAGACGAACGGCGGGATCGTCTGGCCCGCGTCGAGAAGTGGCCGGATGCCCAGGTCAACCCGGCGGTCTCGCGCCATCCAGACGCCGAAGACCAGAGCCAGGATCATCACCAGGACCGTGCCCACGAGGGCCATGTTGAGAGTGATCATCGCGTCGTGCCACAGGTCGAGGTACCAGATGCCAGCGAGGCAGACCACGGTCGTCACGAGCGCTCGGACCCCGCCGAAGACGAAGGCCAGGGCCGCGATCGCCAGGCCCGCTATCCACCACGGCGACTCGGCGAGCAGCGACTGCATGGGGTCGAGGAACCAGTCGGTGATCTTGTCCTTGATCGTGCTGGCGGCGCCACCCACGAGGTCGACGATGCCGCCCATGACGTCGTCGGCAGCGTCGGCGACCTTCTGCCCGGCGGTGTACTCAGGGAACTCGGCCAGGCTCAGCTCCCGCCGGGACAGGTAGACCGCCACCAGGGCAGCCACCCCTGACCCACCCAGGATCATCCGACGCAGCCGGACGTTCCCGCCTCCTCCGCGGGCCACCTTCTCCGAGCGCTCGCTCGCCGCGGTGGTCGTCCGGTCGAGCATCACCGCCATCACCACGATCAGCACGCCGGGCACGAAGCTGCCGCCGAAGTCGTTGGCGACGAGGGCACGCAGCACGGGCTTCCCCAGGCCGGGCCCATTGATGTACGACGCGATGGTCGCCATGGACAGGGCGGCCAGCGTGGTCTGGTTGAGCCCGACGATGATGGTCTTGCGGGCCATCGGGAGCTGCACCTTGAGCAGCCGTTGCCAATAGGTCTGGCCGGCCGAGTCGGTGGCCTCGATGGTGGTGGTGGAGACCTCGCGGATGCCGAAGCCCGCGATCCGCACGAGCGGCGGGACGGCGTAGATGAGCGTCGCGACCACGGCGCCACCGACCCCGATACCGAAGAAGAGCACGACCGGCACGAGGTAGACGAAGGTCGGCATCGTCTGCATGAAGTCGAGGACGACCGTGATCACCTTGTTGGCCCGGGGACTGGTGCCGGCGAGGACGGCCAGCGGCATCCCGATGACCACGGTGATGCCCACGGCCAGGCCGGTCACGATCAGCAGGTCGATCGAGTCCTGCCAGTAGCCGAAGACGCCGAACGAGAGGAACGAGGCCAGCACGAGAACCGCGATCCGCCAGCTCGCGATCGCGTAGCCCACCCAGGTGGCGATCGCGACGACGCCCAGCCAGCCGATCTCCGGCACGGGACGGGGCAGATTGGGTCGCGCCAGCATCCGCTGTGCCCAGTCGAACAGGTCACGCAGGATCTCGGAGATGGCGTTGGTGAACTGCATGACCGGGTTGGTGTCGCGGCTCGCGAGCAACCTGTTGTTGAAGTCGGTCAGCGACTGGTGGAGGTCGGTGTGCTCACGACCAGGCAGGGCGAGGGTGTTGTTGCCCTTGGTGAATTGATAGATGACGATCCAGACGACCACGACGCCGACCGCGGGGATCCAGCGACTCAGACCGGAGTCCTCCGTGGAGGGCGGCGGTGCCCCGGGCTCGACCGGCCGAGTCGGCGTGGGGTTCGTGAGCCGCTGGCTCTCGACGGTCCCCTTGGCTGTGATGCCGGCGCCTGGGGAGCCGAGCTCGCTCACTGCTCCTCCTCGGCCACCACGACGCGCATGATGTCCTCCTCGTCGACCACGCCGAGGAGCGTGTCGCCGTCCATCACCCGAATGGGGGCGTCGGAGGCGATGGCGGCACGTGCCGCCTGTCGCACGATCGTCGACACGGGCAGCGCCGGCCCGTCCATCGCCTCTCCCGGCCGCGGCTCGCGCATCACCCACTTCAGGGTGAGGACGTGCGCCTTGGGCACCTCGGAGACGAAGTCCTTGACGTAGTCGTCGGCGGGCTGGGCGACGACCTCGTCGGGGGTGCCGATCTGCACGATCTCCCCGTCGCGCAGGATCATGATCCGGTCGCCGAGCTTGAGCGCCTCGGCGAGGTCGTGGGTGATGAACACCATGGTCTTGCCGATCTCGCGGTGCAGCCGGATGACCTCGTTCTGCATGTCGCGCCGGATCAACGGGTCGAGCGCCGAGAACGGCTCGTCGAAGAGCAGCATCTCCGGGTCGCCCGCCAGTGCTCGCGCCAGGCCGACGCGTTGCTGCATGCCGCCGGAGAGCTGGTCGGGGTAGGACTTCTCGTAGCCCGTCAGCCCGACGAGGTCGACGATCTCGGACGCCTTCGCGCGACGCTCCTTCTTTCCGACGCCGCGCACCTCGAGGCCGTAGGCGACGTTGTCGATCACCTGACGGTGCGGCAGCAGGCCGAAGTGCTGGAAGACCATCGAGACCTGCTTGCGGCGTACGTCGCGGAGCTCGCTCGCGGAGGCCGAGGTGATGTCCATCCCGTTGAGCGTGACGGTCCCGCTGGTCGGCTCGATGAGCCGAGTGAGCAGTCGAACCAGGGTGGACTTGCCCGAACCCGACAGGCCCATCACGACGAACACCTCCCCCGGGGCGACCTCGAACGAGACGTCCTTGACCCCGACGACGCAGTTGGTCTTGGCCTTCAGGTCGGCGCGCGAGAGATCGGCGTCGGGCGTGCCGATGATCTTGTCGGAGCGTGCTCCGAAGATCTTCCAGAGACCATCGACTGACAGGGCTGCCGTCATGACTGATTCTCCCCTACATGGTTGGTGAGGTCGTTGCGGCTGTCGCCCGGTGGGTACAGCGGTGTGTCGTCACGGAGGCGGTAGAACGGGACCTCCGCCGCCGGGAGCGGCGCGTTTCCCGCGATCAGGTCGGCGGCCTTCTCGGCCACCATCATCACGGGTGCATAGATGTTGCCGTTGGTGACGTACGGAAAGACGGACGCATCTACGACCCGGAGGCCCTCGACGCCGTGCACCTTCATCGTGGCCGGGTCGACCACTGCCAACTCGTCCACGCCCATCTTCGCCGTGCAGGACGGGTGCAAGGCAGTCTCTGCGTCGGCGGCCACCCAGTCGAGGATCTCCTGGTCGCTCTCGACGCCCGGACCGGGAGACAGCTCGCCGGCGTTGTACGGCGCGAACGCGGGCTGGTTCAAGATGTTGCGGGCCACCCTGATCGCCTCCACCCACTCCCGACGGTCGGTGGGCGTCGAGAGGTAGTTGAACTGCATGGAGGGGTGCACCTTCGGGTCCCGCGACCTGATCCGCACCCAGCCCCTCGTGTCGGCGTACATGGGTCCGATGTGCACCTGGTAGCCGTGCCCCTTGGTGGGCGACGAACCGTCGTAGCGGATGGCGACCGGCAGGAAGTGGAACATCAGGTTGGGGTAGTCCACGTCGTCGTTGCTGCGCGCGAACCCTCCGCCCTCGAAGTGGTTGGTGGCGCCGAGGCCGCGGCGGTGGAACAGCCAGTCGTAGGCGATCTTCGGCCGCATCCGCCACCGGAGCCCGGGCGCGATCGAGACAGGCTGCTTGGAGGCGTACTGGATGTAGACCTCGAGGTGGTCCTGGAGGTTCTCCCCCACCCCGGGCAGGTGGTGGACCAGGTCGACTCCCTGCTGGCGGAGCAGCGACTCGTCACCGACGCCCGACAGCTGCAGCAGCTGCGGGGTGTTGATCGCACCGCCGCACAGGATGACGTCGCCCGCCTCGACGTGACGCTTCAGCACTCCCCCGCGCAAGTAGTCGACCCCGGTCGCGCGCTTTCCCCGGAACCGGACGCCGGTCACGAGTGCCAGCGTCTCCACGCGCAGGTTCTTCCGGTGCATCACCGGGTGCAGATAGGCACGAGCGGCGGAGAGCCGTCGACCGCGGTAGACGTTGCGATCGAACCTCGCGAAGCCCTCCTGGCGGTAGCCGTTGACGTCATCCGTCGCGGGGTAGCCGGCCTCGACCGTGGCCCGGAAGAAGGCGTCGAAGAGCGGGTTGGTCGCGGGGCCGCGCTCGAGCTTGAGTGGCCCGTCCCCACCCCGCCAGGCGTCGGCACCCGCGAGGCAGTTCTCCATCTTCTTGAAGTACGGCAGGCAGTGGGAGTAGTCCCACTCCTTCATCCCGGGCTCCGCGCCCCAACGCTCGTAGTCGAGCGGGTTGCCGCGCTGGAAGATCATCCCGTTGATGCTCGAGGAGCCGCCGAGGACCTTGCCGCGGGCGTGGACGACGCGGCGGCCGTTCATGTGCGGCTCGGGGTCGGTCTCGTACTTCCAGTCGTAGAGCCGGTTGCCGATCGGGATCGGCAGCGCAGCCGGCATGTGCACCAGCGGGTCGAGCCGGAAGTCGGAGTGGCCGGCCTCCAGGACCAGGACGCTCGTGCCGGGATCGGCAGAGAGCCGGTTGGCCAGCGCGCACCCGGCCGAGCCTCCACCCACGATGACGATGTCGTACCGGTCCGCACCCATGTCCGCCGCCTACTCCTCGAACCAGTGCTGCACGGCCGGACGGACGTTCTGCCAGACGTGCTTGGTCTCGCGATACTCGTCGAGTCCGGCGGCGCCCAGCTCGCGCCCGATGCCGGACTGCTTGTAGCCGCCCCACTCCGCCTGGGGCACGTACGGGTGGTAGTCGTTGATCCAGACCGTGCCCATGCGCAGCCGGCCTGCCACGCGCTGCCCCTTGCCGGCGTCCTGCGTCCAGACGGCGCCGGCCAGGCCGTAGATGCTGTCGTTCGCGATCGCCACCGCCTCGTCCTCGTCGCGGAAGGTCTCGACCGTCAGCACCGGACCGAACGACTCGTCCTGGGCCACCGACATCGAGCTCGTGCAGCCGTCGAGGACGGTCGGCAGGTAGTAGAAGCCGTCGGCGAGGGCCGGGTCGCCGGGTCGGGTGCCGCCGCAGCGCAGCACGGCGCCCTCGGCGAGGCCGCGGGCGACGTACGCCTCGACCTTGTCGCGATGGGCAGCACTCGTGAGGGGGCCGGTCTCGGCCTTGTCGTCGAACGGTCCGCCGAGCCTGATGCGTTCGGCCCGGGCAACGAGGGCGTCGACGAACTCGTCGTGGACGGTCTCCTCGACGAGCAACCGGGCACCGGCCGAGCAGACCTGGCCGGAGTGCAGGAAGACGGCGGTGAGCGCATAGTCGAGGGCGACCTCGAGGTCGGCATCGGCGAAGACCACATTGGGGTTCTTGCCGCCGAGCTCGAGGGCGACCTTCTTGACCGTCGCCGCGGCCGCGGCCATGATCCGCCGGCCCGTCTCGAGGCCGCCGGTGAAGGACACCATGTCGACGCGCGGGTCCGTGGAGAGTGGGGCGCCTGCTGTGGCTCCCGCCCCGAGGACGAGGTTGCCCACGCCCGCGGGCAGGCCGGCCTCCTCGAGCAGCCGCATCAGGTGGATCGCGGTGTGCGGGGTGAGCTCGCTGGGCTTGAGCACGAACGTGTTGCCGGCGGCGAGGCAGGGGGCGACCTTCCAGGACACCTGGAGGAGCGGGTAGTTCCACGGAGTGATCAGGCCGCAGACGCCGATGGGTTCGTGGACGATCCGGCTCACCACGTCGGCGTTGCCGGTGTCGACGACGCGGCCCGACTCCTCGGCGGCGACGCGGCCGTAGTGCCGGAAGACGGACACGATGTCCGCCACGTCGTACTGGCTCTCGACGAACCTCTTGCCGGTGTCGAGCGACTCCATCCGCGCGATCACGTCCGTGTCGCGCTCGAGCAGGTCCGCGACCCGCAGCAGCAGGTCGCCCCGCTCCCGGCTCGAGGTGGCCGACCAGGCGCCGTCGTGGAAGGCGCGGTGCGCCGCGTCGATGGCGGCCTCGGTGTCCTCGACGCCGGCCTCGTCGACCTCCGCGACCAGGGTGCCGTCGGCAGGGCAGCGGATCTCGCGGCGGTCACCGGCGCGCGCTGCCGTCCACGACCCGTCCACGTAGAGATCCGGCACCGGCGAACCCACTCTCGGCATTGGTTTGTTGCGTATGTCGCAACCGGATGCTCCGAGCGCAACCAGCCAGACAGTCCGAGGATGCTGCGGTCACCCCCCGATCGTCAAGGGTGGTCGGACCAGCGTGACCTACCGGTGACCCCAGCCGAGCCGATGTGAGACCTCGACGGCGGCCGCGGTGACGAGCGCGACCACCTCGTCGACGCGGTTGGCGGGCAGCCGGAACGTCGGCCCGGAGACGCTCATCGACGCGACCACGTCGCCGTGGTTGTTGCGGATCGGCGCAGCAACGGCGGTGAGGCCGACCTCGAGCTCGTCGACGGCGAGCGCATAGCCCTGGGCACGGACCCGGTCCAGCTCCTCGCGCAGTCGGGCGCGCTTGGTGATGGTCTGCGGTGTGTACGTCGCCAGCTTGCCGAGCACGGCATCGAGCTCCGCGGCGTCGAGGCCGCTCAGCAGCACCTTGCCGTTGCTCGTCGCGTGGAGCGGGATGTGCTGGCCGACCCAGTTGTGCGGCTGGAGCGCGGACGAGCCGGCGACCTGGTCGAGGTAGAGCGCCGAGCTCTCCGAGAGCACCGCGATGTTGACGGTCTCCCCGGTGTCGGACGCGAGCTGGCGACAGATCGGCCGCGCCTCCTGCACCAGGTCGAGCCGGGCCGTGGTCGCGCCCGCGAGCCGCAGGATCCCGACACCGAGGCGGTAGCGGCCCCGCTCGCTCGTCTGCTCGACGAGGCGGTGGGCCTCGAGCGTCGCCATCAGCCGGAAGGCCGTGCTCTTGTGGACGCCGAGCTCCGCGGCGATCTCGGTGACCCCGGCCTCGCCGATCCGCGCGAGGACCTCGAGAATGGCCAGCGCACGGTCGACGGACTGGACTCCGGCACCCGTCACGGCGCTCGACTCGGCGCGAGTCGGATCGACCTCGGCCATCTTGGTCATGGCGCGAGACTAGCGCACCGGCTGTTGCGTATCGCAGACTGCGTTCCGCTGCACGCAACACTGTTTTGTCGCCACCGACCACCGTCACCAGGAGCCCCCATGGCCCAGATCCCGATCGGATCCGGTTCGGCCAGCGCGCCGGCCGGAGACTTCGTGCTCATTCTCTCGTGCCCCGACCAGCCGGGCATCGTGCACGCCGTCTCGGGCTTCCTGGTCGAGCGGGGCGGCAACATCGTGGAGAGCCAGCAGTTCGGCGACAAGCTCACGCGCCGCTTCTTCATGCGGATCGACTTCGAGATCGAGGGGACTGCGACCGCCGACGACCTGCGCGCGGCGTTCGGGTCCGTCGCCGATCGCTTCGACATGGAGTTCGAGCTGTGGGGCGGCGAAGGCGCCGTACAAGACGCTGATCATGGTCTCCAAGCAGCTGCACTGCCTCAACGACCTGCTGTTCCGGGCCAGCACCGGGGCGCTCCAGATCGAGATCACGGCCGTCGTGTCGAACCATCCCGACGCCGAGCCACTCGCCCGCGCGTACGGCATCGACTTCCACCACGTCCCGGTCACGCCGGACACCAAGGCCGACGCCGAGAAGCGCCTGATGGAGCTCGTCGAGGACACCGGCGCGCACCTCGTCGTGCTGGCGCGCTACATGCAGGTGCTGTCGGACGACCTGTGCCGCCAGCTCTCCGGCCGCGCCATCAACATCCACCACTCGTTCCTGCCGAGCTTCAAGGGAGCGCGCCCCTACCACCAGGCGTTCGACCGCGGCGTCAAGCTGGTGGGCGCGACCGCCCACTACGTGACCGGCGACCTCGACGAGGGCCCGATCATCGAGCAGGACGTGCTGAGGGTCGACCACAACTACGACCAGGACCAGCTGGTCTCTGCCGGCCGCGACGTCGAGGCGCAGGTGTTGTCCCGCGCGGTCCGGTGGCACTGCGAGTCGCGGGTGCTGCTCAACGGAGAAAGGACCGTCGTCTTCCGCTGAGGGTGACGGGCACAGACGCACAACGAAGAGAGGTCGACGAGCATGCTGTCGGACATCGAGATCGCCAATGCCGCCGTGCTGCGCCCGATCAGGGAGATTGCCGCCGAGACCCTCGGGATCCCCGAGGAACACCTGGTGCCCTACGGCCACTACAAGGCCAAGGTCGACCTGACCCACCTGGCGTCCCTCGCCGACCGGCCGCTCGGTCGGCTGGTGCTGGTCACCGCCCTCTCCCCCACCCCGCCCGGCGAGGGCAAGACCACGACGACGGTGGGTCTCACCGACGCCCTGCACGGCCTGGGCCACCGGACGGTCGCCTGCCTGCGCGAGCCGTCGATGGGCCCGGTCTTCGGCATGAAGGGTGGCGCGGCCGGCGGCGGCTACAGCCAGGTGGTGCCGATGACGGAGATCAACCTTCACTTCACCGGCGACTTCGCGGCCATCGCGGCCGCCAACAACCTGCTCTCGGCGCTGATCGACAACCACGTGCACCACGGCAACGAGCTCGACATCGACGTGCGCAGCGTGACCTGGAAGCGGGTGCTCGACACCAACGACCGCGCCCTGCGCGACGTGGTCGTGGGCATGGGCGGCCACGTCAACGGCTTCCCCCGCCAGGACGGGTTCGACATCGTCGTGGCCTCCGAGCTGATGGCGATCTTCTGCCTCACCGAGTCGTGGGGAGACCTGAAGCGACGCATCGGCGACATCGTGATCGGCTACACGCGGGCGATGCAGCCGGTGACGGCTCGCGAGCTCGGGGCCGACGGTGCGATGGCGGCCCTCCTCCGCGACGCTCTGGCACCCAACCTGGTGCAGACGATGGAGGGCGCTCCGGCGTTCGTGCACGGCGGGCCGTTCGCCAACATCGCGCACGGCTGCAGCTCCGTGATGGCGACGAGGGCCGGACTGCGGCTGGCCGACCTCGTGGTCACCGAGGCCGGGTTCGGGGCCGACCTCGGCGCGGAGAAGTTCGTCGACATCAAGTGCCGGAAGTCCGGCCTGCGTCCCGACGTGGCGGTGGTCGTCGCGACGGTGCGGGCCCTGAAGTACCACGGCGGCGTGGCGTTGGCCGATCTCGAGGCTGAGGACCTCGCAGCCGTCGAGGCGGGGATGGTGAACCTGCGCCGGCACCTGGACAACGTGCGCGACGTCTACGGCATCCCGTGCGTCGTCGCGGTCAACCGATTCCCGTCCGACACGGACGCCGAGGTCGACCTGGTGGTCGAGCTGGTGGCGGCCGAGGGTGTCGCGGCTTTCCCTGCGACCCACTTCGCCGACGGCGGGCCGGGCGCCCACGACCTGGCCAAGGGCGTGCTGGCGGCGCTCGACGAGCCGTCGCCGTACACCTTCTCGTTCACCTACGACGACGAGCTGTCGCTCACCGCGAAGGTGGAGGCGATCGCCACGCGGTTGTACGGCGCAGGGCTGGTGACGTGGGACGCGAAGGCGCGACGGCGGCTGCAGCGCATCGAGCGCGACGGCTACGGCTCACTGCCGGTGTGCGTCGCGAAGACGCAGTACTCGTTCTCGACGGACCCCACGTCGCTGGGCGCACCGTCCGGCCACGAGCTGCACGTGCGTGAGGTCCGACTGTCGGCCGGCGCGGGCTTCGTGGTCATGGTGTGCGGCGACATGATGACCATGCCGGGGCTGCCCGCCGACCCGTCGGCATCTCGCATCGACCTGACGGACGACGGGACGATCCTGGGCCTCAGCTGAGAGCCGGCACGGAAGGTCACGGGGGCATTGGTTGGACTTGACCTCAACTGCACTGGAGGTCGGAAGGTGGACCAATGCATTCGTACGCACAGGACGAGCTGGCCGCCCAGCCCACGGCCAGGAGATTGCCATCACCGAGGAGGGGTCCAAGCGGCTCCGACTCGCTCAGGAGCGCAACCGTGAGACGCACCGCGCCACCAGGGTCGGCGTCACTGACGCGGAGTACGCCGTGACCATCGATGTTCTCCGAAGGATCGTCGGCAACCTCGGCGGCGATTCACGTCTGCCCTAGCGACCCCATGTGACGGGGCTTGATCGCCGTGTGAGCTGCGGTTCGTCGAGGACTACTTTTGCACCATGTCGACCAAGATGGCGCTCGTCGTCCGCACCGATCTGGGAATGGGAAAGGGCAAGATCGCCGCTCAGGTAGCGCACGCTGCCGTCGATGCAGTGCTCGCGAGCATCGAAACAGCGTCCACCACAGCCTGGCTGGACGACGGACAACCCAAGGTCGTGCTCCGTGTCCCTGACACCACCGCACTGCTGCGGATCTGCGCGGATGCCGAGGCCGCGGGGCTCACCGCTCGGTGCGTCGAGGACGCCGGGCGCACGCAGGTCTCCGTTGGCACCTTGACCTGCTGTGCGATCGGCCCGGCTCCCGCGATCGAGATTGACGCTGTCACCGGGAGTCTTCAGCTGCTCTGAGCGCACGCTAAACCCGGGTGACCGGCAGCGGTTGGTGCTGGAGACTCGCGGCCATGGAGATCAGCAGCGGGACCGTACGCCAGTTGATCAGGGAACAGCTGCCGCAGTGGGCGGAGCTCGAGGTGACCCCGGTGCTCGAGCAGGGCAACGACAACCGCACGTTCCGGCTCGGTGCGGAGCTGGCGGCGCGCCTGCCGAGCGCCGAGAGGTATGTCGCGGGTGTGGCCAAGGAGGATCTCTGCCTCCCAGTGATGGCGCGTCACCTGAGCACCGAGGTGCCCGCCCCGGTCGCGACCGGGGCGCCGAGTGAGGAGTACCCGTACCCGTGGTCGGTGCGGCGCTGGATCAACGGGACCACACCGGACCGCGACTCCGATCTCGACCGCGTTGCACTGGCGAAGGATCTGGGGGTGTTCCTGCGCGAGTTGAGGGCGGTACCGCCGGGCGAGGGACCGGCAGCCGGAGCGCATTCCTTCTACCGCGGCACTCACCCCAGCGTCTACGGCGACCAGGTCCAGCAGGCGCTCGGGCAGCTCGCACACCAGGTGGACGTCAAGGCCTGCCAAGCCATCTGGAATGAAGCCGTCCGTACGGCCTGGCCGACGGACCCGGTCTGGTTCCACGGGGACGTCGCACCGGGCAACCTCCTGACCGATGGCGGGCGACTGGTCGCAGTGATCGACTTCGGCACGTGCGGTGTGGGCGACCCCGCCTGCGACCTGGTGATTGCCTGGACGGTGTTCACCGAAGCCGAGCGCGGCATCTTCCGGGACGCGGCGGCGCTGCCCGACGACGCGTGGGCGCGCGGGAGGGGGTGGGCGCTGTGGAAGGCACTGATGACGCTGTGCCACCCGGCCAGCAACCTGTACTCGCACCAGGCACGCGCGCTCGACGAGCTGGTTGCAGAACATCGGGACGTCTGACGGAGACGGGTGTGACGCCATTCAGTGGGGTAGCGCCCGCCAGTGAGTGGTGACGCGCAGATCGTCATCGATCAGGTGGATGGCGAAGCTCGGTGGGGCGGAGTACCAGAGCGTCTCCACAGGCTCGGCGGTTGAGGTGACGGTGGAGACGATGCCACCACCGATCAGCAGCGGCCGGCCGGCGAAGGTGGTGGCGCTCATGGTGTGGGCGTGCCCGACAAGGGTGGCGACGACGTGAGGGTGGCGGTCCAGGACTGCGGCCAGCGCCTCTGTGTCGAGCAGGCCGATGGGATCCATGAGCTCCAGCCCGATGGTGGTCGGCGGGTGATGAAGACAGACGAACGTCGGTGTGGCGGAGGCGGCAAGTTGCTCGTCGAGCCAAGCCAGTTGCTCATCGCCGATCCGGCCCTCGTCGACACGCACGCCGTCGACTGCATCGATGAGCGAGTCGAGCATCACGAACCGAAGATCGCCCGCCTCGACGACCGACCTCGATGAGACCCCCACGCCCTCGACGAATGACTGCCTGACGTCGTGGTTTCCAGGGCAGACCGCGAGCGGACCGGGCCACAGGTCGAGCCACGCCCGGGCGCGGCGTACTCCTCCGCCAGCCCGTGGTCGGCGAGATCGCCGGTGACAACGAGCACGTCAGGGCGAGGTGACATCGAGACCAGATACCCGCTGACGGCGGTCGCCCGGTCGGTGGGATCTTGCACGTCGTTGCCGAAGTGAGTGTCGCTGACATGGGCGATGACCCGCATTGGACCAGCCTGCCACGAGCTCCTCACCACTGAACCGCCACGATGGGGTCATGGAGTCACCAAGGGCGACGGGGAGATGCCTCTGTGGGGGGGATCGTCCTCCGGGTCGACGGGCCACTCAGAGACGTCATCAACTGTCACTGCCACCGGTGTCGCCAGTTCCACGGGCCACCACATGGCCGCTACGAGCGCGTCGACCCTGGATATGACGGTCGATGACCCGGAGCAGCTGCTCACCTGGTGGTCCCCGGTCCCGGAAGCGCAGCTACGGCTTCTGCGCTCGCTGCGGCTCTTCGCTCTTGTGGCGTGGCACTAGCAGTCCCGCCCGGACGTCCATCTGCGCTGGCGTCCTGGACCTCCCGACGGGCTTGCGGGTACTGCGGAAGCCTGGTGGACCAGCGAGGCCAGTGACTACCACGTGCGACCCGAGCTGCCCGAGCGCACTGAGCAATGAGGGACGCCGGCATCTCTGTCGGTCCACCGGGCGGCATCTCCGATCGTCCGATCGTCTTGTGCAGATGAGTTGGCCTGCTCGTCGTCTGCGTGTGAAGAACCTCCGCTGGCCGCACGTCGATCGGGACGTGTCACGCCACCCTCCGCGTGGGCCCGTTCGTCGGCCGTGGCCAGGGGCAGTTGCACCAGCACGATGGTGCCCTCCCCGGCTCGTAGGGATGGAGATCGAGCCGGCGTGGGCGTCCATCACGGCCTTGCAGACCGCGAGGCCGAGTCCGGTTCCGGGAATGGCGATGGAATTTTCGCCCAGGTAACGAGCGGAAGAAGCGGCTGAAGCAGCCTTCCGCTCCTCGACCGGGATGCCGATGCCGCGGTCGGTGACGCAGATCTCCGCACCGTCCGGCCGCCCAACCACAGCGACCGTGACCGGTTCGCCGCGCGGGCTGAACTTCACGGCGTTGGCGATCAGGTTGCCTATCACGCGCTCCAGGTCATCCCGGACGCCGATGACCAGCACCGGCTGGAATGCGTCGATGAGGTTCAGGTCGTACGCGGTGACCCCGGTGGACGACTCGAGCTTCGGCGACGATATCGGCGACGAGCTCAGCGAGGTCGAACTGTTGCGGGTGGGCTCCCGCCACGCCGGAGTCGAGCTGGGAGAGGAACAACAGCTGGTCCACCAGCTCAACCAGCCGGCGGGCATTGCGGTCGACAGTCGCGATGGGCGGTCGGAGCTCGTCGGGCACGCTCCGAAAACCTCGTCCCTCAGCAGCTCGATATAGCCGCAGATGCTGGTGAGAGGGGTTCGCAACTCGTGCGAGACCGTCGACACGAAGTCGGTCTTGGCCTGATGCAGCCGTCGAGCCCTGGTCACGTCGTGCCCGGTGAGGACGATGCCGCGCACCGACGGGTCGGTGGACAGATCGCGCGCCGTGAACCGGTGGATCGTCCCCTCCGCGTGCGTAGCGGAGACAAGTCGCAGGTCCACCGGCCCCGCTTCCCCGCTCCGGGTGGCCTCTGCGAGAAGCTCACGGAGTCGAGCACGATCGTCGGTCGCCAAGACTCCTGTCAGGGACGGCGAGCGGCCGGACGGGGCACCGCCGAGGATCCGGTGCCCGGCTGGGCTGAGATATCCGATGACGCCTTCGGCGTCGCAGACCAGCACCACGTCGCTCGATCGGTCGATGATTGCGCGATAGCGCGCCTCGCTGAGCTGGTGCTGCTCGTGGCGCGCCCGGTCAGTGTGCAGCCGGCGCTGCACCAGGGCCATCAGGCCGAGTGCCAACAGCAGAGTGGTCAGCAGTCCGATCCCGGTCCACCACGAGGCCGTCCGGCTGGCCTCGGCCATGCGCGCCGCGACACCGTCGAGATCTTCCAGCAGGGCCTCCGCAGCGGGGTCGACCCCGACTCTCGTCCCACTCCTCGGCCTGCGCCTGACGCCCCGCGGCCAGCAGCTCGAACTCGCGCTCGACGGCGGCCGCGTATGTGCGCTGCCTGGTCATCAAGCTGGTGGTCGTGGCCTCATCGAGCGCGGTGTGCCGCAGCAAGGCAAATCGCCTCGGTGACCGAGGCGTCGTGCTGCGACGCAAGGTCCTCAGAGTCGGCACCGCTGATCGCCCGCCATTCCAGCGCGTCCTGCAGCCGGACCTCGGCCAACGCCCGCACCACGGTGGCTTCATCGCCCGCAGCCCGGTCGGCCACGCTCTTGATCGCGAAAGCCGCGCCGCATGCGCCGCACAGCAAGAGCACTATCAAGAAGTTGCCCACTGGCGCGCTGAACCGGATGGGTCTCCCCGACATCGTCTTCCCCTCGATTGCTGCCGAATCAGCACACGACGAAGTGCCAGTGTCACACGCGTTCCGGGGCCCCGAGTGTGAATGGCGAATTCGATCCAGAGGCGCCGGGCCGCTGCCACTGAGCACCGCGCCTGACTCATCGCGCTCCGAGCGACTGTGCGAGAAGCGTGCGGCTAGTCTGGGGCGGTGCAGCTCGTCTCGCAAGTAGTCCAGCAAGGTCCACTGATGCCTCGATCTCGGCACGCCGGATGGAGACGCTTTCAACATTGAGCCCAACGGGCCACCGAGGCGGCGACAGTAGGTGATCATCTCCCGAGCAGCGGCCCGGGCATACCGAAGGACGCCTCGAGAGGGTCGTCCGCGTGCAAGAGCTCGTTCTCGATCCACCGTGGCACGTCCACGCCCAGCCAACTGAGGAACTTGAGCGTCTTCGTGGAGCCGCACACGGAGAAGGTGAAGACAATCGGCGCCGGGGTCACACCTTGCGCGAGGCACTGGTAGCGATAGTCCGACACGAGGTTCTTCGCGGCATTCACGTCGTAGACCACTTGCGTGATGAAGAACGAACAGCCCGCGGCCGCTTCCGCAGTAGTCGTAGGTGCTCATCGCCCTTCCGTGCATGGCGTTCAGGTATCGCGACACCGCCGAGCAGCAGGTCCGGACGTGTCTGGGCTCGCAGGGTCTGCGCACGCTCCAATGAGGTGACGACGGGTTCGTCACGCGAAGCAGCCCCGACGAACACTGACAGCCGACGATCGGATTCCTGGGCCCGCAGCCATGCTTCGAGGTCAGCTTCGGCGTACTTCCCAACAGCCCGGTAGACCACGACGGGGGTGTTCCAGGTGTTGAGGTATCGCGACAGGTAGTTCGCCGGGTCCATCGTCGGCAGGAACGGGAACGGGCGCTCCTCTGGATTGCGGTCACTCTCGTCGTCGATGTCGTAGAGGATCAGGCCGTCCACGCCCAGGGGATGAAGGCGCTTGGCCGTGATGTCGGCGATCTCCTGGGCCTGTTCCGGCGAAGCCGTCTGTCGCGGTGGTGTCAGCGCGAAGAGCAAGAACTCGCCCTGGCCCTCCATGATGCGCCGCTGCAGATCCACATCCCGGACCGTACAGCCGACCACAACACCGACAGCGGTCCGACTGCTCACATGGTGCGAGCAACCGCCCCATCCCGCAAGCGTGTGAGTCAGTCGCCCAGCTCGGCCCGCCGCCGGATGACGTACTCCTCGAGCTCCTGGCGGATGGCGTCGTCGAGGGCCGGCTGCTCATACTCCACCAGCTTCTTCTGGTAGATCTCGGCCGCCCGGTCGTTGGCGTCCTTGCCGCCGTTGCGCATCCACTTCTCGTAGTTGTCCGACGACGACAGCAGCGGTCGGTAGAAGCAGGTGCGGAACCGCTCCATGGTGTGCGCGGCGCCCAGGAAGTGTCCACCGTGGCCGACCTCCTCGTGCGCGCCGAACGCCATCGAGGCCTCGTCGATCTCGAGCGGCGTGAACTCGGCCTGCATCATCTGCAACAGCTCGATGTCGACGATGAACTTCTCGTAACCCGCGACCAGGCCACCCTCGAGCCAGCCGGCCGAGTGCATCACCCAGTTGGCGCCGGCAAGGAACGTCGGCATCATCGTCATCAGCGCCTCGTAGCCGGCCTGGGCATCGGCCACCTGCGATGACGTGAGCCCCCCACCGGTGCGGAACGGCAGGCCGAAGTGGCGGGCGATCTGGCCGGTGCAGAGCAGGCCGATCCCGGACTCGGGGGTGCCGAACGTCGGCGAGCCCGACTGCATGTCGATGTTGGAGAGGAACGACCCGAAGATCACCGGGCAGCCGGGGCGGATCAGCTGCGAGAGGGCGATGCCCGACAGCGCCTCGACGATCTGCTGCACGAGTGCGGCGGGGATGGTCACCGGTGACATGGCGCCCATCAGGATGAACGGGGTGAGAACCACGGGCTGCCCGGCGCTGGAGTACTCGAACTGCGCCTCGAGCATCCGGTCGTCCCAGCGCAGCGGCGAGTTGCAGTTGATCAGCGAGATCGAGACCGGTGTCTCCTCGATCGCCTCGCGGGAGCCGAAGAGGATCTCACCCATGCGGATGGTGTCCGCGGCGTTGACCCCCGAGACGACGTTGCCCATGTAGATCTTGTCGGTCAGCGTCTGGAGTGCGTAGGTCATGTCGAGGTGGCGGCTGTCGAGCGGGGTGTCGTTGGGCTCGCAGATCACGCCGCCCGCGGAGTCCAGGACCGGGAAGCTCTGGGCCAGCTTCGTGAAGTTCCGGAAGTCGTCCATGGTGGCGTCGCGGCGCACCTCGCCCTGCCGGACGAACGGCGGCCCGTAGACCGCGCCGAAGGCCATCGAGTCGCCACCGATGTGGATGGTGTTCTCGGGATTGCGGGCCATGACGTCGAACTCGCGTGGCGCCTTCGCCACCTGCTCGAGGACGAAGTCGGGGTCGAGGAAGACCGTGTTGTCCTCCACGCGCTGGCCGGCCTTGCGGAACAGCTCGAGCGCGCGGTCGTCCATGAACTCGACGCCGATCTCGGTCATCAGCTTGCGCCAACCCCGGTCCAGCGTCGCCATGGCGTCCTCGGACAGGACCTCGTAGCGCGGCATCGCGTTGCGGAACACGGTTCCTCCTGATCTGCCGGGGTCCTTGACCGCTGACCCCAGTGGCTCATAACCTCATGATGTGGGACCAAGGTTCCATATCATGGAACGTGAGGGAAGCCCCCCAACCCGAGGAGTCGTCGTGAGCGACCCGACCACCGGCCCCAACGGCACGCGCGCGGTCGACCGCGCCGCCGATCTGGTCGCCACGGTCGTGCGCGCAGACGAGCCGATGACCTTCGCCGATCTCCAGGACGCCAGCGGTCTCGCCAAGTCGACCACCTCGCGAATGCTCACGGCGCTCGAGCGCTCGGGTCTGCTCGAGCGAGACGTCGCCGGGTCCTACGTCGCCGGTCGATTGTTCTGGCTGTACGCCGCCCGCCACGACCCGTGGGAGGAGCTGGTCAGGCTGGCCCGTCCCACCATGGAGGAGATCGGCGAGGACACCGGCGAGACGGTGCACCTGAGCGTCACCCGAGGCGATCGGGTCGTCCAGGTCGCCCAGGTCGACTCGCGCTACCTGCTCGGCACCCGCGACTGGACCGAGGTCGACGTGCCGGCCCACTGCTCGGCGCTCGGCAAGGTCTTCTACGCCTGGGGCGCGCTGCCGATCCCCCGGGGACCGTTCGAGACGCCGACCGAGGCGACCATCGCCACCCCTGCACTGCTTCGCCGCGACGGCGTACGCATCCGCGAACGCGGCTGGGCACTGACCGTCGACGAGCTCGAGATCGGGCTCACCGGCGTCGCCGTACCCGTCTTCGGGATCCACGGCGACGCCATCGCCGCGCTCGGCATCTCCGGGCCGGCCCCACGACTGGAGGAGCGGCTCGACGAGCTCGGCCGCAGCCTGCTGGACCATGCCGCGCAGCTCACGACACTGCTGCGCGGGACGACAAACAAGGAGGAGGTGGTCGCATGACTCCCGAGGAGATCCTGCAAGGCCTGTACGACGAGACGCTGGTCGGCAACGCCCCCCGCGTCCTCGAGCTGACCAACGAGGGGCTCACGCTCGACATGGAGCCGCAGACGCTGCTCTTCGACGCGCTGATCCCGTCGCTCGAGGAGGTCGGAGCGCGCTTCGAGCGCGGCGACTTCTTCGTCCCGGAGATGCTGATCGCCGGACGGGCGATGGCGGGCGCCATGGAACGGCTGCGGCCGTTGCTCGCCGAGACCGGCGTGCAGACCGTCGGCAAGTTCCTGATGGGCACCGTCAAGGGCGACGTCCACGACATCGGCAAGAACCTCGTCAACATCATGCTCGAGGGGGCCGGCTTCGAGGTCATCGACCTGGGCGTGCAGGTGGCACCCGAGAAGTTCGTGGCCGCGATCGAGGAGCACCAGCCCGACATCGTCGGCTTCTCCGCGTTCCTCACCACGACGATGCCGATGTTCAAGGCCAACATGAACGCCCTCGAGAAGGCCGGCATCCGCAACGACGTGATCGTGATGGTCGGCGGCGCTCCCGTCACCCAGGAGTACGCCGACGCGGTCGGCGCCGACGGCTATGCCGCAGACGCCTCGCAGACCGTACGGCGAGCGAAGGCCCTGCTCAACGACAAGCGCGCGAAGGTTCTTGCGTGAGCGCCCCTCGCCTCGAGACCGTGCTGCGGTCGGCGACGCAGCAGGTCGTCATCGGGCACGACACCCGCTTCTGCCTGATCGGTGAGCGGATCAACCCGACCGGCCGCCGGATCTTCCAGGAGCAGCTGCGTGCGGGCGACCTGTCCGCGATCGAGCGTGACGTGAAGGCCCAGGTCGAGGGTGGCGCCGACGTGCTCGACATCAACATGGGCGTGCCGCTGACCGACGAAGCAGAGCTGCTGGCCAAGGCGATCATCATGGTCCAGGAGCTCACGGACAAGCCGATCTGCATCGACTCGTCCGTGGTCGAGGCGCTCGAGGCCGGGCTCTCGGTCTACCAGGGCCGCGCACTGGTCAACTCGATCACCGCCGAGGACGAGCGGATGGAACAGATCCTCCCGCTGGTCAAGAAGTACGACGCAGCGGTCATCGCGCTGCCGAACGATGCCGACGAGATCCCGATGGAGGTCGAGAAGCGGATCGTGCTGACCCGCAAGATCATCGAGGTCGCCACGAAGGAGTACGGCATCGCTGCCGCCGACATCGTCATCGACCCCCTCGCCATGCCGATCGGGGCCGACTCCGAGATGGTCAACACCACGATGGAGACGATGCGCCGTATCCGCGAGGAGTTCGGCGTCAACATGACCTGCGGCGCGTCCAACGTGTCCTTCGGGATGCCCGGCCGGGACATGATCGGCGGGGCGTTCCTGCCGATGGCGATGATGGCCGGACTGACCAGCGCCATCATGGACGCGCGCAGCCCCCACATCGTGGAGTCGGTCAAGGCCGCCGACCTGCTGCTGGGTCACGACGAGTGGGGCGGCGCGTGGATCGCGGCCCACCGGGCGCGGCAGGCGAAGGAAGCGGCAGCCGCACAGTGAGCAGCTCACCGTGAACGACGGGCCCGACTTCTCCCTCGCGGACGTGGGCCGCGAGGGTCTGATGGCGCCCTCGGGTGCTGAGCCCGCCACCCACGACGGCACGGGCCGCGTCGACCTCGCGTTCACGATCCACAGCCTGGCCGAGGGCGGCGCCGAGGTGCCGCCGACACAGCGCGGCGTCCGCGTCCCGCCCGGCGTGACCGTCTTCGACGCAGCGTCGTGGAACGGCATCGCCATCGACTCGACCTGCGGCGGCCACGGCACCTGCCACAAGTGCAAGATCCGGGTCGAGGGCGGACAGGTGCCCATCACCCGGCACGACGTCCGCACCTTCAGCAGCGAGCAGATCGCCGAGGGCTGGCGGCTCGGGTGCCTGGTGCAGGCCACCCGCGACCTCAAGGTCGAGGTGCCGCCCCTGACCACCCGGCCCAAGGCGGCGACCGTCGGCATCGGCCGCCAGGTGATCCTGCGGCCCGCGCTGCAGAAGCGCTACGTCGAGCTGGAGGAGGCCACCCTCGCCGACCAGCGCACCGACCTGGTCCGGCTGACCGACGCCATCGAGGACCTCGAGCTGACCGCCGACCTGCACGTGCTCCGGCGGCTGTCGACCGTGCTGCGCGAGGCCGACTTCAAGGTGACCGCGGTGATCGTCGACGAGGACCTCATCGACGTCGAGCCGGGCGACACCACGGCGGCGCGCTACGCGATCGCCTTCGACCTCGGCACCACGACCGTGGTCGGGACGCTGCTCGACGTCGGCACCGGCACGCCGCTCGCGGTCACCTCGATGCTCAACAAGCAGCAGCCGTTCGGTGGCGACGTGATCACCCGCATCAGCGCGACGATGATGGACAAGGACACCCTCGGTCGCCTCCAGGAAGCAGCCGGGGCGACCCTGTCGGAGCTCGCCGGCCAGGTCTGCCGGGAGGCGCGCATCGACCCCGCACAGGTCTACGAGGTGGCGATCGCCGGCAACGCCACGATGACCGCGCTCGCACTGGGCATCGACCCGGAGCCGCTCGGCGTCGCGCCGTTCGTGATGTCGTCCGCACAGCCGCCGTCGGTGCTCGCCTCCGAGCTCGGCCTGACCCTCCACCCACGAGCGCGCGCCTTCTTCTTCCCGGCACTCGGGGCGTACGTCGGCGGCGACATCGTCGCCGGGATGCTGGCGACCGGCATGGACCGCGACAAGCGGACCCGGCTCTTCATCGACGTCGGCACCAACTGCGAGATCGTCCTCAGTGACGGCGACACGATCCTCTCCACCGCCGCGCCGGCGGGCCCGGCCTTCGAGGGCGGGGCGATCAGGTGCGGGATGCGAGCGGCCGACGGCGCGATCGAGGTGATCAAGCTCGACCCCCACGCCCTCGGCGACGATCCCGCGGTCACCCTCGGCGTGATCGGCGACGTGGAGCCGCGCGGGCTGTGCGGGTCCGGGCTGGTCGACGCCGTGGCCGAGCTGGTGAAGGTCGGCCTGCTCGACAGCTCCGGCCGGATGGTGCCCGACGAGGATGCCAAGGAGATCGCCCCCGCCCTCGCCGACCGGCTGGCGAAGATCGGCGAGGAACGCGTCTTCCTGCTGCATCGGCCCACACCCGAGACCGAGCCGGCGGAGTGCGTCTACCTCTCGCAACGCGACGTCCGCGAGCTCCAGTTCGCCAAGGCCGCGATCTCGACCGGCTGGACGCTGCTCCTCGAACAGCTCGGGCTCGAGCACCGTGACGTGCAGCAGGTGCTGCTCGCGGGCTCGTTCGGCAGCTACCTCTCCCCCGCCTCCGCCGTCCGCATCGGTCTGGTGCCGAAGCTCCCGGTGCTGCGGATCGTCGCCGCCGGCAACGTCGCCGGCGAGGGCGCGAAGATGGCGCTGCTGTCGGTGCGCGAGCGCGCCGGCGCCCAGGCGCTGCTGGAGGAGGTGGCCTATGTCGAGCTCTCCGACCGCCCCGACTTCAACGACAAGTTCGTCGACCAGCTCTCGTTCTGAGCGGACCGCCGTGATCGCGTGCGGCGCGATCGCCCAGCCCGTGGCCGCGATCGTGGACCGGCGCGGCTGGCCCGTCGACGTACACCCGCTGCCCCCGCTGCTGCACAACCAGCCCGACCGGATCGCGGGCGAGGTGCGCCGGCTGGCGGCCGAGCTTGCCGCGTCCTACTCCCACGTGGTCATCGGCTACGCCGACTGCGGCACCTACGGCGCCCTCGACGAGGTGTGCCGCGAGCTGGGACTTGCCCGGCTGCCCGGACTGCACTGCTACGACGTCTTCGCCGGGCCGTCGCGGCTGGAGCGGTTCTTCGACGAGCAGCCCGGGACCTACCTGCTCACGGACTTCCTCGCCCGGTCCTTCGCCCGGACCGTGCTCCAGGAGCTCGGCCTCGACCGCTACCCGGAGCTGCGCGACACCTACTTCGGCCACTACACGCGGATGGTGTGGCTCGCCCAGTCATCCGACGACGAGCTGAGGACACTCGCCGAGCAGGCGGCCGCCAGCATCGGGCTGCCGCTCACCGTGGTCGAGACGGGTGATCAGGGGCTCGAGCACGCGCTCGCCGACCTGGTGTCTCAGCCGTCCTAGCGGCGCAGGCTCTCCAGCAGCCCGTTTCGCCAGGCCTCGGTCTCGGCGATCTGGTTGAACGTGAAGACGTGCAGGCCTTCGACGAGCGCACCCGGCTCACCGAGCGCGGGCGCGCACTTCTCCAGGAAGGTCTCACCGGTGAAGCCGCCGGGGGCAGCCAGCCGGGCGAACAGACCCTTGTTCTTGGCGAGGAACTTGGTCGACTCACCGACGCCGATCTTGCTCGCCATGCCGAGCAGCTTGGTGCGCTCGACCGGTCCGGGGATGCCCAGCAGCAGCGGCATCGTCACGCCCCGCGCCCGGAGGCGATGCAGCCAGTCGCGCACCACCCCGGCGTCGAAGGTCAGGTTGCTGACGATGTGAGTGGCATGTCGTCGCTTGTCCCACATGGACTGCACGGTGAGGTCGTCGGTGATCGAGGGGTGCGACTCGGGATAGCCGGTGATCCCGACGTGCGAGAACGGCCTTCCCAGCACTGCCAGGTCCTCGAGCAGGGAGAGCGCATCGAGGTAGTCCCCCGCCGGCTCGGCGTCACCGCCCGGCACGAACACGCTGGTGATGCCCTTGCCGACCAGGCGGTCGGCGATCTCGGCGAGCTCCGTCCGGCCACTCACCATGCGCGCCGCCAGGTGGGGTACGGCGACATACCCATGTCCGGTCAGTCGCTCCGCCAGGTCGAGGGTGGCCTCCAGGCCCTTGCTCGGCGAGGCCGTGACCGTGATGGTCCGGTCGCGCGGCAGGTGCTCCAGCACCTTGTCCTCGGTCGAGGCAGTGGGCAGCACCTCGTAGCGTGCGTTGGTCAGCAGCCGGGCGGTTGTTTCCGCGACTCGCTTGTTGCGCATGAGGCAACTCGTTTCGTGATGCGCATCAGGATCTGCTCACTCTACTGACTGCATCTCCCCTGGTACAGGGTTGCAGTGGCCCACTTCCCGGCCGAAATGGCCTCAGGGCGGCCACCCGGAGGTGACCGCCCTGAGGACGAGGTGCGATCAAGGATCGCGATGCGATGCCGGTCAGACCGACATCCGGTGCGTCACTTGACGGTGACCGTGGCGCCGGCGCCCTCGAGGGCTTCCTTCGCCTTCTCGGCCGCAGCCTTGTCGACCTTCTCGAGGATCGCCTTGGGGGCGGCCTCAACGAGGTCCTTGGCCTCCTTCAGGCCGAGGCTCGTGAGGGCACGCACCTCCTTGATGACGTTGATCTTCTTCTCGCCAGCAGCCTCGAGGACGACGTCGAACTCGTCCTGCTCGGCGGCAGCCTCAGCGGCGGCCGGGGCACCCGCGGCCGCGGCAACGGCGACGGGGGCGGCGGCGGTGACGCCGAACGTCTCCTCGAACTGCTTCACGAACTCGGAGAGCTCGATGAGGGTCATTTCCTTGAACGCGTCGAGCAGCTCGACGGTGGTCAGCTTCGCCATGGTGGCGGTTCCTTCCGATCTGTGACCCGCGCATCCGCGCGGATCATGGGGTTTCAGGTGGTGTACGTCGGCCTGGGTCAGGCGTCGGTGGACTCGGTCGCGTCGTCGGTCGCCTCTGCTGCGGGAGCATCTTCGGCCGGAGCCTCGACGTCCTCTGCGGGGGCGGCTTCCTCAGCGGCCGGGGTCTCCTCGGCAGCGGCCGGCACGCCGGCACCACCTGCGAGGATCGTGGGGTCCTCGGTCGCCTTCGTCTCCAGGGCGCCGGCGAGCCGGGCAACCTGGGCGAGCGGGGCGTTGAGGAGGTAGACGGCCTGGGACAGCGACGCGAGCATGCCGCCCGCGAGCTTGCCCAACAGCACCTCACGCGACTCGAGATCGGCCAGCTTGGCGATCTCGGTTGCGTCGAGGGACTTGCCGTCCAAGACGCCGCCCTTGATGACAAGAGCGGGGTTTGCCTTGGCAAAGTCACGCAGACCCTTGGCTGCCTCGACCACGTCTCCATTGATGAAGGCGATGGCCGTGGGGCCGGTGAGCAGGTCGTCGAAGCCTTCGATTCCCACCTCGGTGGCGGCAATCTTGGCGAGCGTGTTCTTGACCACGGCGTAGCTGGCGTTCTCGCCGAGTGAGCGCCGCAGGTCCTGCAGCTGCTTCACGGTGAGACCGCGGTACTCGGTCAGCACAGCACCGGCGGCGTCGTTGAACGAGTCAACGATCTCCGCAACGGCAGCAGTCTTTTCTGGCCGCGCCATGGGATCTCCTTCCGGATGTCGACCACCGGCGGAGGGCCCGTACAACGAAAAACGCCCCGAGCACAGGCTCAGGGCGGGAACCGTGTCACCACGGATCTTGCTCTCACCTGCGCTGGTCGTCCGCCGTTGAGCGGAACCTTCGATCTCGGGGCTGATGCCCGTCGACAACCGGCGGTCTTTGGATTCGAAGGGCAACAGTACGCGGCAAGGCGATGAGTGCAAAATCTGCGGCATTCGGCCCCGCAGCACCGCCCGGACGTGCTCAAATCCCCTGATGGACCCGAAGCTGACCCTCGCGAGTGACGTGCTCGAACGCGTTGACCGTCGTCTGCTCGACCCCGACCAGGCCGCGCCGCTGTGGCCGACCGGATTCCCGTTGCTCGACGAGGCGCTCGGCGGCGGGCTGCGCGCCGGCACGCTCAACCTGCTGGCCGGTGCCCAGGGCGAGGGCAAGACGACCTTCGCGCTGCAGATGGCTCGCCGCTCGGCCAGCTCGGGTCGGCCCGTCGTCTTCGTGTCCTTCGAGCTCGAAGCCGAGACACTGCTGCAGAAGTGCATCTCCGCCGAGGCGGCGGAGCGCTCGACCCGCTCGACGCCTCTCAGCGTGCGGCAGGTGCGTGCCGCGTTCGAGGCGTCCGACAAGGTCGTGGGCGGTCTGCCCGAGCGTCTCCGCGAGCACGTCGGCGGGATCGATGCGTTGACCGCCGTGAGCCGCTACGCGGGTCTGCTGTACATCCACCGCTCCACGGCGACCCAGACGACACTCGACGTGATTCGCGGGGCCGTGAAGGACGTGCTGGTCGAGCAAGGTGTTGCGCCCCTCCTTGTCATCGACTACCTGCAGAAGATCTGCACTCTCGACCACCTGGCCGAGGAGGAGAAGGTCACCAGCATCACCGAGGGCCTCAAGGACCTCAGCATCGAGTTCGAGTGCCCCGTGCTCGCGATCTCCGCCTCCGACCGCGCCGGCCTCGAGCCGGGCACCCGGATGCGGGCTCGCAACATGCGCGGCTCCACCGCGCTCGCCTACGAGGCGGACGTCGTGCTGATCATGAGCAACAAGGCCGACGTGGTCGCCCGTCATCACCTCATGTACGCCGCCAACGGCGGCGAACACTTCAAGGACTGGTCGGTCGTGACGATCGAGAAGAACCGCTCCGGCCACACCGGCGGCGAGGTGGAGTTCCGCAAGCACCTCGAGTGCGGGCGCTTCATCTCCGAGGGGCAGGTCGTCTCCGAGAAGCTGGTCGACGAACGGGTCTACACCGAATAGGACCTACCCACGCGACGCGAGCGGCCGGCCCCCGGGAGGGGGCCGGCCGCTCGTCGTTGCAGGTGCGGGTCAGCTGAGGCCGGGGACGTTGTCGGCGACCTCGGCGGCGGGCGGGGCCTCGACGTCGACGTCCGAGCCGAAGTCGAAGTAGGACCCCTCCGTCGTGGTCATGGTCGTCTTGCCGCTGCCCGTCATGTCGGGAACCTCGAGCTCCTGGTGGAACTTGCGGGGACGGTTGTCGGCATCCACCCACATCTCCATGCCGATCTCGTCGGGCATGAGCTTCGAGATCTCGGCCGGCAGGTCCAGTGCCTCGGCGTAGGAGGCGGTGTCCATCACGACGTTGTAGTGGTTGGTCTCGACGCCGTCGATCTCCTCCGTGCCGAGCAGCTCGAACTCCTTGGGGGCCTCCATCGCCTTGAACATGAAGTTGGGGTCGGTGGACTTGCCGAGCTGTCCGAAGAGGCTGTCGGGATCGGACAGGTCGACCTTGAGCCACTTCTTGCCCTCGGGCAGCGGCAGGCCGGCGCCCGAGATGTACATGATCTTGTCGACCATGACGATCTCCATGGCCTGGGCCCCGGTGCTGGCCGCCTGCATGGTGACGCCGTCGTCGCCGTACTCCATGACACCGGTCACCTCGCTCGTCGTGGTGCCGCCCGAGGTGGTGGTGCTGAAGCCCATCGACTCGGCCTCCTGCATGGCCGCCATGATCGCGGGATAGAACTCGTCGGCCGAGAGCTCCTCGAGGTCACCCGAGGCCTCTTCGGTGTCCCCGTCATCAGTGCTGTCATCGGGGCTGTCGGACGTGTCGCTGCTCGACGACTCGTCGGTCGCGGTGGTGTCGGCGTCCCCTCCGCAGGACGCCGACGTCAGCACGAGGGTGGTGAGCAGGGAGGCCGCGCCGAGACGGCGGGCCAGGGACGATCGGGCCATGGTGGCTCCTTCACGTGGTGGGCTGGTCGCGCCCATCCTCACCTACGGCCACTGACCACCGACAAATGACAGCACCCCGGCCGCCTGGGCGACCGGGGTGCTGACTGTTCACGCGTGGATCAGGGTGCTGCTCAGGCCTGGGCCTCGTCCTCGACCGCGACGTTCTTGGTGCGGTTGGGGTCGACCTGGACGCCGGGGCCCATGGTCGTGGAGACGGTGACCTTCTTGATGTAGCGGCCCTTGGAGCTGGCCGGCTTCAGACGCAGCACCTCTTCGAGGGCGGCGGCGTAGTTCTCCGCGAGCTGGGCCTCGGAGAAGGACGCCTTGCCGATGATGAAGTGCAGGTTGGAGTGGCGATCGACGCGGAACTCGATCTTGCCGCCCTTGATGTCGGAGACGGCCTTGGCGACGTCAGCCGTCACGGTGCCGGTCTTCGGGTTCGGCATCAGCGAGCGCGGGCCGAGGACGCGACCGAGGCGGCCGACCTTGCCCATCATGTCGGGGGTCGCGACGACGGCGTCGAAGTCGAGCCAGCCACCGTTGACCTTCTCGATGAGCTCGTCGCCACCGACGAAGTCGGCGCCGGCCTCACGGGCGGCGTCGGCCTTCTCGGCGACCGCGAACACGAGGACGCGGGCGGTCTTGCCGGTGCCGTGGGGCAGGAGGACGGTGCCGCGCACCATCTGGTCAGCCTTGCGGGGGTCGACGCCGAGACGCATGACGACGTCCATGGTCTCGTCGAACTTCTTCTTCGAACCGGCCTTGGCCAGCTTGATGGCGGTCAGCGGGGCGTAGAGCTCGTCCTTGTCGAACTGCTCGGCCGCTGCGCGGTAGGTCTTGCTGCGCTGCATGGGAATCCTCTTATCTAAGAATGTGGTCGTGAATGAGCCAGCGCGGCTCTGCCACGGGTGTTGCTCGCGGACGCGAGAGGTCAGTCGGTGGTGACGCCCATGGAGCGGGCGGTGCCCTCGACGATCTTCATCGCGGCGTCGATGTCGTTGGCGTTGAGGTCGGGGAGCTTGGTGGTCGCGATCTCACGCACCTGGTCCTTCGTCAGCTTGCCGACCTTCTCCTTGTGCGGGACGCCGGAACCCTTCTTCAGGCCAGCGGCCTTCTTGATGAGCTCGGCGGCCGGCGGCGTCTTCGTGATGAAGTCGAAGGACCGGTCCTCATAGATCGTGATCTCGACGGGGATCACGTTGCCGCGCATCGACTCGGTCTGCGCGTTGTAGGCCTTGCAGAAGTCCATGATGTTCACGCCGTGGGGACCGAGTGCGGTACCCACCGGCGGAGCCGGAGTTGCTGCGCCAGCCTGCAGCTGCACCTTGACGAGTGCAGCGATCTTCTTCTTGGGAGGCATTACTTTCTCTCTCTCGTGTGGTCATGACGGGGAACTCCCCCTGCCACTGGATGTTGCTTCTTCTGGTGCTGGGCTCAGACTCGCTGGATCTGGCTGAAGCTCAGCTCGACCGGGGTCTCCCGGCCGAAGATCTCGACGAGGGCCTTGACCCTCTGGGACTCGGCGTTGATCTCGGTGATCGTCGCGTGCAGCGTTGCGAACGGACCATCGACGACCATGACGGAGTCGGACACGTCGAAGTCGGCCACCTCGACCGGCTTCTTGGCGGTGGCGACGCCCCGGCCGGACTTGTCGCCGGCT
This sequence comes from uncultured Actinomycetota bacterium, assembly GCA_963742685.1. Lineage (GTDB taxonomy): Bacteria > Actinomycetota > Actinomycetes > Propionibacteriales > Nocardioidaceae > Nocardioides. The sequence goes on along the minus strand of CAVUNB010000035.1, from coordinate 394,866 downwards.
GCGGCAGCAGCCTCGGCCTCGGCCACGGCGACCACGGCGGGGGCGAGCATGTCCTCGACCTCCGTCATGCTCAGCGGCACCGGCTGGTGGCTGTGCCCGACGAACCCGGTCACGGACGGCGTGTGGCGAACGGCCGACCACGACTCGTCGGTGAGGTCCATGCGGACCAGGACGTAGCCGGGGAGCACGGTGCGCGTGACCATCTTGCGCTGGCCGTTCTTGATCTCCGCGACCTCCTCGGTGGGGACCACGATCTCGTGGATGTAGTCCTCCATGTTGAGGGAGATGATGCGGTTCTCGAGGTTCTGCTTGACCCGCTTCTCCATGCCGGAGTAGGTGTGCACGACGAACCAGTCGCCCGGCTTGGCCCACAGCTCGCGGCGGAAGACCTCGAGCGGGTCGTCGGCCTCGGGCTCCTCGCCCTCGGCGTTCTCTCCGTCGGCGTCGTCGCCCTCGGCGGCAGTCTCGGCGGCGTCGTCGCCGGCGTCCGCAGAATCCTCGTCGACCTCGACGAGCTCGTCAGTGGTCTCCTCGGCGTCTGCCTCGGGGGTCACCTCGGTCGCCTCGGGCGCAGCCTCGAGGGCGTCCTCCGGGGTCGCCTCAGGGGCGTCAGTGGCCTCGTACTCATCCGAGGAGTCGTACTGATCCGACACGTAGTGCTCCGAACTTCTGTCTGCGGGTGTGATCGGCAGGTGCTCACCGATCGACTGGACTTGTGCGTTTCACACGGGTTGATCCACCTGGCCGGCGAACCGGCGGGCGGTCACTGGGTCGAGTTGCCGGCGAACAGGGCAAACACGAGCTTGCCGAATGCCAGGTCGAGGACCGAGACGAGCGCCATCATGAAGAGGACGAAGACCATGACCACCAGGAAGTAGGTGATCAGCTGCTCCTGCGTCGGCCAGACGACCTTGCGGAGCTCGGCGACGACCTGGCGGTAGAACGTTCCGGGACCGGTGCGCTTCCCGTCGTCGCGACGGGAGTCCTCACGCGACTCGTGGACCGCGCTGGAGTCCGACACGTCTGCCACCTTCTCTTCGTTGCTTGTGTTCCGTGTGTTTTGCAGGGCACGAGGGACTTGAACCCCCAACCTTCGGTTTTGGAGACCGATGCTCTACCAGTTGAGCTAGTGCCCTCCGGTGGCTTCCGGTGTGCACCGGGTCTGCTCACCCGCTCCGACTCGCCCGCGGACGGGCAGCACGAAGCATGTGGCAGGACCACCAAACCCGAAGCATACGCAAGGCCCCCCAACGACGTCGAACCGGCGGCATCGTCGCGCAAGCCTCATCGGCAGTTCGCGCTTTCGCCACCTGGCAGTCGGGGAGGTGGTGCGAGGTTGGAGAGCCTCGCCGTCCGGCGAGGGTCATCCATCTCGGGAGCCTTCCATGAACAACCGCCTGCGTGCGCTCGCCCTGAGCACCGCCCCACTCCTCGTCGCCGGCCTCCTCGTCGGCGGGCTGATCGAGCCGTCGGCCGCCGCGTCCAAGCGTCCGGACGCCACCGACAACATCGCGCACCGCGGTTCCTCCGGTGTCGCGCCGGAGAACACCATCGCCGCGGTCGAGCGCGCCCTGGCCCAGGGCGCGGACACCATCGAGAACGACATCCAGCGCACGGCCGACGGCGAGCTGGTGATCATGCACGACACCTCTCTCGCCCGGACCACCGATGTCGAACAGGTCTTCCCCGATCGCGCCCCGTGGTCGGTGGGCTCCTTCACGCTGGCCGAGATCAAGCAGCTGGACGCCGGCTCGTGGTTCTCGGCGGAGTACACCGGCCAGCGCGTCCCGACCCTGGCCGAGTGGGTCAAGGCAGTCGGCAACCGGGCCGAGATGCTCCTGGAGCCGAAGGCTCCCGAGCTCTACCCGGGCATCGAGATCGACCTGGACAAGGAGCTGCGCGCCCTGCCCGAGTTCACCCGGGCACTCAAGCGCGGAGGAGTCGTCGTGCAGGCGTTCAACCACATCTGGTTGAAGGCCTACCAGGACCTCGCACCCGACGTGCCGACCGGTTTGCTCTTCGGTGCCGCCCCCACCCAGGCCGAGATCGACGCAGCGTCGCTGTGGGCCGAGCAGGTCAACCCCGCGCTCGGTGTGATCGGCGAGGGGACGGTCACGGCGGTGCACGCCGCGGGCATGGAGATCAACGTGTGGACCGTCAACGGCGGCCAGGACATGCGTCGCGCCCTGGCCTGGCAGGTCGACGGGATCATCACGAACTATCCGCAGGTGCTCGAGGAGATCCTGCGAAAGGGCTGATCGTTCGATCCGGGTGACGCGGTGCCCGGGGCGCGGGAGAGGGCTGGATTCTTCGACCGTCTCCTAGCATGACGGCCATGCCTGGGCACCGCGACCTTCGAACGCTCCCCAAGGCCCATCTCCATCTGCACTTCACCGGGTCCATGCGGCACACGACGCTGTTGGAGCTGGCGGAACGCGACGGCATCGCACTGCCCGACAGCCTGGTCGAGGACTGGCCGCCGCGGCTCTCGGCCGCGGACGAGAAGGGCTGGTTCCGGTTCCAGCGCCTCTACGACGTCGCGCGCTCCGTGCTGCGCGCGCCCGACGACGTACGCCGACTGGTGCTGGAGGCAGCGGAGGACGACGTCGCAGACGGCGGCCGGTGGCTCGAGATCCAGGTCGACCCCAGTGGGTACGGCGCCCGGTTCGGCGGCATCACGGCCTTTACCGACCTCGTGCTCGACTGCGTCCGCGACGCCTCCGAGCGCACCGGGCTCGGGATGGCCGTGGTGATCGCTGCCAACCGCACTCGGCACCCGCTCGACGCACGCACGCTGGCCCGCCTCGCCGGGCAGTACGCCGGCCGTGGCGTGGTCGGCTTCGGCCTCTCCAACGACGAGCGGCGGGGTCGGACCAGCGAGTTCGCCGGGGCGTTCGCGATCGCCGAGCGTGCCGGGCTGCTGCTCGCGCCGCACGGCGGCGAGCTGTGCGGGCCCGAGCACATCCGGGTCTGCCTCGACGAGCTCCGTGCCGACCGGCTCGGGCACGGGATCCGGGCCGCCGAGGATCCCGCCCTGCTCGATCGCATCGTCGAGGCGGGGGTGGCCCTGGAGGTGTGTCCGGTCTCCAACGTCGCGCTCGGCGTCTACTCCGACCTGACGTCGGTGCCGCTCCCCCAGCTGATCGCGGCGGGCGCCACGATCGCGCTGGGTGCCGACGACCCGCTGCTCTTCGGGTCGAGGCTGGCCGGCCAGTACGCCACGATGCGGGCCGCGCACGAGCTCGACGACGCCACCCTGGCGGGGCTCGCGCGCAGCTCGTTCGCGGCCTCCCGGGCACCGGCGGATCTGATCGCCGCGTCAACTGCGGAGATTGACCTCTGGCTGGCGGATGTTCCTGAGAGGATGCTGCCGTGACGCCACCGAACGAGCCGCCGAGCAACCCCTACGACCCCAACTGGCCGAAGCCGGAAGGGCCCCCGCAGGACGCCGGCACCGAGCCCCCCGGCCAGCCGAGCGACCAGGGATGGGGCCAGCCGAGCGACCCCCAGTACACCCAGCCCTACGGCCAGCAGCCGCCGTACGCGCAGGATCCCTACGCGCAGCAGCCGCCGCCGTCGGCCGACCAGCCGCCGTACGCGCCCTACGGCCAGGAGCAGCAGCCCTACGGCCAGGCGCCGTACGGGCAGGCCCCCTACGGCCAGCAGCAGCCCTACGGCCAGGTGCCCTACGGCACGCCGATGTACGGCGGTCCACTGCCGCCGAAGCACCCGTCGGCGACCACCGCGATGGTCCTCGGCATCAGCGCGCTGGGCGGCATGTTCGTCTGCGGCATCCCGATCCTGCTGGCGCCGTTCGCCTGGATGATCGGTGGCCGGACGGTCAAGGAGATCGACGCCAACCCGGGTCGCTACTCCGGTCGCGACCAGGCGCAGGCCGGCCGGATCATGGGCATGATCGGCACCGGTCTGCTCGTGCTCGGCATTGTCGCCTTCATCGGGCTGATCGCCCTCGGGGTCGCCTTCAGTGACAGCAGCGAGCTGAGCTACGACCCGGGCACCGGCACCTACACGTCCGACCCGTCCTTCTGACCTGATCCCTACAGGCTGCAGCCGACGAGTACCGGCTCGTTGACGAGTCGTACGCCGAACGCCTGCTCCACGCCGTCGCGGACGGCGCGCGCCAGCGCGAGCAGCTCATCGGTCGTGGCCGAGCCACGGTTGGTGAGCGCGAGCGTGTGCTTGGTCGACAGCGAGGCCCGGCCACCGAGGTCGTAGCCCTTGGTGAACCCGGCGTGCTCGATCAGCCAGGCCGCACTGGACTTCACGGTGCCGTCGGCCTGCGGCCAGCGGGGGGCATCGGCCGGTAGCGCCGCGACCTGTTCGGGAGTGAGGAACGGGTTGGTGAAGAACGACCCCGCGCTCCAGGTGTCGTGGTCGGCCGGGTCGAGGACCATGCCCTTCCCGGTCCGCAGACCCAGGACGGCTCCTCGCACGTCGGCCAGCGGCGCGCGCTGTCCGGCCTCGACGCCGATGGTGCGCGCCAGCTCGGCGTACTCGATCGGAGCCCCCAGCGTGCCCGGGCGGAGCTGGAAGTCGACCGTGAGCACGACGTGGCGCGACGGGTCGGCCTTGAAGCGCGAGTGCCGGTAGCCGAAGCCGCAGTCGGCGGCCGCGAACGTGCGCAGGCCCTTGAGGGTGCGGTCCCAGACTCGGACCGACGCGACGGTCTGGGCCACCTCCTGGCCGTAGGCGCCGACGTTCTGGATCGGGGTGGCGCCGACGCTGCCGGGGATGCCGGAGAGCGCCTCGACGCCGGTCCAGCCACGCTCGACGGCGGTGGCCACGAAGTCGTCCCAGGCCTCGCCGGCCGCGACGCGGACCAGCACGCCGCCGCAGACGCCCTCGCAGTCGTCGGTGTCCGGGGTGACGCCCGAGGTCGCGACCTCGACGACGAGTCCGTCGAAGCCCTCGTCGGCGACCACCAGGTTGGAGCCGCCACCGAGCACCAGCACAGGCGTGCCGCTCGCGTCGGCCTCCGAGACCGCGTCGATCAGCTCCTGCTCGGTGGTGGCGCGCACCCAGTCCCGAGCCGGCCCTCCGAGTCGCAGCGTCGTGTGGTCGGCGAGCAGCCTCCGGGAGGAATCAGGCACGCACGACAGCCTTGGGCATGCCGAGCACCTTCACGTCGTCGCAGGTCACCTCGAGAGCGATCGTGGCCAGGCCGTCCTCGACCTTCTTCACGGACCCGGAGACCACGATCTCGACGGCCCCGTCGGCGGGCACCACGACCGGGTTGGTGAACTTGCAGCCGAGCTCGACGACCTCGGCCCCGTCGGTCCAGGCGGCGACGGCGCGGCCGGCCAGGCCGAGGGTGAGCATGCCGTGGGCGATGACACCGGGCAGGCCGACGCTGCGGGCGACGTCCTCGTCCTGGTGGATCGGGTTGGGGTCGCCGCTCGCCTCCGCGTAGGCGACCAGGTCGGCGCGGGTCAGCGGGTAGGTGATCGGGTCGAACGCGTCGCCGGTGTTCATGCGGCTCCTCCGGTGTGGACCAGGGTCGCCTTCGCCGTACAGACCAGGGCGCCGTCGGCGTCGTTGATCGCGCTCGTGGTGCCGATGATGTCGGCGCCGCCGATCTGGCGCAGCGAGGCCACCGTGAGGGTGGCGGTCAGCCGGTCGCCGATCCGGATCGGGCGCTCGTAGGCGAACCGCTGCTCCCCGTGGATGATCCGGAACAGGTCGATCTGCTCGGCGGCGAGGAACGCGTTCATCGCGTCGAAGGCGAGGACGATCGGGTACGTCGGAGGGACGGCGTCGTCAACAGGCTCGCCACCTAACGCCGACGCGAACGCGGCGACCTCCTCGGGCGTGACCGTGCGCTGACTCGTCGGGGGGAACTCGCGCCCCACCAGGGACTGATCGACAGGCATGACGCTCAACTTACTGGTCCCGGGTCACGGCTGATAGGGCGGCGCGACGCCCCACCCCCACCGTGGGACGGGGGCCTGTTCGACCACGTCGGCGTCCGGCTGGGAGTTGTGCACCGCCAGGCGGGTCCCCCATTCGACGTATCCCATGAACGCCGCCCGGAACTCGGGGTCGGCGGGCAACGCCGCGTCATCGGCGGCCAGGCTCATCAGGGTCGCGAACCGGAGCCGCTGCTCGTTGGTGATGCCGAGACCGCGGTGGTGGGCAAGCATCCGCTCGTAGCCACCGTGACGGGCGGTGTAGTCGCTCGCTCCGCCGAAGACCTCGATCCACCAGGTCGTGACGTGGTCGCGGTGCTCCTCGTGGACGCCGCCGGGGAACAGCGGCGAGAGCAGGTCGTCCACCTCCACACGGTCGTAGAAGGCGTCTATGAGCCGGCGGAAGGCGGCGGGGCCACCGGCCCAGTCGATGAGAGATGGAGGAACGGCCATGGGGCCATCATCCAGCTGCGACCAAAATCGACGAAGACCCGCCAGGGGGCCTGGCGGGTCGACGTGTTGCTGGGATCAGCGGGTCTCGCGGTGCGCGGTGTGCTTGCGGCACCGCGGGCAGAACTTCGACAGCTCGATGCGGTCGGGGTCGTTGCGGCGGTTCTTCTTGGTGATGTAGTTCCGCTCCTTGCAATCGACGCACGCGAGCGTGATCTTGGGGCGAACGTCAGAGCTCTTGCTGGCCACGGGAAGTCCTTATTGGTTTGCGAATCGATCAGGCTGTTCGGTAGCGGGGGCGGGACTCGAACCCGCGACACCACGATTATGAGCCGTGTGCTCTAACCACCTGAGCTACCCCGCCGCCAGGCGGATGTCGCCAGACTACGACGAACTCCAACCCAGGGCCCCTTTACGGAATCGAACCGTAGACCTTCTCCTTACCATGGAGACGCTCTGCCGACTGAGCTAAAGGGGCAACGACGGAGAAGAATACACAGGGCTGAGCGGGAACTGAAATCGCGTCCCGGAGCCCCCCGTCAGCCCTGAATCCCGTCCTGGATCCGGGGCCACGGAGCGGCCTCCTCCAGCTCGTAGGCGAGCTCGAGCAACCGGGCCTCGCGACCCCATCCGGCGCCCAGCATCATGCCCTGCGGAAGCCCCGTCGAGGTGGTCGCCAGGGGCAGCGAGATCGCCGGTTCACCGGTCGCGTTCTGGAGCGGCGTGAAGGCCACCCAGTCGAGCAACCGGTCCATGATGTCGTCGTAGTCGGCGCTCGGTGACAGGTGGCCGACCTGGGGCGTGGTCGTGGCCAGCGTCGGCGTGAGCGTGACGTCGTACGTCGCCCGGTGGCGCGCCGCCAGGCGCTTGCTGCGGGCGATCGCGGTGATCGCCCCGGGCAGCCGGTGCAGGTTGCGGCGGGTGTGCCGGTCGAGTCCTCGGGTGAGGTTGTCGAGCTTGCTCGGGTCCCAGGTGGGCCCGAACGAGGCCCGGCCGGTGCGCATGACGACCATCGCCAGCATCCCCCAGTAGAGGAGGAAGTCGTCGACGAACGAGTCGGGCACGGGTGGGTCGATCTCCTCCACCCGGTGCCCCATGGACTCGAGCAGCGCGGCGGTCTTGAGGGTGAGCTCGCGCACCTCCGGGCTGGCATCGCGGCCGACCCCCTGGGTCACCACCGCGATCCGCAGCCGGGCCCGGCCCGGGCGGGTGATGTCACCGATCGGCGCCAGCCGCGGGTGTCGGAAGACCTTCTCGGCCTCGCGGTAGAACGCCGCCGTGTCGCGCACCGACCGGGTCAGCACCCCGTCGGAGATGATCCGGACCGGCATGTCGCGCATCATCTTGTCCTGCGCCAGTCGGTCGCGGGTCGGCTTCAGACCGACCAGCCCGTTGACCGCGGCCGGGATGCGGATGGAGCCGCCCCCGTCGTTGGCGTGGGCGATCGGGACCACGCCGGCGGCGACGAACGCGGCCGAGCCGGCGGACGAGGCACCGGCGTAGTGGTCGAGGTGCCACGGCGTGCGCACGGGGCCGAGCCGCGCGTGGTCGACCGCGGCGTTGAAGCCGAACTCGGAGAGCTGGGTCTTGCCGAGCGGGATCACCCCGGTGGCGAGGAACATCCGGGCGAAGTCGCCGTCGCGCTTGCTCGGCCTGGCGACGTACGCGTCGGTGCCCTGCTGGGTGGGCATCCCCTCCACGTCGACGTTGTCCTTGATGAACGTCGGCACGCCGGCGAAGAAGCCCGGTCGGGGTGTGCGCGCCTCTGCACGGGCGCGGTCGAAGGCCTCGTAGGCCATCGCGCCCAGGTCGGCGTCCACGGCGCCGGCGCGAGCGATGGCCGCTTCGATCACGTCCACCACCGGCAGGCCGTCGTGCATGGCTGCCACGAGTCCCACCGCGTCCAGGTCCTGGAGAGCGTCGTCGGCGAAGGCGTGCACACGGGTCATGGCGCGCAACGTTAGCGCCGATCTTCCGCAGGGATCAGGCCCAGACTCCGCTGGTGCCGCGGCGGTGGCAGCCGACGAGGTGGTCGTCGACGATGCCGATCGCCTCCATCAGCGCATACATCGTGGTCGGGCCGACGTGTGCGAAGCCGATCTTCTTCAGTGCCTTGCTCAGCGCCAGGCTCTCGGCGCTGGTCGTCGCCATCTCGCTGGTGTCGTGCGGTGCGGGCGTCTGGTCGGGCCGGAACGACCACAGGAAGTCGACCAGGCCGCCGTGCTCGCGCAGTGCCACGGTGGCGCGCGCATTGGCGACAGCCGCGTCGATCTTGCGGCGGTTGCGGACGATGCGCGGCTCCAGCATCAGGCGCTCGGTGTCGCTGTCGCCGTACGCCGAAATGATGTCCGCGTCGAAGCCCGCGAACACCTCGCGGAAGGCCTCGCGCTTGTTCAGGATGGTCAGCCAGGACAGGCCCGACTGGAACGCCTCGAGCGTGAGCCGCTCGAGGTGCGCGGCCTCGCCCTCGACGGGCATCCCCCACTCGGCGTCGTGGTAGGCGAGGTTGACCGGATCGCCCGCACCCCACGGGCAGCGCGCGATTCCGTCGTCTCCGATCACAGGTCCGGCCATGGCGCCATCCTCGCCGATCCCACCGACACCGCACACCGCAGCGTGTGTGGCGGGCTACGGTGGCCGCCATGGAGATGGCGAAGTGACGCAGATGAGCGAGGGCCAGTCGCTGACGCTGGCCACCGAGAGCGGGCAGTCGCTGACGAACGTGCAGATGGCCGTCGGCTGGGAACACACCCACACGGCCGGGTTCGCCGGCAGCGGAGCGGCGGCGGTCGATCTCGACGCGTCGGCGGTGCAGTTCGCCGGCGGGCAGTTCTTCGACATCGCCTTCTTCAACAACCTCGCCACCCGAGACGGCTCGGTGGTCCACCTCGGCGACAACACCACCGGGAAGGGCGATGGCGACGACGAGACGATCAGCGTCGACCTGCCGAAGGTCTACGCCAAGGTCGACACGATCCTGTTCCTCGTCAGCAGCTACCAGGGGCACTCGCTGGAGTACATCCGCAACGCCTACTGCCGCCTCGTCGACGACGCGGGCGTCGAGTTCGCGCGCTTCACCCTGACGCTCGGCGTGAAGGAGACGGGACTGGTGATGGCGAAGCTGGTCCGCGCCGGCGAGGGCTGGGAGCTGAAGGCCATCGGCTCCGGGATCGCACTGAAGACGCCGACCGACTCGATCGAGTCGTTGCTGCCGTACGTCGGATAGCGCCGCTGCTCAGACCTCGGCGCGCATGACCCAGCGCCACTTGGCGATCTGCCGGTCCCGGACGAACCCGAAGTCGGCGAACAGCTCCTCCGGCCCGGTGTGGAGGTAGGCACCTCGCTGTGGCGGGCGCTCCACGGTCTGCTCCGGATAGGCCTCCACGACCCCTCCGCCGGCTGCCCGGATCGCGTCCAGCACACCGGCCACGGCGGCACGAGCAATGCCCTGACCGCGGTGCTTGCTCCCGGTGAAGATGCAGCCGATCCGCCAGTCCGGCAGCTCCGCTGCTCCTGATGCGTACTTCTTCGGGTTCTTGATGTTGGGGAGCTCAGCGGGTGAGCCGTACTGGCACCAGCCCACGCAGGCGCCGTCGGCGTAGACGAGCACCTGGTGCACCGATCCGCGCTCGGTGTGGGCACGCTTCGCCTCGCGGTTGCCGTCCCGGCTGCCGGCCCCGAAGCCCTCCGGGTGGAATCCCATGCACCAGCAGCCGCCCCACACACCGTTGTTGGCCTCGACGAGCTCGGCGAAGTCGTCCCAGGTGCTCCGGGGTCAGCGACCGGGTCGTGTAGTCGTCCGACATGGCTACCTCCTCGACGGCGACGTTAGCCACCGTTCCGGACGATCAGCGTCCGGAAGAATCACTCGGTGCGAGACTGCGAGCGTGCAGATCCCCGACCCCGCCCTGGTGGTGCTGGTCGGCGCGTCCGGTTCCGGGAAGTCGACGTGGGCAGCGGAGCACTACCGCGACGTCGAGGTGGTCTCGTCCGACGCACTGCGCGCCGTCGTCGGCAGCGGGACGGCCGATCTCGACGCATCGGACGACGCGTTCCGGATCCTCGACCAGGTCGTGGAAGGACGGTGCAAGCGCGGGCTCACCGTCGTCGTCGACACCCTCGGTCTGGATCCGCTTCGCCGTACGGCGTGGGCGACCCGGGCACGCACGGCCGGGCTCGCCACCGTCGCGGTCGTCTTCGACACCCCGGCCCCCGCCTGCCGGAGCCGGAATGCAGCCCGCGACCGGCCGGTCCCGGCGAACGTCCTGAACACCCAGCTGCAACGGATGCGCGAGATCAGGACCGAGCTCGAGGCGGAAGGTTGGGACGTCCTGGTCGTCACGGCGGACGAATCGGCTCCGGTGAGCGCAACGACCACAGCGGCCCCTGCGCCGTCCGACGAAGGCCCGCGCGTGATGCTCCAGGTCTCGCGCTTCCCGTGGGGAGAGGACCCGCTCGACTGGCTGCGAGGCGTTGCCCTCGCTGCCGATGACGCCGGGTTCGCCGGGATCGCCCTGATGGACCACCTGATCCAGATCCCGCAGGTCGGCCGCGCCTGGGACTCGATCCCGGAACCATGGGTGACGCTCGGGGCCCTGGCCGCGCTCGGCACCGACCTCGAGCTGGGCACGCTGTGCACGCCGGCGACGTTCCGCGCTCCCGGCATCATCGCCAAGACGGCGGCGACCCTCGACGTGCTCACCGGGGGTCGGGCGTTCTGCGGGCTCGGGGCCGGCTGGTGGGGCCGCGAGCATGCGGCGTACGGACTCGACTTCCCGCCCACCGCCCGCCGCCTCGACGACCTCGAGGTCGCCGCCGAGACGCTGCGCGCCCTCTGGGCGCCGGGCACGAAGGCCTACGCGGGCGAGCGGGTCTCGCTGCCCGAGACCACGTGCTACCCCCGGCCAGTCGGCAACCTGCCGCTGATCATCGGGGGCAGCGGCGAACGACGCACGCTGCGCATCGCCGCCCGCTGGGGCGACGCCTGCAACATCCGGGCCGACCTCGACACCGTCCGGCACAAGACCGCGGTGCTGCGGCAGCACTGCGACGAGGCGGACCGGCCCCACGACGAGGTCGACGTCACGGTGCTCGACATCGCCGTCATCGGCACCGACCGCGACGACACGTGGAACCGCGTCGAACGGCTCCGCGGACGCGCCAAGGCAGCGGCCTACGCGGCCCGCCACCACGCCGGCGAGGTCGCGACGCACCGGGAGCGCCACGACCGGCTCTTCGAGGAGGGCGTGCGGACCGTCTTCCTGGCCCTGCCCGACCTCGAAGGGGCGCAGGACGTCGAACGCGTCGCCGCGCTGGCCCGACGCTGAGCCGGGCTCAACCGACGGCGAGGTCACACACGCGCTGGACGAGCCGCGACGTCTCGTCGGCCGTCAGGCCGGCACCGAGGTCTTCGAGCACGCCGGGGAGTGCAGCCGGGTCGAGCGGTTCGTGCTCGGTCGGGCGGCCCGGTCGGCGTACGACGATCCCGTCGAGGGACACCGACGTGTGCAGCGGACCACCGGCGTCGAGGCCGTGCCGCGTCACCATCAGGGTGGTCGCGAAGTGACTCGCCGGCTGGGTGCTCGTCCAGTGGTGCCCGAGCGCGACGTCGACCGGCCGCACCGGCAGCAGGTCGGTCGTGTGCATGTGCTCCCACTCGTCGTTGACCCACCGATCGAGCGACCAGCCCACGCCGGCGTCGCCCTCGCTCGTCGTCTGCAGGCGGTGCGTCCAGCCGCCGGCGGTCACCTCGGCACCGTCGGCGAGCGGGATCGGTTGCAGCGGCGGTCGGCCGATGCCCGGGTCGCACAGGACCCGCTGCCCGTCGACGTTCACGAGCACGACCAGATGCGTGCGCGGAGACGTCGCATCGCCGACGCGTCCCAGGTGCCGCGCGATGTCGTAGCCGAGCGTCTCGAGCACCGCGGCGAACAACGTGGCGTGCTCGAAGCAGTAGCCGCCCCGCCCGCGCGCCACGAACTTCCCCTGGACCGCGGGCAAACCGACCCCGGGGTGCTGACCAAGGAGGACGTCGATGTTGTCGAAGCAGAAGGTGCGCACGTGCGCGGTCTGGAGATCCGACAGCGCCGCGAGGCTGGGCTCGGCCGCCGGTTGGCCCACTCGAGCCAGGTATGCCGCCAGGTCGAGCGCACTCAGCTGCCAGTCGTGGGTCATGGCCTCAGCCACGGGATCGGAGTCGCGCATTGGGCAGGGTCGGCGCCGGGATCGCCGGGAGCGGCTCGTCGATCACGATGCCGAAGCGGCCCGGCCGGACGTCCTGACCCGTGGCAGCGCCAGCGATCTGGTCCTGCCACTCCTCGCGGAAGGCGACGATCTCCTCGTGGCTGCGGCCGACGAAGTTCCACCACATGACGATCTGCTCGCCGAGGGGCGGACCACCGAGGACCACCACCCGCACACCGTCGGCGCCGGCGATCAGGGTGACGGTCGATCGGCCGGGAGCGACGTAGGCGAGCTGGTCCTGCTTCACCTCGCAGTCGTCGACCAGCAGGACACCGCGGTCGACGAGGAACCCGAGCTCGAAGGTGTCGTCCACCTCGAGGTCGAGGGTTGCGCCGCCCTCCAGGTGCAGCTCCGCGCCGAGGAGCGGTGTGTACGTCGACACCGGGGACGTGTCACCGAGCAGCGAACCGAGGAACACCCGGCCCGACCAGCCGTCACCAGTCACCAGGGCAGGAGCGTGGTGGGCGAACCCGGGAGCGACGTGGCGACTGGCCTCGGGCAGGGCCACCCAGAGCTGGACGCCGTGCAGCGCTGTCGTGGCCTCCGTCGAGACCTCCGAGTGGCTGATCCCCTGACCGGCCGTCATCAGGTTGACCTCGCCCGGCCGCACCATGGCCTGGTTGCCCGCGCTGTCGCGGTGCTGGATCTCGCCCTCGAACAGCCAGCTCACCGTCTGCAGCCCGGTGTGCGGGTGCGGCGCGACGCTCATCCCGCCGGAGTCGGCGACCAGATTGGGGCCGTAGTGGTCGACGAAGCACCACGCTCCGATCAGCGACCGTTCTCGCTGCGGCAGCGTGCGGCGTACGTGCATCGCACGAGGACCGCCGAGCGGCACGTCCCGCGGCGTCAGCACCTCGATGCCGCACTCGACGTCGCCCGTGGTCGACACGGTCTCCTGTGGGTCACGCTCCGGGTTGGTCATGTCGTCCTCAGCTCAGGTGGACCGGGTCCACGTCTCGACGTTCGCCCGCACCCTGCGCACTCGCCGACGCGCGGTCGGTCGGTGTGTAGCCCGGCTTCTCGAGCCGCACGATCACCGACTTCGAGGTCGGCGTGTTGCTCCCCTCGGCGGTCGAGTCGAGCGGCACCAGCGGGTTGGTCTCCGGGTAGTACGCCGCGGCGCAACCGAGCGGCTGGTCGTAGGCCACGATCCGGAAGTCTCGGGCCACGCGTTCGCCGTCCTCCCACTCGCCGACGAGGTCGACCATGTCGCCGTCGTTCCAGCCGAGCGACGCGATGTCGTCGGGGTGCACGAACACCACCCGCCGCCCGCCCTTGATCCCGCGGTAGCGGTCGTCGAGGCCGTAGATCGTGGTGTTGAACTGGTCGTGCGAGCGCAGCGTCTGCAGGATCAGCCGTCCGGGCTCGACCTCGAGCACCTCGATGGGCGTGGACGTGATCACGGCCTTCCCCGACTTCGTCTGGAAGGTGCGCGTGTCGCGTGGCGGGTGCGGCAGCACGAACCCGCCCGGCTGGTCGACCTTCTCGTCGTACGCCGCACAACCCGGCACCACGCGCGCGATGTGCCGCCGGATCTCGGTGTAGTCGTCGCGCATGGCCGCCCACGGGATCGTCGAGTCCGGCAGCGTCGCGAGCGCGAGCGAACAGACGAGGTCGACCTCGGAGCGCAGGTGCTTGGAGGCGGGCTTGAGCGGACCGTGCGAGGCGTGCACGGCCGACATCGAGTCCTCGACGGTGACTCGCTGGACCCGGCCACCGGTGAGGTCGCGCTCGCTGCGCCCCAGCACGGGGAGGATCAGCGCCTCTCCCCCGGTGACGACGTGCGAGCGGTTGAGCTTGGTGGAGACGTGCACCGTGAGCGCGCAGTTGCGCATGGCGCTCTCGGTGACCTCGGTGTCCGGCGCGGCCGAGACGAAGTTGCCGCCCAGGCCCAGGAACACCCGCACCTTGCCGTCGCGCATCGCGCGGATCGCCTTGACGGTGTCGTAGCCGTGCTCACGCGGCGGCTCGAAGCCGAACTCGTCGCGGAGGGCGTCGAGGAAGTGGTCGGGCACCTGCTCCCAGATCCCCATCGTGCGGTCGCCCTGCACGTTGGAGTGGCCGCGCACCGGGCACAGGCCGGCCCCGGGACGGCCGATGTTGCCCTGGAGCATGGCGACGTTGACGAACTCCTTGATCACGTTCACCGAGTTGTGGTGCTGCGTGATGCCCATCGCCCAGCAGGTGACGGTGGCGTCGGAGTCGCGGAACATCTCCGCGGCCTCGGTGATCTGGGCGCGGGTCAGGCTGGTCGACCGTTCGACCTTCGCCCAGTCGAGGTCGGCGACGTGTGCGGCGTACTGCTCGAAGCCCTCGGTGTAGGTCGCCAGGAAGTCGTGGTCGAGTGCGTCCCACTCGACCAGCAACGCGCCGATGGCCTGGAACAGCGCGAGGTCGCCGTTGATCCGGATCGGCAGGTGCAGGTCGGCCATCGCCGTACCCGTGCCGATGACGCCGCGTGGACGCTGGGGATTCTTGAAGCGCGTCATCCCCGGCTCTTCCAGCGGGTTGATCGAGATGATCTTCGCGCCGTTGCCCTTGGCCTCCTCGAGGGCCGAGAGCATGCGCGGGTGGTTGGTGCCGGGGTTCTGGCCGGCGACGACGATCAGCGACGCGTGGTGGATGTCGTCGAGGCTGACCGAGCCCTTGCCGATGCCGATCGTCTCGACCAGCGCCGTGCCGCTCGACTCGTGGCACATGTTGGAGCAGTCGGGGAGGTTGTTGGTGCCGAAGGCCCGGGAGAAGAGCTGGTAGGCGAACGCAGCCTCGTTGGAGACCTTGCCGGAGGTGTAGAACACCGCCTGGTTGGGATCGTCGAGCCGATTGAGGTGCCCGGCCATGGTGGCGAAGGCGTCGTCCCAGGAGATCGGCTCGTAGTGCGTCGCGCCGGCGCGGAGCACCATCGGCTCGGTGATGCGTCCCTGCTTGCCCAGCCAGTACTCGCTGCGCTGCTCGAGGTCGGCCACCGAGTGCTTGCGGAAGAAGGCCGCCCCCACCCGCTCCTTGGTCGCCTCCTCGGCAACCGCCTTGGCGCCGTTCTCGCAGAACTCGGCCGTGTGCCGGTGCTCCGGGCTGGGATCGGGCCACGCGCAGCCCTGGCAGTCGAAGCCGTCGACCTGGTTGAGCCGGAGCAACGTCTGGGCGGTGCGGCGCACGCCCATCTGACTGACGCCCATCTCCATCGCCTTGGCCACGGCGGTGATGCCGGCCACGGTGTGCGGCCCGCGCTCGACTTCCAGCGAGCTCTCATCGTCGACGATTCCCCTCGAGAACTTCATGTCCCCATACTGCCTCCCGGGCCGAGGGCTGTCGCGCGCCGGACACCTCACCCTTCCCTGGCGTTCATCGCGGTGCGCCACGGTGCGCCCATGCGGATCGCGCAGCTCGCCAACTTCATCGGACCCGCCTCGGGCGGCATGAAGACCGCCATCCACGCGCTGGGTGAGGGGTACGTCGCAGCGGGCTGCGAGCGACTGCTGGTGATCCCGGGTCCGACGGACTCGCGGGTCTCGACGCCCGCGGGCGACGTCGTGCAGCTGCGGGCGCCCAGGGTCGGCGGCGGCTACCGGTTGATCGTCGAGCCCTGGCGGGTCACCGAGGTGCTGGAGTCGTGGCGACCGACGTCGGTCGAGCTCAGCGACAAGCTGACGCTGCTCCCCGTCGCGCGCTGGGCACGCCGATCGGGCGTGGGCTCGGTACTGCTCTCGCACGAGCGCCTCAGCGACATGTTCGCCATGCGCACCGGCCTCGACACGACCTCCAAGGTCTCCATCGCGCTGCTCAACCGCATCCTGGTCCGCAGCTTCGACACCATCGTCGTCACCTCGCACTATGCCGAGGACGAGTTCACCAACGCAGCCGCCGGTGCCGACTGCCCGATGGCGCGAGTGCCGCTGGGGGTGGACCTCGACACCTTCCGCCCTCCCGCGCCGACCGCGCGTGCGGCGGGTCCACTACGGCTCACGCACTTCGGCCGGCTGTCCCGCGAGAAGAGCCCGCACCTCGCCGTGGCCACTGCCGCCGAGCTCCATCGCCGCGGCGTACCCCTCCACCTCGACGTGTACGGCGACGGCCCGCACCTCTCCGAGCTCGTGGATCTCGCCGCCGGCGCACCCGTCACGTTCCACGGCTTCATCGACGGCCGGCGTGACCTCGCACGCCACATCGCCGCCGCGGACGTGTCGCTGTCGGTCTGCCCGAGCGAGACGTTCGGCCTCGCGGTGCTCGAAGCACTGGCCAGCGGCACGCCCGTGGTCACTGCCGACCGCGGTGGTGCGCGCGAGCTGGTCGACGCCTCCTCCGGCGCATGGGCCAGCCCCCACCCTTCCGCGCTCGCGGACGCCGTACTCGATCTCGCTCAACGCCCGGAGCTCGCGCGGCGGCGAGCGGCTCGCGCCCGTGCCGAGCTCTTCCCGTGGTCGGCGACCGTGGACTCGATGCTGGCCGTGCACGAGCGGATCGCCGGATCGGCCCGCGTGGTGGCCTGACTCAGACCGCCACGATCCGCTCGACCGCGAGCCGGATCGACTTCCGAGGGTCGCCGGTGCCGGACCGCTCGAGCAGCCACGCGATCGCCACCCCGATGACCAGCGTGACGAGGTGCGGTGCGGGCAGCGCCTTGGTGACGAGCCCGGCCTTCTGCGCGGCCTTGACCGCCTTGACCTTGGCGGCCATCGACGCCGCCTCCAGGTCGGCCAGGCCGGCCAGCTCCCCACCCTCGAGCTGCTGCCACATCGTCAAGCGCACCAGCTCCGGGTGGGCGACGGTGTGCTCGAAGAGCCGGACCGCATAGCCCGGCAGGTCGTCGGCCGTGATCGGCACCGAGTCGAGCAGCTGTCGCACGTGGATGGTGGCGACCTCGTCGAAGAGCCCCTGCTTGTTGCCGAAGTGGGCGTAGATCAGCTGCTTGTTGCAGCCGGCGCCGGACGCGATCCGGTCGACCCTGGCCCCGGCCAGTCCGAACTCCGCGAACTCGGCCGTTGCGGCGGCGAGGATCGCGGCGCGGGTCTGGCTGGCATCACGAGGCATGTGAGCATGCTAACCAACCGGTTGGTTGCAATCCAGTCACGGCGCGTCTACGTTGTAACCAACCAGTTGGATACCACCACGCAGGAGTACAGCATGAGCAGGATCGCACTCGTTACCGGAGCCTCCAGCGGAATCGGGGAGGCCACCGCCAAGGCCCTCGCCGCCGACGGCTTCACCGTCTACGCCGGCGCCCGCCGCGTCGAGCGTATGCAGGCACTCACCGAGCACGGCATCGTGCCGATCGCCCTCGACGTCACCGACGAGGAGTCGATGACGTCGGTGGTCAAGCAGATCCGCACCGAGGCCGGACCGATCGACGTCCTCGTCAACAACGCCGGCTACGGCTCCTACGGCTCCGTCGAGGACGTCACGATGGACGAGGCGCGGCGCCAGATCGAGGTCAACCTCTTCGGCCTCGCCCGCTTGACCCAGCTCGTGCTCCCCGACATGAGGGCGGCCGGCGACGGCTACATCGTCAACATCTCCTCGGTGGGCGGCACGTTCGGCGAACCGCTCGGCGCCTGGTACCACGCGTCGAAGTACGCCGTCGAAGGCTTCACCGACTCGCTCGCACTCGAGGTCGCGTCGTTCGGGATCAAGGCCGTCACCGTCCAGCCGGGCGCGATCATCACCGAGTGGGCCGGCATCGCCGAGCAGCAGGCGACCGAGATGTCCGGCACCGGTGCGTACGCCGAGCAGGTCGCCAGCCGCGTCAAGAAGATCAGCGCCGAGCGACTCGAGCGCTTCGGCTCGAAGCCCGAGGTTGTCGCGGACCGCATCGTCAAGATCGTGCACACGTCGCGGCCGAAGCTGCGCTACGCGGTCGGCGGCGGCGCACCCGTGCTGGTGCGGGCGCGCAAGGTGCTGCCGGAGCGCGCGTTCTACGGCGTGGTCAAGCGCGTGATGGGTTGATCGGAATAGCCGCCACCGACACCCCGTTGGGCTCCCCGTGACCACACTCTTCCAACCCCTGACCATCGGCGCGGTCACCACTCCCAACCGCGTCTTCATGGCCCCCCTGACCCGGATGCGCGCCACCGCGCCCGGTGACGTCCCCAACCAGCTGATGCAGGAGTACTACGTCCAGCGCGCGAGCGCCGGCCTGGTCATCTCCGAAGGCACTCAGATCAGCCCCGAGGGCAAGGGCTACATGGACACCCCCGGCATCTACAACGACGAGCAGGTCGCCGGCTGGCGCACGATCACCGACGCGGTCCACGCCGCCGGCGGTCGGATCGCCGCCCAGCTGTGGCACGTCGGCCGGGTCTCCCACGAGTCCTTCCACGAGGACGGGCTCCCGGTGTCGGCCAGCGCTTCGCCGTACCGCAACCGCACCACGATCCGCGGCGAGGACGGCATCCCGACGCGCGCCAACTGCCCCACCCCCCGCGCGCTCGAGCTGGACGAGATCCCGCGCCTGCTCGAGGACTTCCGCCGCGCGACGGTCAACGCCCGCGACGCCGGCTTCGACCTCGTCGAGATCCACGGCGCGCACGGCTACCTGCTGCACCAGTTCCTCGCCGCCGACAGCAACCTGCGCGAGGACGGCTACGGCGGCTCGCTCGCGAACCGCGCCCGGCTGATGCTCGAGGTCACCGACGCCGTCGCAGGCGCCTGGTCGCGCCGACCGCGTCGGCATCCGGATCTCGCCGATCGGCTCGTTCAACGGCACCGAGGACCCGTCCGGTCCGGAAGCCGGTCTGTACGTCGCCGGCGAGCTGAGCAAGCGCAACCTGGCCTTCCTCCACCTCTCCGAGCCCGACTGGGCCGGCGGCCCGCAGCTGACCGACGACTACCGCCGCGAGCTGAAGGCCGCCTACCCGGGCGTCATCGTCGGCGCCGGCAACTACGACGCCCCCAAGGCCCAGCGGTTGCTCGAGGCCGGGCTGATCGACGCCGCGGCGTTCGGCCGGTCGTTCATCGCCAACCCCGACCTGCCGCGCCGGCTCGAGGAGGGCCTGCCGCTCACCGCTCCCGCCCCGGAGAGCTTCTACGGCGGCGACGAGGCCGGCTACACGGACTACCCGGTCCACGCCTGAGCCGATAAAGCCGTCGCGTGAGGTCCGTGCGGGCGCCTACGCTGGCCGTCGAATGCAGGACTTTCCACCCCGGATCGCGACGTTCTTCACCGGAACCGACGACGCACCCACCCCGGACCCCGACACCCGGTCTCCTGCGGCGTTCCTGAGGTGGATGCTGCGGCAGCAGTGGCAGGTCATCGCGCTGGCGACCCTGGCCTGCCTGCTGTGGCTGATGCCGCTCACCTTCGGGCCGTACATCTTCGGCCGCGCGGTCGATGACGGCATCCTCGGTGGCTCGACGACCGACCTGCTGAAGTGGTCGGGCGTGATGCTCGGGGTGGTCGTGGTCGGTGGCATCTTCGGCGTGGTCTTCCACACGCTGATCGTGCGCAGCTGGTTGATCAGCCTCTACGGCACGACCCAGATGGTGACGCGCAAGATCGCGCAGATGGGGCACGTGCTGCCGCGTCGTTCGCCGACCGGCGAGGTCCTCAGCGTCGCGTCGAGCGACTCCGACGAGTTCGGTGCGTTGACCGAGATCCTGGCGCGCTCGGCGGCACAGTTCGTCTCCTACCTGACCGTGGCGGCGATCGTGCTGTCGATGTCGTGGCAGCTCGGCGTGCTCGTGCTGGTGGCAGCCCCGGTGCTCCTCGGCGCCGCGCTGCCGTTGCTCCGGCCGCTGCACCGCCGCCAGCAGATCGAGCGCAGCCGCAACTCCGAGCTCACCTCGATGGCCACCGACATCGTGGCCGGGCTGCGCATCCTGCGGGGCATCGGCGGCGAGGACACGTTCGGCCGCAACTACGCCGACCAGTCGCAGCAGGCTCGCAGGGCCGGGGTCTCGTCGGGCATCTGGCAGTCCGCCGTCGAGGCGGTCGGCGTGCTGTTCTCCGGGGTCTTCCTCGTCAGCCTGGTCTGGCTCGGCACCCGCCAGGTCAACGCCGGAGAGCTCAGCGTCGGCCAGCTGGTGAGCTTCCTGGGCTACGGCCTCTTCATGGTCGGCCCGATCCGCACGTTCTTCGAGCTCGCCCAGAAGTACACGCGGGCGCTGGTGAGCGCCCGCAAGGCGATCGCGATCTTCGAGCAGCGCCCACCGTGGCGTGAGCCGGCCGAGCCGCAGCCTCTCGACGGCAACGCCGAGATCGCCGACGACCTGAGCGGTTTCACCGCCCAGCCGGGCCAGCTCACCGTGGTCGTGAGCGCGGTGCCCGAGCAGAGCTCGGCGCTCGCCGACCGGCTCGGGCGCTACCTCCCGCCCGACACCGACCCGGTCGGCGAGGACGACGGCGACGGCCTCAAGGGACGCGCGGCCCGCCAGGCCCGGGCCGACCGCGAGCGCCGTCGCGCCCGGATCGCCGCGCGCGACGAAGAGGCGGCCACCCGCGAGTGGGGCGTGCGCCTCGGGGGCGTCGACCTGTCGGCGGCGCGCCTCGACGACGTACGACGCCAGGTGCTGGTCAGCGACACCGGCAGCGGTCTGTTCGCCGGCACCCTCCAGGACGCCATCGACCCGCACGGCCGGTTGAGCCGCGAGCAGGCCGAGGCGGCGCTGCGCGTGGCCAATGCCGAGGACGTCTACGACGCCCTGCCCGAGGGTTGGCAGGGCGAGCTCGACGAGCGCGGTCGCGGCCTGTCCGGCGGACAGCGCCAGCGCGTGGTGCTGGCGCGCGCGCTCGCCGTCGACGCCCCGATCCTGGTGCTGGTCGAACCCACCTCCGCAGTCGACGCCCACACCGAGGCCCGCATCGCCGAGCGGGTGAGCGACCACCGCCGCGGACGCACGACCGTGGTCTGCACGGTGTCGCCGTTGTGGCTGCACCACGCCGACCGCGTCGTGCTCCTCCAGGACGGCGTGGTCGTCGCCGACGGCGAGCACGCCGACCTGCTCGAGAACGACCCCGCCTACCGCCGTGTCGTGGCCAGGTCGCTCGACGACATCGACGAGGGGGCTGCGCGATGACCGACCTGCTGGCCACCTCCCCCGACACCTGGCGCGACCGCGCCCTCGACCCGCCGGTCATCCCACCGGAGCTCATCCCGCCCGTCGACGCGACGCCCAGGGAGCGCAACGCCGCGCTGTGGGCGCGCCACGACCTGCGCCGTCAACGGGCAGAGGCCGTCTACGCCGCGTCCCGCAACCCCGAGCGCGGCTGGCCGGTGTCGGGCAACCGCGCCGTACTGACCTTCTTCCGCGACCTGCTGGGCAGCCGACGCGGCATGTTCACCGCACTCGTGGTGTTCAACGCCCTTGCTGCGGCCACGGGGCTCGTCGTGCCGCGGCTGCTCGGCGAGCTGGTCAACACCACGGTCGACGGTGGCGGCCTGCCGCTGACCGAGCTCGCCCTGGTGATCATCGGGGTGGTGCTGCTGCAGTCGGCCTTCACCTTCGTCGCCCAGCGCACGTCGACGCTGTTCGGCCAGGACCTCCTCTCGACGGCCCGCGAATACATCGTCCGCACGATCCTGCGACTGCCGCTCGGCGCGGTCGAGAGCGCCAGCACCGGCGACCTCGTCACCCGGGTCACTCGCGATGTCGGCACGATGAGCCGCTCGGTCCAGTACGGCCTGCCGATGGCGATCATCTCGCTGCTGACGGTGGTGCTCTCGATCGGCGCGATGCTGCTCAACTCCGTGGTCCTCGCGGTGCCGGCGCTGCTCACGTTCGCCACCTCGGCCTGGGCCGTGCGCGGCTACCTGCGGCGGGCACCCAAGGGCTACATCACCGAGGGCGCGACCTACTCCCGCATCAACACCACGCTGACCGAGACCGTCGAGGGCGCCCGCACCCTCGAGGCGCTGGGCCTCTCGGGCGTGCGCGTCCGCGCCGGTGACGGCGACATCGAGGTGTCGGCGCAGGCCGAGCGCTACGGCATGACGCTGCGCAACCAGCTCTTCATGGCGCTCAACTTCGCCTTCCAGACGCCGCGTGTCATCACCCTGCTGGTCGGCGCCTACGCCTACACCCGCGGGTGGGTCGACCTGGGCCAGATCACCGCCGCCGTCCTGTACGTCGAGGCGCTGGGCGACCCGCTCGACCGGCTGATCGGCGAGGTCGACCGGCTCCAGGTCGGTGCCGCGTCGACGAGCCGGCTGCTCGGCATCGCCGAGGTGAAGCCCGACCGCGAGGCCGGAGACCAGCTGCCCGACGGCATCGAGCTGGTCGGCACCGACCTCAGGTTCGCCTACCGCGAGGGCCACGACGTCCTCCACGGAGTCGACCTGCGGCTGGGTGTCGGTGAGCGACTGGCGATCGTCGGTCCGAGTGGCTCCGGCAAGTCGACGCTGGGTCGCCTGCTGTCCGGCATCAACCGGCCCCGCACCGGCTCGGCCACCATCGGTGGCGTCGAGCTGGTCGACCTGCCGCTCGAGGTTCTGCGCACCGAGGTCGCGCTCGTCACCCAGGAGCACCACGTCTTCATCGGCTCGGTCCGCGACAACATCGTGCTGGCCCGCGAGGACTCCGACGACGACGCGGTCCGCGAGGCGCTGAGCGCTGTCGGGTCGTTGCTCTGGGTCGAGCGCCTGCCCCAGGGCCTCGACACCGTGATCGGCTCGGGCCGCTACGCCCTCACCCCGGCGCAGGCCCAGCAGGTCGCGCTGGCGCGGCTGATCATCGCCGACCCGCACACCCTCGTGCTCGACGAGGCCACGTCGCTGATCGACCCGCGCACCGCCCGCACGCTCGAGGGCTCGATGAACAACCTCCTCGAGGGTCGCACCGTCGTCGCCATCGCCCACCGACTGCACACCGCCCACGACGCCGACCGCATCGCGGTGGTCATCGACGGCCGGATCGTCGAGCTCGGCAGCCACGACGAGCTGGTCGGCCTCGACGGGGAGTACGCCGCGCTCTGGCGCGCCTGGACCTCCTGATCCGCGAGTCGGCGCCAACGACGCGCCCAGTCGGCGCCAACGACGCGCCCAGTCGGCGCCAACGACGTGCCCAGTCGGCGTGAAAACTCATCAAGTCGCCCCCTTCGCGCCGACTCGGCCGAGCGCTAGCGCCGACTCGGCCGAGCGCTAGCGCCGACTCGGCCGAGCGTTGGCGCCGACTCGGCGGATCAGACGGGACGCGTCCTGACGCAGTGCCAGGCCCAGGACAGTGACCCGAGCCCGGAGATCACGAGGGCGGCGAGCGCCAGTCCGAGCGTGCTGGTGGCGACGTACGGCGTGAGCGCGACCGCCGCGATGGCGTTGAAGATCAGCACCAGGAAGCTCGCGCACGACATGACGGCTCCGCGACGCGTGGGCACGAGGTCCAGCATCATCAGCTGGATCGACGGGTAGGCCATGCCGTTGCCGAGGCCGAGCATGCTCGGGCCGATGATCGCCCACGGCAGGTCGGTCGCCAGCGGTGACGTGGAGAAGCCGACCCCGACCACGCCGCCGGCGAGCGTGATCAGGTAGCCGATCGAGACGAGCTTGCGACCGGTGACCAGGCCGGCCGTGTGACCGCTGATCCACGAGCCGACCATCATGGAGCCGATCATCGGGACGAAGAGCTTCCAGAAGTCGAGCTCGCCCTGCCCGAGCAGGTCGACCACGAAGATCGCGGCGCCGCCGATGTAGAGGAACTGCGCGCCGAAGCCGAACATGCCGGCCCACGCGAGGCGGTGGAACGCTGGCTGGCGGGCGACCTCGGTCAGACCGCGCACGACCTCACCGACCCGCAGCGGCACGCGGGCCGAGACCGGATGGGTCTCGGGCAGCACGATCAGCGTCGCGACGATGAGTACGACGCCGAGCAGCGCCTGGAAGGCGAACACCAGCTCCCAGGGGCCGATCTGGAGCAGGCCGCCGCCGACGAGCGGGGCGATGGCAGGCGCCACCCCGAAGATCAACGCGACCCGGCTCATCAGGCGCTGCGCCTGCTCGCCCTCGAACATGTCGCGGATGATGGTCCGGCTGACGATCGTGGCGCCGCCGGCACTCAGGCCCTGGACGACCCGCCCGATCAACAGCAGCTCGAACGTCGGCGCGATCGTGCAGGCAAGGGACGCGACCGAGAACACCGCGACCGATCCGAGGATGACCGGGCGCCGGCCCAGGGAGTCCGAGAGCGGGCCGTGGAAGATGCTCATCGCGGCGAACGCGAGCAGGTAGGACGTGACGATCAGCTGGAGCTGCTCGGTGCTGACCGCGAACTCGTCGCGGATGTGCGGGAACGCCGGGAACGGGGTGTCGATGCTGAAGGGCCCGATCATCGAGAGCATCGCCAGCACGAGCGGGATGAAGACGACGAAGCGTGGGGGCGCGATCTCGTCGACTCGTTCCCCCGCGCTCATGTGGCCATCAGAACACTCGATGCCGTTCACCTGAAAACGAGCGGTCACCCCTTGTATGTGAGCTCAGGAGTTGCTGAACACCGCGGGATCGTCGGGTCCCCGGCCGGCCCAGGTCCAGGCGTAGGCCGGGTCCTCGACGGCGAGGCCACCCTCGCCGAGGTCGAGCGGGGCGAAGGTGTCGACCATGACGGCCGACTCCTCGAAGTAGTCGGCACCGAGCGACGCCTCGATGGCGGCCGGCTGCGGACCGTGCGCGTAGCCGCCCGGGTGCAGCGAGATCGAGCCGACGTTGATGCCCGAGCCCTTGCGCGCCTCGTAGTCGCCCCCGACGTAGAACATGACCTCGTCGCTGTCGACGTTCGAGTGGTAGTACGGCACCGGGATCGCGAGCTCGTGGTAGTCGACCTTGCGGGGCAGGAAGTTGCAGATGACGAAGTTCCAGCCCTCGAAGACCTGGTGCACCGGCGGCGGCTGGTGGACCTTGCCGGTGATCGGCATGAAGTCGTCGATGTTGAACGTGTACGGGTAGAGGCAGCCGTCCCAGCCGACCACGTCGAAGGGGTGCGTCGCGTAGGTCATCCGCGTCCCGACGATGCCGGCGCTGGTGCGGTGCTTGACCAGCACGTCGACGTTCTCGCCCTCGGCGATCAACGGTTCCGACGGACCGTGCAGGTCCCGCTCGCAGTAGGGCGCGTGCTCGAGGAACTGCCCGAAGCGGGACAGGTAGCGCTTGGGCGGGTGGATGTGGCTGTTGGCCTCGACCGCGTACAGCCGGCTCGCCTCGGCCGGCACCCACCGGTGGGTGGTCGCGCGCGGGATGACGACGTAGTCACCGGCGCGGTAGGGCACGACGCCGAAGACCGACTCGACGGTGCCGGTGCCGGCTTCGACGTACACGCACTCGTCGCCGATGGCGTTGCGGTAGAGCGGGGAGGAGTGCCCGCCGGTGAGGACGTAGGAGATCCGGACGTCGTTGTTGCCGAGCACGAGGCGACGGCCCTCGACCGGACAGGTGCCGGTCTCCAGCGCGTGCAGCTTGAGGTGGCGAGCCTTGAGGGGATGGTTGGGCGTGCGGGTCTGGTCGGCGAGCTCCCAGATCTGGCTGTCGACGAGTGCCGACGGCACGCCGCGGTGGTAGAGCAGCGAGGCATCGGAGGAGAAGCCCTCCTCCCCCATCAGCTCCTCGAAGTACAACGCGCCGTCGGCGTCACGGTGCTGGGTGTGCCGCTTGGGCGGGATCGCTCCGACACTGCGGTAGTGAGCCATCAGCCGTCGCTCCATTCGTCCGATAATCGGCCCATATCGTCCGCTATGCGCCTACTGGCTAGAGTAGCGCCGTGAGCAACGTGCTGCCAGTGGCCTGGTCCGGCTTCTTCGACGACGCCGCCATCTTCCCTCCCGGCAACGCCGACCTGCCAGCGGCGGTCGAGGCGTTCACGGCGCGCCGGGACGAGTGGTACGCCGACCTGGTGGCCTCCCTCGTCGTCACTGACGAGCGAGTGCCGGCCGTGGCGGCCGACGACATCCCGCTCTCGATCGTGGTGACCGGTGGCGCAGGCGCCGTGGCCGGCGCGCTCAGGCTCGCGGCCCGCGCCGGCAATCCCGTCGCCGGCCTCGAGATCGCGCTGCGCGACCTCGACGACCTCGCCGGCAACGCCCGCCGAGTCGTGGCCGCCGTCGATGCCGCGCGCAACGACGGCAGCCTCGACGACGAGACACCGATCTTCGTCGAGCTGCCCGCCGGCGGCGTCACCTACGGCTGGGAGGCAGCGGCCGACGAGGTCGCCGCGGCCGAGCTCCGGCTGAAGTTCCGCACAGGTGGGGTCGAGGCGCACCTCTTCCCCAGCGCTGACCACGTCGCTGCCTGGATCGACGCGGCGCTCGACCGGGAGCTCGCGTTCAAGTGCACCGCCGGCCTCCACAACGCCGTACGCCATCGTGATCCCGACACCGGTTTCGAGCACCACGGCTTCCTCAATGTCCTCGCCGCCACCGCCGAGGCCGACTCCGGTCTGGGTGCCCAGGACGTGGCCGAGACGCTGGAGCTGACCGACGAGGCCGAGCTCCTCGGGCTCGCCCACGAGCTCGACCTCGCCAAGGCCCGCCGGTGGTTCACCGGCATCGGTTCGTGCTCGATCCTCGAGCCCCTCGACGACCTGACCGACCTCGGACTGCTGGAGGCACCATGAGCTGGGTGGACGGCGCCTCGGGCTCCCTCTTCGACCTCGACAACCTGCCCTATGGCGTCTTCTCGCGTTGCAGGCGAAGGCCCTCGTGTCGGTGTGCGGATCGGCGACTTCGTCCTCGACCTCGCGCCGGTCGCGGAGATCGGCGACCCGGCCTCCGAGCTGGCAGCAGCGTGGCGGACGCCGTCGTCTCAACGCGTTCATGGCGATGGGTCCCGAGCAGTGGGCGACCGCCCGTTGGTGGATCGACGAGGTGCTGCGCAACGACGTCCACCAGGAGCGCACGGCTCCGCACGTCCACCCCCTCGACGAGGTCGAGCTGCACCTCCCGATCGAGGTCGGCGACTACGTCGACTTCTACGCCTCCGAGCAGCACGCCTCCAACGTCGGCCGGATCTTCCGGCCCGACCAGGCGCCGCTGCTGCCGAACTGGAAGCACCTGCCGGTCGGCTACCACGGTCGCGCAGGCACGGTCGTCGCCAGCGGCACCGGCGTCATCCGGCCGTGCGGCCAGCGGAAGGCGCCGACGGAGGACGACCCGACCTACGGCCCGAGCCGGCGCCTCGACATCGAGGCCGAGCTCGGCTTCGTGGTCGGCACCGGGACTGAGCTCGGCGAGCGGGTCGCCACCGGCGCCTTCAACGACCACACCTTCGGCGTCGTCGGGCTCAACGACTGGTCGGCGCGCGACATCCAGGCCTGGGAGTACGTCCCGCTCGGGCCGTTCCTCGGCAAGTCGTTCGCCACCTCGATCAGCCACTGGGTCACCCCGCTGGCCGCCCTCGACGCGGCCTGGACCGACCTGCCCGGGCAGGATCCCGAGCCGCTGGACTACCTCGCGGTGGGCGAACGGGCCGGCCTCGACATCGACGTCGAGGTCCTGCTGAACGGGACGGTCGTCTCGCGTCCGCCGTACGCCTCGATGTACTGGTCGCCTGCGCAGATGCTCGCTCACACGACCGTCAACGGCGCGAGCGTGCGCACCGGTGACCTGTGGGGCTCGGGCACCATCTCCGGCCCCGAGCCCGACCAGCGCGGGTCGTTCCTCGAGCTGTCGTGGGGTGGCAAGGAGCCGTTCCTGCTCGACGGCGTGGAGCGCACCTTCCTCGAGGACGGTGACGAGGTGACCCTGCGCTACACCGCACTCGGCACGTCCGGCGGCCGGATCGCGCTCGGCGAGGTCACCGGCAGGATCCTGCCGGCGACCTGACCGAACCGGCACTACGGGCATGCCAAACGGCTCTAGAGTTCCGAGCGTGAAGCAGCTCGGTCAGTACGCCCCGCCCCGGCACGTCATCGCGCACCTCTCCGACCCGCACCTGCTGGCCGGCCGGTTGCAGTACGGCGCCGTCGACACCGAGGCCGGGCTGCGGCTCGCCCTCGAGCGACTCGCCGCCGTCGACCCGCCCCCACAGGCGCTGGTGTTCACCGGTGACCTCGCGGACAAGGCCGAGCCTGCGGCGTACGCGCGACTCCGCGAGATCGTCGAGCCGGCCGCCGCCGCGATGGGCGCGGAGGTGGTCTGGGTGATGGGCAACCACGACGAGCGGGCGGACTACGCGCTCGGTCTCTTCGGCGAGGCGTCCGACGCCCCGCAGGATCGCGTCCACGTGATCGACGGCCTGCGGATCATCTCCCTCGACAGCACCGTCCCGGGGTATCACCACGGCGAGCTGACCGACGAGCAGCTCGCATGGCTGGCCGGCGAGCTGGCCACGCCGGCCGAGCACGGCACCCTGCTCGCGCTGCACCACCCGCCGCTCCCGCTGCCGATGCTGCGCGCGGCCGAGCTGATCGAGCTGCTCGAGCAGGACCGCCTCGCCGCGGTGCTCGAGGGCTCGGACGTGCGCGGGATCCTCTCGGGACACCTGCACTTCTCGACCTACTCGATCTTCGCCGGCATCCCGGTCTCGGTGGCCTCGGCCAGCTGCTACACGAGCGACCCGGCGCCGGTCGACCGGTTCGTGTCAGGCGTCGACGGCGGTCAGTCGTTCACGATGGTCCACGCGTACGCCGACCGGCTGGTGCACACGATCGTGCCGCTCGTCCGCGGCCCCGAGGTCAGCAGCGTGGGCGTCGACATCATGGAGGCGATCGAGACGCTTTCCGTCGAGGAGGCCCGGGAGCTCGCATCCTGCAAGACCTCAGCCTTCAACAGCCAGCACGAGGACCACGACCGCTTGGCCTGAGCGCTCCGATCAGGACCGGTCGGACGAGTCGCCGGTGACGACGACGTAGAACCGCTTGCGGGCGCCGTCGGTGGTCACGGTGCCGTCGCTGTTGCGCGGGCTGACGACCACGTGGTTGGCGTTGCCGGTGTTCGGCGGGGCGCAGTTCACGACGCCGGGCTGGCACATCGCCGCGGAGATCTCGCCGGAGAACTCCGGGTTGCTGTCCGCGCCGGCGGCGCGCCCGTTGGTGATGGCGTCACCGTTCTGGTCGACCGTGTTCTGCAGCGCGACCACGGCGAGCACGCCGTTGTTGGCGAGGTTCTCGCCCGCGTTGATGTAGACGTTGCCGTTGGCGCGCAGACCGGCGACATCCGCGCCCATCGGAGCCAGGACGGGGTACGCCGCGGTGACGCTGAAGCCGCCGGACTGGGCGATGATCGCGCCGGTCGCATCGACCAGCGCCCAACGACCGACGCCGGCAGGTCCGACTGGACCGGTATCGCCCTTGGCGCCCGCGGGGAGCTGTCCCTTGGCGAAGTCGGCCGCCTTGAGCGAGTTGTCGCGGACCTCCCAGCCACCGATCGAGCCACCCTTGATGTCGCGGCCCTTCAGCGAGTTGTCCTTGATGTCGACCGACTTCAAGGAGTCGTTCTTCACATCCTGAGAGCTGATGAGGCCGGCGGCCGCGACGGAGGTGCCGCTGGTGGCGATGACGAGGGCGAGGATGGACACGGCCATGGACGGCGACGGACGCCGAAGCTGCGGAAGACGCATGGGTCTGAACCTTTCGATCGGGTCCGCCCCGGCGGCGGCCTCAGTGGAGGTTCGGAGTGACCGACGTCACGGATTGGTGCGGCCTCAGACGCCCTCTTCGCCGATCCCCGGGTGCACGAACGGTCGCCCGGCCTGCATCTCCTCCACCGCACCCGGGTGCACGCGGCGCAGGTGGTCGAGCCCGCGCCGGCGGTAGCGCCGGATCTGCACGATCCCGAAGATCCAGAACGGGTACTGCACGGCCATCGCGATCCGGTAGTCGCCGAGCGCGTAGGCGTCCATGCCACCCGGCTCGGAGAGGTCGAGCAGGATGCCGATCAGCGCCATCACCACCAGGGAGGCGGTGAAGCCGCCGACGTTGACCAGCCCGTTGGCACGGCCGATCGCCTGCACCGGGGTGAAGGATCGCGCGAGGTCGAAGCCGACCATCGAGGCCGGACCTCCGCTCGCGGTCGCGAACGCCATCACGACCACCAGCCAGTGCGGGGGGACACCCGGCCACAGCAGCACCGCCGTCCACGCGGTGGCCATCGTCAGGACGACGCCGATGACGATCCAGGAACGGTAGAAGGGCAGCCGCGCGACCAGTCGCGCGAGCAGCAGTCCGCTGACCACCGCCCACGCGGTCATCGCCATCAGCAGGCCGCTGGCCGCGGCCTCGGACCAGCCCAGGCCGCGCACCAGGAACGGAAAGCCCCACAGCAGGGCGAAGACGGTCCCGGAGAACTGCGACGTGAAGTGCGACCACATGCCCAGCCGCGTGCCCGGGTTGCCCCACACGGTCTTCACCGACTCGGCCAGGGCGCGCAGCTTGATGGTCACGACCTCGTCGGTGCGGTACGGCGAATCCTTGACCAGGAAGATGACGGCGACGAGCAGCACGACACCGATCGAGGAGACCGTGGCGAACGCGCGCGTCCAGCCGAGCCGGTCGAGCAGGAACGTCAAGGGGGCCGCCGCCACGATGGCGCCCAGCTGGCCGGTGAGACCGGTGAGCTGCGTGATCAGCGGGGCCTGCCGCACGAGGAACCAGACGCTCACGATCCGGATCACGCTGACGAAGATCATCGCGTCGCCGGCGCCGAGGACGGCACGTGACAGGACCGCGCCGCCGAACGACGTACTGAACGCGAAGCCGAGCTGTGCGGCGGTCATCAGCACCAGCCCGACCAGCAGCATGGCGCGCGACCCGAAGCGGTCGAGCAGCACGCCCACGGGCACCTGCATCCCGGCGTAGACGACGAGCTGGAGAACGGTGAACGCGGCCAGGCTGGTGGCGTTGATGTCGTAGCGCTCGGCCGCGAGGATCCCCGCGACGCCGAGCGAGCTGCGGTGGAAGACAGCGAGCACGTAGACCGCCAGTGCGACACCCCAGATGGCCCACGCACGACGACGGCCGATGTCGTGGATCTGCTGCGCGGCCATGTCGCCAGCATCGCAGGGGCGTTGGCGCAAATGCCGAACGGCCCCGACAAGTGCGGGGCCGCTGGTGGCAGATGAAGGATTCGAACCTTCGAAGGCTAAAGCCGACGGATTTACAGTCCGCTCCCATTGGCCGCTCGGGCAATCTGCCGTGCTGACCCCTCCACCAAGGGCGAGCTTGGCCGAGGGGCAACGAGAGATGAGGATAGCGTCAGACCGACGTAGACAGAAAACCGGAGGAGCCCCATGGCCGACTCAAGCTTTGACATCGTGAGCAAGCTCGACCGCCAGGAGGTGGACAACGCGCTGAGCCAGGCGGCCCGCGAGATCGCCACCCGATTCGACTTCAAGGGCACCGGCGCCACGATCGAGTGGAAGGGCGACCAGGCCATCGAGATCGTCGCCTCGGCCGACGACCGCGCGAGCGCCGTGCTCAGCGTGTTCCAGGACAAGCTGATCAAGCGCGACCAGAGCCTGAAGATCCTCGACGCGTCCGAGCCGCGCCAGTCAGGGCAGGTCTCCAAGATCGACATCACGCTCAAGGAGGGCATCACCTCCGAGGACGCCAAGAAGATCTCCAAGCTGATCCGCGACGAGGGCCCCAAGGGCGTCAAGGCGCAGGTCCAGGGCGACGAGCTGCGCGTGTCCTCGAAGAAGCGCGACGACCTGCAGGCCGTCCAGGCGTTGGTGAAGTCACAGGACTACGACTTCGCGGTGCAGTTCACCAACTACCGCTGAACGTGCAGGTCACGCCGTCCGGTCCCGAGGCCGAGGCACGACGTGTTCCAGGGCCTCGACCACGTCGGGAGGGAGAAGTCGCGCGCCGAGGACGCGCGCGACCTCCGCGTCGGCGCCACGGCCGGCGACGTAGACGCGGTGGTCGCCGGCCAGCTCGACGAGGGCCTCGCGGTTCCCGGTCAGCCGGGCCGTCCTGGTCGAGGCGATGATGACCGCGTCGGCCTCGGCTGCGCGCGCGGCAGCTGCCACACACTCGATCGGGGTGTCAGCACCGAGGAACGTCGTACGCCATCCCTTCTCGCCGAGCAGGAGCGAGAAGCACAACAGCATCAGGTCGTGGCTCTCGCCGGGTGGGCAGGCGAGCACCGCGCGGGGACGCCGACGACCCTGGACAGGCAGCAGCTCGTGCTGGTGGGCCAGTGCAGTCAGGCGCCGTCGAAGCACCCCGCTGGCGAAGTGCTCGTGGGCGACCGAGAGGGTGCCGGCCTCCCAGCGGTCACCGAGCTGCTCGAGGAAGGGGATGATCGTTCCCGCGAGCGCCTCGGGCAGCGGGACGTCCCACAACAGACCGACGAGGGCGCCGTCGGCCTTCTCCTCGTCGAAACCCTCGATGCCCGCCCAGAGATCCGGCAGGGGTTCCCTGTCCTCCACCTTCGCAAGGTAGCCGCGCTGATGGGCTGCCGGCCACACCCCTTGGGCCAATCCTCTGTTTGGGTGACGTGGCGGCCGTCGAGTCCATCGTTCAGGGGGTGCCGGGCTTCTCGAAGCGGACGGGCTGAGCCTCGGTGGCCGGATCCCAGGCCAGCACGCCGTCGCGAGCACTGACCGCATAGAGGACCGACCCGTCGGGCGCCCAGAGCACCGACCGCGGATTGTCCGTCGCACCGGAGAGTGTGCTGACGTTGTCGTCGCCCAGCGCCGATCGAGGCGTTCGACCAGGTCGAGGTCGTCCTCCCGCTCTGTCGACCGTGTCAGCCGGCCAGCGACGCCCGCATCGACGGGACGATGGTGGCACCCGCGGCCGGGGTGAGCCAGACGGTGGCGCCCTCGGCGAGGCCGAGGCTCCGGGCGTGGGTGCGGGTGAGCACGACCGAGACCTCGTCGCCGTCGATCGTGAGCACGGAGAGGCGAACCTCGAACCCGATGCGCACCATCCGTGACACCGAACCCTCGACGGCGCCGACCGTGTGCGGTGCCGTGGCGACCTCGATGTCGTGCGGGCGAAGGGCCAGCCCACCCAGGCTGGTGACCTCGCCGAGGAAGCCCATCACGAAGTCGTTGGCCGGCTCGTCGTAGAGCTGGTCGGGCGAGCCGACCTGCTCGACGCGGCCCTCGTTGATCACCACGATCTCGTCGGCGACCTCGAGTGCCTCCTCCTGGTCGTGCGTGACGAAGACGGTGGTCACCGCGACCTCGTCGTGGAGGCGACGCAGCCACTCGCGCAGCTCCTTGCGGACCTTCGCGTCGAGCGCGCCGAACGGCTCGTCGAGCAGGAGCACGGTCGGCTCGACGGCCAGGGCCCGCGCCAGCGCCATCCGCTGACGCTGGCCACCGGAGAGCTGGGAGGGCAGCCGGTGCGAGAACTGCGAGAGGTGCACGAGCTTGAGCAGCTCGTCGACCCGCGCCGCAATCTCGTCCTTGGGACGCTTGCGGATCTCGAGCCCGAACGCGACGTTCTTCGCGACGGTCATGTGCTTGAAGACCGCATAGTGCTGGAAGACGAAGCCGACGTTGCGCTTCTGCGGCGGCAGCTTGGTCGCGTTGACGCCCTCGATCGACACGGTGCCGGTGTCGGCGGTGTCGAGGCCGGCGATGATGCGCAGCAGCGTCGACTTGCCGCCACCGGACGGGCCGAGCAGGGCGGTCAGCTGCCCGGTGGGCAGGGAGACGTTGACGTTGTCGAGGGCGACGAAGTCGCCGAACGTCTTGGTCACTCCAGTGACGTCGATACTCATGGGTGGAACCTCAGGCTTCTACGTGTTTGGGGCGGAGGAAGGCGACGACGATCAGGCAGGCGATGCTGATGAACGCGAGCAGGAAGGCCACCGAGTAGGCCGAGCCCTGCTCGAAGTTCTGGTACTTCGCCTCGACGATCAGCGTCGCGGTCTGCGTGCGGCCGGTGATGTTGCCGGAGACGACCTTGACCGCACCGAACTCGCCGAGCGAGCGGGCCAGCGAGAGGACGACGCCGTAGATCACGGCCCACCTGATGGAGGGCAGGGTGATCCGGAGGAACGTCTGCCGACCGCTGGCGCCGAGGCTGCGGGCCGCCTGCTCCTGGTCGTCGCCGATCTCGGACAGCACGGGCACGACCTCACGGATGATCAACGGCAGCGCCACGAAACAGGTCGCCATGATCATGCCCGGGGAGTCGTAGATGACCTGCCAGCCGGCCTCCTCGATGCTCGGCCCGAACCAACCGGTCCGGCCGCTGAACACGAGGAGCAAGGCCAGACCTACCACCACGGGCGAGACGGAGAGCGGCAGGTCGATCAGCGCCGACAGCACGCGCTTGCCCAGGAAGTTGTAGCGGACGAGCAGCAGCGAGATCGTGACCCCGAAGACGAGGTTGATCACGACGGCCCACCCGGCCACCATCAGCGTCAGCTGCAACGCGGCCACGGTGTGCGGGTCGGTGAAGATGCCGAAGAAGTCGGCGGTGCCATTTTCGAAGGTGCGTACGGCGACGAGCGAGACCGGCCAGGCCACGAGGAAGAACACGTAGCCGACGGCGATCAGTCGGAGCAGCCAGTGCACGGGAGTGGAGACCTTAACCACGGTTGGCCACCCTTCGTTGGACGATGTCGAGAGCGACGATGACGACCAGGGCGACGAACAGCATCACCGAGGCGAGCGCCGCCGCGGACTGGGTGTTGCCGTTCTCGATGAAGGTCAGCACCCGGACCGAGACGACCTCGGTGCGGAACGGCAGGTTGCCGGAGAGGAGCACGAGCGAGCCGTACTCACTGATGGCCCTGGCGAACGAGAGCGCTGCTCCGGCCGCGATGGCCGGGGCAAGGCTGGGCAGGATGATGCGACGCACGACGGTGCCTCGACGTGCTCCCAGCGAGGCGGCGGCCTCCTCGACGTCGGCGTCCAGCTCCTCGAGCACCGGCTGGACCGTGCGCACGATGAAGGGCAGGGTCACGAAGGCGAGTGCCAGCATGACGGCCTGCTCGGTGTTGGCCCATTCGAGTCCCAGAGGACTCTGCGGACCGTAGAGCGAGAGCAGCACGAGCCCAGCAACGATGGTAGGCAGCGCGAACGGCACGTCGATGATGATGTTGAGCAGGGACTTGCCCCAGAACTGGTCGCGCACCAGGACCCACGCGATGATCGTGCCGACCACGATGTTGATGGCGGTCACGATCGCTGCCTGGGTCACGGTCAGTCTGACCGCTGCCCAGGTCTGATCGCTGCGGAGCACGTTGAAGTAGGCGTCCCAGCCGCCCTCGCCCGCGGTCACGATGATCGCGATCAAGGGGATGAGGACGAGCAGGCTGAACCAGATCATGGCCAGGCCGAGACCGAGCCCGGCTCCGGGCGTGAGGGTGTTGCGGGGGCTGGCGCGGCGACGCCGCCGGGGAGAACGTCCGGAGGACGGCTCCCCGACGGTGTCTGCTGCCGGGCCCAGAAGGGCGCTCGTCATGGTTCTTACTCGCCGAGCTTTCCGGTCTCCTGCTGGACCTCGGCCACCAGGCCGAGCGGCTCGCCGTCTTCGCCGTCGGCGAAGAACTTCTCGGCAGCGGCCGGCCAACCACCGAAGTCGTCGGCAACGGTGAACAGCACCTTGGGAGTCGGGAACGGGTCGGCCGGGTCGTTGGCGCCGGCAACCTCGCCGGTGACACCGTCGAGGACGGGGCGGTAGCCGTACTTCTGGAAGCTGGCCTGCGCCTCGTCGGTGTAGAGGTAGTCGAGGAAGGACTGCGCCTCCGGCTCGGCGTCCTCGGTCACGGCAGCGGGCGTCTCGATGAGCAGGGTCTCGTCGGGGACGATGTAGTCGAGTTCCTGGCCGTTCTGGCGGGCCAGGATGGCCTCGTTCTCGTAGGAGATGAGGACGTCGCCCACGCCGCTGGTGAAGCTGGTCAGCGCATCACGAGCCGATCCGGGCAGGGCTACGGCGTTGGTGAAGAAGTCGACGAGGTACTGACGGGCAGCCTTCTCGTCGCCGCCGCTGACCTCGAGAGCGTGACCGTAGGCCGCCAGGAGGTTCCAGCGAGCACCGCCCGACGAGCCGGGGTTGGGCGAGACGATCTCGACGCCGGGCTTGACGATGTCTTCCCAGCCCTTGATACCCAGCGGGTTGCCCGGGCGCGTCACGATCACCACGACGGAGTCGGCGACGATGCCCTGGTGCTCGCCGGCGTTCCAGTCGTCGGCCACGAGGCCGGCGTCGACGAGGCGGGTGAGGTCACCTTCGAGGGAGAAGTTGACGTAGTCGGCGGCCTGGCCGCCTTCGCTGATCGCGCGGCTCTGGTCGCCGGACGGACCGTAGGAGGTGTTGAACTCGACGCCCTCGCCCTCAGGGGTCTCGGCGAAGTTCGCGGTGATCTCGTTGTACGCCGTCTCCGGCGTCGAGTAGGCAACCAGGTCGAGCGAGACGCCGCCCTCCTCGGTAGCACCGTCGGAGTTGGTCGAGCACGCGGTCAACGCCATCAGTGCGGCGAAGGAGGCGGCGGCCAAGCGGCGGGAGGCCTTGGGGGTGAGCTTCATGGGTGTATCTCTCTTTTCACACGGCCCGAGAAGGACAGTTACTGACTAATGTCGAGAAGACTACATGATTATAGGCAATTACTTTCACCCGCCGCGGCGTGTCGCTCATCACGCCACAGCCCGGTCCAATGAGCGGCACCCAGTCCGGTACGCGAGGGCGCCGGACTACAGTGGATGACCGGGCGAGAAGGCCACTAGAACGCGTTCTAATCGATCGCACACTCGCGCTACGATCGCCCAGCCCCGAAGGCTCAACCGCAGGAAGCAGGCAGAGGTGACCCAGCCGACCAAGCAGGTCAAGCAGCTCGATCGAGTCATCATCCGGTTCGCCGGCGACTCGGGCGACGGCATGCAGCTGACGGGTGACCGCTTCACCCAGGAGTCGGCCGTGTTCGGCAACGACCTGGTGACGCTGCCCAACTTCCCGGCCGAGATCCGGGCACCTCAGGGCACGCTTCCCGGCGTCTCGTCCTTCCAGGTGCACTTCGCCGACCACGACATCCTCACGGCCGGGGATGCCCCCGACGTGCTCGTCGCGATGAACCCCGCCGCCCTGCGCGCCAACCTCGGCGACCTGCCCAAGGGCGCCTCGATCATCGTCGACACCCATGACTTCACGGCGCGCAACCTCACCAAGGCCGGCTACACCTCCAACCCGCTCGACGGGGACGAGCTCTCGGAGTTCGCCGTACACCCCGTCGACCTGACCGGGATGACGGTCGAGGCGGTCAAGGAGTTCGGCCTGTCGCGCAAGGACGCCGCCCGCGCGAAGAACATGTTCGCCCTCGGGCTGCTGTCCTGGATGTACGGCCGCCCCACCGAGTCGACGACCGCGTTCCTGACCAAGCGGTTCGCCAAGGTCCCCGACATCCGCGACGCCAACATCATGGCGTTCAAGTCCGGCTGGAACTTCGGGGAGACGACCGAGACCTTCATCGTCCGCTACGAGATCAAGCCGGCCCCGATGTCCGCGGGCACCTACCGCAACATCACCGGCAACCTGGCCCTGGCCTACGGCCTGATCGCCGGCGGCGTGCAGTCCGGCCTGCCGGTGTTCCTCGGGTCCTACCCGATCACCCCGGCCTCCGACATCCTCCACGAGCTGAGCAAGCACAAGTCGTTCGGCGTGACCACCTTCCAGGCCGAGGACGAGATCGCGGGCGTCGGAGCCGCGATCGGCGCCGCCTTCGCGGGCAGCCTCGGCGTCACCACCACCTCGGGTCCCGGACTCTCCCTGAAGTCCGAGGCCGTCGGCCTCGCCGTCATGACCGAGCTGCCGCTCCTGGTCATCGACGTCCAGCGCGGCGGCCCCTCGACCGGTCTGCCGACCAAGACCGAGCAGGCCGACCTGCTCCACGCCATGTTCGGGCGCAACGGCGAGGCACCGGTGCCGATCATCGCGCCGCAGTCACCCGGCGACTGCTTCGACGCCGCCCTCGAGGCCACCCGGATCGCGATCACCTACCGCACCCCGGTGATCCTGCTCTCCGACGGCTATCTCGCCAACGGCTCGGAGCCGTGGCGGATCCCCGACGTCGACGACCTGCCCGCGATCGACCCCCACTTCGCCACCGAGCTCAACCACGGCGAGGGCGATGACGCCGAGTTCTGGCCCTACACGCGTGACGCCGAAACGCTGGCCCGCCCGTGGGCCATCCCCGGCACACCCGGCCTCGAGCACCGCATCGGCGGCCTCGAGAAGGGCGACGGGCACGGAAACATCTCCTACGACCCCGCCAACCACGACTTCATGGTCCGCACCCGCCAGGCCAAGGTCGACCGGATCGCCGACTCGCTGCCGCCGCTCGCCGTCGACGACCCCACCGGTGACGCCAAGGTCCTGGTGCTCGGGTGGGGTTCGACGTACGGACCCATCGGCGCGGGCGTACGCCGCGTGCGCAAGGCCGGCTACAAGGTCGCGCAGGCGCACCTGCGCCACCTCAACCCGTTCCCCAACGATCTCGGCGACATCCTGAAACGCTACGACAAGGTGCTGGTCCCCGAGATGAACCTCGGCCAGCTCTCGCTGCTGCTGCGCGGCAAGTACCTCGTCGACGTCGTCGGCTACAACGAGGTCCGCGGACTGCCGCTGAAGGCCGCCGTGCTCGCCGACGTGATCGGCGGGCTCGTGGCCGACGCCGAAGGCATCGAGGTCGACCTGACCGCCGCACCGAAGGAGGACATCGCATGAGCACCGATCTGGGCCTGCCCGGCCTGCACTCCGGCCTCGAGCTGGTCCCCACGAACGACGAACCGCAGACCGGCAAGGAGTACACCTCCGACCAGGAGGTGCGCTGGTGCCCCGGGTGCGGCGACTACGCCGTCCTCAAGGCCGTCCAGAACTTCCTGCCCGACCTGGGGCTGCGTCGCGAGAACATCGTCTTCGTCTCCGGGATCGGCTGCTCGTCGCGGTTCCCCTACTACCTCGACACCTACGGCATGCACTCCATCCACGGGCGTGCCCCGACGATCGCCACGGGCATCGCCACCGCCCGCGCAGACCTGTCGGTCTGGGTGGTCACCGGCGACGGCGACGCCCTCTCGATCGGTGGCAACCACCTGATCCACACGCTGCGCCGCAACGTCAACATGACGATCCTGCTGTTCAACAACCGGATCTACGGCCTGACGAAGGGGCAGTACTCCCCCACCTCGGAGCCCGGCAAGGTCACCAAGTCCACTCCGATGGGATCGGTGGACCACCCCTTCAACCCGGTCTCCCTGGCCCTCGGCGCCGAGGCGTCGTTCGTCGCGCGCACGATCGACTCCGACCGCAAGCACCTCATCCACGTGCTCTCCGCGGCCGCCGCCCACCGCGGCACGTCGTTCGTGGAGATCTACCAGAACTGCCCGATCTTCAACGACGGCGCGTTCGACGCGATCAAGTCCCCCGACACCAAGGCCGACGCGATCATCCCGCTCGTCGACGGCGAGCAGATCCGGTTCGGCGCGCTGGACGCGGAGGGTCGCGGCACCAAGGCGCTGGTCCGCGACCGCGCCTCGGGTGGCGTGAAGATCGTTCAGGTCTCCGAGGTCGAGGACGCCGACATCCTCGTCCACGATGCCCACAACGACGACCCGTCCACGGCGTTCGCGATCTCGCGGTTGACCGACTCCGGCTATCTCAACCAGTCGCCGATCGGCATCTTCCGCCAGGTCGAGCGGCCGACGTACGACGACCAGGCGCGCGCGCAGATCACGACCGCCCAGGACGCCGCCACCGGCGACCCGACCGACCGCCTCGCCGCGCTGATCAGCGCCGGCGACACCTGGACCGTCGTCTGACCTGACGAAGAGCAACGACGGCCCACCCGCTCATTGCGGGTGGGCCGTCGTGCTGCGCGTTGCGCGGACTTCCCCCGAAGTCGTCGATCAGCTGAAGAAGAGCGTCCAGATCTCGCCCTTGGTGGTGCCGTAGCCGTTGGAGCCCTTGACCTTGACGCGCCACTTCCAGCGGCCGGTGCGGGGCGCGAAGATCTTCGTCTTGTACTTGCCGGTCTCGTCGCTCTTGACCTGCTTGACGGTCTTCCACTTGCAGCTCGCCTTGGGGCAGAGCTTCTTCTGGAGCTGCACCTTCTGGTCGGCGTACGGCAGGTAGGTCACGCCGTCGGCCTGGAGCTCGGTGACGACGCCCTTGAGCTTGAAGGTGTTGAAGTTGATCTGGTGGTCGCCGGGCGGCTCCTCGGTGATGGTCCGCTTCGGCAGTGCCTGGTCGGCCTGGACCGGCGCGGCGGCGAAGGCGCTCAGGCCCAGCAGTGCGGCCAGCAGGCCGGCGATCATGGTGCGGATGATCCGCATGGTTCCCCCTCGGGACGTGTGACAAAGACGTGTGCATGGTAGACGCCGCCCGCGAGCGTTCTGTTGTCGATCCCGCGTCCTACACTCACGGGGTGCCAGACACTCGCAAGGGATTGATGTTCGGCACGGCCGCCTACGCACTGTGGGGACTGTTCCCGCTGTACTGGCCGCTCCTCGAGCCGGCGGGGGCCGTGGAGATCCTGGCGCACCGGATCGTGTGGTCGGCGCTCACGATGGCGATCCTGATGGTGGTGCTGCGCCGGACCGCCACCGTTGCCGCGGTCCTGAGGAACCGGCGGCAGCTGACGCTGCTGACGCTGGCGGCGGTGGTGATCTCGTTCAACTGGGCCACCTACATCTACGGCGTCAACAACGACCGCGTCGTCGAGGCGGCCCTCGGCTACTTCATCAACCCGCTGGTCACCGTGATGATGGGCGTCTTCATCCTCGGCGAGCAGCTGCGACGCCTCCAGTGGATCGCGCTCGGGATCGCTTCCGTCGCCGTCGTCGTGCTGACGATCGACTACGGCCGACCACCGTGGGTGGCCCTGATCCTGGCCTTCTCGTTCGGCTCCTACGGCCTGGCGAAGAAGCAGGCCAACGTGCGCCCCGTCGAGAGCCTCACCATCGAGACGCTCGTCATCGCCCCGATCGCGCTGACCTACGTCCTCTTCCTGGTCGCCACCGGGGCATCGAACTTCGGCAGCCACGGCACCGGCCACGCGCTGCTGTTCACGACCACCGGCATCGTGACCGCGATCCCGCTGATCCTGTTCGGCGCAGCCGCGATCCGGGTGCCGCTCGTCGCGCTCGGGCTGCTGCAGTACCTCGCGCCGATCATCCAGTTCGCCCTCGGCGTGCTGTGGTTCCACGAGGACATGCCGGCCGGCCGCTGGATCGGCTTCGGGCTGGTGTGGGTCGCGCTCGTCATCTTCACCGTCGAGACGATCAACCACCGCCGGCGCCAGCTTCAGCTGGTGACGGCCGCGTCTGCCTGCTGTATCATGGGCGGGATGGCTCGGATCGCACCCGAGTCGAGCCATCGCCCATGGATATCCATGGACGTTCGCGGGGTGTTTCCGTCGGACCGACCCCGGAAACGTCCATGGATATCCGGGAAGGTTGAGTCCTACGTGGAGCGCGTCGCGACGATGTCGGCGAACGACTCGAGAGCGGTGCGGACCGAGCCGGGCTCCAGGACGCTGAGCAGCGCCTTGGCCGAGTCTGCCTGGGCGACGACATAGGCGCGGGCCTCGTCCATCGCCGGGTGCTTGCGGAGCAGGTCCAGCGCCTCGGCGTGCAGCTGATCGTCGGTGAGGTCGGCGTCGAGCAGCTCCAGCAGGCGCGCATCGGCGGGGTCCGTGGAGGCGCGTGCCATCAGCACCGGCAGCGTGGGCACGCCCTCGCGCAGGTCGGTGCCGGGCGTCTTGCCGGACTCGTCGGACTCCGACGCGACGTCGAGGATGTCGTCGGAGAGCTGGAAGGCGGAGCCGACGATCTCGCCGTACGCCCTCAGCGCCTCGACCACCTCCGGCGTGGAGCCGCCGAACATCCCGCCGTAGTGGGCCGACGTGGCGATCAGTGAGCCGGTCTTGCCGGCCACGACCTCGAGGTAGTGCGCCAACGGGTCGTCGCCCGGCCCGGGCTCGACGGTCTCCAGGATCTGGCCCTCGACGAGGCGGGTGAAGGTCTTCGCCTGGATGCGGACCGCGTCGGGCCCGAGGTCCGCGGTCAGCTCGGACGAGCGGCCGAACAGGAAGTCGCCGGTCAGGATCGCGACGTGGTTGTCCCAGCGCGCGTTGGCGGTGTCGGCACCTCTGCGCAGGTCGGCCTCGTCCATCACGTCGTCGTGGTAGAGCGACGCGACGTGCGTCAGCTCCACGACACACGCGGCGGTCAGGACCTCGTCGGCGGCGGGCGTCGGGCCGGTCTCGGCGGCGAGCAGCACCAGCAGGGGCCGGAAGCGCTTGCCGCCGGCCGCCATCAGGTGAGCGGCAGCCTTCGAGACGTACTCCGTCCGGCCCTGGCAGTAGCCGACCAGCATCTCCTCGACCTGGACCAGGCGCTCGGCGAGACGCTGAGCGAGCTCCGCATCATCGACAGGGAGCGCCAGGGACGAGCTAGACGGGGTGGTCACCTGAGGAATTGTCCCGCAAGCCCCGCGAGATCCAGCAACGGCCCCGGCAACACGCCGAGCATCAGCGTGGCGGCCACCGCGAAGGCGATGGTCGTGGCGGTCAGCACGGACGGGTAGGCAACGCTCGGACCGTCGCCGACCGGCTCGTCGAAGTACATCGCCTTGATCACCCGGATGTAGAGGAACGCGGCGATGATGCTCGCCAGCACCGCCACCACGACGACCGGCCAGGCGCCCGCGGCGAGCGCCACCGAGAAGACGGCGAGCTTGCCGACGAAGCCGGACGTGAGCGGGATGCCGGCCATCGCGAGGAGCAGGAACGCGAAGACACCGGCAACGACCGGCGACTCCTTGCCGAGCCCGGCCCAGCGGTCGAGCGCGGTCACCTCGCCCGCGGAGTCGCGGACCAGGCTGACGACGGCGAAGGCGCCGAGCGTCGCGAAGCCGTACGTCGCCAGGTAGAAGAGCACGGCCTGCAGGGCGCTCACCTCGCCGGGCGCGAGGTCGGTCGTGGCCTGTACGCCGAGGACGCCGGTGAGGATGAAGCCGGTGTGGGCCACCGAGGAGTAGGCCAGCAGTCGCTTCACGTCGGTCTGGGTGATGGCCAGGAGTGCGCCGACCAGCATCGTCAGGATCGCGACCACCCACATCATCGGCTGCCACGACCACCGGTCGGCGCCGAAGGCGACGTAGAACAGACGCAGGATCGCGCCGAAGGCGGCGACCTTGGTGCCGGCCGCCATGAACGCCGTGACCGGGGTCGGGGCGCCCTGGTAGACGTCCGGGGTCCAGGCCTGGA
The DNA here is from genome assembly GCA_963742685.1 of uncultured Actinomycetota bacterium. GTDB lineage: Bacteria > Actinomycetota > Actinomycetes > Propionibacteriales > Nocardioidaceae > Nocardioides. The sequence goes on along the minus strand of CAVUNB010000035.1, from coordinate 351,174 downwards.
ACGGCGCGGCACCCACCTTGAAGAGCAGGCCGACCGTCAGCAGGCCCATGCCGATGAGCAGCAGCGCCGAGTTGCCGGAGTCGTTGCGGACCGACTCGTTGATGTCCGAGAAGTCCATCGAGCCGGCGTAGCCGTAGATCAGCGCGACGCCGTACAGGAAGAACCCGGAGGAGAAGGCGCCGAGGAGGAAGTACTTGAGCGCGGCCTCCTGGCTCAGCAGGCGACGACGACGCGCGAGGCCGCAGAGGAGGTAGAGCGGCAGCGAGAGGACCTCGAGGCCGACGAACATCGTCAGCAGGTCGTTGGCGGCCGGGAAGAGCAGCATGCCGAAGACGGCGAACATCAGGAGCGGGTAGACCTCGGTGTGGTCCAGGCCTCGGGTCGAGGCCTCGCGCTCGGCCTCGGAGCCGGGCAGCGCGGCGGCCTGGCCGGCGAAGGCCGACACCCCGCCGTCGAGGTGCCGCTCAGCGAAGAGCATCACGCCGGCCACGGCGAGGACCAGGATCAGCCCCCACAGGAACAGGGTGGGTCCGTCGACCGCGATGGTGCCGCCCACCGTGAGGGTGCCGCGGGCGGCGCCGTCGCCGTAGATGGTGGCCGACTGGGCGATCATCACGACGCTGACGAGAGCAGCGGCCAGGCCGCCCAGGGCCAGCACGACCTGCGCGGCGTAGCGGGCCGAGCGGGGCGCGAACGCCTCGACGACCACACCCAGGCACGCGACACCGAAGACCACGAGCATCGGGAACAGCTCGAAGTAGTCGATCGTGGGCTTCACGAAGTCGGTCACTGGTGGCCTCCCTGCGAGCTGACCGAGCCGGTGACGGTCGGCGGCGCGTCGGTGACACCGACGTTGCTCATGATGTCGGTGACGTGCGGATTGATGACGTCGAGCAAGGGCATCGGGAAGAAGCCGAACAGGACGAGCGCGAGCAGCAGCGGTGCGAGCGTGCCGACCTCACGGGCATCGAGGTCACGCATGCCGCCCACCTTCTCGAAGTCCCCGCCCGGGCCGGTCATCGTGCGCTGGTAGGCCCAGAGCACGTAGACCGCGGCCAGCACGATGGCGGTCACGGCGACAGCGCCTGCCCACCAGGCATGGTTGAAGGCCGCGATGATGACCAGCATCTCGGAGACGAACGGCGAGAGCCCGGGCAGGCCGCAGGCCGCCAGGCCGGCGATCAGGAGCGTGCCTGCGAGGACCGGGGCGATCTTCTCGACGCCGCCGCCCATGGCCCTGAGCGAGGCGGTGCCGCGGCGACGGATGAGGTAGCCGGCAACCAGGAACAGCGCTGCGGTGCCGATGCCGTGGTTGACCATGTAGAGGATCGAGCCGGAGATGCCCTGGCTGCTGAAGACGAAGATGCCCAGCACGATGAAGCCGAAGTGGGACAGCGACGTCAGACCGATCAGGCGGAGCAGGTCGTCCTGTCCGATGGCCACCAGTGCGCCGTACACGATCGAGATCAGCGCGAGCACGACGACCACGGGCGTGGCCCACTGCGACGCGTCGGGGAGCAGCCCGAGGCAGAAGCGCAGCATGCCGAAGGTGCCGATCTTGTCGAGCACGCAGACCAGCAGCACGGACGTGCCGGTGGTCGCCTTCTCGGTCGTGTCGGCCAGCCAGGTGTGCACCGGGAACATCGGCGCCTTGATCGCGAACGCGATGAAGAACCCGATGAACAGCCAGCGCTGCGTGATCGGGTCGATGTCCAGCGCGGCCAGGTCGGTGAGCAGGAACGACGGCTTGCCGGTGTTGGAGGAGACGACGTAGAGCCCGATCACCGACGCGAGCATGATCAGCCCGCCGGCGAGCTGGTAGATCAGGAACTTGGTGGCGGCGCGGCCGCGACCGGAGCGGCCGAAGCCGCCGATCAGGAAGTAGGCCGGGATCAGCGTGGCCTCGAAGACGACGTAGAAGAGGAACACGTCGGTGGCCGTGAAGACCGCCAGCGACATCGCCTCCAGCGCGAGCACCCAGGCGACGAACGTCCGGCTGCCGCTGTTGCCCTCGTCGTCGGCCTCGTGCCACGACGCGAGGAGCACGATCGGGACGAGCAGCGCGGTGAGCAGCACCATCAGCAGGCCGAGGCCGTCGACGCCGAGCGCGTAGTGCACGCCGAGCGCCTCGATCCAGGCATGCGTCTCGGTCAGCTGCATCCCGCCGTCGAGGTCGTACGACGACAGCGCGGCGATCGCAACCCAGAGCAGCGCGGCCCCGGCGAAGCCGAGTCCGGCGAGCCGGGCCAGGGCGGCCGGGAGGAAGGCCGTCACGATCGCGCCCACGAGGGGAATCGCGATCAGGACGGAGAGAACGGGAAGGTCGCTCATGTCAGGTTCACCGCCAGCAGGGCCAGGACGACGAGGAGCGCGCCGCCGAGCAGGGAGAGAGCATAGGAGCGCACGAAGCCGTTCTGGACACGGCGCAGGACACCGGACATGGCACCGACGCCGGCCGAGCCGCCCTCGATGACACCGTCGACGCCGAACCGGTCGAAGGAGGCGAGACCCGTGGTCAGCGACCTGCCGGGTGCCACCACCAGGCCCTCGTTGATCGCGTCGCCGTACAGGTCGGCACGCGCAGCGCGGGTCGCGAAGGAGACGTCGGTCGGAGCCTCACGGGGGATCTCCCTCTGCCCGACCAGGAACCACGCGGCGGCGACACCGACGGCCACCACGCCCACGGCGAGCAGCGTGATCACGATGGCGGGCAGCGGCGGCTCGTGGTGCGGCGCGTGGCCGGTCACCGGGGCGAGGAACTCGACCACGAAGTCACCGAGCAGCAGCACGCCACCGAGCACCGACAGCGCGGCCAGCACGATCAGCGGGACCGTCATCACCTTGGGCGACTCGTGCGGGTGCACGTCCTTCTCCCAGCGCGACTTGTCGCCGAAGAAGGTCATCAGCATCAGTCGCGTCATGTAGAAGCCGGTGATGCCGGCACCGCCGAGCGCGCAGAGGCCGACGATCCAGTTCTCCGCGAGCGCGGTCTCGATGATCTTGTCCTTGGACCAGAAGCCGGAGAAGCCGGGGAACCCGATGATCGCGAGGTAGCCCATCGCGAAGGTCAGGAAGGTGACCGGCATGTACTTGCGCAGCTCGCCGTAGTGGCGCATGTCCACGTCGTCGTTCATGCCGTGCATGACCGAGCCGGCGCCGAGGAACATGTTGGCCTTGAAGAAGCCGTGGGTCAGCAGGTGGAAGATCGCGAACGGGTAGCCCGCGACGCCGAGCCCGGCGGCCAGCATCATGTAGCCGATCTGGCTCATGGTCGAGCCGGCGAGCGCCTTCTTGATGTCGTCCTTGGCGCAACCGAGGATCGCGCCCCAGAGCAGCGTGATGGTGGCGATGATGACCACGACGGTCTGCGCGACCGGGGTGAGCTCGTAGATGAAGTTGGACCGCACCACGAGGTAGACACCCGCGGTGACCATGGTCGCCGCGTGGATCAGGGCCGAGACCGGGGTCGGGCCCTCCATCGCGTCGAGGAGCCAGGCCTGGAGCGGGAACTGTGCGGACTTGCCGCACGCCGCGAGCAGGAGCAGCAGGCCGAGCAGGTTGAGGGTGGTCTGCGACGCACCGGACGCCTGCTCGCTGATGGCCGCGAAGTCGGTGGTGCCGAACGTCGTGAACATCAGGGCGACGGCCAGCGAGAGGCCGATGTCGCCGACCCGGTTGATGACGAAGGCCTTCTTCGCGGCGGCGGCGGCCGAGTGCTTGTGCTGCCAGAAGCCGATGAGGAGGTAGGACGCGAGGCCGACTCCCTCCCAGCCGAGGAAGACGACGAGGTAGTTGGCGCCCAGGACGAGCACCAGCATCGCGGCGACGAAGAGGTTGAGGTAGCCGAAGAAGCGGCGACGCCGGTCGTCGTGCTCCATGTAGCCGATCGAGTAGACGTGGATCAGCGACCCGACGCCGGTGATCAGCAGCAGGAAGAGCGCGGACAGCGGGTCGTAGAGGAGGTCCATGCCGACGTTGAGGCCGCCGACCTCGAACCAGGTGAAGAGGTGCTGGCCGATCTGTCGCTCCTCCTCGCCGCGTCCGAGCAGGGAGATGAAGAGGGTCAGGCTCAGCGCGAAGGAACCGGCGGCGGTCGCCGTACCGATCCAATGGCCGAACTTGTCCACCCCGGACTTGAGAGGGCCCTTGGCGAAGGCGCCCACAAGAAGGAGCACGAGCGCGCCCGCGAGAGGCAGCGCGATGATCAGCCACAGCCAGCTGAAGACGCCGTCGGCTGCGGTCGGATGGACCACCGGGATCTCGTGAGCGACCTCCGAGGAGGCAAGCAGGATTGAGTCAAGAGTCACGTCAGGCCCCTCAGTACTTCAGCAGACTGGCGTCGTCGACGGAGGCCGACCGTCGGGTCCGGAAGATGGTCATGATGATCGCGAGGCCGATCACGACCTCGGCGGCGGCCACCACCATCACGAAGAACGCGGCGATCTGCCCGTCGAGGTTGCCGTGCTGCTTGGCAAAGGTGACGAGCGCGAGGTTGCAGGCGTTGAGCATCAGCTCGATGCACATGAAGACCACGATGGCGTTGCGCCGCACCAGCACGCCGATGCAGCCGATGGTGAAGAGGATCGCGGAGAGGACGATGTATTCGAGTCACGGGCTCACTTCTCGTCCTCCTCGACGGGAACGCCCTGCGTGGCGGAGTTGAGGCCGAGCTGGCGCTGCACCTCGTCGATGTCGTCGGCCAGGGCCGGGCCCGAGCGGATCACGCCGCGGGCGACCAGGACCCGGGAGACCGAGGACTCCGATGCGGTGCCGTCGGGCAGCAGGGCCGGGGTGTCGACCGCGTTGTGCCGGGCGTAGACGCCGGGGGCGGGCAGCGGGCCGAGGTGCTTGCCGTGCTCGGCGTAGTCGCGCATCCGCTGCGCGGCCATCGAGGCCTGCGTCTCCTTGGGCGAGAGGCGCTCGCGGTGGGCGAGCACCATCGCGCCGATCGCGGCCGTGATCAGCAGGGCGCTGGTGGCCTCGAAGGCGAAGACGTAGCGGGAGAACAAGATGTTGGCGAGCTGCTCGATGTTGCCGCCGGTGTTGGCCTCGTCGAGCCCGACCGCGGTGCCGAGCGTGACCTGCGAGAGGCCGGTGACGAGGACGGTGCCGAGGATCAGGCCGAAGATCGTGGCCAGCGCGCGCTGGCCCTTGATCGTCTCCACGACCGAGTCGGAGGAGTCGACGCCCACCAGCATCAGCACGAACAGGAACAGCATCAGGATCGCGCCGGTGTAGACGATGATCTGGACCGCGAACAGGAACGGCGCGTCCAGGACGGCGTACAGGACAGCAAGGCTGATCATGACGATGGCCAGCAGCATGGCGGCGTGCACGGCCTTGCGGACGAACAGGATGCCGAGCGCGGCGGCGACCATGATCGGAGCGAGGATCCAGAAGGTCACTTCTGACCCCTCTCGGCCGGCGTGGGCGCGGAGTAGGTGCCGCGGTAGTAGTCGCCCTCGTCGGATCCGAGTCGCATCGGGTGCGGCGGCTGCTCCATGCCGGGGAGCAGCGGGGCGAGGAGGTCGGACTTCTCGTAGATCAGGTCGGCGCGGTTGTTGTCGGCCAGCTCGTACTCATTCGTCATCGTCAGCGCGCGCGTCGGGCAGGCCTCGATGCACAGGCCGCAGAGGATGCAGCGGAGGTAGTTGATCTGGTAGACGCGGCCGTAGCGCTCACCGGGGCTGAACCGCTCGCCGTCGGGGCCGTCGCTGTTGGAACCGCCCTCGACGTAGATCGCGTCGGCCGGGCAGGCCCAGGCGCAGAGCTCGCAGCCGATGCACTTCTCCAGCCCGTCGGGCCAGCGGTTGAGCTGGTGACGGCCGTGGAAGCGCGGCGCGGTCGGCATCTTCTCGAAGGGGTACTGCTCGGTGACGACCTTCTTGAACATCGTGCGGAACGTGACCCCGAACCCGGCGACCGGGTCCCAGAACTGCTCCTTGAGGCTCTTCGACTCAGCCATTACTTCTCCTCGTCCGAGGCCGGGGTGGTGCTCTCATCAGCAGTGCCCGTCACGGTGGTACGGCGATCGGCGAACGTGAGCGGCAGGGCGGCGCCGCGGACCGCACCCCCGGCCGGCATCGGCGGGGCAGGGAAGCCGCCGGCGAAGGCGTCCACCTCTGCGTCGGCGTCCTGGCTGTCGTCCTCGTCGTCGGCACTGTCTCCGATGAAGAACAGCACGATGAACAGCACCAGGAAGATGCCGGCCGCTCCCAGCAGGTAGGACCTGTCGACGCCACCGTCGAGGGTGACGATCCGGATCGACGCGACGGCGATGATCCAGACCAGCGAGATCGGGATGAGTCGCTTCCAGCCGAACGCCATGAACTGGTCGTAGCGCAGTCGCGGCAGCGAGCCGCGCAGCCAGATGAACATGAAGATGAAGACGAACATCTTGCCGAAGAACCAGAGCAGCGGCCAGTAGCCGGAGTCGGCGCCCTCCCACACCTGGATGATCGGCCACGGCGCGTGCCAACCGCCGAGGAACAGCGTGGTCGCGAGCGCCGAGACGGTCGCCATGTTGATGTACTCGGCCAGGAAGAACAGCGCGAACTTCAGGCTGGAGTATTCGGTGTGGAACCCGCCGACGAGCTCACCCTCGGCCTCGGGGAGGTCGAACGGCGCACGGTTGGTCTCGCCGATCATCGCGATCACGTAGATCACGAAGGAGGGCAGCAGGATCAGGGCGTACCACGTCGGCACCGGGATGACGCCGAGCCAGTACTCCTGGCCGGGGTTCTGCGCAGCCACGATCTCCGAGGTCGACATCGAGCCGGCGTAGAGGAACACCGCCACCAGCGCGAGACCCATCGCGACCTCGTAGGAGATCATCTGGGCGCTCGAACGCAGGCCGCCGAGCAGGCTGTACGTCGACCCGCTGGACCAGCCGCCGAGCACGATGCCGTAGATCCCGATCGACGCGATCGCCATCACGAACAGCACCGCGACCGGCATGTCGGTGAGCTGCAGCGGCGTGGTGCGGTCGGTGAACGGCAGCCCGACCTCGGGGCCGAACGGGATGACCGCGAACGTCACGAACGCCGGGACCGTCGCGATCACCGGAGCCACCAGGAAGACCACCTTGTCGGCGGCCTTGGGGATGATGTCCTCCTTGAGCGCGAGCTTCACACCGTCGGCCAGCGACTGCAGCAGACCGAAGGGACCGTTCACGTTGGGCCCGATGCGGTGCTGCATGCGGGCCACCACGCGACGCTCGAGCCAGATGTTGAACAGCGTCAGCAGGACCAGGACGATGAAGATCGCCACGGCCTTGATCAGGATCAGCCACCACGGGTCCTGGCCGAAGGCCGAGAGGTCGTCGGCCGCCATGGCGATCGGGTTGATGCTCATCACTTGGGTCATCATCGGGCTCCCTTGACCGTGACGGAGCTGCCGGGCGAGGCCAGGTCGGCGAGCACGCCGCGTCCGAACGAGTTGGCCGGGACCCACACCACGTCGTCGGGCAGGTCCGCCACCTCGACGGGCAGGGTGACCGAGCCGCGATCACCGGTGAGGACGGCGGTCGCCGCTCCCTCGTGCATCCCGAAGAGAGCGTCGTAGGCCGCCTGGTTGAGCCTGGCGACGGCCGGGCGGGCCGTGGCCGCGAGGTGGGGGTCGCCGTCCTGCATCGAGCCCAGGTCGAGCAGCTGCTTCCAGCTCGAGAGCGCGAGCGCGCCGGCCTTGGCCTTGGGCTTCTTGGGTTCCTTGCCGAGCGTGAGCGTCGGGCGCGCGCCGTCCCACGGACCCATCTGTTCCATCTCGGCCCGCACCTCGAGAGGCGTCCGGAAGCCGAGCGGTGCACCGAGCTCGTCGGCGATGCCGGCGAGGATGCGCAGGTCGGGAAGCGAGGCGGGAGAGCTGAAGACGGCCTCGAAGGGGCGCGGGCGACCCTCCCAGGTGACGAAGGTGCCGGCCTTGTCGGCGACCGGCGCGACCGGCAGCACGACGTCGGCGCGAGCGGCCACGTCGGTCAGTCGCTGCTCCAGGCTGACCACGAAGCGTGCGGCCTCGATCGCGGCCAGGGTGGCGGCCGGGTCGCTGGTGTCGTCGGGGTCGACGCCACCGATGACGAGGCCACCGAGGTCGCCCTTGATCAGCGCGGCGACGATCGCGTTGCCGTCGCGGCCAACGGCCTCGGGCAGCGAGTCGACGCCCCACGCAGTGGCGGCATCGACGCGGGCCGAGGCGTCCGCGGCCGGGCGTCCACCGGGCAGCAGGGTCGGCAGGCAGCCGGCCTCGACCGCGCCGCGGTCACCGGCCCGTCGCGGCACCCAGGCCAGACGTGCGCCGGTGGTCTTCGCGAGCTCGAGCGCGGCGGTGAGCGCGCCGTGGCTCTGGGCCAGGCGCTCACCGACGAGGATCACGCCGCCGGCGTCGAGGGCGGTGAGGCCGTCGTCGGCCAGCGCTCGCAGCGCGTCGGCCTCCGTGCCGGGGACCGTCGGGATGAGGCGGCCCTTCATCTTGCTCAGGCCGCGCGTGAGGTAGGGCGCGAGCGCGACGACCTTCGTCTTGCCCTTGGACGCCTTGCGCAGCCGCAGGAAGATCGTGGCCGCCTCGTCCTCGGGCTCCAGGCCGGCGAGCACGACGACGGAGGCGGACTCGAGGTCGGCGTACTGCACCTCGTTGCTCAAGGCGACGAACGACGCGAGGAAGTCGGCCTCCTCGGCAGTGTGCGGGCGGGCGCGGAAGTCGATGTCGTTGGTGCCGAGCGCGACGCGGGCGAACTTCGCGTAGGCGTAGGCGTCCTCGGCGGTCACCCGGCCACCGGTCAGCACGGCGCTGGCGCCGGCGGCCTGCAGGCCGCGGGCCGCGACCGCGAAGGCCTCGGGCCACGACGCGGGCCGGAGCTCGCCGTCTCCGCCGTCCTCCACGCGGTCGCGCACCATCGGGTGCGTGAGGCGGTCGTCCTGGCGGGCGTAGTGGAACGCGAAGCGGTCCTTGTCGCTGATCCACTCCTCGTTGACCTCGGGGTCGTTGCCGGCGAGGCGACGCATCACCTTGCCGCGACGGTGGTCGACACGGATCGCGGCACCACAGGAGTCGTGCTCGGCGACACCCGGCGTGGAGACGAGGTCGAAGGGGCGCGACCGGAAGCGGTATTCGGCGCTGGTCAGGGCGCCCACCGGGCAGATCTGGATCGTGTTGCCGGAGAAGTAGGAGAGGAAGGGTGCGTCGTCGGCGATGCCGATCTGCTGCATGGCGCCCCGCTCGATCAGCGCGATGAACGGGTCACCGGCGATCTCCTCGGAGAAGCGGGTGCAGCGCTGGCACACGATGCAGCGCTCGCGGTCGAGCAGGACCTGCGCCGAGAGGTTGATCGGCTTGGGGAACGTGCGCTTGACGCCGTCGAAGCGGGTCTCGCCGCGGCCGTTGGACATGGCCTGGTTCTGCAGGGGGCACTCGCCGCCCTTGTCGCACACCGGGCAGTCGAGCGGGTGGTTGATGAGCAGGAACTCCATGATTCCCTGCTGCGCCTTGTCGGCGACCTTGCTCGTCACCTGGGTCTCGACGACCATGCCCTCGGCGACCGGCAGCGTGCAGGAGGCCTGCGGCTTGGGGATCGGCTTGCCGTTGCCGGCGTCGGGGATGTCGACGAGGCACTGGCGGCACGCGCCGACCGGCGCGAGCAGCGGGTGGTCGCAGAACCGCGGCACCTGGACGCCGACCTGTTCGGCGGCCCGGATGACCAGGGTGTTGCGCGGGACGCTGACCTGGACACCATCGATGGTGACGGTGACGAGGTCGGTCTTCTCGGGTGTGGTCGTCATGCCTTTGCTCCAGCGGTGGCGAAGGCGGTCGAGGCGTTCGGGTCGAACGGGCAGCCGCCGTGGCGCAGGTGTGCGAGGTATTCGTCGCGGAAGTACTTGATCGAGCTCGAGATCGGGCTGGTCGCGCCGTCGGCGAGGGCGCAGAACGAGCGGCCCATGATGTTGTCGCACTGGTCGAGCAGCAGGTCGAGGTCGTCCTCGCTGCCCTGCCCCTTCTCCAGGCGGGCCAGCGTCTGCACGAGCCACCACGTGCCCTCACGGCACGGGGTGCACTTGCCGCAGGACTCGTGCTTGTAGAACTCGGTCCAGCGCAGCACGGCACGCACGACGCAGGTGGTCTCGTCGAAGATCTGCAGCGCGCGGGTGCCGAGCATCGAGCCGGCCGCGCCGACGCCTTCGAAGTCGAGGGGTACGTCGAGGTGCTCGGCCGTCAGCAGCGGGGTGCTCGACCCACCGGGGGTCCAGAACTTCAGCTCGTGCCCCTCGCGCATGCCGCCGGCCAGATCGATCAGCTGGCGCAGCGTGATGCCGAGCGGGGCTTCGTACTGACCGGGCTTGATGACATGGCCCGAGAGGCTGAAGATGCCGTAGCCCTTGGACTTCTCGGTGCCCATCGAGGCGAACCAGTCGGCGCCGTTGCCGATGATGCTCGGCACGGACGCGATCGACTCGACGTTGTTGATGACGGTCGGGCTGGCGTAGAGGCCGGCCACTGCCGGGAACGGCGGGCGCAGGCGCGGCTGGCCGCGGCGACCTTCCAGTCCCTCGAGCAGCGCGGTCTCCTCGCCACAGATGTAGGCACCGGCACCGGCGTGCACGACGACGTCGAGGTCGTAGCCGGAGCCGTGGATGTTCTTGCCGAGGTGACCGGCGAGATAGGCCTCCTGCACGGCGCGCTGCAGCCGGCGGATGACGTGGAGCACCTCACCGCGGACGTAGATGAACGCGTGGTTGGCGCGGATCGCGAAGGAGCTGATGATGACGCCCTCGACCAGCGTGTGCGGGCTGGCCATCATCAGCGGGATGTCCTTGCAGGTGCCCGGCTCCGACTCGTCGGCGTTGACGACGAGGTACTTCGGCTTCGGGTTGTCCTGCGGGATGAAGCCCCACTTCATGCCGGTGGGGAAGCCGGCGCCACCGCGACCGCGGAGACCGGAGTCCTTGACCGCGGTGATGATGTCGTCGGGCGCCATCGCGAGCGCCTTCTTCAACGCGGCGTAGCCGCCCTGCTGCTCGTAGGCGGCCAGCGTCCAGGCGCGGTCCTGGTCCCAGTTGTCGGTGAGGACCGGGGTCAACATGTCGGTCATTTGCCCTCTTCCGCCTTGTCTCGGACTCGGCGCGCGATGTGTCGGCCTGCTCGACGGCCTCGGTCTTGCTCTCGGCGAGATCCCGGGAGCCGGAGGCCTCGGTCGACGGCGCCGTCCAGCCGTTGGCCCGGGCGATCCCGAGCCCGACCAGCGAGGCGTGACCGGCGGTCGGACCTTCGTCGGCGAGGTCGTCGGGGAAGCCGGCGAGCACGCGCTCGGCCTGCTTCCAGGTGCACAGCTTGGGTCCACGCGTGGAGTGGACGTCCTTGCCGGCGCGGAGGTCGTCGACGACCTGGACCGCGGAGTCCGGCGTCTGGTTGTCCATGAACTCCCAGTTGACCATCATCACGGGGGCGTAGTCGCAGGCCGCGTTGCACTCGATGTGCTCGAGGGTGACCTTGCCGTCCTCGCTCGTCTCGTCGTTGCCGACGTCGAGGTGGTCCTTGAGCCGCTCGAAGATCAGGTCGCCGCCCATGACGGCGCACAGCGTGTTGGTGCAGACGCCGACGAGGTAGTCGCCGACGGGCTTGCGCTTGTACATCGTGTAGAACGTCGCGACACCGCTGACCTCGGCGGCCGAGATGCCGAGCACCTCGGCGCACGCCTCGATGCCCTCAGGGGTCACCTTGCCCTCGACCGACTGCACGAGGTGCAGCATCGGGAGCAGGCCGGACCGTGCCTCGGGGTAGCGGGCGGCGATGGCCCGCAGCTCGGCGTACGTCTCGGACGTCAGTGCCGTGTCGCTCTCGGTGAACCGGCCGGCTGGGCGCGGAGTAGCAGCGGTGCTGACGACCATGCCGGGGTCCACAGCGGGCACGGCGGCGGGCTCCTGGTTGCTCATCGGTCGACACCTCCCATCACGGGGTCGATCGAGGCGATGGCGACGATGACGTCGGCGACCATGCCGCCCTCGCTCATCACGCTCGTGGCCTGGAGGTTGGTGAAGGACGGGTCGCGGAAGTGCGCGCGGAACGGGCGGGTGCCGCCGTCGGAGACGACGTGCGCCCCGAGCTCGCCGCGGGGCGACTCGATCGGGACGTAGGCCTGACCGGCCGGCACCCGGAAGCCCTCGGTGACCAGCTTGAAGTGGTGGATCAGGGCCTCCATCGACTCGCCCATGATGTGGCGGATGTGGTCGAGGGAGTTGCCCATGCCGTCGGAGCCGATCGCGAGCTGGCTGGGCCAGGCGATCTTCTTGTCGGCGACCATGACCGGCGCCCCCTCGAGGTTGGCGAGGCGGTCTGCGGCCTGCTCGACGATCTTGAGCGACTCGTGCATCTCGTTGAGGCGGACGCGGAACCGGCCGTAGGCGTCGGCGGTGTCCCAGGTCTGGACCTCGAAGTCGTAGTCCTCGTAGCCGGAGTAGGGCTCCGTCTTGCGCAGGTCCCAGGCATAGCCCGTCGCCCGCAGCGGCGGACCGGAGAGGCCGAGCGCCAGGCAGCCGGCGAGGTCGAGGTGGCCGACGTCGACCAGACGAGCCTTGAAGATCGGGTTGGCGTTGCAGAGGGCGGCGTACTCCGGGAGCCGCTTGCGCATCAGCGCGATGAAGTCGCGGATCTCGTCGAGGGCGCCGGGCGGCAGGTCCTGGGCGACGCCGCCGGGGCGGATGAACGCGTGGTTCATGCGGAGGCCGGTGATCAGCTCGAACAGGTCGAGCACGAGCTCGCGCTCGCGGAAGCCGATCGTCATCACGGTCAGGGCGCCGATCTCCATGCCGCCGGTCGCGATGCAGACCAGGTGGGAGGAGATGCGGTTGAGCTCCATGAGGAGGACGCGCATGACCTGCGCCTTCTCCGGGATGTCGTCCTCGATGTCGAGCAGACGCTCGACGCCGAGGGAGTACGTCGCCTCGTTGAAGAACGGCGAGAGGTAGTCCATCCGCGTGCAGAACGTGACGCCCTGCACCCAGGAGCGGTACTCCATGTTCTTCTCGATGCCGGTGTGGAGGTAGCCGATGCCGCAGCGGGCCTCGGTGACCGTCTCGCCCTCGAGCTCGAGGATCAGGCGCAGCACGCCGTGGGTCGAGGGGTGCTGCGGGCCCATGTTGACCACGACCCGCTCCTCGGCGGAGTCGCCGAGTCCCTGGGAGATGGAGTCCCAGTCCTGGCCGGTGACCGTGAAGACCTTGCCCTGGCTGGTCTCGCTCGGGTCGGCGTACATGTCCTGTGTCATTAGTTGTAGGACCTCCGCTGGTCGGGAGGCGGAATCGTGCCGCCCTTGTATTCCACGGGGATGCCGCCCAAGGGGTAGTCCTTGCGCTGCGGGTGGCCGGGCCAGTCGTCGGGCATGAGGATCCGGGTCATGGCCGGGTGGCCGTCGAACTGGATGCCGAACATGTCCCACGTCTCGCGCTCGTGCCAGTCGTTGGTCGGGTAGATGCTGACCAGGCTGGGGATGTGCGGGTCGGCGTCGGGGCAGGTGACCTCGAGCCGGATCCGGCGGTTGTGGGTCATCGAGAGCAGGTGGTAGACCGCGTGCAGCTCGCGCCCGGCGTCGTCGGGGTAGTTGACCCCGCTCACGCCGGAGCAGAACTCGAAGCGGAGGTCCTCGTCGTCGCGGAGCATCTGCGCGACGAAGGGCAGGTCCTCGCGGCGTACGTGGAAGGTGATCTCGCCCCGGTGGACGACGACGCGCTCGATGGCGGCGTCGAGGTCGGTGGCCTTGAGCCGCGCCTCGAGGGCGTCGGCGACCTCGTCGAACCAGCCGCCGTAGGGCCGCTGGGTGTCGCCGGGGTAGACGGTCGGGGAGACCAGGCCGCCGTAGCCGGAGGTGTCGCCGCTGCCCTTGACACCGAACATGCCCTGGCGGGTGCCGACGGCACGCTGGATCTCCTGGTCGCCGGCGACCAGGTCGGTCGACGGGTCCTGGGTGTTGTCAGTCATCGGAGCAGGCCTCGCATCTGGGAGGTCGGCAGCGCCTTGAGGGCGTTGGACTCCTGCAGCTCGATCTCGGCAAGACGGTTGACGCCGAGCTTGGTCGACTGGACCTGCTCGTGCAGCTTGAGGATCGCGTCGATCAGCATCTCCGGGCGGGGCGGGCAGCCGGGGAGGTACATGTCGACGGGCACGACGTGGTCGACGCCCTGGACGACGGCGTAGTTGTTGAACATGCCGCCGGAGCTGGCGCAGACGCCCATGGCGAGCACCCACTTCGGGTCGGGCATCTGGTCGTAGATCTGGCGCAGGACGGGAGCCATCTTGTTGCTCACGCGACCGGCCACGATCATCAGGTCGGCCTGGCGCGGGCTGGCGCGGAAGACCTCCATGCCGAAGCGGGCGAGGTCGTACTTCGGACCGCCCGTCGTCATCATCTCGATGGCGCAGCAGGCCAGGCCGAAGGTGGCCGGCCAGAAGGACGCCTTGCGCATGTAGCCGGCGACGCCCTCGACGGTGGTGAGGAGCACACCGCTCGGAAGCTTCTCTTCGATTCCCATGAATCAGGCCTCTCTTTGAGGGTCGCGAGGCGCGTGCCATGCCAAGGCGGAGGAGGGAAGGCGACCTTCAGCGGAGCGCAGCGGAGCGGTCGTCGACCGACGACAACGAAGGCAGGGTGCGTGCATCGCGGGCCTCAATCCCAATCCAGTCCGCCGCGGCGCCATACATAGGCGTAAGCGACGAAGACAGTGGCGATGAAGATGACCATCTCGACGAGCCCGAAGAACTTCATGGCGTCGAAGTGCACGGCCCACGGGTAGAGGAAGATGATCTCGATGTCGAAGACGATGAAGAGCATCGCGGTGATGTAGTACTTCACCGGGAAGCGGCCGCCGCCGACGGGCTGCGGGGTGGGCTCGATGCCGCATTCGTAGGAGTCCAGCTTGGCCCGGTTGTAGCGCTTCGGGCCGATGGCGGCGCTCATGATCACGGAGAAGACCGCGAACCCGGCCGCCAGGAGGGCCAACGCCAGCACCGGCGTGTAGAGCTCCATCCTGCGTTCCTTCCTCTCGCCTCGCCGATGGCCTCGGCGTACCACTTCGTGACTTTGTGAACTAGTTCACGAGTGGCGCAGAGCACAGTCTAGGGCGCCTCGTGCCATGCGTCACGTCGGGGGTGGGAGGGCCGAAAACAGCCTCCCACCTGCGCATTTAGCGCACTTCGGCGTTGTCTAAATCGATCCGCGGAGCCGCTTCGTCGGACGTCGTCCGGGACGTCCGACGACCCGGTCGCCGGGGCAGCCACTTCGTCGGACGTCCCGCCGAACGTCCGACGATCCGGTCGTACGCCGAAGCGCCTCCCTAGCGCAGTCGCGCGCGATCCGTGTCCGCCGACCGGGTCAGGGTGTCCGTGGCCACGGTGACGACCCGGACGCCATAGCGCCCGTGCAGGTGCGCTGAGAGCTCCCAGCTCGCCCGGCCGGCGTCGCTCAGGTCCAGCCAGCGCGACCGGACGACCTTCCCGGCGTGCAGCAGGACGGCCCGCACCCGGTCCGGCGACTGACCGGCCGGATCGGTGGTGACCCGCACCTTCGCGACCGGACGGGCGCGGTCTCCCGACGCGAGCCGGACCCGTGTGCGCGACTGCGCAGCGACGACCCGCAGCGACACCGAGGTGACGGAGGCGCGGTGGGTGCCGCTGCCGGCGTAGCTCACCTGGAGGGTGTGCGTGCCGACACCGAGGTCGCCGGCGGCGACGCCGAGGCGCACGCGTCCGTCGACCAGCTCACCCGAGGCCACCAGGCGATCGCCGGACACGATCCGGACCGCCCCGGTGGGAGCGCTGCCGGGGCCCACGACCCGCACCGTGAGCGGCACCGTCGAGCCGAAGCGGGCTGCCGTCTCGGGGACACCGGCCGCCACCGAGCTGGCCGACAGCTGAGTGCCGACGGCCGGGAGGGTCACCGTGTTCGCGGCCTCGACGTTGCCGGCCCGGTCCACGGCGCGGTAGGCCACGGTGGTCGCCGCGTCGCCCACCTGGATGGGTCCGGCGTAGGTGATCCACGCCCCGCTCCCGGTCCGGGTCTCGACACGGAGCACGCCCGACGTGGCATCAGCCGCCCGCACGCTCACGCGACGCGAGGCGTCCTGCTCCGCCCTGCTCACCGGGGCGGTGGCGTCTAGCCGCACCTCGGTGGCGACGACGGCCGACCGGTTGCCGGTGGTGTCGAGGGCCCGAGCCGTGACGGTGTGGGTGCCGTCGCCCTGGACGAGGACGACTCCGCTGGCTCCCGGCGACGATGACCAGGGCGCGCCGTCGATCGCCGTGTCGACCGACGCGACGCCCGAGGAGTCGGACGCGCTCGCGGTCACCTGGACCGGGGCCGTGGTCCACCAGCCGTCGACGCCGTCGGGCTCACCTGCGTCCAGCACGACGACGGGGTCGGCCGGGTCGGTGACCGTCACGGTCGCGACCGGCTCGTCGGCCGCGCCGCGGACGACCGTGCCGCGGACCTCGAACGTGCCCGGCGCCGCGTAGGACGCCGGGTCGATCGCGTCCCAGGTCACGGCGACCCGGGAGGGCGCGCCGCCCACCGTGGCGGACACCGTGGCCGGCAGCACCGGAGGGATGCCCTGGCGGGTGGTGGCCGTGGCGTCGTCCACGGAGGAGATCAGCAGGTCGGGCTGGTAGGCCGACCGCATCCGGTCGAGCTCGGCCTGGGTCACCGGGATCACCGTGCCGTGGCGCGGGCTGCTGGGCAGCTGCGCGGTCGGCACGGACTGCCAGGTGCCGCTCGCGATGTCGTCGGTGCGGAACGCGAGGTAGCCGCGTCCCCCGTGGTAGCTGGGCTGGTCGATGAACATGTACCAGCGGTCCTCCACCTCGTTGTCAGGGAAGACGGTCGGGCCCTCGCCCTGGGTGAAGGTGCCGCCCCACGGGTTGGGCTGGCCCACGCCGACCTGCTCCTTGACGAGCTGCCAGCCCGGCGTGGAGGTCGGGGTCGCGAGCGAGCCGGTGACGGTGGCGCGCAGGTCGGTGGAGCGTTCCTGCCGCGGCGTCATGGACGCCTCGTCCTTGACCATGCGGTAGTAGGTGTCGCCGTCCTTGACGACCGTCGCGTCGATCATGCCGCGACCGGTGCCGCGCTTGACGTCGATCCACGGCCGGGGCTCGCTGAAGGTGACGAAGTCGCGCGTCGTGGCATACATCATCCGCTGGTAGGACGTGTTGATGTCGCGGCCGGCGGTGTCGGTCGTCGGGTAGAGCGCGGAGGCCCAGTAGACGACGTACTCCCCCGCCTCTTCGTCGTAGAACGCCTCGGGCGCCCACGTGTTGCCGGCGAAGTCGGAGGAGACCTTGACGTGCCGCTGGTCCGACCAGGTGACGAGGTCGGTCGACTCCCAGACCTCGACGTACTTGCTGCCGGTCTCCTGGGCCTCGCCGAAGTCGACGGCCGGGTAGGCCTTGAGGTCGGTGGCCAGCAGGTAGAAGCGGTCGCCCTCCGCCGAGCGGATGATGAAGGGGTCGCGCAGCCCGCGGGTGCCGAAGGCCGAGGGCAGGACCGGCTGGCCGTCGTTGAGGACGTCGTAGTCGAGCGGGTCGTTGCCGCGACTGGCGCCGAAGTAGATCTGCTCCCCGCGTCGGTGCTCTCACCGGCGAAGTAGGCGAAGGCGTAGGCCTCGTAGTCGGCCGGTTCCGGCAGCGCCTGCACCCGGGCCACGAGCGTCGCCGAGGCGGTGCTCGAGTCGACGGTGCCGGTCACGGTGAGCGGGACGTCGACCGGCGCTTCGCCGTACGCCGGACGGCTGACCTCGCCCGTGTCGGTGACAACCGACGGGTTGCCGGAGGACCACGTCAGGGTCGCTCCGTTGAGCCCCGTCGTCGGCAGCGTGAGGTTGCCGCGGACGTCGTCGGCGTGGACCAGGGCGACGGCCTCGACCGCCTCCTGGGCAGGTCCTGGGTCTGCTGCCGAGGACGGGCCGACGCCAGCGACGACGCCGCCCATCGAGGCGGCCAGCAGGATCGCGCCGACCGTCCAGGTCCGGGCGGCCGCGCGCAGCCTGGACCTGATCATGCTGGTCCTGATCATCGAGGTGTTCCCCTTCGTCGTGCTCGCGCGGCTCATCGGCGGGCTCCGGTCACTCGCAGGGCGGTGCTGCCCGACGAGGAGGCGACGTCCGGTGACCCGGAGAACGTCGCGGTGATGCGGTAGCGGCCCGGTGCGAGCCGGGGCAGGGCGACCTTGCCTCGGCCGGAGACCGTCACCGTCCGGGTCGCAACGACCTTGCCGTCCTTGCGCACCCTGACGGTGACCGTGCCCTTGGCCGGGACCGCGGCCTTCACCGCGATCTTCGCGGTGGCCTTCCTCCGGGCGGACACGGTGCCGGGTCGCACCCGCACCTTGGTCGCCGAGGCGGCTTGGGTGACCTCCACCGTGATCGCGTCCTGCGACCCGGCCCTGGCGGCGTCGCCGGTGTAGCGCACGGTCAGGGCGTGGGTGCCGACCCCGAGCGTGGCGGAGGGTACGGCGAGGACCGCCCGACCGCCGGCGATCGGGCCGCTCGCCAGGGTGCCCGACGGGCCGACCAGCGACACCGCGCCGGTCGGGGTGGCGCCCTCGGTGCTGACCGTCACGTCGACGCGGACCGCGCGACCGATGCGCACCGGTGACTCCGCGAGGGCCGCGGCCGTCAGGGACGCGGCCAGCTTGGCCCCGGCGGCCGGGACGTCCAGCCGACCGGGCTGCTCGGCGTTGCCGAGCCGGTCGACGGCACGGTGCTCGAGGGTGGTCGCCGTCGCGCCCACCTGGACGGGCTGGTCGTAGGTCGTCCACGCACCGCCGTCGAGGCGGTACTCCACCCGCTCGACACCGGAGCCGGAGTCGGCCGCGGTCAGCGACACCGTGCGGGCGGCCGCGTCGAGCGCGGCCTGGCTCACCGGGGTGGCGGCGTCGATGCCGACCACCAGCGGACGGATCTCACCGACGTTGCCAGCGGCGTCGACCGCCCGGACCGCCACGGTGTGGGTGCCGTCGCCGGCGACCTGCACGGTCCCGGACGATCCGGGGAACCGCGACCAGTCGCCGTCGTCGACGGAGACCTCGAGCCGGTCGACCCGGCGGTCGTCGCTCGCCGTCACCCGGACGGTCGCCGGGTCGGCGTACCAGCCGTTGACGCCCTCACCCACGACGGAGAGCTCGTCGACGACCGGCGCGACGGCGTCGGCGGTGTGCATCCGGATGAAGGTGACGGACGACGCCGGGAACTCATAGACGAACGAGTCGGAGATCCCGCTGACCTCGCGGGTGCGGGGCTTGATCGCGTCGGGGGTCGCCTTGGTGTTGGTGGCACCGGGTGCGCCGCTCAGCGTGGTGATCGTCGCGGTCGGCTCGACCCCGGCGTCGGCGACCTCGACCTGCGTGCGGACCGGGCTGGTGCCGGTGTTGACGACCTTGGCGAGCAGGTCGCCGGTGCCCTTGTCGCGGGTCACGACCTGGTAGACCTTGGCGGCCGGGGCCGGCTGGTCATACTCATCTGCAGCTCACCGTCGAGGTAGAGCTCGATGTGCGTGCCGTCGACGACGACCTTGACCCGGTACGTCTGGCCGGTGGTGAGGCTCCTGCCCTCGAGCGCCTTGACCTCGTTGGCGCTGCCGCCGGACGCGCGCTGCAGCACCGAGCGGGTGTTGTTCCAGCCACCGAGGTTCCACCAGTAGTAGTCGTTGGCGCCGGTGGCACCGAAGCCCACCAGGAAGCCCTCGGAACCGGCGGTCTTGGTGGCGTCGAGCTCGAGGGTGTAGTTGCTCCAGTCCTGGCCGTAGGCGCCGACCGGGACGGTGCGGGCGTCGTTGACCGAGGTGCTGGTCTGGGCGTAGCGCCCGCCGCTGACTCCCCACGTGCCGCCCTGGGGGTTCCACTGCGATGCGTCGGCGAACTGGTCGGAGAAGAGCGTCTGGCCGGTCTCGTTGGAGGTCACCGTGACGTTGTCGTACGCCGCCGCGGTCGCCCACGTCGACAGGAAGACGCCGCCCGAGATGTCCTCGGCCGCATCGGCCGCGGCGTCGTACGTGCTGGGCACGACCTCGTCGCCGACGTTGTTGCCGAAGAGCTTCTGGACCTCCCAGTTGGGCGTCTCCCACGACTCGTCGTTGTCGAACCAGATCGCGTCCGGGTTCCACTGGATGTGCGACTCGTTGGCGAGCAGCGGGGCGTAGGACGCCAGCTTCACCACGTCGGCGTTGCGCTGCAGGCCGGTCATGTACGACGCCTCCGACAGCGCGTTGTACATCGTGTTGCCGCGCGAGGCGTATTCACCGAGGAAGACCAGCGGGCCCTCCCGGTCGTAGGTGTCGTAGCGGGCGTTGTTCTCCAGGAACCACTGCGGCTCGCGGTAGTAGTGCTCGTCGACCAGGTCGACGTCCTGGGCCCGGTTGAAGTCCCAGAGGGTGTCGAAGCGGGAGCCCGAGTCGAACGGGCCGGAGTTGGAGATGATGTCGATCTCGGGATACTTCGCCTCGATGGCGTCACGGAACTCCGGGAAGTTCTGCTCGAACGTCGTGGTGTTCTCCTCGTTGCCCAGCCCGATCATGTCGAGGCCGAACGGCTCGGGGTGGCCGAGCGCGGCGCGCTTGGCGCCCCACTCGGTGTCGGTGCCGCCGTTGGCGAACTCGATGAGGTCGACGGTGTCGTCGACCCAGCGGTCGATCAGCTCGGGGTCGTGCATCTCCGGGATGCCCGCGCCACCGCAGCCGTTGGCGCCGACCGAGACGACCGGCAAGGGCTCGGCGCCGAGGTCCTCGGCGAGCTCGAAGTACTCCAGGTAGCCGATGCCGTAGGTCTGGTTGTAGCCCCAGAAGTTCCAGTTGGCCGGGCGCTCCTCGACCGGGCCGATGGTCTCCTTCCACTGATAGGTGCGGCGACGGTCGGTGTAGCCGCTCTCCTCATAGGTGCGGAAGGTGCCGACATTGGTGACGCAGCCGCCGGGGAACCGGAGGAAGCCGGGGTTCATCGCCTCGATCTTCTCGGCGAGGTCCTTGCGGAGGACGGACTTGCCGTTGACCGGGCCGACCCAGCGGTCGGTCGGCATGACGGAGACCATGTCGAGGCCGATCACCGACGGCGCGCCGGCCAGGACGGCGAGGCGGGCGGCATCGGTGGTCGTGCCGGGGCTCAGCGTGAAGGGGTACTTCTTCCACGTGTCGGAGCCGTCGAGCGCGACGGTCGTCGTGGCGACGGCGGCGTCGCCGGCGGCGTTCTCGAGTCGGACCGTGAGCGCCTGGGCGGTCGTGCTGCGGGCCCAGAGGTAGCCCTCGTACGTCGCTCCGGCCTTGACCGCGAAGCCGTTGTTGTAGCCGATGTTGCGCACGCCGTCGCCGGCCGCGGCGGCGGTGAGGCGCAGGTGGTTGCGGTTCATCGCGTTGAGCCGGGTGGCGTCGTCCACGACGGTGCCGGTCGTGCCGGCTCCGCTCCGGTTGAGGACCTGCCAGGCGGTGAGGCCGTTGAAGGAGCCGTTGTCGGAGGTGTTGAACTCGAAGGACCGGTTGCGGACCAGCTCGGCATAGAGCCCGCCGTCCGCGGCGTAGTTGATGTCCTCGTAGAAGATGCCGAACATGTCGTCGCTGATCGACGCGCCAGTGCCGTCGCCGTCGATGCTGAGGGTGGACGTGCCCTCGTCGACCTCGGACACGACGAAGCGGACCGCGTCGGCCTCGGCGCCGCCCACCAGGTGGCCGTCGCCGCCCACGGTGAGGTACGTCGCACCGTCGGCGCTCGCGCAGGACGACCTTGCCGCCGCCGGCGTCGGTGATCCGCAGCGGCGTGGGCTCGTCCGTGGCCGCCCCGAGGAGCAGCCCGCCGTCGCGGAGCACGAGCGGGGCGTCGTCGGTGGAGAGCGCGACGGCGCCACCGCCGAGGTCGGTCGCCCGCAGGCGCAGGCTGGTGGTCGGCAGCTGGTCGCTGAGCCTCAGTACGTCGCCGTCCGCCACGAGGTAGGGCGCGTCGCCGTCGGCCTGGAGGACGAACGCGCCGGTCGGGGTGACAGCGGCGCCGGGTTCGTGCTCGATGGTGAAGGAGTCGAAGGCTGCGGGAATGACGGTGCCGTCCTGGGCCGCGAGGGCGTAGAGCCCGACCTGCGTGGTGTCGAAGGAGACGTTGGTGGAGCCCGCGGTGAGCCACGCGGTGCCGTTCCAGAAGCTCGAGGTGATCGTGTCGCCGACCCGCTGCACCCGGATGCCGCTCGGCGCTGGAGGCCGGGCGGTCGGCGAAGCTGACGGCGCTGAAGGTCCCGCCGCTCTCCACGTCGGTCTCGACGGCCGTGCCGGACGGAGAGAGCCCGCCCACGAAGGTGAGGCCGGAGCGGACGTAGTTGTCCATGTCCTGCCAGGCGATGAGTCCGGCGCCCTGGTAGACCTTGGCCACGGCCGCGGACACGTCGGCGGTGGCGGTGAAGTCACCTTCGGGCACGTCGAGCATGACGATGTTCTTCGCGGTGTTGACGCCCTGGTAGGTGTCGCCGGGCTGGCCCGCGATCCGCAGGGATCCACCCGAGACGGCCACGTGGGCGGGGTCCGGGTTGACGACGGTCCAGCGAGCGTCCAGCGCACTGCCGTCGAAGGCGTCGGTCCAGGTGACGACGTCCCCGGCGGCGGCCACCGGAGTGGCGGCACCGGTGCTGACGACGAGCCCGGCGGCGAGCACGGCGACCGCGGTCAGGGCGGCGGAGGTACGGCGAGGGAGGGGCATGGGAATCCTCTGGGTCGGGGTGCGGATGTGATTGGCACCACAGTCGAGTGTTAGCGCTAACACTGCTTTCGTCAAGTGTTGAAAGGCATGGTTGACGAATCCGTATGACTGACGTCACACTCTCGTGTTAACGCTCACATTCAGAGGACACATGATGACTGTCGACACCCGGATCTCCCCCGCCCGGCGCCGTCTGCTGGCGCCTGCGACCACCGTGCTCGCCCTGCTCGCCGGCCTCCTGGCACTGGCGCCGATCGCTCCCGCGGCCGCCGCGGACGTGACCGACGGACTCCTGCTGAGGTATGACCTGACCCAGACCTCGGGCACGGCGGTCATCGACTCCTCCGGCAACGGCCGCGACGGCACCCTGACCGGCGGTGGCACCTGGACGGGCGCCACCGGTCTGACCCTCGACGGCGTCGACGACCACGTGAAGCTCCCCAACAACATCACGGCCGGGCTGTCCTCGATCACGGTGTCGACAGACGTCTTCATCGAGCCCAGCCAGGCGGGCAACTACTTCATCTTCGGTCTGGGCAACCCGGCCGTGGGCAGCCCCGCCTCGGGCTCGGGCTACCTGATGGCATCGGGCAACACCTTCCGGGCGAGCATCACCAACACCTGGTGGAACAACGAGAAGAGCACCGCCCCGACCCCGGCGCGCGCACTGACGCGCGGAGTCTGGAAGACGGTCACCTACACCCAGACCGGGACCACCGGCACCCTCTACGAGGACGGCGTCCAGGTCGGCCAGAACACCAACGTCACCGTGCTGCCCAGCGCGATCGGCAACGGCACCACCACCAACAACGTGCTCGGCGAGTCCAACTACGCCGCCGACAACAGCCTCAAGGGCAAGGTCAAGAACTTCCGGATCTACGACCGGGCACTGACGGCCTCCGAGGTCTCGGACATCTCGCTGACCGACGCCAACCGGCTCTCGTCCGACTCCGACGCGCTCACCCTCGGTGACCTGTCGGGCGTGACCGCCAACCTGACGCTCCCGACCACCGGTTCGTTCGGCTCGGCCATCAGCTGGGCGTCGAGCGCCCCGGCCGTGATCAGCAACGCCGGTGTCGTCACCCGACCGGGCGCCGGCGCCGACCCCGCCGAGGTCACCCTGACCGCCACCCTCACCCGCGGCTCCGGGACGTCGACGAAGACCTTCGTCGCCACGGTCCTGCCCGACGAGGGTGACCAGTCCAAGGCCGATGCCGCCGCGGCTGCCCTTGCACTGGTCCACCCGGACGACGTACGCGGTCACCTCACGCTGCCCACCACCGGGCGGTACACCTCGACCGTCACCTGGGCCTCCTCGGCCCCCGCGATCGTGGCCAACGACGGCATCGTCACCCGTCCCGCACCCGGCACCGGTGACGCGAGCGTCACCCTGACCGCCACGGTCACCGTCGGCACCGCGACCGCCACCCGCGCCCTCCCGCTCACCGTGCGCCAGGCTCCCGCCCCGGCGCCCTACGCCGGCTATGCGTTCAGCTACTTCACCAACAACTCGATCGCCGGCGAGAAGATCTACTTCGCGGCCAGCCGCGGCAACAACGCCCTGCGCTGGGACGAGCTCAACGGCGGCCAGCCGGTGCTCGAGTCGGCGTACGGCGAGCTGGGGCTGCGCGACCCCTTCCTCATCCGCTCCCCCGAGGGCGACCGGTTCTTCCTGATCGCCACCGACCTCTCGATCGGCCGCAACGGCGACTGGGACCGCTCGCAACGCCAGGGCAGCCGCTACCTGGAGATCTGGGAGTCCACCGACCTCAAGAACTGGTCCGAGCAGCGCCACGTGCTGGTGTCCCCGCCGACCGCGGGCAACACCTGGGCGCCGGAGGCCTACTGGGACGAGGACCTGCAGGAGTACGTCGTCTTCTGGGCGTCGAAGGTCTACGCCGAGAACGACCCGGGCCACACCGGCAACACCTACAACAAGATGCTCTACGCCACGACGCGCGACTTCGTGACGTTCAGCGAGGCCAGGACCTGGCAGGACGTCGGGTCCTCGCGCATCGACTCGACCGTCATCAAGGAGGGCGACACCTACTACCGCTTCACCAAGGACGAGGGCGCCGGCAGCACCGGCTGCTCCGACATCATCCAGGAGAAGAACGACAGCCTGAGCGAGCCCGACCTCGTCGGCGCCCAGGCCTGGGCCTTCCAGGACGGCTGCATCGGTCGCGACGCCGGCACCTCGGCCGTCGAGGGCCCGACCGTCTTCAAGCGCAACCCCGGTGACACCTCCGGTGGTCAGTACTACCTCTTCGTCGACGAGTACGGCGGTCGCGGCTACATCCCGCTGACCACCGACGACCTGGA
The DNA here is from genome assembly GCA_963742685.1 of uncultured Actinomycetota bacterium. GTDB lineage: Bacteria > Actinomycetota > Actinomycetes > Propionibacteriales > Nocardioidaceae > Nocardioides. The sequence goes on along the minus strand of CAVUNB010000035.1, from coordinate 326,162 downwards.
GAACCCGGACTGGCAGGTGCCGGCCGGCTACCGCCTGCCCGCCAGCCCGCGCCACGGCACCGTGCTGCCGGTCACCCAGGCCGAGCTCGACGCGCTGCGCGCCGACCTCCCGGCTCCGCCTCCCCCGGTGCAGAGCACCGCGGACGGCCTGGTCGCCCACTATCCCCTCACCGGGGACGCCGAGGACGTCAGCGGCGCCGACTACGACGGCACCGTCACGGGCGACGCGTCCTTCGCCGACGGCGCCCTGGCGCTCGGCGGCTCGACCGGCCACGTCAAGCTCCCGGACAACATGATGAGCGGCCTCGACGCCCTCACCGTCTCGACCGAGGTCTGGGTCGACCCGGCCCAGTCCGGCAACTACTTCGTGTGGAACCTGGGCAACACCGGCACCGACGGTGTCGGCAACGGCTACCTGTTCGCCACCGGCAACAGCACCTACCGGGCGGCGATCGCCTCGGGCAACTGGACGACCGAGCAGGGCATGAACTCCGGGCTCCGCCCTGACCCGCGGCGCGTGGAAGACGCTGACCTACACGTTGGGTGACGGCGTCTCGACGCTCTACCTCGACGGCCGCCAGGTGGCCCGCAACGCCGCGACCACCCTGCGTCCCGGCGACATCGGTGACGGCGTCACGACCGCCAACTACATCGGCCGTTCGGCGTACAACGGGGACAACCGGCTCCCAGCGGCAAGGTGCGGGACTTCCGCCTCTACTCCCGCGCACTCTCGGCCTCCGAGGTCGCCGAGCTGGCCGCAGCACCGACCGACGTGCTGGGTGTCGAGCTCGACTCCCTCAAGGCTCCGGCCGTGATCGACGCCGCCGCAGGGACCATCACCCTGCCGGTGGAGCCCGGCACGGACCTGACGGACGCTCGACCCGACGTACGCCGTCGTGTCCGGCAGCCGTGGTCTCGCCCGACGGGCCGGCCGACTACACCTCGCCGGTCGACGCTGACCGTCACCAAGGCCGCCGGACCAGCCGGGTCTGGACGGTCAAGGCCGTCGAAGATGCGCTCGCCGGTGCTGCCGGGTCTCTACGCCGACCCCAACATCGCGGAGTTCGACGGGACCTACTACATCTACGCGACCACGGACGGCACTCCCGGCTGGGGCGGCAAGGACTTCTACGTCTGGAGCCTCGCCCGACCTGGAGACTGGACGCGCTCGGAGGGAGCCGTTCCTGACCCTCGACGGCGCCAACGGCAACGTGCCGTGGGCGGACCGGCAACGCGTGGGCGCCGACGATCATCGAGCGGGGCGGGAAGTACTACTTCTACTTCTCCGGCCACAACGCGGCGCTCAACCGCAAGACGATCGGCGTGGCCGTCGCGGACAAGCCCGACGGGTCCGTTCACGGCCCCGGCCGCAGGCGATGATCCTCAACAACGAGGCCGTCACCTCCGGGCAGGCCCATCGACCCCGCCGCGTTCAAGAGACCCGGTCTCCGGCAAGCACTACCTCTACTGGGGCAACGGCGCGCCGAGGTGCATGGCCGAGCTCGCCGACGACATGGTCTCCCTCGAAGCCGGGAACGATCTCGGCGATGTCCGGGCTCACGGACTACCGCGAGGGCTCGTTCATGAACTACCGCAACGGGATCTACCACCTGACCTACGCGATCGACGACACCGGTTCCGCCCGAACTACCGCGTCGGCTACGCCACCCTCCACCAGCCCCCACCGGGCCGTGGACCTACCGTGGCGTGATCCTCGAGAAGGACCCCCTCGCAGGGCATCCTCGGCACGGGCCACAGCTCGATCGTCCAGGTGCCGGGCACCGACGAGTGGTACATCGCCTACCACCGCTTCGCCATTCCCGGCGGTGACGGCACGCACCGGGAGACCACGATCGACCGGCTCAACTTCGGTGCGGACGGCACTGATCCAGAAGGTCGTGCCGACCCTGGGCAGCGTCGACCCGTCGCGTTCCGCGGGGACCCTCCCGCAGGTGACGTCTCCGACGCCGGAAGCGACGGCTGGTACGGCGCCGACGCCACCTTCTCCCTGAGCGGTCTCGCGGAGGGCACCGAGGCGGAGTTCCGCCTCGACGGCGGCGCCTGGACGGCGTACACCGCGCCCGTCGCGCTGCCCGCCGGCACCTATGCCATCGAGCACCGGGTGCGTGACGAGCTCGGCCGGTGGAGCCCGACCCAGACCCGCTCGGTCAAGGTCGACGCCGTCCTCCCGACGGTGACCGGCAGCGTCTCCGACCGCGTGGTCACCCTCGCGGCCGACGACGCCGACTCGGGTGTCGCCGTCGTCGACTACCGCCTCGACGGTGGCCAGTGGCTGGCCTACACCACCCCGGTGGCCCTCGACGGTGCCGCGCACGTCGTCGACTTCCGCGCCACGGACGTCGCCGGCAACGCGTCGGCCGAGGACCGGCTCGAGGTCGCGGCGGCGCCGACGACCCCACCGGTCACTCCTCCGACGGCCCCGCCCACGACTCCCCCGACGACCCCACCGACGCCGGGTCCGACGGCACCGACCGCGACCGGTTCACCGGTCGTCGCCGGCACCCCTGCCGTGGGCCGGACGCTGAGCGCCACCTCGGGATCGTGGGACCAGCCCGGTCTCTCCTTCGCGCACCAGTGGCTCCGCGACGGGGTCCCGGTGCCGGGTGCGACGGGCGCGAGCTTCGTCCTGGGTCGCGACGACGTCGGTCACCGGATGTCCGTGCAGGTCACCGCGAGCAACGCGGGCGCCGCTCCCGGCGTGGCCCGCTCCGCGGACACGGGACCCGTCGCCAAGGCGCCGTCGAAGCTCCGCCTCCGGGTGGCCGACCGGACACCGTCGGCCGGCGAGCGCACCAAGGTGACGGTGCGGGTGGCGACCACCCCCGTGGCCGTCGGCGCGACCGGCAAAGTCGTCGTCCGGCTTGACGGCAAGGTCGTACGCCGCGTGCTCCTGGACGACGGGAAGGCCACCCTGCGCCTCCCCTTCGCCGCCGGGAAGCACACCGTCAAGGTGTCGTACGCCGGGTCCGACTCCGTGGCGCCCGACTCCGCGAAGGTGAAGGTGCGGGTCCGGCGCTGAGAGTTCACGCCGCCCGGGTCCCTTGTGGGCCCGGGCGGTGGTGTGCCTGGACGTCGCCGCTTTCCGGGCGGGCGCTGCAAACCGCCCACTATGGGCGCCACTTCGTCCAGAAACACGCCTCACCGCGGCCGCAGAGGAGCGCACGTGGTCGAGCAGACGCAGATCGAACGAACCGCGAAGCGATGTGCACGCTTTCCAAGGCGCGGCGAAAATAGTTCCGGCTGCTCGTGGTCCGTTCGGGAGCCGCGATGCGACAGTCCTTGTATGGCTACCCGTGATCTCACGGACGCCGACCTGCTCCACGCAATGGCCGGTAGGGACGAGGGTGCCCTCCGCGAGCTCTACGACCGCCACGCACTCTGGATCTCGGCCCGACTGGCTCGTCGGTGCGCAGATCCAGAGGCCGTGTCGGACGTCCTCCAGGACACGTTCATCGCGGCCTGGGACGGCGCCTCCCGCTTTCGTGGCGACGGCGAGGTCGGCGCCTGGCTGTGGGGGATCGCCATCCGTCGGCTCATCAGCCGGCTGCGCAAGCGGGTCGACTTCCGGCTCGGGCCGGCACTCGTCGAGAACGACAACCAGGAAATCTCAGCCGAAGAGCGGGTCCTGCTGCGCCTCGAGAACGTCGACGTCGGCACCGCCTTGGCCCGGATCTCCCCCGAGCTGCGAGTCGTCCTGCAGCTCACGGTGCTCGATGGGCTGTCCACCAAGGAGGCCGCGGTGTTGCTCGGCATCCCGCGCGGCACCGTGAAGTCCCGGCTGCAAAGGGCCCGGGCGACGATGAGGGAGGAGCTGGCATGAGCTGGCAGAGCACGTCCACGTGGCACCTCGACGAGGCCACTCTGCGGGCCTACGTGGGCGTGCAGTCGCTGAGCGTCGTGGGTGCGTCCGTGGAGGCCCACCTGGTCGACTGCCCGGACTGTCGGGTCCGGCTCGGCGAACTGATGCCCCATGACGTCGTCGACGAGGCCTGGAGCGCGATCCGCGCTCATGTCGAGACGCCTCGGCCGAGCCCCCTCGAGCGGCTGATCCGCCGGCTGGGCATCTCGACCGAGGTTGCGCGGCTCCTGGTCGCGGTGCCGGCCTTCCGGGGCGCCTGGCTGCTCGGGCTGTTCGTGGTCACGCTCTTCGCGAGTCTGGCGGCCCTCTTCGCCGGCGAGTACGGCCTGACGCTGTTCCTGTGCGTGGCGCCGCTCGCCCCGGTGGCCGGCGTGGCGGCCTCGTTCGGAGGGGATGCGGACCCGTGCCACGAGCTGGTGACTGTCACGCCCTACTCCGCCGTACGCATGCTCCTGCTGCGCACGGCCGGAGTGCTCGCGACCTCTCTGCCGGTCACCCTGCTCGCCGGTCTCGCGCTGCCCGGGCCGGCCTGGGTAGGGGTGGCCTGGCTGACGCCCGCCGCGGCGGGCGTGGCCCTGACCCTTCTCCTCGCGCCGGTCTTCGGCGCCACAGCCGCGGCCGCGACCATGGCGGCCTGTTGGTCGACGGCGGTGGTCTTCGCATCGCGGCTGAACGACCCGGTCGACATGGTCGAGCCGACCATGCAGCTCGTCTTCGCCGTTCTCACGCTGGTCGCCGTCGCGGCCCTCGCCATCCGTCAACCGTCCTTCGAACACCTGGGAAGGTAGTCATGAACACTGTCGCCCTCGCCGGCCTGGACAAGTCCTATGGCCGCACCACCGCACTCTCCGGAGTCGACCTCGCCCTCGCGCCCGGCATCACCGGCCTGCTCGGCCCCAACGGCGCCGGCAAGACCACCCTGCTGCGGATCCTGGCCACCGCGCTCGCGGCCGACAGGGGCTCGCTACGCATCCTCGGGGAGGACCCGACGACGACCGAGGGCCGGGTCGCCGTGCGACGCCGGCTCGGCTACGTGCCCCAAGAGTCTGGCTTCCCCCGTGGTTTCACGGCGTTCGCGTTCGTCGACTACTTGGCGATCCTCAAGGAGTGGACCGACATCGCGTCGCGGCACGACGAGGTACGCCGCGTCGTCGACCTGGTCGGGCTCACCGAGGTCGCCACCAAGCGGGTCAGCGCCCTGTCGGGCGGCCAGCGGCGTCGGGTCGTCCTGGCCCAGGCGCTGCTCGGGTCCCCGGACCTGCTGGTCCTCGACGAGCCGACCGCGGGTCTCGACCCCGCCCAGCGCGGCCGGTTGCGCGACGTGCTCGGCCGGGCCGGGGAGACGTCGACGGTGGTCATCTCCACCCATCAGACCGAGGACGTAGCCGCCCTGTGTGAGCGGGTGGTGGTCATCGACGGTGGCCGGCTGCTCTTCGACGGCACGGTGACGAACCTGATCGGCCAGGCCGCCGGCCGGGTCTGGATGGCGGACCAGCGCGACCCGGCCGCCCAGCACGCCTGGCGCACCGGCAGCGGCCGGTTCCGCAACGTCGGCGATCCGCCCCCCTCGGCCGAGCTCATCGAGCCGGCCCTGGAGGATGCCTACCTGCTGCTGGTCGGAGACGCGGCTCGCGACACCGAGCTGGAGGCCGCGTCATGAGCACCGCGATCTCCCCGCGCCCCGAGACTCCGACAGCAGACGACTGGTCGGCCTTGCGTGCCCTGGCCAGCGTGGAGGCAAAGCGTTTCGCCAGGCATCCGTTGTTCCTGCTCGGCATCGCCATCATGCTGGTTCCGATGGTCGCCGTGGTCTGGCAGCGGGAGCTCGACGCCAACCCGATGACCGGCACCCTGTTCATCGCCTTCCTCATCGGCGTCTTCGGGTTCATCGTGGCGCACCGGCTGACCACCTCGCTGCTGCGTACCCGAGATCTCGCCGGGACCACGCCGGTGGGCCGACAACAGCGCACGCTCGCGTTGTGCCTGGCCTGTCTGGTCCCAGCGACCGCCGGACTGGTGGTGGCGATCTTCATGCTGGTCACCGCGGCCATCTGGACGCCGGTCGGCGACCCGGTCACCGCGCACGTCGCCTGGTTCCGGGACGACCCCGCCATCGACGTGCTGGCCACCCTGGTCGCGATGGGGCCTGTCGCCGCGCTGGGCGGACCGCTGCTCGGGGTGACCGTGGCCCGGTGGGCACCCTTCCGGGGGTCGGCCCTGATAGGCGGTCGTCACGCTGGTGTTCCTGACTGCCCTGCCGAGCGAGGCGCCCAGCCCCTGGCGACTGCTGTCGGCCTGGCCCATCCTGGTCGACGAACACGTGAACAGTGAGAACGGCCCGATCGTGCGGTCGAACTTCGTGCCCGGGGTGGAGCCGATCTGGGCTCTGCTCTATCTCCTGTGCCTGTGCGGGCTGGCCGTCGTGGCGGCGTTGCTCCGCGATCCCGGGCACCGGCGGCCGCTGCTCGGTGCGGGCGCCGCCCTCAGCGTCGGCGCGGTCGGGTTCTTCCTGCTCGCAGTGTCATGAGCACGAGACCGCCGCGAGCACTGGCAGGCGCGGCAGCGGCTGCGATCGTTCTCGTGGCTCTCGCCTCCGTCGCCCAGCCCGACGGTGTGTCGAGGATCGTGGTCCTGATCTCCGAGCTCCTGCTCGCCGGCGGAGCGGCGTACCTGCTCGACGACTCGGCGATCGCCCTGACCACCGTGACGCCGGTCAGACTGTGGCGACGTCGCTTGCCGCGACTGTTGTCGGGTGTCGCACTGATCTCGGTGGCCTGGGCGCTGGTCCTCGCCGTGCTGCGGTGGCAAGACTCCCGCATACCGGTGGGGCTGGCCACAGGCGAGTTGGCGGTGCTGTGTTTGGTGGCGCTTGCCGCGGCCGCGGTACTGGCCGCTCGTGGTGAGGGCGAGCCCGGAGGCCTGGTAGCCCCGGGCGTCGGGTTGCTCGGAATTGGTGCGCTCATCGCCGATCTCCTGCTGGCGGCAGCGATCTTCGTGCCATGGGACGGATCGGGCGGCGCGGGGTGCGGCCGGCCTGGGCCTCCCTCGGCGGCCTTGCGGTGCTCGTGATCGCCGTCGCGTCGCGAGACCCGGGTGCCCTCAGTTCAAGGACCGGCCGGCGCGCGAGCGCCGACGCGGCCCGGACGCGCGTCGATCCGCTGTGATCAAGCGCGCGTCGAGGGGCGTCATTGCGGTTCCCCTCTGTGTCAAGAGCGGGGTCTCGGCGCCGGTGAGTGTGCGTCGGCGCTTGTCGCCGTCAAGGTCGTTCGTCCGGTGGGGCGCTCCATCTTGACGGCTCCTGCGCGTCGACGCGGGGGCTGGGGAGCCGAGGCCGCGAGGGTCTTCGCACGGGGCGATGGCAGGGGTAGCGTCGGGACTGCGGGTCCGGGTTGTGGCTGATCCGAAGAGCCGATGACCGGGGTGTGCAGGTCGGCCGCGCTGGATGTGAGTGACGCCCCCGAGTGCCCTCCCGGGCCCGCCTTGGCTTCTGGATGGTCGGCCTGGTGGGCGTCGGCGACGAGCTGGCGGTAGACCATGTCGGACAGGCGTCGCTTCAGGCAGCGCAGGGCTTCCTTGCGGGTCTTGGCCTCGCCCAGCTTGCGTCGGTAGTAGGCCCGGCCTTCGGTGTCGAGCCGGATCTGGGCGATGGCGGCCATGTGCAGGACGTGGTTCAACCGTCGGTTCCCGGCCCGAGACAGCCGGTGCCGGACTGCTCACCGGAGGAGGCATCCAGGGGTGCGGTGCCGGTCCAGGATGCGAAGTGGTTGCGGTCGGGGAACCGGGCGATGTCACCGACGTCGGCCAGGATCCTCGCGGCCCCGGCGGGGCCGATGCCGTGGAGGTCCATCAGGTGCGAGCCCCGTGCCTGGACCGCGGTCTTGAGCTCCTTGGTCAGGATATTGACCTGGCGTCGGTGGCGACCAGGTCGGCCAGTTCCTCGGCCGCCATCCGCCGGGTTGTCTTGCCCACCAGGGATCTGGGCTTCACCGTGGCGATCAGCCGCTTGGCCTTGGTGGCGGTGAGGTCCTTGCCGGCGCCCCCGGGGATCAGCTCGGTGAGCAGCCGGTGCAGCCGGTTCAGGGTCTGCACCCGCCGCGCCGACAGCTCGTCGCGACGATCAGTCAGCAGCCGCAGCGCGACCAGTTCCTCGTCGAAGCTGAGCACCCGCAGCCCCGGGGTCCGCAGCGCCGTCTGCGATCGCGTGCGCATCGGTGGCGTCGGTCTTCCGGGCGTTGCCGGTGTCGAAGACCCGTACCCGGGCGGCGAGCTTCGCGGGCACGTCGATCACGCGTCTCGCCGTCAGCCAGTAACCGTTGTGCCAGCGGGCGCCCGACCCCGTGAGCCCCCTCGACCGCCCACCGATGGGGCCACTGCTGCGGACGTACCCGCAGCATCGCCTGATAGTCGCGGTTCCCGGTGCCGAACCTGCCGGTGGCCAACTTCTTGCCCTGCCGTCGATGGCCTCGATGGTCACCGACTTCTTGTGGGGATCCACCCCCACGATCACCTCCTCATCGTGCTGCCTCCTTCCCTCGAGCGTCACCTGTCAGCGAGGACGGGCAGAGCTACTTCGAGCCGGGCAATCCCCTCTTGAGCCACGCCTCACCACGGTGCCCGACGAGAACGCAGTCCGAAAGAGAGCCACAACCAGAGGCTGGGCAGCCGCGATAGAGAGCGTCCCGCCGGACACCTCGACAACAGCCTGGCCGGGCCGAAGCCGTAGGAGAAGTCTAAAGTAGCCGCGAAACGGCATCGGGCAGCGGCGCGGGGCGCGGCATCGAGTCGCTGCATGCTGGCGGCCCGCCTCCGTTACGGATGAGCAAGGGCCACACCCGTACGAGCTTCATCTGGCCTATGGCATCGCGTCGGGCCTTGGCACGACGGCCCGCGGCGCCGATACTGCAGCAAGGAGCGCTCAGGGGTGGAAGCCATGGATGAACAAGTGACGCTGAACGTGTATCGGCGTCTGGACAACCGGGCGGAAGGGGACTTCGATGACTCATCCGCCCTTGCATGGGAACTGCATCGACGACGTGAACACGCACTCGAAGAGGTCCTCGATGAACGAGACGTGTCAGTGGTCAGCTGGGGCGACACCCGTGACGTCACGAGGACTCATGAACTCGTCGAGCTAGTCGTCGCCGTCGGAGCCATCGCAACGTCGCCACCTGCGTTGGCGATTCTCGGATGGATCGGTGGGGTAGTGGCGACAACTCTGAGCGAGACGGCCGTGGAGTCCGTTAAGGGACTTGTCGCCAGGCTCCGAGGAAAGCAAGACGCCAACCAGATCGCTGACTTCAGCATCAGCGCCGGAGGTCGCCATCTTGTGACGGTTTACCCAGATCAACTGGGCGGCCAAGTTTCGGTGACCACGTCTGACGGGCGGACGCTGACAACGACTTGGAGCGCCCGGCCCGAAGACCTACCTCCGACATAACGCGAGTCGCAGCCGCTCAAATGATGGGTGCGGCATACCGCCGCCAAAATTGAGCAAGTTCCCCGCTTCTGACGCGACGGACCGACCCGTCGGGAGCAGCCTCTACTCATGACCGGCGTGACAGTAGAACGGGCCTCAGTGATCAGCGAGTTAGCGGGCATTGCTGACGACTTCGCCGCGCGCGCCCGAAAGCAGGAGACCTGCCGCGACCGTGCCCGGCCCGGCACCGGCGTGCACCACGTGCATGCCCACTCCGCCACCCTGTGGCGGCTGGCCGAGAGCAGCCTAAGAGTCCGGATTCAGGAACTGGAGAGCGACTCGGCCATGTGACTGCCAAGGACGCCCATTCCGCCGCGATCGCCCTGTGCGAGCGGCAGCGACGGTCCGAGACCGTCTTGGCGTAGCGGTCCTCGCCGAGCTGCCCGGAACTTGACGAAACTTCAAGCATCGTTGCGGTTTGGACGAGGGTCCGTTACACCTGCTTCTACGAGGCGCCCGGGAGCATTCGCTCACGCAGCTCGAGTGTTCCTAGGCGCCTCGACCATTGCTCAGACCGATGCTTCTCGTGGCGGACGATGGAGCCGGATGTCCGCAGCGGCTTACCCACGCGGATGGGCGTGCGTCTTTCCCGGTGTGAGTCTTTTCCGCGAAGCGGCCGTGTCATTGAGCCGCGGGCGCGCCCCTCATGCCGAGACCAGAGCACGGGCGCGTCACGGCGGCGGCGCCTCAAGGGCCCGCTGGACGAGGGCGTCGACCATCCAGTGCTGCAGGGCGCTGACTTCGACGGGCGCGAGGCCGGCGACGTCGCTCAGCCAGACGCGGGTCTCGATGCCACATGCGGCGCGTAGAGCCAACGCGAGCCGGTGGACGCCTTCCTCGCCGATAGACGATTCGATGGGGGCCAGCGCCTCGATGAACCACGGAATGGCACGGCCCTGGCGTAGCGGCAGCTCGTGCGGTACGTCGCCCAGCGAGAGGCGCAGCATCGCACGCTGCTGCGGCTCACTCTCCTGGACGCGGCCGATGACGAAGTTGGCAACGGCAGCCACGCGCTCGTCCAGGGCGGCCGGCGGCGGGTCGGGAAGGGCCGATGCGGCTGCTGTCTCGGGATAGGCCGCGGCGAGGAGTTCGGCCTGTGACGCGAAGTAGCGGTAGGCGGTGGGGCGAGAGATCCCCGCAGCCTCGGCGACCTCCTCGACGCGGGGCGTGTCGCCCGAGGCGATCAGCTCGCGCGCCGCGGCGATCAGCTGGTCGCGGGTGCGTTGCTTCTGCCGGGTGCGGCCCGAATCGAGGTATTCCGTTGACATGGCCCTCATGATATGCCAATCTCATTACAAGACTCAAGTCTTATGAATGATCGGAGTGTCAGATGACTGAAACGACGACGCTCGCGCCGGTGATCCGACGGGCCGGCGAGGGCGAGAAGCGATGGTTCTTCGGCGGTGGAGTCTTCACCTGGAAGCTCAGCAGCGCCAACGAGGACATCGGCCTGTGGGAGGTCGACATGGTCGAGGGCAAGTGGACCCCCGTCCACACCCACCCGGTCTCGGAGTCCATGTGGGTGCTGGAAGGACAGATCCAGTACCGCGTCAACGACGACGAACACGAACTCGGTGCGGGCGACTTCGTCATGGTGCCTGCGGGTGTGCCTCACGCATTCATCGTGAAGAGTCCTACGGCCAAGGTGCTCGGCATCCAGCCGACCTGCGAGTGCGAGTCCTTCTACCGCGGCGCCAGCGAGCCATTCGAAGGATCAGCGTGCGTCGTGGACTTCGCCAGGATCGCGCAGAGCGCCCAGGAGAATGGCGGCATCGAGATCGTCGGACCCCCACCGTTCTAGAAACGGGCGCGCCGACGAAGGAGCGTGCATCACACCGCCGCGACAGCGCACACTGGACCTTCACTGGATGTTGGCCACCGCGCTCAACGCGAGCGCCGGAACGTGGGCGGGACTTGACGGGAACGGCATGCTGCGAAGGTGGAAACCGGGGAGAGGTCGTAACCTTCGTTCAGGGTCATCCTGCGCACGGAGTCCGGCGCAAGGACACGACCGGACATCGGGTTACAGATCAACAGATTTTCCCGATGGCTTGGGCGGCATCGTTGACGTTGAAATCTCAACGCGCTGGGAGGACGTAGGCCTTGAACATCCGCTGCCCCGGGCCTTGTTCATGGCATTCGACTGCAGTGCCCCCGCGATGGACCAATCGATCAGCCGAGCCCTGAACGCCGGCAACGGCCTGGCAATCCTGCTCACCTTCTGCGCCAACGCTCTGGTACATCCTCCGTCCTTGCTCGTTGCGTACGAGACGACGGAGGCTGTGCTGCGCCGACCGTTCCTCCAGGTTCAACAGAGACCGGAAGATGAGCACCTGCAACCTGGGACTTGGATCGACGCCGAATCGTTCTTCGCGTTCGGCCAAGCAGCACACTCACACCCTGACGCTGTGCGGATTCACCGAGCTCTCGCCCAGTACCAAGTTTCGCTCCTGTATTGGAACACCGGCGCTCGACTAGTCGCCCTCTCGCATCTGTACGTCGCGTGCGAGATCCTCACCAAGCCCACGCTTCGCCTGCATCAGGCCAGACTCGGCGTTTCCGACAAAGCCCTTGCCACGAGTCTTGGAGTCGACGTCTCTCAGAAGAATTGGAAGCACATGGCAGAGGCGTTCGGCCGCAGGGAGTTCATCTTTGATGGCGACAAGGCGATCTATGACACCGCACGGACGGCCAGCGACGGCTTTGAGCACGGCAGTGGGGACCTGGAGACCCTGCGCGGCGTCGCCGACAGTGTCGCTGGCGACCTCTTTCCGATCGTGCGCTCGGCGATCCTGGCTTTGGTCGATAGCAGGATTCCGAGCAAGCTAGCCGACCTCCTGATGGCCAAACCCCCAGTCGATATCAGCCCGCTCTACAAGCAAATCACTGGTTACCTTGTCACCGATGACCTGAGGAGCGTGGACGATCTAGCTACCGAGGGGGAAATGTTTCCCTAACTCCGCTGGGATGTCGCGGTCGAAAGCGCCACATACGAGGACGACAAACTCCAGATCACGCCAAAAGAAGTCCTCACAGTCGTTATGGGAGAGGGAGTCAGCTTTGAGGGACGCGACTTCGCCGTCTACGGGGGGTTGAATCCCGCGCCGCCCAACGTTGGGTCTTCAGGCCCAGTGGTTGGGCTGGCACCGACGATTAGCCAGCGCAGTGACTCAGCCGCCGCGTCCTCTCGCCGCCTGTCGGCGCGGATCAAAGCGCACTGTCAGTTGGTGAAAGGCCGGCTTCCGGGGACGTCAGCAGCCGAGGCTAACGGCGTCATGGACGCTGCCACTCCTTGGTCGTTCCGCGGTCCCACCGCTTGCGGCACTTGATCGCCTTCTCGGTCGTTCCCACGGTCCAGAGTCCCAGCCGCTCTGAGGACTCGTAGCCCATCGCTAGGAGAAGTGACTCGGCCTCCGACGAGACATACCGAGCCGCGTCGCGACCTCCTCGGCCCTCCACGCGGTCTTCAGGTCGATCCACTGACTCAGCAGCCAAGGTCCGTCGATGCCATGCCGGTGCCATTCTGCGACCACCTTCCTGGCTCTTCGGTCCTGCTGCGACTGCCGAACTCGTCTCGCTGCCGCGTAGATAGGTGCCAGGACAGCGCCCATCGCCAGTTCGACTCCGACGCCGTTCAAGAACTCGGTGAACGGGCTGACAAGGTCACCGGGGCCGCCAAGACCCTCCGGGTCCAGGATGACGATGTGGTCCCAAGCGCCCTCGAAGTACCCACTCTCTGAGCCGCGGCGAAGGTCACCGACGGTCAGATCGGTGAGGCCCCACCCGTCGATCAGGAGCCGGCCGTCATCGGTGACACCCCAGTATTCGTGACTGGCGCGCCAAACCTTCAAGGCAGACGGTTGCTCCAGGTCAGCGAACGAAAGCCACGCGGCTAGGCCTAGGTTGCCGGCTTCCTCCCCGTGTGGATCTCCGCGAGTGCTCGCTCCAGCACGTCGCGCAGCCAGTCATCATCCTCGGCGCCGACGACCACGGTTGGGAACGACTCCAGCGCGAACCCCTCGTCGCCACGGAAAAACGACTCGGTGTGGTGGTAGACCGTAAGCGCGTAGGGCATGGCCCGAAACTAGTGGAGTCGGGCCGTGCCGCCATACAAGGCGCGATTCTGAGGTTGGTCTATCTACCGCGAGTGCCCACCCCCGCGACACTTACTGTGCCTCTTCAGCTTTACCCATCACGCGGTCAACCCGTCTGTGCTCACCGCGACAGGAGACCTGAGGACACCAGGCGACTTAGACTGCTTCGTGGAGGCCGCCTTCAACCCACCGGTGGCGGGCAGGAGGGCTCAGGCGCGGACGCGGACGGTCTTGGCAACCTTGCCGTTGCGAAGCACCTTGATGATGTGCATGCCAGAGCGGTCCTTGAAGCGCAGCGTGGTGGTGGTGACCTTGCTGGGGCTCTGCGTGATGGTCTTCTTAATCTTGCCGTCGGCGATCACGGTCCAGGTGAGATTCTTGCTCACGGTAGCTCCGGTGGGAAGTGCGTTGGACTTGAGCGTGAGCTTGGCGCCGTTCGGGACGGCCTTGCTACTAACCGAGCCGGTCACGTCCGCGTAGACCACGGCGGGCGGCGGCGGGGAGGAGTCACCACGGGCGCCGGGGGCGGCGGCGGGGTGGGTGCCACGTACGCCGACACGGTGAACGTTGCAGGCGTCAGGGTCTGAGCGGTCGGCGTGTAGTCGGTGGAGCCCTCGTAGGTGTTGAGCACCCCGGTGATGGTGTAGGTGCCTGGCGCAGTCTGCGAGGCGCAGAAGAATATCTCCCCGGCCAGCGACCGAGTGCCTCCCACCGTGTCGAACTCGGAGGCGTACCCCGTGTCGGCGAGAGTGCCGTTGGGTGCGGTGATGCGGACGTCTAGGTACCAGTCGGTGGTCTCGTAGCCGAGGTTCAGGTTGGCGGTGTAGGGGTGGTAGAGGCACCCGTACTGCGCCTGAAACGTGAGGCTGTTGACCGTGAAGTTGCCGGTCCCGTACTTGCGCTCGGCCGTCTGGGCGTGAGCCGCGGTCGGGATGAGCACGAGTGCCAGCACGACGGCCAGCATCCTGAGGAACTTCATGAATGGTCTTCTCTCTTTGGTAGGCGCGCGGACGCGCTTGTGGAGAAGGCCCCCGCTACCGCGCAATGGCGATTGCAGGGATCAGTCTCGGGCGGAATGCCCGTGATGTCTCGGGAATGCTGAAAGTTCGACGAGCGATGATCAATCGGCCGTTCACACGCCCAAACCAGTTGTCCTCATCGCGCGCCAACCGGGCCCGGTGACCACCGTGGACGGTGCAGCGGAGCCTTTGTCGACGGCATGCGAGTTGGCGAGGGAGTGATGCACTCGCGGTTGCCGTGCGGACGCTGGTCCGTGGATCTGATGTCAATTGACTCACACGCAGGTTGGAGCGGTGCACACGTCGACCTGCAGGATCGCCCGGCTGACTGTCGTGCCCCATTCCGCCGCTTGTGGACGCCAACGGCTACAGGGCATGTCGATGAATGGATGTCCGACCAGGGCGTGCCGCATCCACTGCGTTGTGCGTCAGGGGAGGACGCTGTACCGGGTCTCCGGCGACGGGTAGAACGGACCGATCATGCCGCCGAGCGTGATGCTGGTGGCGCTCGCGCTCGCCGTCACGTTGACGGTCGTGTCGACCGGTTGCTGCCAGGTCGCATCGATCTGTCCGCTGAGCGCACCGTTGCGCCCGACGCGGAACGAGGCGCCTCCGACCGTGGAGTGGTCGACGCCGCGATGTTGCCGGACGAAGGCAATGACCCCTCGGCCGTTGGCGCTGACCGACATGTCCAGGGCGAGGCCGGACACTGCGGCGTCATTGAGAGTCGTGCGCCACTTCAGGTCATGCACGGACGGCTTGCGCTTCGGCGCCCACGTCGCGAACCACGGCTTGGCGGTGCGTCCGTTTCCGACGGCTTGCCAAGCAGCGACCCCGACGCCTTCCTGGGTGATCGCCGCGGACGCGGTGAGGACGTGCCGGTTCCAGCGAGGTGACGACCAGAGCCGTGGGCTGCTCGGCCTGCCGGACAGGATGACGACCTTGTCCTCGAGGCCGATGAGCTCGCCCGTCGATCGCGACTGGACCACGGTGGCCACGAAGCGGCCACCGGCCATGTCGATTCCCTCGGGGTCGATGCCGCCGTCGGGGTAGGTGCGGGCGAACCGCCGAGTCCACTTCCCTGACGTGTCGTCGTACGTCTCGATGAGCAGCCGGCCGCCGAACCACGAACCGGGTTCGTCCTCGGACCCAGCTCCGCGCAGAGCCACCACGTCGCCGGAGTCGGTGATGGCTGCCACCAGGTCGTCACTGGTCAGCGGGAGCTCACGGCGGGTGAGGTCGCGCCAGCCGAGGTCGGCGTGGTAGCTGGTCAGGTGGTGTGGGCGCCCGTACTCGCTGTTGGTGGTGAACACGGCGTACTGACCTCGCAGCGAGTAGTCCACCGATCCCAGTTCGCTGTCGGGCTGCACGAACCACACCCAGCCGTCGTCGCCGGTCCACACCAGCTCGACGATGGTGGTCGGCGGGTCCTCGAGTCCGGTCTTCGTCAGGCACTCCACGGCCACCGCGAAGTTGCCGACGGCCGTGACGGCCTCGACGGGGCGGCAGGTCTCCACGCCGCCGACGGTCGTCACTTCGGTCGGGGGTCCTACGGTGCCTTCGGCCGTACGGCGTTGGTCGTAGATCGTCGCGTCGTCCGGGCCGCCGACACTGAGCAGAGCGGTGGTCTGGTCGTCCAGGGCGATGGCAAGGGTGCTGCCCTCCGCCTCCTGCAGCGGACTCCACTGGTCCTCGGCCGCGTCGGCCGGGCTCAGTGCCACCAGCGCAGAGGCGGCCGCAAGGGACAAGAGCGTGGACAGCCTGCGGCGTACGTGCACAAGGACCCCCGAGCGAGATGGAGTTCCGAGGATAGCCTTGGTCGCCGAGCTACCAGCGCCCGTGGACCTGCGCGCGGATGCGGGCGTCGTACAGGTCGGAGATCCCGGCCAGGAGCTCGCTCGGCAGCGGACCGAGGTCACCGGCCGCCGCGTTGGCTGACGCCTGGGACACGTTGCGCGCCCCCGGGATCACGGTGGTGACGCCCGGCTGCTGCACGACCCACGCCAGAGCCACCTGGGCCGGCGTGACGTCGGAGAGGCCGCTCTCGGCCACCAGCGCAGAGAACTCGCGAGCCGCCTCGACGCCCGTGGCGTAGTCGACCCCCGAGAAGGTCTCGCCCACGTCGAAGGCGCTGCCGTCGCGGTTGTAGTTGCGGTGGTCGTCCTCGGCGAAGGTGGTGTCGAGGGCGTACTTCCCCGTCAGCAAGCCGGACGCGAGGGGCACCCGCGCGATGATCCCGACGCCGGCCGCGGCCGCGGCCGGGAGGACCGAATCGAGGGGCTTCATCCGGAAGGCGTTGAGGATGATCTGGACGCTCGCGACGTGCGGGCGGGCGATGGCGCTGAGGGCCTGGTCGGCGGTCTCGACGCTCACGCCGTACGCCGCGATGATCCCCTCGGAGACGAGCTGGTCGAGCACGTCGTAGGTCGCGTCGTCGTCGATGACCTCGCTCGGCGGGCAGTGCAGCTGGACCAGGTCGATCGTGTCGACGCCGAGGTTGCGGCGCGAGCGGTCGAGCCAGGCGCGGAAGTTCGACTCCACGTAGTTGGCCGGGACCTGCTCCTCGCGCCGCCCCATCTTGGTCGCGACGGTGAAGCCGGCGTCGGCGTGGTCCGCGACGAAGCGGCCCACGATCTGCTCGCTGCGGCCGTCGCCGTACACGTCGGCGGTGTCGTAGAACGTGACCCCGGCCTCGGCCGAGGCCTCCAGCACGGCGCGGGCGTCGGCCTCGCTGACCTCACCCCAGTCGGCGCCGAGCTGCCAGGTGCCGAGCCCGATGACCGAGGCGGAGTGGGCGGTGCGGGCGAAGGGGCGGGAGTCCATGGTCATGACCTTAGGCAGGGGTGTGAAGCGCTCGGTCCGGGTTGCCGTAGTAGGCCCCGGGTCCGTGCTTGCGGGTGAAGTGCCGCTCGAAGAGGTGATCGGGCGAGGTGGCCTGCGGATTCAGCGCCAGCGTCTGCACCGCCATCTTCGCGACCGCCTCGCAGATCACGGAGTGCTCGACCGCCTTCGTCGCGCTCGCGCCCCACGTGAAGGGGCCGTGGCCGGCCACCAACGCGCCGGGGACATCGAGGACCGAGGCACCTCCGGCGCCCATCACCTCCACCATGACGCGGCCGGTGTTGAGCTCGTAGTCGCTCTCGCACTCCTCGCGCCGCAGGTGCCGGGTCACGGGCACGGACCCGTTGAAGGTGTCGGCGTGGGTCGTGCCGAGCATCGGGATCTCGCGGCCGGCCTGGGCGAAGGAGACGGCGTACGTCGAGTGGGTGTGCGCGACCCCGCCGATCTCGTCGTGCGTCAGGTAGAGCAGCCGGTGGGTCTCGCTGTCCGTGGACGGCTTGAGGTCGCCGGCCAGCACACGACCGGTCTCCACCTCCACCGCCACCAGATGCTCCAGTGACAGCTCGGTGTACGGCACGCCGGACGGCTTGATGACATAGATGCCGCGCTCGCGGTCCAGGCCGCTGACGTTGCCCCAGGTGAGGGTGGCCAGGCCCTCGCGCGGGATGACCAGGTTGGCCTCCAGCACCTCGCGCAGCAGGTCGTCGCGGACGATGGCGCCCACCATCAGAGCCGGGCCGCCAGTCGGTGGTAGGCGGCGTTCCACCGCAGCTCGCGCTGGAACGACCGGGTGGTGGTGTCGTCGTCGATGGTCACCATCTCGGTCCCCGTCATCTCGGCGAAGTCCTCCAGCACCTCCACGCCGATCGCCTTGGACAGCACCGTGTGGTGCGGCGCGCCGGCCATCAGCCACGACTCGGCCGAGGTCGACAGCGACGGCCGCGGCTCCCACACGGCGCAGGCGACGGGCAGGTTCGGCAGCTCCTCGTCCGGCTCGACGACGTCGATCTCGTTGACCGTGAGGCGGAACCGGTCGCCGAGGTCGGACAGCCCGGCGACGATGCCGGGCCCCGGGTCGGCGGTGAACCGGAGCCGCACCGGGTCCTCGCGACCGCCGATGGCGAGCGGGTGGATCTCCAGCGAGGGCTGCTGGGTCGTGATGGTCGGACAGACCTCGAGCATGTGGGCGCCGAGGATCTTCTCCATGCCCGGCACCAGGTGGTAGGTGTAGTCCTCCATGAAGGACGTGCCGCCGGGCAGGCCGGCGGCCATCACCTTGGTCGCCCGCAGCAGCACCGACGTCTTCCAGTCGCCCTCGCCGCCGAAGCCGTAGCCGTCGGCCATCAGGCGTTGTACGGCGAGGCCGGGCAGCTGTCGCAGGCCGCCGAGGTCCTCGAAGTTCGTGGTGAAGGCGCCGAAGCCGCCCTCGGTGAGGAAGGCGCGCATGCCGAGCTCGATGCGGGCGCCGTAGCGCAGCGACTCGTGCCGATCGCCCTCGGGCAACAGCTCGGGCGCGACGCGGTAGGTGTCGGCGTACTCCACGACGAGCTTGTCGACCTCCTCCTCGGCCACCGAGTAGACCCGGGCGGCGAGGTCGTTGACGCCGTAGGTGTTGACCGAGACACCGAAGCGCAGCTGCGCCTCGACCTTGTCGCCCTCGGTCACGGCGACGTCGCGCATGTTGTCGCCGAAGCGCGCCAGCTTGAGGTGGCGCAGCTCGTGGCGACCCAGCGCGGCGCGGGCCCAGCGCGCGATCCGCTCGGCGACCACGGGCGACTCCACGTGACCGGCGACGGTCTTGCGCGCGACCCCGAGACGCGTCTGGATGTAGCCGAACTCCCGGTCGCCGTGGGCGGCCTGGTTGAGGTTCATGAAGTCCATGTCGATGGTCGACCACGGCAGCGCGACCCCGGCCTGCGTGTGCAGGTGCAGCAGCGGCTTCTGGAGCGCGTCGAGCCCGGCGATCCACATCTTGGCCGGGGAGAAGGTGTGCATCCAGGCGATGACTCCGACGCACGCCGGGTCGGAGTTGGCGTCCAGCATCTGGCGGTGGATCGAGCCGGCGTCGAGCAGCACCGGCTTCCACACGACGTTGACCGGCAGGCCCGCGACCTCGCTCAGGCGGGCCACGATCGCCTGCGACTGCGAGGCGACCTGGTCCAGCGTCTCCGGGCCGTAGAGGCCCTGGCTCCCGGTCAGGAACCAGACCTCGGCGGCGGGGGTGGACGACATGCTCATGGTGATCCCTCTGTGTTCACGGCGACGGCTGGGCGCCGCTCGGTGGATGGGGTGGGTGACTGGTCAGGTGTGGGCGCGGGCGCGACGTCGGGCCACGGCCTCGCGACGGATCGCCTTGAGCCGCCGCATGGTCGTCGTGCTGCGTCCGAAGTGGTCGTGCAGTGCGACGTACTGCTCGAAGAGGGCGTCGTAGGCGTGCGCACGAGCCTCGTCCGGCACGAAGACGTCGCGCCGCACCTTGCCCATCTGCTTCGCCGCGGTCGGCACGTCGGGATAGGCGCCCGCGGCCACGGCGGCGTGGATGGCGGAGCCGAGGGCGGGTCCCTGCTCGGAGTCGATGATCGACAGCGGCAGGCGGGTGACGTCGGCGTAGACCTGCATCAGGAGCGCGTTCTGGGCGAGGCCGCCGGCCACGATGAACTCCTCGACCGGCACCCCGCTGTCGCGGAACGTCTCGACGATGACGCGGGTGCCGAAGGCGGTGGCCTCGAGCAGCGCGCGGTAGATGTCCTCCGGCCGGGTGGCCAGGGTCTGACCGACCACGAGGCCCGAGAGCTCGTGGTCGACCAGGACCGAGCGGTTGCCGGAGTGCCAGTCGAGGGCCACCAGCCCGTGCTCGCCGACCTCCTGGGCGGCGGCAAGGCGGGTGAGGTGCTCGTGCACCGACTCCCCTGCCGAGGCGGCCGCCTCGGTGTACGCCGCCGGCACCCCGGTCCGCGTGAACCACCCGAAGATGTCGCCGACCCCGCTCTGCCCGGCCTCGTAGCCCCACAGCCCGGAGACGATGCCCCCGTCGACGACCCCGCACATGCCGGGCACCTCGCGCAGCACCTCGGCGCTCATGACGTGGCAGGTGGAGGTGCCCATGATGGCGACCATCTGTCCGGCGCCGACCGCCTGCGCAGCGGGCGCGGTGACGTGGGCGTCGACGTTGCCGACGGCCACGGCGATGCCCTCCGGCAGGCCGGTCCATGCGGCAGCCTCCGCCGTCAGGGCACCGGCCCGGTCGCCGAGCTCACCGATGGGATGCTCCAGCTTGTCGGCGACGAAGGAGCCGAAGCCGTCCGCCAGCTCGCCCAGGAAGTCGGTCGACGGATAGCCACCGTCCTGCCGGATGCCCTTGTAGCCGGCCGTGCAGGCGTTGCGGACGTAGCGCCCGCAGAGCTGCCACACGATCCAGTCGGCCGCCTCGACCCAGTGCTCCATCCGGTCGTAGACGTCGCGGTCCTCCTCGAACAGCTGGAGGCCCTTGGCGAACTCCCACTCCGAGGAGATGAGGCCGCCGTAGCGCGGCAGCCACGGCTCGGCGCGCGTCCGGGCGAGCTCGTTGATGCGGTCGGCCTGGGCCTGGGCGGCGTGGTGCTTCCACAGCTTGACGTAGGCGTGCGGCCGGTCCGCGAAGCCGTCGACCTCGTTGAGCGGGGTGCCGTCACCCAGCGTGGGAACCATCGTGCAGGCCGTGAAGTCGGTGGCGATCCCGATGACCCGCGCGGGGTCGATGCCGGCTGCGGCCACGGCCGCGGGCACGGCGACCCGCAGCACCTCGCGGTAGTCCTCCGGCACCTGCAGGGCCCACTCGGGCTCGAGCGGACGCTCCCTACCGGCGAGGTCGGCGGGCAGCGCGGCCTCGAGGACCGCGTGCGGGTAGTCGTGCACGCCGGTGCCGAGCTCGGCACCGTCGGAGACGCGGACCACGACCGCACGCCCGGAGAGCGTGCCGTAGTCGACGCCGACGACGTACTGCTCGTCAGGCTGCTGCTGGGACATGGTCACTGGTTCCTCTCGACGGGGGCTGCGCTGCTGGCACGGACCACGAGCTCGGGGCTGATCAGCCCCTCGGGCGCCGGCACGTTGCCGAGGGCAGCACGGAGGATCTCGATGGCACGGTGGCCGACGGACTGGAAGTCCTGGCGCACGGTGGTGAGCGGCGGGATGAGGTAGGCCGCCTCGGGGATGTCGTCGAAGCCGACGACGCTCACTCCCCGGGGACCGTCCGGCACCGTCCGCCCGGCCTCGGACAGCGCGCGCATCAGGCCGAGCGCCATCTGGTCGTTGGCGCAGAAGACGGCGGTCACGTCCTCACGGGCGGCGATCACGCGGCCCGCCTCGAAGCCGCTGGCCGCGGACCAGTCACCGGTCACGTGCTGGGACGGGCGGAGCCCGGCGGCGTACATCGCTCGCTGCCAGCCGAGCAGGCGGCCGCGCGCCTCGGTCCAGTCCGGGGGTCCGGCCAGGTGCACGATGTCGGTGTGGCCCAGGTTGATGAGGTGCCGGGTGCCGAGCTCGGCGCCGGCGACCTGGTCGACTCCCACGGTCCACCTGGTCTTGGCGTCGTCACCCTCGACCACGACGACGGGGACGCCGAGGTGCTCCTGGGCGCGGACGACGGCGAGGGCCTCGTCGGTGGCGGAGATCAGGACGATGCCCTCCACCGCCTGCGCGCGGAGGTGGTCGATCGCGTCGGTGAGCTCCTCGCGGGTGAGGCTCTGGAGGTTGGCCGAGCTCACGAAGTAGCCCGCCTCGCGACCCGCCGCCTGGATGGCGCGGTGCACCGTCGAGGGGCCCCAGTAGCCGCTCTTGGAGCCGATCACGCCGATGGTCGCCGATCGCCGGGTGACCAGCGCACGGGCCGCCGAGTTGGGGCGGTATCCCAGCTGGAGGATCGCCTGCTCGACCTTCTCCCGGGTGGCTGGACGCAGGTTGTCCTGGCCGTTGATGACACGCGAGACGGTCTGGTGCGAGACCCCCGCGAGTCGGGCCACGTCCGCCATCACGGGAGTGCGCCCCGGTGGCCTCGGTCCGGTGACGGTCACGACGGCCGCCGCGTGGCGAAGCGTTGGACGACGACGAAGGCGAGCAGCAGGACACCGGTGATGATGCGGATCCAGTACGAGCTGAGTGAGCCGTCGAAGGAGATCAGCGTCTTGATGATGCCGAGCACCATGACGCCGAGCAACGAGCCCACGACGTAGCCGCGGCCGCCCGTGAGCAGGGTTCCTCCGATGACCACCGCCGCGATGGCGTCGAGCTCCATGCCGATCGCGTGCAGGCTGTTGCCCGACAAGATGTAGAGGGAGAAGAGCAGGCCGGCCAGCGAGGCACAGAACCCGCTGATCACGTAGACCCCGACCTTGGTGAAGGCCACCCGCAGGCCCATCAGCATCGCCGAGCTCTCGCTGCCCCCGATGGCGTAGACGGTGCGACCGAAGCGCGTGCGGGCCAGGACGTACGCCGCCACCGCCACCGTCAGCAGCGCGATGAGCGCCGTCCAGCGGATGTAGTAGTCGCCGAAGCTCACCGTGCGGAAGGCCAGCTCGGTGAAGGTCGGGTCCTTGATCGAGATCGACTCGACGCTGATGAGGTAGGTGATGCCGCGTGCGAGGAAGAGCCCCGCGAGCGTGGCGATGAACGGCTGGATGTCGAAGTAGTGGATCAGCAGACCCATGAGCAGCCCGAGGAAGGTGCCGGTCAGCAGCACGGCCGCGATCGACAGGTACGGCGACCAGCCCATCTCCAGGGTCTTGGCGGCGATCATCGTCGAGAGCGCCACCACGGACCCGACCGAGAGGTCGATCCCACCGGTGAGGATGACGAAGGTCATCCCGACCCCGAGCACGATCAGGAAGGCATTGTCGATCAGGAGGCTGAGCAGCACCTGGGGGTCGCCGAGACCCTCGTAGCGCATGCCGCCGGCACCGAACAGACCGACGAACAGGGCGAACGTCGCGATGATGGGCAGGTAGCGGGCGGGCGGGCGGTAGCCCCTGACCCGGTCCCACGCCGAGCTGGTGGGGACGGTGACGGCGCTCATCTCGGGGAACCTGCCTTCGCGAGGACGGGGGCGGTGGGGCCCTGGGGTGGGCCGTGGCGACGGACACGAACGATCGCGCGGGCCTTCGGCGACTGGAGGAGGCAGACGGCGATCACGACGACGGCCTTGAAGAGGTAGTTGACCTCGGAGGGGATCCCGATGTTGGGGATCGTGCGGGCCAGCGTGGCGATGAACAGGGCGCCGACGAACGTGCCCATCAGCGAGAAGCGGCCACCGGCCAGCGACGTGCCACCGATCACGACGGCGAGGATCGCGTCGAGCTCGATCCACAGTCCGAGGCTGTTGGCGTTGACCGAGTTGGTGTTGGCGGCGATGACCAGGCCGGCGAGCCCGGCGCACAGGCCGGAGAACGCGTAGACGGTCCAGATGATGGTGCGGGCACGCACGCCGGCGAGCCGGCTGGCCTCGGGGTTGATCCCCACCGCCTCGATCAGCATCCCCAGCGCCGTACGCCTGGTCAGCAGCGCGGTCAGTGCCAGCACGCCGACGGCGATGAGGAAGGCGAGCGGCAGGGTCAGCACGTAGCCGGACGCCAGGTCGCTGAACCAGCCGTTGTTGACGGTGGTGATCTGGCCGTCGGTGACGGCCATCGAGATGCCGCGACCGGCGACCATCAGGATGAGCGTCGCGATGATCGGCTGGATCCCGAGGACCGAGACCAGGAAGCCGTTCCACGCGCCGAGCAGCACGCACACGACGACGGCGTACGTCGCCGCCATCACCGCCGTCGTCAGCGCACCCTCGTCACCCGACCCGACGATGCGGGTGCAGGCCACGGCGGCCGCGATGGCGGCGATCGCGCCGACGGAGAGGTCGATGCCCCGCGTGGCGATGACCAGCGTCATGCCCAGGGCGACCAGCATCACCGGCGCACTGTTGCGGAGGATGTCGATGACGTTGCCGAGAGGTGGCCGTCCTGCATCCGGACGTCGAGGAAAGACGGGTTCGCGACGACGTTGATCACGAGCAGGGCGACCAGTGCGAGGACCGGCCACAGCAGCGGCTGGCGGAACACGCGCTGGGCGAAGGTCTGGGTCTCAGGCACGAGGAGCTCCGTCCGTGCGGGCCTCGCCCGCGATGATCTCGAGGACGTCGCGCACGCTGACGTCGACGTTGGGGCGTTCATCGATCTTGCGGCGGTCGCGCATCACGACGATGCGATCGCTGAGGCGCAGCACCTCCTCGAGCTCGGCGGAGATGAAGACGACCGACAAGCCCTCCGCGGCGAGCTCGGCGACCTTGGCCTGGATCTGCGCCTTGGCGCCGATGTCGATCCCACGGGTGGGCTCGTCGAGGATGAGGATCTCGGGCTGGGTGATCAGCCAGCGCGCCAGCAGCACCTTCTGCTGGTTGCCGCCGGACAGGTTGCGCATCAGCGCGGTCGGATCGGCGGGACGGATGTCCAGCGCGCGGACGTACTCGTCCACGAGCCTCGTGCGCGTGGCCTGCGGGATGGGACGCAGCCAGCCGCGGGAGGCCTGGAGGGCCAGGAGCATGTTGTCGGCCACGGTCAGGTCGCCGACGACACCCTCGTCCTTGCGGTCCTCGCTGGAGAAGGCGATCTTGCGGTCGATGGCATGGCGCGGGCTCCGCAACCGGCGCCGCTCGGACCGGACCGTCAGCTCTCCGGTGTCCGCCGTGTCGGCACCGAACAGCAGGCGGGCCAGCTCGGTGCGACCGGAGCCGAGGAGTCCGGCAATGCCGACGACCTCGCCCTCGAAGAGCTCCAGGTCAGTCGCCTCGATCGATCCCTTGCGGCCCAGTCCGACCGCGCGGAGGACGGGTGTGCCGGTCTCGGCGCCCGTGTGAGGCGCCTCCCGCTCCAGCCGCTCCAGCGTCTCCAGGTCGCGGCCGATCATCAGCTTGACCAGCTCGAGCTGGCTGGTCTCCGCGACCATCCGCTCCTCGACCAGGCGGCCGTTGCGCAGGATCGTCATCCGGTCGGAGATCTCGTAGATCTGGTCGAGGAAGTGCGAGACGAAGACGATGGCCACGCCCTCGTCGCGAAGGCGTCGCATCACCTCGAAGAGCTTCTGCACCTCGTCGGCGTCCAGGCTCGAGGTCGGTTCGTCGAGGATGAGCACGGTGGCCTCCACGTCAACGGCCCGGGCGATCGCGACCAGCTGCTGGATCGCGATGGGGTGCTGGTCGAGCACCGAGCGCGGGTCGATGTCCAGCCCGAGCCGCTCGAGGGTCACGGCCGCGCGGCGGTTCATCTCCCTGACGTGGATCGCCCCGAACCGGCGAGGCTCGCGGCCGAGGAGCATGTTCTCCGCCACGGTGAGGTTGGGAACCAGGTTGACCTCCTGGTAGACCGTGCTGATGCCGGCGGCCTGCGAGGCGGCCGGCGAGGAGAACTCGTGCTGCTCCCCGCCGACCAGGACGGTGCCCTGGTCGATGCTGTAGACGCCGGTGAGGGCCTTGATCAAGGTCGACTTGCCCGCTCCGTTCTCGCCCATGAGGGCGTGGACCTCCCCCGGGAAGAGCCTGAGGGAGACCTCGCTCAGCGCGCGGACTGCGCCGAAGGTGATGGAGATGTTGCGCATCTCGATCACGGGGACCTCCGCGATCGGCGCTTCAGCGGACTCCACGGAACCACTCCCGGCCGGCTGCACGTCCATCTGCGTCATGTCTTCCATCTCCTGCCTCGACCTCGCACCGACGTGCGTCGCCGGACTCGACCAGAGAATCCTGGACGAGTCGGCGACGCACCGTCGGTCTCGTTCTGCGTCCGTCAGTACTCGCGCGTGGGCAGGGCTTCCTTCGCCTGCTCGGGAGTGAAGGTGGTCTCCTCGGTCAGGATCCGGGGCTCGACCTCCTCGCCCGCGAGGACCTTCTCGGCCAGGTCCATCAGCTGCGGACCGAGCAGCGGGCTGCACTCGACGATGTAGTTGATCTTGCCCTCGGAGAGCGCGATCATCCCGTCCTTGACGGCGTCGACGGTGATGATCTTGATGTCCTTGCCGGGCTTGAGGCCGGCAGCCTCGATCGCCTCGATCGCACCCAGACCCATGTCGTCGTTGTGGGCGTAGACGACGTCGATGCTGTCGTCGGACTGCAGGAAGGACTCCATGACCTGCTTGCCGCCATCACGCGTGAAGTCGCCGGTCTGGGACGCGGTGACCTCGATGGACGGGTCGGCCGACGTGGTGTCGGCGAAGCCCTCGGCACGGTCGATGGCCGGAGCCGCGCCCGTGGTGCCCTCGAGCTGGACCACGTTGATCTTGCCGTCGCCGTTCACGTCGGAGTCGGCGGCGTTGTCGACCAGCCACTGGCCGGCCTTCTCGCCCTCGACCACGAAGTCGGAGCCCAGGAACGTCTTGTAGAGCGAGGTGTCCTCGGAGTCGACCGCGCGGTCGGTGAGGATGACCGGGATGTCGGCGGCCTTGGCCTCCTGGAGCACCGCGTCCCATCCGGTCTCGACCACGGGGCTGAAGGCGATGACGTCCACCTTCTGCTGGATGTAGGACCGGATCGCCTGGATCTGGTTCTCCTGCTTGCCCTGGGCATCGGTGAACTTCAGGTCGATCCCGGCGGCCTCGGCCGAGTCCTGGATCGACTTCGTGTTGGCGGTGCGCCATCCGCTCTCGGCGCCGACCTGGGCGAAGCCCATCGTGATCGTGCCGTCGTCGGTGGCGCTGCCGGCGGCGTCGTCGGAGCCACAGGCGGACAGCGAGAGAGCTGTCAGGGAGATCGCACTCACGGCGATCAGGGTCTGCTTCAGCACTGGTCTTCCTCCACATCAAAGGGGCTGTCTCGCCCGTGTGACCGGTGTCACTGTTGGATGAGTGTGAGCGCTAACATTCCCCACGTCAAGTGCTGTGGGGAGATTGCTCCGAAGTGAATGTGAACGTTCACCCTACCCGCCACCCACTCCGTGAAGGATCTCCTGTGAACGCGTTCCTCCGCGACCAGCGGCTGCGTCGCGACCTGTCCGCCGCCGACCTGGCCTCCCGGCTCGCGGTCCATCCGATGTCGGTGCATCGGTGGGAGCGTCGCGAGCGACTGCCCGGCCCGGTGCAGCTGAAGGCAGCTGGCGGACACCCTCGAGGTCGAGGTGTCGAGGGTTGCCAGCTTCTTCGACGAGGCGCGCGGTCTCAGGCCCGGGACGCCGGTCGGGCTCCGCGGCCACGGTCTGCGCCCGCTCCGGGAGGCTGCCCGGGTGCCCGTTCGTCAGGTCGCGTCGCGTGTGGGCGTGCCGCCCTCGCGCGTCTACAACTGGGAGGCCGGACGGGCCCGGATCCCGCTGCGCCACGTCTCGGACCTGGCCGAGGTGCTGCGCGTCGAGACGGGAGCTCTGCGTGAGATCCTGGCCAGCGCGCCCAGCGGCCCGAACCCGGCCGGCCTCACGGAGCTGCGCCGGCTCCGGCGGCGTACCGGCCTGTCACAGGCGCACGTCGCCCGCTCGATCGGCGCAACCCGGCACCGGCTCGGCGCGTGGGAGCGCGGGCAGCGGCAGCCGCCCCTCTCGGCCGTACGCCGCCTCGCTGCCGTCTACGGCGTGCCGACCGCTCAGGTGGCGAGGGCCGCGGGAGTGCCCGCCCCACGAGTGCTCGACGTGCAGGGTTGGTCGCGCGGCGACCTGCCCGCTGCGCTGGTGGCGCTGCGTCAGTGGAGCGGGCTCACCCAGCGGGCACTCGCCGAGCACTGCGGCTGCAGCACCTCGACGGTGCGCGCGTGGGAGCGCGGACGCGGTCGCCCCGGCGAGCGGACGCGCATCCGCGTGGAACAGGTCTACGGGCTGCCGGAAGGCTCGCTCCTGGCGGCGTACCCCGCTGCTCGCTGACGAAGCTTCAGCCGGCGCGGCTGATGGCGCCGGGCGAGGGCGCCGACGTCGACGCCCGGACCTCCAGCGTGGGCCGGATCAGCTCGAGTGACGCCTCGGGCTCCCCGCGCACGGCGGCGAGGGCGAGCGCGAGCGCCCGCCGACCGAGCTCGGAGAAGTCCTGGGCCACCGTCGTGAGGGCGGGCCAGTAGAAGGCCGCCTCGGGCACGTCGTCGAAGCCCACGACGCTGATGTCCTCCGGCACCCGGCGGCCACGCTCGTGCAGCGCGCGCAGCAGCCCCAGCGCCATCGAGTCGTTGCCCGCGAAGACGGCCGTGACGTCGCCGTCGTCGGCGATCATCAGCCCCGCGCGGTAGCCACTGGCCGCCGACCAGTCACCGTCCAGCTCCGGCCCGGGCAGCAGGCCGCGCTCCTCGTGCGCACGGCGCCACCCCGTTCGCCGTTGGGAGGTCTCCACCCAGTCGCGCGGGCCGCTCACGTACGCCACGTGCCGGTGTCCGAGGTCGAGCAGGTGCCCCGTCGCCAGCTCGGCGCCCACCTCCTGGTCGATCCCCGCCGCGAGCGGCTGGCCGGCGGAGACGCCCTCCACCATGACCACTGGGATCGACAGCTGCAGCGCCCGGGTCATCTCGGCGGCCTCACGGTGCGCCACCGCCACGACGATCGCCTCGACCGCCTGGTCGCCCAACCGGTCTACGGCGCTCTGGAGGGCGGCCGGGGACAGCTCCGCGAGCCCGATCAGCGACACCTCGTATCCCTCGGCCTGCCCGGCCTCCTGGACGGCCGTGGCGATCATGCTCGGCCCGTACAGCGCGAGGTGCGCCGAGATCATGCCGATCCGGCGCGAACGGTTGGTGGCGAGCAGGCGGGCCGCGAAGTTACGGCGATAGCCGAGCTCCTCGATGGCCGCGAGGACCCGCTCGCGCGTCTCCTGCTTGACCAGCGACGCGTCGTTGAGCACCCGCGACACCGTCTGGTGCGACACTCCCGCCCGCTCGGCGACCTGCGCCATGCTCGGCGACCGCGGCGTGCGCGCCCGCCCGGAGTGCTCAGCCATGGGCGCATCCTAGAGCCCCGACAGGCAGCGCCGCGCGCACGCGGCGTTCCTCCTCACTGGAAGCGCCATTCGAGCACCGAGCGATACGTCTCGCCCGGTCGCAGGACTGCCGAGGGCCACTCGGGCCGGTTGGGAGAGTCGGGGAACAGCTGGGGCTCCAGCGCGATGCCGTCACCCTGGCGGTAGCGGCCACCGCCCGTGGACCGTCGGGTGCCGTCGAGGAAGTTGCCGGTGTAGACCTGCAGCCCGGGTTGGTCGGAGTGCAGCTCGAGTCGGGTGCCGGTGCGCGGGGACTCGAGGACGGCGGCCATCCGGAGTCCCTCGCCGCGGACGACATAGTTGTGGTCGATCCCGCGCGCGTCCGCCACCTGCGGATGCTCCCGGCGCAGCGCCCCACCGATGGTCGTCGGCGTACGGAAGTCGAACGGCGTGCCCGCGACCGGAGCGTGCCGACCGAGCGGGATGCCGGTGGCGTCGACCGGGGTGAAGTCGTCGGCCGGCACCGTCAGGACGTGGTCGTCGATCGTGCCCGCACCATCGCCGTCGAGGTTGAGGTAGGCGTGGTTGGTCAGGTTGACCACGGTGACCGCGTCAGTGGTCGCCTCCATCACCACCTGGACCGCCTGGCCGATGACCCGGTAGGTCACCCGTGCGGTCACGGTCCCCGGGAACCCCTGGTCGCCGTCCGGGCTGGCCAGGGCCAGCACCACCTCGTCGCGCTCGTGCGTCACCACGTCCCAGAGCCGCCGGTCGAAGCCGTCGGGCCCGCCGTGCAGGCTGTTGCCCCGGTCGTGCGTGCCGACGACGACCTCACGGCCCTCGAGGTCGAAGCGACCGGCAGCGATCCGGTTGGCATAGCGTCCGATGGTGCCGCCGATGTAGTCGCCGCTGCCCAGCCGCTCTGCTGCGTCCGCGTGGCCGAGCACGACGTTGCGGCGCACACCGTCGCCACCGGTGACGACCAGCCGGTGCACGGTGGCGCCCAGGGACAGCACGTCGACGACCGGACCCGGCGCCGACCCGATGGACAACGACCGCACGTCCCTACCGTCTGGCAGCGTGTCGAAGACCTCGTCCATCAGGCAACCTCTCTCAGGCAGTGGCGCGGTGGAGCGCGACGACGCCGCCGGAGAGGTTGCGCCACTCGGGTGTGGCCCAGCCTGCGCTCGCGATCAGGTCGGCGAGGCCCTGCTGGTCGGGCCAGGCGCGGATCGACTCGGCGAGGTAGACGTAGGCGTCGGGCGAGCTCGAGACGGCGCGCGAGATCGCCGGCAGCGCCTTCATCAGGTACTCCATGTAGACCGTGCGGAACGGCGTCCACGTCGGGTGGCTGAACTCGCAGACCACGAGCCGGCCCCCGGGGCGGGTGACGCGGCGCATCTCGCGCAGCCCCTGCTCGGGGTCGACGATGTTGCGCAGGCCGAAGGAGATCGTGACGGCGTCGAAGGTGTCGTCGGCGAACGGCAGCTTCATCCCGTCGCCGGCCGTGAACGGCAGCGCGGGGCGCGCCTTCTTGCCCACCTGCAGCATCCCGAGCGAGAAGTCGCACGGGACGACCATGGCGCCCCGGTCGGCGAACGGCTGGCTCGAGGTGCCGGTGCCGGCCGCCAGGTCGAGCACCTTGTCGCCGTACGACGGATCGACCGCCTCGATCACGTCGTGGCGCCAGCGACGGTCCTGGCCGAGGGAGAGGACGTCGTTGGTCACGTCGTAGCGCTTCGCGACGGCATCGAACATGCGTCGGACGTCGGTCGGTTGCTTGTCGAGTTCCGCGCGGGCCACGGCCGCGAGCCTAGTGCTGCGGCAACTTCGCGATGTAGGTGGGCGTCCCTACGATTGTCGACACCTGCTACCCCGGAGACTTCCTTGCGCACGCCTCGCTTCCTCTCGTTGTTGATCGCCCTCGTGATGGCGCTGTCCCTCGCCTCGGTCGCCGTTCCGGCGAACGCGGCCTTCGACCGCTTGAGGTTCGGCGACTCCGGCTGGAAGGTGCGCGTGCTCCAGAGCCGGCTGCACCAGCTCGGCCTGCACTCCGAGGTGATCACCAGCCGCTTCGACGCCCAGACCCGCGACGGCGTCCGCACGTTCCAGGCCCGCCGCCAGCGCGAGACCACCGGCGTCGTCGACCGCGTCACCTGGGACAAGCTCGTCGAGAAGACGGCCGAGCCGACCACCGAGGCGCTGCACAACATCTACGCGCCCGGCCCGGCGATCCTGAAGGCCGGCGACCAGGGCCTGCCGGTCCGTCGCCTGCAGGCCCGGCTCGAGCAGGTCAAGTGGTGGGAGGGCGAGGTCACCGGCGTCTTCGACGAGAAGACCGTCGCCGGCGTCACCGGCTTCCAGACCAAGCGCAAGATCCCCGTCACCGGCGAGGTCGACCGACGCACGCTCGACCGCCTGTCGGAGATGACGCGCAAGCCCACCAAGGCCGAGCTGTTCAACATCGTGCCCACCGGACCCGCCCTCGACCCCCGGTGCATGACCGGCCGCGCGCTCTGCGTCGACAAGTCCTCGCGGTCGCTGCGCTGGGTGGTCGACGGCATCGTGAAGTCCCGCTACGACGTGCGCTTCGGCTCCGACGAGCTGCCGACCCGCGAGGGCGCCTTCTCGGTGTTCCGGAAGTCGCGCGACCACGTGTCCAGCCTCTACAACACCTCGATGCCGTTCGCGATGTTCTTCTCCGGCGGCCAGGCCGTGCACTACTCCCCCGACTTCGCCGCCACCGGCTACAACGGCGCCTCCCACGGCTGCGTCAACGTGCGCGACTACAACGGCATCCGCTGGCTCTTCGACCAGGTGCAGCTCGGCGACAAGGTGATCGTCTACCGCTCGTGAGGAGTGACAAGGGACGCCGCGTAGGCTGCGCTTTCGTGACGACGCCACCGACCGCCGCTGCCGGCGACCCGTTGGTCGTGCGCACGGTCGCCGTCGAGCTCGACGAGGTCGGCTCGTTGCTCGATCTGCTCCCCGCCCCTGACCTCGACCACGCACCCGTCAGCTGGCTCCGCCGCGACGAGGGTCTCGTCGGCTGGGGCGTGGCCACGGTCATTCGGACGAGGGGCACCGCACGGTTCAGCGATGCCGACAAGTGGTGGTCCGAGATCACCAGTCGCGCCGACGTCCACGACGCCGTCAACGAGCCGGGCACCGGGCTCGTCGCCTTCGGCTCCTTCGGCTTCGCCGACGACCCCGGCGAGTCCGTGCTCGTCGTCCCGCAGGTCGTCGTCGGCCGCCGCGGCGACCGGGCCTGGGTCACGACCGTCGGTCGTGGACCTGCCCGACCTGGCGCCCGCTCCACTGCCGAGCCCGCCCGCCGGCCTCAGCTTCGCCGACGGCTCCCTGAACGGTGACGAGTGGATGACGGTCGTCGCCGACGCCGTCTCGCGGATCAACGCCGGCGACCTGGAGAAGGTCGTGCTGGCTCGTGACCTCGTGGCCACCTGCGACGAGCCCGTCGACGTGCGCTGGGCGCTGCGCAAGCTCGCCACCGACTACTCCATGTGCTGGACCTTCCACGTCGACGGCATCTTCGGCGCGACGCCGGAGATGCTCGTACGCCGCGAGCGCGGACTCGTCACCTCGCGGGTCCTGGCCGGCACCATTCGCCGTACGGGCGACGAAGACCGCGACGCCGCACTCTCGGGCACGCTGGCGCGATCCTCGAAGGACCTCGAGGAGCACGAGTACGCCGTCCGCTCGGTCGCCGACGCACTCGAGCCGCACTGCTCGTCGATGAACGTGCCCGAGGTGCCGTTCGTCCTGCACCTGCCCAACGTGATGCACCTGGCCACCGACGTCGCCGGCGTGGTCCACGACGCCGCCACCGTCTCCTCGTTGCAGCTCGCCGAGGCCCTGCACCCGTCGGCGGCCGTGGGCGGCACGCCGACTGCCTCGGCCGTCGCGCTGATCGCCGAGATCGAGGGCATGGCCCGCGACCGCTACGCCGGACCGGTCGGCTGGATGGACGCCAAGGGCGACGGCGAGTGGGGCATCGCGCTCCGCTCGGCGCTCGTCGAGGGAAACACCGTGCGCCTGTTCGCAGGCTGCGGCATCGTCGGCAGCTCCGACCCCGAGGCCGAGCTCGCCGAGTCGCAGGCGAAGTTCGTGCCCGTGCGCGACGCCCTGTCGAACTAGACGCGGCGTCGAGCTAGACGTCGGCCCCGTCGGGGCGGCGGAAGAACTCCTGCCCGTCGGGCAGCAGGTTGCCCATGTGGGTGTCGACGATGCCGAGGCCGACGTCGGAGTAGGTCCTGTCGTGGATGCCGAGGTTGCGAGGTGCGCCCACATGGCGCACGAAGTCGATCGCCTCGCCGATCTTGAGCCACGGCGCGCTGATCGGCGCGAGCAGCAGGTCGACGTCGGTCTCGGGCAGCGTGAGCGAGTCGCCCGGGTGGTAGACGCGCTGGTCACCGACGGTCAGCAGGTAGCCGCTGTTGTCGATCCGCGGCAGGTCGTGGTGGATCACGGCGTGCTTGAAGCCCACCACGTCGACCGTCACGCCCACGTCGAACGCCGAACCGGGGCCGACCACGGTCAGCCGCTCGGCCAGGTCGGGCGCACCGGCCCGGATCTGCGCGGCCACGGCCTCGATCGTGTAGATCGGGGCATCGGTGGCGCGCAGATGGTCGGGGTCGTAGTGGTCGGGGTGCTCGTGGGTGATCAGGACGGCGGTGGCGCCGTCGACCGCATCCGCCTGGGTGAAGCCGCCCGGATCGAGGACGACCACCGCGTCGGCGTACTCGATCCGCACACACGAATGCCCGAACTTCGTCAGCCTCATGGCACCACCGTAGAACCGGCAACAACCAATCCGATGCTCGGTCAGTCGGATTGTCGGACTCCTTTACCCGACAGTTATGGTGTGGGCGCCCTCGACGGATGCCAGGGGGAACCACACGCACCCGAACGAAGAGAGAACTCATGTCTGCACGCCGCGCAATGGCTGGAAGCCTCGTCGCGCTGGTCATGCCCGCCTCACTGTTGATGGTCACCGCGACCACTTCGGCCGACGCCGCTGACGCACCGCTCAACACCACCAACGCCCGCCAGGCCAAGGCCAAGGGCAAGGCCAAGCTGGTCGCGCTGCCGCAGATCGTGCAGCAGGGCAAGAAGCCCGCGAGCGCCAACTCGGCCAAGGCCGCGCTGACCGCCACGATCAAGCCGGCGAAGGCCGGTCGCCCCGTTGCACTGCAGGTGCAGAAGGGCAAGAAGTGGAAGACCGTCTCCAAGACCAAGCTGTCCTCGAAGAAGGGGCTTGCTGAGTTCGGCGCCCCGATCTCCAAGGGTGGCCAGGCGTTGACCTACCGCGTCACCGCCGCCGCCTACAAGGGCGCCAAGGCCGTCACCAGCAAGCCGGTCAGCACCGAGCGCTGGATGACTGCGTCGTTCACCGACGACTTCTCCGGCTCGACCCTGAGCCCGCTCTGGAACCACCGCGGTCCCAACTACGAGCCCGCCAGCCTGCGCGAGTGCTCGAAGGGTGACCCGAGCGCTGTCTCCGTCAGCGGCGGCACCGTCCGGCTCAGCGTGATCAAGGACCCGGCCCGCGCCAGCGAGCAGTGCACTGCCAAGAAGGACGGCAAGTCCACGGGCAAGTTCGCCTACCGCCTCAACGGCCACATCGGCACCGAGGGCAACGTCTCGTTGAAGTACGGCTTCGCGGCCGCCCGCATCAAGACGCACAAGCTCCGCGGCCAGCACGGTGGCTTCTGGATGCAGCCGGCGACGAAGGGGATCGCGGGCTCCAACAGCCCGAAGGAGACCGGCGCCGAGATCGATGTCATCGAGTACTTCGGCGACCAGCACCCCGAGGGCGGCCTGACGTCGTTCATCTACTCCAAGAACGGCTCCGGCAAGGACGTCAAGACCGGTTCGTGGATCAAGAACTCCACGTCGTTCCTGAAGAACAAGAAGGACGGCTGGTCGAAGAACTACCACGTCTTCTCCGTGGAGTGGACGCCGTCGGTCTACATCTTCCGCATCGACGGCAAGGAGACCTGGCGCACCAAGGTCGGCGTCTCCGGCCAGCAGCAGTTCCCGATCCTGAGCGTGCTCGCGTCTGACTACGAGATCTCGCAGATGAAGGGCGGCGACAAGAAGCTGCCCCAGACGATGTCGGTGGACTGGGTCCGCCTCTGGCAGGCCTGATCCACTCCTGCTGAGCTGATTCACCTCGTACGGCGACGCGCCGCCCCACTTCGGTGGGGCGGCGCGTTTCGCATGTGCGGGCCCTGCGTCGGCCCACGCTGCGGCGTACCCCATCCGGCGTTGGGGAACGAGATCGGGCTACACACGTGACTGGAGCCGATCTGGTTCCCCAACTGCGCGGGGTGCAATCGGGCTGGTGAGCCCGATCTGGTTCCCCAACAGGGGGTCGGCTCAGCCGGTGAGGTGGTGCACGAAGCACCAGCGCCAGCTCTCACCCGGCTGCGCCGACTGCATGACCGGGTGCGTGGTGTCGTGGAAGTGCTCGGTCGCGTGCTTGTGCGGCGAGGAGTCGCAGCACCCGATGTCGCCGCACGTCATGCACCGGCGCAGGGAGACCCAGTGCGCGCCGAGCTCCACGCACAGGTCGCAGACGAGGCCGTCCTCGACCGTGAACGAGACAGCCTCGCCGGCGGTGTCGAGGTGGTCGCAGGAGCGGCCGGTCACCACGCGACGGGAGCGCGGAGCGTCGGCGTCGTCGTCGGTGGTGGCGATGTCGAGCATCGACTCCTCGACGTCGAGGATGGCTGAGCACCTGCCGGACGACGTCGCTGGGCGACGGTGCCCGTGCTGCGGATCTTCAGCACCTGCTTCGCTCCGCGTCGATCATCTCGCGCCGGAGCCGGGCGTAGGCCTCGCTCGGCGTCTCGTCGCCGCGGTCGCGCCCAGCTGACTCCCAGGCGGCGAAGTTGCGGCTGCTCGACCGCTCCTCGATCTGGCGCAGACGCCGTAGCGGGTCGTCATCGTCGATCTCCTCCAGCGCGTCGAACCCGGCCTTGGAGGCCTGCTGGAGCAGGTTGGCCCGGGCCAGCGCGTCGGCGAGCGGGTCGGGCGACGGCACCCTCAGCCGGCGCGCGAGCCACGGCAGGCTGAGCCCCTGGAGGAACAGCGTGCCCGCGGTGACCGTGAACGCGATCAGGAGCAGCAGCTCGCGGTGGGGTGTCCGCCTTGGGGATCACGAACGCGGCGGCGAGCGTGACCACCCCGCGCATGCCCGCCCAGCCGATGATGAACGTGTATGCCACGGCGGGCGCCGACCGGTCTGCGGGTCCGGCGCCCGGGCGGACCAGCAGGTAGCGCGCGGCGAACACCCACACCATCCGGATCACGATCACTGGCGAGCAGCACGGCGGCGCACACCGCCACGACCCGCCGAGCGAGTCTCCTCCTCGGACGGCGACGTCGCTCGATGATCCAGCTGGCCTGCAGCCCGATCAGCAGGAACACCGCGCTCTCGAGCAGGAAGGCGATGCGTGCGCCAGTTCATCTGCTCCTGGATCCGCGACTGCGCGGTCTGCAGGATCGGCGCCTTGTGGCCGAGCAGCAGGCCGGCGACCACGACGGCGATCACGCCGCTGGCGTGGATCTCCTCGGCCAGCACGTAGGCCGCGAACGGCGTGATGAACGAGAGCGCCGCTGTCCAGCAGCGGGTCCGTGACGCAGCTTGCGGACCTTGCCGACGATCACGAACACGCCGAAGCCGCGACGCAGCACCTGCCGCCGCCCCGGCCGCGAGCCACGAAGTCGACGGGCCAGCACTGCCGAGTGCCACGTGCGCGCCGAGCGCGCGTGCGCAGCGCAACGAGCGCGGTGGCGTCGTTGAGCAGCGACTCACCCTCGAGGATCGTGACGACCCGCCGGGGCAGACCGATCCGGCGCGCGATCGCGGTGGCAGCGACGGCGTCGGGTGGCGCGACGACGGCGCCGATGGCGATCGCGATCGGCCAGCGAGATGCCCGGCAGCAGCAGTGGACGAGCGCGCCGACGCCGAGGACGTGAAGACGACCAGGCCGACCGAGAGCAGCAGGATCGAGCGCCGGTTGGCGTTGAAGTCGACGAGCGAGGTCTGGATCGACGCGGCGTAGAGCAGCGGCGGCAGCAGGCCGAGCAGCACGACCTCGGGCTCGAGGTGACCTCGGGCACGAACGGCACGTACGACGCGACGATCGCCGACGACGATCAGCAGCAGCGGCGAGGGCAGGTTGAGGCGGTCGGCCAGCGCGGTCCCGGCCAGGACCACCACCACCAGGGCAACGAGGAACAGGGCGATCTCCACCCCCGGAGTCTGTCAGGCGAGCGAACCGATGCCACTCATGTAGTCCGTCGCGTAGCGGAGGGCCGCCCGCCCGTCGCCCGGCGGCAGGATGACCGACGCGGCCTGGGCGAGGTAGTCGCCCTCGAGGTGCACGCTGACATGCACGTTGCGGTCGGCCGGGATCTCCCACGAGACCGGGCCCCACACGACGACGTACTGGCGCCCGTCGATGCTGGCGACGGGACGGTACTTCGCGAGCACGCGCGAGTTGCCCGTCGTGAGGTCGATCGTGAGCAGGCGCCGCGGGCCGGTGTGGAACTCGACGTAGGGGATCACGCCGGGGGTGGCGCTGAGGGCGGAGTCGGTCGTCATGGATGTCAGCCTGCCCCTCCCCGCCATGGATAATCCCCGGCGTGCGGGGACTCGGGACGATGGGCAGGCTTGCCCTGGCGATCGCTGCCCTCCTGGCGTTCCTGCTGATGGCGGCGGGAGCGTCCGTGGCGGCCTTCGTCGGCTCCGACGACACGGTCTTCAACCAGCCGTCCGAGCTCGGCGAGGACGGGCGACCGGTGCTGACTGCCCCCGACCTGCTCGCGTACGAAGGGGTCGTCGTCACGCTGCGGGCATCGGCGCCGGACGGTGTCTTCATCGGTACGGCGCACCCGGTGGACGTGGCGGACTACGTCGGCGACTCCGCCCGGATCCGGCTGACCAGCGTGACCCGCACCGGTGTCGTTGCCGAGGACGAGGGGTCCGACGAGACGGTGCAGCCCGCCTCCGCGGACTTCTGGACCGCGTCGATGAGCGGCACCGGGATCGAGGAGCTCACCCTCAACCGCGACTCGTCCGCCGCCCAGTGGGTGATCGCGCCGCTGTCCGGGGTCGGCCCGACGACCGTGTCCTTCGGGATCACCGTCCATGGCGTCTTCACCTGGGCGCTGATCGCTGCCGGGGTCGGCGCGCTGGTGCTGGTGGCGTGTGTCGAGCTGATGCTGCGGCTCCGCCGTGGGCCACGAGCACCGTCGCCGGCCGAGCGCATTTCGGCGTACGTCCCGGCGACGGTCGTCGAGGCACCCCCCGCACAGGGGAAGCACCGGGCTCGCCGGACGGCGCTGGCGGTCGTGCTGGTGCTCTCGCTCGCCGGCTGCACCTACGAGGACCTGTTGCCCGCGAAGCGGCAGTCCGCCGACGTCGTGACGACGAAGGTGGCCCTGACACGGGCCGAGCTGCCCACGCTGTTCGAGTCATACGACGCCAGGCTGCGCGCCGCCATCGAGGCCGCCCGACCGCCTCGCTATCGCACGGACAAGTGGCGGCTCGCGGATCGTGGGCCGGCCCTGGAGAGCGACCTCTTCGGCACCCGCGTGGGCAAGCTGACCAAGCTCGGTCGCCGTTCGGTGCCGAAGCACGACGGCGTCGAGGTCTTCTCCCCTCGCTTCGACTCCTACCCGATGTGGTCGCTCGTCGCGTCGAAGGTGGCCCGCGAGACGCGCGTCGACCTGTTCACCAAGGCGTCCGTGATGGCGCCCTGGCTCCGGCAGGCCGGGACCACGCTCTCCCGCAGCCTGCCGACTCCCGGTCGGCCCGCCCTGCCACCTCAGGCCGACGAGGCCGCGACCGCGACCGCGGCGTGGCGTGACTACCTCCAGTCGGGCAGCAAGGACGACCGGCTGACGCTGGATCCGACCTCGAAGGACTGGCGCGACAACATCGCGGACCTGGGCAGTCGCGCGATGTTCCGCGGCTACACCGTGAAGGTGGAGGCGGGCGGGCTCTCGCGCGTCGTCGAGGTCGACGACGGAGCGCTCGCGATCGTGGCGCTGCAGGTCACGACGCGCCTGGACGGGCGACCCGACCTGATGGTGCGGTGGGCTCCGCCGTACGGGAAGTATCGGCCCAGCAAGGGCGGCGTGCTCTCCTTCGCCGACATCGCGGTCGGGGTCATCCACCTCCCGTCGCGGGGTGAACCGACACTGCTGGGCTCGACGTTCAGCGAGGTCGCCGTCAGGCGGTGAGCGCCCGGATGCGGGCGTCCAGCTCGCGACGGTTGTCGCGACGCACGACCGCCTCGACGACCTCGATCCCGCCGTTGGGCGAGGCCAGCGCCTGCTCGAGCTCGGGCAGGCTGGTGACGCGCAGGTGCGGGGTCCGGGTCGCGGCGCACAGGCTGGCGATGTCCACGCCGTGGGGCGTGCCGAAGAGCGTCTCGTAGCGGTCGGCGAACTCGGGAGCACCCTGTTCGAGCATCGAGAAGATCGAGCCGCCGTCGTCGTTGACGACGACGATCGTGAGGTCGGGGCGCGGCTCGGCGGGGCCGAGGACCAGGCCGGTCGTGTCGTGCAGGAACGTCACGTCGCCCATCAGCGCGAACGCTCGACTGGAGTGCGGTCGGCCCAGCGCGGCGCCGATCGCGCTGGAGATCGTGCCGTCGATGCCGGCGAGTCCACGGTTCGCGATCACCTTGCGGCGACCGCCGACCTCGTAGCGCGGGACCATCAGGTCGAGGTCGCGGATCGGGCTGGAGGCGCCGACCCACAGGAGACCACCGGCCGGGAGCGCCCGGCTGACGGCACCCGCGACCTCGTACGGCGTCAGGTCGGCCTCCGCACGCAGGAGCGCGTCCAGCTGGCGACCGACCGAGCGGTCCGCGGCCACCCAGGCGTCGAACCACTCCGTGT
Organism: uncultured Actinomycetota bacterium; assembly: GCA_963742685.1. Classification (GTDB taxonomy): domain Bacteria; phylum Actinomycetota; class Actinomycetes; order Propionibacteriales; family Nocardioidaceae; genus Nocardioides. Next base: position 286,022 of record CAVUNB010000035.1, on the reverse strand, counting down.
CGGTCGACTCGGCGGCCGTGGCGCGTGCGACCGCGTGGTCGACGGCGAACGGCCGGTCGCGCCAGAGCCCGCCGCCCTCGACGTCCCAGACCTCGACGTCGTCGCGGGCCAGGAGCCTGTTGATCGGCCGCGAGAGGGTCGGGTGCCCGGCCACGACGACCCGCTCGATCCGGTCGCCGAGGTCGCCGTCGAGCAGCAGCCGATAGGTCCGAAGTGCGTGCGTGCCGGTGCGCGAACCGCTCGTCGGCTCGGCGAAGAGCGGCCACTGAGCGCGCTCTGCAAGAACCCGTGCCGACGGACCGGCGTCGTCGCCGGCGACCACCACCGTGCGTGGACCGTGCGGGATCTCGACCTCGTCGTGACGCACGCGCGACCGGTCGGCGGGCGTGATCTCCGGGACGTCCCAGCGTCCGTCGGGGACCAACGGGTCGTCGAGCTGGATGTTCAGGTGCCAGGGCTGGTCGGGGCCGATCGCCGGCGCCAGCTGATCGAGCTCGGCGATGTCGACGAAGGGCAGGTTGTGGAGGATCCCGACCTGATCGGTGGTCTGGCTGGCACTGGTGCCGCGCAGTCGCAGCGGCCGGTCGGCGGTCACGAAGAAGACGGGCAGGCCCGCATGCCTGGCCTCGATGGCGGCGGGCACGAGGTTGGCCACGGCGGTGCCCGAGGTGCACACGACCGCCGCCGGGCTGCCGACCTTGGTCAGGCCGAGTGCCAGGAAGCCGGCCGCGCGCTCGTCGATCCGGGTGTGCAGCCGGACGAGACCGGCCTCGGCGGCGTCGTAGGCGGCGAATGCCAAAGGGGCGTTGCGAGAGCCGGGGGCCACCACGATCTCGGTCACGCCGTGACTCACCAGGTGGGCGATGACTCCGCGCGCGAGGTCGGTCGAGGAGGTCACAGGTCGAGATCCTGCCGTACGGCGCGCAGCCGGCCCTCCCAGTGGGCGACCCGATCGGCTGGTGCCGCGAGCCGGGCCAGCGCCTCCTCGTCCAGCTCGACCGGTCGGACGGGCAGGAATCCGTCCACGGGGAGCAGGGGCTCGACCGCCACGTCGTCGGTCAGCAGCTGGATGGTGGCCAGCCCGCAGGCGTGCTCCAGCGTGGGCAACGCGGCCGCCAGCGCGACCCCGGCCGCGATGCCGACGCTCGACTCGACGGCGCTGGACACGACGACCGGCATTCCGATGTCCTCGGCGATCCGCAGGCACGCGCGCACACCACCGAGCGGCTGCACCTTGAGCACCGCGATGTCGGCGGCCTCCAGGTCACGCACGCGATAGGGGTCCTCGGCCCGCCGGATCGACTCGTCCGCGGCGATCGGCACGTGACGAGCTTGCGGACCGCGGCCAGCTCCTCGACGCTCGCGCAGGGCTGTTCGACGTACTCCAGGCCACCCGCAGCGCGCTCCAGCAGCTTGACTGCGTGCACCGCCGCGTCGAGGTCCCAGCCGCCGTTGGCGTCGACCCGGATCAGTCCGGCCGGGACCGATCGCGTCGCGGACGGCTTCAAGGCGGGCGAGGTCGTCGGCGAGCGTCTGGCCGCGCTCGGCGACCTTTACCTTCGCGGTGGTGCAGCCGCCCGCCACGACGATCTGGTGCGCACGCTCGGGGCTGCAGGCGGGCACGGTCACGTTGACCGGGACGGCATCGCGGACCGGGGCCGGCCAGTCACCAGCGGCCGCCTCGAGCGCGCACTGCAACCACGGGCGGGAGACGTCGTCGTCGTACTCCAGGAACGGCGACCACTCACCCCAGCCCGCCGGTCCCTGGATCAGGACTCCTTCGCGCTCGGTGATCCCACGGAACCTCGTGCGCAGCGGAATCGAGAAGACGTGCATCAGACGAGTCCCCTCAGAGCCTGGCGGTCGACCTTGCCGTTGGGCAGCAGCGGCAGCGCGGGAAGCACCATGACCTGCTGCGGCGCCCACGGTCGCGGGTGCACCTCGGCCACCCAGGCACGAAGGTCGTCGCCGCGGCCGACCACGAACGCCACCACGCGGGTCCCCCACTCCTCGTCGGGCACGCCCAGCACCTCGACGGCCTCGACCTCCGGGTGCTCTCGAAGCCTCGCGGCGACCGCCGGCAACGGGACGTTCACACCGCCGCTGATCACGACGTCGTCGATCCGTCCGAGCACGTGCAGCCGCCCGTCCCCGTCGAGCCGGCCGGCATCGGAGGTGAGGTAGCACCCGTCGACGAGCGTCTCCGCCGTCAGCGCCGGGTCGCCGTCATAGCCGTCGAACACCGTCGGCCCGCCGATCCGGACGCGCCCGTCGGTGCCGATCGCCAGCGCCACCCCGTCGAGCGGGTAGCCGTCGTAGACGCACCCGCCCGCAGTCTCCGACGCGCCGTACGTCGCGACGATCCGTAGTCCCGCACTCTCGGCGCGGCTCCGGAGTGCCGGGTCGATCGGTCCGCCGCCGAGCAGGATCGTGTGCAGCGAGCGCAGTGCCTCGAGCTGTGCCGGCTGGTCGAGAAGCCGGTGGAGCTGGGTGGGGACGAGGGAGGTGAAGAGGTCAGTGTTCTCGGCGGGCCGCTGAGTGAGCAGGCGGGCCAGCGCCGTGTCGAAATCGAGGCCGTCCACCACGACCGGGTCGTGCCCGGCGAGCAGCGACCGACAGATGACCTGGACGCCTGCGACGTACGACGACGGCAGCGCCAGCAACCACCGGCCCCGCGCCTCCAAGCGCCGCGCGCTCGCCTCGACCGAGGCCACGACAGCAGACCGCGAGAGCACCACTCGCTTGGGCTGCCCGGACGAACCGGAGGTCTCGATGAGCAGGCGCTCTGGGATCGTCGGTGTCCAGCCACTCGGCCAGCTGGGCGATCGCCACGGCCGGGTCGTCGGAGGGGCTGAGGAAGCTCACCCGCGCACGCTATCCCGGTGGCTGGCGGTCCGGTGACCGGCGATCACTCCACCAACGTGACCTTCGGCCGCACGACACAGAACTCGTTGCCCTCCGGGTCTGCCAGCACGTCCCACGACTCACGGCCGGTCTGCCCCACATCGACGTGCCGAGCGCCGAGGCCGATCAGCCTCGCGATCTCCGATTCGCGATCGTCGGCCGTCGTCGTGAGGTCCAGGTGCACCCGGTTCTTCACGGTCTTGCGCGTCGGACCGGCAGGCATGAGGCACAGGCCGAGCGGCGCGTCGACGCTCGCTCCGACGACCACCTCCCGCTCGCGGACCGACAGGACCTGCCAGCCGAGAGCATCGGCCCAGAACTTGCCGAGGGAGGGCAGGTCGTGGGCGTCGATGACGATGTGGTGCAGGCGAAGGGGCATGTTGCTCAGTATCGCCAGGGCCTCGGTCAGAGCTGCAGGATCGACGCGGCGACGAGGTAGGCCGCGGACACGCCCTCCGGGTCGTTCAGATCAGCCGGGTCGGCCAACGCCGCCCGGGAGCGGGTGCGCACCGCGGCACCAGGATCCTCCGCCACCAGGTCGATGCACAGCCCGGCGACGACAGCAGAGACGTCGTGGTCGTCGAGACCATCGAGAGCCAGGCCGTTGTCGAGCAGCGTGGCCGCCTCGTGGAACACCTCGCGAGCCATCTCGAGGTCCACCTCGGGACGCGCCCGGGCCACTGCCTCTGCTGCTGCGAGGAACTCCTCGAACATCGGCCCTGCGGTGCTGGACGCCATGGCGCGACACTTCCAGTGCGTCGACATCCCGGCAAGCCGATATTCGTCGGATCCTTCGGGCCGGACCGGGCGTACGCTGAGGCTCGCCGAGAGGCTCGGTGAGGTCTTTCTTTGGAGATCGCTTTGGCACACGCCGTCCAGGCCGTCACACCGCAGCACCACGAGGTGCTGTTCTACGACGTGGACACCGAGCTGGCCGACGCCGTCGTCGACTACGTGACTGCCGGCCTGTCGGACGGCGAGCTGATCATCGTGATCGCCACGGCCCCACACCTGGCGGCCATCGACGCCGCACTGCCCGAGGCCCGAGGTTCCTACCTGGCCCTCGACGCTGCCGACACGCTCGACTTGCTCATGGTCGATGGATCGCCCGATGCCGTCAGGTTCACGAGGGTCGTCGGCGGGATCCTCGATGCCGCGGAGCTGGACGGGGCTCCCGTCCGCGTCTTCGGCGAGATGGTTGCGCTGCTGTGGCAGCAGGGAAACGTCGCCGGTGCCATGGCGCTCGAAGCGACGTGGAACGACCTCGCGATGTATCGGCAGTTCTCGTTGTTGTGCGCCTACCCGACGACCGCACTGGGCTCGGCCGCGCTGTGCGAGGTGAACCAGGTGTGCGAACTGCATTCCACTTGTCCTCCCACCGAGGAGCTACGGGGCCGCGTTCTCCAGAGGCATCGAGGCCGTCGCGACCACCGCCTCGAAGGTGTTCGTCGCCGCGCCCGAGGCCGTCTACGCGGCGCGCGAGTTCGTCCGCGACACGTTGACGTCGTGGGGTGAGCACCACCTGGTGTGGGACGGGGCGCTGATCATCTCCGAGCTCGCGACCAACGCGATCATCCACGGCGGTTCCCCGTTCCGGGTCGCGATCGAGCTGACGCCGGAGGTCGTGCGGATCTCGGTCGAGGACGTCGGGCCGGGGTTGCCGCACAGCCGCAGGATGTTCCGCGATGCCCTCGGCGGACGAGGAGTGGCGATCGTCGAAGAGCTCTCGCACCGGTGGGGTTGCGACCCGCTCGAGGGTGGAAAGGTCTTCTGGGTCGAGCTCGAGACCGCGTTGGCCCAAGCTCGCTGAAGCAGCTTGTCGCGCTCCAGGCGAAGTACGAAACTCGCGCGACGAATGTCGGTGCCGCAAGGAAGAATGGTCGGCGATGACCTCCACTGACACCGCTCCGCGCACCCGCTGGATCGACAAGGCCAAGCCACCGTCGCACCTCGCCGGTCGCCTGGCGACCCAGTCATTGCTCTTCGCGCTCGGTGAGGGCACGTTCATGGCGGGCTCGGCGGTCTTCTTCACGCAGATCGTCGGACTCACGATGCCGCAGGTCGGGCTCGGGCTGACCATCGCCGGCATCGCCGGATTCATCGCGGCCTACCCGATGGGGCGCCTGGTCGACCGGATCGGCGCCAAGCGCTGCTGGTCGATCAGCAGCGCCGGGCAGGCGTCGATGTTCGCGGTGTGGCCGTTCATCGACAGCTTCCAGGGCTACATCGCGATGGCGGTGGTGATGGAGGTGATCGGCGCGCTGGGCGGCACCGCGCACGGCGCCTACACGATCGACGTGCTGCCGCCGGGCGAGCGCGTGAAGTCGCGCGCCTACATGTACTCCGCGCTCAACGTCGGCTTCACCCTCGGCTCGCTGGTCGGCGGTATCGCGCTCGCCTTCGAGTCGCTCACGCTGCTCAACACGGTGCCGTGGTTCACGGCTGCCGTGTTCATGTTCAACGCCGTCAACGTCACCCGGCTGCCCGACGCACCGCACGACCTGAAGACCACCGAGGAGCGCAAGCTCAAGATCCCCGGGCCCGGCCCGATGAGAAACGTCGGCTGGCTCGCGGCGTCGTTCTTCAACGGCACCCTCTGGTCCAACCAGGTGATCCTCAACCTCGTCATCCCACTGTGGCTGGTGGAGAAGACCGACGCCCCCTGGGTGGTGCTCGCGTTCCTCTTCGGCACCAACACCGTCATGTGCATCTTCCTGCCCCTCGCCGCCGCGCGAGGGATCAAGGACTCGACGACAGCGCTGCGCGCGATCCGGCTCTCGACGGTCTTCTTCATCGTCTCCTGCGTGATCACGCTGTCGACGCACCACTCGGTCGGCCTGCTCACGGTGCTGCTGTTCTTCTTCGGCCACGTCACGCTGACCGGCGCCGAGCTCTACCTCTCGGCCGCGAGCTGGACGTTCGAGGCCGAGCTGATGGACCCACGCCGGCGTGGTGAATACCAGGGCGCGGCCGAGCTCAGCAGCACCCTTGGCAGGGTCTGGGCGCCCGCCCTCTACACGTTCCTGGTCATCAGCTGGGGCTCGATCGGCTGGCTGATCATCGCCAGCATCGTGACGCTCGGCGCGGCCGGCCTGCATCCCTCCGTCGCGATGGCGCGCCGCTTCCTCGAGCGCCACGTGCCCGCCGACGTGCTGGCCGACGCCGCCGCCTCCGACGACTCCCACGACGCAGCGCTCCACATCGACGACGTCGCGCCGGTGGGCCCGCCGACCGTCGAGCAGCCCGCCGAGCCCGGGGGGATCAGTCCCCTGACACAATCCGTCGGTGGCAACCCCGACTGACTGGCTCGCCGGAGCCCGCCCCCGCACCCTCCCCGCAGCCGTCGCGCCCGTCCTGACGGGCACGGGTGTTGCGGCGTACGTCGATGAGCCGGTGTGGTGGAAGGCGGCCCTCGCCCTCGTGGTGAGCCTGGCGCTCCAGGTCGCGGTCAACTACGCAAACGACTACTCCGACGGCATCCGGGGCACCGACGACGACCGCGTCGGGCCGATGCGACTCGTCGGTTCGGGCGCGGCCTCGCCGAAGACCGTGAAGACGGCGGCGTTCCTCGCCTTCGGCGTCGCCGGGGTCGCGGGTCTCGTGCTCGCCGCGACGACCGCCTGGTGGCTGGTCGCGGTCGGGGTGGTCTGCGTCCTGGCCGCGTGGTTCTACACCGGCGGCTCCAAGCCCTACGGCTATCTCGGGCTCGGTGAGTTGATGGTGTTCGTCTTCTTCGGCCTCGTGGCGGTCATCGGCACCACCTACGTCCAGACGGAGTCGTTCGAGCTGCTCGCGCTGTACGCCGCAGTCGGCATCGGCGCACTCGCCTGCGCCATCCTCGTGGTCAACAACCTCCGCGACATCCCCACCGACACGATCGCCGGCAAGCGCACCCTCGCCGTGGTGCTCGGTGACGAGCGCACGCGCTACCTCTACGCCCTCCTCGTCGGTGCAGCCGCCGTCGCCGTCGTCGCGGTCGCTGCCGCCTCGACGTGGTGGTGCCTGCTCGGCCTGCTGTTCCTCCTGCGCCTCGTGCCGGCGCTGCGCACGGTCCTCGGCAGGGCCACCGGCCCTGCACTGGTCCCGGTGCTGCAGCTGACCGGGGTCGCCGAGCTGATCCTGGCGGTTCTCGTCGCCGTACCACTCTTCGTCACCTAGGGTCTCCGGCGTGAGCACTCTCGGGATCCGCACCCTCGTCCTCGCCGTCCTGGCCTCCCTCTGCGCGTTCCTCGCGCCGCCCGCTGTGGCGGCGGACCCAGGCACGATCAGCGGCACCGTGACCGTGGCCGGCACCGGGAGCGTCTACACCAAGCTGCACACGCAGGCCCAGATCCAGGTCCTGACGGGCGGCAGCTGGCAGGAGGTCGAGAACGCCTACACCGACTACCCCGGCACCTACACGAGCCAGCCCCTGACACCCGGCACCTACCGTGTCGCGTTCTCCAACATGGACTACGTCACCCAGGTCTCCGCCCCCGTCACCGTGACCAGCGACGTCGCCACCATCGTCGATGCCGCGCTCGATCCCGGCGCGAACATCCAGGGACGTTTCACGGTCCCGGCCGACGGTCCGGTCGTGGACGGCTCGGTCCGCGTCTACGAGCGTTCCTCCTCGGGCCACTGGCAACAGGTCGACTACGGACTGGTGGATCCCAACGGCACCTACTACGTGAGCGGCCTCGTGGGCGGCGCGTACAAGGTGGGGTTCAGCGACTTCAAGAACAACTACAAGCCCGAGTTCTTCGACAACGTCGCCACGCTCGACCAGGCCCAGGTGCTCAACGTCGCACCGGGAACCGCTGCGACCGGGATCGACGTCACCCTGTCGACCGAGCAGCTGCCCGTCCCCGCTCCGACTCCGACTCCGACCCCCGTGGCCACGAGCGTCCAGGTGAAGGGAACGCCGCGCATCGTGGGCAAGCCCCGTGTCGGGGAGCGGGTCCGCGCGAAGATCGGCACCGTGACGCCCACCAGCGCCAAGGTCCGCTACGTGTGGGCGCTCGACGGGCGCCGGATCAAGAAGGCGACGGGCCCCAGCCTGCGGCTCAAGGCGCCGATGAAGGGCCACATCCTCAGCCTCAAGGTGACCGCCACCGCGCCCGGGCTCACTCCCTTCACCGGGCAGGCGCGTTCCAGGTTCGTGCGCCCGCCCCGCTGATCCGTCCCGGGGCGAAATCCCGTTGCCTCGCTGACTAGCGTGGTTGTCGTGGACTACGACTTCGCGACCCTCGACTTCTCCGACGAATCCGAGACCGCCCGGGCCCGACGCTCCGCCTGGCTGATGGCGGTGCAGCGCGGGTTCCACAGCGGTCGCCCGGACGAGGAGTTCGAGAAGCGCTGGCTGACCCACGTGCGCGCCGACGACGTCGTCTGCCGTGGGGCGTGGCTGCCCGAGGGCGAGTTCGGGGCCGGACCCGTCCCGGTCGCCACCTTCGCCAGCTTCGACAAGACGCTCAACGCCGGGCACGAGATGCTTCCGCTGCGGATGATCACGGACGTCACCACCAGTCCCGCCCACCGGCGCCGTGGGCTCGTACGCCGCCTGATGGAGGACGACCTGGCCGACGCGGCGGCCAAGGGGATCCCGGTGGCGGCGCTGACCGCCTCCGAGGCCACGATCTACGGACGCTGGGGATTCGGCGCCGCCACCTTCGCCCAGAAGATCGAGGTCGACACCGGCCCGCGGTTCGGGTTGCGCGCCTTCGCCGACCCCGGGCGGGTCGAGCTGATCGAGCCCCCGGACTCGTGGCCGATCGTGCGGGACGTCTTCGAGGTCTTCCACACCCAGAACCGCGGATCGGTCGGCTGGCCGCAGTTCTACGAGGTGATCCACACCGGCGCCTACGACTTCGAGGACGGCGGACCGGACAAGAAGCTGCGAGGCGCGGTCCACCTCGACGGCGCGGGGACGGTCGACGGCGTCGTGCTCTACAAGTCGGAGGGCCAAGGAGACGAGCGCAAGATCAACGTCACCGAGATGATGGCGCTCACCACGTCCGCGGGCCTGGCGCTCTGGAGCTTCCTCGGTGGCATCGACATGGCCAAGCGCGTGACCTTCGGCCTCGCGCACCCCGACGACCCGCTGCGCTGGGCGCTCACGGACATGAACGCCGTGAAGTACACCGCCCTCGGGGAGTTCCTCTGGGTGCGCATCCTCGACGTCGAGACCTCACTCGTCGCGCGACCGTGGGCGGCCAACGGCCAGGTCGTGCTCGAGGTGGAGGACGCCCAGGGCTATGCAGCCGGCCGCTTCCGCATCGTCACCGACGGTGGCCGGGCCTCGGTGACCCGTACGGACGAACCGGCCGAGGTCAGGCTGGACGCCGAGACCCTCGGCACGCTCTACCTCGGGGGTTCGAACGCCTCGGCCCTGGCCCGCGCCGGCCGGATGCACGGCGCCGACGATGCGGTCGACCGGTTCGCGCAGATGGCCGACCTGGCGGTGCCGCCGTACAACCTGACCGGCTTCTAGCTGCCGTCCTCGCGGGCCTTGCGCTCCTCGAACGCCGAGGCGGCGCGCGAGGCCCGCTCCTCGACGCGGCGGGCGAAGGCGTCGCGCTGCCTGTTCAGCAGGAAGTAGGACAGCACGCCGGAGACGGCGAACGCGAGCACGACCGGCCACAGGGCCGGCACGCGGCCCTCGGTGAACAGCGACCAGATGAGCATGATCGTGATCAGGCTGGCCAGGAAGAGCGCGATGCGCATGCCGGTGTAGATGGCGAATTCCTTCACAGGGGCACCTCCGTGGATGCGGGTTCAGGGGCGGTCTCGTGCAGGGAGAGTGGTGCGGCGTACGAGTGCTGGCTCGACGAGCTGAAGAAGTTGATCCCGATGAAGTTGAACCACAGCGTCGCGAGGCCGACGAGCGCCACGATCGCGGCGTTGCGGCCCTTCCAGCCGGCGGTGGCGCGGGCGTGCAGGTAGGCCGCGTAGACGACCCAGGTGATGAACGCCCACACCTCCTTGGGGTCCCAGTTCCAGTAGGACGACCACGCCTGGTGCGCCCAGATCGGGCCGGTGATCAGCACCGCGAAGGTCCACACGGGGAAGCCGAACGCGTGCATGCGGTAGGAGATCCGGTCGAGCGAGAGGAGGTCGGGCACCCGCGCGAGGTAGCCGCGCTCCGCCGTCGAGCGCTCCTTGAGGAGGTAGAGCACCGAGCAGATGCCGCCGAGGGTGAAGGCGCCCGTCGCGATCACGGCGGAGACCACGTGGATCACCAGCCAGTAGGAGTAGAGCGCCTCGGTCAGCGGCGCGACCGGCTCGTAGAGCCAGATCACGGCGAGCATCATCATCGTCAGCACGAAGAAGACCACGAGCGGTCCCATCCACTCCAGCCCGAAGCGGCGCAGGAAGAGGAGATAGAGCAGCGCGACGAAGAACGTGCCGGCGAGCGTGAACTCGTACATGTTTCCCCACGGCACCCGGTTGGGGTCCGCGGCCATCCCCCGACCGAGCAGCGCCACCGCCTGCACGCCGACGGCGATGACGGTCAGGAGCACTCCGAGGCGTCCGGCCATCGCCGTACGACCCGTCGTGACGGTCTCGTCCGCAGAGAGCTTGCGCAGCCCCGCCCACTGGACGAGGTGCGCGAGCAGCGCCAGGAAGTAGACGAACGCGCTGGCCGCCACCGCCTGGTTGCTCAGCGCTTCCCACGATGCGTTGGTCACGGACTGTCCTTTCGAGGGGTGTGCAGCGACTCCATGATCCCTGCGAGCTCGAGCTCGCCGCGCTCCGGGTCGCCGCCGTTGCTCCGATCGAGGGCGCCCAGGTCCACGACCGTCTCGCCCTCCTCGTTGCGTCGTGCCCGCACCCACACCCGGCGGGGCCGGATGAAGAGCGAGCCGAGCAGGCCGACGAGCGCCATCACGACGCCGGCGAGGGCGACGAGCTTGCCCGGGGTGCGGCTGATCTGGATCTTGTTCCAGCGCTCGATGCCCTCGAAGGTGACCGAGCCGAGGCCGTCGGGCAGCTTCACCGTGTCGCCCTCGCGCATGTCGAGGCGGAACGGCTGGCCGTCCGCCTTCATCACCTGCGTGGCATTGGTCTTGTCGAGCACGTAGACCGACTCCCCGCCGGTGCCGAGGTCACCGGTGTAGAGCGACATCGAGAGCAGCGGGCTGATCAGGTCGCCGAAGCTCGATCTCGGCATTCCGTCGCCCAGCGCGAACGTCGGGAAGAACTCGCCCTCGAGCCCGATCTGCTGTGGCTTGGCGAAGCGGGCCGGCACCACGCCGAACGACTGGAAGGTCTGGTCGGTCGGCAAGAAGATGGTCGGTCCGCTGTAGGTCACGTCACCGTTGCCGTCGCGGACGGTGAGCACCGGCGCGTAGCCGTGCCCGATCAGGAACACCTCGGTGCTGCCGATCGTCAGCGGGTGGTTGACCTTGAGCTCGTCGGTCTGGGGCTCGGCGTCGGGCGTCTCCTGGTATTCCAGCGTGCTGACGAACTTGCGCGCCATGCCCGCGCGCGGCCCCTCGGTCAGCCAGTCGACCTGGAAGTCCTCGACGGTGAAGGAGAACGGCTCGAGGTCCTCGCCCTTGAACAGGCTGCCGGGCACGAAGTCGTCGTACTGCGTCAGGTCGTTGGAGAAGCCCCTGCCCCTCCACCACGATCACGCCGCCCTTGTAGCCGAACAGCCCGCCGATCGCGAAGCCGACCAGCACCACCAGCACCGACAGGTGGAAGACCAGGTTGCCCGCCTCGCGCAGGTAGCCCTTCTCGGCGGACACGGAGCCGCCATCGTCGGTTGAGCCTGTCGAAACCACGACCCGGTAGCGACGCTTCTTCAGCGCGCCCGCGGCCCGCGCGAGCACGTCGTCGGGCGCATCCTTCGTCGTGTACGCCGCATGCTCGGGCAACCTCGTGAGGTTCCTCGGCGCCTTGGGGGGCCTGGCGCGCAGCGCCCGCCAGTAGACGGCCGTGCGCGGCACGATGCAGCCGACCAGCGAGAGCATCAGCAGGATGTAGATCGCCGAGAACCACGGTGAGTCGTAGACCGAGAACAGGCCGAGCTTCTCGTAGACCGGGGTCAGCTTCGGGTGCGCGTCCTGCCAGCGAGAGGCGCCGAGCGAGTCGACGTCCTCCTGCGGCACGATCGAGCCGGGGATCGCGGCCAGCGCCAGGAGAAGCAGCAGCACCAGCGCCGTACGCATCGAGGTGACCTGGCGCCACACCCAACGGCCGAGCTCGCGCGCGTTCATGTCGGTCGGCATCGGGGTGGCCTGCCGGTCGCGGCCGCCGGTGTCCTTCACGGCCGGCTCGCTCATACGGGCACCTCGAAGTCGTTGACCAGCTTGAGCTGCAACCACTGCACGGCCCAGTCCCAGGCACCGGTGACCAGCAGGATGCCGACGAGCACCAGCATCAGGCCGCCGATCCTGGTGACCCACTGCTGATGGCGGCGGACGACCGCGAACGCGGAGAGCGCGCGTCGGTAGGCGAGCGCCGCGAAGATGAACGGCAGCCCGAGGCCGATGGCGAAGACCGCCGAGAGCAGCGCACCGCGACCGGCCGTCGCCTCCTGCGCCGAGAGGCTGAAGATGACGCCGAGGGTCGGCCCGACGCACGGCGTCCAGCCGAGGCCGAACAGGAAGCCCAGGAAGGGCGCGGCCGCGAGTCCGACCGCCGGCACCCTGTGGAAGCGGACGTCGCGCTGGAGCAGCGGCACCAGGCCGATGAAGGCGAGCCCCATCAGGATCACGAAGACGCCGAGGACGACGTTGAGCTGCTGCACGTGCTCGGCCAGCCAGAAGCCGAACTGGCCGGTGATCGCGCCGAGTGCGACGAAGACGGTGGCGAAGCCGAGCACGAACAGGATCGAGCCGGCCAGCAGCCGGCCGCGACCGTGGCGACCCTCGGCGAGGTCGGCGCCGGAGATGCCCGTGGCGTAGGAGAGGTAGCCCGGCAGCATCGGGATCACGCAGGGCGAGAAGAAGGAGACGAGGCCGGCGATCAGCGCGACCGGGATGGCCAGGACGAGCGAGCCGGAGGCAGCCGTCTCCCTGAAAAGTCACCCACGTGGTCCCGTCCTCGAGGTCCTCGACGAGATCCACGAGGGTGCCGACCGACGGCAGCGCACCGAAGATGGCGGCCGCGATCCGGCCTTCCTTGTCGAGCACGAACGTCGTGGGCGGCGACCGCACCGGCATGACCTCGGAGAAGTTGAGCAGCAGCTCGCCTGTCCGGGTCGTAGAACGACGGGTAGGGCACGTCGAACGATCGGACGTAGGCCAGTGCGTTGTCCTTCGAGACGTCGCGGATGTTGAGGCCGATGTAGTCGGCGATGTCGGAGGTCTGCTCCGCCGCCTCGTTCAGGTCGGGCTGTCTCGGCGCTGCACGGCCCGCACCACTGGCCCCAGATGTTGACCACGACGATGCGACCCCGGTGGTCGGCCAGCGAGATCGCGTTGCCGTCCAGGTCATCGCCGGAGACGTCGATCGGCTTGTCCCGCTCCCCCGCCGGGATCTGGGTGACGGACCCGTCCTGGGAGATGTAGCCCTTGTCCCCCGTGCCGTCGAGCGAGGAGCAGCCGGTCGTGACGAGCGCGAGCAGGACGAGCAGGACGGCGGCAGGCCTCACGGTCGAGCTTCCGGCGCGGCGCCTCCGGCCGAGAAGGGCGCCGAACGGTCGCCGACCGGGATCAGGTCGCCGGCCGGCTCGGAGTAGACCACCCGGTGCAGCTTGTCGCCGTCGAAGTGCAGCGACGTCACCGAGCACAGCGTGCACTGGCGCTTCTGGGGGTTGTGGAGATAGGAGCGCTTCTCCACGAACAACCGCGTGGTCCAGATCGGCAGCTGGTGGGAGACGACGACCGCCTCGTGGCCGCGAGCCGCGTCGCGCGCGTCATCGACGGCCGCCATCATCCGGGCCGCGATCTCGTCGTAGGGCTCGCCCCACGACGGCTTGAGCGGGTTGTACATGTGGCGCAGCAGCGCCGGGCGCTTCAGGAAGGTCTTCGCCCCGCCGCCGAAGTTGATCCCCTCGAACTTGTTGGCGGACTCGATGACCCGCTTGTCGAGGACCGGGGTCAGCCCACGGGCGGCGGCGAGCGGCGCGGCCGTCTCCTGCGCACGCTCGAGCGGCGACGTACGGAGGTGGACGATGTCGCGGTCGCCGAGCGCCTCACCGATCCGGTCGGCCATCTTGAGGCCGAGCTCGGAGAGGTGGAAGCCGTCGCGGCGGCCGTAGAGCACGCCCTCGGGGTTGTGCACCTCGCCGTGCCGGAGCAGGTGGACGACGGTCTTGTCACTCATGCGGAGTCCAATCGCTGCGGCGGCGCGGGCGGCGCCCGGGAGGGCATCGAGGATGGTGGAGACGGCGCGCTCGTCGTGCGCGGAGGAGACGAACCACGACTCGAACGCCGACGGCGGGAGGTAGACCCCCGCGTCGAGCATGGCGTGGAAGAACGCGGCGAAGGCCCTCGTGTCCTGCCCGGACGCGCCGGCGAAGTCGGTGACCTCGCCCTCGCGGAAGAACGTCGAGAACATCGTCCCGGCACTCTGCACGCCGTGGGGCACGCCGGCGACGGTGAGCGCATCGACCACGGCGGACTTGATGCGTGTCGGCGGTGGCCGACAGGTCGGCGTACACCTCGGGCGTCGCGAGGCGGAGCGTGGCGAGGCCGGCGGTGGTGGCGATCGGGTTCCCGGAGAGCGTGCCGGCCTGGTAGACCGGGCCCTCCGGCGCGAGGCGGCTCATCACGTCGGCACGACCGCCGAAGGCAGCTGCCGGGAAGCCGCCGCCCATCACCTTGCCGAAGGTCATCAGGTCGGGGGTCCAGCCCTCGACGGCGCCGTCGAGGCCCCAGCCGCCCTCGCGCGGTGGCGCGGAAGCCGGTCATCACCTCGTCGCTGATGAACAGGGCGCCGTGGTCGCGGCAGGTCTGCGGCGAGGAAGCCGTTGAAGCCCGGCGCCGGGCGGTACGACGCCCATGTTGCCGGGCGCGGCCTCGGTGATCAGGCAGGCGATCCGGTCGCCGTGCTCGGCGAACGCAGCGGTCGACGGCCTCGCGGTCGTTGTAGGGCAGCACGATCGTCTCGCCGGCGGCGCGGCGGGGCACGCCGGGTGTGCCGGGGACGGCGAGCGTCGCGAGCCCGGAGCCGGCCGCGGCCAGCAGCGCGTCGACGTGGCCGTGGTAGCAGCCGGCGAACTTGATGACGATGTCGCGGCCGGTGAAGCCGCGGGCGAGCCGGATCGCCGACATGGTCGCCTCGGTGCCGCTGGAGACGAAACGGACCTTCTCGACCGGCGTGCGGGCGACGATCTCCTCGGCGAGCTCGACCTCGGGCTCGGTGGGCGTGCCGTACGACGTCCCGCGGGCGACCGCCTCCGCGACGGCCGACCGCACCTCGGGGTGCGCGTGGCCGAGCAGCATCGGACCCCAGGAACAGACCAGGTCGACGTACTCGTTGCCGTCGACGTCGGTCAGCCAGGCGCCCTTGGCGCGGCGGATGAAGCGCGGCGTGCCACCGACGGCGTTGAACGCGCGGACCGGCGAGTTCACCCCGCCCGGCGTCACCGCCTGGGCCCGCTCGAAGAGCGCGCTGGAAAGTGGGGCGGGACGGGCTGTCACCGGGTTATTGTCGCGTAGGGCCCAAGCGGGCGACGATTCGGCCTCCCGACGTGTCCGGGGTCACAGCGGGGTGTTGCTCCGTAACTCGGTGTGACAACATTCGTTGAGAGCCTTGTACGCGCCTCGGGAGTGCCGTGCACGGATTCCGCAGCACCTCAGGGGAGACATCAGCCATGCCAGCTTTCAGCCGACTGCACAAAGCAACGGCCATCGTGCCGCTCGCCGTGCTCTCCGCCGCGTGGACCGCGAGCCTGACCGGCATGGGCGTCGGTTCGGCCGTCGCCGACGACGCGGCCGCGACGCTGCCCGACGGCAGCACCGTGCCGACGCAGGCGATCGAGGCTCCGGCCAGCGTCTCCTCCCCCACCTCCATGGCCCCCGCCGCCGCGAGCGGTGACACGAGCGAGATCATCGCGACCGCCTCCACCAGCGGCATCCCGTCCGCCGCTCTCGCCGCCTACCAGCGCGCCGAGGCCGTCATCAACTCCGCCGACAAGTCGTGCGAGATCCCGTGGCAGCTGATCGCGGCCATCGGCCGGGTCGAGTCCGACCACGGCCGCTTCGGCGGCAACACGCTCAGCGACGAGGGTGTGGCCGAGCCCGGCATCTACGGCATCGCCCTCAACGGCAAGAACAACACCCAGAACATCGTCGACACCGATGCGGGCCAGTACGACTCCGACACGAAGTACGACCGCGCGGTCGGCCCGATGCAGTTCATCCCGTCGACCTGGTCGGTCGTCGGCGTCGACGGAGACAACGACGGCAAGCGCAACCCGCAGGACATCGACGACGCGGCACTCGCCACGTCCGTCTACCTCTGCTCCGGTGACGACGACCTGTCCACCGACCAGGGCCAGCGCGCCAGCGTCTACCGCTACAACCACTCCAACGACTACGTCGACCTGGTGATCTCGATCATGCAGGCCTACATGGACGGCGACTTCACCTCCGTGCCCAACGGCACGACGTCGGCCGGCGTCTTCCTCCCCAACACGCCTGGCGCCACCACGGCGCCCACGCGCACCGGCAAGGGCAACAAGGGCAAGGGCAACGCCGTCGTCAAGGGCGGCACCAAGACGCCCGACCCGACCACGAAGCCGACCCCGACGACGTCGGCCACGCCGACTCCCACCGGGACGCCGACGCCCAACCCGACGCCGACCAAGACCCCGGTCAAGACGCCCACGCTGCCGATCCCGACCACGCTGCCCACGCTGCCGACCACCAGCGTCCCGCCGCTCGACCAGACGCTCACCGTCGCCGAGGCCACGGCCCAGTGCGTCGCCAGCGGCATCCTGGCGATCAACGTCGAGGCGATGAACGCCTGCGTCGCGGACCTGATGGCGCCGTAGCCGAGTCGGCGCGGACGCTCCGCCCAGTCGGCGCAACGCTCTGCCGAGTCGGCGCAAACGCTCCGCCCAGTCGGCGCCAACGCCCTGCCGAGTCGGCGCAAACCACCCGCCCAGTCGGCGCAACAGTCGCCGACTCGAGCACCCGTTGGCGCCGACTCGAGCACCCGTTGCCGCCGACTCGACGAGGTCAGCGCTGCAGCAGGCGGGCCGCGTCGGCGGCCCAGTACGTCAGGATCACGTCGGCGCCGGCGCGGCGGATCGACGTGAGGGTCTCGAGCACGGCGGCGTCGCGATCGATCCAGCCGTTGGCGGCGGCGGCCTCGAGCATGGCGAACTCGCCGGAGACGTTGTACGCCGCAACGGGCACGTCCACGGCGTCGCGGACGCGGCGAATGACGTCGAGATAGGGCAGCGCCGGCTTCACCATCACGATGTCCGCGCCCTCGGCCACGTCGAGCAGCGCCTCGCGCACGCCCTCGCGGACGTTGCCCGGGTCCTGCTGGTAGGTGCGGCGGTCTCCCTCGAGCGACGAGTTCACGGCCTCGCGGAAGGGGCCGAAGAAGGCGGAGGCGTACTTCGCGGAGTAGGCCAGGATCGAGACCCCGGAGTGCTCACCCGCGTCGAGCGCCTCGCGGATCACGGCGACCTGGCCGTCCATCATCCCGCTGGGGCCGACCATGTCGACGCCGGCCTCGGCGTGCGCGATCGCCATGTCGGCGTACGCCGCCAGCGTCTTGTCGTTGTCGACCTCACCGTCGGGAGTGAGCAGCCCGCAGTGCCCATGATCGGTGAACTCGTCGAGGCACAGGTCGCTCATCACGGTGAGCGAGTCGCCCACCTCGGCGACGACGTCGTTGATCGCGAGGTTGAGGATGCCGGTCGGGTCGGTGGCACCGCTGCCGACCGCGTCCTTGGTGGCCGGGATGCCGAACAGCATGATGCCGCCGAGGCCCAGCGCGGCCGCCTCGGACGCAGCCGCCTTGAGCGACTCTCGCGTGTGCTGGACGACGCCCGGCATCGACGTGATCGGCACCGGCTCGGAGATGTCCTCGCGGACGAAGACCGGCAGCACCAGCTGGCTGGCCTGCACCGACGTCTCGGCGACGAGGCGTCGCAGTGCAGGGGTGCGCCGCAGGCGGCGCGGCCGGATGACCGGCCCGACGGATCTCCTGCGGCTCACTCCCGCCGTTGGTCACTTCGCGCGAACCTTGCGGCGCGCGGCGGGCTTGCGCTCGCTCGGCTTGGTGACCGGCTCGCCGGCCGCCAGCAGGTCGACGCGACGGCTGGCACCGAAGTCGGCGAGGGCGTCCACGAGGACCTCCACGTCGGGCTTCGAGGCGAGTACGTCGACGCGCAGGCCGTGCTCCTCGGCGGTCTTCGCCGTGGCCGGCCCGATGACCGCGATGATCGTCGAGGGGTGCGGCTTGCCGGCGATGCCGACGAGGTTGCGCACGGTCGAGGACGAGGTGAAGACGACGGCGTCGAACTTGCCGGTCTTGATCGCGTCGCGGGTCTCCGCCGGCGGCGGGGTGGCCCGCACCGTGCGGTAGGCCGTCACGTCGTCGCACTCCCAGCCCAGGTCGATCAGGCCGGCGACGAGGTTCTCGGTGGCGATGTCGGCGCGCGGCAGGAACACCCGGTTGATCGGGTCGAGCACGTCGTCGTACGGCGGCCAGTCGGCCAGCAGGCCGGCAGCGGACTGCTCGCCCGTCGGCACGAGGTCGGCGCGCAGGCCCCAGGCGGCGATCGCCTCGGCGGTCTTGTCACCGACGGCAGCGATCTTGAGGCCGGAGAACGCGCGGGCGTCCAGGCCGTACTCCTCGAACTTCTCGCGCACGGCCTTGACCGCGTTGACCGAGGTGAAGGCGATCCACTCGTAGCGGCCCTCGACGAGACCGCGGACGGCCTTGTCCATCTGGAGCGGGTTGCGGGGCGGCTCGACGGAGATGGTCGGGACCTCCTCGGGCACGGCGCCGTACTCGCGCACGCGACGCGACAACGAGCCGGCCTGCTCCTTGGTGCGCGGCACCAGGACGCGCCAGCCGAAGAGCGGCTTGGTCTCGAACCACGACAGCGTCTCGCGGAGGTCGACGACCTTGCCGATGACGGTGATGGCCGGCGGCGAGATGCGCGCGGCGCGGGCGTCGGCGGCGATGTCGGCGAGCGTCGAGGTGACGGTTGCCTGCTCGGTGGTGGTGCCGACCCGCGTCATCGCGACGGGGGTCTCGGACGGCCGGCCGGCGGCGATCAGCGCGGCGGCGGTCTCACCGATGGAGCCCACGGCGGACAGCAGCACGAGGGTGCGGTCGTCGGAGTACTGGCTCCAGTCGATCTTCGGGCCGCAGGTCACGACGGCCACCTCGCGGTGGTCCTTGGTCGTCAGCGGGATGCCGGCGTAGGCAGGGACCGCGGAGACCGACGAGACGCCGGGCACGATGTCGAAGCCGACGCCGGCCTTGACGCACGCCTGCGCCTCCTCGGGACCGGAGGCGTAGAGGAACGGGTCGCCGGTCATCAGGCGCACGACGCGGCCTTCTTGCCGTGCTTGATCACGACGTGGGCGCGTGCGGCGTGGGTCAGCGGCTGGCCGTCCTCGCCGAAGCCGCCGTCGACGAGCATCGGACCGTCTCGCCCTCGGTCAGTCGGCGCTCGAGCAGCCGCGCACCAGGTCGACGTGCTCGGGGACTCGGTCACGATCACCTCGGCATCGCGCAGCAGCTCCACGGCGCGCACCGTCAGCAGGCCGGGGTCGCCGGGGCCGCTGCCGACGAACGACACCCAACCGCTGGTGGCGGTGGTCGTGGCGTCGGACTGGGCGCTCTGTGCTCGCGTCATGACTGCTGCTTCCTCGCTGGTGCTTCCATCAGATCTCGCGGCGCCATCCGCGAGCATCTCGCTCGCGAGGCGGTTTCCCGAGCCTGGCGGCGTCGTCGACGGCCGCCGGTCGTGCTCATCCGGACCGACAACCCACCGTCGGGGGACAGGACGATCGCCCTGATCCAGAGCTCGTCGCCGTCCTCGCCCTCGACCACCTCGGCGAGGGCACCGAGCGGTGCCGAACAGCCGGCCTCGAGGGTGGCGAGTACGGCGCGCTCGGCCGTGACCGCCGCCCGGGTGGCGGGTCGTCGAGCCGGGCAAGGTCGGTCGACGAGGTCGGTGTCCTCGCTGCGGCACTCGATCGCCAGCGCACCCTGCCCGGGGGCCGGGAGCATCTGGAGCGGGTCGAGCACCTCGGTGGCCTCGTCGAGCACGACCGAGGCGGGCCAGTCCGGCACGGGCCAGGACGCACGGCGTCGAACTCGCCGCTCCCGACCTTGCCGATGCGGGTGTCCACGTTGCCGCGGATGCCGACGATCTCGAGGCCGAGGCCGAGCGCCTCGAGCTGGGCCGCGCGACGCGGCGAGCCGGTGCCGACGCGGCTGCCGGCGGGCAGCTCGCCCAGGGTCAGGCCGTCGCGGGCGACGACGACGTCGCGGGGGTCTTCACGGGTCGGGGACGGCGGCGAGGGTGATGCCCTCGGCGGGCGACGTGGGGATGTCCTTGAGCGAGTGGACGGCGACGTCGACCTCGCCCCGGAGCAGGGCATCGCGGAGCGCGCTGACGAAGACGCCGGTCCCGCCCATCGTGGCGAGCGGAGCGCTGCTGGTGTCGCCCTCGGTGGTGATCTCCACGAGCTCCACTTCACGCCCCAGGCGCTCGCGAATCAAGTCGGCGACGTGACCGGTCTGGGTGGTGGCGAGCAGGGAGCGGCGGGTGCCGAGGCGCAGGGTCGCGGTGGAGGGAGCGTCGGCTTCATGGGGTGACCTCCTCGGGCCCGCCGGCGCGAGTGACGGCGTCGACCGCCTCGGGGTCGAGCGCGAAGAGCTCGGCGAGCGCCGCGGCGTAGGACACGGCCCCCGTCTCGTTGGCCAGCTCCTTCACCCGGACCGTCGGCTCGTGGAGGAGCTTGTCGGCGACGCGGCGGACGGTGTGCAGCACCTCGGCGCGGGTCGCGTCGTCGAGGCCGGGCAACCGGGCGGCGAGCCGCTCCATCTCCGCGTCGACGACCGCGGTGGCCATCGAGCGGAGGGCGACCACGGTCGGGGTGACGCTGGCCTGGTGGCGAGCGGACAGGAAGGCGGCGATCTCCTGGGCGACGATGGCGCGCACGCCTTCGACCTCACGCGCGGCATCGGAGTCGCGCAGGTCCTCGGCCAGGGAGGCCAGGCCGACGAGGCTGACGCCGGGCAGCGTCGACGACCTCGGGCTCGACGTCGTGCGGCAGCGCCAGGTCGATGATCGCCAGCAGGCGCGCCGATGCCTTCGCGGGCGGCTGCCAGGTCGGCGCGGGTGATCAGGACGCCGGCCGGCGCCGGTGCAGGCGACACGACGATGTCGGCCTCGGTCAGTGCGCTGGACAGGTCGACGAGCGGCAGCGAGCGGGCGGAGTATTCGCCTGCGAGCCGGTCGGCGTTGTCGCTGCTGCGGTTGACGACCGCGATGTCGCTGGCGCCCTGCCGGAAGACGGTCGCGATCGCGAGCGAGGCCATCGCCCCGGCACCGACCACGACGACACGACGCCGCCGGCCACCGAGCCTGGGATCCGCTCGATGGCGGCGCTCACGAGGGACGGGGCAGCGCGGTCGATGTCGGTCTCGGCGTGCGAGCGCTTGCCGACGCGCAGCGCCTGCTGGAAGAGGACGTTGAGGGCCGGGCCGACGGTGCCGAGCTCCTGGCCGAGCCGCAGCGCCTCGCGGGTCTGGCCGAGGATCTGACCCTCGCCGACGACCATCGAGTCGAGGCCCGGAGGCGACGTTGAAGAGGTGGGAGACGGCACCGTCGTCGTAGTGGACGTAGAGGTGCGGCACGAGCGCTTCGGTGGACTCGCCGGCGCGCTCGACGAGCAGCCGCGAGACCTCCTCGACGCTGCCGTGGAAGCGGTCGACGTCGGCGTACACCTCGAGCCGGTTGCACGTCGAGATCACGGTCGCCTCACCGACGTGCTCGCTGCCCATCAGGTCGTCGACGAGCTTGGTGACGCCCTCGGGGTCGAGAGCGAGCCGCTCGAGCAGCGCGACCGGAGCCGACTTGTGGGAGACACCCACCACGAGGACGCTCATGCCGAGTCCTCCGTGACCAGGTCTGCCTCGGCCAGGGAGGCCGCCGCCTTGCGCTGGACGTGGTAGGCGAGGATCTGCAGCTCGATCGACAGGTCGACCTTGCGGACGTCCACGCCATCGGGGACCGAGAGCACCGTCGGCGCGAAGTTCAAGATGCTGGTGATGCCGGCGTCGACCATGCGGTCGGCGACGTCCTGGGCGGCCAGGGCCGGGGTGGCGATGACGCCGATCGCTACGCCGTGCTCGACCACGATCGCCTCGAGCTCGCTGAAGGGTCGTACGTCGACGCCGGCGACGACCTCGTCGTGCCGGTCGGGATCGGCGTCGAGCAGCGCCACGACGCGGAAGCCGCGGCTGCGGAAGCCGGAGTAATTGGCGAGGGCGTGCCCCAGGTTGCCGATGCCGACGATGACGACGGGCCAGTCCTGGGTCACGCCGATCTCGCGGGCGATCTGGTAGCGGAGGTATTCGACGTCGTAGCCGACGCCGCGGGTGCCGTAGCTGCCGAGGTAGGACAGGTCCTTGCGGAGCTTGGCGGAGTTGACGCCGGCTGCCGCTGCGAGCTCCTCGGAGGAGCAGGTCTCGATGCCCTGCTCAGCGAGCGTGATGAGGGCACGGAGATAGACGGGTAGCCGAGCGACAGTGGCCTCGGGAATGTCCCGGGCGTGGTCGTTGGACGTCCGTGCAGTCACTGCGTCTTCTTTCCAGCCGACGCGACCCCGGGTGTGGGAAACCCGTGTGAGGTCGTGTCGGCGCGATCACTGTAAGAGTTTGTGAACGGGAGAACAAACTGAGCCGAGATGGGCGACGGTGCCCCGACTGAGGCGCCGACTCGGGGTGAGCGCCATCGCACGCCGCTCGGCGGTCCTTGGCGCCGACTCGGCGGTCCATGGCGCGACTGGCGGTGGCGAGCCCGGGTCCGGGTCATGGCGCCGACTCGCGAGGCTCAGGCGCGCAGCGCAGCGCGCAGCCGCACGTCGACCCGCCAGAAGTCGTGCTGGCGGCCGTCGACGAACGTCACCGGCACCTCGTCGGTGAAGCGCTCCCGCAGGGCCGGGTCGGCATCGATGTCCACCTCGGTGAAGGACTCGCCCAGCTCGGCGCACACGGCCTCGATGATCGCCCGGGCGGCGTCACACAGGTGGCAGCCCGCGCGGCCGTAGAGCGTGACGCGGGGGTCGCTCACTCGAGCAGGCCAAGCTGGCGCCGGCGCTCCATCCCGCGCAGGCGGCCCTTCTGGACCTTGCCGGTGCCGGTCAGCGGGAGCTCGTCGACGACCTCGATCCGGGTCGGCTGCTTGAAGCGAGCGAGCCGGCCGGCGGCGTGCGCACGGACGGCGTCGACCAGTCCGTCGCCACCGTCGGCCGCCACGACGTAGGCCACGACGGCCTCGCCCGTCTCGTCGTCCGGCGCCCCGATGACCGCGGCGTCGCGGACACCCGGAACCTCGCGGAGCACCTCCTCGACCTCGGAGGGGTAGACGTTGAAGCCGCTGACGATGATGAGCTCCTTGATCCGATCGACGAGGAAGAGGTCACCCGTCGAGTCGAGGAACCCGACGTCACCCGTGGACCACCAGCCTTCGGCGCTCGGGCCGCCAGAGCCGTCGGGCCAGTAGCCGCTGAAGAGGTTGGCGCCCTTGACCTGGATCTCGCCGGGGTCCTCGCCCGTGACCAGGTGGCCGGTCTCGTCGACGAGGCGCAGCTCGATGCCCGGCAGGGCGGCACCGACGGAGCCGTTCTGCAGCTTCTCGCTGCACAACGTGCTCGTCACGACCGGGGAGGCCTCGGTCAGGCCGTAGCCCTGGTGGACCGGGATGGCGGTGATGGAGGTGAACTCCTCGATCACCTCCGGCGCCAACGGCGCGGAACCGGAGAGCACGAGGCGTACGGGGCCGAGCCGGTCGGCGAGGTCCTCGATGCCGCGCCAGTGGGCGAACACGGGCGGCGCGATCGGCAGCACGCTGACCGCCTCGTCCTCGATCAGGTCGAGCACGCCGATGGGGTCCCACTGCTCGACCAGCAGCAGCTTGGCCCGGTGCTTCAGGACACCGCCGAGGACGGCGTTGAGGCCGTAGACGTGGAAGAGCGGAAGCACGCCGAGCACGACGTCGTCGCCGTGGATCATCGGCGGCTCGACCTCGCCGACCTGCGCCAGGTTGGCGAGCATCGCGCGATGGGTGAGCATCGCGGCGCGCGGCCGCCCGGACGTGCCGCTGGTGTAGAGGAGGGCGGCCAGCTTCTCCGGGTCGGGAAGGGGCGGCAGGGCGCGAGCCTCGGTGGCGAGCACGTCGGCGTACGCCACCTCGCCCGCGGCCGGGGAGGTGTCGATGGCGACGATGCGCGGCCGGTGGGCGCGGCTCACGAGATCGGCCTCGAGGTCGGTCCCGACGCCGTCGAGCGCGGCCGTCACCTGCGCGCACGCCAGGCGGACCGCGTCGAGTGCGGCGGGATCGGCGATCACCAGCCGGGTGCCGGAGTCGGCGATCATCCGGGCCAGCTCGTCGGCGGTCGAGCGGGGATTGACGGGTACGGCGACGACCTGCGCGCGCAGGACGCCGAGGTAGCTCGTGACGAACTCGAGCCGGTTGCCGATCACGAGCATCACCCGCGCCCCGGCGAGGATTCCGAGCCCGCCCATACCGGTGGCGAACGACGCGACCTCGTGCTCCAGCTCGAGCCAGGTGCGCCCGCGGCCGCCCGACTCCACGACCGCGAGAC
Source organism: uncultured Actinomycetota bacterium (assembly GCA_963742685.1). Taxonomy (GTDB): domain Bacteria; phylum Actinomycetota; class Actinomycetes; order Propionibacteriales; family Nocardioidaceae; genus Nocardioides. The sequence continues at coordinate 261,369 of CAVUNB010000035.1, read as the reverse complement.
GATCCGGCGCCTCCTCCGACGCATGCAGCAGGAGGTCGGCGAGATCGGTCTGCAGCATGGGCCGATACTTCCATACGTCCTGCGCGTGCGGGCTCGCTTCCGGGTCTACGCTGACCGACGTGACGCCGCCCGAAAAGCCCCGCCGACTGAACCTCCAGCAGCGCTCAACACTGGCGGGCGAGGCCGCGGCAGCAGCGGCCGAGGTGGAGACGGCACTCAACGTGCAGACCGACCTCACCGGGGCCGCGTTCTTCGACGTCGACAACACCGTGATGCAGGGCGCGAGCATCTTCCACCTCGCCCGCGGACTGCACCGGCGCAAGTTCTTCTCGACCCGCGACATCCTCGGCGCCGCCTGGAAGCAGACCTACTTCCGCGTCGTCGGGGTCGAGGACCCCGAGCACGTCGCCGATGCCCGCAACTCTGCGTTGAGCTTCATCGCCGGGCACACCGTGAAGGAGCTCGAGGAGATCGGCGAGGAGGTCTTCGACGAGGGCATGCAGCACCGCATCTGGCCCGGCACCCGCGCCCTCGCGCAGATGCACCTCGACCAGGGCCAGCGGGTGTGGCTCGTGACCGCCGCGCCGATCGAGATCGCGTCGATCATCGCGCGCCGGCTCGGCCTGACCGGTGCCATGGGCACGGTGGCCGAGCACGAGGACGGCGTCTACACCGGCCGCCTCGTCGGCGACATGCTGCATGGCCCGGCGAAGGCCGAGGCGATCAAGGCCCTGGCCGCACGCGAGGGGCTCGACCTCAGCCGCTGCTCTGCCTACTCCGACTCCTTCAACGACCTGCCCATGCTGTCCATGGTGGGCGAGCCGATCGCGATCAACCCCGACGCCAAGCTGCGCTCGCACGCGAAGGCGCACGGGTGGCGGATCCGCGACTACCGCACCGGTCGCAAGGCTGCCAGAGCCGGCCTCGTCGTGGCCGCCGCGGCCGGCGGGCTGAGCGGTGCCGTGGCCGCCGGCGCGGCCGTGCGGGCACGACGACACTGACCCGGCGTCAGCCACGCCGGACGCTCATCATGTGAGGTCAGGCTGACAACGCCCGCGCGCCCGCCTACCCTGAACGAGTGGCCGAAGCACTGGCCACACCTGGGAGGGTGTTCACGAATCATGTGGGGCGACACCGATCTGTCGGCTGGGCTCGATGCGCTGAGGCGCGCCGTGGCGCTGGCCCTGTCGCCACCCCTGACACCGTCTCTCTGTACGCCGCAGGGCGCGCCCATCGGCGTACTGATGGCCGAGGCAGTCACGACTCCCGGACCGGCCGGTCCCGCAGGCGCCAGTGGGCCGGGTGACTACGGCGACGCCGACCAGGCCACTTCTTCGGAGGAGAGCGAGGAGGACCGCTCCCGGCTGATCGCGCTGGTCGAGCTCGCCAGGGGCGGGGACAAGGATGCGTTCGGTCTGCTCTACGACCACTACCAGCCCTCGGTCTACCGCTTCCTCTACTACCGCACCCGGTCGGCGACGCTGGCCGAGGACCTGACGGCCGACACCTTCTTCCGTGCACTGCGGAGCATGAACAACTTCCGCTGGCAGGGCCGCGACTTCGGTGCCTGGTTGATGACCATCGCTCGCAACCTCACCACCGATCACTTCAAGGCCGGCCGCACCCGCCTGGAGATGACGACCGAGGACATGGGCCTCCACGACGGCCTGACCGAGGGGCCGGAGTCGGCCGTGCTCGCGGGGCTGACCAACGAGGTCCTGCTCAAGGCGCTCACCCAGCTGCCAACGGAGCAGCGCGAGTGCCTGATCATGCGCTTCCTGCAGGGCCTGAGCATCGCCGAGACAGCGCAGTCTCTGGGCCGGTCCGACGGCGCGATCAAGCAGCTGCAGCTGCGCGGGGTGCGCAATCTGGCCAAGCTGATGCCGGAAGGGTTGCGTGACTGATGACCCACCGTGACCAGCGCCTCGAAATGCAGGTCCCCTGCCGCGTAACTTCCGTCCTCACCGGGTCGTTTTGCTCCGTGGGGGGGCACCGACCGGTCGCCACAAGCGGCCTGCGAATGCAAGGAAGACAGCGATGACAGGGCCTTTCTCGGCGCGACGACGCGCGGAGGAGTTCGACGCGGCACTCTCGCGTCCGCTCACCGAGCAGGACGCGCAGAAGTTCGCGGAGCTGTTGACGGTCGTGCGCGACCTGCGAGCCATCCCCGCACCGGCACCTCGGGCCGAGTTCGTCTCCGACCTCCGCCTGCGCCTGATGGCGGAGGCCGACACCGCGCTGCTTCCCCAGGCCGCCCGTCCGCTGACCGCCGAGGAGCAGCGCCTCGTGCTGCCGGTGCGGTCGTATCGCCGCGACCGTCGCCTCGCCACCGTGCTCGGCGCCGCCGCGCTGATGGGTGCGACCACGTCGATGGCCGTCGCAGCCCAGACCGCGCTGCCCGGCGAATCGCTCTACCCCGTCAAGCGGGCGATCGAGAACGTCCAGACGGGCATCGCCCGCGGCGACACCGCCAAGGGCCAGACCCTGCTCGCCAACGCGAGCGGTCGCCTCGACGAGGTGCGAGACCTCGCCGAGCGCGGCAACCCCGCCAGCGCCAGTGCCGTCGCGTCGACGCTGGAGACCTTCAGCGACCAGGCCGACGAAGCCTCCGACGTGCTGCTTGCGGCGTACGACGAGACGGGTGACGAGGCCGTGATCACCGAGCTCCGCTCGTTCACCGGCTCGAGCATGGACCGCCTCTCCGAGATGGAGTCGTCGCTGCCCGACTCGGCGCACGAGAGTCTCGTCGCAGCGGGTGAGCGCCTCGCCGACATCGACCTGCAGGCCAGCCAGCTGTGCCCGACGTGCGGTGGCGACGTCACCTCGATCCCGCCCAACCTGCTGAGCAGCGGCCTTCCGTCCATCGGCGTGACGACCGTGATCCTCGCGGCCAGCCAGAACCCCGGCCTGCTCGAGCCGGTCAAGGCCGTCGGCCCGAAGCCCACCTCACCCGCCTCCCCCGACCCGTTGTCGGGCGAGGACACCACCGGCGTCGAGGTGCCCGACCTCGAGGTGCCGGACCCGACCCAGACGCCCGCCCCGACCCCGACGGGCAAGCCCGGGCCGGTCAAGGTGGACGTGAAGACCCCGGCCAACGAGGTCACCAAGCTCCTGACGGGTGACCTGTCGACGGTGACCGGCGGCGTGCCCGGCGCCGACGAGCTCCTCACTGGCGTCGGGACCGCGCTCGACGGCACGGTGGACGGCGTTCAGGGCACGCTCGACGGTGCGACCGGCTCGCTGCTCCCCTGACGGGCCGGCTCAGCGGAAGACGCTCTGCCGCTCGCGCAGCAGGGTGAACAGGGTCTGCTGGATCGTCTCGCGCACCTGGTCGGTGACGTTGAAGACCAGCATCGGGTCGTCGGCCTCGACGGAGTCGTAGGAGTCGGTGCGGATCGGCTCGCCGAACTCGAGCAGCCACTTGGACGGCAGCGGTATCAGGCCGAGCGGTCCGAGCAGCGGGAAGAACGGCGTGATCGGGATGTAGGGAATGCCGAGCAGACGCGCGAGTGACGGCACGTTGCCGACGAGGGGGTAGATCTCCTCGGCCCCGACGACGGACAGCGGAACGATCGGCACACCCGTGCGCAGGGCGGCGGAGACGAAGCCGCCGCGGCCGAAGCGCTGGAGCTTGTAGCGCTCGCTGAACGGCTTGCCGATGCCCTTGAAGCCCTCGGGCCACACACCGACGAGCTCGCCACCGGACAACATCCGCTCGGCGTCGTCGTTGCAGGCGAGGGTCGCGCCGCCCTTGCGGGCCAGGGTGCTGACGACGGGCATCTTGAAGACCAGGTCGGCGCCGAGCGGCCGCAGGAACCGGCCCGTCTCGTCGTGGATCTTGAGCATCGTCATCAGGCCGTCGACGGGAACCGTGCCGGAGTGGTTGGAGACGACGAGCGCACCCCCGGTGGTCGGGATGTTCTCGACACCGCGCACCTCGACACGGAACCACTTCTCCGCGATCGGTCGCAGCGCGGCCATGAAGAAGCGCTCGGTGATCTCGGTGTCGAAGCCGTACTCGTCCACGACGTACTCGCCCGCGAGCCGACGGCGCAGGAACGCCATCATCTCGGCCAGGCGCCGCTCCCACTGGTCGCCGAAGATCTCGACGGAGGCGCTCTGGAAGGCGGAGAGCCAGTCTCCGATCGGTACGCCGGCGAGCGGGTGTCGCTCCTCGGTCGTGACCGCGGGACGGGGCGTGGTCGTGGGCGCCGGCTTGGCTGCAGAGGGCACGTCCTCGGGGACCGGCCGTGGGGCGGTCGGCGCGGGCTTCTTCGCGGCAGGCTTGGGAGCAGCCTTCCTGGCGGTCGGCTTGGACGTGCCGGCCAGGCTGCGCGCGGCCGAGGACGGCCGGTCGCGACCGGTGCCACGACCGGGACGGCCGTTGGTGCCGATCGGGATGATCTGGGCGTCGGAGTTGCCGGCATCGGAGTTGATCGCGTCAGGCACGGGCCACGTCCTTCCGAGCTGGAGCGAGCAGGTCGTCGCGCAGCGGAACTCCGAGCGAGACGCCGAAGTCGGCGAACGCGCTCGCGGTGGAGAAGCGAGGCTCGAAGCCGAGCTCCTGGCGCATCCGCGTCGTGTCGACGCCGCGACCGAACGTCAGGAAGCCGAGCTGCTCGGGCGAGAAGTCCGCGACCCGGGCCTGCCGGAGCACCGAGCCGAGACGACCCACCGCGAAGCTGGGCAACGCCACGGACGGCTTGTTGAGCCGGCGGATCGCCTGGGTGAGCATCAGGATGCCGTCGCCGGCGACGTTGAAGGTCCCGGACACGTCGGACACCGCTGCGTGCCGGAGCACGTCGAGCAGGTCGTCCTCGTGCAGGAACTGCATCCGTGGGTCGAAGCCGAGCACGCGCGGGATCACCGGCAACCGGAAGTAGCTGGTGATCGGGCTGACGACGTGTGGGCCGATGACGTTGGCCGCGCGGATGGTGGTGACGGCGACGTCGGGGCGTCGACGCGCGAAGCCGCGGACGTAGCCCTCGACCTCGTAGACGTCCTTGGCGTAGCCCGCGTTGGGCACCCGCTTGGGGCCCATCTCCTCGGTGAACATCGCGGGGTCACGCGAGCTGGCGCCGTACATCGTCGTCGTCGACTTCACGACGAGGCTCTTGAGCGTCGGTGACTTCTGGCAGGCAGCGAGGAGCTGCATCGTGCCCATCACGTTGAGCTCTTTCATCGTGTTGCGACCGCCGGCCGAGCCGGGGGTCGCGATGACGCTCATGTGGACGACGGTGTCGATGTCTTCCTTGGCGAGCACCTTCGCGATGACGGGACTGCGAATGTCGGCGCGCACGAAGGAGACGCCGCCGATGTCACCGCGTGGCGGGACGACATCGACGCCGATGACGCGGTCGATGGAAGGGTCGCTGGCGGCTGCGCGCGCAAAGCGGCGACCGATGTCCCGGGAGATCCCGGTGACCAGCACGACCCGTCCCATGACCTACGTCCTCTGCCTGGTGATCGTGGCGGAGGCTACTTGCCGAGCTTGCGACGCTGGACGCGCGTCTTCTTGAGCAGCTTGCGGTGCTTCTTCTTGGCCATGCGCTTGCGCCGCTTCTTGATGACAGAACCCACGAAAAAACCTTTCACGAACCTGCGCACACGCAAACGGATGCGCGCGCGGCGCGCAGGCAGGTGCCAGCGCGACCCGCACAGCCTACTGGGCAGGCTGGGTGCGCAAGAATCGGTGTCCTGCGCCGGCGTCAGCCGGCGTTGTAGAAGCTCTTGCGCAGGTACTCGTTGACGTCGTCCTCGGTCACGCGGAACGAGCGGCCGACGCGAACGGCCGGCAGGTCGCCGTTGTGGACGAGTCGATAGACGGTCATCTTCGACACTCGCATCTTCGCGGCGACTTCGGCGATCGTCAGAAAGACGACGTCGGACATGTCTCCAGGCTGGTTGGGAGCCATCGGTGCACCATTCCTTCTGCGCGACGGCACCGGCTTCCCCACCGGTGTCAAAGTTCGTGGCGCTCTCATCGCGACAATAGGGCCAGTGTGACCTGTGGGGAAGGGTGTTACTAGAGAAACTTGTGGGACGCGCGGCGTGTCGGGTTGATTTGGCTCCATTTGAGGTACGTCGACGCCCTCACGGATAGGGATCGAGGCCGTGCAGCGGGAAGATCTCGGTCCGCGTGGCCATGATCGCGCGATCCAGCCACGTCTCGGGGTCGTAGCCCCCGGACCAGTCGCGATAGGCCGGGCTGCGGCCGTCGGTGAGTCGGTGCGGCGCCGTACGACCCAGGACCTCGTCGACGTAGGCGCGCCAGCCGGGCGGCGTCTCGGTCTCCGGGTCCAGTGGCTTGCCGGCGACGATCGCGAGCAGGTGGGTCCAGGCCCGAGGGACGACCTCAACCAGCGCGTAGCCGCCGCCGCCGGTGACGACCCACTTGCCGTCGCAGAGCTCGTGGGCGAGGTCGTGGAGGGCGAGGTAGGCCGCACGCTGCCCGTCGACGCTGAGCATCAGGTGTGCGAGCGGGTCCTCCATGTGCGAGTCGCAGCCGTGCTGGGTGACCAGGATCTGCGGCTTGAACTCGCGCAACAGCGGCGGGACGACGGCGTGGAAGGCGCGCAGCCAGCCGCCGTCGGCGGTGCCGGGTGGGAGAGCGACGTTGACCGACGAGCCCTCGGCGCCCTCGCCGCCCGCGTCCTGCGGGAAGCCGGTGCCCGGGAAGAGCATCTGGCCAGTCTCGTGCAGGGAGATCGTGAGCACCCGCGGGTCGTCGTAGAAGATCTTCTCCACGCCGTCACCGTGGTGGACGTCGACATCGACGTAGGCGACGCGTTCGACGCCGCGGTCGAGGAGGTACTGGATCCCGACCGCGATGTCGTTGTAGATGCAGAAGCCGCTCGAGCGGTCGGCCATCGCGTGGTGGAGCCCGCCGACGATGCTCGCGCTGTGCAGCGACTCGCCGCTGAGCACCTGCCGGCACGCCTCGACGCTGGCACCCACGACGTGCGCCGCGGCCACGTGCATGTCCCTGAAGACAGGGTTGTCGTCGCTGCCGAGTCCGTGCTCGAGGTCCTCGCCACCCTCCGTGCCCAGACGGGTGACGGTGGCGATCAGCTCCCGGGTGTGCACCGTGGCGATCAGGTCGTCATCGGCCATCGGCGGCGGCACGATGTTGAGCCCGTCCAGCACCCCGAGCTCCTCGGCCAGCCGCATGGTGAGGTCGACGCGGATCGGGGACATCGGGTGCGACGGTCCGAAGTTGTATTCCGTGAGCGTCTTGTCGAAGACGACCGACGCCGGTCCCGAGCAGTCCACCATGCGACCGAACCTATCCCCCCGGCTCTGCCGGGGTCGGGAGCGTTCGCGTGACGTCCGAGTCTGAACGTGTTCAGAAATGCGTTACAGTTCACCGTGCCCTTTTTTGAACACGTTCAGAACACATCGGTTCGGTGGCGCCCACAGCCGCTCTGGCTCCCGGCGGGGCTCATCCTGGGAGCAATGTGCGGGGCCGTGGCGGGGGCGGCGCTGCTCGAAGCCACGCTCCTGCTCGAGCGTCATGGCCCAGCCTGGGAGATGGGGATCCTCGGCGTCGTGTACGGCGGGGTGGTCGGTGCCTCCATCGGGTTGGTCGCCGGGTTCGTGATGACGTTCCTCGTGGGCAGCCACCTGCCCCGGAAGGAGGCGGGCGAACGGGCGTTCCTCGTGGCCTTCATCGCCGCCGGTCTGCCCGTCATCCCGCTGTTCGCCCTCTTCTTCGCGTTCCACCCCGGTGCGATCCTCGCTGGCTTCGGGTGCTCGTCCGCCGCAGGAACGCTCAGCTACTGGCTCGCCACTCGTTCTTCATTCCGCGAAACCGCCTACTGAGCCCTCGAGCAAGGAGATCGACCTGGACCGGACCGCCACTTCCTACTTCACCTACCTCGTCGTCGGGTTCTACCTGCTCAACGTCGGCTTCGTGCTGCTCCACCTGCGCACGCCTCCCCTGTGGCCGCAGCAGTTCGTCGGCCCGATACAGCCCGCCCACCTCGCGGCCGGGATTCGCAACATCACCTCGAGCCAGGGAGTCCCGCGAGGAGGTGACTACCCTGACGGCTGTGCCGGAACCTGCGCCCCGAACGTCCAAGGCTGAGCAGACCCGCGCCACCATCGTCGCGTCGGCGCTGGGCCTCTTCCGCACCAAGGGGTTCGAGGGCACGACGATGCGCGGCATAGCCGACTCCGCGGGGGTCTCACTTGGCAGCGCCTACTACTACTTCGCCGGCAAGGAACACCTGATCCAGGCGTTCTACGGCCAGATGCAGGAGGACCACCTGGCCGCGGCACGCGAGGTGCTCGAGCAGGAGTCCGACTTCGCGGCCAGGCTGCGCGGCGTGCTCACGGCCTGGGTGGGCATCGCGGCGCCGTACCACGAGTTCGCGGGGACCTTCTTCAAGAACGCCGCCGAGCCGACCAGCCCGCTGTCACCGTTCTCCCCCGAGTCGGCGGAGGCACGGGAGGCGAGCATCGCGATCTTCGCGGAGGCGCTCGCGGGCTCGGACCTGAAGGTCGCGGCCGCCCTCAAGCCGCGGCTCCCCGAGCTGCTGTGGCTGCTCCAGATGGGGATCGTGCTGTTCTGGGTGCACGACCGGAGCCCCGATCAGCAGCGCACGATCACGCTGATCGGCGGTGTCGTCCCACTCGTCGACAAGCTGGCCCGCATCTCCCGCGTGCCCGTCGTGCGAGGCGTCGTCAACGACCTCGTCGCGCTGCTCGACTCACTGGGTCGCTGACCCGGTTCCCGGGCTGGTGCCAGACTTGACCGCATGGCCCCCTCCTCATTCCGCGGCGCGAAGCCCGCCACCGGACTCGATCTCGAGTTCCCGCAGTCCCTCGCCGTCTATGACACCTATGAGCAGGCGCAGCGCGCCGTCGACCACCTCTCCGACGAGGAGTTCCCGGTCGAGAACCTCCTGATCGTGGGCACCGACCTCAAGCGGGTCGAACGCGTGACCGGGCGCCTCACCTGGGGCCGGGTCGCGGCAGCCGGCGCGATCACCGGCCTGTGGTTCGGCATCTTCGTCGGCCTGGTCCTCTCCCTCTGGGCCGAGGGTGGGCTACTCGGCATCCTGCTCTCCACGGCGTTCTTCGGTGCCCTCTTCGGCGTCGCGTGGGCGCTGGCGGGCTACGCCGCCACCCGCGGCCAGCGCGACTTCAGCTCGGTGACCGCCGTGGTGGCGACGCGCTACGAGGTGCTGGTCGAGCACAAGCACCGCGAGGCAGCCCGGACGATCCTGTCCGCCCAGCCGGGGCTGCTCCCCGACCCGCACGCCGCCGGCTGAGCCGCGGCCCGGTCCGCCCGGCGCGTCGGACGTCGTGCGGGACGTCCGACGATCAGGTCGCCCGGGCAGCCGCTTCGTCGGACATCCGAGCGAGACCACACCGGCCGGGGTGGCAACAGTGCTGGATCATCGGCGTCATGCGGGGGCAATCCAGCACTGACGAGGGCGCTCTCGCCTCGACACGCTCGCTTCTCGACCAACGGGACAGGGCGCGCGCGGCGCGTCGGACGTGTCGAAGTCGCCGTACGCCGTCGGCTGCCCGCTCACCAACGCGGGCGCGCCGGACTTCAGCACGTCCGACGCGCCGTCGAGCGACCCAGCGACGAGCGGCTCAGATGCCTTCGGCGAGCTCGCGGGAACGGTTGCGGGCGGCTTCCATCGCCGCCAGGAACGCGGCGCGGACCTTGTGGATCTCGAGCTCGCGCAGCGCTGAAGCGGTGGTGCCGCCGGGCGAGGTGACCTGCTCGCGCAGGACCACCGGGTGGGTGCCGGTCTCGCGGAGCATCTTGGCCGAGCCGTAGAGCGTCTGGATGACCAGCTCGGAGGCGGTGGCGCGCGGCAGGCCGAGGTGGACCCCGGCCTCGATCATCGACTCGACCACGAAGAAGATGTAGGCCGGACCGGAGCCGCTGATCGCGGTGACCGCGTCCTGCTGCTTCTCGGGCACGCGCACGACGCGACCGGTCGAGGCGAGCAGCGACTCGGCCTCGGCCAGGTGGGCGTCGTCGCAGTGCGAGCCGGGCGAGATGGCGGCCATGCCCTCGTCGACGAGCGCGGGCGTGTTGGGCATGACCCGGACGACCGCGACCCCTTCAGGCACGCGCGACTCGATGAAGGCGGTGGTGATGCCCGCAGCCAGGCTGACGAGCAGCTGGCCGGGGCGGAGCACCGGCGCGATCTCCTCGAGCACGGTCGCCATGTCCTGCGGCTTGACCACGAGGGCGACGGTGTCGGCCTTGGTGGCCGCCTCGATGTTGGAGACCACCGCGACGCCGTAGCGCTCCTCGAGCTCACGCGCCCGGTCGGCACGCTTCTCGCCGACGAGCAGGAGGTCGACGCGACGGCCTGCGCGGACGAGGCCGGAGAGCAGGGTCTCCCCCATCACGCCGGCGCCGATGATGGCGGTCTGGGGCAAGTTGTTGCTCATGCGCTGATCTTCCCTGATTTCGACTCGCCCGTCGCGACCTCGTGCCTCGATCGCGGGGCTTGCTCAATCTTCGCCCGCGATGTGCCTCGCTCCTTCGTCGCGTGACACTGCGGCCTCACTTCTTCGAGATCAGGGAGCGGAGGAAGAAGGTGAGATTCTGCGGGCGCTCGGCCATCCGGCGCATGAGGTAGCCGTACCACTCCTCGCCGTAGGGGATGTAGACGCGCATCGTCTCGCCCGCGGCGGCCAGACGCTTCTGCTCCTCGGTCCGGATGCCGTAGAGCATCTGGAACTCGTAGGTGCCGGGGCGGCGGCCGTAGCGGCTCGCGAGCGAGGAGGCGATCTGGATCATCCGCGGGTCGTGGCTGGCGATCATCGGGTAGCCCTGCCCGGCCAGCAGCGCCTTGAGGCAGCGGACGTAGGACTTGTCGACGTCGAGGCGGTCCTGGAACGCGACCGACTCGGGCTCGTGGTAGGCGCCCTTGCACAGCCGCACGCGCGAGCCCTCGAAGGCCAGCGCGCGGCAGTCGGCCTCGGTGCGGTGCAGCATCGCCTGCAGCACGGCGCCCGTCTCGGGGAAGTCCTTGCGCAGCTCGCGCAGGATGCCGAGGGTCGAGTCGGTGGTGGTGTGGTCCTCCATGTCGAGGGTGACCGTGGTGCCGGCGTTGCGGGCGGCGCGGCAGATCTCCCGCGCGTTCTCCAGCGCGACCTTCTCGCCGCTGTCCGGCAGCGCCTGGCCGACGGCGGACAGCTTCACGCTGACCTCGGCCTTGCTCGCGAGTCCGCGGTGGGCGAGCTCGGCGAGCAGCTCCTTGTAGGCATCGACGGTCGCCTCGGCCTGGGCCAGGTCGAGCGTGTCCTCGCCGAGGAAGTCGAGGGTGACGCGGAGACCGTTGTCGATGAGGCCTGACGTGGCGTCGACGGCCGAGGCGGTGGTCTCACCGGGGACATAGCTCGTGACGATCCCGGAGGAGACCGGCATGGTGCTGACGAGCTTCTTCACCTTGTCGCTCTTGGCGAGAAGGAGGATCGGTTGGCGCAGCAGTGACATGGCGGACAGGCTACGCCGAACAACCCCGTCGAGCCGAGTCAGGAGCCTTCACCGAACCTCCACGACTTCTCCACCCGGCCCGACCCGCAGCGCGCCTAGCGTCGCCCCATGACAACTCCGCGCAGCCGCTACTTCCTCGCCGTCGGGATGGCGCTCGGCACGACCCTGTTCCTCCTCTTCGGCATCGGCGCCCTGGGAATCATCGGCGCCGGCGGTCGACCGGACCTGATGTACCTCGGCGCAGTGGGGATCGGCATGGTGGGCGCACTGGTGGCACGGTTCCGGGCCAGCGGCATGGCACTCGCGCTCGGCGCGACGGCGGTCGCAACCCTGGCGGTGGGCGTGATCGCGATCGTGGCGGGCCTGTCCGGCCGCGAGGGCGCGTCGGTGATCGAGATCCTCGGCCTGAGCGGGATGTACGCCGTCATGTTCGGCACGTCAGCCATGCTGTTCCGCTCCGCCGCGGCGCCGACCGCCCGAGCAGCCTGAGGGTTCAGGCCGTACGCCGACGCAGGGTCGCGGCGCCGAGCGCCAGCCCGGCGAGGGCGAACCCCAGGACGACCCCCACGTCGCCCCAGACCACGGACTGGTCGGCGGCACCGACCAGCTCCTGCATGGCGTCGACGGCATAGGACAGGGGCAGGACCGCGGCGATCGCCTCGAGCACCGGGGGCAGGCTCTCCCGGCCGACGAAGAGCCCGCACAACAGGATCTGCGGGACCACGACGAGTGGCATGAACTGGACGGCCTGGAACTCGGTGGCCGCGAACGCGCTGACGAACAGGCCCAGCGCCGTGCCGAGCACGGCATCGACGACCGCGACGAGGCCCAGCAACCAGACCGGCCCATTGACGTCGAGCCCGAGGAGGCCGACGCTCACCGCCACCGCGACGGCCGACTGCGCGGCAGCGATCGCACCGAAGGCGACGGCGTAGCCGAGCAGGAAGTCGAGCTTTCCCATCGGCATCGCGAGCAGGCGTTCGAGAGTGCCGCTGCTGCGCTCGCGCAGCGTCGTGACGCTGGTGACGAGGAACATCACGATGAAGGGGAAGATCGCGAGCAGCCCCGGGCCGAGTCGGTCGAACGCGTCGCCCGGGAGGTCCTCGAACATCCACCAGAGCAGGGTGATCAGCAGGCAGGGCAGGACGAGCAGCATGGCCAGGGTGCGGTGGTCGCGGCGGATCTGGGTGAGCACCCGGCCGGCGACGGCGAGGGTGATGAGGGGGTTCATGCCACGGCCTCGCCCTCGACGATGCGGAGGAAGGCATCCTCGATGTCGCGGGCGTCACCGCGGATCTCGGCGGGCGTCCCGTTGGCGATGATCCGGCCCTCGCGCATCAGCAACAGCCGGTCGCAGCGCTCGGCCTCGTCCATCACGTGGCTGGACACGAGGACGGCCTTGCCTGTGTCGACGAGACGGTGGAAGAGCGCCCACAGGTCGCGGCGCAGGACGGGATCGAGGCCGACGGTAGGCTCGTCGAGGACGAGGACATCGGGGTTGCCGAGGAGGGCGACGGCGAGGCTGGCGCGGGATCGTTGGCCGCCGCTGAGGTTGCCGACCACCTGGTCGCGGTGGCTGTCGAGGTCGACGGCACCGATGGCGTCAGCGATGGCCTCGTCGATGCTGCGGACGCCGAGCACCCGGGCGAAGAAGCGCAGGTTCTCGCTGACCGACAGGTCGTCGTACACGCTCGCGGCCTGTGTGACGTAGCCGACGCGGTCACGGAGCGGGCTGGAGCCAGCGGGTTGGCCGAGGATCTCGACACTGCCGGACTGGACCTTCTGTACGCCGACGATGGCGCGCATCAGGGTCGACTTCCCGCAGCCGCTGGGGCCGAGGAGGCCGGTGACGCCGGGCCCGACGTCGAGTGAGATGCCCGGCAGCACCTCGCGGGCGCCGCGGACGACCTGAAGGTCGGTGATCGCGATGACGTTATTCAACATGCGTTGAATTATGTGCTCGCGACGCGGCGCGCGTCAAGGACCCCCGGAGACATCCATGGGCGAGATGGCGCGTGAGATGGGGGTATCTCAGCCATCCCGCCCATGGATATCGATTCCCTGACGAGCCGGGGGGACGTCGTCAGTCTCCTAGCGGAGCCAGCAGGTTCTCCTTTCCCTCGAAGGCGAACAGCAAGAGGTCGGCCATGCGGAAACGGCCGTCGACGGAGCCCAGGTTGGGGCGGAACTCCGGGCTCCTGACGATGGAGTGCACGCTCGCCTCCATGGCGCGATGGATCGTCTCGACCACGATCCGGGCGCCGACGCCGGTGAGCTCGCCGTTGTTGAGCTCGGCCTCCCGCAAGCAGTAGAACCACAGCGGGGTGTCGGCCAGGAACGCGTCGCGCTGGGCTGTCGTCAGGCTGGCGAGACCGGCGCCTCCGGACCCCTCGCGGATCTGGGCTTTGGTGAGCGTCGTGACCGGCACGCCGCTGCTGCGGAGCAGCGTGGCCATCTGCTGGCCGCTGGCGAGGCGGACCATCCCGGAGCGCACGAGATTGCGGAAGGCGAGGTTGGCGCGGATCGTGTCGACGTCGCCGGGCGCCCCGCCGAAGGAGCCGACCGGCAGCCGCGAGAGCGGGTCGACCAGCCGGGTGTCGAGTCGGCGCGCGAGGTTGAACTCACCCCGGGGTGGCTTGAGGTCCGGCCGACCGATCTGGGCGAAGCGGTAGAGCCGTCGCCAGTCCGCGATCCAGTTGCTCGGCAGGGTCGGGTCGCCCCCGAGGTTGCCGCTGGTGCCGGAGAACAGGAACAGCAGCTCGAGCGAGCCGGCGCCGCTCGGGAACACGGCGTTCCAGGCATAGAGGTCGCGCACCATGGAGTGTCCGAGCCGGAACGCCCCGATCGAGAACTCGACCGGCATCTTGGGCATCGAGAACGGATCGGCTCCCGGCTCCACCACCTTCCGGCCGTTGGTGAAGACATCGTTGACGACGGCGCTGTCGCAGATGCGCGGGAGGTAGTCGGTCTTCAACATCCACTGGTAGTGGAGGACGACGCGGCGCCGCGCGCGCTCGAAGCGCTCAGCCGGCGGCACCCCCGCCCCGAGGGCACCGACGACCCGGTTGTGGAAGCGGATCATCGCGGCGTGGTGCTGGGCCACGGCGAGGTTCTCGTCGTTGCGGAGGTCGGGGATCTTGGCCTTGCGCTTCTCCGAGGCCGAGCCGGTGCCGACGCGCGGCACGTCGAAGCCGACGCGGGCGATGTCGGTGCCGATCTTGGTCGTCTTGCCGACCTTCAGCCGCGTCTTGTCCGCCTCGTAGAACTCCGACGACACGGGGTCGAGCGGGCCGGCGCCGTACAGGCTGTCGAGGTCGAGCGTGGGCGAACGTCCCTGCACGAGCTCCGCCGGCGAGATCTGGTCGCCGAACGCGACCAGGGTCTTGTCGAAGGTGAGGTCGTGGTCGACGAACTGCCCGAGATAGGTGAAGCCGGCGGGGATGTTGCCGTCACGGTCGGAGCGGCCGGTCATCGCCTCGGCCACCTTGCGCAGGATCGCGTCGGGCAGCTTCTTGCCCTTCGGCCCGATCCGCGCGAAGCGGAACGTCGGCGCGGCCTGCAAGGCGACGCCGCTGCGAGCGGTGACACCCGCTCGCGCACTCACCCCGTCACTCGCGTCGGCCGGTTGTCCGACGACGCCCTCGCCCTCGATGAAGAAGACTTCCCGACCGTGCCGGTGTGGCCGATCCGCCAACGCCATGGCTACCTCCCGAGTGGATTGCTCACTCGCACTGTCCCGCCTCCCACCAGCGGCGCGCATCGCCCTATCTGTGGAATTTCGTGCGCGCGAGGCCGCGCCCTACGGAAGGTCGCCGGTCAGGTAGCGCTGGAGCGTCGGGGCGTACGTCGCGATGACGGCGTCCTTCGAGAGCGAGACGAGCGGCTCCACACGGAGCACGTAGCGCATCAGGATCAGGCCCATCACCTGGCTGGCGACGAGGGTCATCCGGTGCTCGGCTCTGTCGAGGCCGAGCTTCACGCCGATCGGTTGGATCACGACGGGCAGGAACCCTTCGGACATCAGCCGGTCGTTGCCGGGCTCGACCATGCTGCGCGCCACGATGAGCAGTGCCGGCTGGACGGCCGGGTCGTCCCAGACGCCGAGGAAGGCAGCCAGGAAGCGCTCCGCGACCATCTCGACCGGCCCCTCCGTCACGTGCGCGACGATCTCGCGCGGATCGACGGGCAGCTCCATCGCCGCGAGGAACAGGTCGTCCTTGGTGCCGAAGTAGTGGTGCACCAGCGCCGGGTCGACGCCGGCGGCCGACGCGACGGCACGGATCGTCGTACCGCGAAACCCCTGCTTCGCGAAGGAGGAGCGAGCTGCTGCCAGCACGGCAGCGCGGGTGTCGGGCGCGCCGGGACGACGACCACGGGTGCTGCCGGTGATCGGGCGAGCCATCAGGGAGTGCGTACGGCGAAGTGCTCGCGCGCGAACGCCAGCGACTCGGCCAGGTCGGCGATCCGCTCCTCGCGGCTGGAGCAGCGGCGGGTGTTGATCTCAAGGATGATGTGGCCGCCGAAGGCGCGCTCGGCCAGGTGGGCGAGGAACGCGTCGGCGCGCATCGACCCGCGTCCGGGGACGAGGTGCTCGTCCTTGGCGGAACCGCTGCCGTCGGTGAGGTGCACGTGGCGCAGTCGGTCACCGAGGCGGTCGGCCATCTCGATCACGTCGGAGCGCGCGATGGCGGCGTGCGAGAGATCGACGGTGGTGTTGGCGTAGGGGTGCTCACTCGGGTCCCAGCTCGGCAGGTACATCTCCATGCCGCGGCGCGACGACGCCCGCCACGGATACATGTTCTCGACCGCGAACGCGATGCCCGTCGAGCTCTCGAGCGCGGCGATGCCGTCGACGAAGCCGGCGGCGTACTCCTTCTGCCACCGGAACGGCGGGTGCACGACGACCACGTCGGCGCCGACCTCGGCCGCCATCTCGGCGGAGCGCTGGAGCTTGCCCCAGGGCTCGGTGCCCCAGACCCGTTGCGTCCAGAGCAGGCAGGGCGAGTGGATCGCGCACACCGGCATCTCGTGGTGGTCGATCAGCTGCTTGATCGCCGACGTCTGCTGGGAGAGGGCGTCGATGCCGACCATGACCTCGACCGCGTCGTAGCCGAGCTGCGCCGCATAGCCGAAGGCGTGCGCGGTCGACTCGGGATAGACCGAGGCGGTGGAGAGGCCGATCAGGGTCACGGCTGGGCCGTCGCCGGGCGGTCGCCGAGCACGGAGATCTGGTCGAGGCGCTCGAGGATGACGCCCTCACGCAGGGCCCACGGGCAGATCTCCAGTGCCGACAGGTCGAAGATGTCCATGCAGGCCTCGGCAACGAGCGCGCCCGGCACGATCTGGTGGGTGCGGCTGGGCGAGACGCCGGGCAGCGCCGCGAGCTCGTCGGCGCTGAGCGCGATGAGCTTCGGGATCCACGCGGCAAGGGTGGCGCGCTCGAGCACTCGCGGCACGAGGCGGCCGTCGCCACTGGGCGCGGCTCCGCAGATGCGGGCCAGCGAGCGGAACGTCTTCGAGGTCGCGGCGGCTCGATCGGGAACGCCGGGACGGAGCAGGTGGCCGGCGTCGGAGGCGATGTCGGCACGGATCT
This sequence comes from uncultured Actinomycetota bacterium, assembly GCA_963742685.1. Classification (GTDB taxonomy): domain Bacteria; phylum Actinomycetota; class Actinomycetes; order Propionibacteriales; family Nocardioidaceae; genus Nocardioides. Next base: position 244,303 of record CAVUNB010000035.1, on the reverse strand, counting down.
GGCGGCGCAGCTGGCGTACCGCCTCGTCGTCGGGTCGGTCGCCGCCGAACCAGGTCCGCGCCAGTCGAGCCGCACCCAGCGGCAGGGACCACGCGACGTCGGGCGCCTCGTCGGAGCCACCGGCGATCTCCAGCGAGCCACCGCCGATGTCGAAGACCGCCAGCCGGCCGGCGGACCAGCCGAACCATCGGCGTACGGCGAGGAAGGTGAGCCGCGCCTCGTCCTCGCCGGACAGGACGGCGAGGTTGACGCCGGCGACCCGGTTGACGTGGGCGAGCACGTCGTCGGAGTTGAGCGAGTCGCGCACCGCGGAGGTGGCGAAGCCGAGCATCTCGGCGCAGCCCTTGTCCTCGGCGACGCTGACGGCCGAGGCGCAGAAGTCGGTGAGCGCGTCGATGCCGGCCTGCGTGACCGCGCCCTGCTCGTCGAGGTGCTCCGCGAGCCGCAGTGGCTGCTTGTGGGAGAAGGCCGGAAGCGGGGCCGCGCCGCCGTGTGCATCAACCACGAGGAGGTGACCGGTGTTGGAGCCGATGTCGAGGACGCCCAGGCGCATGCCACCAAACTACTAGCCCGTGCGGACGCCCGTAGGATCGTCCAGTGCCTGAAGTCGATCTCGTCTTTCCCCGCGCCTACGTCGAGTTCGCCGACCCGGCCGACGACGAGCAGGTCTTCCGCTGCGACCTGACGTGGCTGACGTCGAGCTACATGTGCATCTTCGGCCAGGGCTGCCAGGGGATCTACGCCGACGCCCCCGACACCGGCTGCTGCACGTTGGGCGCGCACTTCGCCGACAAGGACGACGAGTCGCGTGTTGCGGGGTACGTCGCGCAGCTCACGCCGGAGCAGTGGCAGTTCCACCCGGGGCGGGCGGCGAAGAAGGCCGACTGGGTCGAGAAGGACGACGACGGGGAGCGCAAGACGCTGACTCGCGAGCACGACGGACAGTCGGCGTGCATCTTCCACAATCGCGCAGACTTCAGCACTGGTGCGGGTTGTGCGCTCCACGGCCTGGCGCTGGAGCAGGGCCGCAACCCGCTCGAGACGAAGCCCGACGTCTGCTGGCAGCTGCCGATCCGGCGGACGTTCCGCAACGTCGAGCGACAGGACGGGACGTCCTACACCGAGGTCGCCATCGGCGAGTACGACCGCCGCGGCTGGGGGCCCGGCGGGCACGACCTCGACTGGTACTGCTCGGGCAACACCGAGGCGCACGTCGCCCTGGAACCGGTGTTCGTCACCCACGAGGCCGAGCTCACGGAGCTGATGGGCAAGGACGGCTACGTCGAGCTGGTCCGCCACTGCGAGGCGCACGTGCGTTCACGGTCGGCGCTGGCCCTGCACCCCGCCGACCCGCACTGAGCGAAGGTTTCTCGACGTCAAGAGAACCGGACCCCCTGTGTCACCGGCACTGACAACGGGGTGAGAATGCCTGCATGCGCCTGGACCATCTTTCTTTCGCAGCCGGACCTGATGGCCTTGCCAGCACCGCCCAGCGCATCGGGGGACTGCTCGGCAAGGACTTCATCAACGGCGGGGTTCACCCTCGCTTCGGCACCCGCAACATGATCATGCCCCTCGGTGGTGGCACCTACCTCGAGGTCGTGGAGGTGCTCGACCACCCGGCCAGCGACAAGGCCCCGTTCGGTCAGGCCGTGCGCGCCCGCTCCGCCGCCGGCGGCGGCTGGCTCGGCTGGGTCGTCGCGGTCGACGACATCGCCGAGGTCGAGACGAGACTCGGCCGCGAGGCCGTCAAGGGCAACCGGCACCTGCCCACCGGCGAAGAGCTGCTGTGGCAGCAGATCGGCGTCAACAGCCTGATGGACGACCCGCAGCTGCCGTTCTTCATCAAGTGGCAGTCCCCCGTCGAGATGCACCCGAGCAACGGCGCCGACCCCGACTTCGCGCTCGCCACGCTCGAGATCGCCGGCGACCCGCAGCGCGTCAGCGAGTGGCTCGGCGAGAGCGTCGAAGCCCCGCTCGAGGACGTGAAGGTCGAGTGGGTCGCCCCCAACGGCACCCCCGGCATCCTCGCCGCGCAGTTCCAGACCCCGTCGGGTCTGGTCCGCATCTGAAGGAGCAGTGGGATGCGCGCGCGCGGGCCACGTCGCGAACCAGGTTGAGCAAGCCCCACGACCGAGGGACGAGGACTGACGGGCGCGAAACCATACTCGCCCTCGCGGCGGGACGGCGCCACTCCGTCGCCGAACATCTGGCACCACCCGGCGACCTACGAGCTCGAGAACCGCGCCGCCGACCCCGGCGGTCTGATCGAGGCCGCCATGGCGTCGGTCGCCTCCTGGGACGGCTCCCGCTTCCTCGACATCGGTTGCGGCAGCGGCTTCCACCTCCCGCGCTGGGCCGCGACCGCGGCCTCCGTGATCGGCGTCGAGCCGCACCCGGCCCTCGCGAGGCTGGCGCGTCGGCGTACGCGGAAGCTCAGGAACGTCTCCGTCTCGGTCGGTACGGCGCAAGCCCTCCCGGTCGCCGACGCGTCGGTCGACGTCATGCAGGCGAGATGGGCGTACTTCTTCGGCCCCGGCAGCGAGCCGGGGCTGGCCGAGCTCGACCGGGTGATGGCGCGCGGCGGGACGGCGTTCGTCATCGACAACGACGGCAGCCGCTCGACCTTCGGCGGGTGGTTCAGGCGCGGCTATCCCGAGATCGACGCGGACACGGTCGAGCGCTTCTGGTCCCTGCGCGGGTGGTCGCGGATCCCGGTCGACATGGGCTGGTCGTTCGAGACCCGCGCGGACTTCGAGGCGGTCGTGCGGATCGAGTTCGCTCCCGAGATCGCCGAGGCGTTCATCGCGTCCCACCCCGGGACCGACGTCGACTACGCGGTCAACGTGTGGTGGCGCCGCTACTGAGCGAAGCGGACCCCGCTGGTGTCCATCCCGTTGGTCCTGATCACCAGCTCCTGCTCGTCCCCGGCTCGCTCGCACGCGCCGGTCGACATGGTGCAACGCACCACCTGGACGACCTGGTCGTAGGCACCGGTCCCGCCGAACTCCCACGGGTCCGTCACCGGGATCAGGAAGCTGTCGTCGTTCTCCCACACGGCGGCGCCGAACCAGTTGTCACCCCAGTCCTTCACCTGTTCCTCCGGGACGTCGACGGAGGCGAAGCGCCCCTCACTGAGGTCCCAGACCTCCGGGAGGTCGTCGGTGAGCAGCCAGCGTCCGTCGCCCGAGACGGCCAGCGCCTCTCCGAGGTAGCGGCCCATGCACCCGGTCCCTTGCTCGACCCACGCTCCGGACTGCAAGGCGTAGGTGATCACGCAGGTGTCGGAGTTGTCGGCCGCGTAGTCGTACTCGATGGCCAGGTCGGCGGGTGAGCCGTCGGAGATGTGGCTGTTCCCGGGAGGATCGATCTGCGTCGTGGTGCCGTCGTCGGCGAGGAGGTAGGTCGTGCCGAGACCCTCCTCGTACGGCGCCCCTTCGTACACCAGCCCCTGGTCGGTGAAGCGGACCACGCGGACCTGCGTGTAGTAGCCGTCGGTCGTCTCCCGTTCGGGCGCGTGCGGCAGGTCGGTCAGCTCCATGGTCTGGAGATCGACGACCCAGCTGCCGAGAGCGACGCGACGCCCGTCGTCGGAGACGGCAACCCGCGTGTCACCCAGACCGTTCTCGTAGGTGACGGCCGGCAGGTTGCGGACCGAGCCATCGGCGGAGAGCACGGCCCAGGCGAGGTCGCTCTCGCCCTGGCCGAGGAGCACCAGCCAGCCACCGGCCACCGGCCGTGGTGCGATGGACTCGTTCACCGAGGCAGGCAGCGGCAACACCTGATCACCAACGTGCAGGCCACCTTCGCCGAAGAACGGCAGCTCGGGAGCCGGACCCTCCGGCAGGGAGCGCGCCCACGTCATCGCCGCGGCGCCGTCGTGGGTCCCGCTCGCCACCTCGCCGTCGCGCGCCACCTGCGCGTCGGGCGACAGGAGGGCCGCACCGGACGTGACCGCGATCGCGGCGACGATGGTGACTGCGGCGTACCGACGACGTCGTCGCGCTCGTCCTCGCTTCATCACGGTCTGGGCGAAGGCGGGCGGGGCCGTGGTCGCGTCGACCGCGGAGTGCAGGCGGTCGCGGATCTGGGAGTCGATGGTCATCGGTTCAGTCCTGGGGCGTCGAAGGTGGCGGGGTCGGCGCAGAGCTCGCGCATCAGGGCGACCCCACGGGAGGCGTGAGCCTTGACCGTGCCGGTGCTGCAGCCGAGGGTCTCGGCGATCTGCACCTCGGACTGGTCTTCGTAGTAGCGCAGCACCAGCACCGCGCGTTGACGCGGCGAGAGTGCGGCAAGCAGGCTCCAGACCGCGTCGCGGTCCTCGGGGCCGGTGGGCATCGTCACCGACTCGGGCACCTCGTCGGTGAGCACCTCGCCGCGCCGCTGCCGGCGGCGCGTCCGGTCGATGGCCGCTCGGGTCATGATCGAGCGGACGTAGGACTCCTGGGCCTCGCGTCGCTTGATGCGGGGCCAGGCGACGTACGCCCGTTCCAGCGCGGTCTGCACCAGGTCCTCCGCCGCATGTCGATCGCCCGCCGACAGCAGTCGTGCGGTCCGCAGCAGCGCCGCGGATCGTGCGTCGACAAAGGCGACGAAGTCGTCGTCGCGTCGGGCCACAGCATCTCCTGGGTTCGGTGGATGTCTCTGTGTCTAGGGACGACGGACGACCGAGTCAGGTTGACGGCTGGGTCAGCTGGATTCGCGGATCGCGAGCGTCGGCGTGAGGAGAACACCGTCCGCCGGAGCCGGCAGATGGGTGAGGAGCGCCTCGAGCGCGCGCACGATCTCGCGGGCGACGTCCTCCAGCGGCTGGCGCACGGAGGTCAGCCCGACCGGGAAGACCTGCGCGACCTGCGAGTCGTCGAAGCCGACGACCGCGATGTCGCGACCCGGCGCGAGCTGGCGGAGCCACAGCGTGTGCAGCACGCCCATCGCGAGCGTGTCGGAGGCGCAGACGAACGCAGTGGGAGCGGATTCGTCGAGGAGCACAGCGGCCGCCTCGCCACCGCTCTGGACGGTGTCCTCCACCCGGGAGGCGAGACCCGTGGTCGGGAGGCCCGCGTCGCGCATCGCGCCGATCCAGCCCGCGCGCCGGTCCTCGCCGATGGGCGAGTCCTTGCGCCAGCCGATCCAGGCGATCCGGGTGTGGCCCTTCTTGATCAGGTGCTCGGCGGCCAGCCGGGTGCCGGCCGCGCCGTCGACGTCGACCCACGGGTGGGTCGCGTGCGGCTGGTCCCACGGCCGGCCGAACGCGACGAACGGCGCCCGCTGCTCGGTCAGCCAGGCGGCCTGCGGGTTGCCGAGATAGGTGTCGGTGACGACGAAGGCATCGACGGCGGTCGCGCGCAGCAGGTGGTCGTAGCCGCCGACGGGGTCGTCGTTGTCACCGGCGAAGAGGAGGACGTGATAGCCCGCCTCGGCCGAGGTGTCGACCAGGGTGTGCACGAAGCGGTCCATCATCGCGTTGGCCGTGCCCTCCTGGGCGGGCAGCACGCGCAGGCCGATCAGCTGCGAGCTGCGGGTGCGCAGGTTGCGGGCCGCACGGTTGGGCGAGTAGCCCATCTCGTCGATCGCCTCGCGGACGCGTTCGAGGGTGTTGGGACGCAGCAGGTCGGGGTTGTTGACCGCGTTGGAGACGGTCTGGCGGGAGACGCCGGCCCGCTCGGCGACGTCGGCGAGCGTCGGCGGTGCAACCGGGATGAATCCGGCTCCCCGTGGCTCCGTGCGCGACATCGCTGGCTCCTTGATCGTTCCAATCCAGAAGCAGCATAACTGCCGCGTATGCCGTCCCGCGGGCGCCCGACCCAGTTGTCCTCGGGTGTCGGTGCCGTCGCCTACGGTCCTCGCATGAGCAAACCCGCCAAGGTCAGGTCCGCCTATCGCTGCACGGAGTGCGGCTGGGAGACGACCAAGTGGGTCGGCCGTTGCGGCGAGTGCCAGGCCTGGGGCTCGGTCGCCGAGGCCGCCGCCCCGACCATGCGCGCGACCGCATCGCCGGTGACGACGCCGGCCGTGCCGATCGGGCAGGTGTCGGTCGAGGACTCGCAGTTCCGCACGAGTGGCGTGCCCGAGCTCGACCGGGTGCTCGGCGGCGGACTCGTCCCGGGCGCCGCGATCCTGCTCGCCGGCGAGCCCGGCGTCGGCAAGAGCACGCTCCTGCTCGAGGTCGCCGCTCAGACCGCGCGGGTCCGCACCCGCACGCTCTATGTCACCGGAGAGGAGTCCGCCTCCCAGGTCCGCCTGCGCGCCGACCGCACCGGAGGAGTCCATGACGAGCTCTTCCTCGCGGCCGAGACCGACCTGGGCGCCGTACTCACGCACATCGAGCAGGTCCGGCCGACGCTCCTGGTCATCGACTCCGTCCAGACCATCGGTGCCAGCGGGATCGAGGGCGTCCCCGGTGGCGTCACCCAGGTCAAGGAGGTCGCGGCCGCGCTGATCAGGGTCGCCAAGACCCGCAACATCACCACCGTCCTCGTCGGCCACGTCACCAAGGACGGCTCGATCGCCGGACCGCGTGTGCTCGAGCACCTCGTCGACGTCGTCCTGCACTTCGAGGGTGATCGCAACTCCCGCTTCCGCATGGTGCGCGCGATGAAGAACCGGTTCGGCCCCGTCGACGAGGTCGGCTGCTTCGACCTGTCCTCGGAGGGCATCCGGGCCGTCACCGACCCGACGGGTCTCTTCGTCGAGCACCACTCCTCGCAGGTGCCGGGCACGTGCGTGGCGGTGACGATGGAGGGCCGCCGGCCGATGCTCGCGGAGGTGCAGGGACTGGTGACACCCTCTCCGCTGGAGCGCCCGCGGCGCACCACGTCGGGCATCGACGGCTCCCGGGTCGCGATGATCCTCGCGGTGCTGCAACAGCACGCCGGCATCCGGCTGCACCAGCACGACGTCTTCGCCTCCACGGTCGGGGGCGCGCGGATCACCGAACCTGCCGCCGACCTGGCCATCGCGATCGCCATCGCCAGCTCGACCAGCGGGCTGGCGCCGCCCAAGGGCATCGTGGCCATGGGGGAGATCGGGCTGGCCGGAGAGCTGCGCCGGGTCCGCGACCTGCCGCAGCGGCTGGCCGAAGCGGCGCGGCAGGGCTTCCGGATGGCCATCGTGCCGTGCGAGCCGGGAGCGGCCGACAACTCGCGTCGTCAGACCGGCCGACAGGTCGACGGCATGCAGATCCTCGACGTCAGCACGGTCTCCTCAGCACTGCGCGCGGTGGGCGTCATGAACGGTGATAGGCCAGGCCGTAGTCCCCTAGACTGACGCCCGCGCGACCAGCGCAACTCTGCGGGGAGGGATGGACGTGGCCGAGCGAAGCGAGGACACGCTGCGGCTGCGCGCCACCCTGGCCGAGATCGCGCCCGGCACCGCACTGCGCGACGGGCTCGAGCGGATCCTGCGCGGCCGGACGGGCGCGCTCATCGTGCTAGGCATCGACAAGGTCGTCGACTCGATCGCGACGGGCGGCTTCACCCTCGACGTACCGTTCACCGCCACCGGGCTGCGCGAGCTGGCCAAGATGGACGGCGCGATCATCGTCGACAAGGACATCTCGCGCATCCACCGTGCCGCCGTGCACCTGATGCCCGACCACACGATCCCCTCCGAGGAGACCGGCACCCGCCACCGCACCGCCGACCGCGTCGCGCGCCAGACCGGCTTCCCGGTGATCTCGGTGTCGCAGTCGATGCAGATCATTGCGGCGTACGTCGGCGACATCCGCCACGTCCTCGAGGACTCCGGCAAGATCCTCTCCCGCGCCAACCAGGCCCTCGCCACGCTGGAGCGCTACAAGATGCGCCTCGACGAGGTCTCCTCGACCCTCTCGGCGCTGGAGATCGAGGACCTGGTCACCGTCCGCGACGTCGCCGTCGTCGCCCAGCGCCTCGAGATGGTGACCCGGATCGCGAGCGAGATCGACGACTACGTCCTCGAGCTCGGCACCGACGGCCGGCTGCTCTCGCTCCAGCTCGAGGAGCTCATCACCGGCGTCGACGCCGAGCGTGAGCTCGTGGTCCGCGACTACCTGCCGACCAGCAAGCGCCGCAAGACGACGCCCGAGACGATGCTGACCGACCTCGCCAACCTCTCCCCCACCGACCTGGTCGACCCGGGCTCGGTGGCCGGGGTGCTCGGGCTCGGCACCGGCGAACACCTCGACGGTGCCGTCGCCCCGCGCGGCTACCGCCTGCTGGCCAAGGTTCCCCGTCTGCCGGCGCAGGTCGTCGACCGTCTGGTCGAGCACTTCGGCGGTCTCCAGCAGCTGCTCTCCGCCGGCATCGACGACCTCCAGGCCGTCGAGGGCGTCGGCGAGCTCCGCGCCCGCAGCGTGCGCGAAGGGCTCTCGCGGCTCGCGGAGTCGAGCATCACCGAGCGCTACATATAGGGATCCAGGGGCTCAGCCCTCGGAGTTGCCGCTGCCCTGCTCGCCGGGGGTGTGCTCGGTGTCGTCCTGCTTGTTCTTGTTCTTCTTGCCCTCGGTCGTGGGGTCCGGCTTGGGCGTGACCGTCTTGGTGATCACGGCACTGGCGGGCTTGACCAGCTCGAACTGGACATCGGTCGGCTCACCACCCAGGGCGGCCGCTTCCACGTGGTAGTAGCCGAGTCCCGCCCACTCGGCGAACTCGGAGCAGTCCTCGTCGGAGCGCCGGGCGTCCTCCCAGACGAGTCCGATGGGCGCGTCCACGGCCTGACGGACGACGACCTCCTGGGCAACGATGCTCGCCGGGCACTCGCGGCTGGACCAGATCGGGTCGTCACCGGAGGTGATCGAGACCGTGAGCGTCTCCGCTGACACCGTCCACGTGCAGGCCGGTGTCTGGAGCGTGCGCAGGTTGAGCGTGATCGGTACGTCGACACCACCCTCGGCCTTGGGCACGACCGGAGTGACGACGATGTCGCTGCTCACGCAGGCACCGGTCGGCTCGGCGAGCGGCGGCTCGGTCGGGGTCTGCTTCTTCTTCTTGCGCTTCTTCTTCACCGGCTCGGTCGCCGCGTCGGTCGGCGAGCTCGTGGTGGTCGCCCCCACGGTGGTCGCCTTGTCGCCGTTGTCGTCCGAACCGTCGCTCGAGCCGCCCAGGATGCGCGCGAACCCGGCCACCAGCGCCAGTGCAATGCCGAGCAGCACGAGGCGGCGCGTCCAGTAGACGCGCGCGGGCAGCGGTCCGCGTGGTTGCAGGGGTGTGGACGGCATGCCGACACGGTAGACAGCCAGCGCGCCCCGATCCGGCTGCCACACCGCGAGGCCCCGCAACCCGCCTAGGATCTGAGGTGATGAGCGACCTCCACGACCCCGTGCTCGGGTGGTACGACGAGCACGCGCGCGACCTGCCGTGGCGCTCGGCATCGGCGTCGGCGTGGTCGGTGATGGTGTCGGAGTTCATGCTCCAGCAGACCCCGGTGGCCCGCGTGCTGCCCGTGCACGCCGCGTGGCTGGCCCGCTGGCCAACGCCCGCAACGCTGGCCGCCGAGTCCACGGGCGAGGCAGTGCGGATGTGGGGCCGGCTCGGCTACCCACGACGAGCGCTGCGCCTGCACGCGGCCGCGACGGCGATCGTCGCCGAGCACGGCGGCGAGGTGCCTTCGGCGTACGCCGAACTGCTGGCCCTGCCCGGGATCGGGGACTACACCGCGTCGGCGATCGCGAGCTTCGCCTTCGGCCAGCGGCACGTCGTGCTCGACACCAACGTCCGCCGGGTGTTCGCACGGGCGGTCGCCGGGGTCGAGTTCCCGCCGGCATCGGTGACCCGCGCTGAGCGTGACCTCGCCGCTGACCTGCTGCCCGCCGACGAGGCCACCGCCGCGACCTGGGCCGTGGCGGTGATGGAGCTCGGCGCCCTCGTCTGCACCGCCCGCGACCCACGATGCGACGCCTGCCCGATCGCCGACCGGTGCGCGTGGCTGGCCGCCGGACGGCCGGCCCACGACGGCCCACCACGACGCGGTCAGGCCTGGGACGGCACCGACCGCCAGTGCCGCGGCCGGATCATGGCCGTGCTCCGCGACGCCGACGGCCCGGTCCACCGCTCGCGCATCGACGCCGTGTGGCCCGACGCCACGCAGCGCGACCGCTGCCTCGCCGGCCTGGTCGTCGACCGGCTGGTGGTGGCGGCCGGCCCGTCGGCGTACGCCCTGCCGTCCTGACCCGAGTCGTCGGGATATCCATGGACGTTCCCGGGGTCGGTCGGCCGGATCCACCCCCGAAACGTCCATGGATATCGGGCCAAGGGTCTCCCGAAATGCGCCGGAGCCCCCGACCAGTTCGGCCAGGGGCTCCGGGATGGTGCGTTGACTCAGTCGGCGGACTTCTCCACGTCGATCGGACCGGCACTGTCATCGGGACCCTCGAGCGGAGGCTCGGAGTCGCCGATCACGTCGGCCGTCTCGAAGGGCGGCATGTCCGGCATTGCCGAGACCTTCTGCCCCTTGAAGGAGAACGTGGCGGCCGGGCCTTCGCCCTCGACGTCCACGAGCACGATCTGGCCGGGGCCGATCTCGCCGAAGAGCATCTTCTCGGCCATCACGTCCTCGATCTCGCGCTGGATCGTGCGACGCAGCGGACGCGCACCCAGCACCGGGTCGAAGCCCCGCTCGGCCAGCAGGTTCTTGGCCGGCTGGGTGAGCTCGAGCTGCATGTCACGGTCCTTGAGCCGGAGCTCGACGCCCGCGATCATGTTGTCGACCATGGCCACGATCTGCTCCTGCGTCAGCGGCGGGAACACGATGATCTCGTCGACGCGGTTGAGGAACTCGGGCCGGAAGTGCTGCTTGAGCTCCTCGGAGACCTTGTTCTTCATCCGGTCGTAGCTGCTGCCGTCACCCGACTGCTGGAACCCGAGGTTCTGGCCCTTGGAGATGTCGCGGGTGCCGAGGTTGGTGGTCATGATGATGACGGTGTTCTTGAAGTCGACCACCCGGCCCTGCGAGTCGGTCAGGCGACCTTCCTCGAGGATCTGCAGCAGGCTGTTGAAGATGTCGGGGTGGGCCTTCTCGACCTCGTCGAAGAGCACCACGGAGAACGGCTTGCGGCGCACCTTCTCGGTGAGCTGGCCGCCCTCTTCGTAGCCGACGTAGCCGGGAGGCGAACCGAACAGCCGCGAGACCGTGTGCTTCTCGCTGAACTCGCTCATGTCGAGCTGGATCAGCGAGTCCTCGTCACCGAACAGGAAGTCGGCGAGCGTCTTGGACAGCCAGGTCTTACCGACACCGGACGGGCCGGCGAAGATGAACGAGCCGCCGGGACGCTTCGGGTCCTTGAGGCCGGCACGCGTACGCCGAATGGCGCGCGAGAGAGCCTTGACGGCCTCTTCCTGGCCGATGACGCGCTTGTGGAGCTCGTCCTCCATCTTGAGCAGTCGGGTCGACTCCTCCTCGGAGAGCTTCACGATCGGGATGCCGGTCGCAACGGCGAGCACCTCGGCGATGAGCTCCTCGTCGACCTCGGCGACCTCGTCCATGTCGCCGGAGCGCCACTGGGTCTCGCGCTCCGCCTTGCGGGCGATGAGCTGCTTCTCCTCGTCACGCAGGCGAGCGGCGGCCTCGAAGTCCTGGCCGTCGATGGCGCCTTCCTTGCGCTGGCGGACGTCGGCGATCTTGTCGTCGTACTCCCGCAGGTCGGCCGGCGCGGTCATTCGGCGGATGCGCAGGCGCGAGCCCGCCTCGTCGATCAGGTCGATCGCCTTGTCCGGCAGGAACCGGTCGGAGATGTAGCGGTCGGCGAGCGTGGCCGCGGAGACCAGGGCCTCGTCGGTGATGGTCACCCGGTGGTGAGCCTCGTAGCGGTCGCGCAGCCCCTTGAGCATCTCGATCGTGTGGGCGATCGACGGCTCGGCGACCTGGATCGGCTGGAAGCGGCGCTCGAGCGCTGCGTCCTTCTCGAGGTACTTGCGGTATTCGTCGAGGGTCGTGGCACCGATGGTCTGCAGCTCGCCACGAGCCAGCATCGGCTTGAGGATCGAGGCCGCGTCGATCGCGCCCTCGGCCGCGCCGGCACCGACGAGGGTGTGGATCTCGTCGATGAACAGCACGATGTCGCCGCGCGTGCGGATCTCCTTGAGCACCTTCTTCAGGCGCTCCTCGAAGTCACCGCGGTAGCGCGAGCCGGCGACGAGTGCGCCCAGGTCGAGGGTGTAGATCTGCTTGTCCTTGAGCGTCTCGGGCACGTTTCCCTTGACGATGTCCTGGGCCAGGCCCTCGACGATCGTCGTCTTGCCGACGCCGGGCTCACCGATCAGGACCGGGTTGTTCTTCGTGCGCCGCGAGAGGATCTGCATGACCCGCTCGATCTCCTGCTCGCGCCCGATCACCGGGTCGAGCTTGCCCTCGCGGGCGGCCTGGGTGAGGTTGCGGCCGAACTGGTCGAGCACCAGCGAGCTCGACGGCGCCTCGGCGCCAGAGCCACTCGCGGAGGCGCCGGACGCGGCCGACTCCTTGCCCTGGAACCCGGAGAGCAGCTGGATGACCTGCTGACGCACGCGATTGAGGTCGGCGCCGAGCTTCTGCAGCACCTGGGCGGCAACGCCCTCGCCCTCGCGGATCAGGCCGAGCAGGATGTGCTCGGTGCCGATGTAGGAGTGGCCGAGCTGAAGCGCCTCACGCAACGAGAGCTCGAGCACCTTCTTGGCGCGCGGGGTGAAGGGGATGTGGCCGGACGGGGCCTGCTGGCCCTGGCCGATGATCTCCTCGACCTGGGCGCGCACGGCTTCCAGGGAGATGTCGAGGGACTCCAGCGCCTTGGCGGCGACGCCTTCACCCTCGTGGATGAGGCCGAGCAGGATGTGCTCGGTCCCGATGTAGTTGTGGGAGAGCATGCGGGCCTCTTCCTGGGCCAACACGACAACTCGCCGGGCTCGGTCGGTAAACCGCTCGAACATGTGCGCTCCTTCACGTCTGTGGTCCGCGTCAGACTTCCCAGCGCATGCGGAGACGTCAGGCGAACAATGGGCTCAACGCCCGACTCCACCCTACGTGTTCCCCACGGCATAGCGGAGTCGTCCGCTGACAGCGAACACTGTCGGTCCGGTGCACAGCAGTACGGCGCCGCGCCCCCGAGGGGAACGCGGCGCCGTACGGACGCTGCGATCAGTGTGCGGCGTCGTACGCCTGCTGGATCTCGCCGGAGATGCGGCCCCGCTCGGAGACGTCCATGCCCTGGCCCTTGGCCCACTCGCGCACGTCCTTGGTGTTGGTCGAGGAGCCGGCAGCCTTGCGACCGCGGCGGGCACCGCCGGTCACCTTGCGAGCGTGCCCGACATAGCCACTCAGCGCCTCGCGCAATGCGGCTGCATTGCTGTCATTGAGATCGATCTCGTAGGTCGTGCCGTCGAGACCGAAAGTCAGCGTTTCATCTGCCTCGCTGCCATCGAGATCGTCGACGAGAATGATGTTGACCTTTTGTGCCATGTGTATTCCTCACGGGAAACTCGGGGGTGTGGAATTGCGCATCCCAGTAAAGACCCCTGGGGTCGCCAAAAGCAACTCGCGCACTCGAAGAACGAAAAGCGTCAGGAGTTTCGCTCGAACACGAGCCGCAATCCCTGGAGCGTCAGCCACGGCGAATCTGCCGTGAAACACGAACATTCTCCGCGCACGAGCGGGGCGAGATGACCGGTCGATATGACATTCACGTCGGCCACATCAACACCCAGCTCGGCAATCATCCGAGCCACCATGCCGTCGACCTGCGCTGCGACCCCGAACAGCATTCCGCTCTGCAGTGCCTCGACGGTGTTCTTCGCGATCACCGACCGCGGACGCTGGAGCTCGACCTTGCGCAGCTGGGCGCCGCGCCGCCCGAGTGCCTCGAGGGAGATCTCGATCCCCGGGGCGATGGCGCCGCCGACGTACTGGCCCTTCTCACTGATCACGTCGAAGGTCGTCGCCGTGCCACCGAAGTCGACGACGATCGCGGGACCGCCGAATTCACTGGCGGCGGCAAGGGCATTGATGATTCGGTCCGCTCCCACTTCGCGTGGATTGTCCATCAGCACCGGCACGCCTGTGCGCACGCCGGGCTCCACGACGACACTGCGAATGCCCTCGAAATGCCGGGCCAGCATGTCGCGCCATTCGTGCAGCACGGCCGGCACCGTCGAACACACCGCTATCGCGTCGATGCTCCTTCCGGTCTCGGCAAGGAGCCCACGCACGAGCACCGCCCATTCATCGGAAGTGCGCCGTTCGTCGGTCGACACTCGCCAGTGCGCGACGACTTCCTCACCGTCGAGGAGTCCCAGGACGGTGTCGGAGTTGCCGATGTCGGCGGCGAGGAGGGTCATTCTTCGACCAATTCTCGGGTCGGCTCGCACGCTGCGCGCTTTGTCACGGTCGCGGCCCAACTTTCGCGCCGTCGCGCGCAGCGGCTTCGTCGACCAGGTCCATTCCGATGTCGAACACCTTGACCGAATGCGTCAGCGCGCCGACGGAGATGAAGTCGACGCCCGTCTCGCCGACCTCGCGGGCACGCTCGATGGTCAGGCCGCCGGAAGCTTCCAGCACCGCACGCCCGGCGTTGATCCGCACCGCCTCGGCCACCATCGACGTGGGCATGTTGTCGAGCAGGATGCGTTCGCAGCCGGCGTCGAGGAGCTCACGCAGCTGGTCGAGGTCGGTGACCTCGACCTCGATCGGGAGATTCGGGTATGCCGCACGCACCGCCTCCAGCGCGGGCACGACCCCGCCGGCCGCGATGACGTGGTTGTCCTTCACCATCGCCATGTCGCTCAGTGAGAAGCGGTGGTTGACGCCGCCACCGCAGCGCACCGCGTACTTCTGCAGCGCGCGCCAGCCGGGCAGGGTCTTGCGGGTGTCGAGCACCTTGGCGTTGGTGCCCTCGAGCGCCTCGACCCAGTGCGAGGTCGCGGTCGCGACACCGGAGAGGTGGCTGGCGAAGTTGAGGGCGGTGCGCTCGGCCGTGAGCAGGCCACGGGTGGGGCCGGCCACGCGCATCACGACGTCGCCCGCCGCGACGCTCGTGCCGTCGGCGACGCGGTCGGCGATCTCGACGTCGTCGCCCATCACGTAGCGGAAGACCATCGCCGCGATCGCCAGCCCGGCGACGACGCCGGGCTCGCGGGCCTCCCAGTCGGCGCTGCCGCGCGCGTCGTCGGAGATGGTGGCCGCGCTCGTGGTGTCGTCCGAGCCGTTGGGGAGGTCCTCCTCGAGCGCGCGCACGATGTCGGCGTAGATCGCCTCCGGGTCGAGCCCCGCGTCGGAGATCTCCTGGACGAGGTCGGCCGGCAGTGCGGCGTACGGCGTGAAGCTCATGCGACTGCTCCAGTGGAAGGGTCGGTCGAGGGGGCGGGCACGAACGTCTGCTCCAGCTCACCGTCGACCAGGCGGGTGTCGATGTGGCCGGCCTGCGTCACGTCGTCGCGCTCGGGGAAGTCCTCGCGCCAGTGCGAGCCGCGAGTCTCCTCGCGCCGTAACGCGGCCTGCGCGAGGGCGCTGCTGATGGCGTGGAGGTTGGTCGTCTCCCAGCCGTCGACGCCTGGCACGACCTGGCTGTCGCCGTCTCGATGCTGCAACCAGGCGATGGCCTCGGTGATGCCGTCGGCGGAGCGAAGGACGCCGACGCGCGTCGTCATCGTGGCCTGGAGGTCGGGTCGGAGGTTCCAGTCGATGAGGCCGGCGGGCCGCTTGTCCTCGGCGGGCGAGGCCCACTCGCGAAGCTCGCCCGGCAGCACCTCGGCGATCCGGCGGGAGAACACGAGACCTTCGAGCAGCGAGTTGGAGGCGAGGCGGTTGGCGCCGTGTACGCCGCTGCACGCGACCTCGCCGGTGGCGTAGAGCCCCGGCAGGCTGGAGCGCCCTTCGAGGTCGGTGACCACCCCACCGGACGCGTAGTGCTGGGCCGGAGCCACCGGGATCAGCTCGGTGATCGGGTCGACGCCGTGCTGACGACAGACGGCGAGGATCGTCGGGAAGCGCTTCTCCCAGAACTCGGCGCCGAGGTGGCGGGCGTCGAGCCACATGTGCGGCTGGTCCGTCTCCAGCATCCGGCGGGTGATCGCCTTGGCGACGACGTCGCGCGGCGCCAGGTCGGCCAGCTCGTGCTGGCCCTGCATGAAGCGGTCGCCCTCGAAGTCGACGAGGAAGGCACCTTCACCGCGCACCGCCTCGGAGATCAGCGGCTGCTGGCCCTGGGACTCGGGGCCGAGGTACATCACCGTCGGGTGGAACTGCACGAACTCCAGGTCGCGCAGGGTCGCGCCCGCCCGCAGCGCGATGGCCATGCCGTCGCCGGTGGAGACGCTCGGGTTGGTGGACTGCGAGAACACCTGGCCGAGGCCACCGCTCGCCAGCACGATCGCGCGGCAGTGCGCCGCGCCGACACCGTCGCGCTGGCCCTCGCCGAGCACGTGCAGCGTCACCCCTGCCACGCCACCGTCGTCGGCGAGCAGCAGGTCGACCGCCAGGGCGTGCTGGATGACCTCGATCTCGGGGGTGCGCTCGATCGCGGCGATCAGGGCCCGCTGGATCTCGGCGCCGGTCGCGTCGCCGCCGGCGTGCGCGATCCGGTCGCGGTGGTGACCGCCCTCGCGGGTCAGGGAGAGCTCACCCTCATGGTGGTCGAACTCGGTGCCGAGGGCGATCAGCTCGCGCACGGCGTCGGGTCCCTCGGTCACGAGCACGCGGACGGCTTCGACGTCGCACGCACCGGCGCCGGCCACGAGGGTGTCGCGGAGGTGCTGCTCGGGCGTGTCCCCCGGGCCGAGTGCTGCGGCGATCCCACCCTGCGCCCACTGGGTCGAGCCGGCGTTGAGGACGTCCTTGGTGACGACCAGGAGCTTGAGGCTCCGGTCGGCGGCGTGGATCCGCAGCGCGGCCGTCAACCCGGCGATGCCGGAGCCGATCACCACGACGTCCGCCCGCGTGGTCCATCCGGGTTCGGGTGCCGTCAGCCGACCCGGAAGGCGTTCGCTCATTCGGGCAGGCTATCGGGCGAGGAAGTCACCGCGGGTCAGCGACGGGTCACCGAAGGTCTCGGCCGGGTCGAAGCCGGTGGCCAGCACCTTGTTGTCGGTGTCGACGAAGACCACGGCCGGCTGGTAGTCCTTGGCCTCGGCGGTCTCCATCTGCCCGTAGGCGATCAGGATGACGGTGTCGCCGGGGTGCACGAGGCGAGCGGCGGCGCCATTGATGCCGATCACGCCCGAGCCGCGCTCGCCGGCGATCGTGTAGGTCTCGAGCCGGGCGCCGTTGGTGACGTCGACGATGTGGACGAGCTCGCCGGACAGCAGGTCCGCAGCGTCGAGGAGGTCCTCGTCCACGGTCACCGAGCCGACGTAGTGGAGGTCCGCCTGGGTGACGGTCGCCCGATGGATCTTGGACTTCATCATGGTGCGCAGCATCAGCTGCTCCCTTCTTCAGTGGTCGAGCCCGCTGGGGTGCCCGCCGGTGTCTCGAAGTGAATGCTCATGTTGTCGATCAGCCGCGTCGTGCCGAGCTTGGCGGCGACCAGGATCCGGCCGTCACCGTTCGCCGGCGGCTCGCCGAGGTCGACACTGGTCAGCGCGAGGTAGTCGAGCTCGATCTCCGGCTCGGCCTTGAGCACGCTCATCGCGGCCCAGCGCGCCGACGGGACGCCGTACGCCGCCCGCTCCTGCGCCGCGCGCAGCGCACGGTTGAGGACGGTTGCGGCGGCGCGCTGCGCGGGGTCGAGGTAGCGGTTGCGGCTGGACATGGCCAGGCCGTCGGCCTCGCGCATCGTCTCCGCACCGACGATCTCGACCGGGAGGCAGAGGTCGCGGACCATCGCGCGGATCAGGGCGAGCTGCTGGTAGTCCTTCTGGCCGAAGACGGCGACGTCGGGCTGGACGAGGCCGAAGAGCTTGGCGACGACGGTGAGCACGCCGTCGAAGTGGCCGGGGCGGGACTCGCCGTCGAGGATCGTGGCGAGCTGGCCGGGGTGCACCGTGACGCCGTCGCGGACGCGGTCGTGGCTGAACCCGCCGGCGTACATCTCCTCCACGGCCGGGGCGAACACCACCGCGACGCCGTTGGCCCCGCAGAGCTCGAGGTCGCTCGGGCAGGGTGCGCGGGTAGCGGTCGAGGTCCTCGGTCGGCGCGAACTGCATCGGGTTGACGAAGATGCTGACCACGACCACGTCGGCGTGGCGGGCGGCCTCGCGCATCAGGCTGGCGTGGCCCTCGTGCAGCGCGCCCATCGTCGGCACGAAGCCGATGCGCTTGCCGTCGCGGCGGGCGGACGCGAGCAGGTCAGTGAGCTCCTCGCGAGTGCTCGCGAGGGTGGGGCCTTCGGTCACGCCCAGGTGCTCCGGTTGCGCGAACGTCGGGGAGCGAGCCGCTCGACCCTGGCCGGGTCAGCAGCGTCCAGGATCTGCCTCATCTTCGCGGCCCGGATCGGCAGCAGGCGACCGTCGGTGACGACGCGGTCGAGGGTGGCGCGGGCCAGCGCGAGGTAGGAGTTGACCGTCTCGGGTGCGTTGGCCGTGATCTCGACGAGGTGGGCGCGGACGGTCTCGACGTCACCGCGGACGATCGGGCCGGTCAGCGCGGCATCGCCGTGGGCGAGCGCATTGTCGAGGGCGGCGTTGAGCAGCGGTCGGAGGGTGTCGGCGGGGTTGTCGCCGCCGGCCGCGGACAGCATCTCCATCGCCTGGGTCACGAGGGTGACGAGGTGGTTGGCGCCGTGGGCCAGACCTGCGTGGTAGAGCGTGCGCTTGTCCTCCGCGACCCACATCGGTCGACCGCCGAGGTCGGCGACGAGCTGCTCCGTCACGGCCCGCTCGGCCTCGCCGGCGGTGACGCCGAAGATCGCGTCGCGCAGCCGGGGAAGGTCGACGTCGGTGCCGGTGAAGGTCATCGCGGGGTGCAGCGCGATGGGACGTGCGCCGACCGCAGCGGCATCAGCCAAAACGGCCAGCCCGTGTGCACCGCTGGTGTGGACGACGTACTGACCCTCGTGGATCGCGCCGCTCGCACTCAGCATCGCGACGACGTTGGCGAGCATGTCGTCGGGGACGGTGAGGAGCAGCAGGTCGGCGGCCCGCGCAGCATCGCTGGGCTTGACCACCGGAGTGCCGGGGATGAGGGACTCGATGCGGCCACGGGAGGCGTCGGATTCACCGGCAGCGGCCACGATCTCGTGGCCCGCGGTGCGAAGCGCGGCGGCGAGGACGGCGCCGACGCGGCCTGCGCCCACGACACCCACACGGAACTGAGTCATTGTGCGAACCCTTTCGTTCCAGTCCCGCCGACCACCCCTGTGTGGGGCCGGTATGGGTACCAGACTCGGTGCTCGATCTCTTGGCTCGATCTCTTGCACCAGGAGCGTACGCCGCCGCGATCCGCGATGTGAACAGGAAGTGAACGTGACGTACCCGACACCGCGCCGTGCTTGTGCGGCTCATCCACAGGTGCCCGACGGTCCGTCGACCCCGCGGACCGATGGCGTCTAGCGTCCCCCCATGACAATCGCACTGCCCCTCGGGTGGACGGGCTCGTTCGACCGGGACTCTTCCGTGCTGCACCTCGCCACGGGCGACCGCACCCCGGCCGCGAGCGTCTCCTTCGGGCCCGCGCCCGAGCATCAGGGTGACGGACTCCTCGACCGAGCCACCGCGTTTCTCGAGACCGACATCCACCGCCATCAGCGCACGTCGTGGCAGAAGTCCGGGGGTCGCCTGCCGGTCGGCGGCCGCGCTCTCGTCCAGTCCCGGTCGGCCGAGCACGGCGAGGTCGTGAACGGCTCGCTGAGCGGCTACCTGCGCCGACGCCGCACCGGCGAGATGACCCTGGGTGGGCGCACCTACCGCGTGCGTCACCGCTCGCGCTGGCGGACAGTCGTGGAGCTCGAGGGCCAGCAGCTCGCCGTACTCACGCGACGCGTGCTGTCGAAGCGCAACGTGCCCCTCGAGCGCACGGAGCCCCCGGGTGTGCACACCACGGCCATGACCGAGTCCGACCAGCTCGCGGTGGTGCTGGCGGGCTCGGTGATGGGGCCGCCCGGTCGCACCGGATTCTGGGGGGAGGTCGGTGGTGAGCTCGTCCCGTGGTGAGTCGGCTCAGGCGCGCAGGTGCAGCTTCGCGTGGTCCGGGTCGTCGACGACGAACGGGCGCGGGGCGCGGGGCAGCCACGTGTGGGTGACGTAGTCGACGACGTGCTCACCGTCGGGCGCGTTGATCTCGGTCACGCCCTCGGGGATCTCGCCGTTGTTGAGCGCGTTGAAGACCAGCCATTCACGGCGCTTGCGGCGGTTGCGGACGCTGGTCGCGAACGACTCCGGATTGGTCCAGTGGGCGAACTCGTCGCCGTCGAGGTACTTCAGCTCCACGACCAGCCCCTGCGGGAGCGCGAACTGCCGGATCACGTCGGGCGTCGTACGAATCTCCCACTCGGGCGCCTTGGAGTAGACGAAGTCCGGTGTCATCGGGAAGCCCCACTCCTCGATGTTGCGCAGGCCGAGGTCGAGGAACGCGCGCTTGTCGGACTCGATGTAGAGCCCGTGGCGCGGAAAACGGATGACGGCATCGGCCGTCCCGACCTGCCAGGACAGGTCGGCCATCGACACCTCGCCCTCGGTGGTGAGGACCATGTCGCCGTCCCACTTCCACGAGTAGCGGGTCCGGACGTGGGAGAAGCACCAGTTGTAGAAGTAGGCCAGCGAGTGGACCCTGCGCTCGGGCACGGCGAGGTGCTCGGCGCCGGCACGGGCGACCTCGAACGGGTACTCCTTGAGCGTGAACTTCGCCGCCAGGCCGTGCGACTCCGCGACGTCCAGCGCGTCCTCGCCCGTCTCGTCGGTCGACATGTTGTCCACCAGCAGCACGTGGTCGCACGCCCGCAGCAGCGGCGGCAGCACGAACTTCATCGATTCCGCTTCGTTCTTGACGCGGAGGACCGCGGTCGCGCCGCGTTTCAACGGAGCCCGGCGTTCTGTCTTGTTCCACGGCCACACGATGTCGAAGTCGGTGTGGCCCTCGACGTTGGTCAGCCCGTGGCCGCCGCCGATCGGGACGCTCACTTCTCCCCCGGCGCAGGCTCCGTGGCCCGCTCGCGACCCAGGGCCTTGCGCACGCCGCGACGTACGGACGGCGGGATCTTCGCGCGTACGTCGTGGGGGACCTTGTCGGCCAGGCCACTCGACTCGGGCTCGGTGTCGGCGGCGGCGCGGGCGCCGGCGATGCGGGCGGCGACCACCGACGACTTGCTGATCGCCTCGGCCTCCTCGTAGAGGTCGATGTACGCGTCACGCAGCTCGTCGAACGTCGCGTGCGCCTCGCCGATGTCACCGCTCGGTCGGCGAGCTTGTTGAGCTCCTCCCAGGTCTGGCCGGTCAGCTCGTGCAGCCGCTGCGGCAGCGCGAGGTCCTCCAGGGTCGAGGTGACCCGGCGCAGGTGGGGTCGATGAACCGGTGCACCTCGCGGATCAGGTCGCTGCGGGTGTGGATGATCGTCTGCAGGTCGAGCGTGTGGCCGACGCGCTCGTCGTCTTCACCCAGTCGGTCAGCAGGTCCTCGTAGCGCACGAAGACCCGCGCCGAACCGGCCTCCTCGCGGGTCGCGCGCTCGGTGTGGAGCAGCATGTTGACCCAGCTCGCCGCGAGGTGGGCCGAGCCGAGCTTGTTGGCGTAGTACTTCTGCTTGCTGCCCACGACCTCGGCCGGCGGGCGCAGCATCGTGACGAAGACCGGCTTGGCGCCGGTGCGGATCGCGGCCACCCGCCACAGCCCGAGGAACCAGCTCAGCCGCGGGTCCTTCACGACGAGCTCGGGGTGTACGTCGAAGTGCGGCTCGAGCCAGTCCGCGACCCGGATCCGGGCGGGCTCGCGGGTGGAGATGCGGCCGGTCTCGAACCACGCGCTCGGCCGCGAGTCGCTCACCTGGACGCCGGCCTCCTTGAGCAGCCGGTCGTGGAGGTCGACGGCCCACTGCGGCTCGGAGAACCCGCGAGGGTTGGACGCGTCGGGCGGCACCTCGGGCAGGGGCACGTGCATGCCGAGCTTGCTGGCGATACCGGCCATCGTGGAGGTGCCACTGCGGCCGGCTCCCGCGACGAAGAGAACCTTCCGCGGCACGCCTTCGGGGTTCATCTCATCGATCGCCGTCACGGTCGGGGAGCCTACCGCCGATGCCGCCACCGATAACCTGCCGCCATGAGGCTGCCGTGGCGATCAGACAAACCCGCGGCCGCCCCCCTCGTCTCGGTCGTCGTGCCCGCCTACGGCGTCGAGGCCTACCTCCCGGCCTGCCTCGGCTCGCTGATCGCCCAGACCTGGCCCACCTGGCAGGCGATCGTCGTCGACGACGGGTCGCCGGACCGGAGCGGCGAGATCGCCGAGGCGTACGCCGCCCGCGACTCGCGCATCCGCGTCGTGCACGTCGCGAACGGCGGGCTCGGCTCGGCGCGCAACGTCGGCATGGGGCACGCGACCGGCTCGCTGCTGACGTTCCTCGACTCCGACGACGTGCTGCCGCCCACGGCGTTGTCCGTGCTCGTGGGCACCCTGGTCGAGTCGGGCTCCGACTTCGTCACCGGTTCGATCGTGCGCTGGGAGACGCCCTTCGACAACACCAGCCTGCACGAGCCGCCGTGGATGAAGCGGCTGCACCCACGCGCCCTCGGACTGAGGATCGCGGACCGCCCGGAGATCCTCGGCGACGTCTTCGCCTGGAACAAGGTCTTCACCCGCTCCTTCTGGGACGCCGCCGACCTCAGCTGGCCCGAGGGCATCCGCTACGAGGACCAGCCGACGACCACGCGCGCCTTCATGGCCGGCACCTTCGACGTCGTCCCCGACCTCGTCTACCACTGGCGCATCCGCGACGACGGCTCCTCGATCACCCAGCAGCGCTCCTCGGTCCGCGACCTCACCGATCGCTGGGAGACCAAGCGGATGTCGTACGCCGCAGTCCACTCGGCCGGCGACGCGGACGTGGAGGACGTGTTCGTCGATCGTGTGCTCGCCGGCGACCTGTGGCGCTACTTCCTGGAGATCCCGGGCGCATCGGACGAGTGGTGGGCGCTGCTGCGCGACGGGGTGCGGGAGTTCTGGGGACAGCGGTCGCTGACGGAGTCGGCGCTGCCGCCCGTGCACCGGCTCTGCGGCTGGCTGGTCGAGCAGGACCGGCGATCGGACGCGGCCGCCCTCATGGCATGGGCCGGCACCCTCACCGGCCCGGCCGCCGCAGAACGGCGACGGGCCGGGCCGACACCTCGACGTACCGAGCGACGTGCTCGATCTGTCAACGGTCGACCCGGCAGCGCTCGTGCTCCGGGACCACGAGGTCCGCTGACGTCCGTCAGAGGAGGCCGGCCTCCGTGAGGAAGTCGGTCGCGACGTCCTCGGGCTTCTCGCGGTCGACGGCGATCCGGCCGTTGAGCTCGGTCAGCGTCTCGGTGGTCAGCGCCGCCATCAACGGGTTGAGGATGTCGGCGACGTCCTCGTGCTCGGCCAGGAAGTCGGCGCCGATGGCCGGCACCAGGTTTTGCGCCGGCTGGATCTGCTTGTCGTCCTCGAGGACGACGAGGCCCTGGGACTCGAGCGTGCCGTCGGTGGTGCTGGTCTCGCCGAGCTCCGACTCGCCGTCGAGCACGGACTGGTAGGTCTGGTCGCTGGCGTAGCCGAGCGGCAGGACCTCCGTGACGTCGATGCCGTATTCGTCGGAGAGGCCGCCCTCGCAGTCGAGGCGCCCCTCGCAGTCGGGTGCCGCGGCGAGCGTGACCGACTTGCCCTCGAGGTCGGAGAGCGTCGTGACGCCCTCGGCCTCGCTGTATTCCTGCGTCACGAAGAACGCGTTGGTGTCGGTCGCGGGCGAGACGTCGAGCAGCGTGATGCCCGCGGCCTCGAGCAGGTCGGCGCCGTCGGCAGCGAGCTGCTCTCCGTCGCCCGCCTCGAAGGGCTTCGCGTCGCCGCCGTTCTCCTGGGTGTTGAGGAAGTTGACGATGCCGCCGACGTATTCGGGCACGATGTCGACGCTGTCGGGGAAGGTCGGCATGTAGGCGTCGCGCGAGTCGACCAGCTTGGTGTCGACGGTGTAGCCGGCGCCCTCCAGCAGCTGCTGGTACATCGAGGCCACGAGCGTGGCCTCGGGGAAGTTCTGGCCGGCGATGGTGACGGAGCCCTTGTCGGCGGCGGCCGACGACTCGGCCGGCTCGGTTGCGTCGTCGGAGGCGAGATCGTCTCCGGCGCAGCCTGCGGCGAGGAAGAGAGAGCCGGCGGTGAGGACCGCGGCGAGAGTGCGTCGTAGGAGCATGGGATTCCTTCTGTGTCCCGCGGCGGTAGCCACGCGTGTCCGGATGCTGCAGTCAGCCGACGGCGTCGGCTGGTTGGTCAACCGTAGAGGCCCCCACCGACATTCCCACCTCACGATTCGATGACGAACCACCCCTGCGGGTGGGATCCGCCAGCCGCTGGACCAGGGCGGCGAGGAGCTCGAGGACGAGCGCCACCATGGCGACCACGATGGCGCCGGCGATGCCCTTGCCGTAGTTGGACCGGAAGAAGCCGTCGGTGATGACCCGCCCCAGACCCGGTCCGGCCACGAGCGCGGCGATGGTGGCCGTGGCCCAGACCTGCACCAGCGCCAGGCGCACGCCCGACATCACCAGCGGCATCGCCAGCGGCAGCTCGACGCGGAAGAACTGCTGCGGGCCGGTCATGCCCATGCCGCGGGCCGACTCGCGCACGTCCGGCGGCACCTCGCGCACCGCGACGTAGGCGTTGGTGATGATCGGCGGCAGCGCGAAGAGGGTGAGCGCGATCAACGTCGCCAGGCCGGCACGGCCATAGGGTCCGAACGACTGCGTGCCCGGCCACTCCGCGACCACCAGCAGCGCCAGCAGGGCGAAGGTCGGCACGGCTCGGCCGACGTTGGAGACGTTGATGGCGAGGAAGCCGCCGCGGCCGAGGTGACCGAGCCACAGCGCGATCGGCAGACCGATGACCAGCGCCATCGCGAGGGCCGTGACGGTCAGCAGGAGCTGCTGGTTGAGCAGGTTGGCCATGCCACCCGCACCGGTCCAGTTGTCGCCGTCGCGCAGGTAGCGCCAGGCCTCGGACAGGATGTTCATGCCCGCACTCCCCTCGTCCAGGGAGTCAGGAACCGTTGCGCGGCCACGAGCACGACGTCGAGCAGGACCGCGAGCAGCACGCAGATCACGGACGCGGTGAGCAGCTCGGCGCGGAAGTTGGTGCTGACACCGTCCTTGATCAGGTTGCCGAGACCGCCGTACGCCACCAGCGAACCCACGGTGGTCAGCGCGACCGTCGACACGGTCGCCACGCGCAGGCCGGCCATCACGACCGGCAGCGCGAGAGGCAGCTCGATGCGGAACAGCAGCTTCGCGCGGCTGTAGCCCAGACCGGTGGCCGACTCCACGACGTCGTCGGGGACGGAGCGGAAGCCCTCGAGAAGGGCGCGCACCAGGATCGTGAGGGCGTAGAGCGCGAGGCCCAGCACCACCGTGGTCGACGTCAGGCCGGTGAACGGCACCATCAGCGGGAAGAGGGCGAGCGACGGGATCGTGTAGATCCCGGTCGTGATGCCCAGGATCAACGACTCGAGCCGCGGCAGCCGCCGCGCGAGCAGCGCCAGCGGGAACGCGATGACGAGGCCGACGAGCACGGAGACGACGGTGATCCAGATGTGCTGGGCCGTCGCGTCGAGGATCTCCTGCTTGCGATCGGTGAGGTATTGCCCGCAGATCCACTCGTTCGTCAGGCGGCTGTAACACGACGGTCCGTCGGCACTCGTGAGCACTTGAGTGCCGGCCTCCGCGAGTAGGGTCACCGCATGGACGCTACGGCATCGGGGGCCGCCACAGCCTCATCCGACACCATGATCCGGCTCGAGGGCGTGGGCAAGACCTACGACGACGGAACGGTCGCGGTGCACGAGCTGGACCTCGACGTTCGTCGTGGCGAGATGGTCTGCCTGGTCGGTCCTTCGGGCTGCGGCAAGTCCACGACGCTGAAGATGATCAACCGGCTGATCGAGCCCACGACGGGGCGGATCATCCTCGACGGCACGGACGTCACCGAGGTCGACCCGGTCAAGCTGCGACGCGGCATCGGCTACGTCATCCAGCAGATCGGCCTGTTCCCGCACCAGAAGATCATCAACAACGTGATGACCGTTCCGCTCCTGTACGGCGAGTCGAAGACCACGGCACGCCAGCGGGCCCTCGAGCTCCTCGAGACCGTGGGACTCGATCCGGGTCAGTACGCCGATCGCTACCCGCACCAGCTCTCCGGCGGCCAGCGCCAGCGCGTCGGCGTGGCCCGCGCGCTCGCGGCCAACCCGCCCGTGCTGCTCATGGACGAGCCCTTCGGCGCCGTCGACCCGGTGGTGCGCGCCCAGCTGCAGGACGAGTTCATCCGCCTGCAGCGCGACCTCGGCAAGACCGTCGTGCTCGTCACCCACGACATCGACGAGGCCGTCCGGATGGGCGACCGGGTGGCGGTCTTCGCCGTCGGGGGCCGGCTGGCGCAGTTCGCCACGCCGATGGAGCTGCTCGCCCGGCCGGCCGACGACTTCGTCGCCGACTTCGTCGGGTCGACGCGCGGCCTGCGCCGTCTCACCGTCACGCCACTGCGCGAGGAGCACCTCGAGCCGCTCGACGGCGTCAACGGCGGCCAGCTCGGCGCGGCCATCGACATCGCCTCCTCGCTCGAGGAGGCGCTCGCCGCACTGCTCCGCGACGACAAGCCGATGATCGGGGTCAAGCGCGGCGCCCAGTTCGTCGGCGTGCTCACGCCGAACGGCGTGCACCAGGCCCTGCGGGAGTCGCTGCGCGAGTCGCCGAACTGACGATCAGACCTGCACGTCCTTGTGCCAGGACTCGGTCGTGTACTTCGTGCCCCAGCCCATGGCGACGTACAGGCCGTCGGCTCCGGTGGAGGACTCTGCGTCGACCTCGAGCCCGACTCGGTCACGACCGCGGGCGGCCGCGTCGGCGATGATCGTGTTCAGCAGACCCTTGGCGACACCGCGCCCGCGCGCCGTCTCCAGCACGCCGAGGTAGGAGACGTAGGAGCCGTCCGGCCCCTTGGTCGACTCGCTCACGGTGCCGACGAGGGCACCGGCTCGCCTCGCCGTCGACCTCGGCCAGCCACCAGTGGTCCCAGCGGTGGCCCGGGTCCTCGCGCAGCCGGTGGATGAACTCGTCGAACGTCTCCTCGGCCGAGTTGAAGTGGTCGGTGAAGGCGCCCTCGAGCACGTCGTGGACGGCCCGGAGGTCGGCCTCGTCGGGCATCCCGCCGGCCTCGCGGCGTACGAGCCGGAAGTCCACGCCGTCCTTGCTCCACGCGTCGGGATCGGGCACGAGCTCGACCTCCTCGGCGATGACCGACCGGCTCATCTGCCACCAGGTGCGGACCTTGGTGAACCCGGCGTCCGCCAGCCAGGCGTGCTGGCGCTCGTCGTCCTGGAACGCGCCGGTGTCGATCTGCTGGACGGCCAGGCCGCGCTCGGCGCCGACCTGGCGGGCCTGCGCGCTGGCCCATTCGAAGAGCAGGTCGGAGCACTCCCGGGCGACCTTGTCGGCGAGCGTCCGGTCGACGATGTGGACGTAGAGCATGCGGCCCACGGCGCGGTCGTGCACGCTGCCCCAGGCGCGAATGCCGCCGGCGTCGTCGCGGACCACGACGTTCTCGCGCATCTCGAGGCCCTGGACCTCGACCAGCACGTCGTCCTCGGACCCGCTCGCCCAGCCGCGGCCGGCGCGCTCGTGGGCGCGGAGCAGCTCGGTCAGCCGCTCGACCTGGACCGGGTCGTCACCGTCGACGGTGCCGACCTCCCAGCCCCGTGGAAGTCCCGGATCCTCGGGGAGTGCTTCGGCGGGGTCGCTCTCGAACCGATTGTCCTCAGGGATCACATCGAATGATTGTGCCCTAGTGCGACCGGTCGGGGTCAGGCGGAGTTGGCGCGCTTGCCCGTGGCGGCGGCCTGCCAGGAGCTCAGCTCGGACCTGAGCACGTCGATCTCCGCCTCCAGCTCGGCGACGAGCACGATCGCCTCGGCGGCGCGGTCCTCGGAGCCGGCCAGCGAGCGCTCGAGGCCGCGGATCGAGTCGGCGTCCTCCTGGTGGGTTCGCTCGGCGAGGTCGGCACGACGCGCCTCGGCGTTGACCTTCCGGGTCTGGTCGGCGACCTGGCGCTGCGCGTTGCTGAGGGCGACCTCGAGGCCGGAGATGACCTCTTCGCGGGCGACGATCTTGCGACGCATGTCGAGGGCGAAGTTCATGTTCTCGGCCGTACGGCGCTCGGTGAGCGCGGCATAGGCCTTCGCCTGGGCGGCGCGGTCACGAGCGGCCTCGACTCGGGCGTCGGCCAGCTCGGAGTGCGTGATCTTCGTGGCAACGGCACCGAGAACGACGCCGATCACGGCCGCGGCAGTGATCAGCAGGGTCGAGGCGGACACGACGGCACCCACCACCAGCACGGCGGAGAGGACCAGCAGGGCGACCGCAACACTCAGGCGGGTGCTGCGCTGACGACGACGCGCAGTCGTACGGGACGACTGTGACTGCTGGGGCTGGAGGGAAGACATGAGGTCAGGCTAGGGCCCCGGGTCCTCCGACGGGACGCGACACGCACGCTCGAGCAGGAGTGAGGCGAGCATCATGAGCAGGCCCCCGACCGCGGCGACGCCGCACCGGAGCAGTCGTTCGTCGGCGAGCTCGGACGCGTCGCCGAGCCAGGTGACGGCGTAGCCGGCGTAGCCACCGGCCGCCAGCGCCCCCACCAGGGCACTGGCGCGGGCGAGCACGAGCCGGTTGACCGCGCGGTGGTGCGGCAGTCGCCGCCGGTGGACGTGGATCGTCTGCCAGGTGTGCCAGGCGACGTACGCCAGGACGGCGGCCACGAAGACCAGGGCCAGCGCCTGCGCCCAGGTGACGATCGGCGCGGTGCCGTTGAGCCGCACCATCACCGGGCGCAGCAGCCAGCCCAGGACGAGGCCGATCACCGCCGCGATGGCCAACGACGCGCCCGTGGTGGGGCGAAGGTGGCCCTCCGGCGGGACCGGGTCCTGCGTCACTGGACCTCGAGCACCAGATCGTCGCGCTTGGTCATGCCGGAGGCGTCGATCTCGTCGAGCAGGTCGGCGATCGAACCCCGGTCGGGGAACACCGCGTCGGGCTCGAGGTCGAGCCAGGGCTGCAGCACGAACGCCCGCTCGTGGGCGCGTGGGTGCGGCAGCCGCAGGAAGTCGTCGTCGGCCCGGCGGTCGCCGACCACGATCAGGTCGACGTCGAGCGTGCGGGGTGCGTTGCGGATCTCGCTGCGCTCGCGGTCGAAGGCGTCCTCGACGGCCAGGGCGCGCTCCATCAGGCGGGCGGCCGGCAGGGTGGTGTCGGCCAGCACGATGGCGTTGAGGAACTTCGGCGAGTCCTCGGTGGGGGCGTCCACGGGGTCGGTCTCGTAGACCGGCGAGACGCCGGTCACGAAGAAGTCAGGGGTGTCAGCAAGGGCGTCGACAGCGCCTTGCAGGGCAGCGAAACGCTCTCCGAGATTGGACCCGAGAGCGACCACCACCCGGCGGATCGGGTGCATCTCCCCGGTGAGGGAGTCGGCATCCACGATGTTGGGGTTGGGGGTCTCAGTCATTAATGGCCCTCGTTGTCTAGGGGGTGTGTCTGGTGATCGTGAGCGCGACATCGGCAAACGTCGACTCAATCGGTGCATCAGGCTTGTGGATCGTGACGCGAGCCCATTCAACACGACCGTCCGTGAGGCACACGTCCGAGATGCGCTGGGCCACCGTCTCGATCAGATCCACGGGGTCCGACTCGACAGCGGCTTTGACCCGCGCAACGAGGCTTCCGTAGTCGACGGTGTCCTGCAAGTCGTCGGAGGCGGCCGCAGGGGCCGTGTCGAGGCCGAGAGTCAGATCGATCACAAATGTCTGGCCCTCGCGCCGCTCGAAGTCGAAGACGCCGTGGTGGGCGAAGCACTCGACTCCGGTGATGGTCAGCTCGTCGGTCACGAGACGTCACCCTGCCGGACGCCACCGACAGGTGCCACACCGCCTGCCGACAACGCGTCCACCACCGCGAGCGCGTCACAGGTGGCGCGCACGTCGTGCACGCGCAGGCAGTCGACACCGCGCTGCGCCAGCAGGGCGACGAGCGCGACGTGCGCGAACTCCCGCTCCCCCACGACCCGCGGCTGCCCCGCGACGGCCAGCAGGGAGCCCAGGAACGACTTGCGGCTCGCCCCGATCAGCAGGGGCCGCCCGAGACTCTCGAGGGACGCCAGCCCCGGAGCAGCTCCCAGTTCTGCGCAGCGGTCTTGGCGAAGCCGAGGCCGGGGTCGAGGAGCACCCGGCTCCGGATCGATCCCCGCGGCGACGATCGCGGCCAGGCGCTCACCGAGCTCACGGCGTACGCCCTCGAGGACACCGTCGGGCCCGTAGTCGGTGAAGTCCGCCATGTCGGTCGCGTGCGCCCGCCAGTGCATCGCGACGTACGTCGCATCGCTCTGTGCGACGACGTCGAGGATCTCCGGGTCGGCCAGTCCCCCCGACACGTCGTTCACGACCTGCGCACCGGCCGCCAGCGCCGCCGCGGCCACCGAGGCGCGCATCGTGTCGACGGAGATGACGGCACCCTCGGCGACCAGCTGGGTGATGACCGGGATGACGCGGTCCAGCTCCTCGCTCACGACCGGTCGGATCGCGCCCGGACGGGTGGACTCGCCGCCGATGTCGAGCAGGTCGGCCCCGTCGGCGATGAGCTGGCGGCCGTGCTCGACGGCGCTCCCGGCATCGGCGTACAGGCCACCGTCGGAGAACGAGTCGGGCGTGACGTTGACGATCCCCATCACGCGGGGACGGGTCATCGGCGTGAGTTGATCAGCGCCATGGCCTCGGCGCGGGTTGCGTTGTCGCTGAGCATCGTGCCGCGCACGGCGCTGGTGATCGTGCGGGCGCCGGCCTTGCGCACCCCGCGCATGGTCATGCAGAGGTGCTCGGCCTCGATCACCACGATCACTCCCCGGGCGTCGAGGATCTCCATCAGGGCATCGGCGACCTGGGTGGTCAGGCGTTCCTGGACCTGCGGCCGCTTGGCGTAGACGTCCACGAGCCGCGCGAGCTTGGACAGTCCGGTGATCTTGCCGGTCTCGGCCGGGATGTAGCCGACGTGCGCGACGCCGGTGAAGGGCACGAGGTGGTGCTCGCACATCGACCACAGCTCGATGTCGCGCACCAGCACCATCTCGTCGTGGCCGATGTCGAAGGTGGTGGTGAGCACGTCCTCCGGACGCTGCCGCAGGCCCTGGGTCAGCTCCGCGTAGGCGCGGGCGACCCGCGCCGGCGTCTCCCGCAGGCCTTCGCGCTCCGGGTCCTCACCGATCGCCGCGAGCAGCTCGCGGACCGCAGCCTCCGCCCGCTCGTGGTCGTAGTCGGGGATCGTCCCGCTCGGCGAGGCTGATCGGGTCGGTCATGGGCGGGTCCGTTCAGGCCGGGTGCGGAGGCTCGGGCGGCGTGTAGTCACCGGGGACGTCGCCGTGGGTGTCACCGCCGGCGCCGGGCGGAGTGAGGATCACGGCGCCTTCCTCCTTCTGCGCGAGCGCACCCTGCGGCAGCGCGGTCCCGGATCTCCTGCGGAATCTCCACCGGCGGGATCGTGCTGGGGATACGTGCGTCGGAGCCCGTCCACGCCGGACGGTCCGGGTGCAGCCGGAGCGGGATGAAGATCTCGGCGATCTCGGCCTTGTCCAGCGTCTCCTTGTCGAGCAGCTGGAGCACCAGCGAGTCGAGGACGTCGCGGTTCTTCTCGAGGGTGTCGAAGGCCTCCTGGTGTGCGGTGGAGAGCAGCTTCTTCACCTCCTCGTCGATGATCGCGGCGACCTCTTCGGAGTAGTTGCGCTGGTGGCCCATGTCGCGACCGAGGAACGGCTCGGAGGCGTTGTCGCCGAGCTTGATCGCACCCAGCCGGTCGCTCATGCCGTACTGCGTGACCATCGCGCGGGCGAGGTTGGTCGCCTTCTCGATGTCGTTGCCGGCACCGCTGGTGACGTCGTGGAAGATCAGCGCCTCGGCGGCCATGCCGCCGAGCATGTAGGCCAGCTTGTCGAGCATCTCGCTGCGCGTCTGGCTGTACTTGTCCTCGTCGGGCAGCACCATCGTGTAGCCCAGCGCGCGACCGCGCGGCAGGATCGTCACCTTGTGCACCGGGTCGGTGCCGGGCAGCGCCGCGGCAACGAGGGCGTGGCCGCCCTCGTGGTAGGCCGTGATCAGCTTCTCCTTCTCGCTCATCAGGCGCGTGCGCCGCTGCGGGCCGGCGATCACGCGGTCGATGGCCTCGTCGAGGCTCGCGTCGGTGATCAGCTTCTCGTTCTGGCGCGCGGTGAGCAGCGCGGCCTCGTTGAGCACGTTGGCCAGGTCGGCACCGGTGAAGCCGGGCGTACGGCGAGCAACGCTGAGCAGGTCGATGTCGGCCGCGATCGGCTTGCCGCGCGAGTGCACCTTCAAGATCATGTGCCGGCCGTTGAGGTCGGGAGCGTCGACGGCGATCTGGCGGTCGAAGCGGCCCGGGCGCAGCAGCGCCGGGTCGAGCACGTCGGGACGGTTGGTCGCGGCGATCAGGATCACGCCGCCGCGCACGTCGAAGCCGTCCATCTCGACCAGCAGCTGGTTGAGGGTCTGCTCGCGCTCGTCGTGGCCGCCGCCCATGCCGGCGCCGCGGTGGCGACCGACGGCGTCGATCTCGTCGATGAAGACGATGGCGGGCGCGTTCTCCTTGGCCTGCTCGAACAGGTCACGCACACGGCTCGCGCCGACGCCGACGAACATCTCGACGAAGTCCGAGCCGGAGATCGAGTAGAACGGCACGGCCGCCTCACCCGCGACCGCGCGGGCGAGCAGCGTCTTGCCGGTGCCGGGCGGGCCGTAGAGCAGGACGCCCTTGGGGATCTTGGCGCCGACGGCCTGGAACTTCGCGGGCTCCTGGAGGAACTCCTTGATCTCCCCGAGCTCCTCGATCGCCTCTTCGCAGCCGGCGACGTCGGTGAACGTCGTCTTCGGCATGTCCTTGGTGATCAGCTTGGCCTTGGACTTGGCGAACTGCATGACGCCGCGGCCACCGCCCTGGGCCTGGTTCATCAAGAAGATGAAGAGCAGCACGATCAGCGCGAACGGCAGGAGGGTGACGAGCAGGGTGCTGAGGATGCTGGGCTGCGGGTTCTCGGAGTTGGACTCCTCGATCGTGCCCTTGTCGAGCTGCTGGTCCACCAGCTGCAGCAGACTGGTCTGCTGACCCATGATGTAGTGAGTCATCACCTTGTCGCTGCCCTTGCGGGTGCCGTCGTCCAGCGTCGCCTGGATCTCCTGGTCACCGTCGATGAAGGTGATCTCCTTGACGTTGCCGTCCTTGATCCACGAGCTGAGCTCCGAGGTCTTGACCTCGTCGTACCCGCCGTTGGGTGCGAGGTACTGGATGGCCAGGAGGACGCCGAACATGGCCAGCACCATCCACAGCCAGGGGCCCTTGAATATGCGCTTCACTTGCATCTTTCGCCAGGGGTGATCAGGAGTGACGCGACGCTACATCGTCGCGCGCACCCTGTTGTCTTGGTGGTGCGAGTCGTGCTTAGCGGGCATTCTTTCAGGCGGGGTGAAAGCGGGACGTCGCGGAGCGGCCCGTCAGGAATAGATGTGGGGCGCGAGCGTGCCGATGTCGCGCAGGTTTCGGTACTGCTCGCGGTAGTCCAGGCCGTAGCCCACGACGAACTCGTTGGGGATGTCCCAGCCGATGTACTTCGGCTCCACCGGCATGCTCAGGGCCTCCGGCTTGCGGAGCAGGGTGGCGATCTCGACGCTGGCCGGACCGCGGCTGCCCAGGCTGTTGACCAGCCAGCTGAGCGTCAGCCCGGTGTCGATGATCTCGTCGACGATCAGCACGTGGCGGCCGGTGATGTCGGTGTCGAGGTCCTTGAGGATCCGCACCACGCCGCTCGACTTGGTGCCCGAGCCGTAGGAGCTGATCGCCATCCAGTCCATCTCGACGTGCCGCGGCAGCGCGCGGGACAGGTCGGCCATGACCATCACCGCGCCCCGGAGGACGCCGACCATGAGCAGGTCGTGGCCCTCGTAGTCGGCCGCGATCTGGGCCCCCATCTCGCCCAGCCGCGCCTGGATCTGCGCTTCGGTGAACAGCACGTTGACGAGGTCGTTCTCCACCTGGGCTGACTCCATGGCGCCAGCCTAGGTGCACACCGACCTCTCGTCGCCAGGGGTCCGGTCGGCGTACGGCGTGAGGTTGCGCCCGTGCCTGAATTTCCACTCGAGCGGGTGGAAATGCATCGGCTGCCGAGCGTGGTTGCCGTGATCGGGGCCTGAACTTCCACCCGAGGGAGTGGAAGTTCAGCACGGCGTACGGCGACGCCCGGACCTCGCAGCGTCACGCCGCGGCGCCCAGCCCCGGGAAGTGCGGTCGCCACTCGTCGCTGGGCCGGTCGGGCAGCCCCGGCATGCCTCGCGCGGACAGCACCCGGAACACCCGGTCGACGGTCTCGTCGGGTCGCTTGTACACGCCGGCAGCGACCACGACCAGGATGCGCCAGTCATCGTCATCGATGGCCTCGCGGCGCCGGAGATCGCTCTCCCACTGCTCGACGCGCTCGACGTGATGGCGGCCGTCGTACTCCACGACCACGCGGACGTCGGGCCAGCTCAGGTCATAGCGCCGGATCTCCGTGCCGTCCTCGTTGCGGATGCTGAGGTTGACCACCGGCTCGGGCAGACCCGCCAGCACGATCAGCATCCGGAGACGGGACTCCATGGGCGAGTCGACGCCGGCACGTACCCAGCGCGCCGCCTGACGCGCGAGGATCCCGGCCCGTCCGGGCGCCTTCCTGGCCGCGCGCCTGAGCTGGTGGACGCGGACACCCTGACGGCGGACCATCCAGTCACCCGCGACGACCAGCTCGACCAACGACAGCTCGTCGGCCAGCTCGACGAACAGATCCGTCAGCACGGACACGCGCACACCCTGGACGACGGCGACCTTCGCCTTCGGACGGTGATGGACCGTCACCCCTCGCCGCCGGAGCCGGTGGGCGTCCAGGGACACGGTCACGTGCTCGCCCGGCCGGGTCCGGACCGGGACTCGCCACACCCGTGCCGCCGAGGCGTGCGAGGCGAAGGCGTCGTCGAAGAAGCAGGCCAGGGCCGCCTTGACCCTGAGCAGCGCCGAGTCCGGCACCTCCGCCGACACGATGATGCCGTGGAGCAGCCGGCGAAAGGCCGGCGAGTCGACGTACGACCTGGAGTGGCCGGCGAGGAGCGCCCGGAACCGCGGGAACGGCTCACGGGGATCGAAGGGGCGGTTGCGGTGCATGCCAGAAGCGTGCCGCGGATCGGCCCACAGCCGCTGACGTTGTCCACAGGGCCGAGCGCAGGCGTCGGCGCCGCGGGAGCCTCCGTTCTGAACTTCCACCCGAGCGAGTGGAACTTCATCGGAGGCTGAGCGTGCGAGCGCGGATCAGGCGCTGAACTTCCACTCGAGCGAGTCGAAATGCAGTCGACGGGTGGGTGCCGCCCGGTCAGGAGGCGGTGAGCGGCCTCGAAGACGAGGAGCACGTCGCGGCGTACGGCGCGGAGGTGGCCGGGGAGGTCGATCCACTTCTGCCCGCGCCAGTCGGTCAGGAGGGCGTCGACGGCCAGCACGTGCTCGTGGAACAGCTCGGCGGCAGGCGCGCCGGCGGCCAGGGCGGCGGACCGGATCACCCGGCGGCGCAGTGCCGGGGGCTGGCCGGACAGGAGCGGGATCGAGAGGCCGTGCGGACTCGCCACCCGCGCCAGCACCTCGTCGGCGAGCTCGTCGAGCAGCGCGATGTCGTCGCGGAGCTGGTCGGCGGTCCGGGCGAGGGTGCGGGCCACGCCGGGACCGAGCTGGTCCTCGAGGAGCGGCAGGATCGTGCGGCGTACGCGCACCCGGGTGAAGGACGGATCGGCGTTGTGCGGGTCGTCCCACACGGTCAGGCCCTCGACCTGGCAGGCCGTGACGGTGTCGTCACGGCGTACGTCGAGGAGCGGGCGCGCGAAGCCGTCGAACCCTCGCCGCATGCCGGCGAGAGACCGACCGCCCGAGCCGCGCGCCAGGCCGAGCAGGACGGTCTCGGCCTGGTCGTCGAGGGTGTGGCCGAGCAGCACGACGGCGGCGGAGAGCCGCTCGGCGACCTCCTCGAGCACTGCGTAGCGCGCCTTCCGGGCGGCGGCCTCGGGACCGACCCCGGTGGCGGACACCGTCACGGTCGCGGTCAGCGTCTCGTCGGCACCCATCGCGGCCATCTGCTCGACCACCCGCTCCGCGTGGGCGGCCGAGCCCTCCTGGAGGCGGTGGTCGACGGTCACCCCGACCACCCGCAGCGAGCCCTTGTGGCCCTCGAAGATCGCGGCCGAGAGCAGGGCGACCGAGTCGGCCCCACCGCTGCAGGCGACGATCACGGTCGCACCTGGCTCGAGTGGATCGAGCACGGCGCGCACGCCTCGGCGTACGACCGCAAGAGCGGGGTGAAGACTCACAGCACTCGGGTGATCCAGGCTGCGGGGTCGCCGATCTCGGACTTGGAGGGGAGGTTCTCCGGGCCGGCCCAGACGGCGTTGAACTGTTCCATCCCGACCTTGTCGACGACGTGGTTCACGAACGAGGCGCCGTCGCGGTACTGCGCCATCTTGGCGTCCAGGCCGAGCAGGCGACGCAGGATGCGGTCGAGGGTGCCGATGCCCTTGCGCCGCTCGTTGAACGACCGGCGGATCTTGTCGACCGACGGGATCACGGTCGGGCCGACACCGTCCATGACGACGTCGGCGTGGCCCTCGAGCAGCGACATCACGCCGGTGA
Organism: uncultured Actinomycetota bacterium; assembly: GCA_963742685.1. Taxonomy (GTDB): domain Bacteria; phylum Actinomycetota; class Actinomycetes; order Propionibacteriales; family Nocardioidaceae; genus Nocardioides. The sequence goes on along the minus strand of CAVUNB010000035.1, from coordinate 207,487 downwards.
TCCGGTCCAGGATCTCGCGCTGCTCGGGCGTGCTCATCACGTCCATCAGGCTGCCGCCGCCACCGCGGACGGCTTCGGAGATGCGGCGTACGGCGTCCTCGGTGAGGCGCGTGGGCTCGACGCTGTCGGTCAGCGCCGTCATCTCGGAGAAGAGGTGGTCGCGCATCCACGGCACGGCGGTGAACTGCACGCGGTGGGTCTCCTCGTGCAGGCAGACCCACAGGCGGAAGTCGCTCGGGTCGGCGCCGAGCTCGCGCTCGACGTGGACGATGTTGGGCGCCACGAGCAGCAGCCGCCCCGACGGGTCGTGGAAGGGGTCGAACTGGCCGAGCACCTTGGTGCCGAGGAAGCCGAGCAGCAGCCCGACCTCGGCGCCGGTGACGCGGGAGCCGATCGCCATGGAGAGGCCGGACGGCGTGCCCTTCTTGGCGGCCAGCTTCGCGATCATCGGCTCGATGATCTTGGCGAAGCCGTCGGCGTTGGCCTGCACCCAGCCGCGCCGGTCCACGATCAGGACGGGGGCGGTGTGCTCCGCGGCCACCAGGCCGGTGAAGTCGCGCACCAGGCCGGTGGAGCGATCGGCGCCGGCGCGCAGCTCGGCGACGGCGGCCGCTGCGTCGTCGGCGGTCACCTCCGGACCGTCTCCGGCCACCTTGGCGCCGAGGTTGACGGCGAAGTCCCAGTCGACGAGTCCACTCATGCGGGCAAACCTAGGGCCTCACTCCAATCCTCGGCCGTCGCGAGCGTCGTTCGGCGAGTGCGATGGCAAGGCGGAGGAGGGAGACATGGCGGAGCCATGGCGATGACGACAACGCAGCCAGCGTGCATGCCGGGCGGCGCGCAGCAGGCCATGGGATTGGAGGGTGGCCCTCAGCCGGAGCCACACAGGCAGGCGGCGAGGTCTGCGGCGAGACCGTCGAGGGCTGCTTCCACGTCGGACTCGCGCGCCTTGCCAGTCTTGTCGACGGCGAGCACGAACACCATCTGCGTGCCGTCGCTGCCCGTGACGAGTCCCGCCAGCGAGCTCACGCCGCTGAGCGTGCCCGTCTTGGCTCGTACGTCGCCGAGCGCGGCCACGTCGGCGGACGCGAACCGGTCTGCGAGCGAGCCGGTGAAGCCGGCCACCGGCAACCCGGTGACCAGGGCGCGGAGATCGGGCAGCTCGGGACGAGCCGCGGTCTGGAGCACCTGCAGCATGGTCGGCGGGCGAGAGCCGGTTGGAGCGCGAGAGCCCCGAGCCGTCGTACACGACGTCGGACCCGGTCTCGACGCCCAGCGACTGGAGGGTGCTGAGCACGCCGGCGGCGCCACCGACGAAGGAGCCGTCGCCGCTGACGGCCAGCCCGACGTGGTGGGCGAGCACCTCGGCCGCCTCGTTGTCGCTGACGTCGAGGACGTGCTCGACGATCTGGGACACCGGCGCGCTCTCGACGCTCGCAAGCATGGCCGCGGCGGGGTCGGCCGTCGTCCTGGCCGGGCCGCCGGCGACCTTCACGCCCGCCTGCTGCAGGGCGCTGGCGAACGCCGCCGCCGCCGCGAGCGACGGGTCGTCGCTGCGGCCGAAGCCGGTCGGCGAGGCGCCGCGGTCGACCCACAGCGCCGTGATCGGAGTGACGATGTCGTCGGGGACGTAGTCGGCGCGCCACTTCGGGTTGTTGGTGGGACCGGTGAAGAGCGAGTCGTCGTAGCGCACCCGGACGGGCTTGCGGCGGCCGGCCAGCGCGCTCGCGGTGTCCCGGGCGAGCGTGACGACGTCGGCTCGCTCGGGATAGGCAGTCGCCGCCTCCCCGGGCGTGAGCGGCTTGCTGGCGAGGTAGGGATCGCCGCCACCGACGAGCACGATCTCGCGCGGGCTCTGGCCGGCCACGACCCTCGTCGTGAAGGTGGTGTCGGGACCGAGGGCGGCCAGCGCGGCGGTGCTGGTCAGCACCTTGGTCGTCGACGCCGGCAGGAACTGGTCGTCGTCGTGCGTCCACACCGGCCCGTCTCCGCCCAGGTCGCCGACCGCGGCCACGACGTGCTTGCCGAGGGTCTTGTCGGTCAGGCCCTTGGCCAGGGCCGCCTCGACGGCTGCGGTGCTGACGAGGGAAGGTGACGGAGCGAGGGCAGCGATCTCGGCCGGGTCGGACCACGCCGGGAACTCCAGGCCCGCCGGAGGAGCGACCGCGGCCGGGTCCTGGGTGACGTCGTCGCCGTACCAACCGAGATAGCGGGGTCCCCAGTCGAAGCGGTAGGCGGCGAAAGCACCGCCGAGCAGCGCGAGCACGAGCAGGGTCGGCAACCAGTGCGCCGTGACGCCGGGACCGGCGGGGTGGCGTCCGTCACGTCCCACTCGATTTCCCCCGCTCCGTTGGCCGTATGGCGCCATTGTGCGCGACACTGACGACCGAACACCCACGGCCCCAGGAGAGAACAGTGCCCGACGAGCAGGTAGCCGACGACGTCCGCGACGAGATCAGCGATGACGAGCTCCGCCCGTCAGGGGACTCCATGCTCTTCGACGTGCTGATCGAGATCCCCAAGGGCTCTCGCAACAAGTACGAGGTCGACCACGAGACCGGTCGCCTCCGGCTGGACCGGATGCTGTTCACCTCGACGGCCTACCCCGAGGACTACGGGTACATCGAGAACACCCTCGGCCAGGACGGCGACCCGCTCGACGCGCTGGTCCTCCTCCAGGCACCGACGTTCCCCGGCTGCCTCATCGAGTGCCGCGCGATCGGCATGTTCCGCATGACCGACGAGGCCGGCGGCGACGACAAGGTGCTGTGCGTCCCGTCCCACGACCCGCGCCTGCAGCACCTGCAGGACATCGAGGACGTCTCCAAGTTCGACCGCCTGGAGATCCAGCACTTCTTCGAGGTCTACAAGGACCTCGAGCCCGGCAAGTCCGTCGAGGGCGCCAACTGGGTCGGCCGCGACGAGGCCGAGGCCGAGGTCCGCGCGTCGTTCGAGCGGGCCAAGACCACCGGCCACTGAGCCACATCCGGCCTGCCTACCGCACCAGTTCCCTGCTTGAGCGGCCATATGGACGCTCGACAACCGGCATTCAGGTCGCCCAGCGGCCACCTCTCGGCTCGAGGTGGGAAATGGTCAGCGCCGTCAGCGGGTGAGCAGCCGCTCGTTCCCGTCCAGGTTCACCAGCTTGTGCGGGTTGCGGACGATGTAGGCACCGGTGACCAGGTCGCCCTCGATCGTGAACGTCGCGACCGCCTCCAGCTCGCCGTCGAGCTCGAGGCGCAGCGCCGACCCGCCGTTCACCGAGACGATCTCGGCGCGGGTCGAGGCCTGGTAGACGCCGGCCAGGAAGCGCAGCACCTTCTCCGCGCCCAGGATCGGACGCAGCGCCGCCTGCTTGAACCCGCCGCCGTCCGTGATCAGCACGATGTCGGGGGCCATCGCGTCCATCAGGGCCTGCAGGTCGCCGCCGTTGACGGCGTCGATGAAGCGCTCCAGCACGGCACTGTGCGACTGCGGTGCGACCGACTCGCGAGGTCGGCGGGCCTCGACGTGCGACCGGGCACGGTGCGCGATCTGGCGCACGGCGGCCTCCGACTTGTCGACGGCGGCCGCGATCTCGGCGTAGGACACGTCGAAGACCTCGCGCAGCACGAACACCGCCCGCTCGGTCGGCGGCAGCGTCTCGAGCACCAGCAGCATCGCGGTCGAGACGCTGTCGGCGAGCTCGACGTCGTCGGCGACGTCGGGCGCGGTCAGCAGCGGCTCCGGCAGCCACGGGCCGACGTACTCCTCGCGTCGTCGCGCCTGGCTGCGCATCTTGTTCAGCGAGCGCCGGGTCGTGATCCGCACGAGGTAGGCGCGCTCGTCGAGCACCTCGTCGGTGACCTCCGCCCACCGCAGCCAGACCTCCTGCAGCACGTCCTCGGAGTCCGCGGCCGAGCCGAGCATCTCGTAGGCGACGGTGAAGAGGAGGTTGCGGTGCGCGACGAACGCGTCGGTTCGGCTCATCTGGTCGCCTTGGCGGGTACGGCGAGGGGCAGCTCGCACACGTCGCTGAATCCCTGGCTGGCGAGCCCCATCGCCGAGTTGAAGCGCGAGCGCTCGTTCTCGATGGCGACCATCATCGTCAGCTCCACGACGGCCTGGTGGCCGAGCTTCTCGTCGAGGCTCGCGACCATCTCGTCGGTGACCATCGGCGGGGTCACGGTCATCGCTTCGGCGTACTCCATGACGTCGCGCTCGAGGTCGGTGAAGGCCTCCGACTCGCGCCAGCGCGGCACCTCCCTGACCTTGGCCAGGTCGAGGCCGTCCTCGCGGGCCATGAAGTAGCCGAAGTCCATGCACCACGAGCAGCCGATCACGCCGGCGCTCGCCATCACGGCGTAGGTCTTGAGGTGCGCGTCGAGGGAGGTCCACTTCGCGACCTTGCGCTCGAAGCTGAAGACGCCGTTCATGACGGGCTTGTTGTGCCACAGGACGTAGGCGTTGTCGGGGATCTGGCCCCAGGTCCGGTTGGCGACGCGACGCATCACGACGCCGTACGCGCCGTCGAGGGTGGCCTTCGGGATCCGGAAGTTGCTGGGCATGGTGATCACTCCTTGATCGGTGGATTGCCTGATGGCATGGAGACACCGGTCGTCGAAGGTCTGTGACAGCTCACGTCTTGACAGCGTGGAAATAGCCCACGGCGCCACTCATCTCGAGTCGTACGTCGATCGCGCCGGCCTCCACCAGCCAGCGCCGCGCGTCGGCCGCAGTGCACATCGGGCCGAGCACGTGTGCACGCCGTCCGACGGCGTGCACGAGCTCGTAGCGCTTCCGAAGTCCGTGGAAGTGGCCGGTGAACAGCGCGCTCCCGGAGATGGCCGCGCCCGGCTTGAGGACCCGGACCATCTCCCGGATCGCCCCTTGCGGGTCGGGGAAGACGTGCAGCCCGGTGAACGAGACGACGAGGTCGAAGGAGCCGTCCTCGAAGGGCAGGTCACCCACGTCCGCGATGGTCGTCGTGACCTGCTCCTCGACCCCGCGCTTGCGAGCGACATCGAGCGCTCGCGACAGCATCGTCGGCGAGATGTCGGCAGCGACGTAGTGCAGGTGGGAGCCGGGGCGCAGACCGCGCAACGCGACACCGCCGCCGACGGGGACGTCGAGGACCCGCGCGCCGTCGGGCAGCTCACCGATCTCCCGCGCTGCGGCGTACAACCTCGAGATGTCGCTGCCGAGACCGAGCCGCCACAGCGGCCCACCCAGCGCCGGGTGCTCGACCATCAGCGGGTAGAACTTCGCCCACAGCGGGTCCTCGTCCCACGCGCCGACGAGCGGGAGCTTCACGACTGGCCGTTGTAGGCGACGTGCGCGGTCCACTCGCTGTCCGGTCGCTGGGTCGCGGCGTGCAGCGCAGCCGACACCGCCGGCGGTGCGAACGCGCCCTCCTTGGCCAGGGACCCGTTGATCTGGACCGCCACTGCGCGGATGCCGCGTTCGGAGAGCGTGGCGTCGAGGCTGGTGACGAGGTTGCGGACGGCCGCCTTCTGGATCCCGAGGCTGGGTGCGGCGGGGTTGGGCTTGTCGGCGGCCATGCTGCCGGTGACCAGCACCCGCGCGCCCTTCGGCATCGAGTCGACCGCCGCCTGCACGGCCGGCAGCAGCGGCGCGACCCCGAGCGCGAGGTCCTCGAAGAGCTCGGCGGGGGTGAGGTGCAGGACGTCGGCCTCGCGCCACGCACTCGGGTTGAAGTGGAGTACGTCGATGCGCCCGTGTCGCTCGATCACGCCCTCGATCAGCGCCGTCACCGCTGCGGAGTCGGTGAGGTCGGCACCCGCACCCTCGGCGGTGGCGCCGCTCTCGCGCAGAGACGCCGCGAGCGGCTCCATGTGTTCCGCGGTCTGCCCGACCAGCACGACCACGTGCCCGGTGTCGGCGAAGCGGCGGGCGGTGGCGAGCCCCAGGCCCGGCCCGGCGCCGAGGACGACGTACACAGGAGTGCTCACGACAGGATCTCCTTCGAGCGGAGCATCGCCTCGGGCACACCGAACGCGTCGACGAGGTCGACCGCCAGCGGCCGGAGCTTGCGGCAGAGGCCGTTGATCTCCCGGCTGATCTGTTTGGAGCGGGCACTGGAGAGCCGGCCGTGCTCCATGAACCACGCCCGGTCGGCCTCGATGGTGGTGAGGGCGTGCAGGTCGCAGAGCAGGTTGAGGGCGACCTTCTGGTCTCCATCGGGCAGCGCGCGGGTCTTCAGGACGAAGGAGTCGAGCACCATCCGCTCGACGTGCGCCCGGGCCGCCGCGATGACGTGGTCCTGGACCTGGGAGAAGACCTCACCCGGGTTCATCCCGCTGTCGATGCCGCGCTTCAGGCGACGGGCGACCCCGCCGAGCATGTGCTCCTCGCGGAAGCGCAGCATCGCGCGCTGGTAGTTCGGGTCGAGCAGCCCGGCCTCCTGGTCCCACTGGTCACCGCCGGGGAGCGCGTCCTTGATCCGCTGGAACAGCTTGTGGGCGCTGGTCTTCTCGAGCACCGTCTCCACCGCGAGGCTGGCGACGAACCTGACCATCCCGAACTGGTCCATGTCCTCGAACTCGCTCGAGTAGTCGGTGAGCAGTCCCTTGGCGACCAGCTGCAGGAGCACGTGGTTGTCGCCCTCGAACGTCGTGAAGACATCCGTGTCGGCCTTCAGTGCCGTGAAGCGGTTCTGGCTCAGGTAGCCCGCACCACCGCACGCCTCGCGACACTCCTGGATGGTCCACGTCGCGTGCCACGTGCCGAGCGCCTTGAGGCCGGCCGCACGCGACTCGAGCTTGCGCCGCGCCTCTTCGTCGCTCGTGACACCCATGAAGACGTCGTGCAGCGAGCCGGCTACGTACTCCTGAGCGAAGTGGAGCGCGTAGGTGCGCGCGATCAGCGGGAACAGCCGCCGCTGGTGCATGCCGTAGTCGAGGAGCAGCTGCTCCTGGTCGGGGTCGGCGGCCTCGAACTGGCGGCGGTGCGCGGCGTAGTTCGTCGCGATCGTCAGCGCGACCTTGGCGGCGTTGATGCCGGCGCCGCCGACGCACACGCGGCCCTGGACCAGGGTGCCGAGCATGGTGAAGAAGCGCTTGTTGGCGTTCTCGATCGGGCTGACGTAGTCGCCGACCTCGGTGACGTCGGCGAACTGGTTGAGCAGGTTGGTCCGCGGGATCCGCACCCCGTCGAACCAGATGCGACCGTTGTCGACGCCGTTCAGCCCCATCTTGCGGCCGCAGTCCTCGATCCGGACGCCGGGCAGGACCTGCCCCTCCGAGCGGACCGGCACCACGAACGCGTGCACTCCCCTGCCCTCGCCATCGACCTCGAGCTGCGCGAAGACGACGGCGACGTCGGCGTGCGCTGCGGCGTTGCCGATGTAGTCCTTGCGGCTCGCGTCGTCGGGGGTGGTGATCACGAACTCCTGGGTCGCGACGTCGTACGCCGCAGTGGTCCCCAGCGCCTGGACGTTGGACCCGTGCCCCGTCTCGGTCATCGCGAAGCAACCCATCACCTTGCCGGTGACGAGGTCGGCCAGGTAGGCGTCGTGGTGCGGCTTCGTGCCGAGCTGGAGGATCGCGCCGCCGAACAGGCCGAACTGGACGCCGACCTTGACCAGCACGCTCAGGTCGCCGAAGGCCAGGGTCTCGAACGCGGCGACCGAGGCGCCGACGTCGCCGCCACCACCGAACTCGGCGGGAAATCCCATCCCGGTCTGGCCGGTGGCCGCCATCTCGACGACGACGTCTCGCACGCGGTCGCGGAAGTCGGCCGTGCTCATCTCCTCGGCGTCGAGGAGGATCTGCTGGTGCTCGGCCAGGTTGTCGCGGACGAGCGCGCGCACGTCGGCGTACTTCCCGTCGAGGAGCGTGGTCAGCGCCGCCACGTCGACGACGGGCTGCACGTAGCCGTCACCCGTTGACACACTGGTCGCCTCGCCTGATGACTGGCCCGTCACGTTCTCGACAGCGTCGCTCGTGGTCATAGGCAAAAGGTAGCGTTGCGCGAGTGACCCGTCCCGAGCCCGACGCCGACTTCGGACGCATGCCCTACAACTTCTCGATCGTCGGCGTCCAGAAGAGCGGGACCTCGACGCTGTCCGGGACGATCAGCCAGCACCGCCTCGTGTGCCGGCCACCGCGCAAGGAAGCGCACTTCTTCAACAACGAGGACTACGACTGGGCGCAGCCCGACTACGAACGCGACTACACCGCGCCGCGTCGGGCCCGCGTCCACACGATGGTCGGCGACTCCACGCCGGTCTACCTGTTCTGGCCCAACGCCCTCGAGCGGATGCGCGCCTACAACCCCGGCCTCCCGTTGATCGCGGTGTTCCGCGACCCGATCGAGCGGCTGTTCTCGCACTGGACGATGCTGCGCACCCGCAACCCCGACTGGCCGGACTGGCCGGGCTTCCTCACCGAGTTCCGTCCCACCGCACTGCCCACGACGGTGCCGACGGACGTGAAGCCGATGCGCTACAAGCACATGTCCGGCATCGCCCGCGGCTACTACGGCGCCCAGCTCGAGCACGGCTTCTCGGTCTTCCCGCGAGAGCAGTGGCTGCTGCTGGAGTTCCGGCAGATGCTGGCGTCGTTCAACCCGTCCGTCGACCGGGCGACCGATCACCTCGGCCTGCCGCGGTTCGGGAAGTACCCGCCCCTGCGCAACCGTTACGCCGGCGCGTCCCTCGTCACCGGCACCGCACCGACGGCCGACGACCTGCAGTCACTGGCTTCCCTGTACGCCGCAGACCTGGCCGTCTTCGACCGGCTCTCCGGCCTCGACACGTCCGAGTGGCCGACGACCCGCATCCTGGCCGGGACCCTCGACCCGGGTGAGTTCGCGGCGAAGCTGGCCACGAAGGTCGCCCCGCTGTAGGAGCGACCTCTCAGCCGCCCGGGACGACGAACTCCAGCTCGCCGACGGGGTTGGCGAACTCGCTGACCCGCAGGGAGACCTGCATCCGCCAGGTGCCTGCCGCCGGCAGCACGAACTGGCCGGTGTAGGTGCCGGCGATCGCCTGGGTGAGTGGGATCGCGCCCAGGACGACCCGGTCGGAGGCGAGCCGCAGCACCGGCGGCGCGACTCCCTCGGTGGGTTCCCCGGTGGCGGAGAGCAGCTGGATGGTGACGCTGTTGGGCCCTCGTACGAGCGGGGTGATGGTGGCCCGGACGTCGATGTCGCCCAGTGTCGTCGTCTGCGTGCCGGGGTCGGTCTCGACTGCGGCCGATGCACTCGCGGGCGCCTGGTCGCCCTCGGGGCTCTTGTCGACGAGGAAGCCCGTGACGAACAGGACGGCCACCAGGACGACGGCCTCCACCGTGGTGGCGCGCACCAGCGGGCGGGCGACCGCCCGCCGGTCGTCCTGCTTCGTGGCCTGTCGCAGCCGCGGCAGGAGCGACCACCTGTTCCAGGCCGCGATGGCGACGGCGACCGCGGCGAACCCGATCTTGACCAGCAGCAGCTGCCCGTAGGTGGTGTCGAGGAAGCCGCTCCAGGAGCCCAGGATCCGCCAGGCCAGCACCGAGCCGGTCGCAACCAGGGCGGCGAGCACGCCCGCCGCCGCGGTGGAGAAGCGGGAGAGCACCTCGGCGGCGGTGGCGCCGCGTCCGGCGAGGTCGGGCAGCGCCAGGGCCAGGCCGACCAGCCCGCCGAGCCACACACTGCCGGCCATCAGGTGGAGCACGTCGGTGGCGACGACGAGCGACTCCGGCGTCTCCGCGCGGGTGTGACCGGTCAACGCGGGGGCGCCGACCGCCACAGCGGCTGCCAGCAATGCCGCGATCCGTCGCGCCCTGGAAGGCAGCCCGCCACCGAGCAGTCCGGCGGCGAGCACCACACCGACGACGACGGCCGCCGGTACGGCGTACTCCGTCAGCGGCAACGAGGACCAGGTCGAGCCCCGGGTGAGCGCGCTCGCGCCGGCGTCCAACAGGTAGATCGCGGTGAGCGGGAGGCCGGCCACCCAGGCCACCACCGCCACGCCCGCGGCGGCCCGCGCGGCCGTCCTCAGTCGTTGCCGGGCAGGCTCGCACTCCTCGAGGGCCGGGAGGAACAGCAGCACGAACACCACGAGGCCGACCGCGAGGAACAGGCCGAGGTAGCCGAGCCAGCGGACCAGCGTGAGCGACCAGGGGACCTGGGGGCTCTCCGTCGTGCTCGCCGCGGGCGGCGTGAAGTCGGTGGTGGGCGCGCCGACGGAGAAGGTGAGCGAGCCGCTGATCGGATGTCCGTCCTCGGAGACGACCCGCCAGACGACGACCGTCGTGCCGTCGTCCAGTGACCCGGGCAGGGCGACCGTGAGCTCGGCACCCGTGACCGTGGCCGACACCTCCAACAGCCCGCCCTGGGCATCGAAGACCTGGACGCCGTCGGGTACGCCGCGGACGGCCTCGCTGAAGGTCAGCAGGACCTGCTCGGGGGCGGCCTGGAGGACCGCACCCTCAGCCGGATCGGTGCTGACGAGCGTGGCATGCGCGCTCGCGGGCGAGGACAGGCCGAGCACCAGCGCGGCGACCGCCAGGAAGAGGAGCGCGGCCGCCCCGATCCTCCGCGGTCGCTGGGCGATCATGTGCGTCGGCGCTGCCGAACGAGCGCGGCGCCGCCGAGCACGGCTCCGAGCAGCCCGGCCACCAGGGCCGCGATGGTGAGGGCATTGCCCTCCTCGTCCTCCTCGGCCGCGGCGTCGTGGTCGTCGTCGCTCGCCGTCTCGGCAGCGGCGGTCGCGTGGTGGTCGCCCTCTCCCGCCTCGGAGACGACGAAGGACGGGGCGGGCAGCTCGAGCTCTTCGCTGTCCTGCCCGTCCTCCGGGACCTCGATCCAGGCGGACTCGCCCTGATCGCAGGTCTGGATGGTCGGGAACACGAGGGTGTCGCCCTCGGCGTCGGGCAGCTGGAGGGACAGCTCGAAGGTGTCGCGGTAGCCGTCCGGAAGCGGGGTCTCCGCCCGGTAGGTGACGGAGGCGACCCGTTCGGTGATCTCGTTGCCGTGACTGTCGGCCACGGGAGGGTCGAGCTGCTCCGTCTCCTTCTCCACCTCCCACAGGGCGTTGCGGGTCGGCGTGACGGAGTTGATCTCCGGCGGCATCTGGACGGTGATCTCGGTGGTGGGCGAGCCCTCGCAGCCGTGGCCGACGCTGACCTCGAGCACCGCGAAGGCGCCAGCGGCGGTGGTGGAGGGAGTGATGGTGACGTGGGCGCTGGCAGGAGAAGCAAGGCCGACGAGGCCGAGGAGCGCGCCCGCGGCGGCACCCCGGACGATGAGTCGGGGCCTGCTGGACGTCGTGTCGTCGCGGAACATGTCTGCATCCTCGTGTGCTCGCTGGGCCGGTCCACCCGTGAGTTCACCGAGGCAGACGGCGAACGAAATGGTGTCCTCACTGAATCAGCGGGCCGAACCATTGTCAAGAATGTGAACGCATCCATTGCGGGCCCGTAGAAGCCGCGCGTACAGTGATGTTCACATCAGTGAACACAGGTCGCGTTTGTGGACCGCCATCAGAAAGGGCCACCATGCCCAACATCACCGTCGAGCTCCTCGCGGGCCGGTCCGTCGAGCAGCGCCGCGAGTTCGCGAAGGCCGTGGCCGAGAGCGCGGTCGAGATCCTCGGCGCTCGTCGCCAGGATGTCCGCATGGTCTTCACCGAGATCACCGCCGACACGGTCGCCAACGGCGGCGTGCTCGCCAGCGAGGACGACTCCCGCGCCGGCGTCGTCGCGGCGCTGGCCACCGACAGGGACTGACGCTCCCGCACACACGGCGAGGGCCGGCAGGCGATCCGCGGATCGCTCGCCGGCCCTTTCGCACGCCCGCTGGTCGAGGACGGGATCGCCTCGGCGTACGCGCACAGCGACGCGGACCCGGAGGAGGTGTCGCCCCCGGGCCCGCGTTCCCGATCGTGCCTAGCGCTTGCGCTGGGCCTTGATGGTGACCTTGTCCTGCACAGCCTCGGCCAGGTCGCTACCGAGGTAGGCCACCGTGACCTTCAGCTTGCCGGGCTTCGTGGACTTCGGCAGCTTGAACACCACTCGGCCGTCGGACACCGTGCCGGTCAGGGTCTTGCCACCCTTGATCGTGGCGGTGACAGTGCCGGTCACGGGCACGCCGTCGGCCGCAGACAGTCGGACCTTCAGCTTGGCCTTCTGACCCACCTTGACCTTCGAGGGCGCCTTGACCTGCAGGGTCGGGACCACCTTCTCGACGACCACCTGCACGATCGACGACGCTGCCTTGTGGCCGGCATCCCCGACGTAGCGCAGGGTCAGGTCGTGCGTCCGGGGCAGCAGCCCCTTGCCCTGCAGCGAGAGCGTCGCCCGCCCTGCCGACAGGGTGCCCGAGGTGAGCACGGTCCCGCCCTGGACGAGCTCGACCTTCCCTGTTGCCGTCGCAGGCGTCACGGTCACCGAGACGGTTCCCGGTCGGCCGTAGGTGTACGGCGCGGCCGCCCCCGCGATCGCGGTGACGACGGGCTGCCCGGGCTGATCGCCCGCGGCCTTGACGGTGATGGTCACCGTCGCGGGCGCCGAGGCGTCCGTCCCGTCGTCGGCCCTGTAGGTGAAGACGTCCTTGCCGGAGAAGCCGGCGTCGGGCTTGTAGGTGAACGATCCGTTGGCGGCGAGCGTCACCTCACCGTTGATCGGCTGCGTGGCACTCGTCGCGGTCAGCACGTCGCCGTCCGTGTCGGTGTCGTTGGCCAGGACACCGGGCGCCGCGATCGCCAGGGCTGAGCCCTCGACGGTGCTGTAGGCGTCCGGGGCCCCGACCGGGGCGACGTTCACGGGAGCTTCGGCCACGGTGATGGTGACGGTGGTGGCCGCCGAGGCGACCGTCCCGTCGTTCGCCGCGTAGGTGAAGGTGTCCGTCCCGGAGAAGCCGGCGTCGGGCGTGTAGGTGAACGACCCGTTGGCCGAGAGGGTCACCTCGCCGTTGGCAGGCTGCGTGGCACCGGTCGCCGTCAGGTCGTCCCCGTCGGCATCCGTGTCGTTGGCCAGCACACCGGGCGCCGGCACTGTGAGGGCCTCGCCCTCGTCGGCGTCGTACGCATCGGCCACACCCACCGGAGCAGCGTTGCCAGGACCTCCGTCCGCCACGGTGATGGTGACGGTCGTGGGCGCCGAGGCGACCGTTCCGTCGTTCGCCGTGTAGGTGAAGGTGTCCGTGCCGCTGAACCCGGCCTCGGGCGTGTAGGTGAACGACCCGTTGGCCGAGAGGGTCACCTCGCCGTTGGCAGGCTGCGTGGCACCGGTCGCCGTCAGGTCATCGCCGTCGACATCGGTGTCGTTGGCCAGCACACCGGGCGCCGCCACCGTGAGGGACTGGCCCTCGTCGGTGTCGTACACATCGGCCACGCCCACCGGACCGGAGTTCTCCGGCGGACCCTCGGACAGCTCCGCGACCTGCTCGGCGGAGAGCTCGTAGCCGAACATCTGGAAGTCGTCGACCAGGCCGTCGAACCTCGGGTCCGGCCAGCTCGTGCCACCGATGAAGTTGGCGGTGGTGTTGCCGGCCAGGCCGACGTCACCGATGCCCAGCGTGTAGTCGGAGCGGGTGCCCTGCAGCTCGCCGTCGAAGTAGATCTTGCCGGTCGAGCCACTCATCGTGAACACCACGTTGGTCCACTCGTTGAGCGGCAGGTCGTTGCCGCCGCCCAGCGTGAGTCGTTCCTGGTTGGCGTTGCCGGGCGCCTTGAACGTGGCCGCGAAGCCGGTGGCCCCGGCGGCCTGCGTGGACGACTGCAGCAGGAAGAACGTGTCCGTGCTGCTGCCGATCTGCACGAGTGGCACCCAGTTCGGGAGCGCGTCCGGTCGTGCCCACACGGACACACTGAACTCCTCGTCCATGCCGGCGTCGATGTTGTCGGGCAGGCGGACCTGGTTGCCGGTGCCGGATCCTCCACCTGGCAGCGAGACACCGGAGCCGAACTGGCCGGACGGGGTGAAGGCAGCAGCCCCCGTGAGCGTGGCCGCTCCCACCGACGGGTCGGTGCCCGAGTTGGCGGCAGTCGTGCCCGTGCCCTCGTCGAAGGTGTAGTGGATCGGCACACCCTCGCCCGGCGGTGGACGCTCGACCGTGTGGGTCACCGTGGCCGTCGAGTCACGGAAGCCCTCGTCAGCGACGAAGCGGACCTCGATCTCGTGCGCTCCTGGCGACAGCGTGAGAGCGGGGAACGTCACGGCCTCGTCGACCACGTCCACTGCGGTGCCGACACTGGCGCCGTCGATCCACAGCTGGGCGGTGCCCTCGGCGGGCACGTCCGTCTCGCCGGCGATCGTCGCCGAGACGGTGAGCGGCTCTCCGAACGGCGACGGTGAGACCGGTGCGACCGAGACGGTCGTGGTCGTGCGCAGCGCCGACCCCTCGTCGTACATCGCCGTCACGTCCGCCGCAGTGAGCGCCGACGTGTAGAGACGTACGTCGTCCATCAGTCCGTCGAACGCCGGGTCCGGGTAGCCGTTGCGGCCCAGCCAGTTGTTCGCGGTCGGACCGACGTCGGCCATGGTCAGCGTCAGGTTGTTGCGGGTCGCGATCTGCTGACCGTCGAGGTAGAGCGTCCCGGTCGTCCCCGTCCGAGTGAAGACGACGTGGTTCCACCTGTTGGCGGTCACGTCCTTCACCGGAGTGGCGTAGACCCGCTCCTGGACGGCGCTCCCCTTCTTCTTGAAGGTGGCGGCCAGGCCGGTGTTGCCCTGGGCCTGGGTCTGCATCTGGATCTGGAAGAAGCTGCCGGCGTCGCCGAGCCCGTCCCCGATGTGGAACAGGTTGATCCAGTTGCCCTTCGTGTCCGGGCGGACCCAGAACGAGGTGGTGAAGTCCTCGGCACCCTGGAGCAGGTTGTCCGGCAGGTCGACCGCGTTGGTGTTGGGGCCTCCGGGCAGGTTGAGCGCGCCACCCAGGACACCGTTGGGGGACCAACCGGTGGTCCCGGTCAGGGTCGCGTCACCGACGGAGCCGGACTGGCCGGTGTTGGCCGCCGTGGTGCCCTCGCCCTCCTCGAACTCGTAGTGGATCGGGACGTCGGAGGCGCCGGGGTCGGCACCCACGATGACGAGGTCGTCGATCATCAGGCCGGCGCCGGTGCCCGGAGCCGTCAGGCTGAGCGCCTGCTGACGAGCTTCGGCCGTGAAGGTGCCGACGAACTTGCCGAAGGCGTTCTGCGAGGACTGCGCCGTGGTCCTGGTCAGCGTCGTCGTCAGATTGCCGACCGACAGCGCGGCCGTGGCGTCACCCAGTCCGGCGGCCGAGCGGCCGTCGCGGGCGTAGCGCAGCGAGATCCGGTACTCACGACCCGGGTCGAGGCCCTTGAGCACCCGCTCGAGGCTGCCCGAGCTGCCCAGGCCGAGCTGGTAGCCCTGGAGGCCCATGCCACCCATGCCTGCGACCGTGCCGCGCACGAGCTGCACCGGGCTGTCGACGGTCCACGGCGTCATCCGGCCGTTGCCCGATGCCACGTCGATCACCGGTGCGGGGTTGCCGCCGCGCCAGTCGGTGGGCAGCCTCGGGTACTCGAACTGGTCGACGACCTGCGGCGTACGCGAGTCCATCTGGACCTCGGGGTCGATGTCGAGGATCTTCGCGACCGACGGCGTGCCGTTGGCGTCGAAGACGAACAGCATGTAGGCACCGGGGGGCGCATAGGTGCCGTCCTCCGGCGCGGTGATCGACAGCGTGCCACCGGACTGGGTGAACTCCAGGTCCTGGAAGTTCTGGTCGTTGTTGAAGCCGTGCGTCACCGAGCCGTTGCGGACCAGGGTGACCCGCGAGACGCCCGGGGTGGCGGCGGCCGAGAAGCTGGCGCCGTAGCCGATCTTGCTGGGCGCGCTGCTGATCACGGGGCGGACAGCCGGCTCGTTGCCGTCGAAGAGGTAGGACGGGGAGTAGTACTCGACGTCGGTGTAGTTGCGCGGGCCGGGAGTGCCGCCGCCGCCCATCATCACGCGACCGTCGGGCAGCAGGATGGCCGCCGAGTGGTAGAGACGGGCGTGCTCGTAGGGCACGGCCACCTCGGTCCAGTTGCCGGTGTCCGGGTTCCAGATCTCGGCGTTGGTGACGTAGCCACCGTTGCCGTTGTTCTCGCGACCGCCGCCCGTGACGAGCACGTCACCGTCGGGCAGGATCGTCGAGGTCGCCCAGTGCCGCTTGTACTTCATCGGCTGGGTCGCGGCGATGACCGGGTTGGCCGTGCCGCCGGTGATGTCGACCGTGAAGCCGGCGTTGGCGCCGTCCGGGCCGCCGCCGTTGCCCCACCAGCCGCCACCGACCTGCAGGATCTTGCCGGGGCGATACATCGCGGCCGTCGAGGTCGCGCCGACCGGGTTGCCGAGGGCGCCCTGGTTGGCGATGCCGGCCGGCAGGGTGCCGCGCGACGTCAGCTCACCGGTGCCGCCGTTGCCCGACGGGTCGAGCTCGAACATCTGCGTTCCGGAGATGTTGAACAGGTTGCCGCTGCCCGGCGCCACGAAGGCGCGCGGGTACCACCAGCGGTTCTCGTCCGGCCCGTTGCCGCCGCCGCCGTCGCCGTACGCCAAGGCACTGGTGGCGCCGTCGAGCGTCTTCCAGCCCGAGCCGTCGTCGGGCGTGTAGATCTCGGGGGTGAGCACGCCGGGTCCGCCGGGGCCGCCGCGGAGGCTGCCGCCCTGGACGACGATGTCGCCGTTGGGCATGGTCGAGCCGGTCGGGTACCACCGGGGGAAGTTCATCGGCGCCTCGGTCTGCAGCCCGTTGTTGGTGCTGTAGCTCGTGACTCCGATGGCGGCGTCGTTGGGGGCGTTGCCCCCGAGGCCGTCGTCACCGCCGACGGTCATCGTGGAGTGGTTGTGCGAGTTCTGCACCTGCATGGAGCAGAACAGGTCGGTGTACGTGGTGTTGGGGATGATGCCGTTGCGCAGGTTGGCGAGCGTGCGCTCCTCGACCGGGTCCCAGACGTCGACCTCCATCTGGCCGCCCTGCGTGACCGAGCTGTTGCCCGTCCAGTCGTACGGCGTGGTGTCGTCGCCCCAGCCGCCGACGCTGCCGAAGGACTGGATCTTGCCGTCGGAGGTGAGAGCCATGTTGATCGGGACCAGCGGCCACGGGGTGACACCGCTCCACGAGCCCGCGGCGTCCTTGACGGGCGGCGAGCAGTCGGCGGCCAGGAGGCCGGCGGCGTAGGCGAGCCCGTGACGCATCTGCGTGCGGATGTTGGGCTCGGAGTAGGCGGTGCCCTCGTGGCCCATGCCGGAGTACCACGAACGGCCGGCGTCGATCTCCTGGCACCAGGTGATCGGGTGCGAGGAGCCCTGGCGGCCCATGCCGTAGGACGTCTCGTCGGCCTCGACCAGGGTGCGGACGTTGGGCGCCGGGTTGACGACCCAGTCGTACCACTCGTCGCTGCGGGTGAAGCTCGCGGGCAGGCCCTCCGTGAGCGGGCTGTCGACGTCCTTCACGACCACGCGGCCCGGGCGGACGGCGGGGTTCTCCGGGTGACCCTCGGAGACCGCACCGACGAGCCGGGCGTAGAACGGGTTGACGTCGTGCTCGCTCTGCCCGACCGACCAGCCCGCGTAGTGCATGCCCATGTAGCCGCCGCCGCCGCGGATGTAGGCCTCGAGCGCGGAGCGCTGTGCCTCGTTGAAGAGCACGCCGCCCGTCTGCGCGAAGACGACGGCGTCGGTCAGGGCCAGGTTGGCAGTGGTGAAGGCGGTGGGGTCGGCCGTCTCCTGGATGGTCACCGGCTCGTCGTACTCGGTCCCCAGCTCGTTGGCCAGGTCGCGGACGGCCTGTCGCGCCTGCACGTGCGAGGCGTGGAAGTTGTCCTTGTAGAACAGCAGCACGTTGAGCTGTCCGTCATCGGCCGCCGCGGCCGGAGCCGGCGCCTCTGCGGCGACAGCGGCCGAGGAACCGACGGCGAGCGGCAGCCCGACGAGCAGCGCGACGACGAAGGCGAACACCCCCGCGAACGATCGACGGAGGCGTACGGCGAGACGCACGCGGACTGACCTGCGAGGCACGTTCATGGGGGTCACCTTGGGTTCGGCTGAGGCTCGACTGGGTTCGACTGGGTTCGACTGGCATGAAGGCGAGGGCAGGCATCGCCCTCGGGTGAGCCGAACGTATGACCGTCGTCACACCAGAGTCAAGAACTGTGTCCAGATTTGTGAACAATTTTGCACTTTGGTCCATGTATATGAACTGACTCCCGGGAAGGGCCGTCGCATCGAGGCGTCCCGCCGTCTGAACTTCCACTCGCTCGAGTGGAAATCCATCGAGGGCCACGCGCGACGCCGGGCCAGCCGCCCTGAACTTCCACTCGCTCGAGTGGAAATCCATCCAGGGCCACGCGCGACGAGGGCGCGCCAGAACGCACAGGTCCGACGCCGGCACCCGCGGGCGTCGACGTCGGACCTGTTCGGGGGGGTTCAGCGGCGTACGCGCGCACTCCCTCCACCGGCGAGCGCGCGGACTTCCTCGCGGGTCGCCATGGAGGTGTCGCCGGGAGTGGTCATCGCCAGGGCGCCGTGGGCAGCACCGAGCTCGAGGCAGGTCTGCAGGTCCTCACCCTCGAGCAGGCCGTAGACCAGCCCGGACGCGAAGCCGTCGCCGCCGCCGACCCGGTCGAAGATGCCGAGGTGGTCCCGGGGAGCCGAGGACAGCACCCCCGTCTCGGGCGACCAGGCGATGGCCTGCCAGTCGTTGTCGCTGGCGCTGTGCACGGTGCGCAGGGTCGTGGCGATCACCTTGAACCACGGCATCTTCTCCGCGACCGTGCCGACCATGGCCTCGAAGCTGTCCATCGGCAGGGTGCTGAGGTGTTCGTCGACGTGCGCGACCTCGAAGCCGAGCGCGGCGGTGAAGTCCTCCTCGTTGCCGATCATCACGTCGACGTGCCCGGCCAGCCGGGTGTTGACGTCGCGGGCGAACTCGGTCCCACCGATGCCCGCCCAGAGGCTGGGCCGGTAGTTGAGGTCGAAGGAGACGACCGTGCCGTGCTTCTGCGCAGCGGCCATGGCCTCCTCGGCGACGGCGGCGGCGTTCTCCGACAGGGCGGCGTAGATGCCTCCGGTATGGAGCCAGCGCACTCCGCGACGGCCGAACAGGTCGTCCCAGTCCACCGTGCCGGGAGCCAGGTGCGCGATCGCGGTGTTGGCGCGGTCGGAGACCCCGACGGCACCGCGCACGCCGTACCCACGCTCGGTGAAGTTGAGCCCGTTGCGGACGGTACGACCGATGCCGTCGTACTTCTCCCAGCGGATCAGCGAGGTGTCGACGCCCCCCTGCATGATGAGGTTCTCGACCAGGTGGCCGATCTCGTTGTCGGCCAGCGCGGTGACGACACCGCCGCGCAGCCCGAAGACCTTGCGCATGCCGCGGGCGACGTTGTACTCCCCGCCGCCCTCCCAGGCCTCGAAGCGGCGGGCGGTGCGGATCCGCCCCTCCCCCGGGTCGAGGCGCAGCATGACCTCTCCCAGCGCCACGATGTCGAACTCGCAGTCGTCGACGGGTCGGGTCTCGATCATGGAATCGCTCCTTGCAGGTCTGGGGTCTGTACGGCGACCACGGTGGCCGAGCACCTGGCGGCGACCTCGTCCCACTGCCCGGAGGCCAGCAGGTCGGGCGCGACCATCCAGCTCCCGCCGACGGCCACGACCGAACCGTGGGCGAGGTACGTCGGCGCACTCTCGGCGGTGATCCCGCCGGTCGGCACGAAGCGGACCTGCGGGAACGCGGCGGCCAGCGCCTTGACCGTGGGCAGCCCACCGGACGCCTCGGCCGGGAAGAACTTCACGGTGTCGAGGCCGAGGTCCAGCGCCGCCATGATCTCGGAGGCGGTGCTGACGCCCGGGATCACCGGGAGCTCCAGCGCCTGGCAGCGGCGTACGACCTGGACACTCAGGCCGGGCGACACCACGAACTGGGCGCCCGCGTCGTGCGCGAGGTCGACCTGCGCGGCGGTGAGGACCGTGCCGGCCCCCACGACCAGGTCGCTGTTCGCGACGAGGCGGCGCAGGACCGCGGCGGCCTGCGGCGTACGGAAAGTGGCCTCCGCGATCGGCAACCCGCCCGCGACCAGGGCCGCGCCGAGGTCGTCGGCGCGCGCAGGATCGTCGAGGACGACGACCGGGACGACCCGGTGCCCCCTCAGGACGTCGGTGGCGCTCACCGGAGCTCGGCGATCACGGTCTTGAGCTCGGTGTAGTCGTCGAGGCCGAACGACCCGAGCTCGCGGCCCCAGCCGGACTGCTTGAAGCCACCGCGCGGCAGCGTGACGTCGTCGGCGTGCCAGGTGTTGAGCCAGACCGTGCCGGCGCGCAGCTTGGCGCCGACGCGGTGGGCGGTGCCGAGGTCCTTGGACCACACGCCGGCAGCGAGGCCGTAGACGGTGTTGTTGGCGGCCGCGACGACCTCGTCCTCGGTGTCGAAGGGGATCGCGGTGATGACCGGGCCGAAGATCTCGTCGGTCTGCACCGCCATGTCCTCGGTGACGCCGGTGATCAGCGTCGGCTGGACGAAGTAGCCGTTGTCGCCGATGGCGTCAGCGCTGCCCGCACTGAGGGTGGCGCCGGCCTCGACCGCGCCCCGGATGTAGCCCAGCACCTTCTCGTGCTGCTCCTGGGAGACGAGCGGGCCCATGGTCGTGGCCGGGTCGAAGGCGTCGCCGACCTTGATCGCCCTGGCGGCCTTGGCCACGCCCTCGATCACCTGGTCGAAGACCTCACGCTGGACGTAGAGGCGCGAGCCGTTGACGCAGCACTGGCCCTCGTTGAAGTAGCCCGCCAGCGCGGCGCCGGCGATCGCGGCGTCGAGGTCGGCGTCCGCGAAGATGATGTTGGGCGCCTTGCCGCCGAGCTCGAGCGAGACCTTCTTGAGGTTGCCCGAGGCCGCCGCGGCGATCTTCTTGCCGACCTCGGTGCTGCCGGTGAAGGCGACCTTGTCGACACCGTGGTGCGCGACCAGCGCGGCGCCGGTCTCGCCGAAGCCGGTGACGACGTTGACCACGCCCGCGGGCACGCCCGCGTCGAGGAGCAGCTGGCCGAGACGGAGCGCGGTCAGCGGGGTCTGCTCGGCCGGCTTGAGGATGACGGTGTTGCCGGCGGTGATCGCGGGGACGATCTTGAAGGCGGCCATCGTCAGCGGGAAGTTCCACGGCACGATGCCGGCGACGACGCCGATGGCCTCGCGGCGGGTGTAGGCGTGGAACTCACGGCCAGGCACCGACATGGGGATCGTCGTGCCCTCCATCTTGGTGGCCCAGCCGGCGAAGTAGCGGAAGAGCTCGGCGGCGACGCCGACGTCTCCGCGAGCGGAGGCCAGGCTCTTGCCGTTGTCGAGCGACTCGAGCTGGGCGAACTCCTCGGCCTGCTCGTCGATCAGGTCGCCGATGCGCCACAGCAGGTGCGAGCGGTCGCGCGGGGACATCTTCGACCACGGCGACGGCGACTCGAATGCGGTGCGAGCGGCCACGACCGCGCGGTCGACGTCGACGGCCGACGCCTGGGCGACGGTGACGAGGACCTTCTCGGTGGCGGGGTTGAGGGTGTCGAAGGTCTGGCCGTCCTTCGCGTCCACCCACTCGCCGTCGATGAGCAGCTGCTTGGGAGTGGAGAGGAACTCCTGGACGGCGGGCAGGAGCGTGGTGGTGTCGGTGGTCATGATGGCCTTCCGTATGGGTTGGACTGGTCGTTCGCAGGGAGAGGTCGGGCTCGGCTACTTGATGATCAACACCTTCGAACGGTCGAGGGTGAGGGCGACGGCGGCGACGATGATCGCGCCGTAGAGGATCTGTTCGTACGCCGACGGCACGCCGACGATCGGCAGGCCGACGCGCAGCAGGGTGATCACCAGGGCGCCGACGAGCGAGCGCCAGACGCTGCCGTGGCCACCGGTGATCGCGGTGCCGCCGACGACGATCGCCGCCACCGCCGGGAGCAGCAGGTTGTCGGCCATGGTCGGGCTGCCGCTGAAGTTGCGCGACACGAGCATGACGGCGGCCAGGCCGGCGCAGGCGCCCGACACGGTGAACGCGGCGACCTTGACCAGGTCGACCGGAGTGCCGGCCAGGCGGGCGGCCGACTCGGAGTAGCCGGTGGCGGTGATCCAGCTCTGCACCGGCGTGAACTTGAGGACGAGGGCGATGGCGGTCACCACGATCAGCGCCACGAAGAACGCCATGGGCACCACACCGCCGAGGTAGAGCGTGAGCCACTTGGTGGCGTCACGGTCGACGATCCGGATCGGGCCGGCGTCGGAGATCACCAGGGCGACCGAGGAGAAGATGCTCAGGCCGCCCAGCGTCACGATGAAGGACGGGATCCGGAGCAGCACGTGCGCCAGACCCTGAACCGCGCCGATCGCACCGGCGGCCGCGATGACGGCCACGGTCGTGAGACCGCCGAGGTCGGGCAGCCACATCGCGAAGAACACCGTCGACAACGAGCACAGGGCGGCGATCGACAGGTCGATGCCGCCGCACAGCACCACCAGCGTGGCGCCCGCGGCGAGGACGACGAGCGGCGCCGAGGTCCGCACCGCGGCCGTGAGGCTGCGTTGGGTGAGGAAGTCGGGGTCGGCGATGGTCAGCGCGGCCAGCAGGGCGAGCAGCGCGATGACCGGCATCAGGGACGTCAGCCGCTGGCCGACCGTCGGGCCGCCCGTGACGACCACCGGCTCGGTGGCCGGCGTGGCGATGACCGGGGTGGACACTTAGACCATCTCCTTGACGAGGTCGAGCGGGGTCGGCTTGCCACCGGCGGGGCAGGCGACCTCCTTGGTCGCGCGGCCGTCGCTCATCACGACGATCCGGTCGGACATGCCGATCGCCTCCTCGAGGCTGTCGGCGAGCAGCACGGTGGCGACGCCGCTGTTGGCGAGCTCGCGCATCAGGCGGTAGACCTCCGAGCGGGCGCCGATGTCCAGGCCGCGGGTCGGGTGGTCGAGCAGCAGGAGCCGGATGTCGCCGGCGACCAGCCAGCGAGCCAGCACAACCTTCTGCTGGTTGCCGCCGGAGAGCCGCTGGATGGCGGTGCCGCGATGCGGGGTGCGGATGGAGAGCCGCTCGATCCAGCTGTCGACGAGCGTCGCCTGCTTCCTGGGCGCGACGAGCGGCCCGTTGCAGCGGGACTTCTGCTTGGTGAGCGTCATGTTGTCGGCGACCGACATCGGCCCGACCATGCCCTCGATCTTGCGCTCGGCCGGGACGTAGCCGATGCCGGCCGCGCAGGCCGCGCGGGTGCCGGACAGGTCGAGCTCCTTGCCGTCGAGTGTGACCTCGCCGGCCGTGATGGGCTCGGCGCCGAACAGCGCCCGGCAGACGTCCTCACGCCCCGAGCCGTGGACGCCGACGATGCCGACGATCTCGCCGGCGTGGACGTCGAGGTCGACGTCGCGGAACGTCTTGGCGGACAGGCCCCGGATCGAGAGCATGGGCGCGAGCGGCTCGTCGGAGCGTTGCGCAGCGCCGCCGTGGTAGTGGTCGTCGGAGCCCGTGGAACCGATCATCATCCGGTGCAGGTCGCCGGGTACGGCGCCGGCCGCCGTGACCTCGCCGACGGACTCGCCGCCGCGCAGCACGATGACGCGGTCGCACACGTCGAGGACCTCGTCCAGCCGGTGCGACACGAACACGACCGATGCGAATCGCGAAGCCGGCGTACCTGCTCGAAGAGGGTCTCGATCTCCTTCGACTCCAGCACGGAGGTGGGCTCGTCGAGGATGATCACCGGCGGGTGCTGGGTGCGCTGCTCGATCCGGAGCACCTTGGCGATCTCGACCATCTGCCGTTCGGCGAAGGTGAGCGTGTCGGTGCGGGCGAGCGGGTCGATGTCGGAGCCGATCTTGTCCAGCTGCTCGCTGCGCCAGGCTGCGCATCGTGTCCCAGCGGTAGATGCCGCGCCGGACGCCCGGGCCCTCGCTGCCGAGCACGATGTTCTCGGCGGCGGTGAGGTTGGGCACCAGCGACTGCTCCTGGAACACCATGCCGATGCCGTGGTTGGCGGCGTCGACGACGCTTCGAGCTTCACCTTCTCGCCGCGGACCCAGATCTCGCCGGCGTCGGGCCTGACCAGTCCGACGAGCGCCTTGAGGAGGGTGGACTTGCCGGCGCCGTTCTCGCCGGCGAGGCCGAGCACCTCGTTCTGGCGGACGACGAGGTCGACACCGTCGAGCGCCTTGACGCCCGGGTAGTGCTTGACGAGGCCGCGGACCTCCAGCGCCGGCACTGCCGAACGCGAGGGCATGGCTTCCAGCTGGGCGTCGATCATTTCGTCACCTGGTTCCTTCGACGCTGTGGGAGGACTGCCGCGGCGACCGCGGCGACGACGATGAGGCCCTGGACGCCGCCCTGCCAGTACGGGCTCACGCCGACCTGGACCAGGCCGTTGGTGAGGACCGTGACGAGCAGGACGCCGACGGCCGAGTGGAGGATGCCGCCGCGGCCGCCCGTGAGCAGGGTGCCGCCGACGACGGCCGCGGTGATCGCGGCGAAGTCGAAGCCCTTGCCCGCCTGGACGAGGCCGGCGCTGAGCTGGCTGGTCACCATGACGCCGGCCAGGCCGTAGAACGCGCCGGCGAGCGTGAAGACCATCACCTTGTACGGCGCCACCCTGACCCCCGAGAGCGACAGCACCTCCTCCGCGCCGCCGATGGCGAACGCGTAGCGACCGAGCCGGGAGTAGCGCTGGATGAGATAGCCGATGAGCACGCAGCCGGCGGCGATCCAGGTGAGGTAGGCAAAGCCGAGGAACCTCTCCACCGCCCAGCCCTTGAGCATGGTGTCGGTGATGTTGGGCTGGACCCCGGCGAACATGAGCGTCGCCACGCCCAGCCCGATGGCCGAGACACCCAGGGTGGTCATGAACGACGGCACCTTCAACAGCACCAGCGCGAGTCCACTCAAGCAGCCGAGGGCGGCGGCCAGGACCACGGCGACCAGGACCCCGAGGAGCCCGAGGTCGTTGTCGTTGCGGTTGTTGGCGACCAGGAGGGAGACCGCGATCGCGGACGCTCCCATGACACCCGGGGCGGAGAGGTCGATGGACCCCATCATCAGCACGAAGGTGATGCCGCAGGTCACGACGGCGAGGACCGCCGCCGTGTCCATGATGTTCTGCACGTTGCCGATCGTGCGGAAGTCGGAGCTCAGGGCCGCGAACACAGCGAAGATGACGACCAGCGCGATCGGCGGGCCAGCGTCACGGAACGACACCCCCCGCCGAGGCTGGGGGCGACGCGCCGCGACGGCCTCGACGTCCTCGACGGGGGATGTCATGGTCACGAAATCGCGCCCTGCGAACGGCTGAAGACGTTGTCGCACTCGAAGCCGGCCGTCGTCGGTCTCCGGGGACGACGAACTCGGCGACGTTGTCCTTCTGATCAGGAACTGCTCGGCGAACCAGGCGCGGTCCTCGTCGGCGATGTCTTCGACCGCCAGCTCGCCGGTGGCGACGCAGTAGCCGATCGCCAGGCCGATGCCACCCTGCCACGGGCCGTCGCTGGAGACGGTAGCGGTCATGGTGCCGTCCTCGATCGCGGTGAGCGCGTCCGGCACGGCGTCGATGCCGACGACCGCCACGTCGTCGCGGCCGGCCTGCTCGAGCGCCGCGAGCGCACCGAGCGCCATGTCGTCGTTGGCCGCCCAGATGCCCTTGATCTTGTCGCCGTGCTTGGTGAGCAGCGTCTTGGTCACGGCGAGGGCCTCGTCGCGGGAGAAGTTGGCGGTCTGGTCGTCGAGCAGGTTGACGTCCGGGTTGGCCTCCAGCGACGCCTCGAGCCCGGCGAACCGGTCCTTGGCTGCCCCCGTGTCGAGGATGCCCTGCAGGGCGATGATGCCGCCCGAGCCACCGATGGCCTCGGCGAGTGCGTCACCGATCTGCTGGCCCGACTCGACACCGTTGTAGGTGATGTGGCTGAGCCACTGGTCGTAGTCGGCCGGCTTCAGGTCGGCCGGCTTGTTCCACTGCGTGACGAGGTAGGCGCCGGCCTCCTCGGCGCCCTCGACGATCGGCGGGGTGTCGGAGTCGCCGTTGGGCAGGATGTTCATGACCAGGCACTCGGTGTCGCCGGCGAGGAGCTGGCTGATCTGCTCCTGCTGCTTGGTGGAGTCGCCGTCGTAGGTGAGGCGCTCCTGCTCGAGGCCGACCGACTCGGCGAAGGCGTCGCCGCCGTCGAGCCACGAGGCCTCGTAGGGGTTGGACTCGTTGCGGACCTGACCCACCAGCTTGACGTCGGCCGGCGCGCAGCTGCCGGATGCCGCGGCGTCGTCGCCGCCGCCTCCGCTGGCCTCCTCGCTGCAGCCCGCGAGGGCGGCGGCCGCCAGCGACAGGCCGATAGGACTGCGGCGGGACGAGAGGTGAACTTCATGGTCGATCCTCGATTTCTTCGGTGCCGGGGGGCCGGCGGGGTGGGACTGACGGGTCTGGAGCTGCCGCCGAGTGCGGTGGTGCGGTGGTGCGGGTGTGGTACGGGGTGGTGCCGTTCAGTCGGAGGAGCCGAGTCAGCGGGCCATCCAGCCGCCGTCGACGACGAGGACGTGGCCGTTGACGTAGTCGGCGGCGGCGGAGCTCAGGAAGACGGCCGCTCCGGCGATGTCGGCAGGCGTCTCCCCAGCGACCGGCCGGGATGCGCTCGAGGATGGCCCGCGAGCGGTCGGGGTCCTCGCGCAGGGCGGTGGTGTTGTCGGTAGCGATGTAGCCGGGCGCGATGGCGTTGACCTGCACGCCGAGCGGACCCCACTCGTTCGCCAAGGCCTTGGTGACGCCTGCGACGCCGTGCTTGCTTGCGGCGTACGACGCAACGCGAAGACCGCCCTGGAAGGAGAGGAGGCTGGCGATGCTGACGATCTTGCCGTGGCCGCGCTCGGTCATCGGGCCGCCGAACTGCTGGCACAGGAAGAACAGCCCGGTGAGGTTGACGTCCAGCACCTTGTTCCACGCCGCGTGGCTGACGTCGGCCGAGTCCTCGCGATCGATGATGCCGGCATTGTTGACCAGGATGTCGACCTGACGGGTGGCGGCTGACCTGGGAGCCGACTCGCTCGACGGCGTCGTGGTCGCTGACGTCGAGGTCGACGACCTCCACGTCCCGTCCGAGGTCGGCCACCTGGTCGCGGGTGGACGTCTGGCTGCCCGGTCGGCCGAGCAGGACGAGGTCCGCGCCGGCCTGGGCAAGTCCGAGGGCCACCGCCTGTCCGAGGCCGCGTCCGGCGCCGGTCACGACGGCGCACCGACCGCTCAGGTCGAACGGCGAGCGGACCGCGGCCGCCGTCTGCGTGGTCACAGGTCCTCCAGAGCTACCGGGGTCAGGTCCGTGTAGGCGTTGTTCTCGCCACCCATGGCCCAGATGAAGGCGTAGGAGCCGGTGCCGGCGCCCGAGTGGATCGACCACGGCGGCGAGATGACGGCCTGACGGTTGCGCATCACGAGGTGACGGGTGGCGCCGGGCTTGCCCATGAAGTGGAAGACCCGGTCCTCCTCGTCGAGGTCGACGTACATGTAGACCTCGGTGCGACGGTCGTGCAGGTGCGGCGGGAACGTGTTCCACACGGAGCCGTTCGCGATGACCGTCACGCCGAACTGGAGCACCGACGTCTGGAGCTCCTGGCCCCAGGCGTAGCGGTAGAGGCTGCGCTCGTTGGCGCCCTGCGGGGTGCCGAGCGCCACCGGCTCGATCTCCGGGTGGCTCAACAGGATCGTGGGGTACGTCGCGTGTGCGGGTGCGGAGACGAAGTAGAAGGCGGCTTCGGGGCCGGCGAAGACGACCTCGCTGCCGCGCCCGACGAAGAGGCCGTCGAGGTGGTCGAGCTCGAACTTCTCGCCGTCGACGAGCACGTGCCCGGGCTGCCCGACGTTGATGATGCCCAGCTCACGGCGCTCGAGGTGGGACGCGGTGCCGAGCACGTCCCACGCGGGGAGCTCGAGCTGACCGTCCCCGGGAACCGCTCCTCCGACCACCAACCGGTCGTCATGCGTGTAGACCCCGTGCACCTCGCCGGTGCTGAACAGGTCCTCCACGAGGAAGTTGTCCCGCAGGTCCGCACTTGTCGCCGTCTCAACGCTGGACGGCGATGCGGAATACCTAACCTCGATCAACGCATTCTCCTCGGTATCTGAACTACGTTCCGCTATGTGAACTGTCAGAACCGTACATGTGAGCCCGATCACGGTCAAGGGGTCGAAGTTGTCCATATATGTGGACAGTGGCGTAGAGTCGTCCCGAGCGCGAGCATGGTCGTGCCACAACGATCAGGAGGTCTCGGATGGACACGGACAACACGGTGAACGGGAGCCCAGTCACCGGGCAGGTCAAGTCTGCCGCGCGCGCCCTCGACCTCCTCGACGACATCGCCGCCCAGGGCCCCGGCACCCAGCTGCAGCTGGCCAACCGGCTGGGCATCCCGAAGAGCAGCCTGCACGCGCTCCTGCGCACCATGTGCGCTCGCGGCTGGCTGGACACGGACCCGACGGGAAGCGTCTACCGGCTGGGCATCCACACGCTGACGGTCAGCTCGGCCTACCTCGACGGCGACCCGGTGCTCTCACGCGCCGCGGCCGTGATGGACGAGATCGCGGCGGCCACCGAGGAGACCGTGCACCTCGGTCGCCTGGAGGGCGCGGACGTCATCTACACCGCGAAGCGCGAGTCCAAGCACCCCTTGCGCATGCACTCGGCCGTGGGCCGGCGCCTGCCTGCCTACGCCACCTCGCTCGGCCGGGCGATGCTCGCCGAGCAGCCGGAGTCCGTCCGCGCCGAGCTCGTCCCGCACACGATCGAGCCCCTCACCTCGCAGGCCACCACCGACCGCGACGAGGTGCTGGCGATCATCGACAAGGCCCAGCTGCTCGGCTACGCGATGGAGAGCGAGGAGTCCTGCCTGGGCGTGCGCTGCTTCGGCGTGGCACTGCCCTTCTCACGCAACTCGACCGACGCACTGAGCGTGGCCGTGCCGATCAGCCGCCTCGACCAGAGCCGCGAGGACTTCATCATCGAGACCCTGTTGAGCGTGAAGGCCCGCCTGTCGTCCGTGCACGACAACAGCATGGTGCGCTGAGTCGGCGCAAACCGCCTGCCGAGTCGGCGCAAACCACCTGCCGAGTCGGCGCTTGTCACCAGCCGAGTCGGCGCTTGTCACACTTCAGGCTCGCCGTTCACGCCGACTCGGCGAGACGTTCACGCCGACTCGGCGAGACGTTCACGCCGACTCGGCGAGACGTTGCGCCGACTCGGCCCGGATTCAGGGGCGGGCGAAGAAGTTCGGCGCCGTCCAGGAGTACATCGACTCCTGCACGACCGGGCGACCCGTGCGGGGCGCGTGGATCATCTGGCCGCCGCCGACGTAGAGCGCGACGTGGTAGATCGAGGACGACTTCGAGCTCGAGCCCCAGAACACCAGGTCGCCGGGCACGAGCGAGGCAGCGGTGATCGGCGTGGAGCCGGTGTACTGCGCGACCGAGTAGTGCGGCAGTGACTTGCCACCGGCAGCCCAGGCGCCCGCGGTCAGGCCGGAGCAGTCCCACGAGTTCGGGCCCGAGGCGCCCCACTTGTACGGGTCGCCGATCTGGGCGGTGGCGAACGCGATCGCGGCCGCCGGGTCACCGGTCGGCGCCGGCGGAACCGTTGGCGGGACAGGCACCGGCGTCGTGGTCGGGGTGGGCGTCGCGGTCGGCGTGGGCGTGGGCGTGGGCGTGACGGTGGGTGTCGGGGTGGCCGTCGCGGTTGGCGTCGGCGTCGGCGTCTTCGTGGCTCTTCGTCGGCGTCGGTGTCGGCGTCGCGGTGGGGGTCGGCTTCGGGGTCGGCGTCTTGGCCGCCTTCTCGGCCTCCTCCTTGGCCTTGGCAGCGGCTTCCTGGGCCGCCTTCTCGGCGGCAGCCTGCGCAGCCGCCTGCTCCGCTGCTTCCGCAGCAGCCTGGGCCGCCGCCTCCTCGGCCGCCTGCTGCGCGGCCTTCGCGGCTGCCTCGGCCGCCTTCTCCTCGAGCGCGGACTGGCGCTTCTCGGCGAGGGCGTAGCTGATGCCCTGGAGGTCGGCGAGCTCCTCGATCAGGTCGGTCTTGGTACGCGCGATCGACTCTGCCTCGGCACCGGCCTGCTCCTGGGCGGCGGCGGCCTCGTTGCGGGCGCCCTCGGCGTCGACCTCGAGCTCCTCCGCCTTGGCAAGGGCGTCCTCCGCCTGGCTGTCGGCGACGCCGGCCAACGTGGAGGCGGCCTCGAAGGCGTCGAACTTGCTGTCGAGCACGCGCTCGGTGACCTGCATCGTCGCCGTGGTGTCGAGGACCGTCTGGATCCCGTCGGCCTCGACGAGGGCGGCGAAGCCCTGGAGCTCGGGGTTGTACTGGTAGCTGTCGACCAGCGCGTCGGCGTACGCCTGGCGACTCTGCTCGACGTCCGCGCGGGCGACGGCCGCCGCTTCGTTGGCGTTCGCGGCTGCGGTGCGCGCCTCGTCGGCCGCCCAGCGGGCGCCGTTGTAGGCCTCGGCGGCCTGCGAGGCGGAGACGGCCGAGGAGCGGAGACGCTCATTGGCCACGGCGAGATCGGCGCGTACGGCGGCCACGTCCCTGGCAGCCGAGTCGGCGTTGGCCTCGGCGGTCGCGACATCCTGCTGCGAGGGGGTGTCGTCATCGGCGGCGGAGGCCGCGACGGCGCCAGCGGCCATGCCCACGAAGAGGGTCAGGCTCAGCGCCGACGCCGTGATCCAGCGGATCGGCGTTCGACGAAAGGTGGGCGCAGACAGGGCTCGCACGGTGGTTCCCCTTGGCAGTAGACGGCCATGGGTGACTTCCCTTTCACCCATGACACTTGCGGCACGTTAGTGCTCACCAGCCCCAAAAGGAACAACTTTCCCAAAAATCACAGAAGTTGTCGGCGTGTCGACTTGCGAACTACACGCTTGTAGTTCTAGGGGCGCCGACGACCAACGGGTCAAATGAGGCACTCCCGCCCCCACTGATGGGGGCGGGAGTGCATGGTTCGGGGCGTTGATCGACCGGACGAGCAGGTCAGTCCGCGTCGACGGGCACCTTCGAGGTGGTCGACGTCGGGTGCGAGGCCAGGCCTCCGCCGATCGAACTTCTGGCCGCTGGCGAGCCCGCCGAGCCAGAAGGAGACGAGGGCGATCGCGACCCCGGCGATGTCGTCGGCGATGTAGTGCCAGCCGAAGTAGAGGGTGGCGACGACGGTGATCGCGAAGTTGACCCAGAAGACGATGTGCAGGATCCGGTTGCGCAACGTGTACTGCACCATCAGCGCGACCAGCAGGGTGATGGCGACGTGCAGGCTCGCGAAACCCGCGACGGACTGGACGGCCCCCTCGGTGCCGGAGACGATCACGCCCTGGCGCGCGTAGTAGAGGGAGTCCATCAGGGCGCCGGACGCCGTTTCCGGAAGGTCGCGGTAGAGGTGGGCGTACTGGAAGCCCGGGCCCAGTGTCGGTAGCGCGTAGTAGGAAGCAGTTCCGAGCCCCCACGCGAGACATTGGGAGGTGGCGAACCAGTAGCCGAAGGTGATGTTGCGCGACCACACGAGCCAGGCGGCGAGCGCGAGTGGGACCAGCGGCAGGAACCAGAGGTAGACCGACGACAGGACGTGCGCGCTGATGCCGGTGCCGAACATGGTGTGGAGCACCGTGGCGGGCTCGTGGCCGAGGAAGAGCGCGCGGTCCATGAGGTGGAGCTCGCGGTCATATTTCTCGTCACCCATGATGAACGGGAGGAAGGACTTGAGGTTTCGATAGCTGACATAGGTGATGTAGAAGCACACCAGCCCCATGACGACCAGGACCATCCGCTCGCGGGTCCAGTGGGTGGCCAACCGGGTCCTGACGATGTCCGGCATCAGCTTGGGGTTCAGCCGTGACACCCACAGGGTTCGCGGCAGCATGTCGAGCAGGAGGGCCCCGAGGACCAGCAGCGGCAGGCGCAGCCACGACGGTCCGAGGAATCCTTCGGGGTCGACCAGTCGCCGGTCCAGGGTGACCGCGGCAACGACCGCGAGCAGCCCCATCACGGTGGCGACTCCGACAAGGAGGGCGTAGGCCGGGCGATACACGAGCGTCAGTCTAGGCAGGGGTGCGGACAGGTCAGATTCGCGGGATGAGGGCGATCCGGGTCGGATCGACCTTCAATCGCACCTGCTCGCCCGGACCCCAGTGGCTGTCGCGGGGCGCGACCGCATCCACGAGACCAACCTCACGGACCTCGACGACGAGGCGCAGCAGCTCCGGGGTCGCGCGCGCCGACTCGACGACGCCGACGAGCGGCCCCTGTTCGTCGGCCACGAGCGCGGAGCGGCGTACGGCGAGGCCCGCCACGTCACCGGCAGGGCCGGCGCCAGCCTGCCCGGACGCGAGGGCGGGCCCGACCGCGGCCATCACCGTCGCGGCCGCGGACCCGGTCAGCACCCGCGCGTAGCCGAGGAACAGCGCCGTCTCCGTGTCGACGGGCGCGGCCCACACGTCACCGATCGGGCCGGACTGGACGACCCGGCCTGCCTGCATCACCGCGAGCCGGTCCGCGACGTGGAAGGCCTCTTCGTGGTCGTGGGTGACCATCAGCGCCGTGGTGCCGGCGGCGTGCAGGATCTCGCGCAGGTCGACGGCGAGGCGTTCGCGCAGGCCGGCGTCGAGGGCGGACAGCGGTTCGTCGAGCAGCAGGAGACGGGGTTCGACGGCGAGCGCGCGGGCCAGCGCGACCCGCTGGCGCTCGCCACCGGACAACGTGGCCGGGAGGCGGTCGGCGTACCCCTCGAGACCGACGAGGGCCAGCAGCTCGGCGACCCGGGCGTCGCTCGGTCGACGCCGCAGGCGGAGCGCGTAGCCGACGTTGCGGGCGACCGACATGTGTCCGAAGAGCTGACCGTCCTGGAACATCAGCGCGAAGCCGCGCTTGTGTGTCGGCAGCCGGTCCACGTCCTGGCCGTCGAAGGCGAGGTTGCCGGCGGTGAGGGGTTCGAGCCCGGCGACGGCGCGCAGCAGCGTCGACTTGCCACAGCCGGAGGGCCCGAGCACGGCCAGGATCGAGCCGTCGGGGACCTCGAGGGTCACGTCGTCGACCGCGACGACGCCGTCGTAGGCGACCGAGACGTCCGTGAGGGTGAGCATTGTCAGAAGGCTCCCACGCTCGGCACGCGGAGCCGTTCGACCGCGAGCATCACCATGGCGGTGGCGGTCGCGAGCACCACGGAGGCCGCCAGCGCCATGCCGTAGTTGAGCTCGCCCGGGTGCCCGATCAGCCGGAAGATGACGACCGGCACGGTCGGGTGGTCGTCGCGCGCCAGGAACGAGGTCGCGCCGAACTCGCCCAGCGACGCCGCGAAGGCAAACCCGCTCGCTGCCAGCAATGGCTTCCACACGACCGGCAGGTCGACGGTGAGCATCGCCCGCCACGGCGAGGCGCCGAGGGAAGCCGCCGCCTGGCGCTGCCGGTCGTCGATGCCGCCCAGCACCGGGACGAGAGTTCGCACGACCAGGGGCAGCGCCACGAGCGCCTGCGCGATCGGCACCAGCAGCGGCGAGTCGCGCAGGTCGAGCGGCGGGTGGTCGAGCGTGATCAGGAAGCCGAAGCCGAGGGTCACGGCGCTGACGCCGAGCGGCAGCATGAAGAAGCCGTCGAGGACGCCGCGCACCCGGCGCTCGGCGCGGGTCTGGGAACGCCGCGTCACGAGCACGGCGACGGCCAGGCCCATCGAGAGCGCCATCCAGGTCGCGTCGATGGCGGTCCGGACGGACGTGATGAGCGCGTCTGTCACCGGCACGAGCAGGGCATCGTTGCTGCCGACGCTGGTGAGGGCCCGGTAGTTGTCGGTCGACCAGCCGGCGTCGGTGTGGAAGGAGCCCAGCACCAGCGTGGCGATCGGCGCCGCGACCATGACCAGCACCAGGACGGTGACGGTGATCGCGGGCGCGTCACCGGAGCGGATCCGGCGCGGGCGGGCGGTCGTGCGGTTCGCCGTGGCGTCGGGGGTTGCTCGCAGTCGCGCGGCCAGTGCCAGCAACGCCACCACGACGACGAGCTGGAGCACCGAGAGCGCGGCGGCCGCCTGCAGGTCGAACAGGGTCGTGGTGAGGAGGTAGATCTCGGTCTCGACGGTCGCGTAGCGCACGCCGCCGAGGGTCAGCACGATGCCGAAGGCCGTGGCGCAGAACAGGAAGACGACGCTCGCCGCGCTCACGATCGCCGGCCTCAGCGCGGGCAGGGTCACGGTCCACCACACCTGGACCGGGCTGGCTCCGAGCGCCGCCGCCGCCTCGGCAGGTCGGGTGTCGAGCGACTCCCAGGCCGCGCCGACCGCCCGGATCACGACGGCCACGTTGAAGAACACCAGGCCGGCGATGATCGCGACCGGGGTGCCGTCCAGGCCGAGGAAGCCGAGCGGTCCGGTCTCCCCGAGGAGCAGCCGGAACGCCACGCCGACCACGACGGTCGGCAGCACGAACGGCACCAGCAGCAACGCCCGGATCAGTCGTCGGCCCGGCAGCGCCAGTCGGTGCAGCACGAACGCGACCGGCAGTCCGAGGAGTACGGCGACCGCGGTCGCGATCCCCGCCGACCACACCGTGAACCACGCGACCCGCGCGACCCGCGGACGCGTCAGCACCTCGAGGACGCCACGGGGGTCGAAGACGTCGTCCTGCCAGAACCCTTGGGCCACCATGCCGCTGACCGGCAGCACGAAGAAGACCCCCACGACCAGGACGGGGCCGGTCGCGAGCAGTGCGAGGGTCAGCCAGCGACGCATGCGCTCATCGCGTGGCGACGTCCGTCCACTCCGAGAGCCACTGCTCACGGTTGGCGGCGATGTCGGCCGGCGACACCGACAGCGGCGCGGTCGGCTGGGTGGCGTACGCCGCCCAGTCGGCCGGCACGTCGACGGCGTCGCTCACCGGGAAGACGTACATCGCGGTCGGCAACGCGGCCTGGACGTCGTCGGAGAGCAGCCAGTCGATGACGGCCTCCGCACCCGCGGGGTTGGCCGCACCCTCGAGGACACCGGCGTACTCGACCTGGCGGAAGCAGGTGTCGAGGAGAGCCGCGGTCGACGACTCGTCGCTGCCCTTCTGCACGGTGAACGCGGGTGAGGAGTCGTAGGAGACGACGATCGGGCGCGCACCCGTGGCGCCGCCCTGGGTGAAGTCGCCGTAGTAGGCGTCCTCCCACCCGTCGACGACCTTCGCCCCGTTGTCGAGGAGGCTGGTCCAGTAGTCCTGCCAGCCGTCCTCGCCGTACTCCGCGATCGTGCTGAGCAGGAAGGACATGCCGACCGAGCTCGTGGAGGCGCCCGGCGTGACCATCAGGTCCTGGTAGGTCGGGTCGGCGAGGTCCGCCAGGGTCGATGGCGGCGTGATGCCCTCCTTCTCGAACCACGTCGTGTCGATGTTGACGCACACGTGGCCGACGTCGATCGGGGTGAGCCTGTCGGCACCCTCGTCGAGCGCATACTCCTCGGCCCCGGCGGGGAGCGTCGGCTCGTACGTCGCGAAGACGCCCTCGTCGAGCGGGCGCGAGGCGAAGGTGTTGTCGACGCCGAAGGCCACGTCGCCGGTCGGGTTGTCCTTGGTCAGCGACAGCTTGGCGGTCAGCGTGCCGCCGTCACCGGCCGCGCGCGTGACCAGGTCGATGCCGGACTCCTGCTCGAAGGCGGCGACCAGCTTCTTGGGCAGGTTGAACGACTCGTGGGTGACGAGCACGACCTGGCCGCCGACCTCACCGTCGGCCGACTCCGTCGACTCGGAGGCGGTGGGCCCGGGGTCGTCCCCGCCGATCGTGCTGCACCCGGAGGCCGCGAGGAGGAGCCCCAGCGTGAGGGCGGACGTGCGGGCAAGGCGGCTGAGCATGGATTGACTCCCTATCGCCGGTGCTAACCGGATCAGGTTCGGAGGGTCTGCGGACGAATCCGCACTCTCAGCACTGGTGTGCTCCCCTGTCTTCGCCTGCAATCGTACGCCGCAGCGTGGACGACGCAGTGCGCGGTCCAGCGATAGGTTGCGAGCATGCCGAGCCGCCGCCACGAGTTCCTGGCCACCGCCATCCCCCGGCTGCGCAGGGCGCGTGACCTCGAGTCGGAGCCGGTCGAGCGCGCGCGGGTCGAGGCATTGCACCGCACCCGTCGCGTGCAGCTCCCGACCCGGGCGGTGCCGCGGTTCGACAAGCGCTTCAGCGTCGTCACCGAGGACCTCGGCTTCCCGTCGTACGTCATCACTCCCCGCCACCTCGAGCCGACCCGCACGCTCTACTACGTGCACGGCGGCGCGTTCATGGCCGGGATCGACGCCTTCCAGGTGCGGCACGCCACGCAGCTGGCGAGCAGGCTCGGCGCTCGCGTCGTGATGCCCGACTACCCCCTCGCGCCCGAGCACACCTGGCGCGACAGCCACGACGCCCTCGTCGAACAGGCGGGCCGCTTCGCCGACCAGCCCGGCGGCACGGTGCTCGCCGGCGACTCGTCCGGCGGCGGCCTCGCCCTTGCCGTCGCGCTCTCGATGCGCGACCGCGGGCTGACCCCGGCCACGCACCTCGTGCTGCACGCACCGTGGGTCGACCTGACGACCAGCACCCCGGAGACTCGCGAGCTCGACGCCATCGACCCGTGGCTCTTCTACTCCAAGCTCACGGTGTACGCCGAGTGGTGGGCCGGCTCCGCCGACGACCTCGACCGCCCGGAGGTCTCCCCCGCCCTCGCCGACCTGCACGACCTGCCCAAGGCCCTGCAGCTCTACGGCTCGCGAGACCTGCTCGCGCCCGGCTGCCGGCTGCTCGCGAAGCGCGCCGCCGACGCCGGCTGGGACCTGACCAGCCTCGAGGAGCCGGACCTGATCCACGTCTACGGCGTCCTGCCGTTCATCCCCGAGGCCACCCGGGCGATGCGCCAGATCGTGGAGTTCCTGACATGAAGATCAGCGTGCACACGTTCGACGACCTCGACGCCCGCACCGCCTATGCGCTCTGGCGACTGCGGCAGCAGGTGTTCGTGGTCGAGCAGCAGTCGCCGTACCCCGACCTCGATGGTCGCGACCTCGAGCCGACGACCCGGCACGTGCTGGCCCACGACGGCGACGAGCTGGTGGCGTGCCTGCGAGTCCTCGACGACGACTCGCACGCGCGGATCGGTCGCGTCGTCGTCACCCCTTCTGCCCGCGGTCGCGGACTCGCCCGCGAGCTCATGTCGGCCGCGCTGGCCGAGATCGGCGACCGCGAGATCCGGCTGGACGCCCAGACCGGGCTGACGGACTGGTATGCCGGCTACGGCTTCCAGATCAGTGGGACTGAGTTCGTCGAGGACGGTGTCGTGCACCGGCCGATGGTGCGTCAGGCGCTGTAGGTCACGACGCCGTCGACCTCGCCGCGGGTCACGTCGCCGCGGGCGACCAGGAGCTCGAGGTGCGCGCGCGTCTCGAGCGTGGCCAGGGCGGCATTGAAGACGTCGAGGTCCTTGAGCAGGTGCTCGTGCCGCGTCCACGGCAGCACGCTCGCCACGTCGTACGCCGTCTGCGACCCGCCTGCGATCGCCGTCACGCACAGCTCGAGCCGCACCTCGTGGTGCGCGAGGAGCTCGTCGACCCGGGCGTACGACGACGGCGCGACCGGGCCGTGGGCGGGCAGCAGCGTGAGGTCGGGCAGCCCGCGCACCTTGGTGAGCGAGGCCATGAAGTCACCGAGCGGCTGCGCCGCCAGCGCCGGCTCGAAGCCGATCGAGGGCGTGATCGTCGGCAGCACGTGGTCGCCCGCGAAGAGGAGGCCGGCCGGCCTGTCGGCGAAGACGTAGTGACCCTGGGTGTGGCCGGGCGTGTGCACCGCGTCGATCGTGCGGTCGCCGACGGTCAGGGCGACGTCGTTCTCCAACCAGGTGTCGGGGTAGTCCCACAGCGTCAGGTCGGGCGTCGAGCCCCGGGTGAACTCGCCCCACTCGTGGGCGATGTCGGAGGCCCCGGCCGCCCTGAGCATCGCCAGGTGCGGATCCGCACCGGTCCGGTCGACGTCGTGGATGAGGTCGAGCGTCGGCTTGTCGCCGATGCCGAGCGAGACGTGCGAGCCGAACTCGCGGCGCACGGTCACCGCCTGGGTGTAGTGGTCGCGGTGCACGTGCGTGACCAGGAAGCGGGTGATCTCACGGACGTCGCGGCCGATGTCGAGCAGCGACTTCTCGAGCAGGGTGCGCGAGACCTCGATGGCCCAGCCGCCGTCGATCAGGGTGAGGCCGTCGTCGGTCTCGATCGCGTAGACGTTGATCGCGCGCAGCCCGTCCATCGGCAACGGGAGCGGGATCCGGTGCACCCCGGGAGCGACAGGCCACGCGCCGGGCTCGGTCCAGTGCGTGCCGGAGTCGGGCGAGATCGCTTTGGCCGTGCTGCTCGACGTCACCCGATCAGACTAGGTCCGGCAGTCCGAGGTCGAGATTGGGCTCCTGGATCCCGCCGTCGACCTCGAGCATCTTGCCCGTGACATAGGCACTCGCGGGTGACGCAAGGTAGAGCACCGCGGCGGCGATGTCGTCCGGCTCGCCGATGCGGCCCAGCGGCGTACGCGTCTCCATCTGGTCCCGGAGCTCGGGCAGCTCGGCCACCATGTCCAGCGCGCTGGTCATGATCGAGCCGACGAAGACGCCGTTGACGCGGATCCGCGGCGCGAGGTCGGCCGCCGTCAGTCGCGTCCAGTGCGCCAGCGCGGCCTTGGCGGTGCCGTAGGCGACGTACCCCCTGCCGGCCGTGCGGCCGAGCATCGAGGAGATGGTGACGACCGACTTCTCGCCGTCGCCCTTGAGCAGGTGCGGCAGCGCCGCGCGAGTGAGGGCGTGCGCGGTGGAGACGTTGAAGTGGAAGGCGTCCTCGAGTGCCTTCACGTTGGTCCGGACGAACTCCTTCGGCATCGCGCCGCCGACGTTGTTGACGATCGTGTCGAGGCGACCGAACTCGTCCACGGCGGCCCGCGCCAGGGCCGCGACCGCCTCGGTGTCGGAGAGATCGGCTGGTACGGCGAGCGCCCGGCGTCCAGTCGCCGGATCCGGCTCGGCGACGGCCTCGAGCTGGTCCGCCGTGCGCGCGGAGATGACCACGTCGGCACCGGCCTCGGCGAGCGCGACCGCGGTGGCGGCGCCGAGCCCGCGACCGGCGCCCGTGACGATCGCGACCTGGCCGGTGAGGGTGAAGCGATCGAGGATCGTCACCGGGACACCAGCCCGCGGCCGGTGATCAGTGGCAGGTCCAGAGCCGTGACCAGCCCGGGCTTCGCGGCGACGACGGCGGGCACCGAGTTCACCAGCCGCTGCGCGGTGACGATCATCCCGCTGACGTTGTGGTCGCCGTGCTCTCCGTGGTGGCTGAACTCGATCTTCAGGTGCGGCTCGCCCGTGACGATGACGCGGTAGCAGCCGCCACCCTCGGCGGGCTTCGGCCACTCCGGCACCTGGTCCTCGGCGGTGCGGGTGACGTGCTCGAGCACCACGCGCGGCACCCCGTCGACGGTGCCGGTGAGCTCGAACCGTACGGCGCCCATCGTGCCCTTCTTGACGTCGACGCTCACCGTGCTCACGTCGCGCTCGGCCGGTCGACGGTCGACCTTCTCGATCAGCGGCTCGTCGAGCACCAGGTCGAGCCCGGCCGCGATCTGGCGTACGACCGCACCCCACGCCATGCCCAGCACGCCGGGCTGCCACAGCATCTTCTCCGCGTCGACGGCGTCGCCGAAGCCGAAGATGTCGCGCATCACGACGGGTTGGTAATAGGTCGAGTAGTCGGCGATCTCCAGCACCCGCACCTCGTCGATGCGCTGACTCAGGCTGGTCAGCTGAAGCGGCAGCACGTCGTTGGCCCACCCGGGATCGATGCCGTTGACGTGCAGGCTGCCCGGCGCGCGATCGATCCGCTCGATCATCTCGGGCGGCAGGATGCCGTGCGGGAACTGCAGCAGCACCGGCCCGGAGCTGACCACGTTGATCCCCGCCTCGACGAACTCGCTGAGGTCCTTGATCGCGTCGAACGTCCGGTCGTCGGTCATCGCGCAGTGCACGATGCAGTCGGGCTCCAGCGCGAGCAGCGCGTCCCGATCGGTCGTCGCGCGTACGCCGAGGTCCCGCTCCAGCCCCGCGAGCCGGCCCGCGTCCTGGCCGTCCTTCACCGGATCGCTCACCCAGACGCCGACCAGCTCCAGGGCCGGATGGCGATCGATCCCGGCGATCGCGTGGCGACCAACCGTGCCGGTGGACCAGACGACGACGCGCAGCTTGTTGCTCATGCACCCAAAACTAGAACACGTTGCACTTTCTGGATAGGGCCTGGTTCAGTCGTCACCCGGGACGACGCGCATGTCCCGCACCGCTCCGCCGTCGAGCGCGGCGAGCGCCTCCTGGTAGGCCGGGCTGTCGTGCGCGGCACGGGCGGCGTCGACCGAGTCGAAGACGATGACGATGGTGCGGGTGACCTCGCCGGCCTCGTAGGTCTGCTCGGGCAGGCCGCGCGCGACGAAGGTGCCGCCGGCCGCGCGGAGAGCAGTGCCGGCCAGCTCGACGTACGCCGCGACCTTCGCCTCGTCGGTGATCTCGCGGTAGATGCTGATCCAGTAGGCGCTCATGGCCCCATCCTTGTCGGTGCGCCGTGGCAGTCTCGACGGATGGACGATCCCCGGACGCTGCTCGAGGCCGAGCGCGCGCAGGTCCTCGCGCGACTGGCTGCACTGACCGGGGACTACGACGCCGTCGTCGCCGCCTCGCTCGACACCAATGCCGACGACGAGCACGACCCCGAGGGCGCCACGATCGCCTTCGAACGCTCGCAGATCGGCGCACTGGTCACCCAGGCACGCGCTCACCTCGCCGAGATCTCAGCCGCGATCGAGCGGGTCGACACCGGGACGTACGGCACCTGCGAGACCTGTGGCCAGCCGATCCCGGCCGGTCGGCTCGAGGCGAGGCCGACCGCCCGGCGGTGCGTCGGGTGCGCAACCGTCGCCTGAGCGCGGCGGGTTGGGGAACGAGATCGGGGTCAGATCGTCGATCGACCCCGATCTGGTTCCCCAACGAATGGGGTGGGGAACGAAATCGGGCTCAGCCGGCCAGATCAGCCCGATTCGGTTCCCCACTCGTCATCGGGCGGCTGGCACTCGAGCCGGAGCAGCTCGTGCTCATCGATGGTCAACGGCCTCATCAGCTGCTTCATCGGCACGTGCGCGCCGACCCGCCACTGACGCTTGCCCTCGGGCAGCCACAGCGCGCGCTTGCGCGCGGCCCTCATGCGCTGCACCTGTACGTCGACCGAGTCACCCGCCACGATCGTGAAGCCCTCCAGCCCCACGTCCCGCAGCACCTCGGCACGCTCCACGTCCCGGCGGTGCCGCGCCCGCCCGCGATGTGCCTCGCCGTCGTACTCGCCGTACGACCCGGACTCCACGTCCAGCAGGTCGACGATCGCGAGCCGCCGGCCGTCGAGGTCGAGCACCTCTCGATTCATCAGTGGCGTGGGGAAGCCCGCATCGAGCAGCCACGTCAACATCGTCCTGACCTCTGGCGCCGACCTGCACTCCCCCGTCGCCCGGTCGAGGGCATCGAAGTGCCTCGTGTGCATTCGCCGGGTCGACTCGAGCACCTCGCGGACCTCTTCCCGCTGCACGAGCCTGGTCAACAGCGTCATCTCGATCATCACGACGAGCTCGCGGAAGTCGCGTTCGAGTCGCAGCTCGTGGACCAGCGCGACGGCGGGCGGCGCGCAGGGCACGCCGTACCTCATCTCGATCTCAGGAAGCGGCAGCCGTGTGCGGCGTACCTCCACGCCAGGCGCGCGGATCCGGCTTGCATGGGGCAACAGCACGGGTACGTCGCGGCGCCCGCCCTCGAAGTAGGAGGCACCGGCGAGCCGTAGGGCCGCCCAACCGGTCACCATCCCGCCCTCCGGGAGTCGCGCGCCGGCCTCGATGATCCGCTGCTCGACGGTGATGTCGACGCCCACCGGGACGTGCAGCCCATGACTCGGGGCGCGCCAGCTCGGCCCTCGCGTCTCATCAGGCGTCGGTCCGTCATCACCGCCGGCGCGGACCGGCGAGATCAGCCCGAACACGGGCGGGCAGCAGGGGTACCAGGGCTCCATGCAGTCCCGTGTGCCCGCTGCCGGCGTCGGTCACGCGGGCGACGTACCGCCTGTGGACAACCCGTTGGGGAACGAGTTCGGGCTCAGATCGTCGATCGACCCCGATTTGGTTCCCCAACGAATGAGTTGGGGAACGAAATCGGGCTGAATCATGGGCTCAACCCCGATTTCGTTCCCCAACACCAACCCAACCCATGGGGTTAGACGGTCCCCGCACCCTCGACCGCGCGGTCGAAGGCGACGTCGGTCTCCTTCGTCAGCGAGACGACGGACGACCAGGTGACGCGAATCCCGTCGGCCTGCGTCATGCGAGTGATCAGGTCCTGGCCGTCGCAGTAGCACCGCCAGGAGAGCCGGTCGCCGAGCGTCCGGCCGAGAGCGGGTACGTCCTGCTCCAGCACCAGGTCGAGGATCGAGTCGTCGTCCTCGGGGGTGTCGCCGTCGACCGCGTTGATCTTCTCCAGGGCGTAGACGTCGTCCAGCGAATCGTCGACGGACCGGGCTTCGACCACGACGTCGATCGAGTACGGGATGTCGCTGTCGTGCATGCGAACGCGCATGCGCCACGTGCACGCGCGACGGCCCTTCGTGAAGTCGTCCGGCAGGTCGAGGGCGAGCCGCACGGGACCGCTGGCGGCATCGAGGTCGCACGAGACCCGCGTGGTGCCCGCGGGTTCGCTCCCCACTGCGGGTTGGAGCGTCGTCGGGCCCTTGGGAGCGGGCGCGTCGTCCGGCGAGCACGCGGACAGCACACACGCGACGAACAGAGCCAGGATCGCCGAGCCGGTCCGCACGATCAGCGCGCCCACTCGCTGTACTCGCGCACGGACGGGGTGACGACTCCGTCGACCCCGAGCCTGTCCAGTGCGCGCCACTGGGCCGGCGAGTCGGCGTACCCACCCACGACCAGGATCCCCTTGCGCTGGAGGCGCTTCACGCGCGACTTCGTCAGGCCCGACGCGGGCGCGTTGTAGCCCTCGACCATCCCGATCGAGGCGCGCACCTTGCGCCAGCCACTCACGATCAGCTGGGTGTCGAGCTTCGGTGCGAGCCGGTGCACGCGCTCGAGCACGGTCAGGCGCAGCGACGAGATGGCGACCTTGTCGAAGACGGCCGAGTCCTTGAGCAGGTTGACGACCACGCGGATCTGGTTGATCGACCAGTTGCTGCCCTTGAGCTCGATCATCAGCGAGGCGCCGTTCTGCTCGGCCCACGTCAGCAGCTCGCGCGCCGTGAGGATCGGCTGACGGGAGGTGTCCTCGCGGCACTGCTTCATCAGGTCGCGCAGCGTCCACGACCCGATCGGGCCGGCGCAGTTGGTGGTCCGGCCGACACCACTGTCGTGGAGCGCCACGAGCTCGTCGTCCTTGGTACGCCGCAGGTCGGTCTCGATCGCCGTCGCGCCATCCGACAGCGCGCGCCCGAAGGCGGGCAGCGTGTTCTCGCCGAGCGTCCTGGTCGGCGCCCCACGGTGTGCCGTCAACGTGAAGTCGGGGTCGGCGAAGGCCGGAGCCGACGTGAGGGTCAGCAGGAGGGCGAGGGCAAGCGCGCGGCGTACGAACACCGAGCAATCATGCCTGCCGCGCTGCTTCCGCTGCGCGCGCCACCCACTTCGGCTCGTCGCCGTAGCGCTGGGACTTGATCAGCAGGCCCGCGGCCGAGTCCTCGATCAGCTGCACGAGCCGGCTCTCGCGGGTCTCCTCGCGCTTCGCGGTGACGACCCAGTTCTCCGCCACCTTGCGATAGGACGCGGTCGCGATCTCCCAGAACGCGGCGGCCGCCGGATTCGCCAGCAGCCGTGCACGCTGCTCGTCGGACAGCGAACCGCCCGCCTCGTAGGCATAGATCCCGCTGCGCTCCGGCTTCCTCTTCTCGTACGACGCCAGGCCGGCCGGCCGCATCTTCCCCTCGGCGACGAGCCGCTCCACGTGCGCGATGTTGATCGTGCTCCACACGCTGCTCGACTTGCGCGGCGTCCAGCGCTGGCGCACGGCGTCCTCGTCGATGCGTTGGGCGACGCTGTCGATCCAGCCGAAGCAGAGCGCCTCGGGGACGGCGTCGTCCCAGGTCAGGCCGCGGTCGGCGACGTGCTTCTTGTTGAGCCCCATCCAGAGCTCGGTGGCCGTCTCGTGGTTGGCCTCGAGCCACTCGCGGAACTCCTCGGCCGAGGCGAAGAAGGTTGCTGGCTTGTCTGGCGTGCCGCCCGGTGTACCGACCATGGCCCCACGCTAGCGAGGCCTTCCGGACTCAGACCCCTGTGGAGGCCGAGATCTGGGGCACGTGGACCAGATCTGCTCGCGCGAGC
The DNA here is from genome assembly GCA_963742685.1 of uncultured Actinomycetota bacterium. Classification (GTDB taxonomy): domain Bacteria; phylum Actinomycetota; class Actinomycetes; order Propionibacteriales; family Nocardioidaceae; genus Nocardioides. The sequence goes on along the minus strand of CAVUNB010000035.1, from coordinate 163,189 downwards.
AGGCCCTGGACCCGGGCCACCGTCCGGACCACCTCGGCGGCGTCGAACTTGTCGGCCTGGGTGAAGAGCGCGTGCTCACCGATGGCCGCCACCAGCATCGATCCACCCACGAAGTCGAGCCGTACGGCGGTCTCACGCAGCGGCTCGTCCAGCGCGCCAAGAACGGCGAGGGCCCGGATCCCGACGTCGAGCACACTCTCCGGCGTGCCACGACCCATCGCCTCGTCGTGCATCGCGCCGACGAGCCGGCCGTCGTCGGTGATGATCGCGGACCAGTCGCTCGCTAGGTCGATCGTGACGTGGCGCAGGGCTCGGTCGATCCCCTCATGCACGCTGACGTCGAACACCGCGACCGGTGTGGGCGGGCGCGTCCCCTGGCACTCGACCTCGGCCTTGATGCTCACGTCGGGCGAGATGCCGGCGATCCGCGCCATCAGGGCGAGGTTGCTCAGGGTGCTGAGTCGCTCGAGCTCACCCAGACCGAGGAAGGCGCCGATCTGGCTGCCCATCCGGCAGGCGTAGCGCAGTGTCTCGGCGAGGTGCCCGTCCGCACCGTCATCACCCTCGACGGTGCCGTCGGGGTGTACGTCGAACCGCACCCGCTCTCGGACGCGCTCTTGTTCGTATGACTCCATCAACGTGCTCTCCCGCATGCCAAGCTTTGGATCCCCGGTAGGGGGAATCTAGCCGCTGAGTCGCGGGTTCGTAGGCGGTTTTGCCAATGTCAGCGACCGAGGATTCCGCGCTCATGGGGCGACCTCGACCATGTGCGCGTAGGTGAGGTCGAGGCTTTCGAACATGCTCTGGATCGCCCACACGGTGCTGACGGCCACACTCTCCTCGAACTTGTCGGCCTGGGCGAAGAGCGCATGGTCACCCAGGGCAACGACCAGGACCGAGCCGCGAACGAAGTGAAGCCGCACATCGGACTCGCGCAGCGCCTCGTCCAGCGCGCCGAGCACTGCGAGAGCCCGGACCCCGACCTCGTGCACGATGGCCGGGACCGCGCGGCGCGTCGACGTTCGGTTCCTCGCCCCGACCAGGCGCTTGTCGTCGGTGATGATGGCTGCCCAGTCGCTCCCGAAGTCGACCAGCACACGACGCAGTGACTGATTGATCGCCTGTCGCGAGGTCAGACCGACCGATCGAACCGGCCCACGGGGTCGGATGTCGCGCATCTCAACCTCGGCCTTGATGGTCAGGTGCGGCGACGTGCCAGCGACCCGCGCCATCACCGCGACCGTGCTCGAGGTGCTGAATCGCTCGAGCTCCCCGAGGCCCAGCAGCGCCCCGATCTGGCCCCCCATGCGGCAGACATATCTCAGCGTCGCGGCCAGCTCGGCATCCGCACCCTCGACGGTGCCGTCGGGATCGATGTCGAATCGCAGGCGATCCCGCTCGAGCGCATGATTGTCGTCGATGCCCATTGCGTTCCCCCCGGAAGCCATGACCGCGTGCGGTGTGGGTTGATTCAACCTCCGCCCGCGTCCGAAGAAGCGGCCTTTGCGCGCATTGTGCTGCGTGGTCTGGACCGCTCGCGTCTGGTTCATCGCGACGTTGTGTCATCAAGAAGCGTTGACCCTGGCCGCCACGAGGTTGAGCGCGATGTCGACGATCATGTCCTCCTGGCCGCCGACGAGGCCGCGGCGGCCGACCTCGAGGAGGAGCTCGCGCGAGTCCACCTCGTAGCGCTCCGCCGCGGTCTCGGCGTGCCGGAGGAAGGAGCCGTAGACACCGGCGTAGCCGAGGGTGAGGGTCTCCCGGTCGACCCGGACCGGGCGGTCCTGCAGCGGACGGACGAGGTCGTCGGCGGCGTCCTGGAGCGCGAACAGGTCGCAGCCGTGGTCCCAGCCGTTGAGGTCGGCGACCGCGATGAACGGCTCGATCGGGCAGTTGCCGGCGCCGGCACCCAGGCCGGCCAGCGAGGCGTCGACGCGGGTCACGCCCTCCTCGACGGCGACCATCGAGTTGGCCACGGACAGCGAGAGGTTCTCGTGGGCGTGGATGCCGATCTCGGTGCCGGGGTCGAGCACGTCGCGGTAGGCGCGCATCCGCTCGCGGACGCCGTCCATCATCAGCCGGCCGCCGGAGTCGGTGACGTAGACGCAGTGCGCGCCGTACGACTCCATCAGCTTGGCCTGGCCGGCGAGCGTCGCGGCGTCGGCCATGTGGCTCATCATCAGGAAGCCGGAGACGTCCATGCCGAGCTCGCGGGCGGTCGCGATGTGCTGGGCGGAGACGTCGGCCTCGGTGCAGTGGGTGGCGACCCGGACCGAGCGGACGCCGAGGCTGTGCGCGTGCTTGAGGTCCTCGATGGTGCCGATGCCGGGCAGCAGCAGCGTCGTGAGCCGCGCGTGCGTGATGTTCTCGGCCGCGGCCTCGATCCACTCCCAGTCGGTGTGCGAGCCGGGGCCGTAGTTGAGCGAGCCGCCGGCGAGACCGTCGCCGTGGGCGACCTCGATGGCGTCGACGCCGGCCGCGTCGAGAGCGGCCACGATGGCGCCGACCTGGGCGGGCTCGATCCGGTGCCGGATGGCGTGCATGCCGTCGCGCAGGGTGACGTCCTGGATGAAGAGCTTCGTCATGCCGACACCTTCGTGCTGGCTCGCTGCCATCGCCTCGGCCATGCGCAGGGCCGCGCTGGTCATGATGTCCAGGTTGCCGGCGTACGCCGGGAGGTAGTGCGCGGCACCCTCGACCTCGAGGAACACCGAGACCTGGTGGGTCACCGGCGTGCCGGTGAGCGGTGTGCACGGGCTGGTCGTCCGGGACCGGGACGATCTGCACCTGCTGCTTGAGCCGGTAGCCGGGGACGTACTCCGACACCTGCGCGACCATCCGCTCCACCGACGCGCGGATCGCCTCGTGCGTCGCCTCGTCGGGCGCGTTCACCAGCGCCAGCACGGTGTCGCGCATGATCAGCGGCGGCTCGGCCGGGTTGAGGACGATGATCGCCTTGCCGCGCTCGGCGCCGCCGACGGACTCGATGGCGTGGCTGGTCGTCTCGGTGAACTCGTCGATGTTGGCGCGGGTCCCGGGACCGGCGACTTCGACGCGATGGAGGCGACGATCTCGGCGTAGGGCACCGGCACGACCTGCGAGATCGCCGCGACGACCGGGATCGTGGCCTGGCCGCCGCAGGTGACCATGTTGACGTTGTCGGCGTCGACGTGGTCCTGCGAGGTTGACCGCGGGGATGACCAACGGGCCGATCGCGGCCGGCGTCAGGTCGATCAGCTTCTTCCCGTACGCCGCCAGCCTGGCCGCGTTGGCCACGTGGGCCTTCGCCGACGTGGCGTCGAAGACGATCTCGATCTCGTCGAAGCCGGCCATCGCGATCAGCCCGTCGACGCCGTCGGACGTGATCGGGACGCCGAAGCGGGCCGCCCGGGCGAGGCCGTCGGACTCGGGGTCGATGCCGACCATGGCGCCCATCTCGAGGGTGTCGGAGAGGCGCAGCACCTTGATCATCAGGTCGGTGCCGATGTTGCCGGAGCCGATGACGGCCACCTTGGTCTTCATGCTGAGCCCCTTTCGTGGGAATCGGAGGTGAACGAGACGGACACGGAGCCGAGTCCGGTGATCTGTGCCTCGAAGCTGTCGCCGGGAGCGACGGCGACCATCGGGCCGAGGGCGCCGGAGAGCACGACCTGCCCGGCCAGCAGCGGCTGCCCGAAGTCGCGGGCGGTCCGGGCCAGCCAGGCGAGCGCGAGGAGCGGGTCACCGAGGCACGCGGCGCCGTTGCCGGTCGAGACGACCTCGCCGTCGCGGGTCATGGTCATCTCGACGTCGACCGGCTCGACCTCGGCCAGCGTCTTCGCGACGTCTCCGAGGACGTAGAGCGCGCTCGAGCCGTTGTCGGCCACCGTGTCGGCGAAGGTGATGTCCCAGCCGGCGATGCGGCTGTCGACGATCTCGAGCGCGGGGAGGACCTGCGCAACCGCGGCCCGCACCTGCGCGTCGTCGAGCTCGTCCGTCGACCAGGTCGGCGCCGAGCAGGAAGGCGACCTCGGCCTCGACCTTGGCCTGGAGCAGCCCGTCAGTGAAGATCGTGGCGCCGTCGTGGTGGCCCATGTCGTCGAGGAGTACGCCGAAGTCCGGCTGGTCGACGCCGATCTGGGCCTGCACGGCGGCGGACGTGAGGCCGACCTTGCGCCCGACGACGGTCGCCCCGGCGGCGACCCGCCTCGCGATGCCGGCGTGCTGGACGGCGTACGCCGCTTCGGCATCGGCACCGATCAGGTCGCGCACGGGCGGGCAGGGCTGCTGGGTCTGCTGGGCGAGCTCGAGGCGCTCTCGTGCCTGGTCGATCGCGGTCACGGGGGTGGTGGTGGTCACGCGCCCACTGTGCCGTCGCGGTGCCCGCCCCACCTCGTGTCACGTTCCGGTCACCGGAACGCGGGTCGATCAACGTCTGGCGAGCGTCGCCGAGATCCCGCGGGCGGTGGTGCGCACGCGATCGGCGTGCGCCTGCGGGTTGAACCGCGTCACCGGACCCGCGACGCTGACGGCCGCGACCGCCTCGCCGTCGAGGTCGAAGATCGGCGCGCCCACGCACACGAGGCCGAGGCGCGATTCCTCGAACTCGAACGAGACGCCGGTCAGGCGCACCTGTTCGAGCTGACGGGCCAGGATCCCCGGCGCGGTGATGGTGCGCGGCGTGTGCCGGGTCAGCCCCGCCCGCACCACTTCTTCGAGCACCTCGGGCGGCGCATGGGCCAGCAGCGCCTTGCCGACCGCAGTGCACGAGAGGCCCAGCCGGCCGCCCGTCCGGGACGGCAGGGACATCTGGCGGTGCCCGGCCAGCTTGGCGATGTAGACGACGTCGGTGCCGTCGCGGACCCCGAGGTGGACGGTCTCGTCGACCGCTGCCCGCAGCTCCTCGAGGAACGGGCCCGCCACCTCGAGCAGGTCGCGCTCGACCGAGGCACGCATGCCCAGCTCGAACATCAGCCGCCCTAGACGGTAGAGGTCGTCGCGCCGCTCGAGCAGGCCGGCGGCCACGAGGTCACCGCAGACGCGGTGCAGGGTCCCCTTCGCGAGGCCCGTGCGGCGCCCGAGCTCGGCGAGCGTGACGCCGCGGTCGTCCATGGTGAACGCCTCGAGGACCGCGACCACCTTGCCGAGCACCGTGTCGGTGCCGCTCGGCGGTCGGGACCCGGGGCTCACGGGAGGAAGGTACCGCCGACGCGAGCCCGCTCCGGCAGGCGCATGCCCACCACCTTGGCTGCGACGACGCCGCCAATCGCACCGAACAGGTGCCCCTCCCACGAGACCCCGGGCTGTCCGGGAAGCACGCCCCAGAGGACGCTGCCGTAGACCAGCAGCACGACGACGCCGAGCAGGACCTGACCCCAGTTGCGATTGATGAATCCGCGTACGGAGAGAAAGACGATCCAGCCGAAGATCAGGGACGAGGCGCCGGCATGGCTGGTGCCGGCGTCCCCGATCAGCCACACGCCCAGGCCCGCGACGACCCAGATCACCGCGGTCGCCGCGAGCCCGCGCCAGATCCCGGAGACGAGCGTCAGGAAGCCGAGGACGACGACGGGGACGGTGTTGCCCATCAGGTGGTCGAAGCCGAAGTGGAGGGTGGGCGCGAACACAACGCCGGCGAGACCCTCGTCGGAGCGCGGGCGGATGCCGTAGGCGTCGAGGCGATGGCCCGAAGCCGTGTCGATGATCTCGAGTCCCCAGATCAGCGCCACGAAGCAGCCGACCACCAGTCCCGCGGTCTGCCAGGTCGGCCGGGTGTCCATGTGCACATGGTGCCCGGTCATTGGTTGAGCGACCGCCAGACGTGGAGCCCGACCGGGCCGGGTGCCGGCCGACCGGTCACGCCTCGAAGGCAGCTGCGACCTTGCGCTCCGGGTCGACCTTGTTCAGGATCGCGTCGCCGATGGCCGCCAGCTGGTCCACCTGCTCGCTGGTCAGGGCGTCGATGACGTGCTCTCGCACAGTGGCGACATGGCCCGGAGCAGTGGCCCGGACCTTGTCCCAGCCGGCATCCGTGAGCCTTGCGTTGGTGGCACGGGCGTCCTGGGGGCACGGGAATCGCTCCACCAGTCCCCGTTCCTCGAGCCGACGGACGACGTGCGAGAGGCGGGGCAGCGACGCGTTGGTCTGGGCCGCCAGCGCCGTCATCCGACGCGTGCTGTCCGGCGCCTCCGACAGCATCGCCAGCACGAAGTAGTCGAAGTGCGTCAGCTCGGCGTCCCGGCGCAGCTGCGAGTCCAGCACTCCGGGCAGCAGCTCGAGCACGGCCGCCAGGCGCACCCAGGCAGCGCGCTCGCGCTCGTCCAGCCACTTCACGTCCATGGGTGCCTCCACCAAATAGTTGTCTCTACAAGTTTCCTCGTGTACGTTAATGATTGTAGCAACAACCAATCACTCTCTCACCAGGAGCATTCTCATGGCACACGTCAGCATCATCGGCACCGGCAACATGGGCCAGGCCATCTCGTCCGTCGTCGTCAAGGGCGGCAACACCGTCGAGCTGATCGGCCACGCCGACACCGACAAGGTCGTCAGCGGCGACATCGTCGTCCTCGCCGTCCCCTACCCCGCTGTCGCCGACGTGATCTCCCATCGTGGCGAGCAGCTCGCCGGCAAGGTCGTCGTCGACATCACCAACCCGCTGAACTTCGAGACCTTCGACTCCCTCGTCACCCCGGCCGACGGCTCGGCCACCGCCGAGATCGCCGGCGCGCTGCCGCAGTCGCGCGTGCTGAAGGCGTTCAACACCACCTTCGCCGCGACGCTCGCGTCGGGCAACGTCGGAGAGGTGCCGACCACGGTCCTCATCGCCGGTGACGACACCGAGGCCAAGTCGCTGCTCGCCGACGTCGTCACCGCGGGTGGCCTGCGCGCCATCGACGCCGGCGCGCTCAGCCGGGCCCGCGAGCTCGAGTCGCTCGGCTTCCTGCAGCTCACCCTCGCCGTCGGCGAGAAGGTGTCCTGGACCGGCGGCTTCGCCGTCGCCTCCTGACCCACGGCGCCACGCTGGCGCAGCCGACCGGGCACGCGGATGCATCCACACATCTCCGTGCCCGTTCGGCATTTCCAGCACGATCAAGTCCTACAGTCGGGCTCATGACCGCGGAGGCGAGTCGCAACCGGTTGGCCGACGCCGCGGCCGCGTTCACCAGCAATGCACGCAACCCCGACCTTCGCCGTGCACAGCTGAGCTTCCTGGGCGCATGGACCGCCGAGTGGGCCTTCACCGTGGCGCTCGGCATCGTCGCCTATCGCGACGGCGGCGCCGCCGTACTCGGTCTGGTCGGGTTGTTGCGGATGCTCCCGTCGGCGATCCTCGCGCCGCTGCTCTCGCCGCTCGCCGATCGCGGCCGTCGCGAACGAGTCCTGATCGCCGTCTCGACCGTGCGCGGGATCGCGACGGGAGCCGCGGCCGTGGTTGTCGCCGTGGACGGTCCAACCGCCGCGGTGTACGCGCTGGCGGTGCTCTCGACGATCGCCGCCACCCTGTTCCGTCCGGCGCACTCGGCCCTCCTCCCGTCGCTGTGCCACACCGGCCACGAGCTGGCCAGCGCCAACGTGGTCCGCGGGTTCCTCGACTCCGCCGCCACGCTGGTGGGGCCGCTGCTCGCGGCGGTGCTGCTGGAGCTCACCGACGTGGCAGTGGTGTTCGCGGTGGCCGCCGCCTCGTCGCTGTGGGCAGCGGCACTTCTCCTCCGCCTTTCGTACGACGCCCCGCCCCGTCCCTCGGCACCGACCCGGCCGCGGCTGGTCCGGGAGGCGGCCGAGGGCGTGCGGGCAGTGGCCCGGAACCGTGACCTCGCGCTGATCCTCGGCCTGGCCGCTGCCCAGTCCTTCACCCGCGGGGCACTGACCGTGCTGTCCGTGGTGGTCGCGATCGAGCTGCTGGACACGGGCGAGTCCGGGGTCGGCACCCTGATGACGGCCGTCGGCGTGGGCGCGGTGCTCGGCTCGCTGGCGGCGTCACTCCTGGTCGGCACCCGACGACTCGGCGCCTGGTACGCCGCCGGCGTCGCCCTGTGGGGACTGCCCATCGCGCTCGTCGGCGCCGTCCCGCAGCAGGGGGCGGCACTCTTCTTCCTTGCCTTCGTCGGCGTCGGCAACGCACTGATCGACGTCGCCGGCTTCACCCTGCTGGGGCGGCTCGCGCCCGACGAGGTGCTGGCCCGGGTCTTCGGGGTCCTGGAGAGCCTGGTCGCGGTGTCCATCGGGATCGGGGCGGTCGCCGCGTCCTGGGTGGTCGAGGCCGCCGGCGCACGCGAGGCGCTGGTCGGCATCGGCCTCGTCTGCCCGGTGCTGGCGGTGGCGGCGTGGTGGCGCCTTCGCGTCCTGGACGGCTCGGTGGGAGTGCACGACCTCGACGTCGACCTGCTCCGGCAGGTGCCGATGCTGCGCACACTTCCGCTGCCCTCGATCGAGCAGCTGGCCCGTGGCCTGGAGCCGATCGCCTTCTCGGTCGGCCAGGAGGTCGTCCGCCAGGGCGACGTCGGCGACCGCTACTACGTGATCGAGTCCGGCGAGGTCGAGGTGGTCGGCGACGGCCGGGTCGTCGCGACCCTCGGCCCGGGCGAGGGCTTCGGGGAGATCGCGCTGCTTCGCCGTACCCGCCGAACGGCGACGGTGATGGCCCGGAGCGACGTCCAGCTGCGTGCCCTGCTCTCGGACCGGTTCCTGCCCGTGGTCCTGGGTTTCACCCCGAGCGCCCGGGAGGCAGCGCTCGGTGTCGACCAGCTGCTCGACCGGTTCGCCCCCAAAGATCCCCAGTCCGATCCACCGACGAACCCTTGAGGGTTGCCGATCCCTTCTGCCATCGTGAGGCATGTCGTCGGCCCGCGCTCTCCTGCTCATCGCGGACATCGGCGGCTACACCGACTACATGAGCTCGCACCGGATGAGCCTCGCGCACGCCGAGGTCAACACCGGGCGGCTGCTCGAGACCGTCATCGATGCCGCGCCCGGGCTCGAGCTGATCGAGATCGAGGGCGACGCCGCCTTCCTCTACTGCGAGGCCGACTCGCTCGCTGCCGACGCGCTCGTCGACGAGGTCCTCCGCGTCGCGGTCGCGATGCACCAGGCGTTCCATGTCGAGCGTGCGTACGTCGCCAAGAACCTGTGTCCCTGCAACGGCTGCAAGGAGGTGGGCAACCTCAGGCTGAAGTTCGTCGCCCACGTCGGCGAGGTCGCCACCCAGACCATCCGCGACCGGCTCAAGCTCGTCGGGATCGACGTCATCCTGGTGCACCGGCTGCTGAAGAACCCGGTCACGGTCCCGGAGTACGTCCTGCTGACCGACGACCTCTACCGCACCGGCTCGTCCGCCCTGCCCGACGCCGTGCACGAGATCTCCTCCGACCTCGAGGGGATCGGCACGGTCCGCGCCTTCTACGTCGACGTCGCCGACCTCGACACGTCCGTCGCTGCGCCGACGCCGACCTGGCGAGGACGCCTGGGCCGGACCGCCTACGCGGCCGGCGCGGGACTGCCGTACATGCTCGGCCTGCGACGCCGGCGTCGCGACCTCGTCACGAGTTGACGGCGCAGCTGGCCAGTTCCGGCTCGTCCACGTCGTCCGGTCGCGCACCCGAACGCTCCGCGCCGATCCCCGCGGCCACCACGCAGCCGATGCCCATCACAGCGACGAGCCCCAGCTCCTGGTGCAGGACCAGGAAGCCGATGACCATGGCGATCGCCGGCTCGAGGCTCATCAGCGTGCCGAACGCCGCCGTCGTGAGGCGCCGCAGCGCGAGCAGCTCGAAGGCGAACGGCACCACCGGCAGCAGGATCGCGAGTCCGAGGCCGACGACGAGCAGCTCAGGGGTCAGCTTCGAGACCACGCCCGGCCCCGCGACGAGGGTCGCCACCACGGCCGCGACGGGCATGGAGATCGCCAGCCCTGCGAGGCCCGCCACCTCGTCGCCCACCCGCTGGGTGAGCAGGATGTACGCCGCCCAGCACGCCGCCGCGCCCAGGGCGAAGGCCACGCCGAGCGCGTCGGCCTCACCGGTCCAGGGCTGCGTCAGCAGGAGGACGCCGACCGCGGCCAGTCCCGTCCAGGCGCGGGCGGCCCCACTCCCCCGCCATGCGGCCACACCCAGCGGGCCGAGGAACTCGAGCGCGCTCGCCGTACCCAACGGCAGGCGCTCGATCGCGGCCATGAACAACATGGTCACCCCGGCCGTGACGACGCCCAGGGCGATGCCGGCACGCAGGGCCGGGCCGGAGAACTGCGACAACCGCGGCCGGACGATGACCAGTAGCAGCACGCCGGCCCAGGCGAGCCGCAGCCACGCCGTGCCCTCTGCGCCGAGGACGTCGATGAGGCCGACCGAGGCGGCCAGTCCGAGCTGGACGCACAGCATCGAGGCCATGGCCAGGCCGGCTCCGGTCCGCGCGGGCGAACGGGAGGTCGTGGGACTGGGGGTGGACTGGAGGGCGGTCATGGACACCATGAAACCCGGCAAAACCGTTCACGTCCACGCGACTTTGCTGGACATACCGTTCATGTTTCCTGAACACTTGCCGCCATGAATCCGCACCGCCTCCGAGTCCTGCTCGAGCTGTCTCGGCTGGGGTCGATGCGCGAGGTCGCCGACGAGCTGGGCATGACCACGTCGAGCGTCTCCCAGCACGTCGCCGCGCTCGCGGCCGAGGTCGGCTCCCCGCTCGTCGAGCCGGTCGGCCGCCGGGTCCGGCTCACGCCGGCGGGGCGCCGGCTCGCTGAGCACGCCGTGACGATCCTGGCCGCGATCGACACCGCCCGCCGCGACCTCGACCCGGGCGAGGAGCCCCACGGAATCGTGCGCGTGGCCGGCTTCGCCACCGCGATCAGGCGCTCGCTGCTGCCGGCCGTGGCCGACCTGGCCACGAGTCATCCCGGGATAGAGATCCGGCTCAGCGAGTTCGAGCCGCTGGAGGCGGTCGACCTCCTCAGTCACGACGACATCGACCTCGCACTCCTCTACGACTACAACCTGACGCCGATCGCGCTGCGCAGCGACATGAGCGCGACCGCGCTCTGGAGCCTGCCGTGGGGCCTCGGCGTCCCGTCACCGGCGAAGCGAGAGCCGTTCTCGGCGTACGCCGACCGCGACTGGATCGTGAACTCGCGCAACACCGCCGACGAGGACGCGCTCCGCACGCATGGCCTCGATGGCCGGGTTCACCCCGCGGATCGCGCACCGCATCGACAGCCTCGAGCTGGTCGAGGACCTCATCGTGTCCGGGCACGGCATCGGCCTGCTGCCGCGCGGCCGGGCGACGCGACGGGGTGTCCGCGTGCTCCCGCTCACCGATCCGCCCGTGGTCCTGCGAGCCTTCGCCGTGACCCGGAACGGGCGCGAGCAGTGGGCACCCCTGCGCGTCGTCCTGGAGCACCTCCGGTCCGCGCCGGACCGCGCGGACGGAGTGTGGCCCGTCAGAGGTTGATGGTGATGTCCGCGTCCTCGCGGAGGTCGTCGACCAGCGTCTGCGCGACCTCGGCCATCTTGTCGGACTTGGCCTGCTCCACGATCTGCGCCCTGACCTCGGCGTACGGCGGGATCTCCTGCTTCTGACCGCCCTTCTGGGCAGCCTGCTGCTTCTTGGCCTGCGCGTAGATCGTGCGCAGCTCCTGCTCGGTGGGCTCGATGGTGCCGGCCTCGTCGGCCACGAGCTCCTCGATCATGACCTGCGACTCGAGCTGGTCACGCGCCTCGTCCTCGGTCGTGCCCTGCTTCTCCAGGGCGGCGATGAGCTCGTCACCGTCCTTCATCTGGTTCTGCTTCGCGAGCGTGGTGAGCTCGGCGTCGAGGTCCTCGTCGGTGACCTCGATGCCGCGGGCATCGGCCTCCTGCGTGAGCAGGGTCGTGTCCACGAGGGTGTCGGCCGTCTGCTCCTTCAGGGCGTCCTCGTCGGGCTTCTCGCCACCGGCCTGCGCCTGCATGGCCGCCTGCTGGAACTGCGCCTGGTAGAGCACCACGAACTCGTCCTTCGTCACCTCCTCGCCGTTCACCTCGGCCACGACGTCGGGGATCCCCTCGAGGTCGGGCTCTGACGCGCCCTCGGTGCCTTCCGAGGACTCCTGGGAGGTCGGCTCCTCAGCCGCTCCGGTCTTCTCGGAGCTGCTGTCGCCGCCACCGCAGGCGCCCAGCGCGATCGTTGCGGCGGCCAGTGAGAGGCCGAGGACAGTTCGGTTTCGCTTCAAGTGAGTCATCCGCACCGACCGTACGCACCGACCCTGAGCGCCTGCTGAACGGCGACTGAGCGGGTTCCTCAGGCTTCGGGGATCGCCTGGACTCGCGCACCATCCGACCCTGGCGTCCTGACGCTCATGTGCTCGCCGGGACGACCGAAGATGCTGAGCAGCTCTGCCGGCGCCTGTCCGGTGCTTCCGAACCAGTGCGGCACATGGGTGTCGAACTCCGCGATCTCACCCGGCTGCAGCACCCAGTCCTCAGTCCCGAGGACGAGCCGGACCTGGCCCGACAGGACATAGATCCACTCATGACCGTCGTGGGCTCGCGGCTCGGGATCGACCTTGCTGGTCGGGATGACGATCTTCCAGGCCTGCATGCTGTCCGGTTGCTTGCTGAGCGGGATGACGGTGCGGCCCTTGACCCGTCCCGCCTTGAGCCGGACCCGGGGGTCGCCGACATCCGGGGCGCCGACCAGGTCATCGAGTGGCACCCGGTAGACCTGCGACAGGGTGAGGAGCAGCTCCAGCGTCGGCCGTCGCTGGCCGGTCTCCAGTCGCGACAGGGTGCTCTTGGAGATCCCGGTCCCCTCAGCGACCTCGGTCAGGGTCATCCCACGCTGCCTGCGCACCCGCTTCAACCGCGACGGCGCCCCGGCCAGAGCCGCAGCCACCGCCGCGTTGCCCGTGCCGACGGCGTCCTTGGGTGTCTCCATGTGCACAGTGGACGCCTGTTTCCCAGGAACAGCAACGTTGATAGGACAAGCCCGCACACTCGGCCACTGTCGAGTCATGAGCAAGTACGACGTAGCAGTCATCGGCGGAGGCGCCGCCGGTCTTTCCGCAGCCTTGGTCCTGTCACGCGCGCGGCGCACGGTGGTGGTGATCGACGCAGGTGCGCCGCGCAACGCCCCGGCTGCCCACATGCACGGATATCTCTCGCGCGACGGCACGCCTCCCGCCGAGCTGCTCGCCGCCGGCCGCGACGAGGTCACGGCGTACGGCGCAGTCATCCTCCCCGGCACGGTCGACAGGCTGGCTCACGGCGACCGAGACGATCGCGGCGGATTCCGGGTGTCCCTGGAGGACGGACGCGCCATCGAGGCGCGACGTCTCGTGGTGACCACCGGTCTGCGCGACGAGCTGCCCGCCGTACCCGGCCTGAAGGACCGGTGGGCCCGCGACGTCCTGCATTGCCCCTACTGCCATGGCCACGAGGTCCGCGACCAGCAGCTGGGGGTCATCGGCGGTGCCCCGGGATCCGTTCGCTACGCCCAGATCGTTCGGCAGTGGACGAACGACCTCGTCTACTTCACCCCACCGGGTCTGCTGACGCCGAGCGAACGGACCGGCCTCGTCGCCCGGGCCATCGGCATCGTGGAGGGCACGATCGAGCAGCTGGTCATCGACGAGGACGACCGCCTGCGCGGCGTCCAGATGGCCGACGGCTGCGTGGTCCCGCGCGACGCGCTCTTCGTCCCGCCACGCTTCGTGGCCAACAGCCGGCACCTCGTCGACCTCGGGTGCGAGACCGACGACGACGGCTGGGTCACGACCGACCGCACCGGACGCACGAGCGTCTCGGGCGTCTGGGCGGCCGGCAACGTCGTCGACCCGCGCGCACAGGTCATCACCGCCGCCGGCGCCGGTTCCGCGGCGGCGATCGCCCTCAATGCCGACCTCGTCGACGACGACGTCCTCGCCGCCCTCACCAACCACGCCACCTGAGCAACCAACCCACCACCTGGAGTCCGCATGCCCAACCCCGCCCCCGCCGGTCCCCCGAGCAAGCACCAGCTCGCCCTGATGATCTGGATCGCCGTCTTCCCGACCCTCACCCTGCTCAACCTCGTGCTCGGCGACTGGCTCGTCGACCTGAACCCGGTCCTGCGCACCTTCGTGCTCGCGACCATCGCCGTACCGATCGTCATCTACGGCCTGATGCCCCAGCTCCATCGGCTGCGGGTGCGCGTCCTGACCAGCTCGAAGGAGTCGACAGCATGATCATCGTCAGCGAAGTCACCAAGAGGTACGGCGTACACACCGCCGTCGACAACGTGTCGTTCACCGCCCACCCGGGGCGCGTCACGGGATTCCTCGGCCCCAATGGAGCCGGGAAGTCCACCACGATGCGGATCATGGTCGGGCTGACCCCTGCCACCCGCGGCCACGTCACCGTGGCCGGGCGGGACTACCGCGAGCTGCCCAACCCAGGGCGGCGCGTGGGCGTCCTCCTGGACGCCTCCGCCCAGCACGCGGGCCGCACCGGGCGGGAGATCCTCACCATCGGGGCCGAGACCATGGGTCTGCCCAAGGGTCGCGTCGACGAGATGCTCGAGCGGGTCTCGCTGACCCCGACCGAGTCGAGCCGGCGTCTCAGGGACTACTCCCTGGGCATGCGTCAGCGGCTCGGGCTGGCCCACGCCCTGCTGGGCGACCCGGCCGTCCTCATCCTCGACGAGCCCGCCAACGGCCTGGACCCGGCCGGCATCCGCTGGATGCGGGGTCTGCTGCGCGACTACGCCGCCAACGGCGGCACCGTGCTGCTCTCCTCGCACCTGTTGCACGAGGTGGAGAAGATCGCCGACGACCTCGTGCTCATCGGGCGCGGCCGGATCGTCGCGCAGGGCGCCAAGGACGACCTGCTCCAGACACGCGGCAGCGTCGTCCGCACCGACCACCACCTTGCGCTGGCCGCCGCCCTCGACGCGGTCGGCATCTGCACCACCCGATCCGGCGACAGCCTGCGCAGCGATGCGGACCCGCGCCGGATCGGTCAGGTCGCGGCGGCCCACGGCATTGCCCTCGACGAGCTGCGCGCCGGCGACGGCGCCGGACTCGAGGACCTCTTCCTGCACCTCACAGCAGACACCCAGCGCGAAGGAGAAGCAGCATGACCACCACGACCAGCCACCTCGTCTCGGACCAGCACACCCCGCCCCCCGCCACCGACCACGCCATCGACGCGGCGATCCCGCTGACGCGGCTGGTTCGGGTCGAGCTCCGCAAGATGGCAGACACCCGCTCCGGGAAGTGGCTGTTGATCGGCCTGGCCGCCATCACCCTGGTCATCGTCGGCTTCTACTTCGTCAGCGCCGACTCCTCCGAGCGAACGTTCCTGCACTTCATGGGCGCCACTCTCGGACCGCAGGGCTTCCTGTTGCCGGTGCTCGGGATCCTGCTCATCACCAGCGAGTGGAGCCAGCGCACCGGACTCGTCTCCTTCACGCTCGTGCCGCTGCGTGGCCGGGTGCTCACCGCCAAGGTGCTGGCGGGCCTGCTCTCCGGGGTGGCCGCGATCGCCCTGAGCGTCGCGTTCGCCGCACTCGCCACCGCCGTGGGCGGCGCACCGGACGGCTTCGCCCACTTCGGCCTGGACGAGCTCGGGAAGTTCGGCATCCTGCAGCTCACCGGCATCCTGCAAGGGCTCGCCTTCGGGTTGCTGTTCCTCACCTCGGCGCCGGCGATCGTGAGCTACTTCGTGTTCCCCACCGCGCTGAACATCCTCGGCTCGCTCTGGACGCCGCTGGCCGACGTGCAGCCGTGGATCGACCTGTGGGCGTCCCAGGCACCGCTGTTCACCGCCGAGAACCTCAGCGGCGAGATGTGGGCGCAGATCGTGACCAGCAACCTGATCTGGGTAGTGCTCCCGTTCGCGGTCGGACTCGTGCGGGTTCTGCGCACAGAGGTGAAGTAGCAGACAGCTCAGCTCGCGTGGGCGCTCATCACGTGCTTGATGCGGGTGTAGTCCTCGAGGCCGTAGACCGAGAGGTCCTTGCCGACACCGGACTGCTTGAACCCGCCGTGCGGCATCTCGGCCGGGAGGAGCTGGTGGCAGTTGATCCACACCACGCCGAAGTCCAGGTCGGCCGCCATCCGGGTCGCCCGGCCGTGGTCGCGGGTCCACAGGCTCGACGCCAGCGCGAAGTCGACGTCGTTGGCCATCCGCAGCGCCTCGCTCTCGTCGCCGAAGGGCTGCACGGTGAGCACCGGGCCGAAGATCTCCTGCTGCACGATGGCGTCGTCCTGTCGTACGCCGGCCACGACCGTGGCATCGACGAAGAAGCCGGGTCCGTGGCTGTCGCCGCCCGCCAGCACCTCGGCGTGGGCGGGCAACCGGGACAGGAACTCCTCGATCCGCTGCTGGTGGGCGGAGCTGTTGACCGGACCGTAGTCGCTGCCGTCGTCCGGCCCGCCGACCCGGAGTCGCTTCGCCGCCTCCGCCAGCAGTCCGGCGAACTCGTCGTGCACGGACGCCTGGACCAGCACGCGGGTGGCCGCGGTGCAGTCCTGGCCGGCGTTGAAGTAGCCGGCGGCGGCGATCGCCTCGGCCGTGGCCGCGAGGTCGGCGTCCTCGAACACCAGCGCCGGCGCCTTGCCGCCGAGCTCAAGGTGCACGTTCTTGAGCGTCTTGGCCGCCGACGACATGACCTCGGAGCCGGCCCGGGTGCTGCCGGTGATCGCGACCATGTCGGGGCGCGGGTGCTCCACGAGGGCTCGCCCGGTGTCGCGGTCGCCGCACAGGACGTTGAGCACGCCCGGGGGGAGCACCTCCTGGGCGAGCTCGGCCAGCCGCACGGTGCTCCACGGCGTCGTGTCGGCGGGCTTGAGCACCACCGTGTTGCCGGCGGCGATGGCGGGACCGATCTTCCAGATCGCCATCATCAGCGGGTAGTTCCACGGCGTCACCTGGGCGACGACGCCGACGGGCTCGCGACGGATGGAGGAGGTGAAGCCGGCTTCGTACTCCGCCGACGCCATGCCGTGCAGCACCCGGGACGCGCCGGCGAAGAACCGGAGCTGGTCCACGCACGGATCCAGCTCCAGCTCGCGGGTCTGCGGCCTCGGCTTGCCGGTGTTGCGGATCTCGCACTCCACCAGCTCGTCGGCGTGCTCCTCGACGAGGTCGGCCAGAGCGAGCAGGGCCTTCTGTCGCTGCGCGGGCGTCGTACGCCGCCAGTCGACGAATGCCGCAGAGGCGGCCCCCATCGCGGCCCCGACGTCCTCAGCCCCGGAGAGTGGGGCCTCCCCGATGGCCGATCCGGTCGACGGGTCGACGAACTCCATGGTGCGGTCGGACGGGACGGACTTGCCGTCGATGACGTTGTTCAGCGTGGTCATGATGTCTGCTTCCGGTCAGTCGACGTGGTGGTAGATGACGGTGGGGCGGTCCGCACCCAGGGCCTCTGCCGCGAGCCGGACCGATGTCCTCGACGGACTCGGCGACGACGCCGATGCGCTCCGATGGCCGTGGCCAGGGCCGCGATGTCCGGCCGGTAGAGGTCGACGGCCTGGGGCTCGATGCCGCGCTCCACCATCTGCTCGCGGATCTCGGCGTAGCCGCCGTTGTCCACGATGACGACCGGGATCGCCAGCCGCTGCTCGGTCGCGGTGATCAGCTCCTGGATGCTGAACATGGCGGCGCCGTCCCCGAACAGCGCGACGACGGGCCGCTCGGGCGCGGCGATCTTGGCGCCGATCGCGGCGGGCAGCCCGTAGCCGAGCGTGGCGTAGCCGGTCGGGTAGAGCAGCCGGTTGGCGGGTGTGAACGGCCAGTAGTGGACCGTGCCGTAGTAGGTCACCTGGGAGCTGTCGCCGGCCACGACGGTGTCTGCCGGCAGCGCCGCTGCCAGGACGCGCTGGATCTCGGCCCACGGGCCCGCGTCGGCTCCGGCGTCGGTCTCCAGGGCCTCCCGGTCGGCCGCGTCGACCTCGACCGTGGCGAATCCCTTGTCCCGCAGGACGTCGAGCACCTCGGTCAGGACGACCTTCGCGTCGCCGACGACGGCGATGTCGGCCGTCACGTTCTTGTGCATCTGGGCCGGGTCGACATCGACGCGGATGACGGTGCGCGTGCCGGGTTCGCCCGGGGCCACGACGCCGCCCCAGAGGTCGGAGTCGCCGAGCTCGCTGCCGACGACGAGCAGGACATCGGCCTCGTCGAGGAGTCGGTGGGCCGCGGCCAGCCGGATGCCGGCGCCGAGGGACGACGGGTGCGACTCGTCGAGGATGCCCTTGCCGTTGACCGTGGTCAGGACGCGCACCCCGTGATCGGCGAACGCGCGGACCTGCTCGGCTGCGCCTGCGGGCTCCCCCGCCGGCGACGAGGAGGGGTCGACGGGCCCCGTCGAGGGCGGCCGCGATCTCCTCGACGCGCGACACGACCTGGCCCGACCGGGTGCGCGAGGGCGACGGACCGGCACCGGCCGCCGCAGCCATTCACCCTCGAGCACGTCCACCGGGACCTCCAGGTGCACGGGCCGCGGCCGCGAGGTGGCGAACTGCTCGAAGATCCCGGCGACGACCTCGGGGATCTCGTCGGCCGACTCCACGCGGACGCTTCGACCGCACACGGCATCGAGGGCGGCCTGCTGGTCCTTGACCTCGTGCAGCCAGCCGACGTCGGCGCCGACCTGACCACGCGGGGGTCCGGGCGAGATCGCCAGGACGGGGATCGAGTCGGCGTACGCCGTGGCCAGCGCGGTGATCGCGTTGGTGATGCCGGGGCCGGAGGTCGTGATGATGACTCCCGGTCGACCGCTGACACGTGCGTAGCCGTCGGCGGCATACCCGGCGCCCTGCTCGTGCCGCGTGACGACGTGGCGGATCCCGGAGGCCGGTAGGTAGCGGTAGAGCTCGAGGTTGTGCGTCCCGGGGATCCCGAAGACGTCCTGCACTCCGTGCGCGGCCAGCGCATCGATGACGGCTGCGCCGCCGGTGACGAGATCAGACATGGGCTCCTGCTTCCCTCGGCGCCATCGCGCTGATCAGCTCGTACGCCGCGTGGGCGGCCGCGACGCCGGTGATCTCGGCGTGGTCGTAGGCCGGCGCCACCTCGACGATGTCGGCGCCGACCAGGTTGAGCTGCCCGAACGACCGCAGGATGTTGAGCAGCTCGCGGCTGGTCAGCCCGCCCGCCTCAGGCGTGCCGGTGCCGGGCGCGTACGCCGGGTCGAGCACGTCGATGTCCAGCGAGACGTACGTCGGTCGGTCGCCGACCCGCGCCCGGATCTGCTCCACCGCTCCGCGCCAGCCCAGGTCGTCCATGTCGTGGGCGCCGATGACCTGGAAGCCGAGCACCTGGTCGTCGGTGAGGTCCTGCCGCGAGTAGAGCGGGCCCGCGGATGCCGACGTGCATGCTGGCGGTCTTGTCGATCAGGCCCTCCTCGGAGGCTCGGCGGAACGGGGTGCCGTGGGTCAAGCGGAGCGCCGAAGTAGGTGTCCCACGTGTCGAGGTGGGCGTCGAAGTGCACGACCGCGATCTGGCCGTGCATCTCGTGCATCACGCGCAGCAGGGGCAGCGCGATCGTGTGGTCGCCGCCGATCGTGACCAGCTTGCCGCTGACGTCGAGCACCTCACGGACACCTTCGTCGATCTGCTTGATCGCGTCCTGGATGTCGAACGGGTTGCAGGCGATGTCGCCCGCGTCCGCGACCTGCTGGACGGCGAACGGTTCGACGTCCAGGACCGGGTTGTAGGTGCGCAGCAGCTTGCTCGACGCCCGGACGTGCCCGGGGCCGAACCGGGCTCCGGGCCGGTAGCTCACCCCGGAGTCGAACGGCACTCCGACGATCGCGACGTCGGCACGCTCGACCTCGTCGAGACGCGGCAACCGGGCGAACGTCGACGGGCCGCCGTACCGAGGGACGACGCTGCGTCGACCGGTCCGCGGATCCGGAGGTCCGGGACGGGGCGCGGGCGGGTTGGTCTGTCGTGGCCGGTCATGCGGTCACAACACTTTCGAGAGGAAGGACTGGGTTCGGGTGTGCTGGGGGTTGCCGAAGACGTCGGACGGGGTCCCCTGCTCGACGATGACGCCGCCGTCCATGAAGACCACCCGGTCGCACACCTCGCGGGCGAAGCCGATCTCGTGCGTCACGACGATCATCGTCATGCCGTCCGCGGCGAGCCCTTCATGACGTCGAGGACCTCACCGACGAGCTCGGGATCGAGCGCCGAGGTCGGCTCGTCGAAGAGCATCAGGGTGGGTTCCATCGCCAGGGCGCGCGCGATGGCCACCCGCTGCTGCTGGCCGCCCGACAGGGTCGCGGGGTACTGGTTCGAGCGCTCGGCGAGGCCGACCCGCTCGAGCAGGGCCAGCGCCTGCTGTGCGCACCTGGTCCTTGTTGCGGCGCTTGACGTAGGCCGGAGCCTCCATCACGTTCTCCAGCGCCGTGCGGTGCGGGAAGAGGTTGAACCGCTGGAAGACCATGCCGACGTCGCGACGGGCGGCGGCGATCTCCTTGCGCTTCAGCTCGTACTTCTTGCCGTGCGCGCGGCGGTAGCCGACCAGGTGTCCGTTGACGCTGATCTCCCCGCCGTCGACCCGCTCGAGATGGTTGATGCACCGCAGGAAGGTGCTCTTGCCCGAGCCCGACGGACCCAGCAGCGAGACGACCTCGCCCTGCTGCACGGTCATGTCGATGCTCTTGAGCACCTCGTTGGACGCCGTACACCTTGCGCACGCCGACGGCCTCGACCATCGGCATGTTGTCGGTGGTGGTGGTCATCCGCGTCCTCCCTTGCGAGCGAGCACAGACGGGCGCTTGGTGCCCGACCGGCTCACGCCGCGGCTCATCCGCTTCTCGAGCCGGGACTGGATGATGGTGAGGATGGTGGTCAGCACGAGGTACCAGATGCTGGCCACGATCAGCAGCGGGATCTGCTGCAGGTTGCGGCCGTAGATCAGCTGCGCGGTCGTGGTGAGCTCGGGCAGGCCGATCACCAGGACGAGCGAGGTGAGCTTCAGCATCGAGATGGTCTGGTTGGCCGTCGGCGGGACGATCAGCCGTGCCGCCTGGGGCAGGACCACCCGCCGGTACGTCGTCACCGGACTCATCCCGAGCGCCTCCGCGGCCTCGGTCTGGCCCTCGTCGACGGCCCCGATGCCGGCCCGGACGATCTCCGCCATGTACGCCGCCTCGTTCAGGCCGAGGCCGAGGATCGCGGCGGCGAACTGGGTGATGATCGTGTTCGTCGGCCACGAGCCGAAGTCGGGGCCGAACGGGACACCGATCGAGATCGTGGGCAGGACGCTGCCCAGGAAGAACCAGAACAGCAGCTGCACGAGGATCGGGGTGCCGCGGAACAGCCAGATGTAGCCGCCGGCCACCGCGCGGAAGACCGGGTTGTCGGAGAGCCGCATCACCGCGAGCACGGTGCCCAGCGCGATGCCGACCAGCATGGAGATGACGGTCAGCTTCACCGTCATCCAGAGGCCCCGGAGGATGGACTCCTCGAACAGGTAGCCCACCGACCAGGTCCCACCGCAGCTGCGAGTTCGTCACCGCGAAGACGATCAGCCTCCGCGCCGTAGACGACGAGCACCGCGACGGCGACCCACCGCCAGGGGTGGCGAAGCCGGACGATCGGCTCCTCGGCGTGCGCCACCGGCTCGGTGCGGACAGGTGCGGCGGTCATGGTCACTTCCCGGTGTTGATCGGGGCACCCTCGAGCGCCTGAGCGGTCAGGTTCCACTTGGCCAGCAGCTCGTCGTACGTGCCCGACTCCTGGACCTTGACCAGGGCAGCCGCGACCGCGTCGCGCAGCTCGGGGTTGTCCTTGGGGACCGGGATGCCGACCGGGAGCAGGCCGAACGGCTCGGACGGGATCTCGAAGTCGTCCGGCTGCTGCTTGACGTTGTAGGCGAGGGTCAGGTCGAGGGCGAGCACGGCGTCCGCGCGTCCCGTCGAGAGGGCCTGCAGCGTGGCGACCTGCTCGGGGAGCGGGAGCTCGTCGATCTCCTCCTTGCCGTCGGCGACGCACTCGGCCGAGATGTCGTCGGCGACGATGTCACCCGTGGCGCTCTTCTCGACCGCGACCGTCCGGCCGCACAGGTCGAGCTGCTCGGTCAGGCCCTCGGGGTTGCCCTTGGCGACCATGAACGTCACGCCGGAGTTGAGGTAGTCGACGAAGTCGACCTCCGCCTGGCGCTCCTTCTTGTCGATCATCGAGGTGAGGCTGAGGTCGTAGCGACCGGCCGAGAGACCACCGATGATGCCGTCGAAGTTGGTGTTGCTGAACTTGAACTCGACGCCCAGGACCTCGCCGAGCGCCTTCGCCCAGGTCGGCGTCGAAGCCGAGCACGGTCTTGTTGTCGGTGTCGAAGTACTCCATGGGCGGGAAGCTGACGCCCGAGGCGACCCGGACCACCCCGGAGGACTTGATGTCGGCGGGCAGCATGTCGGCGATGGCCGCGTCCTTCTCGAGCGTGCCGACCTCGGCGGTCGGCTCCTCGCCGCCGGCGGCAGGGGTGTCGTCCTCGGGCGCAGCGCACCCGGCCGACACGAGGATGGCCAGCGCGGCCAGGGCGGGGGAAACGTGGCGGAGCTTCATGGCTGATCTCCAGGAGAGTTGCGTATAGGACAACAAAGGTTGTCTACGAGGATTGCCCGCGGGCGTGATGACATTGTCAAGAGGTTCGCGCTACATTGCTTGCAACAAAAGTTGCCTCAGGAGGAACACCCGTGCGAGCACTCCCCGTCTCCCCCACGCATGAAGTCCGCATCGGCTCGAAGCTGCGGGCCGCGCGCAAGACGCACGGCTACACGCTGGACCAGCTGGCCACCGCGTCCGGGCTGACCAAGGGGTTCCTGAGCCGGATCGAGCGCGACGAGACCTCACCGAGTGTGGCGTCGCTGGTCACGCTGTGCGAGGTGATGAGCATCGACGTGGGCAGCCTGTTCACCACCCCTGACGTCGCGCTCGTACGTCGAGGCGAGGCGCCCGCCATCAACCTGGGCGGCAGCCTCGTCGCGGAGCACCTGATGACCCCCCGCGCCCAGTCCAAGCTGCAGCTGGTGCACTCCTCGATCGAGCCCGGCGGCAGCGGCGGATAGGACCTCTACACGATCAACTGCGAGGTGGAGGTCCTTTACGTGGTCAAGGGGACCGTCGAGCTCATCCTCATCGACCGCAGGCACCGGCTCACCGCCGGCGACGCCCTGACGTTCAACGGTGGCGAGCCACACTCCTGGGTCAACGCCAGCCAGAGCCGTGCCGCCGAGGTCATCTGGGTCCTGGTCCCCGCGCCGTGGAGCGGCAGCGCCTGACGTTCGCTGGTCAGGCCTTCGGCGTACGCACCCGCGCCGGCGGCTCCGAGATCGTCGCCCCGCGTACGCGTGTAGCGCTTGTGGCCTGTGTCGATCGAGAAATGGGGCCACGAGTCATACACGGGTACGGCGAAGGCCCCCGACCGCAGCGCTGCGGATCGAGGGCCTTGCGTGGGGCCGCCTGTCGGAATCGAACCGACGACCTAGTCATTACGAGTGACTCGCTCTACCGACTGAGCTAAGGCGGCGTGCTGCCCGGCACAGTCGAGACCAGCCGGGCAACTGGCAAAGGATAACGCCCGAGTCGGTCAGCGTGAAAATCAGGTCAGCAGCCGTCGCGGAGCAACCCGGGCCGGCGCCCCTTGGTGAGCTCCATGAACGCGACCTCCGCCGTCGCCGGCGGTCGACCGTCACGCTCGCTCGCGTCCAGCGAGAAGCCGATCCAGCGGCGCTGGGCGCGGACGAAGTAGCCCCACTGCCCGTAGTCGTTGGGCCGCGGGCCGAGCAGGCGGTCGCCGTACGCCGCTTGCAGGTCAGCCAGCGTGCTGCCGATCTCGATGCCCCGCTTGGTGCTGATGCCGTCACCGAAGACACCGATCGTCCCGACCGTGCCTACGGTCTCCTCCTCATACCCCTGATAGACGTCGATCGACTTGCGCCACGGCTTGGTCGGCCAGATGTCGCGCGTGCCGCAGCCCCCCGACTTCACGTCGAGCGCGAAGTAGCCGGACTCGGCGGCCGACTCCAGGCTGTCGCCGATGCGGACGGTGTCGAAGCGGCCGGGAGCGATGATCACGTCGCCGGGAGCCTGGCCGCCCTGGGCGGACGTGGGCGACGGGACCATCAGCAGGGCCGCGCCGAGTGCGGTGACCAACGAGATGACGAACTTCTTGAGCATGGAATCCCCCTCCATTGCAGTGAGCGCCCAGCCAAACACATGCGCCAAAACGTCAGCAGTCGGTCGGGTTGTCCGGCACGTCTCCGTCGAGGAGGTAGGACTCGATGGCGCTGTCGATGCACTCGTTGCCCGAGTTGTAGGCCGTGTGGCCGTCGCCGTCGCGACGCAGCAGGACGCCGGACTCGAGCTGCGCGGCCAGCGCCTCGGCCCACTTCATCGGCGTGGCGGGGTCGCGGGTGGTGCCGACCACGAGGATCGGGGCAGCTCCCTCCGCCTTGATCTCGATCGGCTTCTCGGTCGTCCTGCCCCGGGACCCGCGACAGTTCGTCAGCGACCAGGCGAAGATCGAGCCGAACGTCGGCGAGGCCTCCTCGAACGCCGGGATCTCGGCGGCGACCTCGTCGAAGTCGACCGAGGACGGGTCGTCGAGGCAGTTGATCGCGAAGATCGCCTCGGAGCTGTTGTCGGTGTAGCCCTCCGGGCCGCGCGAGGCGTAGAGGTCGGCGAGCTCCATCAGGGCCGTGCCGCTGCCGTCGAGCGCGGAACGAAGGGAGGCGCTGAGTAGGAACCAGTAGTCGCGGTTGTAGAGCGGCGTCACGATGCCGTAGAAGGCGTTGCCGATCTGCAGCTCACGGTCCCCGGCCGGGAGTGGGGACGTCTCGATGTCCGCGAGCAGGCCGCTGATCGTGGCCAGGCCCTCGTCCACCGAGTCGCCGAGGAAGCAGTTGTCGGTGGTGTCGATGCAGTTCTGGATATAGGCGCTCAACGCGGTCTCGAAGCCGGCCGCCTGCTCGAGTCCGAGCTGGCGGTTGTCGAGCGAGACGTCGACGGCCCCGTCGAGGACGAGTCGCCCGACGCGGTCGGGGAAGAGCTCGGCGTACGTCGCTCCCAGCTTGGTGCCGTAGGACGCACCGAGGTAGGTCAGCTTGTTCTCACCGAGCGCGGCCCGGAGCACGTCCATGTCGCGCGCGGCCTCGATCGTGGAGACGTGGTTGACCTCGTCGCCGCTGAGCTCGGCACACCCGCGGCCGAACTCGCGGACGAGGTCGGCGAACTCCTGCGCCTCCTCGGCCGTGTCCGGGTTGGGGTCGGAGGAGAGATAGGTGTCGAGCTGCTCGTCGGTGAGGCAGTCGACGGGAGCCGACTCGCCGGTGCCACGCGGGTCGAAGCCGACGATGTCGAAGGCGCGGAGCAGCGGCTCGCGGAAGACCGAGCTGGCAGCAGCGGCGTAGTCGGTGCCGGGCGCACCCGGTCCGCCGGGGTTGACGACGAGCGAACCCTGCCGGTCGTCGCGCGACGGCACCTTGAGCAGCGCCAGCTCGATGCTCTCGCCGTCGGGTGCGGAGTAGGTGAGGGGCACCTCGAGCGTCGCGCACTCGAAGTCGTCCTCGCAGGAGGACCAGTCGAGCTCCTGGTCGTAGAACGACTGGAGGTCCGGCGACGGGGCCGAGGTGTCGACAGGCCCCGACGGGGACGGCGACCTCGACGGCGTGGACGAGGAGCCCGGGTCGTCGTCCTGCAGGCTCGCGAACGCCGACGCGACCGCCGCGACCGTGGCCGCCACCAACGCGATCACCAGCAGCCACACCACGATCTTCTTCACCGGCCAGCTCCCCCGGCAGCCGCAGGGCCACCATCATCGACTCGAGCGCCAGGAGCGGCGGCACGTTGAACTCCAGCATCTGCTCACGCGCGGTGAAGATCGCATCGATCATCCGGAGCAGCTCCTCCGGCGTGGTCTGCCGGGTCAGCTGCTCGATCTCGCCGCGCATCTCCTCGTTGACCAGGGCACCCGGCGCGCCGACGGACAGCGCGATCGCATCGCGGTAGACCGACGTGAGGTCCATCAGGCAGCGGTCGGCGACGTCGAGGATGCGCCGCTTCGCGCGCGTCTTCTGGTCCTTCTCCAGCGCGCTCAGGGCCGGGGAGTAGTCCCGCGGTCGCCTGCCGCGCTCGAAGACGCCGTACGCCGAATCGAGGTCCTTCTTCTCCCGCGCATCGAGCTCCGTGGTGATCGCCTCGGCCTCGTCCTTGGCGATCTCGCTGACGTTGGTCGCGGCCTGCATGCAGGCGCCGATCGAGGTCAGCTTGGCCGGGATCTGCACGACCTGGCGCCGGCGGAGGCGGGTCTCCTCGTCGCGGGCCAGGGCCCGGGCGCGTCCGATGTGACCCTGGCTGGCGCGGGCCGCACTGGCCGCGAGCTCGGGACCGACGTCGAGGGTGCGGACCAGGAACGCGGCCACGTCATCCGCAGGCGGAGTGGTCAGGGTGACCAGGCGGCAGCGCGAGCGGATCGTGGGCAGCACGTCCTCGACCGTCGGCGCGCACAGCAGCCAGACGGTGCGGGCCGTGGGCTCCTCGATCGCCTTCAGCAGGGCGTTGCACGCCTGCTCGGTCAAGCGGTCGGAGTCCTCGACGATCATGATCTGCCACCGGTCGCCCGACGGGGCCAGGCCGGCCCGACGCACGAGGTCGCGGACCTCGTCGACGCCGATGGACAGCTTCTCGGTGCGCACGATCCGGACGTCGGCGTGGCTGCCGGTCATCACCGTGTGGCAGGACTTGCAGTGACCGCAGCCGGTGCCGGTCTCGCACTGCAGCGCCGCGGCGAAGGCGACGGCAGCATTGGAACGGCCCGAACCGGGCGGTCCGGTGAACAGCCAGGCGTGGGTCATCCCGTCGCCGGACGCTGCGCGCTTCAGACTGACGATGACGGGCCGCTGGCCGACGAGGTCGTCCCAGACGGGTCGCGTCTGCCGGGTCTCGGTCATGGCAGCAGCGCTCCCACTCGTGCCTGGATGGCAGCGGCGATCTCCTCCACCGGCGCTCTCGCGTCGAGCACAAGGTAGTGGTCGGGGTCGGCGGCGGCCAGGTCGAGGAAGCCCTGCTGCACCCGCTGGTGGAACTCGAGCGACTCGCCCTCGATCCGGTCGCGCTCCTCGAAGCGGCCCAGTCCCGTCTGGGGCGACAGGTCGAGCACGACGGTCAGGTGCGGACGCAGCTCGGCGGTGGCCCAGCGGTTGACGTGCTCCACCTCGGAGACGACCAGGTCGCGCCCGGCGCCCTGGTAGGCCAGCGCGGAGTCGACGTAGCGATCGGTGATGACCACCTCGCCCCTGGCCAGCGCCGGCAGCACGACCGTGTCGACGTGCTCGGCCTTGTCTGCGGCGTACAACAGGACCTCGGTGCGGTGCGAGAGCTCCCCGGTGGACGGGCTGAGGACGATCTGGCGCAGGGCCTTGCCGACCTCGGTGTCACCGGGCTCGAAGGTGAGCAGGACGGTGTGGCCGGCTCCTTCGAGCCAGTCCTTGAGCAGGCTGGACTGGGTGGACTTGCCGGCCCCCTCGCCGCCCTCGAAGCAGACGAACAGCCCGCTGTCGGCGTACACCCTCTGGCTCACGCGCACACCCTACGGGCGAGCACCGACCACGCAGGAGCTCGGAGCCGGGCGGAGAGAACGACGGTCGGGAGCACGCCCCTTCATTCGGGTGCGGCGCGGCCTCGAGCTGAGACCTCAGGCGTCGTCGCGCTGCTGGGACTTCCAGACGCGGAAGCCGTCCTCGGAGGCGCCACGTCGCCAGTAGCCGGAGATCGAGGTCTGGTCGCGCGCGAGGCCCCGCTCCTTCACGAGGTAGGGCCGTACGCCCTTCATGACCTCCTCTGCCTCCCCGTGCACGAAGGCGTGGACCCTCCCCTCGCGCCACGGCAGCGCACGTACGGCGGTCGCGAGCTGCTGGCTGCTGCCGTCGCGGTGCACGAAGGTGACCTCCACCCCGGACGGAGCCTTGAGCTGCGGCTCGTGCTCGGCGCCGTCGACGAGCACGACGACATGACCGGAGGCGTCGTCGGGGAGGTCGGCCACGGCGGCCGCAATGGCCGGAACTGCCGCCTCGTCGCCGGCCAGCAGGTGCCAGTCGGCGGTCGGGTCGGGCCGATAGGCGCCGCCGGGCCCGTTGACCATGAGCACGTCGCCCGGCTTCGCCGCGGACGCCCACGGCCCGGCGACTCCGTCGTCACCGTGCACGACGAAGTCGATGGCCAGCGTGCCGGCCTCGACGTCCGGGAACAGAGCCGTGTAGGTCCGCACGCTCGGCAGGTCCTCGTTCGGCATCGTGCCGCGCAGGGTGCGGATGTCGAGGTGCGGGTAGTCGATGCCCGGCTTCGGGAAGACCAGCTTCACGTAGCGATCGGTGAACTCGCTGTCGGCGAACGCGGACAGGTCGTCGCTGCTGAACCAGACGCGCTGCAGCGTCGGGGTGATCGCCTCGGTGCGGGTGACGGTGAGATGGGTGGACACGCCGAAACCGTACGTCGAGGGCGAAGTCGCCCGGTCAGACGTCACCGTCCGCGTCGTCCGGCGTCGCCTCGTGGCCCTCACGTCCGCGCGTTCGCCGTAGCTCCTTCATCTCCGCCTCGAAGATGTGGCGTCTTCCGTCGACCAGCTGGTCGATGGCGCGCTGCTGGATCCCCTTCGCGTCGGCGTAGTAGCCGTCGTCGTAGGACTCGACCATCTGGAAGGACCACATGCCCGGCAGCGGGTTGCGTCCCAGCACGTCGCGGTCCAGGGCGTCGGCGATGTCGTCGTGACCGGCCTCGCGGATCATCGCGGTCGCCTCCTCCAGGGTCGTCTCGGCACTGCCGCACAGACGGTGGAAGGCATACAGGTGGCCGCGGGCGTCCTCGACGTGGTCGAGGGCGGCAGAGAGCTTGCCGAGGGCTTCGACGGTGGCGTCGGTGACGCCGTCGGGGCGACGGTGCTCGGGAGCAGGTTGGTCGGACATGCTCCCGAGCATCACACGGGCCCGAACTCGGCCACTACACCTTCTTGGCGGTCTTCTTCGCGGGCCCACCGGCCTGTACTTCCACTCGTGCGAGTGGAAATGCAGGCCACCGACGACGCGACCACGCTCAGCGCTGGATGAACTTCCACCCGGGCGAGTGGAAGTTCATCGGGCGCAGGGCTCAGGCCTTCTTGGCGGCAGTCTTCTTCGCGGCCGGCGCCTTCTTGGTGGTCGCCTTCTTCGCAGTGGCTCTTCTTGGCCGTGGTCTTCTTGGCCGGCGACTTCTTCGCGCCCTTCTTGGCGGTCTTCTTCGCCGGGCCCTTGTCGCGTCGCTCCTGGAGCAGCTCGGCCGCGCGCTCGAGGTTGATCGACTCGACCGTGTCGTCCTTGCGGAGGGTGGCGTTGTACTCGCCGTCGGTGACGTACTCACCGAAGCGGCCGGCCTTGACCACGACCGGCTGCCCCGAGACGGGGTCGTTGCCGAGCTCCTTGAGCGGGGCCACCGCGGCACCCCGGCCGCGCTGCTTGGGCTGGGCGTAGATCGCCAGCGCCTGGTCGAGGGTGATGTCGAAGATCTGGTCCTCGTGGGTCAGCGAGCGGGAGTCGGTGCCGCGCTTGAGGTAAGGGCCGTAGCGCCCGTTCTGTGCGGTGATCTCCTCGCCGTCCTCGCCCGCGCCGACGACGCGGGGCAGCTCGAGCAGCTTGACCGCCTCTTCGAGCGACACGGTGTCGAGGGACATCGACTTGAACAGCGAGCCCGTGCGCGGCTTGGCCGACTTGGGCGCACCCTCGGGCAGCACCTCGGTGACGTAGGGACCGAAGCGGCCGCTCTTCGCCACGATCTCGAGCCCGGTCTCCGGGTGCGTGCCGAGCACGGCCTCCTCACCGGACGGGTTGGCGAGCAGCTCGCGAGCCTTGGCCAGCGTCAGCTCGTCGGGCGGCAGGTCGTCGGGGACGTTGGCCCGGACGAGCGCGCCCTCGTCGCCCTCGGGCCCCGGCCCTTCGACGTACGGGCCGTAGCGGCCCACGCGGAGGTCGATGCCGTCGCCGATCGGGAAGGTCGCGAGCTCCTTGGCGTCGATGTCGCCGAGCTCGTTGACCAGCGTGTGCAGGCCCTCGATCTCGCCGCCACCGAAGTAGAACTCGGCCAGCTCGGTCTTGCGGTCGCGGCGGCCGCCGGCGATGTCGTCGAGGACGTCTTCCATGCGGGCGGTGAACTCGTAGGAGATCTGCCGCGGGAAGTGGTCCTCGAGCAGTCGCACCACGGAGAACGCGAGCCAGGCCGGCACCAGTGCCGAGCCCTTCTTGTAGACGTAGCCGCGGTTGACGATGGTGCCCATGATCGAGGCGTACGTCGACGGCCGCCCGATCTCGCGCTCTTCGAGCTCCTTGATCAGCGTCGGCTCGGTGTAGCGGGCCGGCGGCTTCGTCTCGTGGCCCGCGGCCTGGACCGAGGCGGCCGAGACGGCCTCGCCCTGGGTCAGGTTGGGCAGGCGGGTCTCCTGGTCGTCGCGCTGCGACGAGTCGTCGGTGCCCTCGACGTAGGCCTTGAGGAAGCCGTGGAAGGTGATGACGCGGCCGCTCGCAGAGAAGACTGCGTCCTCGCCGGTCGAGGAGGCGCCGCCGATGCGGATCGAGACGGACTGGCCGGTCGCGTCCTTCATCTGCGAGGCGACGGTGCGCATCCAGACCAGCTCGTAGAGCCGGAACTGGTCGCCGGTCAGGCCGGTCTGGGCAGGCGTGCGGAACGAGTCGCCGGCGGGGCGGATCGCCTCGTGGGCCTCCTGGGCGTTCTTCACCTTGCTCGTGTAGGTCCGCGGCGCGTCGGGGACGTACTCGGCGCCGTAGAGCTCCCGCACCTGGGCCCGGGCGGCGTTGATCGCCGTGTCGGAGAGCGTGGTCGAGTCGGTACGCATGTAGGTGATGTAGCCGCCCTCGTAGAGTCGCTGCGCGACCGACATCGTGACGCTGGAGCTCATGCCGAGCTTGCGGCCGGCCTCCTGCTGGAGCGTGGTGGTGCGGAAGGGCGCGTAGGGCGAGCGACGGTAGGGCTTGGACTCGACCAGGCGGACGTCGTACGTCGTGTCCTCGAGCGCCGCAGCCAGGGCCTCGGCCCGGGCGCGGTCGAGGTGGACGATGCCTGCCTTCTTCAGGACGCCGTCCTGGCCGAAGTCGCTGCCGCGAGCGACGCGCGCGCCGTCGAGGGAGTAGAGCTTGGCGGGGAACATCCGTTGCTCGTGCTTGCTGCCGGCGTCGAACGTGCCCTCGAGGTCCCAGTAGGACGCGACCTTGAACTTCATCCGCTCGCGCTCGCGGTCGACGACCAGGCGGGTGGCGACGGACTGCACGCGACCGGCGGACAGGCCGGACATCACCTTGCGCCAGAGGACGGGAGAGACCTCGTAGCCGTAGAGGCGGTCGAGGATGCGGCGCGTCTCCTGCGCCTCGACGAGGTCCATGTCCAGCTCGCGGGGAGCCTCGGCGGCCGCGAGGATGGCGGACTTGGTGATCTCGTGGAAGACCATCCGCTTGACCGGGATGCCCTTCGGAGCGAGCTCGTCGAGGAGGTGCCAGGCGATCGCCTCGCCCTCGCGGTCCTCATCGGTGGCGAGGTAGAGCTCGTCGGCGTCCTTGAGCAGCTTCTTCAGCTTGGCGATGTGGCTCTTCTTGTCGCGCGGCACGACGTAGTAGGGCTCGAAGCCGTTGTCGACGTCGACGGCGAGCCGACCCCAGGGCTTGTCCTTGATCTTGGCCGGCGTGTCAGCAGCATTGTTGGGGAGATCGCGGATGTGACCGATGGACGACTCGACGACATACCCGCTGCCGAGGTAGCCGCCGATCATCTGCGCCTTCTTGGGCGACTCGACGATGACGAGCTTGTGTGCCACGTGTTTCTCCTGCTCCCTGCCAATGATTCGTCGGGTGGCTCCCAGTGAGTCCCGACGCCTGCTCCCGGTGCCTGTCCCCCGTGCCGGACCCGATTGCGCCGCAACCGTAGCGCGTGAAATCGAGACGTCCACTCCCCGTCACCCCTGTGGATACGCGGCGTGGTGGGCGACAGAGGCCGGTTCTGTGGATAACGGAGCTCGATTGTCGGTCGCCGGTGCCAGCGTGACAGGTCACCACAACCACCCGAAGGAGCACCCGTGCACGACCACTACGACGACCCCTGGTTCACCTCGACCTCACCGTCCGTCCACCCGCAGAGCGACCTCGTCACCCACCTTGTCTTCGTCGGCGGCCGGCTCGCCGACAGCTGGTCCGAGGCGGCTCGTGACGGGGCCTACGCCGAGTTCGCGCGGTCGCTCGCGCGGGAGCGGCAGCGGGTGGTGCCGCCTCCACCGCCGCCCGCGCCGCCTGCCCACGTGCAGCTGCTCGAGTGGCTCGACGAGCAGGCCGGAGGTCGAGCAGCCCTGGTCGCGCTGACCGGCGAGCCCCTCACCGATGACGGCACGGCGGTGCCCGAGGCCGAGCGTCCCTCCGACCGGCAGCGGCTCACGGCCGTGGCGGAGCTGATCGACGGCTCGGCCAACGTGCTCCTGCACCTGGAGGAGTGGGGCAACGCCTGTCGACGAGCCCTGTCGGTCCTCTGGGAGGCCGACCGGGAGGTGATCTCGCAGGCGCCCTCGGCCGCCCACGTCGCTGCGGGGATCGTCTGGGCGGTCGGCAGGGCCAACGGCTGGTTCCAGACGAGTGGCTACTCGATCTGCACCCAGTCGATGTTGCGTGACCACTTCGGCCTCACCGCCTACCCGAGCGCCTTCGGCAAGTCCGTGCAGGCGGGGTTGCGTGCCGCGTGGCCCACCGTGGCCCGACCCTGGGGCTGGCGACGGCCCACCACTCCGGATCTCGACCCGCTCGGCCGGCCCGACCTGCTCACGGCCAGCACGCGCCGTACCCTCGTCCGCTTGCGTGACCAGGCGCTGGCGAGCGAGCGGATCGCGGCCGGAGACGAGTTCTTCCAGGCAGGGTAGGCGCGGTCATGACCTCCCGCGTCATGGTGCGACAGCTCAGGCGGAGCGACGCTGTTCCCACACCAGCTGCCCCGCAGAGGAGACCACCATGACCAACTCCGCCTACGCCATCGCCTATCTCCGTGACGTCGACTTCGGCGACGCGATCATCGACTACCTCTCGCGCATCGACGCCACGCTCGCCCCGTTCGGCGGCCGCTTCCTGGTGCACGGCGGGAAGATCCACGGCGTCGAGGGCGAGTGGGACGGTGACCTGATCGTCATCGCGTTCCCCGACCACGAGTCCGCCGTGCGGTGGTACGAATCGCCCGCCTACCAGGCCATCCTGCCGCTGCGCACGGAGCACTCCGACGGCATCGCCGCGATCGTCGGTGGGGTGCCGACCGGCTACCAGGCGACGGACGGGCTGGCCGCGATGCTCGCCTCGGCGACCTGAGACTCAGGTCGTGGTCAGGAAGCCCTCGTCGACGAGCTCGCGGACGACCGGGAGATAGGTCTCGCGCAGCTCACCGGCGTCGGCCTCGGTGAGCTCGGCGACCGCGTCGAGGATCTGGCCGACCGAGAGGTCGCCGTCGCTGGCGCCGATCAGCGCCGCCTCGACCGTGTCGACCTGGCGGGCCCGGCGGAAGCCACGCTGCTGCCGGACCACGATCGTGGCCGGGTCCTCGGCCGCGACCGGGCCCTGGGTCTCCTGCAGCACGTCGGGGCGCGCGACCAGGTGGGACGTCGCCGTGACCTCGCTCCGGCTGGCGGTGAAGTGGTCGGCGATCGCCGGCCCGATCGGCTGCTCGACCTCGTAGCGCCACTCCTCGAGCCGGTGCTTCCCGGAGCCGCCCGCCCGAAGGTTGATCCAGCCGAAGCCGACGCCAACGATGCCCTGGTCGTCGAACCACGACAGCCAGGTGTCGTAGCGGTGCGGATAGTCGGCAGTGCCGTGCACTCCTTCGTCCTTGAGCCACATCTCGACGTACTCGCTCGGGTCGATGACCTCGCGCTGGATCACCAGCGCATCGCAGTCGTCGGTCAGCCACGACGCGAGGCGCTCGTCCCAGTCGGTGCCGCGGACGATCGACCAGTTCGCCAGGATCTGGCACAGCCCGCGCTCGGTGAGGTGGGCGGGAGCCGCGCGGACGATGTCCTCCACGACGCGGTCGCCCGGCAGGCCGGAGTCGCGGTAGACGAGTCGCTCGCCGGTGGCGGGGCTGATCACGAACGGTGGATTGGTCGCGATCAGGTCGAACCGCTCGCCAGCGACGGGCTCGAAGAACGAGCCGTCGCGGACCTCGACCTCGACCTCGTTGAGCACCGCGTTGAAGCGCGTCATCCAGAGCGCGCGCTGGTTGACGTCGGTCGCCACGACCTGGGCCGCGTGGGTCGCCAGGTGCAGGGCTTGTACGCCGCAGCCCGTCCCCAGGTCCAACGCGCGGCCGACCTCGTCGCGGACCGTCAGCTGCGCCAGGCTGGTCGAGGCACTGGAGATGCCGAGCACGTGGTCGGCGCCGACGCGCGTGGGTGCGCCGTCGAGGCCGGGCGTCAGGTCGGAGACGACCCACAGGTCGACGTCGTCGCTGGAGTAGGGCCGGCAGTCCATCCGCGCCGCCACCTCGCCGACGCTCTGCTCGAGCAGGCCGGCGTTGCAGAGGCGGTCGACCAGGCCGGGCAGCGCGCGCTCGGCCTCCTCGTGCGTGGTCGGCGTCTGGAGCAGGAACAGCCTTGTCAGCGTGCTCAGGGGGAGCCGTCCGCCGTTCGGCGTACGCCCGGAGTGGTCTCGTTGCGGCTGAGCGCCCGGTGCGCCTGCGGACCCAGCAGGTCGGCCACGGCGTCATAGGTGAAGTCAGCGGCGACGAGCGCGGCTCGCAGTTCGGTGGCCAGGGTGAACTCGCGTGCAGGGTCGCCGGTCATGGCGACAGTCTTCCAGCGCCAGAGCCCAGGCCTGGAGCGGCCTCACGCTCCCGGTGAGCCGAGTGCCCTACTGTCCTGTGCGCAGGCGTCTCGACCCCACGGGGGGTCAGTACATGGGGGTCGAGGTGGCGAACGCGCCTCGGTCTCGGTCCGGACGTCCTCCTGCAATGAACGAAGGAACACGATGAAGACCATTTCTCGGATTGTCGCCCTGGCCGTGGCGGCCACCGCCCTCGTGGCGACCACCACGCCGGCCCACGCCGTCGGCGAGTCGACCGCTTCGACGACCACGGCGTACGTCGGCGACAACTGCATCGACCATCCCGTGAACTACTCGGTGGCCCTGCCCGCCGACGCGCGGAACTGGTACATGCAGATCGTTGCGGTCTACCCGGACGGGGTGACCACGGGTATCGGCCAGACGCTGGGCACCCTCAAGGGTTCGCCGATGGCGGGCACCACGACCATCCAGATCTGCGGAAAGGTCGAGCCGCACGGCACCTGGACCCTTCAGCCGGTCCTCAAGAACTGGACCGACGCGGCCGGCAAGAGCTACTACGACCCGATCGCGGGCGCTCCCTCGGCGTTCCAGGTCGTCGGTCAGGCGACGAGCGAGGCGTCGTTGAAGGCGAAGACCAAGGGGAAGAAGGTCACCGCCAAGGCGAAGCTCGTCGTGAAGACGGACGGCACGGCGGCTCCGATCGCGGGCCAGCCGGTGCTCTTCCAGAAGAAGAAGGGCAAGTCGTGGAAGACCATCACCACCGTCACCACGTCCAGCACCGGCGTGGCGAAGGCGAAGTTCAAGGCCAAGCAGAAGACCACCATCCGGGCGTACTTCGCCGGAGCCGGTGAGGTCATCGTCGGCGGAACCGGCCCGGCCATCCCGGCCGCGACGTCCAAGACGGTTCGCGTCGGCTGACGCGTCATCTGTGGACTCGAGGGGCGGCGCCATCCGGCGTCGCCCCTCGTGCATCTCTGAGCGCTCAGTTCCGCTCGTGATAGCCCGTCACGGGTAGGCCGGCGCGGATCTCGTCGAGCTGGCCGCGGTAGAGCCCGTGCCGGAGCTCGAGCTCGTAGCCGTCGTACTGCGGCATGCCGAGGTCGCGGGCGACGGCGAGCTCGGCCTCGACGTCGTAGGGCACCCGGACGTAGGCGATCGACCACGGCGCGGGCTCCAGGGAGCCGACCTCGCCCTCGACGATGCAGTAGAGCGGCGTCGGGTCACCCATGCAGTTGCCGACGCTCCCGGTGTTGAACGACGTGCGGCCCTCGAGCTGGCACTCGTAGAACGGGTCGTGGGTGTCGCCGTAGCCGACGACGTCCGGTAGCGGACCGTCGCCGGTGGCCGCGGTGTTGGTGAACAGTGCCTCGAACTCTGCCTGCGAGCGGACGTAGCGAACGCGCCGGTGCACGGTCTCCTCGCTCGCGTGGAAGAGCCGGACCCGGCGGCCGCTCAGCCAGAAGTCGTGGTTGAACGCAAGCCCGCGCAGCCACTCACCCTGGCCCGGGCCGAGCTGGGCCAGCCAGAACTGCAGCGACTCGCTGTCGAAGGCGCGCTCGGGATCGGGGAGGAAGTCGTCCCAGTTGCCGAGCAGGTTGACCTCGCACCGCTCGCGACAGAGGTCGACCACCTCGCGACCGCGGGGACCCTTGCCGACGTAGTCGCCGAGATTGAAGATCCGCGTGATGCCGCGCCGATCGATGTCGGCCAGCACCGCCTCCAGCGCCGTCAGGTTGCCGTGCACGTCCGAGATGAGGGCGATCCGATCCATGCGTTCACCCTGTCACGCACGAACGACGACGGCCCGCCGGATTGCTCCGGCGGGCCGTCGTCGTCGTGGTGTTGCTGGTTGATCAGTTGGTGGCGTGCGGTGCCATCGACGAGGAACCGGTGTTGTCCCCGTCGTCGTTGATCGCGACCTCACGCTGCTTGGAGATGTAGATCGCGACGGCGATGATGCCGACCGCGACGAGCGCGATGATGATCCGCAGGACGTCGTTCTGGTCCTTGCCGATGCTCATCGACACGACGGCGCTGGCGATGAGCAGCGAGACGAGGTTCATCACCTTGATCAGCGGGTTGATGGCGGGGCCGGCGGTGTCCTTGAACGGGTCACCGACGGTGTCACCGATGATGGTGGCCTCGTGGGCGAGCGAGCCCTTGCCGCCGTGGTGACCGTCCTCGACGAGCTTCTTGGCGTTGTCCCAGGCGCCGCCCGCGTTGGCCAGGAAGACGGCCATCAGGGTGCCGGTGCCGATCGCGCCGGCGAGGAAGCCGGCGAGTGCGGTCGCGCCGAGGCCGAAGCCCACTGCGATGGGAGCCAGCACGGCCAGGATGCCGGGCGTCACGAGCTCGCGCAGCGAGTCCTTGGTGACGATGTCGACGACCTTGCCGTACTCCGGACGACCGGTGCCCTCCATGATCCCGGGGATCTCCCGGAACTGGCGACGGACCTCGTAGACCACGGCCCCCGCGGCGCGAGCCACGGCGTTGATGGCGAGACCGGAGAAGAGGAAGACGACACAGGCGCCGAGCAGGATGCCGACCAGGACGGCCGGGTTGAAGACGTCGAACTGGAGGAACTCGTCCTGCGCCGGGTTGGCCTCGATCAGTGCCTCGAACACCGAGGTGGCGTAGGAACCGAACAGCGCGGTCGCGGCGAGCACGGCCGTCGCGATCGCGATGCCCTTGGTGATCGCCTTCGTGGTGTTGCCGACCGCGTCGAGCTCGGTGAGGATCTGCGCGCCCTCCGGGCTGATGTCGCCCGACATCTCGGCGATGCCCTGCGCGTTGTCGGAGACCGGACCGAAGGTGTCCATGGCCACGATCACGCCCACCGTGGTCAGCAGACCACAGCCGGCCAGCGCCACCGCGAACAGCGAGACGGTGAGCGCGGCGCCACCGAGCAGGTAGGCACTGAACACGGCGGCTCCGATGACCAGCGTCGTGTAGACCGCGGACTCGAAGCCGACCGAGAGACCGGCGAGGATCACCGTGGCCGCGCCGGTGAGCGAGGTCTTGCCGACGTCCTTGACCGGGCGGTACTCGGTGCCGGTGTAGTAGCCGGTCAGCGCCAGGATCCCCGCGGACATGACGATGCCGATGACGACGGCGGATGCGGCGATGAACCGTGGGTCGCCCTCGGCTCCGACGAGCGACTCCGAGATGTTGGTGAACTCGGCGAAGCTGCTGGGCAGGTAGACGTAGGACAGCACGATGCTGGCCACGGCCGCGATGCCCGAGGAGATGTAGAACGAGCGGTTGATCGTGGTCAGGCCGTTCTCGCCCGCCTTGGGCCTGGTGAGGTAGACACCCGCCACCGCGGTGAGGGCGCCGATGGCCGGGATCAGCAGCGGGAAGACGAGACCCTTGTCGCCGAAGGCCTGCGAGCCGAGGATCAGGGCGGCGACCAGCGTGACGGCGTACGACTCGAAGAGGTCAGCGGCCATGCCGGCGCAGTCGCCGACGTTGTCGCCGACGTTGTCGGCGATGGTGGCGGCGTTGCGCGGGTCGTCCTCGGGGATGCCCTGTTCGACCTTGCCGACCAGGTCAGCGCCGACGTCGGCGGCCTTGGTGAAGATGCCACCGCCGACTCGCATGAACATGGCGAGCAGGGCGGCGCCGAAGCCGAAGCCCTCGAGCACGTCGGGGGCGGTGTCCTGGAAGAAGAGCACGACCAGGCTGGCGCCGAGCAGGCCCAGGCCGACCGTGAGCATCCCGACCATGGCGCCGGTGCGCAGACCGATCGTCATGGCGGGCTCGCGTCCGACACTGTCGGCAGCGGCCGCCACCCGCAGGTTGGCGCGCACGGCAAGGTTCATGCCGAGATAGCCGACCGCGGACGAGAAACCGGCGCCGACGAGGAAGAACACGGAGCGGAAGATCCGCACGGTGGTGTCGTCCGCCGGCAGCACGAGCAACGCGAAGAACGCGATCACCGCGAAGATGCCGAGGGTGCGGAACTGCCGGGTCAGATAGGCGTTGGCGCCTTCCTGAACGGCTAGGGCGATGGTCTTCATGTTGTCGGTGCCTTCACCGGCGGCCAACACCTGCTTGCGGAACACCACTGCCATCGCGAGCGCGCCGAGCGCGATCGCGAGGACGACGATGACCAGAAGCTGGTTGGTGCCCGTGAGGTCCGGCTTCACGACTGCGGGAAGGATCCCGGTCATGTGCGTCCTCCTGGGAGTGGTACGTCTAAGTACGAACGCGCGGGAGTCTACGCACCGGTGATCGAGATCACGCGACGGGATGTGTTCCGCATCACAGAGGCGTCCGGGCGCGTTGAGACGGCCGGGCGGCCGAACGGCGAGGACCGCTCGGTCAGCTGGCGACCGACGGGTCGACGGAGTCGTGGATCACGAACACCTTCGCCAGGCCGGTGATGCGGAAGATCTTGAGCAGGCGCTCCTGGGAGCAGACCAGCTCGAGCGAGCCGTCATGGGCGCGGACCTTCTTCAGGCCACCCACGAGCACACCGAGGCCGGTGGAGTCGAGGAACTCGACGGCCTCGAGGTCGATCACGATGTTGTAGGAGCCGCCGCTGACGAGCTCGGTGATCTGGTCGCGCAGCTTGGGAGCGGTGTAGACGTCGATCTCGCCGCCGACCGCCACAATGGCGCGACCGTCTTCCTCGCGGGTCGCAAGGGTCAGATCCACGACTGCTCCAGTTCGGAAGAACTCCATTCGAAGCAGGACGCCCCGAATGCTGCCGGGAGTTATCAAACCATGAGACCCGGCCTCCATGCAGGTAGACCCGTGAGCTGGGGACGGAGAAGGTCCGAGCCGGCGCCCACGGCTGTCGGTGCCGTTTGCGACACTGCGCAACGTGAGCACCCGCGATGGACCCCCGCATCGCCAGGTGGACGAGGTGGTCGCCCGCCTGACGGCGGTGCCCGGTCGTGAGGGGAGGCTGCGCCATCTCGAGGTCGTGCCGCCGCGCGCGGCGGTCTCCGTGCCGTGGCCCGCCTGGGTCAGCGACGATGTCAGAGCGGCCTTCGAGCGCGCCGGGGTCTCGGCGCCGTGGCAGCACCAGGCGGCCGCCGCCGACGCGGCGCACGACGGGCAGCACGTCGTGCTTGCCACCGGCACTGCCTCCGGCAAGTCGATGGCCTACCAGCTGCCGGCACTCACGGCGATCCGCGAGTCGCGGGGTCGGCGTGGCGAGCGCGGCGCCGGTGTCCTCTACCTGGCACCGACCAAGGCGCTGGCCAACGACCAGCTCACCAACATCGC
Source organism: uncultured Actinomycetota bacterium (assembly GCA_963742685.1). Classification (GTDB taxonomy): domain Bacteria; phylum Actinomycetota; class Actinomycetes; order Propionibacteriales; family Nocardioidaceae; genus Nocardioides. Next base: position 123,180 of record CAVUNB010000035.1, on the reverse strand, counting down.
TGCCCTGGGCCTCGACGTGCGCGTCGCCACCCATGACGGCGACAGCACCCGTGAGCAGCGCGCCTGGACTCGTGACTTCGGTGAGTACGTCCTGACCAACCCGGACATGTTGCACCACTCCCTGATGCCCCGGCACGCGCACTGGGCGTCGTTCCTCGGCTCGTTGCGCTACGTCGTGGTCGACGAGTGCCACCACTACCGTGGCGTCTTCGGCGCCAACGTCGCGCACATCCTGCGACGGTTGCGACGCATCTGCGCGATGTACGGCGCACACCCGACCTTCGTCCTGGCGTCGGCCACCGTTGCCGAGCCCGAGATCGCCGCCGCCCGCCTCACCGGGCTCGACGTGCTCGCCATCACCACCGACCACTCACCCCGAGGACGGGTCTCACTCCTGCTGTGGGAGCCGCCGTTCACGTCCTATGCCGGCGAGAACGGAGCCCCGGTCCGCCGCGCCGCGTCGTCGGAGGTCGCCGACCTCCTCGCCGACCTCGTCGCCGAGGACATCCGGACGCTCGCCTTCGTCCGCTCGCGTCGAGGTGCCGAACAGGTGGCCGCCACCGCGGCCGACCTCCTCGCCGAGGTCGACCCCTCGTTGCCGGCGCGTGTCGCGTCCTACCGCGGTGGCTACCTGCCCGAGGAGCGCCGCGAGCTCGAAGCGGCGCTGCGCCGTGGCGACCTGACCGGACTCGCGGCCACGAACGCCCTCGAGCTCGGCATCGACATCAGCGGACTGGACGCGGTGCTGATCGCGGGCTTCCCCGGCACCCGGGCCGCGCTGTGGCAACAGATCGGGCGAGCCGGGCGGGGCGCCCAGGACGCACTGGGGGTGCTGGTCGCCAGCGCCGACCCCCTGGACACCTACCTCGTCAACCACCCCGAGGCCCTGCTCGGGCAGCCCGTCGAGGCGACGGTCTTCGATCCGGGCAACCCCCATGTGCTGGGGCCACACCTGTGCGCTGCCGCGCAGGAGCACCCGCTGGCCGAGTCCGACCTCCCGTTGTTCGGCGACAACGCCCGACGCGTCGTCGACCAGCTCACAGACTCCGGACTGCTCAGGAAGCGCCCCCGGGGATGGTTCTGGACCGACCGCGGCCGGGCCAGCGACCTGGCCGACATCCGCTCGAGCGGCGGCGCCCAGGTGCAGCTCATCGAGTCGGAGACCGGCCGTGTCATCGGCACGGTCGACGGGTCGAGCTCGCACGGCACGGCCCACGCGGGCGCCGTCTACGTGCACCGCGGCGAGACCTGGCTGGTCGAGTCGCTCGACCTCGAGGAGCACGTCGCCGTGATGCACCAGGCCGACCTGCCCTACTCGACCTCCGCCCGCGAGATCACCGACATCACGATCGTCGCCGAGCGCGAGCATCGCGACTGGCAGGACTGTCGCCTCTCACTGGGCGAGGTCGACGTCTCGCACCAGGTCGTCTCCTTCCTGAAGCGTCGCCAACCCAGCGGCGAGGTGATCAGCGAGGAGCCGCTCGACCTGCCAGAGCGTTCGCTGCGGACCACGGCGGTCTGGTGGACGGTGCCCGGCGACGTACTGACCGAAAGTGGTCTGGCCGCCCTCGACGTGCCGGGTGCGGCGCACGCGGCCGAGCACTGCTCGATCGGACTCCTTCCTCTCTTCGCCACCTGCGACCGCTGGGACATCGGTGGCGTCTCGACCGCGATGCACGCCGACACCGGCCGGCTGACGGTGTTCGTCTACGACGGGCACCCCGGCGGGGCAGGGTTCGCGGAGCGCGGGTTCAATGCGGCGTACGACTGGCTCACCGCCACCCGCGAGACCATTGCCAGCTGCGAGTGCGAGTCGGGCTGCCCGTCCTGCATCCAGTCGCCCAAGTGCGGCAACCAGAACAACCCGCTCGACAAGGGTGGCGCCATCGCGCTGCTCGACCTGCTGCTCGTCGGCGCCCGCGCCGAGTAACCTGCCGCCATGGTCATCCTCGGACTTCTCCTCATCATCGTCGGCGCGATCGCGATCGCGTCGGCGATCTTCGTCAGCGAGCCCGGCACGGGCGGCGAGCTTCTCGGCTTCGAAGTCACCACCATCGAGGCATTCCTCGTGGGCGTTGCTGCCGGGGCCGCGATCCTGTGGGGGTTCTCGATCCTGAAGTGGGGCACCAAGCGCGGCCTGGCCCAGCGCAAGGAGCGCAAGGAGCTGAACAAGCTCAGCGAGCGCCTCGACCGGGCCGAGGCCGAGCGCCAGCCGGACACCACCCCGGACGAGCGGCTCTGACGCTCACCCCGACTCGTCGGCCGGACCGGCCCGCGCCTCGGCCGTGACGTCGTAACGCCGATCGGCCAGGCGTGGACCATCCACCTGCACCGCAACCGTGACGACGACACCGGTGAGCTCGCAATCAGCGAGCGCTGCCCCGTTGGCCTCCGCGATCTCACCCGCCGCCGCGCAGGCATCCCCGCCCGAGACCGCGGCCGAGGCCCCGGCCAGGGCCGCCAGGTCGGCGGCCGCCTGGGCCGAACGCTGCGTGAGCACGATCGCGGCGACGCCGGCCAGGGCCAGCCCGACGAACATCAGCAGCCCGCTCATCGCCAGCACGATGAGGGTGGCGGCACCTCGTTCGCCGCGCGGCTTCATCCGTCCTCCAGCAGGGCCACGGCCCGGGATCGGACCGTCACACCCGGGAGGAAGTCGAACAACCCGCCGGGTCCGTCGACGGCCGCGCTCGCGGTGACCGCGACCCGGCCGCCCGCGACCTCGACCTGGATCGTGGCCCCGGAGGGCGCGATCGTCGACGCGACGGCGCGGGCCGCCGACTCCGAGTCGCCCCGCGCCACCGACCGCGCCGACTCGCGTGCGGCGTCGACGACCCTGATCTGCGCGGACGCAGCTGCCAACAACCAGACGAGTCCGACGGTGACGGCCAGCACCAGCGGCAGCCCGAGGGCGAGCTCGGCCGTAACGGCACCCCGCTCTCCCCTGGCCCGCCGCCGGCGCATGCTCACTTGATCCCCAGCAGGCCCAGGACGTGGTCGAACAGGGTCTTGAGCAGCTGGTCGCCGAACCCGCCGCTGAGCAGCTTGTAGAGCAGGCCGGCGAACCCGGCCCCGGCGGCCGTGCCGACGGCATATTCCGCCGTCGTGATCCCCCGCTCGTCGGTGCGTGCCTGCCGCCGACTCGGCAGCGCGGGCAGGGCGTTGCTCGTGTGTGTCATCCGGATCCCTCTCGGTCGTGGCCCACCCGATGCGGGCCGCAGGAGCGACTGTGCGACTCAGCACCCCCGTCGCGCCGGGGACGGGCTCCCGACCTGTGGATGGACCCAGGTGGCCCCCGCCTGTGCACGACTGGCGACCCGACTCCTGCTCGGAATCACGGTGTCAACGTCCTCAGCAGACCGGCCACGGTCGGGACGATGCCGATCAACAGGAACGCCGGCAGCAGGCACAGGCCCAGCGGGACGGCCGCCTTCACACCGACCGCTCGAGCCCGGTCCTCGACGGCCGCCAGCGACGATCGTTCGAGCTCATCGGCCAGCCGCTCCACCGCGTCGGCCACCGAGCTGCCGCTGGTCTCGGCGCGCGCGAGCGTCCGTCCGAGCGTGGCCAGGACGTCGTCGTCGGCCAGCCCGCCCCACACCAGGATCGGATCGACGCCCATCCGCAGCCGGGCGAGCGCGCCGTCGAGGCGCTGCGCCGTTGGGCCGGGGCACGCAGTCACGACCGCCGCGAGGGCTGCCTGCGGGGCGGCACCGGAGCGCAGCGCGCACGACAGCAGGTCGACGAAGTGCGGCAGCTCGCGGGCAGCAACGTCTCGCTCCCGGCGTAGGGCGCCGGGCTCCGATCGAGCGAGCGCGACCCACGCCGCGGCCGCCGCGAGCGGTGCAGCGGCGGCACCGATCGGTCCGCCCAGGAAGAGCCCGGCGCCGAGTCCGGCCAGCACACAGAGCACCGGTCTCCAACGGCCCGGACGAGCCGGGGCCGAGGTTGCGACCGGCCGCGTCGATCGAACCCTCGGCCGCGGCGGGAGGGCGAGGAGAACCGCGACGCCGGCTGCCCAGGCCGCGAGCACGATCACCCCGGCTCCGCCTGATCCGCGATGGCCTCGATCCACCACAGGCCGGCGACGCCGAACCCGAGTCCGGCCCCGAGGCAACCCCACCCGACGGGGGTGTCGAGGAGGAACCGCCACGGGTTGCCACCGGCCCCCGACCCCATCCCCAGTGCGACCACCGGCAACGCCGCGACGAGGCGGGCCGTCGCGCGCGCAGAGGCCAGCTCGGAGGTGACCACCCGCTGCGTCTGTCGCTGCGCGCGGATCCGCGACGCAACGCGCGCGACGGCATGGGCGAGACCGTTCCCCGAGTGGTGGGCCACCTGCCAGGCCGCCGCGACGACCCGCAGATCGGCGGCCCCGGGCGACGCAGCCACCCGGCGGAAGGCGTCCGGCACGTCCGATCCCAGGGACCAGGCGTCGACCACGGGCGACAGGCCCGACCATCGTCGGGCGGCTTCGGCCAGCGCGTGCCCGGGCGGCCGACCGGCAGCCAGCTCGGCGGCCAGCACCTCGCACGCATCGAGCACGCCGACCGCCGTCACCGCCCGCGCTCGCCGATCGCGGCGGCGCTGCCAGACCAGCCAGCCGCCAACGGCACCGAGAGCGACCGCGACGACCACGACGCCGAACCTCGTCGGCAGCCAGCCGCTGACCACGCCCCAGCCTCCGAGCCCTGCCCCACCGAGAAGCAAAGGCCGCCACGTCCACGTCGCGCGCGACAGCCGTGCGGACGGGACGAGCAGCCACGCGGCCAGGCCGGAGAGCAGAGCTGCCAGCAGCGCCATCAGCCGACCCGCTCCGCCAGCACGGTCGACGCAGGCCCGCGCGTCACCCGGCCGTCGAGGCCGAACTCGACGGCCGCCACGATGGTGACCGCACCGGTCGGGGAACGCGCCGGGACGCCCACCTGGGTGACGTGCCGCCGACCGTCCGGCGCCCTGGCCACGTGGATGACGGCGTCGAGGGCGGAGGCGAGCTGGCTGTGCGCTGCCTCGCGTGGCAGTCCTGCAGCAGCCGCCAGCGCCTCGATCCGGGCGGGGACATCGCCGGCCGAGTTGGCGTGCAGCGTGCCGCAGCCGCCCGCGTGTCCCGTGTTGAGGGCGGCCAGCATGTCGACCACCTCCGCGCCACGGACCTCGCCGACGACCAGCCGGTCGGGCCGCATGCGCAGTGCCTGCCTGACCAGGGTGTTCAACGTGATCTCGCCGGCGCCTTCGATGTTGGGCGGCCGGGCTTCGAGACCGAGCACGTGCGGATGGTCGGGCCGGAGCTCGCTCGCGTCCTCGACGAGCACGAGCCTCTCGTCAGGGTCGACCAACCCGAGCAGCGCGGCCAGCAACGTGGTCTTGCCGGACCCCGTCCCGCCGCTGATCAGGAACGCCAACCGGGACTCGACGATCGCGCGCAGCACCTCCGCACAGTCCGGACTCACCGAGCCGGCGGCCGTCAGGTCCGCGAGCGAGAAGGCGCGCGCCGACGGCACTCGCAGCGAGATCGTCGTGCCAGGCCGCGAGGTCGGCGCCAGGACTGCATGGAAGCGCGTGCCGTCGGGCAGCCGCACATCGGCGTAGGGCGTCGCGTCGTCGAGCCGCCTGCCGCCGGTCGAGGCAAGGCGTTGCGCGAGCCGGCGAACCGCCGCGTCGTCGCGGAAGCGCACGGTGGTCAGGCGCAGTCCGTCGCCGTCGTCGACCCACACCTGGTCGGCGCCGTTGACGAGCACGTCGGTGACGCCGGGTTGTCGCAGCAACGGCTCCAGCGGACCGGATCCGAGAACGTCGCGACGGAGGGCGTCATGGACGGCCAGCACCGTCGCATCGCCCACCGGCCGACCTGCTGCCCGCATCGCCTCGGCCACGCGATGTGGAGACAGCGCGCCCGGCGTCGCGGCGAGCCGTTCACGGACGTCATCGATCAGACCGGCCTCCAGCTCCCCCATCACGCCACGTCCGAGAGGAACTCTTCGACCGCCCTGCCCAGGGGCGTACGCCGATGTCGGACCGGTCCGAGGCCGAGGTCGACGGACTCCGCGAGCCCTCTCTGCTCGGGCACCTCGAAGGCGACGCCCACACCCGTTGCCGCGGTCAGGTCGCGCGGGGGAACGGCACCACGCCGGTGCGCCAACCGCAGGCGCGAGGTGTCGGCCATCGGCTTGACCAGCCGCAGCGTCGACGCGACGCCGCTGACCGTCGCGGGCGTCACCGCGAGCACCAGGTCGCACCGTGCCATCAGCTCCTCGGACAACGGACCGCCCTGCCGAGCGAGGTCGAGCACCACCAGGGAGTGCCCGCGCTGCGCCGCCGCGATCACGTCGCGCAAGGTCGACAGGGGTGGCAACGCCGCCACGCCGGCCGCCCACGTGAGCACCCCAACGCCGTCGCGACGCGGCACCGCCTCGCGCAACGACCGCGACCCGAGCCGCCCGGCCGACGCCGCGAGGTCGTCCCACCGGACACCAGCTGTCTCCTCCAGACCGAGCAACCGGTCGAGCCCCGGGCCGACCGGGTCGGTGTCGATGACGAGAGCCGGCCCGTCCCGGCCTCCCACCTGTCCCAGGGCGCACGCCAGCGTGGACGCACCCGCACCACCCGCACCGCCGACGACGCCGAGGACCAGGCCTCGACCCGGCGCCTCCTCGACGTCCGCGAACAGCGCACCGAGGTGCCCTTCCGCCGCGGGCAGCTCGACGACCGAGCTCGCTCCGAGATCGAGGGCCAGGCGGAACACCTCGGTCGAGGGCGCGCGCGAGACGACCACGACGCCCGCCCGATCGGGCGGCGCGATGGCTGCCACCTCGGACGCGAGGTCGTCACCGATCACCACGAGGGGCGCGCCCGACCACGACGCGAGGGCACTGACCGGGTCACCGCGCACCTCGATCTGGACTCCTGCTCCGGCGGCGAGGCGGGCCAGGTCATCGAGGAGCGAGGGATCACGGGTGAGGACCAGAGGCTGCATGGCCCCGACCCTGACCGACACCGGGGACACCGCGCCGGGCCCACACGTCACGCCTGTGCACAGACCACGACACACCCCGTCTGTGCGCACTTTGCGACCCGGCGCGGGTCACCGCTGCGGCGTACGCAAAGGGCCGTTCGGGCCTGACGGGCACCGGGTCCCGCCTACGATGGCGCCATGTCCCGCCCCACCGCGGCCTTCTTCGATCTCGACAAGACGATCATCGCCAAGTCGAGCACGCTTGCCTTCAGCAAGCCCTTCCAGGCCGGCGGCCTGATCAGCCGGCGGGCGATGCTGCGCAGCACGTATGCCCAGTTCGTCTATCTCGTCGGCGGCGCCGACCACGACCAGATGGAGAAGATGCGCCGCTTCATGTCGGCGATGTGCGCGGGCTGGGACGTCGCCACGGTGCGCGAAATCGTCGCCGACACGCTGCACAACATCGTCGACCCACTGGTCTACGACGAGGCCGTCAGCCTGATCGAGGAGCACCACCTCGCCGGCCGTGACGTCGTGATCGTCTCCACGAGCGGCGCCGAGGTCGTCGAGCCCATCGGCCAGATGCTGGGCGCCGACCGCGTGGTCGCCACCCGGATGGAGATCGTCGACGGCAAGTACTCCGGCGAGATCGAGTACTACGCCTACGCCGAGGAGAAGGCCCGCGCCATCCAGGAGCTCGCGCGCGAGCTCGGCTACGACCTCGAGAACAGCTACGCCTACAGCGACTCCGTCACCGACGTGACCATGCTCGAGACGGTGGGCCACGCGCACGCGGTGAACCCCGACAGGGAGCTGCGCAGGATCGCCATCGAGCGCGGCTGGCCGGTCCTCATGTTCAACAAGCCCGTCGAGCTGCGCAGCCGGGTGCCCTTCCCGCCCGCCAGGCAGGCGCTGGCCGCGCTCGCTGTCGGAGGCGCGTTGGCCGCTGGCGGTGTCCTGTGGGCGAACGCCCGCAAACGGCGCTTCGAGGCCTAGCGGGCACACACCAACACGCCACGTTGTCAACCCTTGTGGGAGTCCCCCAGACGGCGTACACATGAGGACACAACTCAAGAGTTTGCACGTGAGCCGGGTACCCACGCGGCGATCTACCCTCTCGAAGAGGGCGCGTGTCACCGGGAGTTTCCCGGGACAGCAGTTAGATGTTGCACGCTTGCTAGCCGAGCATTCACGTGTCAGCGACGGCATCCGATCCCCGTGGTCGGGTGCCGTTCGCATTCCCTCGTGAGACCAGCCGAAGGGCCTATTCGGCCGTACGCCGCAACGGAGACGCCTCAGCGCCCGCGACGTACGCCTCGGCGGCGTAGATCACCCACGCGTGCACGCCCCGCGGCCCGCCGTCGGCGTAGGCGCGGAGGTTGGACTCGTACTGCGCGCGCAGGGCTAGGTGCCCCGCCTCGGGCACGACCAGCGACTTCGCGTCGACCCCACGCGCGACCAGCACCAGCCGCTCGAGCGCCCGGGCGACGATCCCGTTGTGCGACGCGAACGGCGCGGCGGTCGCCACGTCGGCGTGCACGACGGCGGCGACGAGGAGGGCGGGTGCGGACGTGTCGGCGAGCAGGAGCTCCGAGACGCCGCGCAGCCGATCGGCTGAGGCCGCGTCGCGCGGTCGGCCGAGCGATTCAGAAGGCAACGAGCTGCCGGCAACCACCGCGTGCAGGCGGGCGATCGCCTGCAGGGGTGACGTCCTGAGCAGCGGCGCCAGCGCCAGCTGGGAGGACGAGAGGCGGAGCGCGTCCTGCGCGATCGCGTCGCCGTCTCCCGCGCGGATCTCGGCCAGCGACGACGTCGACCCCTCGAGCACGGCCGTTGCGTGGGCTCCCCGGAGCAGCGACTCCGCCGTCATCTCGGGTGACGTCCGTCGCAGTCCGCGGTCGCGCAGCATCACGTCGATGCCGTCGCGCGCTGCGGCGTACGCCGAAGGCACGCCCTCGAGGTCGACGAGCCAGGCAAGAGGATCCGTCACGGGGTCGGTCACAGTGGGTGACGCTAGTAGCCTGAATCGGGTGACTGACGAGCAGCCCGACATGAAGCGTCTCTCCCAATCGTTCGGGGCCGTGGCCGAGGCGTACGACCGCGGCCGCCCGTCCTATCCCGCCGATGCGGTCGCGTGGTTGCTCGACGGTGACGCCAAGATCGTGCTCGAGCTCGGCGCCGGCACCGGCAAGCTGACCCGCGAGATGGTCGACCAGGGTCACGCGGTGTTCGCGACCGAGAAGGACCCCGCCATGCTCGAGATCCTGAAGCAGCGCGTGCCCGAGGTCAGCGCCAAGGTCGCGGGCGCCGAGGAGATCCCGGCCAACGACCGCAGCGTCGACGTCGTGATCGCGGCGCAGGCCTTCCACTGGTTCGACCACGACCTCGCGCTGCCCGAGATGGCGCGCGTCCTGCGTCCCGGCGGCCACGTCGCCCTCGTCTGGAACTTCTTCGACAAGCGCATCCCGTGGGTCCGCAAGCTGGTCGAGGTCGTGGGCGAGCACAGCGCGACGTCCAGCTCCCATGGCGTCCTCGAGGGCAGCGAGCTCTTCGGCGAGGTCGAGAGCGAGAAGTTCAGCTTCTGGCAGGACGTCACCCGCGACACCCTCGTCGACATCGTCGCCTCCCGGTCCTACATCGCCTCGCTGCCGGAGGCCGAGCGCGAGGCCAAGCTCGACGCGGTCCGCGCGCTGTACGACGACTACGGCCGCGGGCACGACGGCATGCAGCTGCCCTACGTCGTCGAGTGCTTCCGCGCGAAGGTCATCGACCAGCGTGACCAGGCGACCGAAGTGGCCACCGAACCGGGGTCGAGTGCATCACAGGAGAGTCCGATCGTTTCCGACGGCACCGACACCGACATGCTGCTGATCGACTTCAAGTAGGCGGCTCCAGTTCTGGGGGATCCCATGCGTCGTACGACGTCACTGACTGCTGCGACACTCCTGGGCGCTGCGCTGCTCACCGCACCAACCGCCGTCGCCGCAGGCGAGACCTGCAGGGGCGAGGCCGCCACGATCATCGGCACCGGGCCGACCGTCCAGGGCACCGAGGGCCGTGACGTCATCGTCACCGGCACCAGCGTTCACATCTTCGCCGGCGCGGGCGACGACCTGGTGTGCGTTACGTCGGCGCCCAGCTCTGTCCAGATCGACACGGGAGACGGCGACGACGTCCTGGATGCCTCTGCGACCGACTTCGGGACCTTGTCGTCGCTCCAGACGGGCCGCGACCGGTACATCGGAGGCCCCGGGGTCGACTTCGTCACCGTCGAGGACGCCGACGACGTGGTGCTGGGTGGCGCCGGCAGCGACAACGTGACCCTGATGACCGCTGAGCCCGGCGCGCCGGTCGCGGGCAGCTACGACGGCGGCCCGGACGACGACAAGATCTCCGTGTTCAATGAGGTGGTGGACCTAGACGTCGAGCTCGACGAGCAGGTCGTCGTCGACGGCGTCCCCGTCGCCAGCATCACCGGTTTCAACGTCGCCTCGGCCACCGCGCCGCGGGTGGTGCTCCGCGGGAGCGCCGACGCCAACAGCCTGTACGTGTCGGGATGCGACGTCCGCGCCTACGGCGGGGATGGCGACGACAGGATTGCGCTCTACTACGAGAAGACCGGCGCCTTCCCGAAGTCCTGCGGCCAGGAGGCCAGGTTGTCCGGGGGGCTCGGCGACGACAACGTCTATGGCTGGACCGTGGCTGACAAGCTCGTCGGCAATGCCGGCGACGACAAGCTGCACGGCCGCGGCGGTGCAGACCTGCTCCTTGGCGGTAGCGGCGAGGACAAGCTCTTCGGTGATGGCGGTGGCGACACGCTGCGGGGCCAGCGGGGCGGCGACACCCTGATCGGCGACCGGGGCGGGGACACGCTGATCGGCGACCGGGGCCGGGACACGGCCGGTGGTGGCGCGGGCCGCGACCGGTGCAGCACCGAGATCCGGAGAGCCTGCGAGAGCCACTGACCGAGCACATCGTCGGACGTCACGCGGGACGTCCGACGAACTGGTCGTCCGGGCAACCCCGTCGTCGGACGTCCCTTCCCACACCCGACCGGGGCTATGTTGGCCGCCATGAGCAGCCGGCTGCGTCCCTGGCGGCGTACGCACCTGGGCACCGAGGCCGACCGCGCGACGTTCCGCACCCTCCACACCGCTTCGCTCGCAGCGCCCGCCCTGCGTGAAGGACTCACCGAGAACAGCGCCGAGCGCAGCCTTCGCCACCTGCGCGCACTTCTCGGCACCCCGGCGGCGGCACTGACCGACACCAGCGGCGTGCTCGCCTGGGACGGCGCCGGAAACCACCACGCGGCCGAGACCGCCCAGGTCATCGCCGACCTGCCCGACGGCGCTCCCACCCGGATCGCCGAGGCGGCCCCCTGCAAGTCCAAGGGCTGCCCGATCCGGCAGCTGGTCATCAGCCCCCTCGTCGTGGAGGAGGTGCTCGTCGGGACCCTCGTCGTCGGCGCCCCGCACGCGACCGGCAGCCTCGTGCGGGCAGCCAACGAGGTCGCCGCCTGGGTCTCCGGCCAGCTCGAGCTGGCGCGCCTCGACGACTCGCGGACGGCGCTGATGGAGGCCGAGGTGCGTGCCCTGCGCGCGCAGATCAGCCCGCACTTCATCTACAACTCGCTCGGCGCGATCGCCAGCTTCGTCCGCACCGACCCCGACCGGGCGCGCGAGCTGCTGCTGGAGTTCGCCGACTTCACCCGCTACTCGTTCCGCAGCCACGGCGACTACACGACGCTGGCCGAGGAGCTCCGCTCCGTCGAGCGCTACCTCCTCCTGGAGCAGGCCCGCTTCGGTGACCGGCTCAAGGTCACGCTGCGGATCGCGCCGGAGGTGCTGCCCGTCGCCGTACCCTTCCTCTGCATCCAGCCCCTCGTCGAGAACGCCGTCCGCCACGGTCTCGAGGCCAGTGCCGACAAGGACGACGGCGTCGGCCGGCTCTCGATCACGGCGCGCGACCTCGACCAGGAGTGCATCATCGAGGTCGAGGACGACGGCACCGGCGAGGATCCGGAGAAGGTACGCCGCGCGCTGGCCGGCGACGCGTCGGTGGACTCCGTCGGCCTGGGCAATGTCGACGCCCGGCTGCGCAACGCCTTCGGCGACGACTACGGTCTGGTCGTCGAGACCGCTCCCGGCGCCGGCACCAAGGTCATCGTCCGGGTGCCCAAGTTCGCCCCGGAGTCCAGGTATGAATTCACCCCATTCGAATCCTCGCTCCGCTGCGGTCCGAACGGGGACCCCGAAATGACGCTCAACGTCCTCGTCATCGACGACGAGCGCCCCGCCCTCGACGAGCTGATGTTCCTGCTCGAGCGCGACCCGCGGGTGGGCACGATCCAGGGCTGCGACTCCGCGACCGAGGCGCTCCGCGTCCTGCAGGACCTCGCCGTCGACGCGGTCTTCCTGGACATCCAGATGCCCGGCCTCACCGGTCTCGACCTCGCCCAGGTGCTGTCCCGCTTCAAGGCGCCGCCCCCGATCGTGTTCGTGACCGCGCACGAGGAGCACGCCGTCGAGGCCTTCGACCTGCACGCCGTCGACTACGTCCTCAAGCCGGTGCGCGAGGAGCGACTCGCCGAGGCCGTCCGCCGCGTCATCGCCGCCACTGCGCCGGCGCCCAGCGGCGACACCCAGATCCCGGTCGAGCGAGGCGGCGTCACCCGCTTCATCGCCCGCAGCGACGTCACCCACGTCGAGGCCCAGGGCGACTACGCGCGCCTGCACACGACCCACGACTCCCACCTCGTGCGTACGCCGCTGTCGACTCTTGCCGACGACTGGGCCGACGCAGGGTTCGTCCGGATCCACCGCTCGTTGCTCGTCGCGCTGGCCCACGTCTCCGAGCTGCGCGTCGACTCCGGCCGGGCCAGCGTGGTGGTCGGTGGCCGCGAGCTCCCGGTCAGCAGGCGCCATACCCGCGAGCTGCGCGAGCTCCTGACCTCGACAGCGCCCGTGAACGACATTCCGCGGGTCCGGGTCACCGGCCCGCCCAGACGCCGGGCCCGACGACCCACCGGTCGGGGACCCGCGAGATCGACGCCGGCACCGACCTCGGCCGCGTCTACATGCAGTCGCTGCTGCGCGAGCAGCTGCGCCTCGCGCTGCGCATCCTCGGCCTGCTCGCCGTCACGGTCGGGAGCCTGCCGCTCGCGTTCCACCTGATCCCCGGGCTGGCGGAGGTGCGGATCGGGCCGCTGCCGTTGTCGTGGCTGCTGCTCGGCGTCCTCGTCTACCCCTGGCTGCTGACGCTCGGCTGGCTGTACATCCGCCGGTCGGAGGCCAACGAGCGCGACTTCGCGGCCCTCGTCGAGGAAGTCGAACGGTGAGCACCGACGTCGTTCCCGGCTTCGTCGCGGTCGTGCTCGTCACCATCGCCACCCTCGCGATCGGCACCTGGGGGCTGCGGTTCTCGCGCACCACCAGCGACTTCTTCGTCGCGTCCCGCACCGTGCGGCCGGGGCTCAACGCCAGCGCGATCGGCGGCGAGTACCTCTCCGCTGCCTCCTTCCTCGGCGTCGCCGGGCTCGTGCTCACCTTCGGCGCCGACATGCTCTGGTATCCGGTCGGCTGGACGGCCGGCTACCTCGTGCTGCTGGTCCTTGTCGCCGCTCCGTTGCGACGCAGTGGCGCCTACACGCTGCCCGACTTCGCCGAGGCGCGGCTCGGCTCCCGCGGGGTCAGGGCGCTCTGCTCGGTGCTGGTCGTCGGCATCGGCTGGCTCTACCTGCTGCCGCAGTTCCAGGGCGCCGGGCTGACCCTGCAGGCCGCCATCGACGCCCCCACCTGGGTCGGGCCGCTCGTGGTCGCCGGAGTCGTGCTGATCAACGTCGGGTCCGGCGGGATGCGGAGCATCACCTTCGTGCAGGCGTTCCAGTACTGGCTCAAGCTCACCGCACTCCTCCTGCCCGCGTGCGTGCTCCTGGCGGTCTGGGCCGGCGACGGCGCGCCCAACCCCACGATCGGTGCGGGGTCCGCCGCCGGCGCCGACTTCTGGTCGCTGCCGCTCGGGGAGGGCGGCGGCCAGGGCCTCTACGTCACCTACTCGCTGATCGTCGCCACGTTCCTCGGCACCATGGGGCTGCCGCACGTGGTCGTGCGGTTCTACACGAACCCAGACGGCCGCGCAGCACGACGGACGACGCTCGTGGTGCTCGCCCTCCTCGGCGCCTTCTACCTGCTTCCTCCGGTGTACGGCGCCCTCGGCCGCATCTACGCCGCCGACCTGGCGACGGCGGGCTCCGACGCGCTCGTGCTCGAGCTCCCGCGGCTGATGGTCGACGGGCTGCTCGGCGAGGTCCTGACCGGGCTCGTCACGGCCGGCGCGTTCGCCGCGTTCCTGTCGACCTCGTCGGGACTCTCGATCGCCGTGGCCGGGGTGCTCTCGCAGGACGTGACCGGGCGCCGTTTCGGGACGCACCGCCTGTCCGGGGTCGCCGCCTTCCGGGCCGGCGCGGTGATCGCCGTGGTCGTGCCGGCGCTGTTCTCGATCGCCGCGCCCGACGTCGGCGTCGCCCGCACGGTCGGGCTGGCGTTCGCGGTGGCGGCCTCCACCTTCTGCCCGCTGCTCCTGCTGGGGATCTGGTGGCGCGGCCTGACCGCCGTCGGCGCGATCGCCGGGCTGGCGGTCGGCGGGCTCGGGTCGGGCCTCGCGGTCGGTTGGACATTGATCAGCTCGGAGACCACGGGGTGGGTCGCCGTACTCCTCGGACAGCCTGCGGCCTGGAGCGTGCCCGCGGCCCTGGCCACGATGGTGGTGGTGAGCCGCGCGACCCGCAGCCAGGTGCCCGCCCACGCCGGGCGATTCATGGTCCGCCTGCACACCCCGGAGTCCGTCGACCTGCAGCGCACCTGAGGCCTGCACGACCGTTCGTCGCGCCAGACCGACCGCTCACCGATGTGTGGGACCCACCCGGCGACGTACTCCCCCGTCACTCTCGCGGCTCAGGTGCGGCGGTGCGACGGTGACGGTGATCACACCCTTGAGAAGGAGACTGCCGTGTCCGATACATCCCCCGACCAGGCGACGCGCCACGACCCGGTCTACGACCGGCTCGCGGCGACGCCTGAGTTCGCACAGCTGCGCAGCCGCTATCGCGGCTTCGTCGTCCCCGCCACCGCGGCATTCCTCGCGTGGTATCTCCTCTACGTCGTGATGTCGAACTGGGCAGCCGGCTTCATGAACACCCAGGTCGTCGGCAACATCAATGTCGCGCTGGTCTTCGGCCTGCTCCAGTTCGTGACCACGTTCGGGCTCGCCTGGGTCTACAGCCGCTACTCCAACGCCAAGCTGGACCCGCTGGCCCGTGAGCTCGAGCAGGCCTACCGCGACCAGGTCGGCGTCGACGGAAAGCGGGGCCAGGCATGAGCGACCAGACCCTCACCACCGTCCTCTTCCTCTCCGTCGTGGCCCTGACCGTCGCCATCACGTTCTGGGCGAGCCGACAGACCAAGACCGCGGCCGACTACTACTCCGGGGGTCGCTCCTTCTCAGGCTTCCAGAACGGTCTCGCCATCGGCGGCGACTACATGTCGGCAGCCTCGTTCCTGGGCATCTCCGGCGCCATCGCCATCTACGGCTACGACGGCTTCCTCTACTCCATCGGCTTCCTCGTGGCGTGGCTCGTCGCCCTGCTGCTCGTGGCCGAGATGCTGCGCAACGCCGGTCGCTACACGATGGCCGACCAGCTCGCGTTCCGGATGAACCAGCGCCAGGTGCGTACGGCGGCCTCGCTGTCCACCGTCGTCGTCTCGATCTTCTACCTGCTGGCCCAGATGGTGGGCGCGGGCACGCTCGTCGCGCTGCTGCTCGGTGTCGACAGCCAGGCGATCAAGAACCTCACCATCGTCGGGGTCGGCCTGCTGATGATCTTCTACGTCACCGTCGGTGGCATGAAGGGCACGACCTACGTCCAGATCACCAAGGCCGTGCTGCTCATGCTCGGTTCCGCGTTGATCGTCTTCCTGGTCCTGAAGGAGTTCGGCTTCAACCTGTCCTCGCTGCTCGGCGCGGCCGCCGAGAACTCCGGCAAGGGCGAAGCGTTCCTCCAGCCGGGCCTGCAGTATGGAAGCACCCTCACCTCGCAGATCGACTTCCTGTCGCTCGGTCTGGCACTCGTGCTGGGCACGGCCGGCCTGCCGCACATCCTGATCCGCTTCTACACCGTCCCGACCGCTCGGGACGCGCGCAAGTCGGTGCTGTGGGCGATCGGCCTGATCGGCGCCTTCTACCTCATGACGCTGGTCCTCGGCTTCGGTGCCGCGGCCATGCTCGACCGCGATGTGCTCGACCCGGTGGCGGGCGGCAACCAGAACCTCGCCTCTCCCCTGCTCGCCGAGGCCGTTGGTGGTGGCGACGGGTCGACGGGCGGAGCCATCCTGCTGGCGGTGATCGCGGCGGTCGCGTTCGCAACCATCCTCGCCGTGGTCGCCGGGCTGACGCTGGCGTCCTCCTCGTCGGTGGCGCACGACCTCTACAAGGGGGTCTTCAAGAAGGACCAGGAGGTGTCTGAGAAGGAAGAGGTCCGGGTCGCCCGGATCGCGGCCTTCGCCATCGGTGCGATCGCGATCCTGCTGTCCATCCCGGCCCAGCGGCTCAACATCGCCTTCCTGGTGGCGCTCGCCTTTGCGGTTGCGGCCTCGGCCAACCTGCCGGCGATCATCTACAACATGTTCTGGCGGCGCTTCAACACCCGCGGCGCGACGTGGAGCATCTACGGCGGCCTCATCTCCGCCGTGGGCCTGGTGCTGTTCTCCCCTGTCATGTCGGGACTGCCCACCTCGCTGTTCCCCGACTCCGACTGGGCGATCTTCCCGCTCAACAACCCGGGCATCATCTCCATCCCGCTCGGGTTCCTGTTCGGCTACCTCGGCACCATCAGCAAGCGTGAGCCGGAGGCCGAGGACCGTTACACCGAGCTCGAGGTCCGTGCCCTCACCGGCGCCGGGGCGGAAGGCGCCGTACACCACTGAGCGACGGGTCGAACGTGGGACTCCCGCCCCCATCAGTGGGGGCGGGATACCCACTTCGACCAGTTGGTCGCAAGCTCCAGCGGTCCGCTGGCCACGGGGCCGGCGGGCCGCTGGTTCAAACTGTGCACAACCCCTGGGACAGCGTCGTCCCCATCCGAAGGACGGGTGGTCGCCATCGCGGCGCCCGAGTAGTTTCGAATCGACACCGACGTATGAACACAGGAGAAGTCATGGCCGACCAGACCCTCGCGAACCTCAGCACGGAAGAGCGTCGCTTCGAGCCACCGGCCGATCTCGCGGCCAACGCCAATGTGAAGGAGGAGGCCTACGACCGGGCCGCGTCCGACCGCGACGCGTTCTGGGGCGCGGCCGCCGAGCGCCTCGACTGGGGGCAGCGGTGGGACCAGGTCCTCGACTGGTCCAACCCGCCGTTTGCGAAGTGGTTCGTCGGCGGCACCATCAACGCCGCGGTCAACTGCGTCGACCGTCATGTCGACGCCGGCAACGGCGACAAGGTCGCGCTGCACTGGGTGGGCGAGCCCGCCGACGACACCCGCGACATCACGTATGCCGACCTGTAGGACCAGGTCTCCCGGGCCGCCAACGCGCTCACGGACCTCGGCGTCAGAAGGGCGACCGGGTCGCGATCTACATGCCGATGATCCCCGAGGTCGTGGTGGCGATGCTGGCCTGCGCCCGCCTCGGCGCTCCGCACACCGTCGTCTTCGGTGGCTTCTCGGCCGACGCCCTCGCGCCCGCGTCACCGACTGCGGCGCGAAGGTGATCCTGACCGCCGACGGAGGCTACCGCCGGGGGGCACCGAGCGCGCTGAAGCCCGCCGTCGACGAGGCCGTGCCAAGTGGGTGACCTGGTCGAGCACGTCGTCGTCGTACGCCGCACCGGCCAGGACATCGACTGGGACGACACGAGCCGGGACGTCTGGTGGCACGACGTCGTCGACGCCGCCTCGCCCGAGCACGACGCCGAGATGCACGACGCCGAGCACCCGCTCTACGTGATGTACACGTCGGGCACGACGGGCACCCCGAAGGGCATCCTGCACACGACCGGGGGCTACCTCACCGGCACGTCCTACACGCACTGGGCGGTCTTCGACCTCAAGCCGACGACGACGTCTACTGGTGCACCGCCGACATCGGCTGGGTCACCGGTCACAGCTACATGGTCTACGGCCCGCTCGCCAACGGCGCGACGCAGGTGATGTACGAAGGCACCCCGGACACCCCGCACAAGGGCCGCTGGTGGGAGATCATCGAGAAGTACGGCGTCACGATCTTCTACACCGCGCCGACCGCGATCCGGACGTTCATGAAGTGGGGCGACGACCTCCCGGCGAGCTACGACCTGTCCTCGCATCCGCCTGCTCGGCTCGGTCGGTGAGCCGATCAACCCCGAGGCCTACATCTGGTACCGCGAGCACATCGGCGGCGGCGACGGTGCCCGTCGTGGACACCTGGTGGCAGACCGAGACCGGGCAGATCATGATCAGTCCGCTGCCCGGCGTGACCGCCGGCAAGCCCGGCTCGGCGATGAAGGCGCTGCCCGGGATCTCGGCCGACGTGGTCAACGACGAGGCGCACTCGGTCGGCAACGGCAACGGCGGCTACCTCGTCATCCGCGAGCCGTGGCCGGCGATGCTGCGCACGCTGTGGGGCGACGACCAGCGCTTCATCGACACCTACTGGTCGCGCTTCGAGAGCAGGGCTCTACTTCGCCGGCGACGGCGCCAAGCTGGACGACGACGGCGACATCTGGCTGCTCGGCCGCGTCGACGACGTCATGAACGTCTCCGGCCACCGGCTGTCCACCACCGAGATCGAGTCGGCGCTGGTCTCGCACCCGAAGGTCGCCGAGGCGGCCGTGGTGGGCGCGGCCGACGAGATGACCGGCCAGGCGGTCTGCGCGTTCGTGATCCTGCGCGAGCACGGCCGGCGACGGCGGTCCCGACATCGTCGAGGACCTGCGCAAGCACGTGCAGAAGGAGATCGGCGCGATCGCCAAGCCGCGCCAGATCATGATCGTGCCCGGAGCTGCCGAAGACGCGCTCCGGCAAGATCATGCGCCGCCTGCTGAAGGACGTCGCCGAGCACCGCGAGGTCGGCGACGTGACGACGCTGGCCGACTCCACGGTGATGGACCTGATCCAGGGCAAGGAAGGGTCGGCCGCTTCGGAGGAGTGACTCCTGTGCCCATTCGGTAGTTAGGGACGGCCTGGTAGGTGATCGCACATTTCACCCACCGTTTCGTCCCTGACTACCCTCCTCCCGCTCAATCCTCGTCCTCCCGTACGCCGCCGCGCGTGGCGAGCACCAGCAGGAGCACGCCGACCGCCGCGGCGACCACGGACGCGACCAGGATCCCGACCTTGGCGTCGTCGCTGAGCGACTCGGAGCCGGGGAACGACAGCCCGGCGATGAACAACGACACCGTGAACCCCACCCCCGCCACGGCCCCGACGCCGGCCAGCATCGGCCAGGTCGTGCGCTCCGGCAGCTTGCCCAGGCCCAGCCGCACGGCGATGAACGACGCGAGCACGATCCCGACGGGCTTGCCGAGCACCAGGCCCGCCACGATCCCCAGCGCCACGGGCGACGACAGCGCGTCGCCGATCCCGCCCATGGCCACGCCGGCGTTGGCGAGTGCGAACACCGGCAGCACGACGTACGACGACACGGGGTGCAGCAGGGACTGCAGCCGTTCGACCATCGGCACCGACTCGCCGAGCAGGAACCGCAGCCGGCTGAGCTCGTCGGGGTCGAGGTGGTTGTCGGTCAGCGCCTCGCGGGCGTAGCCGCGCGCGACGTCCTCGTTGAGCAGCGCCCTGGCGGGCGTGATCAGCCCGATCGCCACACCGGCGAGGGTGGCGTGCACGCCGGACTGCAGCAGCGCGAACCAGGCCGCGACGCCGAGCACGACGTAGACCGGCACCGACCACACGCGGGCCTTCTGCAGCGCGAACAGCAGCCCCAGCAGCCCGACGCGAGCGCCAGCCCCCAGCTCGAGCGACGCCGTGTAGAACACCGCGATCACCATGATCGCGCCGATGTCGTCGACGATCGCCAGCGTCAGCAGGAATAGCTGCAGCGCCGACGGGATGCGCCGCCCGAGCAGCGCCGAGCACGCCGACGCGCGAAGGCGATGTCGGTCGCCATCGGGATACCCCATCCGGCGCGCCCGCGCGCCGCCGCCGGCAACAAGGGCATAGAGGCCGCGCGGGCACGAGCCATGCCGCCGAGCGCGGCGATGATCGGCAGGGCAGCGGTCTTCGGATCACGCAGGTCGCCGCTGACGAGCTCGCACTTGATCTCGAGCCCGACGACGAAGAAGAAGATCGCCATCAGTGCGTCGTTGACCCAGTGCTGCAGCGATTCCTCCATCCGGAGGTCGCCGACGCCGAAGCCGACGGGCGTGTGCCAGAACGTGTCGTACGACGACGCGCCCGGGCTGTTCGCCCAGACCAGCGCGATGACTGCCGCCACGAGCAGGAGGACCGAACCCGCGGCCTCGACCCGCAGGAACTCACGGATCGGCCGGGCCACGAGACGAGCCAGCGGCTTGTTGCTGGCGAGGTAGGACGGGCCGACGTTCCAGACGTCGTCGTCGGCAGGATCGGAGGATCCGTGCGGGTTCATCGGCATGGTGGAGGCGGCTTTCGGGTCGCGGAACTCAGAACTCCGCGACGATTCCCATCACGGGCCGACCAGACTTCCCGGCTCACCTGAGGTCCACCCTATCGGGCGCTGCTCGGCCGCGCCGAGTCTGTCGCACCGCTTGTGTAGGGTCGGGCAGGTCAGCCCGCGCCGTACGAAACGCGGCAACACATTCGCGAAGGAAACACCTGATGGCACCCGTTCCGGCCACCCCAGTCAACAGGGACACCGATCCGACGATCGGCGCTCTTGTCGTCGACGCCAGCCGAGACATCTCGACGCTGATCTCCAAGGAGATCGAGCTGGCCAAGTCGGAGCTCAAGGTCAGCTTCAAGCACGGCGGCACCGGCATCGGCCTCTTCGCCGCCGCCGGTTTCCTCAGCCTGCTCGCGATCATCATGCTGTCGGTCGCGTTCGCCTACTTCGTCCACATGACCGGGCTCGACCTGGCGTGGTGCTTCCTGATCGTCTTCGGCGCCTACCTCCTGGTCGCCGCCCTCCTCGCCTTCATCGGCATCAAGCAGGTCAAGCAGGTCAAGGGCCCCGAGCGGGCGATATCGCAGGGCAAGGAGATCCCCGCGGCCCTCCGCGGTCGCGGCTAGTCGACCGCTGGTTGAGCAGCGAGCGCTAGCGAGCGTGTCGAAACCAAGGTCGCCGTCGTACGCCGATCAGCCGGCGCAGCTCCCGGTGTCCACCTCGGTCGACGACGTGACGCCGAGGGCGGCGCTCTCGGAGATCTGCTCGGCGGTGAGGGCGTAGCCCGTGTCCGGGTCCGTCACCGACGCGGCGAAGATCAGCCCGACCACGTCACCGCCGGAGTTGATGATCGGGCCGCCGGAGTTGCCCTGACGGATCAGCGCGCGCAGCGAGAAGACGTCGCGCAGCACGGTGCTCTCGCCGTAGATGTTCGGTGAGCGGAGGCGCTGCTCGGCGCGGATCCGGCCGGTCTGGACGTCGTAGGGCCCGTCCTGCGGGTAGCCCAGGACGGCGACCCCGTCCTGGGCCTTGGCGCTCTTGTCGAAGACGAGGTGCGGGAGCTCGCCCTCGTCGACGGCCAGCACTGCGACGTCGATCTCGGGGTTGTAGACGACCACGCTCGCGGGCACCGACGACCCGCCGATCTCGACCTCGGGATTGTCGACCCCGGCCACGACGTGCGCGTTGGTCATCAGCCGGCCGGGTGAGTAGAGGAACCCCGACCCCTCGACGCCGCTGCCGCAGTTGTTGCTGCCCCGCACCTTGAGCACGCTCGGCGCTGCGGCCAGCACGTCCGGGTCGGTCAGCAGGCGCTGCGGCCCCGGCCCGACCTCGACGATCCGCTCCGGAGCGAAGGGTTCGAGGTAGCGCGGGAAGAAGGTCGTGCCGACGACGTTGTTGAAGGCACCGAGCACGTCGGACGCCTGGTCGGGGAGGAACTCGTCGACCTCGGCGAGCACGGACGAGTCACGGACGATCGGGGTGATGCCGCCGATCCGGGACCCGGAGATCGCGACCCCGAGGGCCCAGGAGACGAGCAGCACGGCGACCGCGCTGAGGGCGGCGCCGCCGACGGCGTCGACGGCGCGGATGGGCTGCCACTTGATCCGGGCCCGGATCCTTGCTCCGACGTACTGCAGCACGGCCTGGCCCAGCGAGGCCGACAGGATCACGATGAAGAGCGCGCCGAGCGACACCCACAGCGACGGTTCCGCGTCGCCGAGTGCGATCGGCGCGACCCAGACCCCGAAGAGTCCGCCGCACAGCAGGCCCGCGGTCGCGAAGGCGCCGGTGACGAACCCTTGCCAGTACCCCGACAGGGCGTAGATGCCCACGAGTGCCAGCAGGCACCAGTCGAGGATGTTCACGGGGGTTACTCCTCGAAGCGAGTATTCGGCCGCATCGGCGCGGTCGGTGTGGGATCACCATGCAGCATGTAGTCCGGCAGGTCACGCACCTGATCGGTGTCCCACTCGCTCGACCACCCGACGAAGTCGAAGAGACGGGCGATGATCCCGGCCGTGAAGCCCCACAGGATGACGTCGCGGTCGGATCCGATCAGGAACCCCGGGCCGAGCCAGCCGGAGGGGTGACGCACGTTGATCCGGTTGGCGGGGTCGAGCAGGTCGTCGATGTTCACGTGGTGGATCTCGTGCACCTCGTCGGGGCTGACGACGCTCACGTCCCCACGCTCGCGCCAGTAGCCGAGGATCGGCGTGACCGCGAAGTTGGACGGCGGCAGCCACAGCTCGGGCAGCTCGCCGAACACCTCGATCTCGGCCGGGTCGAGCCCGACCTCCTCCTCCGCCTCCCGCAGCGCCGCCTCGACGGCGGTCTCGCCGGGGTCGATGGTGCCGCCCGGGAACGACACCTGCCCGGGGTGCGATCGCATGTGGTGCGCCCGCTCGGTGAGGAGCAGCTCGCCGCGGCCGTCGCCGTCGAGGTCGGCGAAGAGGATGAGCACGGCGCCGCGCCGCGCGTCGCTGTCCTCGGGCGGCATGAAGCGCGTGAGCTCGTGGACGGTGATCTCGGCCGCGGCTTCGGCGACGGGCGTCAGCCAGGACGGGATGGTCACAGCACTGTCGCGCTCGCTCGTGCCTCGCTCGTCTCGGTCGCTCACAGGCGCACCCCGAGGTGCTCGTCGACCAGGTCGACGAGCTGATCGGTCGAGTCGACGACGACCGCCTCCACGTGGGTCACGGTGCCGTCGTCGTCGACGAACGCGAGGTAGGGCAGCCCACGCAGGAGCGGGAACGCGCCCTGCCCGTTGATGTCACCGAGCTCGTCCTGCACGAGGGGGTAGGTCACGCCGGACCGCTCCACGAGCGCCTGCGCCTTCTCGACCTGCTGGTCCTGGAAGTCGATGCCGAGCATGGCCACGCGGTCGCCGTACGCCGCATTGAACTCCTCGAGGATCGGCATCTCCTTCCGGCACGGCCCGCACCAGGATGCCCACACCGAGATGACGGCCGGGCCGGAGAACTCACCGAGGTCGACGTCGTCGGCGCCGTCGAAGCCGGCCAGGGTGACGTCGGGCAGGCGATCGTCGCCAACCTCCTCGGCCGGCTCGCCGCAGCCGCTCAGCAGGAGCAGGGAGCACACGGCCACGACGAGCGCGCGGATCACGCCGGCCCCTGGGTCTTGACCAGCTTCTCCGCCTCGATCGGGTCGGTCGGGCCCTCGCCGTAGGACGGGCAGAGCTTCGCCAGCGGGCAGGCGCCGCACGCGGGCTTCTTCGCATGGCAGCGACGGCGGCCGTGCCAGATCACGTGGTGGGACAGCATCGTCCAGTCGCGCTTGGGGAAGAGCGCGCCGATCGCGTGCTCGACCTTGACCGGGTCGGTCTCCTCGGTCCAGCCGAAGCGGCGGACGAGCCGGCCGAAGTGGGTGTCGACGGTGATGCCGGGGACGTCGAAGGCGTTGCCGAGCACGACGTTGGCGGTCTTGCGACCCACGCCGGGCAGCGTGACCAGGTCGTCGAGCCGCCCGGGGACCTCGCCGTCGAAGCGCTCGACGATCGCCTGGCTGAGCTTCAGCAGCGAGTCGGTCTTGGCCCGGAAGAAGCCGAGCGGCCCGATGATCTGCTCGAGCACCTCGCGGGGGGCGCCGGCCATCGCGGTCGGGTCGGGATAGGCGGCGAACAGGGTCGGCCGAACGGCGTTGACCCGGCGGTCGGTGGTCTGGGCGCTGAGCACGGTCACGACGAGCAGCTGGAACGGGCTGTCGAAGTCGAGCTCGCAGCGCGCGTCGGGGTAGGTCTCGGCGAGGATCCGGTCGACCTTGCGGGCCCGGCGCACCAGCGACGTGTCCGGTGGGGTGGCGGGCAGGCTGGCGCGGGACGAGGTCTTGGTGACGGGGGCGGGGCGGGCGGGCACGTGGGCAGCCTACGACCCGGCACCGACAGTCGGACGAGTGGCGAATGTGGTCTGATTGGCCCCGATAGACCTGTGTGACACAGACCACGGCTAGGATTCCCACGTTCAGGCAGGCCCATAGGTTGGAGGACACCGGTGGACAACGACGTGTTGCGTCAGGCTCCTCTGTTCAGCGCGCTCGATGACGAGGCAGCCACCGCGCTGCGCAACTCGATGTCCGAGACGCGGCTGCGCCGCGGCGACGTTTTGTTCCACGAGGGCGACTCGGGCGACCGGCTCTACATCGTCGCCGAGGGCAAGGTGAAGCTCGGCCGCTCGGCCGCCGACGGCCGCGAAAACCTGCTCGCCATCATGGGTCCCGGCCAGATGTTCGGCGAGCTCTCGCTCTTCGACCCCGGCCCCCGCTCGGCGACCGTCACCGCGGTCACCGACGCCACCTTCGCCTCGCTGTCCCACGAAGACCTGCTGCGCTGGCTCGACGGTCGCCCGATCGTCGCCCGCGGCCTGCTCAACCAGCTCGCTGCCCGGCTCCGCAAGTCCAACGACGTCGTCGCCGACCTGGTCTTCTCCGACGTCCCCGGCCGGGTCGCCAAGGCGCTGCTCGACCTCGCCGACCGCTTCGGCCGCACGGCCGACGACGGCGTGCACGTCCACCACGACCTCACGCAGGAGGAGCTCGCCCAGCTGGTCGGCGCCTCCCGCGAGACGGTCAACAAGGCCCTCGCCGACTTCGCGTCGCGCGGCTGGCTGCGGCTCGAGCCGCGCTCGGTCGTGATCATGGACGTCGAGCGGCTCTCGCGCCGAGCGCGATAGCGCTCAATCCAGTCGAGAGCGCGCTGTCCCAAAGATGATGAGTCTGGCCCCGGCGGAGTTCGCTCCTGCCGGGGTCTTTCTCAATTCCGCGACCCTCGGGCTCGCGCCGCAGCGCAGCGTGACCGCGATGCGGATGTACGAGGACTCGCGGCACGCGGGCACCGTCAACGCGCCCGCCATCGATGCGTACGTCGAACGCGGCCGCGCGTGCTTCGCGACCCTGTTGGGTCGCGACCCGGGCGAGGTGGCGACGGGGTCACAGGCCAGCCAGTTCGTGGGACTCGTGGCCGCGTCGCTGCGCCCACGCAGCGTCGTACTCGCCGCAGAGGAGGACTTCACGTCGATCCTCTTTCCCTTCCTCCGCGCCGACCTCGACGTGCGCCTGGTGCCGCTCGACCGCCTCGTGGACTCGATCACCGAGGACGTCGACCTCGTCGCGGCCTCGGCGGTGCAGTCGGCGGACGGGCGGCTGATCGACCTCACGGCCCTCGCCGAGTCGGCGACACGGGCCGGTGCCCTGACCCTCGTCGACGTCACCCAGGCCGCGGGCTGGCTTCCGCTCACCGGCCTCGAGGCCGACTACGTCGTCGGTAGCGGCTACAAGTGGCTGCTCGGCCCGCGCGGCACCTGCTTCTTCGCGGTCTCTCCGTCGGCACCGGCGCTGCCCGAGCTCGCCGCCGGCTGGTATGCCGGCGAGTCCCGCTGGGACTCGATCTACGGCGCACCGCTGCGGCTGGCCGGCGACGCCCGCCGCTACGACGTCTCCCCCGCCTGGGGCTGCTGGGTCGGCCACACGCCCGCGCTCGAGCTCCTCCTCGAGGTCGGGATCGAACGCATCCACGCCCACGACCTCAGCCTCGCCAACGCCTTCCGCGACGGCCTCGGCCTCCCGGCCAGCGACTCCGCGATCGTCTCCGTCGAGGCCCCCGACGACATCACGACCCGGCTGGCGGACGCCGGCATCGCCGCGGCCGTCCGCGCCGGGCGGCTCCGCCTCTCCTTCCACCTCTACAACTCGGACGCCGACGTCGAGGCGGCGCTTCGGCTGCTCGGCTGAGACAGTTCGGCCCGACATCCGTTCGGCCGCCGCGTAGACGCGCGGACCAAGGTCTCGATCACCGGCGTCGGCCACGCTCAGCACGGCTCCGAGAGCCGAGCAATGTCCGCGTGTCTACGCGGGATCGCGCCCGGCGAACGCCGCGAGTCGGTCGTAGGCCGGCGCGTCATCGGCCACGGACACGGCCGGTCCGAACACGGGGCCGCGGTTCTCGTCGGTCAGTCCCTGCTGCATGAACGCCAGCGCGCGCTCGGCCACCTCTTCGTCGAGGGTGCCCGCGTGGCCGGTCGCGCGAGCGAGGTCCCACGTGTGCACGGCAATCTCGGCGGTCTGCCAGTCCGCCTGACCGACCTGGTCGTCGGGTTGCTCGTGCCAGTGGTGGATCAGGTCGTCGCCGGTCGTCCGGAAGATCGTGGCCCAGGTGCCTTCGGCGACCAGCGGGGCGGCCGCCCAGTGGATCTCCTCCCCGCGCGCCATCGCCAGGAAGCGGGTGGGCGCGACCGCCAGGTGGTCGGCGAGCTCGTGCACCGTCCAGTCGGCGCAGGGGGTCGGGTTGTCGAGCTCGTCGGCGTGGATCGCCGCGAGCACGTCCCCGGCCTGGTCGATGGCGCGGACGAGGACGACGACGGCCTGATGCGGGGTGGTGTCCATGCCTCCACCGTGGCCCGATCCACCCGCACGCGCAAGGGTCGGGTCAGGGCGAGGCGAGATAGGCGAGCTGTGCGCGCACCGAGAGCTCGGCCGCTCCCCAGAGGACCGGGTCGACGTCGTCGTACACCATCTCGACCACCTTGCGCGGAAGCTCCTCGCTCGCGATGCCCTCGGGGTGCGGCTGCGCGGACAGCGTGGCGACGGCGTCACGGACCTGGTCGAGGCGGGTACGCCGATGTGCGATGTAGTAGTCCAGCGCACCCAGCGCGTCGTCGATCACCGGCCCGTGGCCCGGCCAGATGGACGAGATGCCCTGTTCGGCGCACAGGGCGTGCAGCCGGTCCAGCGACGAGAGGTAGGCGCCGAGCTCGCCGTCCGGGTGCGCGACCACGGTCGTCCCGCGGCCGAGGACGGTGTCGCCGGTCAGCACGGCCGACTCCGACGGCACCACGAAGGACAGCGAGTCGGCGGTGTGGCCCGGGGTCGCGACAACGTGCACCTCGAGGTCGCCGACCGTGACGACGTCACCGGCACCGAGACCCTCAGAACCCAGTCGGTAGGCGGGATCCAGGGCCCGCACTCCACATCGGTGACGCTCGCCGAACGTGCGGGCAGCCTCGCTGTGGTCGTGGTGGTGGTGGGTCAGCAGCACGCCGACAACCTCCTGCCCAGCGGCAGAGATCGCGTCGAGGTGGGACTCGATCGACGGACCCGGGTCGATCACCAGCGACTGGCCGCCGGACGACAGCACCCACGTGTTGGTGCCGTCGAGGGTCATCATGTTGGCGTTCGGCGCCAGCACGCAGGTCGCCGACGACCCGAAGGTCCCGCCGGCCCAGCTCATTCGGGGTCCCCGCGACGTTGTTCGGAGGAGCGCAGCGGAGGAGAAGAAGGTCGTGGGTGAAGCTCATCGAGAGTCCAACAGCTTCTGGTAGGCAGGCGGCGTCGAGAGCACGAAGTCCTCCCCCGCGGAGATCACCTCGGGGGTGAAGATGTCGACGGATCGTCGCGTCGCCTCGTCGAGGGCGGCCGCGGCGGTGGCGTGCTGGCCGACGTCGAGGCACGTGAGGTAGGTCGGCGGCAGCATCAGCATCTCGCCGTCCTCGACCGCCTGGACGGCCGACAGGGCGGGCAGCCAGGTCACCGACGACGACTCGGAGGACACGTCGCGCGTGGCCTGGGAGCCGGGGAGGGCGGCGACGAAGAACCATGTGCGGTAGCGCTTCGGCTCGAACACCGGCGTCAGCCAGCCGGACCAGGCGCCGAGCAGATCGGTGCGCAGGACCAGCCCGCGGCGTACGAGGAAGTCGGTCATCGACAGCTCGCGTGACTCCAACGCGACCCGGTCGGCCTCCCAGTCGTCACCCGTCGTGTCCTCGACGACCGTGTCGGCGGACGGCCCGGCCAGCAGCACGCCGGCCTCCTCGAAGGTCTCCCGCACGGCCGCGCACACGAGCGCCCGGGCGAGCTCCGGCTCACAGCCGAGGGTGGTCGCCCAGTCGGAGACGGACGGACCGGCCCATGCGACGTCCTCGGAGAAGTCGCGCGGGTCGACCCCGCCACCGGGGAAGACGCACATGCCGCCCGCGAACGCCATCGTGGTCTGCCGCCGCAGGAGGTAGACCTCCGGCCCGGACGCGCCGTCGCGCAGCAGCACGACCGTCGCCGCGTTGCGCGGCTCGGCCGGCGTCGCGTCGCCGGACGCGTAGGCGCGCGCCTGGTCGATGAACGCCTGCGGCAGCGGCGCTCGCCTCAGTCCGGGCACGTCAGCCTGCGACCTCGACGATGAGCTCGACCTCGACGGGTACGTCGAGGGGCAGCACGGACACGCCGACGGCCGAGCGGGCGTGCCGGCCGATGTCGCCGAACACCTCGGCCAGGAACTCCGAGGCGCCGTTGGCGACCTTCGGCTGGCCGGTGAAGTCCGGGGTCGACGCCACGAACACGACGGCCTTCACGACCCGGGTGATGTTGTCGAGGGAGCCGATCTCGGCCCGTATCGCCGCGAGCGCGTTGAGCGCACACTGGCGCGCGCACTCGTAGCCCTGCTCCTCGGAGACGGCGCCACCGAGCTTGCCGACCGCGAGCATCTCGCCGTCACGCGCGGGCAGCTGGCCGGCGGTGTAGACGAGATTTCCGGTGCGGAGCGCGGGGACGTACGCCGCCAGCGGCGGCACGACCTCCGGGACCGTGATCCCGAGCTCCGCGAGCTTCGCCTCGGCGCCCATCAGGCGTCACCCTTGGGCCGCTTGAGGAAGGCCACGAGACCGCCCTGGGCGTTGGTGTGAATAGCCACCAGCTCCCAGCCGTCCTGGCCGAAGTTGTTGAGCATCAGTGCTTCGTTGTGGAGCGGAATCGGCGCCACCTGGTAGTCCCACTTCGTCATGATCCGCACCCTACTCGGGCTGGACGCGCGTCCTCCCGTGGGCTGACGCCTCACCATCGGCGTTGCGTCTAACGTCTCGGGCATGGACCCGCACCACGCACGCCCGTGGCAGCTCGGCGCGCGCGGCCGCCAGTGGTTCGACCTCGCCCTCGTCGGCGGGCTGATCATCGTCGGCGGGCTCGGACACCTGGTGGCCGGCCAGCTCGTGGCGGCAGTCCTCACCTGCGTCCAGGTGCTCCCCCTCGTCTGGCGGCGGCACCACCCCGTGCCCGTCTTCGCCGTCGTCGCCTCCGCGAGCGCGCTGCAGGCGGTGCTGATCGACACCCCGATCGTGGGCCAGCTCGCCTTCCCGGTCGCGGTCTACTCCGTCGCCCGCTGGGCGCCCCGGTGGCACGGCGTGGGCGCCCTGATGATCGGCTGTGCCGGAGCGGGTGTCGCGTCCGTCCGCTGGCTCACCGGCTTCGGTGCCGACAACCTCACCACCGGGGCCGTCATCCCCTATCTCGTCACCATCGGCGCCATCGTCACCACCGCGTGGGCGCTCGGCTTCGCGGGCCAGCAGCGGGAGAGGTACGTCGCCGCGCTGGTCGAGCGCGCCGAGGTGGCCGAGCGCATGGCCGAGCGAGAGGTGCAGCTGGCCGCGCAGGACGAGCGGGCGCGCATCGCCCGGGAGATGCACGACGTGGTCGCCCACGGGCTGTCCGTGATCGTGGTGCAGGCCGACGGGGCGCGCTACGCCGCGGAGAAGGACCCGGAGGTCGCCGTGACGACCCTGGGCACGATCGGCGACACCGGCCGGGAGTCGCTGACCGAGATGAGGCGGCTGCTCGGACTGCTGCGCAGCGGCGACTCCGGCGTGCGGCCCCAGCCCGGGCTGGGCGACCTTGCCCACCTCGTCGCCGACACGCGCGCGACCGGTGCGAGGGTCGAGGTCGACCTGCCCGCTGCCGGGACCACCGTCCCGGACGGCGTCGGCCTGGCGGCGTACCGCATCGTCCAGGAGGCCCTGACCAACGCGCGCAAGCACGCCGGACCGGACGCCACCGTGAGGCTGCGGGTGCGCGCGGAGTCGGGCGCGGTCGAGATCGAGGTCCACGACGACGGGCGGGGTGCGGCGGCCGCCTCGGACG
The DNA here is from genome assembly GCA_963742685.1 of uncultured Actinomycetota bacterium. Lineage (GTDB taxonomy): Bacteria > Actinomycetota > Actinomycetes > Propionibacteriales > Nocardioidaceae > Nocardioides. The sequence continues at coordinate 92,689 of CAVUNB010000035.1, read as the reverse complement.
GTCGCGGACTCGGTCTGATCGGGATGCGTGAACGCGCCCAGGCGCGCGGGGGCACGCTGAGCGCAGGTCCCGCTCCGGGCGGCGGGTTCACCGTCTCTGCGAGGATCCCGCTGTGACGGCAACCGCGACCGGGCCGATCCGGGTGTTCCTGGTCGACGACCAGCAGATGGTCCGCGCCGGCTTCCGGATGCTCGTGGAGAGCCAGGACGACATGGTCGTGGTCGGCGAGGCCGGCGACGGTGGGGATGCGCTCGAGCAGCTCTCGGTGACTGCGACCGACGTCGTGCTGATGGACGTCCGGATGCCACGGATGGACGGGGTCGAGGCGACCTCACGACTGCTGGAGAAGGCGGACGCCCCCGCGGGTGATCGTGCTCACCACCTTCGACCTCGACGAGTACGCCTTCGCCGCGATCCGCGCCGGGGCGTCCGCGTTCCTGCTCAAGGACGCGGCCCCGCCCGACCTGCTGGCAGCGATCCGCTCGGTGGTGGCCGGCGACGCGGTGGTCGCGCCCAGCACCACCCGCCGCCTGCTCGACCACTTCGCCGCCCTGCCCGACCCGAGGTCGACGACCCCCGACGCGCGGCTGGCCGTCCTCACCGAGCGTGAGCGCGAGGTGCTGACGCTGATCGCCCGGGGCCGCACCAACACCGAGATCGCCGGCGACCTCGTCGTCGCCGAGACGACGGTGAAGACCCACGTCGGCCGCCTCCTCGCCAAGACCGGGTCCCGCGACCGGGTGCAGCTCGTGGTGCTCGCCTACGAGACCGGGCTCGCCTCCGCCTGACGCGCTGTCCCGAGCGCGCGCCCGGGCCCATGACACACGTGTGCGGGAGGTTGGCGCCGGGCCGGGCGCCGGATGGCACACGTGTGCTGACTCTCGGTACAGGTGTGTCATCGGGCAGCCGGGTCGGCCGCGCGTTTCCGCACACCTGTGTCTCGCCGACTGTCCTACCCAGGTCGTACGCCGCAATCAGCCCCCGGGCCGACGATTCGGCCGCCTGAAGAGGCGAGCGTTGGGGCATGACGACGACCCAGACGAACAAGACCGGACTCCACACCGCCGCCAGCGCCCGCGGCCTGACCCGCACCTACGGCCGGGGCGACAGCCTCGTGCACGCCCTCCGTGGTGTCGACGTCGACCTGCCGGCCGGCCGCTTCACCGCGATCATGGGGCCGTCGGGCTCCGGCAAGTCCACGTTGATGCACTGCCTGGCCGGTCTCGACGCGGCCACGAGCGGCACCGTCACGGTTGCCGGCCGCGACCTCGCCGGGCTCGACGACACCGCGCTCACGCTGTTCCGCCGCGAGCACATCGGCTTCGTCTTCCAGGCCTACAACCTGCTGCCGATGCTGACCGCCGGGCAGAACATCCTGCTCCCGCTCGAGCTCTCCGGCCGGACCGTGGACCGGGTTCGCTACGACCAGGTCGTGGGCGTGCTCGGCCTCGCCGACCGCCTCGGCCACCTGCCCGGCCAGCTCTCCGGCGGACAGCAGCAACGCGTCGCGATCGCCCGCGCGCTGGTGACGCAGCCCGACATCGTCTTCGCCGACGAGCCGACCGGCAATCTCGACAGCGAGGCCAGCGCCGAGGTGCTCGGTCACCTGCGCCGGTCCGTGCGCGAGCTCGGGATGACGGTCGTGATGGTCACGCACGAGCTCGACGCTGCGGCGTACGCCGATGACGTGGTCGTGATCCACGACGGTGCCATCACCGCCCACCTGACCGAGCCGGGCACGGACGAGCTCGTGTCGGCACTGCGCGGGGGACGAGCCTGATGCGCGGCGTCCTCCTCGCCTCGCTCCGCCATCACACGCGGAGGTACGTCGCCTCCGCGATCGCCGTCGTCATCGGCGTCGCCTTCGTGGTGGCCACCGGCATGCTCACCGGCGCCACCCGCGAGGGCCTCACCGCCGACGTCGGTGCGCCCGTGGCCGGCCTCGACCAGGTCGTGACCGTCGGCGGCGCGCAGCAGGCACACCGCCTGATGGCCGGTGCCGCTGAGCGCGACGTCGAGGCGCTGACGCTCGGCTATGCCATGGAGCCGGTCAGCCGGGACGGCGTCCAGCTCACCAGGTCTGCGGACGTGGCCGAGGTCGCCCTCGAGCCGTCCCTGCAGTGGCAGACCCTCGCGGGCGGGCGCTTCCCCACCGAGCCCGACGAGGCCCTGGCCGACGCCAACGCGGCCAAGAGCACCCACGTCGAGGTCGGCGACGTGCTGCGGATCGGTCGCGGCGACGCCGCCGTCGACGTCACCGTCGTCGGGCTGGCGGACAGCCCGGCAGGTCTCGGCAACGACGTCTACGTGCCCTGGCAGACGCTCGACCGCTTCGGGGACTCGCTGTGGGTCGACGCGGTCGCCTGGGGTGGCTCCGCGAAGGCCGCGACCGACCTCGTCGCCCGACGCGACGGTGACGTCGGCGGACGAGTGGATCGCGGAGCGCCAGGCCCAGATCTCCCGAGGCGTCGACGTGATCGCGATCCTGGCCCTGATCTTCGTCGCCATCGCGTTCTTCGTCGCGGTGCTGGTCATCGCCAACACGTTCTCGATCCTCTTCGCCCAGCGGATGCGCGAGTTCGCGCTGCTGCGCTGCGTCGGCGTCACCCGCCGCCAGCTGCGTCGCTCCGTCCGCCTCGAGGCGCTGGCCCTCGGCGTCACGGCCTCGCTGGTCGGCGTGGTCGCGGGCGGTCTGGGCGGCGTCGGCCTGGTGGCGCTGATCCGTCTCTGGTTCGACGACATGGGCACGCCCACGCTCGACCCGCGCTGGGTCGGCGGCGCCTTCGCCATCGGGGTGCTCGTGACGGTGGCGGCCGCCTGGCTGCCCACCCGGTCGGTCACCAAGGTCATGCCGCTTGCCGCACTGCGCCCTGACACCGGTCCCGACGTGCGGTCGGCCGCGGGCCGGGTCCGGCTCGTGCTCGCGGTGCTGTTCGGGGCGACGGGGTGCGCGCTGCTCGCCCTTGCGCTCTCGTCCGGCGGGATGGCCGGTGTGGTCGCCATGCTCGTCGGCGGCATGTCCGCCTTCGTCGGCGTCCTGCTCCTCGGACCGTGGCTGGTCCCGGCGCTGGTCCGGCTCGCCGGCCGGCTCATCGGCGATGGTCCCGTCCGTCGGCTGGCTGCCGGCAACGCGGTGCGCAACCCTCGCCGTACGGCGACGACGGCCGCCTCGTTGCTCGTCGGCGTCACCCTCACCACCGCTGTCCTGACCGGCCTCGCCTCCTCGCGCACCGGTCTCGACGAGGAGATGGACGCGTCGCACCCGCTCGATGCCACGCTGACCGCGATCGACGAACCGCTCGACCCCGGGCTGGCCGATCGCGTCGCGGCCGCGCCCGGCGTGGACGAGGTCGTCAGTCTCGACGGCACGATCGCGATGATCGACGGCAAGCCCATGCCACTCGTCGCGGTCGACGGGCAGCCCGACGCGATCCGCGGGCCGGCCGACCTGTCCCCCGCGGACGGCACGATCCTCCTGCCCTACGAGCACTCCGATCGCGTGCAGCGCGACGGCGAGGTCGTCCTCACCATCGACGGCACCGAACGCGTGCTGAAGGCGGAGCTCGGCGAGGGCTGGGGATCCTCCGGCCTCCTCTCGACCGCCACCCTGGCCGAGCTGACGACGACCCCGGAGCCGGTCGCCGTCTGGGCGCGGGCGGTGCCGGGCACCGACGCCGAGGACCTCGACGGCGACCTGGCCGCGCTGGCCGGCAGCACGGCGACGCTCGAGGGCGGCTATGCCGACCGCCGCTGGGTCAACCTCCAGGTCGACGTCATGACCGGCGCCGTGGCCGGCCTGCTCGGGATCTCGGTGATGATCGCGCTGATCGGCATCGGCAACACCTTGGGCTTGTCCGTGCTGGAGCGCGGCCGCGAGAACGCACTCCTCCGAGCGATGGGACTGACCCGCCAGCAGCTCCGGCGGGCGATGGCGACTGAGGGGCTCCTGCTGTCGCTGGTCGCGACGCTGCTGGGTACGGCGATCGGGCTCGTGTTCGCCTGGGTCGGCGTGCAGGTGCTGCTCGGCTCGGTGATGGACGACGTCGCGATGACCGTCCCGGTGGCTCAGCTCGGCGCGGTGGTGCTGGTCGCAGCGGTGGCCGGACTGGGTGCCTGCGTGCTCCCGGCCCGCCGAGCCGCCCGGATCACGCCGGCAGCAGGATTGGCGCTCGACTGAGGCGGCAGGCGGCTACTCTCCCGCCATGGAGAGCAACGACGCCGCCGCGGACCGCGCCGGACATGACGGCAAGAATCCCTTCGAGCGGTTCGTCGACGCGACCAACCACCGCGTCAGCCAGGCCCCGTTCTTCGGGGTGATCCTCGTCGCCCTGATCCTGTGGGCAGTGAGCTATCCCCTGTGGAAGACCACGACGAAGTGGGAGCTCGCACTGCACACCGGCTCATCGATCCTGTCCCTGCTGCTCCTGGTGTTGCTCGAGAACGCCGGCCGGCGCAGCGAGGAGGCCGCCCAGGAGAAGCTCAACGTGCTCGCCGAGGCGTTGGCCGACCTGATGACGCACCAGGCCGACGACTCGGAGGAGCTACGCCGATCCGTGCAGAAGCTGCGGGAGGCGATCAAGCTGGAAGAACGCCACTGATCAGCGGATCAGCGGCAGCAGCTGGTCGCCGACCCGCACGATCTCGTTGCGGTAGGGCGTGTCCGACAGGATGAAGTGGGTGACCCCGAGGTCCTGGTACTTCCGCAGCGCCTTCGCCACGTCCCCCGCCGAGCCGACCAGCCAGGTGGTGCCGGCGCCGCCTCCGCCGTACTTCCCGGGCGCGGTGTAGAGGCAGTCGTCGAGCACGTCGCCCTTCTCAGCGAGGTCGAGCAGGCGTTGCTGCCCGACCGCCGTACGGCGCAGCTCGGAGTCCAGCACGCCGACCCCGTCCGCCATCTTGGCGACCTTCGCCTCCGCGTCCGACCACGCCTCGTCCGTCGTGTCGCGCACCAGCGTCGTGATGCGCAGCCCGAACTCGAGCGGCGCGTGCTGGCGGTCGACGGTCTCGGTCAGCTCCTTGAGATGAGCGATCCGCTCGCTCACCCCGTCGAGCGGCTCGCCCCAGAAGAGCTGCACGTCGGCCTCGGCCGCCGCTACGCGCTGAGCAGCATCGGATGCACCACCGAAGTAGAGGCGCGGGTGTCGCCGGTCGCCGCGCACGACCGGTCGCGTCGCCACCGTGGAGTCCGTGACGGAGAAGTGCTCGCCGTGGAAGGTCACGGCCTCCTCCGTCCACAGCCGGCGCACGAGCTGCATGAACTCCGCCGTACGGGCGTAGCGCTGCGCCTGGTCGCCCTCGCTGTCGCCGTACGCCGCCAGGTTGTCCTGGCCGGACACGATGTTGACCAGCAACCGGCCGCCCGACAGCTCGTCGAGGGTGCTGGCGGCCGACGCGAAGTTGGCGGGGCGCCAGTAACCGGGGCGGATCGCCACCAGCGGCTGGAAGGTCGTGGTCCGGGCCGCGAGGGCCGTGCCGACGGTGAACGTGTCGGGCCGACCCAGCCGGTCCCGAGCAGCGCGCCTCCCCAGCCGTGGTCCTCGACGAGCCTCGCCAGCTCGGTCAGCCGATCCAGACTGTTGTGGCCGGCGCCCGCATCGTCGCCACGGTGCCCGGGGTCGACCTGGTTGGGGATGTACCAGAGGAACTCGTTCATGGTTGCCCTTCCGCATAATGTCTAGTTCTTCACTAGATTAACGCAGTCAGGCAAGGCTCAGACAGCGACGTCCGCCAGTTCGACCTGCTCGACGGGCGCGCGCGGGTTGCGACTGGCCCACACGTAGTACATGCACCGCCGGTACCACCAGGCCGACGATCCACGAGATGTCGGCGCCGCCGAGGGGGGCGACAGCGCCCGGTGTAGAAACGGCTGGCGAGGAACGGGATCTGGGCCATCAGCGCCGACGACGTAGACGGTGAGCGCGTCCATGCGCCAGCCGCCGTACCGGCCGTCCGGGTCGGTAGAGCGCGGGCAGGTCGTACGCCCTCCCGGGAGAGCAGGTAGTAGTCGACGAGGTTGATCGCCGACCACGGGGTGAAGAACGCCAGCAGGAACAGCAGGAAGTCTTCGAACGCGTCGAGGAAGTCGTGCGCGGCCCGCCAACGCGACGACCGTCCCGGCAACCATGATCACGGCGATGTACACCGTACGGGCGCGGATCGAGAGGCGCGCGGCCTCGGAACCCGGTGATGCTCGTCACGATCGACATGAAGCCGCCGTAGGTGTTGAGCACATTGATGGTCAACTTGCCCAGGACGATGACGACGTAACAGGACGACGCGATCAGCCCCGGGCCCCCCAGTCCCACCGACGTACCCCACCTCGTCACCGGTGAAGGCCGAACCGGCGGTGGCGGCGACCAGCACGCCGAAGGTCATCGACCACTGCGAGCCCAGCGACGTGCCGGCCAGGTCCACCAGAAGATGGCCCGCGACGAGGTGGTGCGCGGCAGGTAGCGCGAGTAGTCGGCGACGTACGGGCCGAAGGCCAGTTGCCAGGCCGCCGGCCAGCGACATGGCCAGCAGGAACATCGGCAGCGCGAACTGTGTTGCCGCGAGGACCGCGTCCAGGTCGACTACGGTTCAGCAGCTGTATCCCGAGATAGTGCAGGCGAGCACCCAGAGCACGCTGGCCAACCTGCCCACCGCGTGGATCCAGCGGTAGCCCACGATCGCGATCACGGCGACGATCGCCACGAACAGCAGATGCCGAGGCGGCGTCCGACCTGGATGAGCTTGTTGATGGCCTGGCCCGCGAGGACCGTGCCGCTCGCGATGAAGCCGAGGTACATGACGATGACGAGGACCAGGGGAACGATCGCACCGTAGATGCCGAACTGGGCTCGGCGAGATCATCTGTGGCAGGCCGAGCCGCGGGCCCTGGGCCGAGTGCAGCGCCATCACGTGCCGCCGAGCAGGTTGCCGCAGCAGCCCGATGATCGCCCACAGGACGTCGGCACCGAAGACGACCGCGAGCGCGCCGTCGACGATCGCGGTGATCTGGAGGTTGGCGCCCATCCACAGCGTGAACTGACTGAGCGGCGTTCCGTGCCGCTCCTCTGCCGGGATGACATCGATCGTACGGCGCTCGACACCGCGCAACGCGGTGGAGCTCTCGGGGGTCGCGGTCATGGGGTGCTCCTTGGGCTGGCGTGCCCCCCATCACACGCCAGACCACCGGGTCGCCAACACCCCCGATCAGGTGTGGTCGTCTCGAATTCGAGACACCTCGTGACGTACAAGTGTCGTAGGGGCCGCGCGTCCAAGCCAATGAGCGTAGAGGGTCCGGCATCGCGATGAGGACCATGACGAAGGATCAGCATCATGTCGGCGTGGACGCCGACACGGCATGGCTCGCCGACGTTACATAACGTTATATACGTATCGTTATGTAATATGGTCGCGTGTCGAACGATGAGCTTCGCAAGGAACCGGGTCCTGCTACCAGCACGCGCGGCCGTGTTCGGCGCGCTGAGGTCGAGATGCCGATGGCGTTCGAGGCTCGACCTGGCCAGGACGAACTGTGGAGCGTTGGCTACGAGCCGCTGCACTGGGAGCTCGACGAGAGTGTCCCGATGTCGCGTCGCGAGCGGGCGTCTGCTCGGGGGACCTATCTGGCATCGATCCCGCCATTCATCACCGGCCTGCCCCTGGTGCTCGATGAGACGGTCGCGGTCGACGCGGCTGAGGCAACGATGGAGTTGGCGCGTTTCGATGCAGAGATGACAGAGCGTCTCAGCAACTTCGGACCTGGGGAGCATGAGATGTCGCCCATGGCGGCCGTGCTGTTGCGGACCGAGTCGGCATCCTCGAGCCAAATCGAGCAGATCACCGCCAACGCCAGGAACCTGGCGCTGGCCAGCATTGGAGAGAAGACGGGCGAGAACGCGCACCTGGTCGCGACCAACGCCAATGCGATGCGCACGGCGATCGCCTTGTCGGAAGAGATCAGCGCCGACACCATCCTGGCCGTGCAGGCGGCCCTGCTCGCCGACGTAGATCCCGAGCACGCTGGGAAATGGCGTGGTTCGCAGGTATGGATCGGCGGCCGTGGTTCGACCCCTCACTCGGCGACCTTCGTCCCCCCGGCACACCATAGAGTGCCGGAGCTGATCGACGACCTGGTCGACTTCACTCGTCGAGTGGACCTCCAGCCCCTGGTGCAGGCGGCGGTGGCGCACGCACAGTTCGAGACCATCCACCCGTTTCCTGACGGGAATGGACGCACCGGCCGTGCTCTGGTGCACGCCATGCTGCGCAACACGGGGGTTACAGAACGGATCACGGTGCCGGTCTCGTCGGGGTTGCTGAGCAACGTGGAGGACTACTACGAGGCACTGGGTGAGTACCGCGAGGGCGGTCTGAACGCGATTGTGCAGGAGTTCACGCGCGCGGCTTTCCGAGCGATCGACAACGGCCGGATCCTGGTCGACGACTTGGTCCGCCTCCACGCTGACTGGCTCGGTCGGGTGAAGGCTCGCAGTGACGCCGCCGTTTGGCGGGCTCTGCCCCTGGTGGTATCGCAGCCCGCCGTCACGGTGAACTACCTGGTGCAGAACCTCGGGATCAGCCAGCCAGCTGCGCTGCGCGCGGTCAACCAGATGATCGACGCGGGTGTCTTGGAGTCTGTGGGCAATCCGCACCGCTCGCGCGTGTGGGCTGCCACTGAAGTGACGTCCGTATTGGACGAGTTCGCTGCGAGGGCAGGTCGACGCGCGCACCCGCGCCCCTAGCTCTTGCCACACACGCGGTCCGCGGCGTTCGCTCCGCCTTGGGTGTGGCGAACAAGAACCCCTCGTCGACGCGAATCCACCGATCAGGCGTGGTCGTCTCGAATTCGAGACAGCGACTACCGGGCGAGCAGCCGCAGCGTCGCCTCGCGTGCCGGGGACGAACCGACCGGGGCGTCCACGTGCGCGCCCGCGACCGGGTGCACCATCACCTCGTCGACGCCGTACTCCTTCGCCAGCATCTCCACCCGGGCCCGGGCTGCGATCGGCTCGTCGACCACCCAGCGCTGCAGCATCGTCTCGGCCAGCTGCTGGTGCTGCGGCGGGAGCTCAACCTGCTCGGCGTCCTCGACGAGCAGCTGTGCGGCCAGCCGGCCGCCCGTTCGCAGCGCGACCATCGCGTGCGCCTGCGGCAGCGCCAGCCGGCGCGCCTCCTCGAGGGTGTCGGCGACGGCGGCGTTCACGGTCAGGAAGGTGCGCGGCTCCGGATTGGCCTCGGACGGTTGGTACGTCGACCGGTAGAGATCGAGCGCCTCGGCCGTGCCCTGGCCGGCGAAGTGGTGGGCGAAGACATAGGGCAGACCGCGAGCTGCGGCCAGCCGGGCGGAGTAGTCGGAGGAGCCGAGCAACCAGATCGTCGGCACGCTGGCCGCCTTCGGTGTCGCGCGCAGCGGCTCGCGGCGGCCGCCGACTGCCATCTCGACGCCGTCCGGGTGCATGAGGGTGGCTACGTCCTCGACGTACTGCGGGAACTTCGACACCGCCTCATCGGCTGCCGCCGTCGCGCCGCCGCGGAGGACGTAGCGGGTGAGCATGTCGGTGCCTGGCGCTCGGCCGATGCCGAGGTCGATGCGACCCGGGAAGGCCGCCTCGAGCAGCGCGAACTGCTCCGCGATCACGAGCGGCTCGTGGTTGGGCAGCATCACGCCGCCCGACCCGACGCGGATCCGGGACGTCGCGGCGGCCAGGGTCGCGATCAGCACCGGCGGGTTCGTCGCCGCCACCGCCGGCATGTTGTGGTGCTCGGCCACCCAGTAGCGGGTGTAGCCGAGCTCGTCGGCCACCTGCGCCAGTGAACGGGACGCAGCCACCGCATCGGCGGTCGTCTGGTCGGTGCGCACGGGCACCAGGTCGAGGACGGAGAGAGCGAGAGTCACACCTGGCCCAACGACGGCGCCCGCCCACTATTCCGGGCTGCCGCTGGTTGAGCAGCGAGGCCGCCCGCGGCCGAGCGTGTCGAAACCAAGGCCCATCGCCGGCTTGACCTCAAGTCCACGTGAACTCCTACGGTCTGAGATCGTGACCCTGATGTCCGAGATCGCCCCCCGCCCGCGCCTGCTGAGCCCGACGTATGCCGCCATCACGATCGGCATGTGCGCGCTGATCGGCTTCGTGGCGTTCGAGGCGATGGCCGTCACGACCGTGATGCCGACGGTCGCGCGTGACCTCGACGGCGCCGACCTCTACGCCCTGAGCTTCGCCGCGCCGCTGGCCAGTGGCGTCATCGGCATGGTCGCCGCCGGCCTGTGGAGCGATCGTCGCGGTCCGGTCGCGCCGCTGATCTGGTCGATGGTGCTGTTCTCGATCGGGCTGCTGATCTGTGGCACCGCGCCATCGATGGAGATCCTCGTCGGCGGCCGCCTCGTCCAGGGACTGGGTGGCGGCGCCCTGACGGTCGGGCTCTACGTCCTCGTCGGCCTGGTCTTCCCGGCCGTCCTGCAACCGAGCATCTTCGCCAGCTTCGCGGCCGCGTGGGTGCTGCCGGCGCTGTTCGGGCCGGCGCTGGCCGCGTTCGTCGCCGACGCGGTCGGCTGGCGCTGGGTGTTCCTCGGCGCCGTGATCTTCGTGGCAGCCGCGGCCCTGCTGATCGCGCCCTCGCTGCGCGACCGCAGGACCGACACCGGCGTCGAGGAGTCCGGCACCGGCCGGCTGGTGTGGGCCACGGTCGGCGCGATCGCGGTGCTCGCGCTCGAGCTCCTCGGCTCGGCCAGCGGCATCGCCGGGCTCGGTGCCCTCGGCGCGCTCGTCCTCGTCATGCTCGCCCTCACCCGGCTGCTGCCGCCCGGCTCCCTCACCGGTCGCCCCGGGCTGCCGGCCGTGATCGCGACCCGCGGCCTGATGAGCGCGGGCTTCTTCTGCGCCGAGGCCTACATCGTCTACGTGCTGCAGGAGCAGTGGGGCCTCACGCCCGGGCGGGCCGGCATCGCGCTCAGCGTCGTCGGCGTCACCTGGGCGCTCTCCAGCCAGGCCCAGGCGAGGCTCGGCGAGCGCGTGTCGCACGTGCGCGCGATGGAGATCGGCTCCCTGCTCGTGCTCGCCGGCGTGCTCTCGCTCGCCCTGACGGTGTGGCTCGACGGTCCGGCCTTCCTGGCCGGCGCCACCTACGTGCTCGCCGGCGCGGGGATGGGCTTCGGCTATCCGCGCACCAGCGTGGCGATGCTCGACGTCTCGACCGACGCCGACCGCGGCTTCAACTCGGCGGCCCTCTCCATCGCCGACTCGCTCGGCGCGGCGCTGGCGCTGTCGATCTCAGGCGTCGTCTTCGCGGCTGCACAGCGACAGGCCGCCAACCCGTTCCTCGCGGTGTTCGTCTTCGCCATCGGTCTCGGCCTGCTCGGCGTCGTCACCTCGCGCCGGACGGCACCCGCCCGTACGTGACGCGCCGGACCAGCACCTCGAACGGACCACGACGGAACGTATGCCGCAGCCAGTCCGCGACACCGATCGTGAGGAGCCACGTGCCGGTCGCGAGGAGTGCGGTCGTCGCAATCGTGAGGTCGTCGGAGAGCCCGAGCAGCGCGGGCGTGAATGCCACCGTCCACACCACCGACTGGCACAGGTAGCAGGTCATCGACCGCTGGCCCGACTGCCTCGAGCGCGGTCACGACGCGGCCCCGTTCAGTGCCGATGCGGAGCGCAACGAGCGCGATGAGGGCGGCGTAGCCGAATCCGCCGAAGACGCCGAAGGCGTCGTGCAGCGGGCCGATCACGCTCATCGTGTCCGGACCCGGCACATCGAGAACGCCGAGCTGGACGAGTGCCACGGGCTGCGCCCCGAGCACCGCGGCGCTGATGCCCACCACCACCACGACGCGCAGGAACCTGCGGTGCAGCTCCGGGTGCTCGAGGAGCCGTCGACGGCCGGCCCACAGGCCGAGCAGGAACGGGCAGGCGAACCCGATGGGCCCGAGCAGCGAGATGTAGCCCGACGCGAACGCGCGGTCCACCAGCATCACGCCGAGGTCGGTGGGCAGCATCGTCGTGGGGTCGGGCCCGTCGTCGCTGATCGCGAACGAGTCCGGGCTCGGCAGCACGGTCAGCACCCAGAACATCGCGGCGACCACGAGCAGCCATCCGTCAGCGCCACCGCACGGTCCAGGCGCCGAGCAGCAGGAGCACGCCGTAGGCGCCCAGGATGTCGCCGACGTAGAGCAGCACCGCATGCAGGAAACCGACCACGATCAGGCAGGCCGCACGGCGCCAGAGCAGCCGGCGCACGGTCTTGGGTGGTGCATCGCCCTGCCGGCGCACGATCTGCGCGACGCCGTACCCGAAGAGCAGGCCGAACATCGGGAACGCGCGCCCGTCGACGAAGGTCGAGATCAGCCAGGCCACCACGCGGTCGACCGGACCCTCGTCCTGGGGGAAGCCGCCGAAAAGCGTCGACCCCTCGAGGAAGTAGTGCGAGTTGGCCAGCGCTATGAAGAGCAGCATGACGCCGCGCGCAAGGTCGGGACCCAGCGCCCGACCGGCCAGGCTGGTCGGGCCGCTGCTCCTCACCGTGCCGGCCGGGGACGTCACACCAGCGTCGGCTCCGTCTTGGCCCTGACCTCGTCCTCGGTGACGCCGGGGGCGAGCTCGACCAGCTTGAGCGCACGGTCGCCGAGCGTGCCGGAGACGGCGACCTCGCCGGTGGCCGGGTCGATCACGTCGATCACGCACGAGGTCGGTGATGATCCGCTGCACGACGCCGCTTGCCGGTGTAGGGCAGGTCGCACTCGTTGAGGATCTTTAGCGAGCCGTCCTTGGCGGCGTGCTCCATCAGCACGATCACCCGCTTGGCGCCGTGGACCAGGTCCATCGCGCCGCCCATGCCCTTGACCATCTTGCCGGGGATCATCCAGTTCGCGATGTCACCGACGGCCGAGACCTGCATCGCGCCCAGGATCGCGGCGTCGATCTTGCCGCCGCGGATCATCCCGAACGACGTGGCGGAGTCGAAGAACGACGCGCCCGCGACGCAGCGTCACGGTCTCCTTGCCGGCGTTGATCAGGTCGGCGTCGACTCGGCGTCCTCGGTCGGGTAGGCACCCACGCCGAGGATCCCGTTCTCCGACTGCAGCACCAGCTCCACGTCGTCGGCGACGTAGTTGGGCACCAGCGTCGGCAGCCCGATCCCGAGGTTGACGTACGACCCGTCGGTCAGCTCGGACGCCGCCCGGGCGGCCATCTCCTCACGCGTCCAGCCCATCGGACTCCCTCGGCGCACCGTCCGCTTCTCGATCCGCTTGTCGGCGGCCTGCTCGGGCGTCAGCGGCACCACCCGCTGCACGAACACCCCGGGCGTGTGGACGTCGTTGGGGTCGAGCTCGCCGGGCTCGACCAGCTCCTCGACCTCGGCGATCGTGACCCGGCCGCACATCGCGGCCAGCGGGTTGAAGTTGCGCGCCGACTCGCGGTAGACGAGGTTGCCGTGCCGGTCGCCCTTCCAGGCCCGCACCAGCCCGAAGTCGGCGACGATCGCCTGCTCGAGCACGTACTCCTTCTCGCCCTCGTGGGTCTCGAAGACCGGCGTCTCCTTGGGCGGCGACGCCACCAGCACGTTGCCCGCGTCGTCGTACTTCCACGGCAGACCGCCCTCGGCGACCTGGGTGCCGACGCCGGTCGCGGTGAAGAACGCCGGGATCCCCGACCCGCCCGCGCGCATCCGCTCGGCGAGCGTGCCCTGCGGGGTCAGCTCGACCTCGAGCTCACCGGAGAGGTACTGCCGGGCGAACTCCTTGTTCTCCCCGACGTACGACGACACCATCCGGCGCAGCCGCTTCTCCATCAGCAGCCGACCCAGACCCCAGTCGTCGACCCCGCAGTTGTTCGAGACCGCCTCCAGGTCGGTCGTGCCCGGCCTCCAGCAGCGCCTCGATCAGCACCGACGGGATGCCGCACAGCCCGAACCCGCCCACCGACAGCGTCGGCGCCGTCCGGGATGTCGGCGACCGCCTCCGCCGCGCTCGCGACCACCTTGTCCATCGCGCCCTCATCCTTCGCCGACTCGGGGACCTGCTGCGATCCTAGTCACACCGCCGGGGCACCCACTCGCCCTAGGGTGCGCCTATGACCGCTGCGGATGACTCCGCGCGTCCAGACGGCAGCCGCCACTCGGCGGCCGACTGGCCCCGCGTGCAGGCTCCACGTCGTCACCGGCAAGGGCGGCACCGGCAAGTCCACGGTGGCCGCCGCCCTGGCCCTGGCGCTCGCGTCCCACGGCAAGCACGTGCTGCTCTGCGAGGTCGAGGGACGCCAGGGCATCGCCCGGATGTTCGACGTCGACCCGCTGCCCTACGAGGAGCGTCGGATCGCGCGCCGGGCTGCCGGTCGGCGACGTCCCGCCCGGCGCCGTCCACGCGCTGCACATCGACCCCGAGTCCGCGCTGCTCGAGTACCTCGCCATGTACTACAAGCTCGGCCGCGCCGGCCGGGCGCTCGACCGCTTCGGCGTCATCGAGTTCGCCACCACCATCGCCCCCGGCGTCCGCGACGTCCTGCTGACCGGCAAGGTCTACGAGGCCGCCCGGCGCAACGCGCGCGACAAGAAGGCGCCGCCAGTACGACGCGATCGTGCTCGACGCCCCGCCGACCGGGCGGATCAGCCAGTTCCTCAGCGTCAACGGCGAGCTCGCCGGACTCGCCAAGGTGGGCCCGATCAAGAGCCAGGCCGACACCGTGATGACGCTGTTCCGGTCCCGAGCGCACCGCGGTGCACCTCGTCACGGTCCTCGAGGAGATGCCGGTCCAGGAGACGGCCGACGGCATCGACCGAGCTGCGCGCGGCGCGGCTGCCGGTCGGCGGCGTGATCGTCAACATGGTCCGGCCCCGCGACCTGGCCGCGGCCGATCTCAAGGCCGCCCGCGGCGGCACGATCGACCGCGAGCGCGTCACCGCGGACCTCAAGCGGCCGGCGTCGACGTCGACGACGAGCTGGTCGACGGCGCTGCTGCTCGGAGGCCCGCGACCACGCCGAGCGCCGCGCCCTCGAGGACGCGCAGCGCACGTCGTCGCAGGGCCTCGACGCGCCGGCGTACGAGCTCCCGCGGCTGCCGACGGCGTCGACCTCGGCGCGTCTCTACGAGCTGGCCGCCCACTGAAGAACGCAGGGTCTGGCATGAGCACTCCGCCGCGCAGCCGCCCCCGCGTCGGCCCGCTGGCGGCCACGCACCGACCGGCGCCCCGCCGCCTCGACATCGACGCGCTCCTCGACGACCCCGCCACCGGGATCATCGTGTGCTGCGGCTCCGGCGGCGTCGGCAAGACCACGACCTCCGCGGCGCTGGCGCTGCGCGCCGCCGAGCGCGGCCGCAAGGTCGTCGTGCTGACCATCGACCCGGCCCGCCGGCTGGCCCAGTCGATGGGGATCGAGGCAGCTCGACAACACCCCGCGCCCGGTGCCTGGCGTCGGCGCGCGAGCGGGCGGCAGCCTCGACGCGATGATGCTCGACATGAAGCGCACCTTCGACGAGGTGGTGCGAGAGCCAGGCCACCCCGGAGAAGGCCGCAGCAGATCCTGGAGAACCCCTTCTACATCGCGCTGTCCAGCTCGTTCGCGGGCACCGCAGGAGTACATGGCGATGGAGAAGCTCGGCCAGATCCACGCCGCAGGCGCAGCAGGACGGCAGCTACGACCTGATCGTCGTCGACACCCCGCCCTCGCGCTCGGCGCTGGACTTCCTCGACGCGCCGGAGCGGCTGTCGCAGCTTCCTCGACGGCCGGTTCATCCGCCTGCTGCTGGCGCCGGCGCGCGGTCCGGCGCAGCTGATGACGGCCGGGCTCGAGGTCTGATCACCAACGCGCTGACCAAGGTCCTGGGCGCCCAGGTGCTGCGCGACATGCAGACGTTCGTGGCGGCGTTCGACACGCTCGTTCGGAGGCTTCCGGCAGCGGGCGCAGAAGACCTTCGCGCTGCTCCAGGCCGACGGCACGGCGTTCCTGGTGGTCGCGGCGCCCGAGCCGGACGCGCTGCGCGAGGCGGCGTACTTCGTCGAGCGGCTGACCGAGGACGAGATGCCGCTGGCCGGCCTGGTCGTCAACCGCGCCAGCCCGCCGCTGTCGGCGGGGCTGTCGGCCGAGGAGGCGCACGGCCGCGGCGGACCGGCTCGCGGCGGTCGAGGCGACTCGACCACGGCCGGCCTGCTGCGGCTGCACGCCGACCGGGCGCGGCATCGTGATGCGCGAGGCGCACCTGCGCGAGCGGTTCGCCGCCGCGCACCCCGACGTCGCCGACGCGCCGTCGTGCCGGCGCTGGCGACCGACGTGCACGACCTCGAGGGGCTGCGCCGCGTCGGCGAGCTGCTCGCCGGCGGCTGAGCAACCAGGCCCCGAAATGACAGGTGATCCGGCGGCACTGCCGCCGGATCAGCCAGTCGTCGGAGCGCGTCAGACGGTGACGGCGCTCGTGACGTGCTCGTTGCGAGCGGTCTCGAGGACGGTGCGCCACGAGGCGCTCGGACGGCGGCGAAGCAGCGCACGGCGCTCACGCTCGGTCATGCCGCCCCAGACGCCCCACTCGATCTGGTTGTCGAGGGCCTCGGCAAGGCACTCGGTGCGCACGGGGCACCGCAGCGCAGACCTGCTTGGCCTTGTTCTGCTCGGCGCCGCGGACGAAGAGCGCGTCCGGTTGTCCTGTCGGCACGCGGCCCGCGGTGCCCAATCTTCAACCCACATGATTTGTCCCCACCATCTCGTCGAGCTCCGATGGACGCCCCCGATAGCGGCCATTTCTCGACCCGTAGATGACCGTAAGCAACGGGAGATCGATTGAGACAGGGACCTTCCGGCCAATCGCTTATGGTCCGATATGACTAGGCCAGATGGTCAAGCGTGTTGCCGAGTCCCCCCTCCAACGCGGCGATGACGTGTGGTACGACGAATGGGCCGGCCTGGTCCGCTCCCGTACTCTGGGGCCATGTCATGCCCAGAGCCCGCATCGCAGGCCGTCCATCCTGTCCCACCTCGCCGTCATGGCCGTCGTGGCAGCGATCCTGGGTGTGCTCGTGGCCGGCCTCGCGATCCCGTTCGCGGGCGTCGTCGGGCGTGGCTGCCAAGGACGTCAGCAAGGGCATGGTCAAGCTGCCCGACGAGCTCGAGGCCAAGGAGCTGGCGCAGAAGACCCGGATCTACGACTCCAACGGCACGCTCATCGCCTCGCTCTACGACCAGAACCGCATCAACGTCGCGCTCAAGCAGATCTCGCGCAAGATGGTCGAGGCGATCGTCTCGATCGAGGACTACCGCTTCTACCAGCACGGCGCCCTCGACATCCGCGGCACCCTCCGCGCGTTCGTCACCAACCAGGCGACGCGGCTCGGTCCAGGGTGGCTCCTCGATCACCCAGCAGATGGTCAAGCAGACCCTGCTCAACCAGGCGGAGACCAAGGAAGAGGCGGCGGCCGCCACCGACGACACCTACGCCCGCAAGCTCCGTGAGCTGCGCTACGCCATCGCCTTCGAGAAGAACTACTCCAAGGACTGGATCCTCGAGCGCTACCTCAACATCGCCTACTTCGGCGACGGCGCCTACGGCATCCAGTCGGCTGCCCAGCACTACTTCTCCAAGAACGCCGAAGAACCTCAACCTACCTCCAGTCGGCGACGCTGGCCGGCCTCGTGAAGAACCCGACCGGCTACGACCCGACCAACTCCCCGCGAGCGCTCGCTCAGCCGGCGCAACGTCGTGCTCGACCGGATGGCCC
This sequence comes from uncultured Actinomycetota bacterium, assembly GCA_963742685.1. Taxonomy (GTDB): domain Bacteria; phylum Actinomycetota; class Actinomycetes; order Propionibacteriales; family Nocardioidaceae; genus Nocardioides. The sequence continues at coordinate 74,998 of CAVUNB010000035.1, read as the reverse complement.
AGCTCAACGTCATCCCGCAGGAGCAGGCCGACAAGCTCAAGGAGCGGCCGCTCGGCCTCAAGATCGACCCGTCGCCCAACGGCTGCCAGCAGTCCCAGGCGCCGTTCTTCTGCGACTACGCCGTCAACTACCTCCTGAAGGACAAGTCGCTCGGCGAGACCGTCAAGGACCGCAAGCGGCTGCTCCAGTCGGGCGGGCTGACGATCCACACCACGATCGACCTCGCCTACCAGGCGCGGCGCCGACGCGGCCGTCTCCGCGCACGTCTACCCGACCGACCAGGCCATCGGCGGGCTGGCGATGGTCGAGCCCGGCACCGGCTACGTCCGGGCCCTCGCGCAGTCGCGGCCGATGGGCAAGGACAAGGCCAAGGGCGAGACCTACCTCAACTACGTCGTCCCGCAGAAGTACGGCGACGCCAACGGCTTCCAGGCAGGCTCGACGTTCAAGGCATTCGTGCTGGCCGCGGCGATCAACCAGAACATCCCGCTCAGCACCCGGATCATCGGCCCCCGACAGCATGAACATCCCGGACGCCGAGTTCGAGACCTGCGACGGCCCCTATGCCGGCGACGGCGAGGGCTGGAACGTCTCGAACTCCACGGGCAGCGGCAGCTTCGACCTCTACACCGGCACCCAGCAGTCCGTGAACACCTTCTTCGCCCAGCTGGAGGTGCAGACCGGCATGTGCGAGCCGCTCGAGCTCGCCGAGAAGATGGGCATCAAGCTCCCCGTGACCCAGCAGGTGCCGTCCTGGATCCTCGGCGTCGTCCGACGCCAACCCGCTCGACGATGGCGGAGGCCTACGCCACGTTCGCTGCTCGCGGCGTCCACTGCGACGCCCTCCCGGTCACCCAGATCCTCGGCGCCGACGGCAGCACGGTGAAGGACTACACCACCGGCTGCGAGCAGGTCATGCCCGGCGTCACCGCCGATGCGGTCAACGACATCCTCCGTGGCGTGATGGAGGCTGACGGCTTCGGGGCCGATCTCGCGCTCGACAAGCCGTCCGCCGGCAAGACCGGCACCAACAACTCCAACATGGCGGTGTGGTTCGTCGGCTACACCCCGCAGGTCGCCACCGCTGCGATGGTTGCGGGTGCCAACTCGCTCGGCCACTGGGTCAGCCTCAACGGCCAGTACGTCGGCGGGGACTACATCGGGGAGGCCTTCGGTTCCACGGTGGCCGGCCCGATCTGGGGCGAGGCGATGGCTGCGATCTCCGACAAGCTGGACTACGAGGACTTCCAGGCACCGGCGGGTGACGAGATCGCTGGCGTGCTGACGTCGCGTCCCCGACGTGTCGGGCATGTCCGTCAAGGACGCCCGTGCCGAGCTCGAGTCCCTCGGCTTCGAGACGACGCTCGCCGGCTACACCAATCTCCGAGATCCCCACGGACGCCGTCGCCTTCACGTCACCGGCAGCCGGCACCTCGCTCGGCTCCGGCGACACGGTCGGGCTCTACCAGTCCACCGGCTACGTCCCGCCTCCGCCCAAGAAGGGCAACAAGGGCAAGGGCGGCAGGGGCAACGGCGGCAAGGGCCGCGGCTAGCCCAGCTGGCGGCGTACCTCCGCAGCAACGGCGCCGCCGTCGGCACGCCCCTTCACCTGCGGCGTGACGACACCCATCACCTTGCCCATCGCTCGCATGCCTTCGTCGGCGGCGCCGGTCTGCGCGATCGCGGCAGTGACGAGCTCGGCGATCTCGGCCTCGCTCAGCGGAGCGGGGAGATAGTCGGCGATGACCTCGCCCTCGGCCAGTTCCTTGGCCGCCATCTCCGCGCGACCGCCGTCGGCGAAGGCAACTGCTGCCTCGCGGCGCTTCTTCGCCTCCGTGGACAGCACGCCGATGATGTCGTCGTCGGAGAGCTCACGCTGCTCCTTGCCGGCCACCTCGGCGTTGGTGATCGCGGTGAGCACCATCCGCAACGTCGAGGACCGGACCTCGTCCCGCGACTTGATCGCGGTGGTCAGGTCGGCACGGAGGCGGTCTTTCAGAGCACTCATGGGCCCCATTGTGGCAGCCTTGCCGCGTGCCCTCGCCTGAGTTACTGCGCAGCTCCCTCGGTCTGACGCTGGGCGCGGGCCTGGGCGCGGGCCTGGCGCTCGCGTCGTACGCCGCCTGGGAGGCGCGGCAGTACACGCTGCGCGAGGTCACGGTGCCGATCCTGCCTGCGGGCAGGCAGGCGCTGCGGGTGCTGCACCTCAGCGACATCCACATGGCGCCCGACCAGACCGCCAAGCAGCAGTGGCTGCGGTCGCTCGCCGACCTCGCGCCCGACCTGGTCATCAACACCGGCGACAACCTCTCGCACCTGCGGTCGGTGCCGATCGTGCTCGACTCGCTCGGGCCGCTGCTCGACCTGCCCGGCATCTCGGTCTTCGGCTCCAACGACTACTTCTCGCCCGGCTGGCGCAACCCCCTGCTCTACCTGTTGCCCGACACCGGCAAGCGCAACACCCACACCCCGCAGCTGCCCTGGCGCGACCTCGAGCAGCGCTTCGCGGACCGCGGATGGCTGCACCTCCGCAACGAGCGCGGCTCGCTCACGGTGGCCGGCACGACCTTCGCACTCGCAGGCGTGGACGATCCGCACCTCGACTACGACGACCTCGAAGCCGTCGCCGGGCCCGCCGATCCGGACGCCGACGTGCGGCTGGGGATCACGCACGCGCCGTACCTCCGGGTCCTTGATCAGTACGCCGCCGACGGCTACGACGCCGTCATCGCCGGCCACACGCACGGCGGTCAGGTCTGCCTGCCCGGCTTCGGCGCGCTGACCACCAACTGCGATCTCGAACCGGCCCGGGCGAAGGGCCTGCACCGGCATCCGGCCGACTCCGCTCCCGGCGATCCGGGCTCGGCCTGGCTGCACGTCTCGGCCGGCGTCGGGACCAACCCCTACGTCCGCCTCCGGGTCGCCTGCCGCCCCGAAGCGACGCTGATGACGCTCGTACCGAAGGCCTGATCCCGACCCTCCAGCCCGATTTCAGACGGGTGCAAGCGCTCGGGTATGCTCGCCGTGCTTCGCAGCCGCTCGTCGATTGCGACAGCGGATCGGGGTGTGGCGCAGCTTGGTAGCGCGCGTCGTTCGGGACGACGAGGCCGCAGGTTCAAATCCTGTCACCCCGACCATGTGATGTCTCAGGACATCAGAAGACACCCGAACCCACGCAAGCGTGGGTTCGGGTGTTCTCGTCTAGGTCTCGGGCCGCGGATCCGTCAGGCGAGACCGTGTTCCGACAGGAAGTCCGCAGCGACGTCGCCGGCATCCTCCTTGTCGATGACCACCCGCTCGAGCAGTGCGGCGAGCGTCTCCGTGTCGAGGTTCGCCGACACCTCGTTGAGCGCCACAGTGATGGTGTCGTCGAGCTTGGACTTGGTGATCAGGGGAACGACGTTCTCCGCCGCGAACAGGTTCTCGGGGTCCTCGAGCACCACGAAGTCGTTGGTGGCGATGTTGGGATCTGTGGTGAACAGGTTCGCCACGTCGACCTGACCGTTCTTGAGTGCCTGAACGGTGAGCGGACCACCCGCGTCGAGCGCCCGGAAGCTGTCGAACTCCGCGCCGTACACCCGCTCGAGACCGGGGACCCCGTTCGAGCGAGTCTTCCACTCCGGTCCGGCACCGAGAGTCAGGTCCCCGGCAACCGCAGCGAGGTCCGCGATGGAGGTCAGGGAGTACTCCTCGGCGGTCTCCCTGGTGACCGCGATGCAGTCCTTGTCCTCGGCCTCGGACTTGTCCAGGACCGCGAGCGTGTCCGGCAGGGCGGCCGTGAGATCCGCGTAGACCTCCTCGGACTCCGTGGCGGTGGAGCCTTCGTCGAAGTAGTGCGCCAGAACTCCGGTGTACTCGGGGATCAGGTCGATCGACCCGTCCTGGAGCGCGGGGATGTAGGCCTCGCGACTGCCGATGTTGAGCGTCTTCTCCACCTTGACACCCTCCGCTTCCAGGGCACCGGCGTAGATCTCGGCCAGCAGGGCGCTCTCGGTGAAGTCTGCCGACCCCACGACGATCGTGCCGCTGTCACTGTCGGAGTTGTCGCTGCCGGTGGCCAGCGGGTCGCCACCGCCTCCGCACGCCGCCACGGACAGCAACGCGGCGCCGATGGCCAGGGCCAGGGGGGTCTTCGTTCGAATCATCTTTCCTTCTCACTTCTCTCGGGGGTCAGGTGGTGGTTTGCAGGGCGGGGTCCGATGCAGGACCGGGTTCGGCCGCGCGGCGCACTCGGAACCGGCCGGTCAGGCCCGGCGACACCGCGTAGCGCTGAACGATGGCGAACCCGAGGTCCACCACGAGGGCGAGGAGCGCTACGAGTGCGGCGCCGCCGGCCATCTGCGCGAAGTCCCGCACGGCGAGGCCGTCGATGAGGAAGCGACCGAGGCCGCCGAGACCGGCGGTGGCCGCGATCGTCGCGGTCGCCACGACCTGCAGGGTCCCGGAGCGAAGCCCGGAGAAGATCAGCGGCATCGCACACGGCAGCTCGACCTGCATGAGCACTTCGAAGCCGCGCATGCCCATCCCCTTGGCCGCGTCACGAGCAGCCGGGTCGACCTCCTCGACGCCGGAGTACGCACCGGCGAGGATCGGTGGGATCGCCAGCACGACCAGCACGATCACACAGGGAACGAGGAACGCGGCGTCGCCGGAGAGCCGAGGGCCGAGGAACAGGACGGCGATGAACAGCAGACCGAGACTGGGGATCGCCCTCGCTGCTCCGGCCAGGTTCACGACGACGAACCGGCCGCGGCCGGTGTGTCCGATGAAGAGCCCGAGCGGAATCGCGATCACGGCCGCAATGAGCACAGCCACGGACGAGTAGACGAGGTGCTCGAGCAGCCGTTGCGGGACGCCGTCCTCGCCCGACCAGTGGGTGCCGTCTGTCAGCCACGTGAGAATGTCGTTCATCAGGCGGCCTTCCGGACTCGCTGCCAAGGGGTGATCAGGCGGGTGATCCCGACGATCACCAGATCGAACAGGACCGCCAGCAGGACGCAGGCGAGGATGCCGACCACGATCGGGTCGGTGAAGTTGCGGCGGAACCCGTCGGTGAACAGCGACCCGAGCTGGGGCACGCCGATGATCGCGGCGACGCTGACGATGCTGACGTTGCTCACCGCGGCCACCCGCAGGCCGGCCGAGATGACCGGGACCGCCAGCGGCAGCTCGACCGTGAACAGTCGCCTCAGGCGGTTGAACCCCATGGCCGTCGCCGACTGGTTGACGGAGTCGGGTACGGCGCCCAGGCCGTCTGCCACCGTGCGGACGAGCAGTGCGACCGTGTAGATCGTCATCGCCACGACCACGTTGACGGGGTCAAGGATGCGGGTGCCGATCAACACCGGCATCAAGATGAAGAGAGCCAGCGACGGGATCGTGTAGAGGAGTCCGGTCCCGATGATCAGCGGTGGATACAGCGCCTTGTAGCGCCTGGCCAGCCAGCCAAGGGGGATCGCGATGATCAGCCCGAGGATGAGCGGGACCCCGGCCAGGTAGATGTGCTTGCCGGTGAGGGTGAGCACGTCGGAGAAGTGGTCGGTGAACCAGGTCATGTCGCACTTCCTCCCGCCACGTGGGCGTGCGCTGCTGGCGGACGCGCGGAGCTCTCGATGGCGGAGAGCACCTGGTGACCCAGCACCGTGCCCGCGAACGCTCCCGTCGCGTCGACGATCACGCCGCGGCGGCTCGGTGACGAGAGGGCGGCATCGAGCGCGCTCCGCAGCGTTCCGTTGACCGGTGCGAGCGTGCCGCCGCGATGCAGCCTCTCGGACTCGACGGTGCCCTGGATCCTGGATGGCTCGACCCAGCCGAGGGGCTTCCCGTTCTCGTCGGTCACCAGCAACCAGTCGTCCAGAGCGCCCGCTGCACCCGCCTCGGCCTTGGTGGCACCCAGGCGCACCGTCGGCTCCGGCCGGAGTGGCAGCTCGGGAACAGACCGGAAACCCAGTCCGCGATAGCCCCGGTCTCGGCCGACGAAGTCGGCCACGAAGTCATCGACCGGGTGCGCCAACAGGTGCGCCGGGTCGGCCAGCTGAGCCAGCTTTCCGCCGACGCGGAGTACGGCGACCTGGTCACCCAGCTTGACCGCCTCGTCGATGTCATGGGTGACGAAGATGATGGTCTTCCCCAGCTCGCCCTGCAGGCGGAGGAACTCGTCCTGCAGCTGCTCGCGCACGACCGGGTCGACCGCACTGAAGGGCTCATCCATCAGCATCACCGGAGGGTCTGATGCCAACGCCCGAGCGACTCCGACGCGCTGCTGCTGGCCGCCGGAGAGCTGGCTCGGGTAGCGGTTGGCGAACGACGCCGGCAGCCCCACCCGTTCCAGCAGCTCCAGCGCGCGATCCCGCGCCTTCTTCTTGTCCCAGCCGAGCAGCACCGGCACGGTGGCGATGTTCGCGACAATCGTGCGGTGCGGGAACAGGCCGGCTTGCTGGATGACGTAACCGATCCCACGCCGCAGTTCCGACGAGTCCATGGTCGCGGTGTCGCGATCGTCGATCGAGATCCGCCCCTCCGTCGGCTCGATCATCCGGTTGATCATCCGCAGGGATGTCGTCTTTCCGCAGCCGGACGGGCCTACCAGAACGGTGATCTTGCCCGCGGGCGCAACCAGGTCCAGGCCTCCGACCGCGACCGTGCCGTCAGGGTATGCCTTGCTCACTGAGTCGAACCGGATCATCCGGAGCTCACCTCGATTGCTGGTTGTCGGAAGGAGGGCTGGTGCAGTGGTGCGTGATCCAGGTCTCAAGTGCACTTCGTCCGGCGCTGCCTGTACATGGCGGGGGACGGCATCCTGTCTGGCATCCCAGACATGTGACCAATGTCCCCTCAGAGGTCGGCGAGGTCAGGCAGGACGTCGACAGCGCGCATGACGTCGTCCGTCAACGAGCGGTCCTCGAGATTGGAGTCCAGGTCTCGGGCGGCTCGCTCGAGCGCTGCTCCGGCCGGAACATCGAGCGGCTGCCCGCCCTGCATGCGAAGCGCCCGGACCGCGGCCACCAGCTCGCAGGCGAGCACGTAGCGGAATGCTTCAGCAGCCAGCGTCGTCTGCCGGGCCGCCTGCGTCGAGAAGCTCGCGTGGTCCTCGAGACCTCGGGACACGACCGCGTTCCCCACAGTCACCGGGAGGGCGGTGTGGCGCAGCTGTGCGAGCGCGTCGTGTGCGACGTACTCGAGAATCATCACCCCGGAGCTGCCGGCAGGGCCCGAGGCAAGGAACGGCGGAAGCGTCGTCATCGCCGGCTCGACGAGATCGCCCAACCGAGAGGTCGACAGCTCGGCCACGTGGTGGACCGCTGCTCGCGCCTGGTCCAGAGCAACCGCAACGTATGCCGTGTGGAAGTGCGCGTGGTGAAACACGTCGCCGGACGCGCGCGAGACCAGGGGGTTCTCCGCTTGCGCGTTGATCTCGATCTCCAGGATGCGCTCCAGCTGCGCCAGGCTGTCCAGGGCAGGACCCTGCACCTGGGGGAACGCGCGCAGACCGAAGGGATCCTGGATCCGGCGCCCTGCAGCTGGCGTTGCGCGGATGCCGAGCAGCCTGCGCATCTCGGACGCACACAGGGCCTGGCCCGGGTGCGGGCGTGCCTCGTGCACGGCCGACGCGTAGGCCTCGGCGGAGCCGCCGAGCGCCAGGAAGGACAGCGCAGCCACGGCGTGGCTGGCACGCAACAGCTGCAGGAGCTCGCCACAGGCAAGCACGGCCTCACCGAGCGTCGAGGCGTTGCTGCTCATGAACGAGAGCGCGTCGCCGGTGCCGAGGGACACGGGCGGCACCGCTCCCGTCCCCCACGGTCGCTCGCCGCCGAGCGTGAGCCCGATCTCGGCCAGGACGGTCAGGTCGCCGGTGCCGATCGCGCCGAAGCGATGCACCACCGGCAGGGCACCGCTCTGGATCGCCTGCTCCAGCGCGTCCAGGACGTGCACCTGCACGCCCGAGCCGCCGGCTGCCAGCTGGTTGAGCCGGACAACGAGGGTGGCGCGCAGCTGGTCGTCCGGCATGAGCGGACCGACGCCGCCGGCGTGGCTGCGTAGCAGCCGCAACCCGTGACCGAGGGCCGCTTCGGCGTCGACCTCCTCCTGCCGGTTGGCGCCCACACCGGTCGTGCGGCCGTACACCTGTCGCGTGGCGGTGAGGTTCTCCACGAGTTCCCAGGCGTCCCGCGCGCGATTCCGGGCACTCTCGTCGAGACGTACGGAAGCGCCGCTCCGCGCCACCCGGGCGATGTCGCGACACGTCAGCGTCCGACCGTCGATGCGGACGGTTGGTTCGTCGTGCGACATGTGTGCTCCTTGGCGTCCTTGGGGTGCTCGAGCTCCCGTCTCCGGGCATGCTCCAGCGTTTCGTGCCTTGGATCCATTGCACGGCGGCACTTCTCGCGTGAACAGGGGGCGGTGGCGCACATCTGTCCGAGATCTCAGACACCGACTAGCCTCGGCTCATGTCAGTCGTGCCGGCCGCGAAGCAGACCCTGGCGATCCTCCGCTACCTCTCCACCCAGGCGAGTCCCGCTCCTGCGGCCGCGATCTCACGGGCACTCTCGCTTCCCCGCTCGACGACCTACCACCTCCTACAGACGTTGATGGCATCGGGATTCGTGGCCCACTACCCGGATCAGCGGCTCTACGGCCTGGGCCTGGCGGCCTATGAGCTCGGCAGCGGCTACGTCCGGCAGGAGCCGCTCCAGAGACTGGCGCGACGACCCATGGCGGACCTGGCCGATCGGTGTCACAACAGCGCGCACCTGTCGGTGCTCCTGGGTCGTGACGTCATCTACGTGATCGAGGAACGCGCGCCAGGTCGACCGCTCCTGATCACCGATGTCGGAGTCCGGCTCCCAGCGCACGCGACCGCGTCGGGAAGGGCGATGCTCGCCGCGCTCCCGCAGCAGCAGGTCCGCGCCCTGTACCCCGACAAGGACGCCTTCCGCTCGGCAGACGACCAGGTCCTGACGTCGTTGTCCGCGTTGCGCCGCGTGCTGACCGAGGTTCGGCACGACGGCTGGGCCGGCGAGGACGGCGAGGTGACCGCTGGGTTGGCGTCGATTGCCATGCCGGTGCTGGACGGCAACGGCTATCCCGTCGCGGCGGTGGCGGTGACGTTCGCTCAGGAGGAGCGCACGCCGCTGTTGCTGGCCGGGATCACCGCGGAGATCGGCGCGACGGTACGAACCCTGAGCCGGCGCCTGGGCGGGGCCTGAGCACACCCGGCGGGACGCGCGGGCCGGCGACGGACGGACGGCCGCGGGCCAGCGCGTTCTGGCACACTTCGCCGCATGGCTGACAAGGACCTCGAGGGTGACGGCCCTTCGCTCGAGCTGCCGTCGTTCGGCTTCGGTCGCAAGAAGAAGGCCAAGCAGTCCGAGCCAGCCGCACCCGTCGAGCCGCTCGAGGACACCACTCCCCCGGTCGAGCCCGAGCCAGAGCCCCTCGTCGTCGAGCCCGAGCCCGTCGTCGAGCCAGTGCCCGAACCCGAACCCGTCGTCGAGCCCGAGCCCACGCCACCTCTCGCCCCCGAGCTCGACCCCGTCACGCCAGAGCCCCAGCCAACCCCCGCCGTCCCCGAGGCCGTGACCATGAAGGTTGCGACCGAGCCCGAGGCCGAAGCCGAGGCACCCCGCGATAGGCGCGAGTTCTCGCTCCCCGCCATCCCGGCTCTCCAGGCAGCGCTCGCGGTCGGCGCGGTGATCGGCCTGTTCGCCGTACTCCTGACCTTCGCCTCGCTCAAGCTCTGCGAGCTCGTCCGCGGCACCGACTCGTGCGGCGGCCCCGGTCTGCTCCTTCTCGTCGCGACGCTGGTGATCCTGACCTACGTCGGCGGCTGGCTGCTGCGCGCCTTCGGGATCGACGATCCGGGCAGCACCAGCTTCCTCGCGGTCGGACTGCTCGCCGTGATGGCGATGCTGTTCTTCCTCGACGTCATCTACAACTGGTGGATGGTGATCGTCATCCCGATCGTGGCGATGGCGACCTACGCACTCTCGTGGTGGGTCACGACGAGGTTCGTCGACATCGACTAGCGAGCAGCGGCGATCAGCTCGGCGATCTGCACGGTGTTGAGCGCCGCACCCTTGCGCAGGTTGTCGTTGCTGATGAAGAGCGCGAGCCCGCGGTTGTCGTCGACACCCTCGTCCTGACGGATCCTGCCGACGTACGACGGGTCCTTGCCGGCGGCGTACAACGGCGTCGGCACTTCCCGCAGCTCGACGCCCGGAGCGTCGGCCAGCAGCGCGCGAGCCTGGTCGGGCGTCAGCGGCGAGGCGAACTCCGCGTTGATCGCCAGCGAGTGACCGGTGAAGACCGGCACGCGCACGCAGAGACCGGAGACTCGCAGGTCGGGCAGGTCGAGGATCTTGCGTGACTCGTTGCGGAGCTTCTGCTCCTCGTCGGTCTCGTTGAGACCGTCGTCGACGATCGAGCCGGCGAGCGGCAGCACGTTGAAGGCGATCGTCTCGACGTACTTGTTCGGCTCGGGGAAGGCCACTGCTGAACCGTCGTAGGCCAGCTCGCGCGCCTTCTCACCGGCGGCCGTCACGCCGCCCAGCAGCTCGTCGACACCGGCGATGCCCGAGCCGGAGACGGCCTGGTAGGACGACACGATCAGTCGCTCCAGGCCGGCGGCGTCGTGCAGCGGCTTGAGGATCGGCATCGCGGCCATGGTCGTGCAGTTGGGGTTGGCGATGATGCCGCGGCCCGCGGCCACGACGGCGTCGATCGCGCCCGGGTTGACCTCGGAGACGACGAGCGGGATCTCCGGGTCCTTGCGGAACGCGGACGAGTTGTCGATCACGATCACGCCGGCTGCGGCGAACGCGGGGCCAGCGCACGCGAGGTCGTCGCCCCGGCCGAGAAGATCGCGATGTCGAGACCGGTCGGGTCGGCCGTCGACGCGTCCTCGACGGTCACCTCACGGTCTCCGAACGGCAGCACGGTGCCCGCCGAGCGGGCGGAGGCGAAGAAGCGGACCTGGTCGATCGGGAAGCCCCGCTCGAGCAGGATCTCGCGGACGGCGACGCCGACCTGGCCGGTCGCGCCGACGATGCCGAGGTTGATTCCTCATGTCAGCGCCCACCGCTCCTCCGCCGTACACGACGGCCTCGATCTCGGTGGCGTCCAGGTCGAACGCACTGTGCGTCGCGCGCACCGCCTGGTCGACCTCGTCCTCGGTGACCACGACGGAGATGCGGATCTCGGAGGTGGAGATCATCCCGATGTTGACCCCGGCCGACGCCAGCGCCGCGAAGAACTTCGCGGTGATGCCCGGGTGCGAGCGCATGCCCGCCCCGATCAGCGAGACCTTGCCGATCTTGTCGTCGTAGAGCAGCTTGTCGTAGCCGACCTCGGCCTGGATCTTCGCCAGCGCGTTCATGGCGACCTGGCCGTCGGTGCGCGGCAGCGTGAACGAGATGTCGGTCAGGCTGGTCGCCGCGGCCGACACGTTCTGGACGATCATGTCGAGGTTGACCTGCGCCTCGGAGAGCGCCGTGAAGATGCGGGCGGCCTCGCCGACCTTGTCGGGTACGCCGACGACCGTGATCTTGGCTTCGCTGCGATCGTGCGCGACGCCGGAGATGATGGCCTGTTCCATGATGCCTCCATCGGTGGGGTCTTCGACGACCCACGTGCCTTGTAGCTGGCTGAATGACGAGCGGACGTGGATCGGGATGTTGTAGCGGCGGCCGTACTCCACGCAGCGCAGGTGCAGGATCTTGGCGCCGCACGCCGCGAGCTCGAGCATCTCCTCGTAGGAGACCTTGTCGAGCTTGCGGGCGGCCGGCACGATCCGCGGGTCGGCAGTGAAGACGCCGTCGACGTCGGTGTAGATCTCGCAGACGTCCGCCTCCAGCGCCGCGGCCAGCGCCACCGCGGTGGTGTCGGTGCCGCCACGACCGAGGGTGGTGATCTCCTTGGTGTCGGCACTGACGCCCTGGAAGCCCGCGACGATCACGATGTGGCCGTCGGCCAGGGCGCTGGTGATCCGGCCCGGCGTGATGTCGATGATCTTCGCCTTGCCGTGCACCGAGTCGGTGATCACGCCGGCCTGCGAGCCGGTGAACGAGCGGGCGGTGAAGCCGAGGTCGGAGATCGCCATCGCGACCAGCGCCATGGAGATCCGCTCACCCGCGGTGAGCAGCATGTCCATCTCGCGCGCCGGCGGCAGCGGGCTCACGCACCGGCGAGGTCGACCAGCTCGTCGGTGGAGTCACCCATCGCCGAGACGGCCACGACGACGTCATGGCCTGCCTTCTTGTTCTCCACGATCCGGCGCGCGACCCGCTTGATGGCGTCGGCGTCGGCGAGCGAGGAGCCGCCGTACTTCTGCACGACAATGCCCACGGTATTGGTCCTCGACGATCTCGATAGACGACTGATGCGTCAGCTCGCGACCCGCGACGACCGATGAGCCGATCCGCGGGGACGATCTGACCCAGCAGATTCTACCGGGGTGGCTCGACCGGCTCGTCCAACATCTCATGGGCGACGGTGAGCGCCTCGACCGTCTCCTCGAAGTCGGTGTCGAAGCGGTCGTGCGCCACCACCGTCAGCAGCGCGTTGAGCGCGGCGCCGGCGAGGTTGCCCCAGTTGCTGACGTAGGAGAACTGCCACCACCACAGCGCCTCCTCGACGTTGCCCAGCTTGTAGTGGCGCAGGCCGTTGTCGAGGTCGGTCGCGATCGAGGTCAGGTCGTCTGAGAGCTGGCTCTGCACGACGTCGGGCAGGTAGGGGTCGAAGACGAAGCTGTAGGTGTCGACGCCGCCGAGCATCTTCGCCAACCGCAACCGCATCTCGTCGATGTCGGCCTCGGGACCGACGTCGGGCTGGTACTCCTCGCGCGGCTGGAAGTCGAGCTGCGCGCCCAGCCGGGCTCCCGCGAGCAGGACCTGGCTGATCTCCAGCAGCAGCAGGGAGACGGCCTGGGAGCCGTTGCCCTCGCGCGCGATCGCGCGCAGCGCGAGCAGGAAGCTCTCGATCTGGTCGGCGATCTGCGCGGCGAAGTCGTCGGGTGCCGCCGAACGGGGTTCTGCGGTCATGTCAGTCATCTGCTGATCGCCTTCCTGCGAATGCGCGGCCGAGGGTCACTTCGTCGGCATACTCCAAGTCGCCGCCCACTGGCAGTCCACTCGCCAGCCGCGTCACGCGCAACCCCATCGGGCTCAGCATGCGCGTGAGATAGGTCGCGGTCGCCTCGCCCTCGAGGTTGGGATCGGTCGCCAGGATGACCTCGGTGACCACGCCGTCGGCGAGTCGGATCATCAGCTCGCGGATGCGCAGCTGCTCGGGACCGATGCCGTCGATCGGAGAGATCGCGCCGCCGAGGACGTGGTAGCGGCCGCGGAACTCGCGCGTGCGCTCGATGGCGACGACGTCCTTGTACTCCTCGACCACGCACAGCAACGCCTGGTCACGGCGCGGGTCGCGGCAGATCCGGCACTGCTCGTCCTGGGAGACGTTGAAGCAGATCGAGCAGAACCGCACCTTGTCCTTGACCTCGATCAGGACGTCCGCCAGGCGGCGTACGTCGACCGGCTCGGCCTGCAGGAGGTGGAACGCGATCCGCTGGGCGCTCTTGGGCCCGACGCCGGGGAGTCGGCCCAGCTCGTCGATCAGGTCCTGAACGATGCCTTCGTACAACGAAGGGCCTAGAAACCGAGCTGGCCGCTGGGCGGCCCGCCCTCGGGGCCACCGAGTCCCGGGAGACCGCCACCGAGACCCTCGAGACCGCCCGCAAGCGGACCCATCGCCTCGTTGGCGATGGCTTCGGCCTTCGCCTTGGCGTCGCGGTAGGCCGCGATGATCATGTCGCTCAGGTCGGAGAGGTCGTCGGAGTCGGTGCCGTCGAACTGGCCCGCCGTGATGTCCACCGCCAGCAGCTCGCCCACGCCGTTGACCGTGACCGTCACCGCGCCGCCGGCCACCGTGCCCGACACCTTCTGCTCGGTCAGCCGCTCCTGCGCGCTCTGGAGCTGCTCCTGCATCTGCTGGGCCTGCTGGAGCAGCGCGTTCATGTCGAAGCCGCCGCCGAGGGCGTCGAAGGGGTTCTGGCTCATGGGTTCTCCCGGAGTGATGCCGTGGTTGTGGGTGCGGTGCTCACGAGTGCTTGATCTCCTCGACGACCTTCGCCCCGAGGGCCTGCTGCAACAGCGCCGTGCTGTCCAGGCCCTGAGTGTCCGGAGCAGGGTCGTCGGGGTCTGCCGCTGCATCGGCCAACGCACGGTGATCGACGGTGGTTCCCGAGTCGGGACCGGCCTCTCGCGAGCGCGTCAGCGCCTCGCGCGCGGCGTTGAGTCCGGTCGACCCGGCGGCCTCGGCGGAAGGTCCGTCTTCGCTCGCCCACGTCGGGGGTGAGTCCGGTGCCGCCGGCGGTGCGTCGTCGGTCGCCCACGCGGGCGGAGAGGTGGGTGCCTCTGCCGCGGGCGCGGCCGGCTCGGGCGGTGCCGTGGACGACTGCTTCACGACCGGCCGGCCTGCATCGGGCTGCGCGCTCGGGTCGATGATCGCGTCGATCCGCCACTCCGCTCCGACGACGTCGATCGCCGCCTGGCGGAGGATCTCGTCGGACCCACCGGCCAGGAACGACTCCTTCGCGCCGGCATTGGTGAACCCGAGGGTCAGGGTCCTCGCATCCACGGCGATCACCTGTGCGTTCTGGGTCAGGTGGATCCAGGTCACGCGGCGCCGTGCCTTGGTCGCGTCGACGATGTCGGGCCACAGGCGGCGTACGTCGACGAGGCTGAGGTTGCTCCCGGCCGCGGTCTCGGCAGGCTCCGGCGTCGCGGCGGGCTGCGCCTCGACGGGCGACTGGACAGCGACCGGCGCTGCCTCGGCAGGCGTCGGCTCGTGGCTGGGCTCGTCGTCAGGCTCGTCGGGCGGGCCGTCGTCGAAGCGCGGCGGCGCGTACATCGGCTCGTGCTCGCCGTGCTGGACTGGTGGAGGCGTTGCCGCGGCGGGCGCTGCCGGAGCGGGCGCTGCCGGAGCCGGCGTGGCCGGAGCCGGCGTGGCCGGAGCGGGCGCTGCCGGAGCCGGAGTCGCCGCAACCGGCGCGGGCGCAGGAGCCGCTGGACGCGCGGGCCGTTCGGTCGACGTGCTCACCGCACCGGACACGTCGAGACGACGCTCGATCCGGTCGAGCCGCGCCATCACGCCGTCGGAGGTGTCGTCGGCGCCTGGCAGCAGCACGCGCGCGCAGATGAGCTCCAGCAACAGCCGGGGCGCGGTCGCGCCACGCATCTCGGTCAGTCCGGTCGCGACGATGTCGGCGGCCCGGCTGAGCTCCACGGAGCCGAAGCGCGCGGCCTGGGCGACGAGTCGCTCGCCGGCATCTTGCGGCACGTCGAGCAGACCGGTCGCCGGGGCATCCGGGACGGCGGCCACGATCACGAGGTCGCGCAGCCGACGCAGCAGGTCTTCGGTGAACCGGCGGGGGTCGCGGCCCGTCTCGACGACCTTGTCGACGACCCCGAACACGGCGGCGCCGTCGACCGCGGCGAAGGCATCGACGACCTCGTCGAGGAGGGTCTCGGGCGTGAACCCGAGCAGCGCGGCCGCGAGGTCATAGGTGACGCCGTCGGACCCTGCTCCGCCCATGAGCTGGTCGAGCACGGAGAGGCTGTCACGGGCCGAGCCGCCACCGGCACGCACGACCAGCGGCAACGCGGCGGGCTCGATCGAGACCTGCTCCATCGCGCACAGCTGGCTGAGGTAGTCGGACAGCTGGCGCGGAGGGATCAGCCGGAACGGGTAGTGGTGGGTGCGGGACCGGATCGTCGGCAGCACCTTCTCCGGCTCGGTCGTCGCGAAGATGAACCGCAGGTGGGGCGGCGGCTCCTCGACCAGCTTGAGCAGGGCGTTGAAGCCCTGGTTGGAGACCATGTGGGCCTCGTCGATGATGTAGATCTTGTAGCGGTCGCGCACCGGCGAGAAGAACGCCTTCTCCCGCAGGTCGCGGGCATCGTCCACACCACCGTGCGACGCCGCGTCGATCTCGATCACGTCGATCGAGCCGCCGCCACGGCGGGCCAGCTCCTGGCAGCTGTCGCACTCGCCGCAGGGGTCCGCGATCGGCGCGCGCGCACAGTTGAGGGCGCGGGCCAGGATCCGGGCCGACGTCGTCTTGCCGCAGCCGCGCGGGCCGGAGAAGAGATAGGCGTGGTTGACCCGGTCGTTCGCGAGCGCGTTGCGCAGCGGCTCGGTGACGTGATCCTGACCGATGACCTCGGCGAACGTCTCGGGCCGGTAGCGGCGGTACAGCGCCAACGGTGACTGGGGTGACTCCACGACCCGAACCCTACGCACCAGCACCGACAGGGACCACAGGGGAACGCCCCGCCAAATGCAGAGGCCCCCCACGTACCCGACAGAGCTCGTCTGCCCTTGCTGCCTTCCGGCCCTGGGGGAGTTCAACAAGATGCCGCCACGTGGGGGGTTGGCGCAGAGTCTAGGTGAGGCGTCCGGCTCCGCCCAACCGGGCCCGCCCGTCGCCGTACGCCGCCTGCACGACTCGATTTCACCCGTCGTCACCCGACCGGTACGCTCCTGCGCGGAGGATTCGCCTAGTGGCCTATGGCGCTCGCTTGGAAAGCGGGTTGGGTGTGAAAGCCCTCAGGGGTTCGAATCCCCTATCCTCCGCCAGCTGAACGGCGCCGGTCTCGACCGGCGCCGTTCGACATTTCCCAGCGACTCCTCAGCCCTTGACCTTCGCCGTCGGTCGTGTGGTCACCGTGCCGGCACGGAATCCCTTCGCGCGGGCCGTGACGCGGACGCTGATTCGGTTGCCCCGCTCCCTGGCCGTCAGGGTGTACGCCGCACTGCGAGCGCCACGGATGACCTTCCCGTCGGCCAGCCAGCGCACGGTGCGGGTGTTGGCATTGGGCGTCCACTCGCCCCGTGAGACCCGGAGAGTTCCTCCGACCCGGGCGGGGCCGGTGACCTTGGGAAGCAGTCGCGCGATCACGCGGGGGGTGGGCGCCAGGTAGTCCCTGATCTCGGTCTGCTGGTGGGACACGATGGTGACCGGGGTGGAGGTCGCCAAGGTGGCGCCGCGGTGGAAGAAGGTGTCTCGCGCTCCGCTCGGGTCCTCGAAGCTGAGCCACACCGGCCCCGGCCGCAGCTCGGAGATCCGGGCGAAGCCGTCGCCGGAGAAGGTGTCCCGGGAGCCGACCACGGTGAAGGTCCCGTCGGGGGCCCGGCTGTGCACCGTGACCGTGATCGGGCCGACGCCCTCTCCTTGCTTGTCCACGATGCTGAGGGCGAGCGTGCCCTCGCCGACCATCGGGAAGTCGCCCAGGTCACGCGACTCGCCGTCACCGAGGGTCAGGACAGTCGCGGAGGCGTAATCGAGCCCCCCGATGAAGTCGTGGAAGTGGTGCTTCTTCAGGAACGACGTGCGATAGCTGCCCGGCGGCAGCGAGAACGAGTAGCGCCCGTCCGCCCCGGTGGAGTCGCCCACCAGCCCGGGATCGGTGTCCGGATCCTCCGTCGTCATCATCCAGACGGTGACGCCACCCAGGGGCAGTCCACCTGAGGTGACCCGGCCCGTCACGAGCGACTCCTTCATCGCGACGGCGCGCACCGACGCGTCGCGGGGCTCGGCTCCGGCGCTGACCGGAGTCGCACTCCCGGCCGCAGCGACCAGGACGATTCCGCCGACGATGGTCAGTGCCAGGCGGAGTCGCGGAGTCATGGACGCTCATCCAGGCTCGTCCTCATCGCACCGAAGGTACGGCGTGCTACGTGGAGGCGTCTCGACCAGGCGGCGCGTTTGACTGAACTTCGGTATCGGGCCTGGGCGTCGCTCAGCGGCGGGTCAGCGACCGCAGCATGAACGCGAGCGCCATCAGCGCTCCGCCGGCCAGCCCGAACCACAACAGCAGCGCCCGCGACGACCCGAACAGGTCCAGTCGGGTCGGCGGTGGCGGCGGCATCGAGTCGCGGCGATCCTGAGCCGTGGATCGCTCGATCTTGCCGCTCCTGCCCGGGTCGAGCGACCGGGTGAGCGCGTCGTGGGCCTGGACGATGCCGGCACCGGTCCACGGGTTGCGGGCCGCTTCCGAACCTTCGGTGGTCGCCATCAACCGGGCCACGACCTGCTTGGCCGTGTCCTTCGGGTAGCGCGAGCGCAGCAGCGCCACGACGCCACTGACCTCGGCGGCCGCCCAGGAGGTCGCCACCTGGTCGATCGTGCACCGCTGGCCGTTGGCATTGACCGAGATCGCACCGAAGGTCGGCGCCGCGACGTCGGTGTCCGCGTTGGGGACGACCGAGCCGATGTAGCTGCCGCCCGGCGGCGGGGCCGCGCTCACGGCCAGCACGCCGTTGTAGTCGGCCGGATAGACCTCGGCGTCATTGTTCTCCGTGCCGTCGAAGCTGTCCGACTCCTCGGCCGCGTTTCCGGCCGAGGCCACCACGACCACGTCGAGCTTCAGCAGCTCCTTGATCGCCCGGCGCAGGTTGGGATCGTCCCTCGGGACCGACAACGCGATGTTCACCACCTGGAAGGGGTTGGTCCGATGGAGCTCGATCGCCTGCAGGATCCCGTCGGTGATGCCCTGCGACGTGACGTCCTTCTCCCCCTGCGACGGATCCGCGCCAGCCGCGTCGAAGACCCGCATGGAGATCACCTGGGCGCCCGGAGCCACGCCCTCGGGCCCCGAGATCAGCCCACTGACGATCGTGCCGTGGCCGGAGAGGAGGACGCCGGCGGTTCCAGGCACGGCGAACGCGCCGTCCTGGTTGATCTGCAGGCCTTCCTGGACGCCGCTGTCGATGACCACGACCTTCACGCCGCTGCCGTCGGTGACCTCCTGCGCCTGCGGCACGTGCATGCGCTCGAGGGCTGGGTTGTTTTTGGCCTCGCTGTCGGCCAGCGCCTCGGTGCCCGGGATGTCCGTCTCCGAGCAGACGCCGTCGTCCGCGGCGTACGCCGAAGGCAGCACCGCCGGGGAGGCGGCACCGACGAGGGGCAGCACCGAGGCGGCGAGACCAGCGGCCAGGAGCCCCGCGACCGAACGGCGCCTCATGACTCCGAGGCGGAGGTGTCCGCCGCCGGGGCGTCCTCGGGCACCCGTCGGGCGAGGTTGACCGACAGCTCGACCTTGTCCTCGAAGAAGTCCATCCAGGCGCTCGGCACCACCGGCGCACTGGTGCTGCCGTAGCCGATGTAGCCCGGCACCTCGGGGCCGATGAGCTCGTACTTGTAGCCCGCGGAGTCGATGACGTAGGGCGTGCCGTCGGTCGCCGCGTCGTCGGTGCCGGACTGGACGTAGGCGCCGCCCGCGGGCTGCACCTCGACGTCGTGGCGACCCTCGGCCAGTCCCTCGGGTGAGGCGTCGCCGGTCGGGTCGTCGGCGAGCGCGACCCGCGCCTCGCCGTCGGTGCCGGGGTGCAGGACCGCGCACATCTCCGGCGCCGGGTCGGGGGTCGGCGGCGTGTCGGGCCACTCGTCGGGGTACTCCGTGGACTGGAAGTTCGCGTCCAGCTCGCCATCGATGGTCTGGGCCTCGGCTGCGACCGCGCGGTAGACGATCGCCGCGAACTCGTCCAACGACTGGGGCCCGTCGTCGGCGAGCAGGTAGTAGCTCCCGTCGGGAGTGCTCAGCAGGTCACCGATCTGGTATCCCGAAAGGTCGGTGTCGACGCCGGAGGGGTAGTCGGCGGGCCCGGACCCGGTGACCCCGAACGCCTCCAGCGTCAAGGACTCTCCGCGCCGGAAGAGGTTGAGCCAGTCGGCGCTGACCTCGGGTGCCTGCTCGGTGGCGCCGAAGCCCAGCCGGTCGGCGATCGTGCCCGCGTCCGTCGGGTCGGGCGGCAGCTCGAACCGGTAGGCCCGGCCGTCGGGTCCGGTCGTGTCCGGTGCGATCAACGACAGGACACCGCCGCTGCTCACCAGGAAGGCGGAGTTGGTCAGCTCGTTGACGGCGGGCTGGCGGTCGACCGCGATCTGGATCCCGACGCCGGGCGCCGTACAGGCCGTCCAGCCGTCCTGGATCAGGCCCTCGGGATCGGGCAGGCCGGCCGGCGCGTCGTCGATGCCGAGGTCCTCACCCAGCGTGACCTCGCGGATGTACTTGTCGCGCACCTGGAAGGGCGTCAGGTCGGACTCGCCGAGCAGCAGCTGGGCCGAGATGTAGTTGGGCACGCGCCGGATCACCGGGTCGTCGCCACCCTCGAGCACGACGTACTGCTCACCCGTGTCCTTGCTGGTGACGAAGCTGCCGGCCTCGAGCCACTGCGAGTTGGGCCGGCCGATCAGGAAGCCGGCGATGGCCGCGCCCGCGAGCAGCAGCACGGAGAGCACCACGCCGCCGATCAGCACTCGCCCCGGGCGCACCGGCTCGACCTCGCGGCCGCCCGGCGCCCCGCTGATGAACGCGGTGACGAGGCGGCGCTTGCTGAACGAGTGGGCCTCGACGAGGTCCTTCTTGGTGGCCACGACTCAGCCCCTGATCATGCTGAAGAAGCCGGCCGCGACGACCATCAGCGGCAGCAGGGAGAGCAGCGTCGCCGTCTCGACCGTGTCACCGATCCGCCCTCTCCGCACCGACGGTGAGGCCGGGACCAGCGTCGACACGAGGAGTACGGCGCCGACGACCGCGAGCGCGATGGCCGCACCGGCGCGCCAGCCGTCGTGGATCAGCAGCATCGACAGGGCGACCGAGAACAGGCCGAGGATGCCGGAGACCAGACCCGCCAGGACTTCGGAGCCGGCGCGATACTGGCGCGTACGGAACATGACGGCCAGGCAGCAGACGGCCGCCAGGATGGTGCCGTAGACACCGCGGCTCACGGCGAGCGGAGCCAGCAGGACGAGCAGGGTGCCGACCGTCGCCGACACGGCCAGCAGGATCTCGTGCGCGACGCGGGCGTCGGCACCCACCTGGGCGGGGTCGATCTCGTCGGGGTCGGCCGTGATGTCGTGCAGGGAGTAGATCTGGTCGACCTTCGTCCCGGTGACGCCCAGCGCCAGCCACGGGAAGATGCTGCCCGCCAGCACGACGAGCGTCATCAGGACGGTGAACACGACGCTGGGGTCGAACTCGGAGACCTGCATCAGCAGCCCGCTGGCGGCGAGCATCGCGCCGACCACGATCGCCGGGATGACCAGGGAGCGCCCTTCGCGCAGCCCCACCACCGCGACGACGCCGACCAGCAGCATCGCGGCCCCGGCAGCGGCCAGTGGTGCGCCGAAGAACTCCGTCGGCAGGGGCCACTCCCACGAGCCCAGCTCACCGGGCGCGAGCAGGAGCCCGGCGACACCGGCGTAGACGACGGCCAGCAGTGCGACGGCGACGCCGGCCTCCGGCTCGTCCTGGCCGCGCGCGAGCACGATGCCGCCGACGACCAGCAGACCTGCGGCGGTCGCGGCCGCGAGCCCGCCCATCGTGCTCTCGCCCTGCAGGAGCAGCGCCAGGGCGCCGAGTCCGAGCAGGAGGCCACCGGCACCCAGCGCCGTACGCCGTCCGGCAGCGGCTTCCCACGGCTTGAGCTCGTGCTCCACGACGTCGGCCATCGCCTCGACGATGTCGTCGTAGACGCGCGGCGCCTCGTCGTCGACGCCGGCGGTGACCGTGAGGAGGCCGCCGTCCTCGATGCCCTGGATCAACAGTCCGGCATCGTTGGCGAGCCGGCGTCCGTCCTGGGCGACCAGGCGATAGCCGCCGTAGACCGTGCTCGCGTCGAGGATGCCGACGCTGCGGGCGAGCTCGGGCACGAGCTCGGCCACCGGCACCGCGCCCGGGAGGACGAGGTCCACGCGTCGCGAGCCCGAGGCGACGGTCACCCGGACGAGTCCGGATCCGACAGGCGTCTGGCTCATGCTGTTGTCCCCCGTGTGCTTCGTGGTTCGGCCATGTACTGGTCCTGGCCTCCTCGAGTGGCCTGCTCGCCGATCGGGAGCAGACTATATGGACGGCTGGCGGTCGGGCGTCGGCCGGACGTCCGCCCCGGACACGACCAAGGCCGGCCGCCCCGAAGGGCGACCGGCCTGAAGTACAACCTGATCGTGGTGCGGATCAGAAGCGGTTGGCACCGCGCGTGTCGGCGGCCTTGTACTCCGTGTTGGAGGTGTCGACGTTGGCGCTGGCCTGCTCGAGCAGGACGATCATGTCGGCGATCGCCTTGTCCCAGGTCGCCTTGGCCTCGCGGTAGGCCTCCTTGGCCGCACCGGTCCAGTCGCTGGCGAGCGGCTTCAGGTCGTCCTCGAGGTTGTCGAGGCGGGTCTGGATGTCCTTGGCCGCGGCCATGACATCGGCCGAGCCCTGGTCAAGCTTGCCGTGCTCTACGTTGATTCCGTCGAAAGACATCTCGTTCTCCTTCTAGGTCTGTGGTGGACGCGGCGGTCAGCCGAGGCGGTTCTGCAGGTTGAGGTGAGCTTCGGACTGCGACTCGTCGGTCGAGACGTTGTCCTTCTCGGTCTCCTGCATGGACTGCGAGAGCTGGTCGAGGGCCTTGAGGATCTGCTCCTGCTTGTCCTGCCAGGCGACCATCAGGTTGCCGAAGGCCGAAGCGCCCTGGCCGCCCCAACCGCCCATCATCTCGCTGACGCGGTCACCCAGGGTGTTGCACTTGCCCTTGACGTCGCCGCGGGCGGTGTTGACGTACTCGGCTCCCTTGGAGAGCGCCTTCTCTGTCTGGCTGAGGTTGCTCATCTCAATCCTTCCCCCTCGGCGGGTGTGTCCCGCAAGAGTTCACTGGTGTGTGTAGGTCGTGCTCTGACTTGGTGATGCTTGCTGGATCACGCTCAGTCCTTCGAGCTGTCCTGCTCGGGGAGACGTCCCGACCCCCCGCGCTGACATCGATGTACCCGAGCGATCAGGGCCTAAACATCAGGAAGTCATTTCCCACAGGGCACGGAAGAGACCGGACGCGACGACCGTCGACGCAAAGGCCAGCGCGCCCGCCAACCCTTCGGCCACCTCGGCCTTGCGCGACCACCACACCGAGCGCCAACCACGACCCGTGGCGATCGCCGCCGCCAGGCTGATGGCACCGAGCACCGCGACACCCACCAGGCCCCACGTCGTCCAGGTCGTCGTCAGGTCACTGATCTCGAAGGCGATCAGCCACAACCAGCACGACAGCCCGGCGGCACGCAGCAGTCGCCGCGCCGCCGCGTGGCGGTACTGCCGGGCCGCCAGCAGGATGGCCGCACCGGCGAAGAAGGTCAGGCACCTGGCGCCGATCCGGTCCAGGTCGATGGTCGCGGTCATGAGCAGGAGCGGCGACGCGATCAGGGTGATGAGCAGGATCGCGGCGCACGAAGCGGTGATCGTGCGGGTGGCGTCGGCGACCAGCCGGCGCATGGCCGGCTCCGGGATCACGAGGCGGCCACGCCGGCCGCTCGACTTGTCGCGAGCCGACCATGCGGTCACGGCGAGGCGGTCGAGGTCGAGGAGCGCTTCGTCGGGTACGTCGATGGCGAGTGATGGCGCGAACCGCGCGCCGAGCATCGCCAGCACGATCAGGACGGCCCACGAGACCCGGTCGTTCCACTCCATCATCGGACTGATCGCACACACCGCGAAGACCAGGCAACCGACGACGATCCACACGGTGAGGGCCTGGTCACGGCCGGCTGCCATGGCGCGTGTGATGGCAGCGGTCAGCGCCGCTGCCAGCGCACCCACGGCAACCACGGCGCCCATGAGGTGGTCGCCGGGCTCGAAGAAGGCGGCGAAGGAGGCCGCTGCGGCGAAGGCAGGAGCCGCGGACGTGCGCTGCCGGGCGTGGCGGCCCCACGGGAGTGCGGCGGTGAGGGCGGACGCCATCAGGACCCCGACCGTGACGGTCCGCAACCAGTCGTTGCCCGACAGCGCGGCGTACCACGCGGACAGGCCGGCGGCGCCGGCCGCGATCGCCGTCACGACGGCGGCCACCTGCGGTGTCTCGGCGATGTGGTCGGAGTGCGTGCCGTCGTCGTCGCTGGCCTTGGCCCGGCGGACGCCGGTGGCGGCGATGAGGACTGCGCCGGACTCGACGCCCATCTCGGCGAGCGCGCGGTCGGCGCGGAGGTGTACGCCGAGTGGGGTCTGGAGCAGCGGGATCGCGGTCATGCCGGCCTGGTCGGCGTAGGCCCGGCCGACGTCGATGGGAGTCGCGCCGATCGGCACCACGAGGTCGAGCACACCGACGGGACCGTGCACGCTGATCGCGATCGTGGCGGCAGAACCGGACGGCCGGCTCACCTCTGACACCACATCGGACACGGCTCCCCCTCGACTCTGTGCACCACCGGCTTCCGAGACGGCCGACGCTGTGCAGGGTAGTAGGTCGTTCGGGACCCACCTATCATCATGGCGAATGTCCGGGCATCGCTAGCCAGACTCTTGGGGGAACACGCGTGAGCACTGCATTGCGAGGCGGACAACGGCTCGACGAGCCGGAGATGCCGGGCGGTCAGATCGTCCTGCAGCCGCCGCCGGAGCTCCAGGAGAACGAGGGCGCCAGCGGCGTCCTGATGAACGCGATCCCGATGCTCGGCAGTCTCGGCTCCATCGTGCTGGTCGCGACCATGGGCGGTGGCGGCAACCGCACCCGCAGCTTCCTGGCGGCCGGCATGTTCCTCTTCGCCACGGTCGGCTTCATCATCGTGCAGATCGACCGGCAGCGTAAGCAGCGGGCGCAGCAGGTCACCGGCTCCCGCACCGAGTACCTCCGCTACCTCGCCAACATCCGCAAGGTCGCGCGCAACGCCGCCGACCAGCAGCGGCGGGCTCTGATGTGGCACCACCCCGAGCCGACCGCGCTGCCGTCCCTCGCCGAGGAGCGCACTCGCCTGTGGGAGCACGGTCCGGGTGACGAGAACTTCCTGCACGTCCGCTACGGGCTGTGCGCGCAGCCGTTGTCGCTCGAGCTCATCCCGCCGGAGAGCGCACCGGTCGACCAGGTCGATCCGGCAGCCGCGTCCGCGCTGCACCGGCTGCTCGTCGTACACCGTCTCCAGCCCAACCTGCCCGCATCGGTCGACCTGCGCGCCTTCGACCGGATCGAGCTGTGCGGCCCCGAGGAGGACGCCCGCTCGGCGGCCCGCGCCATGATCTGCTCGGCCACTGCCTTCCACAACCCCGACCAGCTCGTGGTCGCCGTCCTGAGCTCCGAGGCCAACCTCACCCACTGGGACTGGATCAAGTGGCTCCCCCACGCGCAGAGCGCGCGCGAGGTGGACGCGGTCGGGCCGCGTCGACTCGTGTCCACCTCGATCGAGGAGCTGGGCACCCTGTTGCCGCCCGACCTCAGCGACCGGCCCCGGTTCGGTGCCGACGAGCGCCAGCCGACGCCGCACATCCTGCTGGTGATCGACGGCGGCCACCTGCCGCCCGGCAACCACGTCGTGCCGCCCGACGGCCTGCACGGCGTCACCCTCCTGGACATGCCGGCGCGCTGGGATGAGCTCGAGGACTCGACCCGGCTGCGGCTCCAGTTCGCCGAGGGACGGCCCGAGCTCGACAAGCTGCCCGTCCTCGGAGTGCGCGTGCGCGAGGAGCCGGTCAAGGCCCTCATCGACCAGTGCGACCTCGCGACGGCCGAGGCCTTCGCCCGCCGGATCGCACCGCTCAAGACCATCAGTGCCGACTCGTCCTCCGGCGCGGCCGTCGACATCACCTCCGCCAACCCCGACCACATGGAGCTGCTCGGCCTCGGCGACATCCACACCTTCGACCCGGCCAGCTCGTGGCGACCGCGCCCGGCGCGCGACCGGCTGCGGGTGCCGATCGGCATCGGCGACTCGGGCGGCCTGATCCACCTCGACATCAAGGAGTCCGCCCAGCAGGGCATGGGACCGCACGGCCTCTGCATCGGCGCCACGGGCTCCGGCAAGTCGGAGTTCCTGCGGACCCTGGTGCTCGGCCTGGTGATGACGCACTCCCCCGACCAGCTCAACCTCGTCCTCGTCGACTTCAAGGGTGGCGCGACCTTCGCTGGCATGGCCGACATGCCGCACGTCTCGGCCGTCATCACCAACCTCGCCAACGAGCTCACCCTCGTCGACCGCATGCAGGACGCCCTGTCCGGCGAGATGGTGCGTCGCCAGGAGCTGCTGCGCGACGCCGGCAACTACGCCTCGGTGCGTGACTACGAGAAGGCGCGCGCCAACGGCGAGGACCTCGCCCCGATGCCGTCGCTGTTCATCGTCGTCGACGAGTTCTCCGAGATGCTCTCGGCCAAGCCCGAGTTCATCGACCTCTTCGTCGCCATCGGCCGGCTCGGTCGATCGCTCGGCCTGCACCTGCTCCTCGCGTCCCAGCGGCTGGAGGAAGGTCGTCTGCGCGGGCTCGAGTCGCACCTGTCCTACCGCGTCGGCCTGCGCACCTTCTCCGCCGGTGAGTCGCGCGCCGTGCTCGGCGTGCCCGACGCCTACGAGCTGCCCGCAGTCCCGGGTCTCGGATACCTGAAGCCCGACCAGTCGACGCTACTGCGGTTCAAGGCGGCGTACGTCTCGGGACCGCCCAGCGGTCGCGCCCGGGTCAGCCGCGACGAGGGCGGCCACGTGCGCGGCATCCTGCCGTTCACGATCTCCGAGGTGCTGGCGCTCGAACCGCTCGACACCGAGGACGAGGTCGCGCCGGTGCCCGCGCAGCAGCAGGGCGAACAGCCCTCGCTGCTCGACATCGCGGTCGACCGGATGATCGGCGTCGGCAACCCCGCGCACCAGGTGTGGCTGCCGCCGCTCGACGTCCCCGACACCCTCGACGAGCTGATGCCGGACCTCGTCGAGGACCCCGAGCTCGGCCTCGTCTCGCCGCAGTGGCGCAACCTCAACGGCCTGGTCATCCCGCTCGGCACCGTCGACCGGCCGCGCGAGCAGCGCCGCGACACGATGACCCTCAACCTGTCCGGCTCCTCCGGCCACGTGGCCGTCGTGGGTGGTCCGCGCTCCGGCAAGAGCACCCTGCTGCGCACCATCGTGACCAGCATGGGTCTCGTCTCGACGCCGGCCGAGTCGCAGTTCTTCGTGCTCGACTTCGGTGGCGGCACGTTCGCGCCGCTGTCCCGCTTCCCGCACGTCTCGGGTGTCGCGTCGCGGTCGGAGCCCGACGTCGTACGCCGCGTGATCGCCGAGATCCAGGGCGTGGTCGACCGCCGCGAGGCCTACTTCCGCGAGCAGGGCATCGACTCCATCGAGACCTACCGGACCCGCCGCGCGCAGGGCCGCGCCGACGACGGCTGGGGCGACGTGTTCCTGGTCATCGACGGCTGGAGCACCCTGCGAGCCGAGTTCGACGACCTCGAGATCGAGCTCCAGCAGCTCGCCGGTCGTGGCCTCACCTTCGGTCTCCACATCATCGCCGCGTCCACCCGATGGGCGGACTTCCGTGCGGCGATGCGCGACGTCTTCGGGTCCAAGCTCGAGCTGCGACTCGGCGACCCGGTCGACTCCGAGATCGACCGCAAGGTCGCCGCACTGGTGCCGACCGGCCGACCCGGTCGCGGCCTCGTGCCGAGCAAGCTGCACTTCCTCAGCGCGTTGCCGCGCATCGACAGCGACGGCGACTCGGCCACCCTCGGCGAGGGCGTCGACGACCTGATCGACCGCGCCAACGCTGCGTGGAAGGGCGCTCCGGGACCCAAGCTGCGGCTGCTGCCCGAGCTCATCGGCCTGGACCAGATCCGCGAGGACGCCGTACGCCGCAAGATCGACGACAAGCGCATCCTGATCGGCATCAACGAGAAGGAGCTCGCGCCGGTCGCCATCGACGTGGCCGCCGAGCCGCACCTGCTCATCTACGGCGACGGGCAGTCGGGCAAGAGCGCCCTGCTGCGCAACTACGTGCAGGAGATCATGCGCACCCGCACGCCCAAGGAGGCGCAGATCGTCGTCGTCGACTACCGGCGCTCTCTTCTGGGTGAGGTCTCGGACGAGTACCTCCTCAACTACCTGACCTCGGCCACCCAGGCCACGCCGACGCTGAAG
This sequence comes from uncultured Actinomycetota bacterium, assembly GCA_963742685.1. Lineage (GTDB taxonomy): Bacteria > Actinomycetota > Actinomycetes > Propionibacteriales > Nocardioidaceae > Nocardioides. The sequence goes on along the minus strand of CAVUNB010000035.1, from coordinate 47,085 downwards.
GACATCGCGGCCTACCTCGAGAGCCGCATCCCGGGGCCGGACGTCACGCCCGAGCAGCTGCGCAACCGCTCGTGGTGGACCGGGGCCGAGGTGTACGTCGTGGTCGACGACTACGACCTCGTCGCGACCCAGCAGTCCTCGCCGGTGCAGGCGCTGCAGCCACTGATGGCGCAGGCCCGCGACACCGGCCTGCACCTCGTGGTGGCCCGTCGTGTCGGTGGTGCGTCGCGGGCGTCGTACGAACCCGTCCTCCAGTCGATGCGCGACCTCGCCATGCCCGGCGTGCTGCTCTCCGGCCCGCGCGACGAGGGTGCCCTCATCGGCAACCTCCGACCGCAGCCGGCCCCGCCGGGCCGGGCCCGCGTCGTCACCCGCGACAAGGGCATCGAGGTCGCGCAGCTCGCGTGGACCGACCCGACGATGTGAGCCGGCGCGTCTACGTCGACATGGTCGGCGACCTCTTCCACCCCGGGCACGTCGCGCTCCTGCGGGCAGCGCGTGCTCTCGGCGACCACCTCGTCGTCGGCGTGCTCTCGGACGAGACCGCGGCGGCGTACAAGCGACAGCCGATCATGACGCTGGCCGAACGCGTGACGGTGATCGAGTCCTGTCGCTACGTGGACGAGGTCATCGCGGACGCACCCGACCGGCTCACGGAGGCCTTCCTCGACGCACACGACATCGCGCTGGTCGTGCACGGCGACGACCTGGACGCCGCCGGCGCAACCGAGGTCTACGGACCGGCCGTCTCGACCGGACGGTTACGCCTGGTGCCACGGACCGAAGGCGTCTCCACAACCGAACTGATTGCCCGGGTGCGCGCCAGACCTCAGTGAGCGGGGCAGGCGTCAGCGGGCGAGGAACTCCAGCAGGGCGCGTTGAACTCGTCGGCGTGACTCACGTTGAAGCCATGCGGTGCGCCCTTGACGACGACGAGGCTGCTGCCAGGGATGGCGTCAGCAGTGCGCTGGCCGGAGACCTCGAACGGCACGATCGCGTCGGAGTCGCCGTGGATGACCAGCGTCGGGACGTCGACCTGGGTGAGGTCGTCGCGGAAGTCGGTGCGGCCGAAGGCGCCGATGCACCCGACGAGGGCCTCGTCGCGCGCCCGCTGCTGCAGGGCGATGGCCTCCTGACGCTGCTCCTCGGTGACCTTGAGCTCGCCGCCGGCGGAGAAGAAGCCGGTCGTGAAGCCGTCCAGGAAGTTCGCCCGGTCCGTGCGGGCACCCTCCTCCATCCCCTGCACGTCGGATTCCTGGAGTCCGCCGTCGGGGTTGTCGTCGGTCTTGAGGAGGTACGGCGGGACGGCGCCCGCGAAGACGACCGAGTGGAGCCGGCCGGTGCCCTGGCGACCGACGTAGCGGGCGATCTCGCCGCCGCCCATCGAGAAGCCGACGAGGCTGACATCGGTGAGGTCGAGGCCGTCGAGGAGTCCCGCCAGGTCGGCCGCGAAGGTGTCGTAGTCGTAGCCGCTGTCGGGCTTGTCGGAGTCGCCGAAGCCGCGGCGGTCGTAGGTGATCACGCGATAGCCGGCGTCGGTGAGCGCAGGCACCTGCTCGGACCAGGAGGCTCCGCTGAGCGGCCAGCCGTGGATCAGGACGACGGGCCGTCCGTCACCTCCGCTGTCGGTGTAGTGCAGGGCGACGTCGTTGACGGTGATGTCGGGCATGAGCTCCTCCTGTGGCTGGTTCCTGTACGAACCAACGTGCCAGACGGGCCGACACCGGACCAGGGATCAGGTGGCACGCTCGCCGCGCGAGCGAGCGCCCTGCTTGATCGTGAGCCCGGTCGTGGTCCTCGTCGACTCGAAGATCCGCTCGTAGCCGGTGTGCGTCATCCGCCACCCCTCGGGCGTGCGGACGTAGCGGTCCTCGTAGAGAGCGGCGCCCTCGAGGGCGTAGTCGTAGGCCGGTGCATAGACCTGGTCGTGGAGGTACCAGGTGCCGGTCGCCTTCTCGCCGTCGACCCGGATCTCGGGGTGGTGTCCGTGGTGCATCGTCACCAGGTCGGGGACGAGCGACTCGGTGAGGAACGAGAGGATCGCGTCGCGGTCGGCGCAGTTCCGGGTGGGGTAGGTCGCAGTCGCCTCGGGCACGAAACAGGCGGTGACGCCGTCCCAGTCCTTGGTGTCGACGCAGCGGAGGTAGGCGTACTTCAGCTGGCGGATCTCCTCGAGGTCCAGCAGCAGTCGAAGGTCGTCCTGGTGGGTCATCGACGTCCCGACTTGAACATTCCTCGGGCGACCTCGCGCGCCGCCGTACGCATGAAGTCCTTGAACGCACGGGACTTCACGACGTCCATGACGATGCCGTCGTCGTCCTTCTTGGCCTGCTTGGTCACCCTCTCGACCTTCTGCTCGCGGGCCATCTCCTTCACCCTGGCGTCCTCGGCCGCCTTGGCCGCGCCCTCCTCGATCCGGGCGGCGAGCTTCTCGCGGGCGGACTCGCGGTCGACGACCTCGTTGTACTTCGCGAAGAGCGGGCTGGCCCTGACCGCCGCCTCCATCGCGGTGACCTCGGCCATCGCCATCAGCGACTCCGGTGCCCGCAGCCGGGTCCAGGCGACCGGGGTGGGCGCGCCGCGCTCGTTCATCACGGTCACGACGGCCTCCCCGATGCCGAGGCTGGTGATCACCTCGCCGAGGTCGTCGTAGGCCGAGTTGGGATAGGTGTTGACGGTCTGCTTGAGCGCCTTGGCGTCGTTGGGCGTGTGGGCGCGCAGCTGGTGCTGGATGCGCGAGCCGAGCTGGGCGAGCACGTCGTCGGGTACGTCGGTGGGGCTCTGCGTCACGAAGAAGACGCCGACTCCCTTGGACCGGATCAGCCGCACGGTCTGGGCGATCTGGTCGAGGAACGCATCGGACGCGTCGTTGAAGAGCAGGTGCGCCTCGTCGAAGAAGAAGACGAGCTTGGGCCGGTCGATGTCGCCGACCTCGGGCAGGTCGTGGAACAGGTCGGCGAGCAGCCACATCAGGAAGGTGGAGAACAGCGCCGGCCGGTCCTGCAGGTTGGGCAGCTCGATCAGGCTGATCACGCCCTGGCCGTCGGCGGTGACCTCGAGGAACTCCTTCGACTCGAACTCCGGCTCGCCGAAGAACGCGTCGGCGCCCTGGGCCTGGAAGGAGATCAGCTCGCGCAGGATGACGCCGGCGGTGGCGCTGGAGAGGCCACCGAGACCCTTGAGGTCGGCCTTGCCCTCGTCGCTCGTGAGGAACTGCACCACGGCCCGCAGGTCGGCCAGGTCGAGCAACGGCAGCCCGGCCTGGTCGGCGTAGTGGAAGACCAGCCCGAGGCTCGACTCCTGGGTGTCGTTGAGGCCCAGGACCTTGCTCAGGAGCATGGGCCCGAACGACGTCATCGTCACTCGCATGGGTACGCCGATGCCCTGGCCGCCGAGGGCATAGAACTCGGTCGGGAAGCCGGTCGCGGTCCACGCCTGGCCCACCGACGTGGCGCGAGCCTCGATCTTCTCGCCACCCTCGCCCGGGACGCTGAGGCCGGACAGGTCGCCCTTGATGTCGGCCGCGAAGACCGGCACCCCGTTGGCGCTCAGCTGCTCGGCGAGGAGCTGCAGGGTCTTGGTCTTGCCGGTGCCGGTCGCGCCGGCGACGAGACCGTGGCGGTTCAGCATCCCGAGCGGGATCCGGATGCGCACGTCGGAGAGCTCGGTCGCGTTCAGCATCAGGCCGCCGAGCTCCAGCGCCGTGCCCTCGAAGGCGTAGCCGGGTGCCACGGCAGCGGCGATCGGGTCCTGCGCGGCCGGCGGCTCGGGAGTCTGCGTCATGGTCGAAGCCTAGCCAGCACTTGCCGCCATGGGAGGTCGAGATCGGGGCGTCGATATAGTCGCGCCGTGATCTTCAAGCGGGTGGGCCAGGGTCGCCCCTACCCCGCGCACGGGCTGGAGCCACGCGACTGGGCGAAGATCCCGCCGCGTCAGGTCCGGATCGACCACCTGATCACCACCAAGGACACCTTGCAGCTCGCCACGCTGCTGGACGAGGACTCGACGTTCTACGGCGATCTGTTCGCGCACGTCGTCGAGTGGAAGGGCGACCTCTATCTCGAGGACGGCCTGCACCGCGCCCTGCGCGCAGCGCTCCACCAGCGCAACATCCTGCACGCCCGCGTGCACGAGGTGGCGGCCTGATGACGGCGTCCCTGAAGTCCCTCGTCACCCTGCTCGTGCTGTGCGGAGTGCTGGTGATCGCCGCGATCTGGGGTTGGCAAGCAGCCACCAAGCCGTTCCCGACCTCGGAGCCGGCGCCGTTGTGCACGGACATCACTGTCAACACCGGCACGCAGGTCTTCCGCGACCAGGTCGCCGTGAGCGTCTTCAACGGCAGCGACCGCAACGGTCTGGCCGGGGCGACCATGGAGCAGCTCGAGGAACGCGGCTTCGTCGGCGCCGACAGCGACAACGCACCCGCCAAGATCGACGGCGTCGAGATCTGGAGCGACGAGCCCCGCAACGCGGCCGTGCGGCTGGTGGCGCGTCAGTTCAAGGGGGCCAAGGTCGTCTCGGGCGAGAAGCTCGGCCGCGGCATCGTGGTCGTGGTCGGCGAGTCGTTCACGTCGCTGCGCAAGAAGGAGGTCGAGTCGGTGACCGCCGTCGAGAGCTCGACGTTCTGCAGTCCGCCCGAGAGCCAGTAGCAGCTAGTCGAGCTGCTGCTTCGCGTCGCCGAGCCACTGGGCCAGCCGCCCGCCGGACGACACCTGGCGCAGGCGTTCCTCGGTGGCCTCGCGTGCCTTGCGCGGCGTCACGACGAGCAGGTCGTCGCCGTGGCGCAGGACCGTGCGCCGCTCCGGGACCAGTGCCTTGCCCTGCCTGATCACCAGCGACACCGAGGCCCCGGACGGCAACCGGAGCTCGCCGACCTCGACGCCGTGCATCTTCGAGCTGGACGCGATCGTCACCTGCAGGAGATCCGCCGCCACCCGCTCCAGCGGAGCCGCCTCCACCTCGAGCCCGCGGGGCTCGGAGCGGCGGGCGACGCGCAGCAGGCGTGCCACCCGCGGCAGCGTGGGGCCGGTCAGCACCGTGTAGACGACCACCATCACGAAGACGATGTCGAAGAGCCGGTCGGCGTCGTCGACACCCTCGGCCAGAGGGATGGTGGTGAGCACGATCGGTACGGCGCCACGCAGCCCGGCCCAGGAGATGAACGTCAGCTCACGCCACGGCATCGGCTGGGCGATCGAGCTGATGAGCACGGAGAGCGGCCGCGCCACGAGCGTGAGGATCAGGCCGGTGATGATGCCCAGGCCGACGATCTCGAGCGTGATCCGGCCCGGCGAGAGCAGCAGGCCGAGCATCACGAACAGCCCGATCTGGGCGAGTGACGCGAGGCCCTCGGCGAACGACCTGGTCGCGACCCGGTGCGGGAGCTCCTGGTTGCCGAGGATCAGCGCGGCGACGTACACCGCGGCGAAGCCGGAGGCATGGATGGCCGACGCGCTGCCGTAGGCGGCGAGGGCCAGGCAGAGCACGGCGAGCGGGTAGAGGCCGGAGGAGGGCAGCGCGATCCGGCGCATCACCCAGCCGCCGGCGAAGCCGGCCAGGAAACCGATCAGGGTGCCGACGACGAGCTCGAAGAGGATCGTGCCCCCGACGCTGAGCACGCCGCTCTCTGCGGCCGCGCCGGTGGAGATGACGGAGACCAGGACGACCGTGGGGGCGTCGTTGAGACCCGACTCCGCCTCGAGGGCGCCGGTGAGTCGCTTGGGCAGGGGCACGACGCGCAGCACGGAGAACACCGCCGCGGCGTCGGTCGGCGAGCACACGGCACCCAGCAGGATCGCCAGCTCCCACGGCAGGCCGAGCAGGTAGTGCGCGCCCACGGCGACCACCGCCACGGAGATGGCCACGCCGACGGTGGCCAGCGAGACTCCGAGCTTGATCGAGGGCCGCATCTCGCGCCAGTTGGTGGTCAGTCCACCCTCGGCCAGGATCAGCGCGAGCGCGCCGAAGCCGAGCGCATGGGCCAGCTGGGCGTCCTCGAACTCGATCCCGAGCCCCGCCTCCCCGAGCAGCACGCCCATGAGGAGGTAGAACAGCAGGCTGGGCAGTCCGACGGTGGACGAGAGGCGCACAGCGAGGATCGCTGCCAACGTCACCAGGGAGCCCACGAGCAGGAATGAATCGAGCTGGTGGACATCGAAGGTCACGGCCACCTCACTCTTCGCTGCTCGGGTCGAGACCTGATCCTATCGGTGCGCGCAGGGTCGCCTCTCCCACCAAACTGGAACGTGTTCTAATCTGGCGTCATGGCCGAGGAGACCCGGGGCACCGTGCTGCCACCCGTGCTGGACGAGTCCGTGCTCGCGGGTGCGGAGGCCTTCGACGTGGTCGTCGTCGGCTTCGGCATGGCCGGTGCGTGCGCCGCCCTCGAGGCCGCCCGCGCCGGTGCCAGGGTGCTGCTGCTCGAGCGGGCAGCGGTGCACGGGGGCACGTCCTCGATGTCGGGCGGCCACTTCTATCTGGGCGGCGGCACCGCCGTCCAACGCGCCACCGGCCACCACGACTCCCCCGACGCGATGTTCGACTACCTGATGGCCGTCACGCCGTCGCCCGACGCCGCGAAGATTCGCCTGTACGCCGACGAGTCGGCCGCCCACCTCGACTGGCTCGAGGCGCTTGGGATTCGAGTTCGAGCGGTCCTTCTTCCCGGGGAAGGCCGTCATCCAGCCCGGCACCGAGGGCCTGATGTTCACCGGCAACGAGAAGGTCTGGCCGTTCCGCGACCAGGCTCCGCCGGCTCCGCGCGGCCACAAGGTGCCACGGCCTGGAGACACCGGGGGCGGCGGTCTCGTGCTCGACCTGCTGGCAGAGCGGATCGCCGAGACCGACGCCGAGATCCGCTTCGAGACCGGCGCCACCAACCTCGTGACCGACGCGTCGGGCGCGGTCGTCGGCCTCGCATGGAAGCGCTTCGAGGAGACCGGCGTCGTGCGCGCGTCCTCCGTCGTGATCGCCGCGGGCGGCTTCGTGATGAACCCCGACATGGTCGCCGCGCACACGCCCTCGCTCGGCTCCAAGCTCTTCACCCTGGTTCGACGTACGACGACGGGCTCGGCCTGCGCCTCGGCAGGTCAGCCGGCGCCGCGTGGGAGCACATGGACGAGGCGTTCATCACCGCCCCGTTCTATCCGCCCTCCGACTTCGTCAAGGGAATCGTCGTCAACAAGGAGGGCAAGCGCTTCGTCGCCGAGGACTCCTACCACTCGCGGACGTCGTACAACGTGATGAGGCAGCCCGGCGCCGCCGCCTACCTCATCCTGGACAGCGCGCACATGGCCGAGCCGGCGATGCCGCTGTGCCCGCTGATCGACGGCTGGGAGACGGTCGAGGAGATGGAGGCCGACCTGGGGCTGCCCCCTGGATCCCTCGTCACCACCCTCACCGACTACAACGCCAACGCTGCGGCCGGCGAGGACCCCGACTTCCACAAGCACCCCGACTGGCTCGCGCCCCAGGACCAGGGACCGTGGGGCGCCTTCGACCTCACGCTCGGCACGGCGCTCTACGCCGGCTTCACCCTCGGCGGCCTGGCCTGCGACGTGGACGGCCGGGTGCGGTCCGAGGCCGGGACGGTGATCGGTGGCCTGTACGCCGCCGGCGCCTGTGCGGCCAACATCGCGCAGGACGGCGCCGGCTACTCGTCGGGCACGCAGCTCGGCGAGGGGTCGTACTTCGGTCGCCGGGCCGGGCGCAGGGCGGCGGGCTAGGCGTGTCTCTCATCCTCGGCCGGCGCGCAGCGGCCATGGGATTGAGAGACACCCCTTAGATTGCGGGCATGACTTCGCGCCTTGTCGTGGCCCAGCGCGCCAACGTGCCGCCGTTCCACGTCATGGACCTGCTCGCCGCCGCGACCGAGCGGCAACGCACCCATGGCGACCTCGTCAACATGGTCGCCGGCCAGCCCAGCACGGGCGCGCCGAAGCCCGTGCGGGACGAGGCGATCCGGTTGCTCGGCGGGTCCGACCCGCTCGGCTACACCGTGGCGGCCGGCGTGCCGGAGCTGCGCGAGGCGATCGCCGTACACCACGGGCGGCAGCACGGCATCGACGTCGCCGCCGACGACGTGATCGTCACGACCGGCTCCAGCGGCGGCTTCCTGCTTGCCTTCCTCGCGGCGTTCGAGGCGGGCGACCGCGTGGCGATGGCGCGCCCCGGCTACCCCTGCTACCGCAACGTCCTCACCGCGCTCGGCTGCGAGGTGGTCGAGATCCCGACCGGACCGGAGAACCGGTTCCAGCCGACCGTCGACCAGCTCGAGGCGTGCGGCGACATCAAGGGCCTCGTCATCGCCAGCCCGGCCAACCCCACGGGCACGATGCTGCTGCCCGCCGAGCTCGCAGCCATCGCGTCCTGGTGCGAGAGCCGCGGTGTCCAGCTCGTCTCCGACGAGATCTACCACGGCATCGAGTACGCCTCGCCGGCCATGTCGCGCAGCGCCTGGGAGACGTCGCGCGAGGCGATCGTCTTCAGCTCGTTCTCGAAGTACTTCTCCATGACCGGCTGGCGGATCGGCTGGATGCTGGTCCCCGAGCGGCTGCGACGGGCCGTCGACATCCTGACCGGCAACTTCACGATCTGTCCGCCGACGATCGCGCAGTGGGCCTGCGTCGCGGCGTTCACCGAGGCGTCGTACGCCGAGCTCGACTCGCACGTCGAACGCTATGCCGGCAACCGGCGGCTGCTCCTGGACGGCCTCGCCTCGCTCGGCATCGACCGGCTGGCGCCCGCGGACGGGGCGTTCTACGTCTATGCCGACGTCGGCCACCTGACCCGGGACTCGATGGCGTTCAGCCATCGCCTGCTGTCCGAGACGGGTGTGGCGGTCGCGCCCGGGATCGACTTCGACACCGAGGCCGGTGGGCGCTTCGTCCGGCTCAGCTTCGCGGGACCCCAGGAATCGATCCGGGTGGGCCTCGAGCGCCTCGGCGACTGGCTGCCGATGCAGACCACTTGAAAATGAACGCAGTTGGCGTGTTTGAGACCGGCGTGCGTTGGGAAGGGCGGTCCACAGGGATCAGCACGGGGGATGACGAGGAAGGTGTGATCGATGTACGGCGACACCGCCGCATCGCGTAAGCGCGTCGCCCAGCTGCGGGAACAGAGTGGCGACATCCGTGCTGCCGCCGACCGCCTGGTCGCCCAGGCCGAGAGCGTGCCGTGGCACGGTCGCGCCGCCGAGGCCATGCGATCTCGCATCAAGGAGCGCGCCAACCAGCTGCGCGTCGCAGCCGGCCACCACGAGACGGCGGCCGACTCGCTGAACCGCCATCTGGCCGAGGTCGACACCCGCAAGGACGCGATCGAGTCGATCCGCCACAAGGCAGACTCGCTCACCAGCGACGCGGCCTCGCGGGTCGCCGCGCTCGAGTCCGCCGGCGACGGCGGCCAGCCCACCGACGAGGACTCATCGCTCGTCGCGTTCGTCCCTCCTCCGGCCGGTCACAAGGACTGGCTGACCGTCGAACTGCCGGGGCTCTGACATGGTGACCATCGACCTGACCACGCCGACGCCCCCCGCCGCGAACTTCCTCGACGGGCTGCCCCGTCGCCTGGCCCTCACGCTGCCCGAGCTGCGCCACGTCGCGAGCCTCGCGGGTGACGCACCGCTCCCCTTCGACCTCGTCGAGGCCACCGCACCCGCCGCGTCCGGCGGGCTCGAAGGCCGCCTCGGCCAGTCGCGTGGAAGCGCCGAGGACGTCGCGTACGCCGAAGCGCTGGCCTCGCTCCACGACGCCGACGACTCCCTGCGCCGGCGCGGACTGATCACCGACGAGGGGATCGACCCCGGCCTGACCGGCGCGATCGGGCTGCTCGCCACTCCGACACTGGCCCTCGACATCGACGTCGCCACCCCGGGCACCCAGGTCAAGGCCTGGCACCGGCAGGCCGGCAACGCCGTGGCGACGCTCGCCACCTGCGACGGCCTCGTCTTCGAGCTCGCGTGGTTCTCCGCCGACCAGTGGCCGGGCGAGCTGGCCCGCGCGGCCGACATCCCCGACGACGTCCGGCTGACCGAGTCCGCGGTGCCCGACGAGATCGACCTGCCCTTCCACCTCGTCGACGCGATCGGAGAGGCGCTGCGCGCCAGCCGCTCCGACCTCGTCCCGGTGCTGATGAGCCAGCACGGCGAACGCGTCATCAACGGGCAGGCCGAGCCCCTGGACGACACGGTCGCGACCACCGCGGTCGCCTCCATCCACACCGAGGGCCGCGGCCGGCTGCGCGTGCTCGCCGCCCGCGTCTCCGACGAGGAGACGACCGACGTCGGGCTCGTCTCCTGGGTGTTGCTGGCCGACGGCTGGCACTCGCTCACTCCGCACCTGGCCGACGACGATTCGAGGCTCCGCGTGCGGCGTACCACCCCTGCAGATCTCGCCACCGAGCTGGCGCCCGTCCTGGCCCAGGTGACCGCATGAGCGACGAGCTGAACATCCCCACGCAGACCCCGTCGCAGCGCGGCATTTCCGACGCCGCGCTGGAGGCCGACAAGTACCACCAGATGCTCGGCCTCGCCGACTTCTTCGACGCCGCAGGCGCAGACATGCGCGAGCGGGCGCGTCTGGGCACCGCCATCCTCACCGACCCCGACGTCGTGGACTCGGCGGAGCTGTCCCAGGCGACGTTCGCCCAGGCCGAGGAGGACATCCGTGCCGCCACGACCGGCAAGCAGGGGCTGCTGACCCGTTCGGTCGAGCTCGACGCCGACGCCCTCGTCGTGCGCGCCACGGTGCTGACCTACCGGTGGATCGACGAGCTGCAGGTCGCCGCCTTCAAGACGCTCGGCTCCATCGCCGGCCGTGCCATCGGCTACCTCGCACCCGAGGTCGCGCTGGGTGGCGCCATCGTCTCGGCCGGACTGATCGAGACCGACTCCCTCGACCGTGACGGTGTCGCGGCCTACCTCAACGAGCTGGCCGACAGCCACCCCGAGCTGATGGACCACCTGGCCGACGGCGGCGGGCTGCTCGAGGGCCTGCAGATGCGGTCGATGCTCACCGCCGGCGTCATGTCGTCCGACAGCGGTGCCGCTGCGGCTCGCGGCGGGCTGCGGGCCATCGGCGTCGCGCCCTTCCCGGCCGACGCCACGTCCGCGCTCCGTGACGCCGCTGCCGGCTTCGCGGAGACCCCCGTCGAGTCACCGGCCGCCGAGTCGGCCAGCGACTCCGCGCTCCCGTCCTCGATCGAGGACCTGATGGTCAAGCTGACCAGCGCCGACCGCCGGATCAGCGTCCAGCGCATCGGCGCCGGCCGCTACATCGCCTACCTCCCCGGCAACAGGGCCCACGAGGGTGGCCGCCTGCGACTCGTCGGCGCCGACAACGCGACCTACGTCCGTCAGGTCGTGCGTGCCATCGAGCAGGCCGTCGAGGGTGAGGCGGACGCCCGCGTCATGCTGGTCGGTTCGTCCTACGGCGGCGCCGCGGCCGCCGAGATCGCGGCCGCCGCCACCTCGCAGGCCTTCGTGGTGGACCAGGTCGTCACCGCCGGCGCGCCGGCGGCCCAGGTGCCGTCGATCCCCGAGCAGACGCGGGTGCTCTCGCTGGAGGACCGGGCCGACCCGGTCGCCCTCCTCGGCTCGCTGATCAACGCCAACGTCGCCAACCGCGTGACCGTCGTCTACGACGGGTCCACGGGCGGAGAACAGGCCTACGTCGCGGGCGGCCGTGCGGCCGACGAGGCCCAGCACCCGGGCCTGCGAGCAGAGATCAGGCGCATCCAGGAGCTCGGCTACATCGCCGGCTGATCCGTCTTGGTCGATATCCATGGACGTTTCCGGGGTCATCCCGCCCGGAAGCGCCCGGTTGCGCCCATGGATATCCCGGCAACGAACTCCTCGAGCTGGGTGAGGTTGCGGCACTCCACCATCGGCACGACCTCGCCGTAGGCCGGGGCCGCGCTGTCGCCGGTCCCCCAGTGCCGGGTGTGCTCCGGGTTGAGCCACCACGCGTGCCGGACCGCGCCCTCGAGCTCGCGGAGCACGGGCAGCGCGAGGTCGCTGTAGTTGGAGCGGGCGTCGCCGAGGACCAGCAGAGACGCCTTCGGGCCCAGCGCGTCGGCGTACTCCTCGGAGAACGTGGTGAACGCGCGGCCGTAGTTGGTCCGCCCCCACAGCGCCGCGTGCGCGGTGCTGGCCGCGAGGTTCTCCATCACCTCGACGACGTCGCCGCCGGGCGTGAAGTGGTGGGTCACCTCGTGCACGGTGTCGACGAACGTGAACGCCCGCACCTTGTGGAACTGCTCGCGCAGCGCGAAGCACAGCAGCAGCGTGAACTGCGCGAAGTTGGCGACCGAGCCACTGACGTCGCACAGGATGACCAGCTCGGTGCGGTGCGGCCGCTTCGGCCGGTGGTGCGTCTCGATCGGCACGCCGCCGGTGGACAGTGAGGCGCGGACCGTACGGCGGAAGTCGAGCGCCCCGCGCCTGCGCGCGTGCTGCTGCTTGGTCAGCCTCGACGCCAGCCGGCGGGCGAGCGGGTAGATCTCGCGTCGCATCTCCTCCAGGTCGGAGCGGCGGGCGGCGGTGAAGTCGAGGCGGTCGATGGTCGGCCGGACCACGATGTTGGCGACGTGCTCGGGCCCCTTCTCCTCCGCGATCCGGCGGCGAGCGTCACCCTCGACCAGGCCGGTGAACGTGCCGACGCGACGACCGGCCATGCGCTCGGCGTCCTCCTCGGCCACCCCCTGGGCCATCAGGCCGGCGACGAGCTGGGCGATCAGCTGTTCCGGCGAGACGCGCTGCAGGGCCGTGTACGCCGACCAGCTCGACAGTCCCGGACCACGGCCCGGCATCGCCCCGAACCTGCCCACCGCCTCGACGGCGAGGTCCTGGAGCCGTTGCTCCTGACCCCCGAGAGCAGCGAGCACCTCCGCCAGCTCGTCGGTGAACCTGCTCAGCGCGGCACCGTTGTCCCGCACCCCTTCCTCCGCCGGCTCCCCGGCCACACCGGAGCCGACCAGCCTCGGGTAGTAGAGGTCGAAGATCGCATCGAAGGTCACCCGCTGCGTCTGCTTCTTGACCAGCGTTGCGGCGTACGCCGTGCGCACGACGTCGCGATCGCCCCACCCGATGTGCCGCATCGCGTCGATCGCGTCCAGGCCCTCGGCGAGCGACACCGAGAGACCCGCCGAGCGCAGCGCCTCGACGAAGCCGATGTGGGTGTCGAGCAGGGTCACGAGCCCGCCAGTCTCAGTTCCTTGACCGCGCGCGTCTGGTCGGAGGCGTGCTTGAGGACGACGCCGAGGGTGCGCCGGATGGCCTCCTCGTCGAGGTTGCCGATCTCCAGCGCGATCAGGGTGCGCGCCCAGTCGACGGACTCGGCGATCGAGGGCGCCTTCTTCAGCTCGAGCTCGCGCATCCGGGCCACCACGTCGACCAGCTGCCGCGGCGACGGCGTCGTCGAGCCCGGGCACCTGCGACGTGACGATCTCGCGCTCCCGCTCGGCATCGGGATAGTCGAGGTGGAGATAGAGGCAGCGGCGCTTGACGGCCTCGGACAGCTCGCGCGTGGCGTTGGAGGTGAGTACGACGAACGGCCGCCGGGTCGCGCTCACCGTGCCCAGCTCGGGGATGGTCACCTGGAAGTCGGACAGCACCTCGAGCAACAGACCCTCGACCTCGACGTCGGTCTTGTCGACCTCGTCGATCAGCAGCACCGTGGGCTCCTCGCGACGGATCGCGGTCAGGAGCGGGCGGGTCAGCAGGAACTCCTCGGTGAAGATGTCGTCGTGGGTCTCGCTCCACGCCTGGTCGGTGCCGCTCGCCTGGATGCGGAGGAGCTGCTTCTTGTAGTTCCACTCGTACAGCGCGCGCGCCTCGTCCAGGCCCTCGTAGCACTGCAGCCGGATCAGCTCGGCCCCGGTCGAGCGCGCCACCGCCTTGGCGAGCTCGGTCTTGCCCACCCCGGCCGGGCCCTCGACCAGCAGCGGCTTCTCGAGCGCCCCCGCGAGGTAGGTCGTCGTCGCGGTGGCGGCGTCCGGGAGGTAGCCGGCCTCGTACAGGCGGGCGTTCGCGTCGTCAGGGCTGCTGAACCAGGTCACCCGGCGGAGCCTAGCGCCGGACGGTTCTCCCGGTTCTACCGCGGACCCGCACGTCAGCGCGTAGGTTCAGTTCAGTCCAGAACCTCGGTCCCCATGCCTGAGGCAGGGCAGCGTCGTGTCGGCAGAGTGCGAACCCCCCGGAGGCACTCCGTCGGCACGGCGTTTCCTCTTCTGACGAGGTGGGACGCCAACGCAGCTGGCCCCGGCCATCGGCCGGGGCCAGCTGAGCGCGGAGAGGGCGGGATTTGAACCCGCGGTAGGTCTCCCTACGACCGCTTTCAAGGCGGTTCCGATAGGCCGCTCCGGCACCCCTCCTTGCGCCGTCCGAGGACGGCACCGGAGCATTCTAGGGCGACGGGATCTACTCGGAGCCGCCGAGTTCCAGCTCGACGTCGTCGTAGGCCAGGTCGTGCAGTCGCTGCAGGTGGTGGTTGATGTCGGTGAGGAGCCGCAGACCCTGCACGCGGACGCCGTCCAGGTCGGGGTTCTCGAGGACCTCAGGACCCAGCTCGCCGATGCGCGCGAGCAACGCTCGGCGCTCGCGCAGCGCGGTGCCGCGTCGAGCGCTCAGCCAGGCGTCGTCGGGGTGCTCCGACTCGCGCATCAACACGTCGCGGACGCCGGTCATGCGTTGCCGCACGGTCCAGCGCCAGTTGCCAGCGGCGACGCCCCCGACCTCGCGCGGGGCATCGAGGGCGCGGTGCAAGTCTGACAATGCGACGGTGGCACTCGTCATCGCAGCCTCCCGAACTGGTTCCGTGACAGTGGGTGAACTCGAGTGTGACCCGCACCACAGGTTGGGACAAGGGCTGGATTGGCACAACCTCAGAAGCGTGTGTTCAATCGTCTCGTGTCGTCCGAATACCGAGTTGCTCCATCCGTCGCCGCCCGACTGATGGGTGTGTTGCTGATCGCGATCGCGGTGCTGGTGTTCATCACCACGGGACTGGTCGCTCTCCTCGACCTGCACACGGCCGTCCTGCTCGTCCCTGCCGTCGCCGGCATCGTCGCCCTGGTCGCTGCCGGGGTCGTGCTGAGCCGCCGCGGCTGGGTCGTGCGCTTCACCGACGAGGGCTTCCGGGTGCAGTGGGTCCGCGGGGTCGGTGTGGCCGCAGCGAGGTGGAAGGACGTGGAGGACGCCGTCACCACGACGTCGGCAGGCTCGCCGGTCGTCGTGCTCCGACTGCGTTCGGGCCGGACGAGCACGATCCCGGTCGAGATGCTGGCGGGCGACCGCGAGGAGTTCGTGCGCGACCTGCAGCGTCATCTCCAGCGCGGTCACGGCCTGCGGCCGCTCTGACCAAGCCCCCACGAGCACGGAGCCGGGTGCGATTCGGCAAAGGCGAGACGGGCCTAGTAGCCTGTCCGCGCTCAGCCCTTGAGGCTCGAGCATGGAGGCGTCGCCTAGTCCGGTTTATGGCGCCCGCCTGCTAAGCGGGTTCAGGTTAATCCCTGTCGGGGGTTCAAATCCCCCCGCCTCCGCCAACGTCTCTGGCCTCCTACGGGGGGCCAGAGTGCATTTCCTTCCTCCTTGCGAAATGGTGCAATGCAGAGACTCGCAGCCGTCGTGGTGATGACCAATCGACTCGGCTCCCCGACAATGAAGACGAGTCTCGGACCAGGCTGACCAGACAAGAGGATGACTTTCATGAACTCCGGACGTCGCATTGCCGCCGCGATTCTTACCGCGGCACTGTCCATGGGGGCCATTGGAATCAGCGCGGGACCAGCCGAGGCCTACCGGGCGGACACCACCTGGCCGGCCCGGATCGCCCCCGGCACGACGCCGCCGTCCATGGCGGACACCACCTGGCCGTCAATGGCGGACACCACGTGGCCGTCGGTGCACGTCACCCCGTCCGACACCACCTGGCCGACCGGCGGCTGAAGGCAGTTTTCAGGCGCTCTCACCGGTCTGCGTGATGTTGTCCCGGTCGCTGGCCGGGGGAATGTCGCGCCCGGTCACACCTCGCCGGCCCATCTCGTAGCCGAGCTGGAACCTCGACTCGACCTCGAACTCCTGCTTGAGCTCCGAGACGTAGGCGGCGTACGTGCGCGGGCTGACACCGAGGCGCTTGGCCCCCACCGGGTCGGCGTGACCCCCGATCAGCATCCGGATCGTCATCGCCCGCTGCTCCGCCTCGATGGCGCGCACCAGGGACGTGTCGCGGTTGGTGAAGGGCCTCGCCCGTTCCCAGGACCGCTCGAAGATGTCGACGAGATAGGCCACGAGCGATGGTTCGCGTACGGCGAGGGCCACCGACTCACCGGGCCCACCCCGCCCCGGGACGATCGCGATGCGCCGGTCGACGACGATCAGCCGGTTGAAGAACTCGTCGAGGGTGCGCACCTGCGCGCCCTCGGCGGTGACGGCGGCGACGTACTTGTTGGTGGCGACCTGGCGCCTGGCGGAGTGCTGGTAGAGCGTGCGCATCGTGACGCCCCGTCGCAGGGCACCCACCTCGCGCTCGATCGCGTCGGGGAGCTGTTCGATCGCGCGACCCGTCTGCGGCTGCGCGGTCAGCAGCTCCTCGGAGGCGTCGGCGACGACAGAGGTGATGTAGGGCGCGATGGCTTCGCCGCGGAGCTCCGCGAACGGGCCGCGCAGGGCCTCGGGCGATCGTCGCCACGCGTGGGACAGTCCCTGGAAGGCCTTGGCCCAGTGGGCGGACTCGGCGATCAGCTCGGCGCCCTGCTGGCCCAGCGGGGAGACCACCCGGGACTGCACGATCGACGGGTCGACCGGCACCCAGCGGTCCGCTCCCTTGTCGAAGGTGACCAGGCCGATGTCCTTGAGCAGCGCGAACGGCGCGGCGTCGTCGCCGCCGTCCTGGATGCGCGCGTCACTCGCGGGCATGCCCGCTGAGCCGACCAGCTCCTCGTAGAGGTCGGAAGCGGCCGACTCGAAGACGGAACGCTCATCGGGGCCGTAACTCACGTCAACACCACCTCCCTAGTCATGTGACCGGCCGATCTTTCCACAAAGACGGCTCCGGCCCGCCGGGATCGGAGATCCTGGCGGGCCGGAGCTTCGAGGCTCGCTGCGCTCGCACCTCAACCACCGAGGTGCCATTCATCAGGCGCCGAGGCGCTCCTTGAGGACATCGAGCTCGGTCCAGAGCACGGCCGGCAGGTCGTCGCCGAACTTCTCGAACCACTCGGTGATCTGCGGGATCTCGGCCTTCCACTCCTCGACGTCGACCGCCAGGGCGGCCTCGATGGCCTCCGGGGTCATGTCGAGGCCGTCGATGTCGAGCGCGCCCGGTGCCGGCACGTGGCCGATCGGGGTCTCCACCGCGGCAGCGGTGCCCTCGAGGCGCTCGATGACCCACTTGAGGACGCGGCTGTTCTCGCCGAACCCGGGCCACAGGAAGTCGCCGTCGGCGGCGCGACGGAACCAGTTGACGTAGAAGATCTTCGGCATCTTGGACTCGTCGTTGTCCTTGCCCATGTTGATCCAGTGGCTGAAGTAGTCACCGGCGTTGTAGCCGATGAACGGCAGCATGGCCATCGGGTCGCGGCGGACGACGCCCACGGCGCCGACGGCGGCAGCGGTCGTCTCCGAGGAGAGCGTGGCGCCCATGAACGTGCCGTGGGTCCAGTCGCGGGCCTCGGTCACGAGCGGGATCGTCGTCTTGCGACGGCCGCCGAAGAGGATCGCGTCGATCGGTACGCCGCGCGGGTCGTCGTACTCCGCAGCGAGCATGTCGCACTGCTTGATCGGGGTGCAGTAGCGGCTGTTCGCGTGGCTGGAGAGCTCGTCGCTCTCGGGCGTCCAGGGCTCGCCCTTCCAGGACGTCGCCCTGGCCGGAGTGTTCTCCAGGCCCTCCCACCACACGTCGCCGTTCTCGGTGAGCGCGACGTTGGTGAAGACCGAGTTGCCCTTGTTGATCGTCGCCATCGCGTTGGGGTTGGTGTGCTCGTTGGTGCCGGGCGCGACACCGAAGAACCCGAACTCCGGGTTGACGGCCCACAGGCGGCCGTCCTCACCGATGCGCATCCAGGCGATGTCGTCGCCGATGGCCTCGACCTTCCAGCCCGGGATGGTGGGCTTGAGCATGGCGAGGTTGGTCTTGCCGCACGCGCTCGGGAAGGCCGCGGCGATGAACTTGGTGACGCCGGCCGGCGAGGTGAGCTTCAGGATGAGCATGTGCTCGGCCATCCAGCCCTCGTCGCGTGCCATCACGCTGGCGATGCGGAGCGCGTAGCACTTCTTGCCGAGCAGGGCGTTGCCGCCGTACCCGGATCCGAAGCTCCAGATCGTCCGCTCCTCGGGGAACTGGACGATGTACTTGGTGTCGTTGCACGGCCAGGAGACGTCCACCTCGCCCTCGGCCAGCGGTGCGCCGACGGAGTGCAGGGCGGGGACCCACTGCACGTCCTCGCCGATCTCTTCGATCTTGCGGAGCACGTCGGTGCCCATGCGGGCCATGACGCGCATCGAGACGGTGACGTAGGCGGAGTCGGTGAGCTCCACGCCGAACATCGGCTTCTCGGCGTCGAGGTGACCCATGACGAAGGGGATGACGTACATCGTGCGGCCCTTCATGCAGCCGGCGTACAGCCCGCGCATGAGGTCCTTCATCTCGTTGGGGTCCATCCAGTTGTTGGTGGGCCCGCAGTCCTTCTCGTCGACCGAGCAGATGTAGGTGCGGTCCTCGACGCGCGCCACATCGGTGGGGTCGGAGGCGGCGTGGAACGAGTTGGGCTTGATCTCGGGGTTCAGTCGCGTGAACGTGCCGGTGCCCTCGAGGGCCGCGGTGAGCTGCTCCCACTCCTCGTCGGAGCCGGTGCACCAGTGGATGCTGTCGGGCTGGGTGAGCTCGGCGATCTCGTTGACCCACGCCAGGATTCCCTGGTGGGTCGTCGGAGCCGAAGTGTCAGTGATGGCGGTCATGCCTGCGGTTTCCCTCTCGCGCATTCGCGGTGGTCGCCTCGGTGGTGGAAGGCGCCTCCGGCCGTCGAGCGCATCGACGGTGTGTCGTGGAGTGCTGAATCGGACCCCGTCCGGCAACGCTGCGGCGACGGTTGCGCCGAGGCTAACGGCAGGCTTGCGGCGTACATATTGGATCGATCAACGCGTGAGGTGCAGGTCACACGCGCGAGACACGGAGCAGCCGGTCAGCCCGTCTGGATCGCCGGGGTCTCGGAGGGCAGGAAGGTGGCGACGAACTCGTCGTACGGCACCGGCTTGCCGATCAGGAAGCCCTGCGCGAAGTCGACGCCCTCGGCACGGCACACGGCGAGGATCTCCGGCTCGGAGACGAACTCGGCCACGGTCTTCTTGCCGAGGTCGCGGGAGATGCCGACGATCGAGCGCAGGATGGTGCGGTCGACCTGCGACTCGTGCACGTGCGCGACGAACTCGCCGTCGATCTTGACGTAGTCGAAGATCAGGTGCTTGAGGTAGTAGAACGACCCGAAGCCCGCACCGAAGTCGTCCAGGGCGAAGGCGCAGCCGAGCTGGGTCATCCGCTCGGCGAAGGCGCGGGCCAGGCCCACGTCGGCCACCGCCGCGGTCTCGGTGATCTCCAGGATCAGGGCCGTCGGGTCGACGTCGTGCTTGATCAAGGAGTCCTTGATGGCCCGCTCGATGTCGGGGTTGCCGATCGAGTGGCCCGACAGGTTGACCTCGAGCTCGAACAGGGGGTCGAGCTGACGCAGCCTGGACAGCATCGCCAGGCTGTTGTCGACCACCCAGGCGTCGACCTGCGGCATCAGCCCGACGCGCTCGGCGATGTAGACGAAGCGCGACGGCGGCACCAGCTCGTCCTCGTCGCGAAGGCGGATCAGCACCTCCGCCGAGGTGATCCGGTCGGTGGCCAGGTTCATGATCGGCTGCAGGTGGAGCTCGAAGCGGTCGTGCTCCAGCGCCTCCTCGATGCGGTTCTGCCACTGCATCCTCGCCGAGAACTGCGGTGGCCGCGTCTCCCCCTCGGGCAGCAGCGCGACCTGGTTGCGGCCGGCCTCCTTGGCGTCGTACATCGTCATGTCGGCCAGCGCGAGGACGTCGGTGGCGTGCTCGCTGGCTGCCTGGAAGGTCACCGCCCCGACGCTGGCGGTGACGCGGCGGCGTACGCCGTCGAGGGTCGCCGCGTGGTCACGGACCACGGCGACGATCGTCTCGCCGACGCGAGCGGCGGCGTCCTGGTCGCCGTCCGTGAGGAGCACCGCGAACTCGTCGCCACCCAACCGTGCGACCACGTCGGTGTCGCGGACGGCGCGACGGAGCAGGCCGCCGATGGTGACGAGGAGCTGGTCGCCCGCGTTGTGCCCGAGGCTGTCGTTGACCTGCTTGAAGTTGTCGAGGTCCAGCAGGAGGACCGCGCCGGAGTTGCCGTAGCGCCGGCACCGCTCGAGGTGCCGCTGGAGCTCGCTGTCGAAGCGGCGCCGGTTGGCCAGGCCGGTGAGGACGTCGTGGTCGACGAGGTGGGCCAGCCGGTCCTGGTAGCGACGGCGCTCGGAGACGTCGACGACGTTGACCAGCACGATGTCGGGTTCGACGGATCCGGGGCGGCACAACAGGCGGCTGCTCAGGGCCACGTGGATGTCCTGACCGCGGTAGTCGCGCAGCACGATGTCGGACGCGCTCGAGCGCGTGACGTTCTCGTGGACGCGCGCCAGGTGGTTGGCGATCGCGTCGTCGCCCGGTGGCGCCAGCTCCGTCAGCTGCATGCCCTCGAGCTCGTCGGGCGGCAGGCCGACGATCCCGCACACCGCAGCGTTGACGAACTGGATCTCCCCCGTGATGTCCAGCACCACCACCCCGTGCGGCGCGTCGAGGAAGAACTGCTCGCTCTGCTCGGCTGCAGCGTGGGCAGCGCGGGTCTCTCGCTCCAGGCGAGTGACGATGCGCTGCACCACCCGGCCGAGCACCACGGTGAGCGCGACGAGGATGAAGGCGCGACGCCAGTCCTCGACGGGGTAGTGCGGTGGGCCGATGACCAGCACCGGGATCAGGATCGTCAGGCCGGCGAGCACGCTTGCGACGTACAGCTCGCGCTTCAAGCCGGTGATCGCCAGCCACAGGATGGGGACGAACAGCAGTGCGGAGAATCCCGACGAGGCGCCGCCGGCCGCCTCGCGAAGGAGGAGGACGAAGGGGAAGGTGAGGTAGGCCGCGGCCGGATCGACCCACGTGCGCAACGGCCGGCGGCTGCTCTCGATGAGCAGTCCCGCGATGATGAAGTAGACGACGGTGGCAAGGGCCAGCACGACCCAGGACACGTCGTACGGCGGCAGCAGCACCGTGAGCAGGCCGAGGCCGCAGACGAGGCCGAACGGGCGCATCAGTCGCAGCGAAGGGCGACGACGGTCGAACCGCCGGCCGATCACGTCTTCCGCAGTCCCGAGCCCTGACATGGTGCACCGACACTAGCCGCAGCAGGGGTCGTCCGGGCAGCAAATGGCCCCGGTCGTGGGACCGGGGCCGTTGCCGGACGCTCAGCCCGCGTCTTCCTCCAGCGCCTTGGTGACCCGGCGGTGGGCCTCCCAGATCGCCTCGGGCATCCGGTCGAACTGCTCGAGGTGCTCGGCGCGGTTGTCCATCTCCTGCTGCCAGCGGACGTTGTCGATGCTCAGGATCGTCTCGAGGTCCTTGGGCGTGATGTCGACGCCCTCGAGGTTGAGCTCCTCCTTGGTCGGCACGATCCCGACGGGGGTCTGGCGACCTTCCACCTCGCCGTTGCGCAGCTGGAGCAGCCACAGCAGCGGGCGCAGGTTGTCGCGATATCCGGGCCACAGGAAGTGGCCGTCCTCCGGGTCGCGCTGGAACCAGTTGACGTGCGCGAAGATCGGCAGGTCGGTGGCCGCCCCGACGATGTCGAGGTAGTGCTGCGCGTAGTCGCCTTCGCCGTACGCCATGAAGGGGCGGTTGGACATCGGGTCGTAGCGGAGCACGCCCTCCTTGCCCTCGGCGGCGGCCGTCGCCTCGGCGCCCAGGGTCAGGCCGTCGTAGACACCCTCGGCGAGGTCGTACATCGCGCGGATCAGCGGCTCGCGGTCGCGGGTGCGGCCGCCGAAGATGATCGCGTCGATGGGCACGCCGGCCGCGGCGTCGAAGTCCTCGGCGATGTTGGGGACGTTGGCCAGCGTCGTGGTGAAGCGGCTGTTGGGGTGCGCCCACGGGGACGAGTCGCTGTCCTTGCGGTCGGCGAGCGGGGAGCCGGTCCAGTCGAGCCAGCCGTGCACGTCGCTCGGCGGGCTCGGGGTGCGGCCCTCCCACCAGACCTCGCCGGACGTCGGGTTGTAGGCGACGTTGGTGAAGATCGCGTGGGTGCCGGGGTCGATGGAGTGCAGCGCGGTGGGGTTGGTGCGCTCGTTGGTGTCCTTGGCGACGCCGAACACGCCGTACTCGGGGTTCATGCCCATCAGCCGGCCGGAGTCCTCGTCGACCCAGAGCCACGCGATGTCGTCGCCGTAGAACGACACGTGGTAGCGCTCGCCGAGGACGTCGGGGGCCAGCATCATCGCCAGGTTGGTCTTGCCGGAGGCACTCGGGAAGCCGCCACAGATGTGGTAGTCCTTCCCGGTCTCCTTGTCGTGGATGCCGATGAGCATGTACTGCTCGGCGAGGAACTTCTTGCTCGCCCAGCCGTCGTAGGCGCCCTGTCGGAGGCCGTGCGCGATCTTGCCGAGCAGGGCGTTGCCGCCGTACGACGAACCGAAGTGCAGGATCGTGCGCTCGTCGGCGACGGTGACGAAGTAGCGCTGGTCCTGCTCCGTGCCCTGGCCGAGGTTCTCCAGGTCACCGGTGACGTGGACGGCGCGGACGAAGTGGTCCGGGTCCTCGAGCTCGTCGAGGAAGTGCGTCGCGACGCGCGACATCCGGATCATGTGCAGGACGACGGGGCGCGAGTCGGTGAGCTCGACGCCGGCGGCCCACGGCGCGAGCGCGTTGCCGGGGGGCGACATCAGGTAGGGAATGACGTACATCGTCTTGCCGGCCGACGCACCGCGCATGCGGTCATGCAGCATCGGCTTCATCTCCGAGGCCGGGCGCCAGTTGTTGTAGACGCCCTTGTCCTTCTCGTCGTTGGTCGCGACGATCGTGCGCTCCTCGGAGCGGGCGGTGTCCTTGTAGTAGCTGCGGGAGTAGTAGCGCCCCTCGCCGGCGGCCTGGAGCTCGCCCGCCTCGAGCGCCTCCTGGATCAGCCGCGCGTCGTCCGCCGCGGTGACGACCTCGATCCGCTCGGCGCCGGTGAGCTCGGCGTACTCCTTGACGAACTCACGAACCTTCGGGTTCTTCAACCCGGCCGCATCCAGTGCCGACTCGACATCTGCCATCAGAAAAATTGCCTCTCGTGAGGTGCCGGGGCCGCCTCGTTCGCCCCCGAGCGCGCTGCGTGGACGACACCATAACGACAGTTCACGTATTGGAACGCTCCACTCCGTCGGGACTTCACCAAGGCAGGGGAACGAGGCTGATTTCGGGTTGGCAGTCGGGGTCGGCTATCCTCGTCCGGTCGCGCTGTCCGCAGCGCGACATGCGCCTGTAGCTCAACGGATAGAGCATCTGACTACGGATCAGAAGGTTTGGGGTTCGAATCCCTACAGGCGCACTACAGTTCTCGCAGGTCAGGCCGGGTACGCGGGTCTGACCTGCAGCTGTTTCTGGGCGCCGCATCCCTACCGTCATCCCACGCTCGAGTGTTTGCGAGTCGATGCCCCCGCTGGCTTGTCCGGTCTGGTCGCCACCAAGGACGTGGCCGAGGATGAGGGATGACTGTCGGTGACGCTCGAAAAGTGAGCACTTTCGACGAGCCGCGTCACATCTGCTCAGTTTTCAACCGTCATCGACAGTTGCACCAGAGACATCGCTGGAGAAAGCCCGCCAGTTTCCTGCTGAGTTGCTGCGTGCGCTGGGCTGGGCTGCTGATCGATGTGTTCCATATGAACGCAAGATGCGGTTCCGAAGGTCTCCAGCGAGCCGCCGTGGCCCGCCGTCTGCGTCGAGGTCGGACAGGCGCGCGGCCGGACAGAGACTTGAACCAGCGACCGGGTCTGCTGCACGGATTGGTCAAAAGTGTCACCCGTTCGTGCAGCAGTCCCTGGGTCATACGTCTGCCCTGGGTGGCTTGACAGCCAGCACCGGGCACGTGGCATCGAGCAGGATGCGCTGCGCGGTGGACCCGAAGACCATCTTGCCGACCGGCGTGCGTTGCCTGAGCCCGAGCACCACCATCCGCGCGTCGCGTCGTTGTGCCACTTGCACGACCGCGTCGCTGGGGTCTGCGAGGTCGGCCCGGTCGACCTCGACGCGCCCGGTCAGCTCGGGCCAGCGGGCTTCGATCTTGGCGACGTCGGGCGGGGCGTCGCCACGGACGGCCGGGACGACGATCACGTGTTCCCCGTCCGTGGCCGTCTCGGCTGCGGCGGTCATCGCGGCGTGTCCGGGTGGGGTGTCTGCGTAGGCGACCACGATGGTCATGACGATCCTTTCGACGTGCGGAGCGGAGCGGGGTCGCGGGGCCGGGTCACTGGAAGAGACCCGGGGGGAGGTCGACGGGGAGCAGCGACGGCAGGGACAGCAGCACGAGGCCGAGCACCAGCGTGTAGATGATCGCCGTCCGCGGCTTGGCACGTGCGGTGTAGAGCAGGAACATCGGGACGAACACGAGCGTGGCGGCCAGATAGCCCGCCAACGACACGAGGAGCAGGAAGGCCGCCATCGAGGCGAAGGTCCGGGCAGCGACCACGAGGTCATCGCGTCGGGTGTGCAGGCGTGCCGCGACCTGGGTGGCGAGCATCGTCCCCCCGGACCCGGGAGTGGTCTCGACCCCACCAGCACCATCGGCGTCCGGGGACTCCCCCCGCCAGCTGTGCCGCTCCTGCCAGAGCAGCACCGCCGCTGCGACCAGGCCGCAGCCGGCGACCAGGCGAGGCATGAGCTGGGCTTCGTCGGAGAACGATCCGCTGATGACCAGTGCTCCTGCGAAGAGCAGCACGGCACCGACAGCCACGGCCAGCGACCAGCGCGTGCCGGTCATCGAGCCCTCGAGCTCGTCGCCCGCAGGGTCGTCGATCTCCGCCTCGTTGCGGTGGCCGTCGTCGGCCACGCCGGAGCCGGCCGTTCGGACTCGCTTGACCAGCGACCACAGCAGCGGCACCACCAGGATGGCCGCGAAGGCGAGCACGCCGGGTCGTGCCATCCAGGCCGAGCTGTCGTAGAGGCTCGTGGTCAGGTAGTAGTAGCGCTCCATCGGTATGGCGAGCACGAATCCGATGAGGAACGGTGCGCGGGGCACACCGGTGGCCTTGAGGAAGAAGCCGATGACGCCGAGGACGACCATCACCCAGAGGTCGCCGAGCTGGCCGCCCTCCTGGTAGGCGCCGAGCAGCATCACGACGAGCAGTCCCGGGCCGAGGATGGCGAAGGGCACCTTGGTGAGCTTGGCCAGCGTCGGCGTGGCGAGGAAGCAGAGGAACGCTCCCGCGACACTGGCGATGGCGAAGCACCAGATGATGACGTACATCAGGTCGAGGTGCTCGGTGACGATCGCCGGGCCGGGCTGGATGCCGTAGGTCAACAGCATCCCGAGGAGCATCGCGGACGGCACTCCACCGGGGATGCCGAAGAGGAACGTCGGGATCAGGTCGCCGGCCTCGACCGAGTTGTTCGCGCTCTCCGGGCCGACGATGCCACGGGGGTCGCCCTTGCCGAACTGTCGTTTGTCCTTGGCCGTCGCGACGGCCTGGCCGTAGGCCAGCCAGGTGCCGGCCGTGGCACCGACGCCCGGCAGGATGCCGGCCCAGATGCCGATCAGTGAGCCTCGGACGACGTGTGTCCAGTGGGTGAGCCACTCACGGATGCCCGCACCCCAGCCTCCGCTGAGAGAGACCGGCTGCTCGGTGACGCGGCGCTGGCCGACCCGGCTGGCGATCTCGGCGAGGCCGAAGATGCCGAGGGCGACTGCGACGAGCGACACCCCGTCTCCCAGGAAGAGGGAGCCGAAGGTGAACCGCTCCTCGGCGGTGGTCGGGGACGTGCCCACCAGGCCGAGCAGCAGTCCGAGGAATCCGGCGGTCAGCCCCTTGACGACATTGCCTCGTGAGAGGACTGCGGCGAGGGACACACCCAGGATGGTCAGCATGAAGAGCTCGGGGCTGCCGAAGGACAGCACCAGCGGGCGGGCCAGCGGGATGGCCAGGGTCAGGCCGACGGCGCCGATGAGGCCACCGGCCATCGAGGACAGGAAGGCGAGCGACAACGCCCGTTTCGCCTCCCCCTTCCGGGCCATCGCATAGCCGTCGAGCATGGTCACGCTCGCCGAGGCTGAGCCCGGTGCCCCGAGCAGGACGGCGGCGACGGTGTCGGAGGTGTGGACGACGGCGAGAGCCCCGATGAGCATGGCGAGCGCCTGCTCGGGCTCCATGCCGAACGTGACGGGCAGCAGGATCGCGACGGCACCGGTGCCTCCGAGGCCGGGGATCAACCCGATCACGAGGCCGGCCACGACACCGATCACGAGCATGATGAGCAGGGACGGGTTGGCCAAGGAGGCCAGGCGGAGAAGGCTGCGTCGGTCATCGGGTCCTCATTCGATCGTGATGTCGTAGGTCGACTCGAGCAGCTCGAGCACGTTGGCGCGGACGTCGTCGTCCACCTGGTAGGCCTCACCGATGCGTTCCTCGAGGTCCGCCGAGGCGTCGATCGGATACCCCCCGAGCACCTCGGCAGCGGACTTCTGGAAAGCCGGATCCGCTCCCATTTCCTCCGCGGTGGAGCGCAGGAGGTCGAGCGCCTCGTCCGGGGTGTCCTCAGGGACCCACATGGCCTTCTGGTAGGTGTAGGTGAGCGCAAGGATCGCCTGGTAGGTGGCGAGCTGCTCGGGGTCGGGCTGCTCTCCGTACAACTCCTCATAGACCTCGACGACCGTGGGGATGTCCGGGAAGTTGGGGTCGCGCACGATCTCGCCCTCGGCGTCGACCTGGCCGAGCGAGAACAGCGGGACCGCGGTGCCGTCCTTGACCATCGGCTCCACTGCCGGGCCGTAGGACGAGGTGGTCTGGTAGTCGATGTCGACCTCGCCGCGCTGGAGCGCGAGGTTGACCGGGCCGCGCCCCTCGAACCCGAACGTCGAGTCGATGTCGGCGGAGAGCAGGTCGAAGGCGAGCAGGGTCGTGAGGTCGAGTCCGGTGGCGGCGATGCCACCGAAGATGAGTGGCTCGTCGCGATCGATCAGGTCCTCGACCCCTGTCGACGCCCGCCTTCGACCGGGCGTAGACCACGGCACCGGTGCCGTTGGCCAGGATCGGCCGTAGTTCGCTGAAGTCGTACTTCACGGCCGGGACGTTGAGGAGGTACGGCACCACGGTCGACGCGGTGCTGACGAGCACCTCGGTGCCGTCGGGCTTGGCGGAGGTCATGAAGTGGTTGGTGCCGAGGATGCCCTCCCCGCCGTCGTCGTTCTCCGGGGCGAGTCCCGGAGAACCAGGCACCTCCTCGGTCAGCGCGGACCCGACGAAGCGCGCCCAGGTGTCCGTGCCGCCACCCTCCGCGAGGGGGATCATCATCGTGACGGTCTCGCCGGCGTAGTCGCCATCAGCGGTCGAGGCCGCCGGGTTCAGCAGGTCGCCGCCGAGGACGGACACGCCCACCGCCAGCGCGGCGAAGCCGGCCACGATGCTGCCGGCCACCTTGAGATTCGGCGCCGGCGCTTCGCGCTCCAGCGCAGACGCTGCCGTGGGCGTCAGGCCACTTCGACGTCGTCATCGGTGCGATGTTGGTTCATCTGTTCCTCCAGGTGAAGGGAGCCGCGCATGGGGGCGCGATGTCAAGTGGGTGGTTGGTCACGCTGAGCTCGAGGGCAGGAGCGGAGGGTCCGGCGAGCAGCACGGATCCGTGAGCGAGACGCCGGTAGGTCCGGATGACCCCGACGACCGGGACCGAGTCGTGCTCCTCGACGAAGGTGGTCACGCATCCGGCCGGGGTGCCGAGGCGGAGGCCGGCAGCGGCATCGCCGCGGGCGAGGTCGTGCACGACCGTGCCCGGCACGCCGGCAGCGAGGGTCAGGGCCACCGACCCGGTCACGGGCACAGCAGGGTGGAATCGACCCATGGACAGCATCCGGACCGTCAGATCGGTGTCCTCCTCGCTCGCGGGTGACGAGACCATCGCGAGCTTGGGTACGGCGCGGGCGACCAGCGCCGTCGACTCGGCCAGGCCCATCAGGACTCCCGCCTGGCGGCGTACGTCTCCAGGCGGGCGAGGAGCCCGGGCGTCGGCGTCGAGCTCGTGGGTGTCCTCGTCGCCCCGGACCCCGAAGTCGGCGGCGGACACGGCCACCACCGGCGCGCCCGCGTCCACGAGCGTGACCGTGACGGATTGCTGTGCCACCTCGATCGTGTCCGACACTCGCCCGGTCGGGAAGAGGTGACCCGTGCTGCGACCGGCCGGGTCGACGAAGCCCATCCTCACCGGGGCACCCGGGAACGGGACGCCGGGAATGTTCTCGGTCGCAGCCTCCAGCAGCTCGGCGCCGGGGGTGTCCACTCGCTGCACGATCAGCTGGTCGGTGTTCGTGTTCAGGACACGCACCGCGGTCTCGCCGTCGTTCGTCGGCACCCAGCCTTCGCGGATGGCGAACGACGCCACCACGGCCGAGCAGTTGCCGCAGTTGCTTCCCCAGTCGACCTTGGCCTCGTCGATGCCGACCTGCGCGAACGTGTACTCCACATCCACGCCGTCCAGCTCGGACGGCGCGAGGATCACGGCCTTGCTGGTCGTCGACGTCCCGCCGCCCACTCCATCGACCTGGCGGTGGTCCGGGCTGCCGTAGATCCGCAGCAGGACGTCGTCGATCGAGAGGTCGCCGACCTGCAGGTCGGCGCGGCGGAAGACCCAGCACTTGCTGGTCCCTCCGCGCATCCACGTCGCGGGGATCTCGTGCATCTGGCCTCCTGGGCTGACCGCCCGGTTCGTTCCCGGGCGTCTATCAGACTGAGCGCCGTGCGGCCTGTAGCACAATCACGAATCTGCACCATGGCATGTAGCAATGCTTCATGCGTGAGCCGGGTTCCGCGGTTCACAGCGTGGCACCCGACCCTTTAGGGATGCTGGAGCGCACTTAATGGCCGTGAAGCACTCCTTCAGGCACACTGGGGTCGTGCTCGACGTCAAGCGCCTCCAGGTCCTGCTCGCCATCGTGGAGGAAGGCTCCGTGACCAGCGCGGCGACGGCGTTGGGCTACACGCCATCCGCCGTGTCCCAGCAGCTCCTGCGACTGGAGCGGGAGGCCGGCCAACCCCTGCTCGACCGCCACGCCCGCGGCATGACACCCACCGACGCGGGACTGGTGCTGGCGCGTCATGCGCGCAAGGTGGTGCGGCAGCTCGCGGCGGCGGAGGCGGACCTCGCGGACATCGCCGGAGTACGCCGCGGGAGCGTCACCCTCGGCACCTTCCCCACGGTCGGCAGCTCGTTCCTGCCGCTCGCCGTACGCCGATTCCGCGAGCTCTACCCCGCCATACACCTCACCATCAGCAGCGGACGTGAGGATCACCTGGTCCGCCTGCTCGAGGAGGGCACCGTCGCCATCTCCCTGCTCTGGGACTACGAGTGGCAGCGGGTCGACAACGAGGAGCTCGAGTTGACCGAGCTCTTCACCGATCCCACGGTCCTGCTCGTCGGCGCCACCCACCGGCTGTCGCGCAGACGCACCGTGAAGATGGCCGACCTGGCCGACGAGCCCTGGATCATCCGCGCGGGCGGCCACCCGGTCGTCGAGGTGCTCGAACGCAGCGCCATGGCCGCCGGGTTCACCCCGACCATCGCCTTCCACGCAAACGACTACCAGGAGGCACAGGCCATGGTCAGCGTCGGCCTCGGCATCGCCCTCGCGCCACGCACCGCGACCGTCAACCAGCACCCCGACGTCCGGGTGATCTCGCTGGGAGACACCGCCCCCGCCCGCCGCGTCCTGATGGCGCACCGGCCCGGACGCGTGCGAGCAGCCGCCGAACTGGCGCTCCACGACGTTCTCATCGAGACCGCCCGCACCTACGCGTGACGGCGCGTCCTTGGCACCACGATCGCTCCGCTCAGCACCGGGTGACAGGTGGCGAACGGTCCGCGCATGCCTTTGAGGGTGAAGTGCCGAGTTGCGTCAGCCACCCCGAATACGTCATCGCATCCATGCTCAGTTGCTGATAGCGGGCGCGCGGCCGACGTAGGTGTCGTCGTCGACCTGCGCGGCGGTGAAGGCGGCGATGTCGGCGCGGGTGACCTGGAAGCCGATCTTGTCGGTGCCGTAGAAGCCGACCTTGAGGGCACCCTTGGCGGGTCCGTCCTTGGGGGCGGTGAACCGCACGATGGTCCAGCGGACGCCGCTGTTCATGATCAGGTCGGCCACCCCCAGCATCTCGTCGTAGGCGCGACGCAGCAATGTGCGGCCCATGAATCCGATGAACCGGGTCTGCGGCGTCCGCTTCTCCTGCGAGTCCTGGAGGGATGGGGTCGCGTGGCCGACGTACCTCTTGACCCCGTGCTGCTCCATCGCGCTCAGGATGTTGCGCGCGCCCTCGACCAGCGGAAGCCCGGTGGCCTTGCGGTCCATGCTCGGCCCGAGGGCGCTGACGACGGCATCAGCGCCGTGGACCGCGGAGTCGATCGCCTCGGCGTCCGACATCTCGCCGATCACGACCCGCACCCGGCCCTCGCCCCAGGTGTCGGGGACTTTGGCGGGGTTGCGGGCGTACGCCGTGACGGTGTGGCCACGCTCGAGCAGCTCGATGACGGTGAGCGAGCCGATGGCACCGGTGGCGCCGAAGACGGTGACGTTCATGTTTCCTCCGGGTGGTTGATGTGGTCAGAGCGTGGTGATGACGAGCTTGCCGAGGGTGCCGTCGGCGAAGCTCTCGAACGTCTGCGGCGCCTCGTTGCGGGGGAAGGTGTCCTGGACCCGCACCTGGGTGGTGCTGGCGGCGACATGCTCGGCGAGCCGCTCGAGCGTGGCGGGGTCGGGCTGGGTGTAGATCCCGACGACCTCCGGCAGGACTAATGCACGCATGACTGGGTTCTCCTTGTGGTTGGTGTGGTTGAGATGCGGGTCAGAAGGCCCAGGGGCCGAAGCGGGCCCAAGCGACGAAGGCGGTGGCGACGAACAGCACGCCGGTGAAGACGATCGCGCCGGGCTCCTTGCGACGGCGGTGGGCGTTCATCGCCAGCAGCATCACGATCGCCAGGCCGGTCCCGGCCAGCGGCGTGAGGATCGGGACGATGTCGAATGCGGCCGGAAGGATCAGCCCCATCGCGCCGAGCAGCTCCATCACCCCGATGAAGCGGACGGTGCCGGCGGAGTAGTCCTCCACCCACGGCAGCTTCTCGAGCAGCTTCTCCTTGGGCTGGGTGGCCTTCATGGCACCGGCCATGAGGAACATTGCGGCCAGGATGCCCTGGAGCATCCACAGGAACACGCTCGTCAGTTGTCGGTCCTTGTCGTTCGAGCCTTAGTGGAGCGGGCGCTCCGGTTACGTCGAGCCTAACCGTACAACCGGAGCATCTATTCCACATAGGCGGATATGATCAACGTCATGCGTGCGGATGCCGAGCGGAACCGAGAGCGAGTGCTCGACGCTGCTCGCGAGGTGTTCGCCGAGCAGGGGCTCGACGCCTCTACCAACGAGATCGCGCGCCGAGCGGGCGTTGGGGTCGCGACGCTGTTCCGGAGGTTCCCGACGCGCGACGACCTCGTGGGCGCCGTCTTCGCCGACAAGATGGCCGCGCACGTCGCGGCGATCGACGCGGCGCTCGCCGAGCAGGACGCCTGGCAGGGTTTCTGCGGGTTCATCGAACGGGTGTGCCGGATGCAGGCCGACGACCGCGGCTTCGCCGACGTCCTCACGCTCACCTTCCCGACCGCCAAGGGACTGGAGGCAGAGCGGGAGCGCGCCGCCCTCGCACTCGCTGAACTGATCGAGCGCGCCCAAGCCACCGGCCAGCTGCGGCAGGACTTCGTTCACCAGGATGTGCCGCTGATCCTCATGGCTAACGCGGGTGTCGTCACCGCAACCCATGATGCCGCTCCGGAAGCGTGGAGGCGCTTGGTCGGCTACCTCCTCCAAGCCTTCGCCGCAGAGGCATCTGCACCGCTGCCGAAGCCTCCCACGAAGCGGCAGATGTTCCGGGCGCTGATGCGGCTCAGCGACCGGTAGCGGCGCGCCACCGAGCACCGCTTCTCACAGCCCGAGGCCGTTCGTCTGCGAGCTGACCTTGAGGACGTTGGCCATCGACGATCACCTTCGCAAGTGTTCGAGGCAGAGAGACCTCGACCCGCTCCTAATCAGCGCCCGCATCCGCATCGGCCTGCCGCTGCGGGTCAGAACGTTCCGGACCGCATTCGGTGCCGCGGCCAGGGCGATCGGCGTGCCGGATCTCCACCCGCACGAGCTCCGGCATACCGCGGCCAGCCTCGCGATCGCCAGCGGCGCCGACGTCAAGGTCGTCCAGCAGATGCTCGGGCACGGCTCGGCGACGATCACGCTCGCCACCTACGGTCACCTGTTCGATGACCGGCTCGACGAAGTCGGCGAGGCGATGGATCGCGCCCGGGCAGCCGCCGATCGGCGTCGCAGCACCCTGGCGTGCGTTGCCCCGTGTGGCCCAGTGTGCCCCGGCACGAAAACGGGGGGAAATGCCGAAGGGGCCCCGCCAGCGTCAGAGCCCCTTTCCGGACCTGTACCCCCGACCGGATTCGAACCGGCGCCGCCGTGAGAGTGCGACCGAGGGGTCGTCGGACGACGTTGGAAATCAATGAAACCGCAGGCCAGAGCCACAATTGGCGACTCGCCGTCGATGGCTGTTTCTGATGATTTCTAGACCTCGTGTTGCCCCAGTGTTGCCCCAACTCCTCTTGCATTGGCTGTCGCGGCCCTGGACCCAACGGCTATGCGGGAGCGTTTGCGCGTTTAGGACCGAGGATTGTGTTGGCAATCTCGGCGCCGACGCGGACCGCACCGTCGACGTGCTGGAAGCCGAGACCGGAGACATCGCTGGTTCCGAACTCGATCGGCCCGACGGGCTGGCGCAGCACCCGGCCGTAGCGCGTGAGGCCGCCGACGTCGAAGCTGGTGCCATAGGCGCCTCCGGTGAGCTCCTGATGCTGCCAGTCGCTCTCGACATAGGTGATCGGTGTCAGCGTCGCTTCGCCGAAGTACGCCGCCAGCGACCCGAGCACCTGGTCACGGCGCCCGTCGTCGCTGAGCGCACCGACGCGGTCGGCTTCCTCGTCGGAGACGAAGCCGACCAGGTGTCCCGTGGTGGAGCCGTCGGGAGTGTTGTCGTAGACCTCGTGGACGAGTTGGTAGGGGCCGAAGCCGGTGCCGCTCAGCCCCTGCTCCCGCCAAAACGGCGTGGAGTACTCGGCCTGCACCTTGATCACCAATCCGAAGGACTGGTGCTCGCGCGCGTGCCGGTGCTCCGCCGGGAGTTCGGGAGTGAACCGGATCCGGCGTACCAACGGAGGCGGCACCGCGAGGATGACCCGGCGCGCACTGATCCGCTCCTGCCCCACGACCACGGTCGCGCCGTCGTCTCCATACTCGATCGCGGTGACGTCCTGCGACAGGCGGACGCGGTCACCGAGTCGACGGGCGAGCTCGAGGGGCACCGAGGCCAGTCCACCGACGACCCGGCGATCGAGGATGAAGTCCGCGTCCACGAGGTGCTGGAACGACCCGGCACTCGCAGCCATCAGCAGTGCCTGCAGCGCCGAGAAGGACCAGGCCGGCTTGGTGAGCATGGCCGGGCCGATGTAGAGCGCAATGTTGTCGCGCGCCTCGACGTCGTCGCACTGGTCCAGCAGCCACTGCTGGAAGGTCACGTGGTCGAGCCGCTCGGCGTCCGGGTGGTCCCACGGGCGGTCCGGGTCGATCTCCGCCGTGAGCGCGTCGAGGGTCTTGGTGAGCTGCTCGATCGCCGCGGCCGTCTCCGCACTGACGGGGAGGTCCTCGCCGGTGAAGCGCTTCGCCTCGCCTCCGCGGTCGACGTAGAGGGAGGCACCGTCGCGGTGGCGCAGGTAGGTCTCGAGATCGAGCTCGTCGAGCAGCTCCTTGAGGACGTCCTGGTCGGGCGAGACCCACTGGCCGCCGATCTCGAACAACGAACCCTCGTGCCGCTCGTTGCGGAGCCGTCCCCCTACACGGTCGCGCGCCTCGAGGACCACGACGTCCTGGCCGGCCTCCACCAGTCGCCAGGCGGCCACCAGGCCGGTGACTCCCCCGCCGATGACGACGGTGTCATGCATGGACTTCACGCCTGCCTTCCTCAGAATGGATGCCACGTCACTCACCGATGTAGCTCATGACGTGCTTGATCCGGGTGTAGTCCTCCAG
Organism: uncultured Actinomycetota bacterium; assembly: GCA_963742685.1. GTDB lineage: Bacteria > Actinomycetota > Actinomycetes > Propionibacteriales > Nocardioidaceae > Nocardioides. Next base: position 12,699 of record CAVUNB010000035.1, on the reverse strand, counting down.
GCCGTACATCGAGAGGTCCTTGCCGTAGCCGGAGTGCTTGAAGCCGCCGTGGGGCATCTCGGAGACGTAGGGGATGTGGGTGTTGATCCAGACGACCCCGAAGTCCAGGCCGCGCGACATCCGCATCGCGGTGCCGTGGTCACGGGTCCACACACTCGAGGCGAGGCCGAACTTCACGTCGTTGGCCCAACGGAGGGCCTGGGCCTCGTCGCTGAACTTCTGGACGGTGATGACGGGTCCGAAGATCTCGTCCTGGATCTGCTCGTCGTCCTGACGCAGGCCGGAGAGCACGGTCGGCTCGTAGAAGTAGCCGGTGGTGCCCTGGCGACGGCCGCCGGCCTGCAGGACGGCGTGGTCGGGGAGGCGGTCGACGATGCCGGCGACGCGGTCGAGCTGGTCGGAGCTGTTCAGGGCGCCGTACAGGATGCTCTCGTCGTCGGGCATGCCGGTGCGGGTGGCCTTGGCCTGTGCGGTCAGTGCGGCCACGAAGTCGTCGTGGACGCCGGGGCCGACGAGGACGCGGGTCGCCGCGGTGCAGTCCTGGCCGGCGTTGAAGTAGCCCGCGCCGGCGATCGCCTCGGCGGCTCGTTCCACGTCGGCGTCGTCGAAGACGATGACGGGCGCCTTGCCGCCGAGCTCGAGGTGGACGCGCTTGAGGTCGGTGGCAGCCGAGCCGGCGACCTCCATGCCGGCGCGGACGGAGCCGGTGATGGCCACCATCTGCGGGGTCGGGTGCGCGACCAGCGCGCGGCCGGTGTCGCGGTCACCGGTCACGACGTTGAGGACGCCCGGGGGCAGGAACTCCTGCGCCAGCTCGGCGAACATCGTCGAGGTCGCGGGGGTGGTGTCGGACGGCTTGAGCACGACCGTGTTTCCGGCCGCGAGTGCCGGTGCGATCTTCCACGCCATCATCGGCAGCGGGTAGTTCCAGGGCGTCACCTGGCCGATCACGCCGATCGGTTCACGACGCACGAAGGACGTGTGGTCGGGGAGGTACTCCCCCGCCGACTTGCCCTCCAGGACGCGGCAGGCGCCGGCGAAGAAGCGGAAGTGGTCGACCGTGGGCGGGATCTCCTCGCTCTTGGTGAGGTGGAGCGGCTTGCCGGTGTCGCGGCACTCCGCCGCGACGAACTCGTCGGCCCGGCTCTCGAGCGCGTCCGCCATTCGCAGCAGCGCCAGCGACCTCTCCTGCGGGGTGGTGCGGCCCCAGGTCTCGAAGGCGCGGTCCGCGGCGGCGTACGCACGATCGATGTCCTCGGCTCCCGAGCGGGGTGCCTGCGCGTAGACCTCGCCGGTGCTGGGGTCCAGCACGTCATAGGTCTCGCCGGAGAGGGCCCCGGTGGTTGCGCCGTCGACGACGTTCTTGAAGGTGTGGTCAGCCATGTCGAGGACTGTAACCAATTCCGAAGCAAAATTGGCACCCCGTCGACGAAATTCGTTGTTAAACGGCATCGATTCATCGGAATCACTTGCCTCTCGAGTGCTGGCGGCGCAGGATGGCCGCATGCATCCCGACTACGACCGCCTCCAGAAATCCGCCAAGGACCACCTCTGGCTGCACTTCACCCGGCAGGGCGCCTACCGCGACAGCGACGTCCCGATCATGGTTCGCGGCGAGGGTGCCTACCTGTGGGACGCCACCGGCAAGAAGTACCTCGACGGTCTTGCCGGACTCTTCGTCTCCCAGCTCGGGCACGGTCGGTCGGAGCTGGCGGATGCCGCGGCGGCGCAGGCGCGCGAGCTGGCGTTCATGCCGCTGTGGTCCTACGCGCACCCGCCGGCGATCGAGCTGGCAGAGAAGATCGCGTCGTACGCGCCCGGCGATCTCGAGCGCGTGTTCTTCACGTCGGGTGGTGGTGAGGCGGTCGAGACCGCGTGGAAGCTGGCCAAGAACTACTTCAAGCTCGTGGGCAAGCCCATGAAGCACAAGGTGATCAGCCGGGCCATCGCGTATCACGGCACCACACATGGCGCGCTCTCGATCACCGGTCTCCCGCTGCTGAAGCAGCAGTTCGAGCCGCTGGTGCCCTCGACCTTCCGGGTGCCCAACACCAACGTCTATCGCGCCTCCGAGATCACGTCCGGTCTACATGACGGCTCCGACCCGGAGGCGTTCGGGCGCTGGGCAGCTGACCAGATCGCGGTCGCCATCGAGAACGAGGGACCCGACACGGTCGCTGCCGTCTTCCTCGAGCCGGTGCAGAACGCCGGCGGCTGCTTCCCTCCGCCGCCCGGCTACTTCCAGCGGGTGCGGGAGATCTGCGATGCCTACGACGTGCTGCTCGTCTCCGACGAGGTGATCTGCGCGTTCGGACGGCTGGGCCACATGTTCGGAGCCGAGCGCTACGGCTACCAGCCGGACATGATCACCTGTGCCAAGGGTCTGACGTCGGGCTACTCACCGCTCGGGGCGATGATCGCCACCGAGCGGCTGATGGAGCCCTTCCTCCGGGGAAACGAGTCCTTCGCGCACGGCTACACGTTCGGCGGCCATCCCGTGTCGACGGCAGTTGGGCTGCGCAATCTTCAGCTCTTCGAGGAGGAGCGCGTGCTGGAGAACGTCCGCGACAACGAGGCGGAGTGCCGGGCGATCCTGGAGCGCCTGCTCGACCTCCCCATCGTCGGCGACGTCCGCGGGGCCGGCTACTTCTACGGCATCGAGCTGGTCAAGGACAAGGCCACCCGGGAGTCCTTCACCGACGAGGAGTCCGAGCGCATCCTCTACGGCTTCGTGTCCAAGCAGCTGTACGCCGAGGGCCTCTACTGCCGCGCCGATGACCGGGGAGACCCCGTCATCCAGCTCTCCCCGCCACTCATCTGCGGGCCCCAGCACTTCGAGGAGATGGAGCAGATCCTCCGCGCCGTGTTGGACAAGGCCCACTCCCTCCTGTGAGCCTCCGCCCATGACATCACGACAGGTTGGTCGCTCCGTGCCCCTCGACGAGGTCTCGAAGGCGATCATCGAGCTGCTGCAGCAGGACGGGCGGCGCTCCTACAGCGCGATCGCCAAGGACGTCGGCCTCTCCGAGGCGGCCGTGCGCCAACGCGTATCGCGATTGATCGACAGCGGAGTGATGCAGATCGTCGCGGTCACGGATCCGATGGAACTCGGATTCGGTCGCCAAGCCATGATCGGCATCCGCGCGCAGGGCCCCTTGGAGCCGGTCGCAGAGGCACTGGGTGCCCTGAGCGAGGTGGACTACGTCGTCATCACCGCAGGATCCTTCGACCTCCTGGTCGAGATCGTCTGCGAGAGCGACGACCACCTGCTCGAACTGCTCTCCCAGCGGGTCCGCACAATCGATGGAATCGTCGCCACCGAGACGTTCATGTACCTCAGCCTGCGCAAGCAGACATACTCCTGGGGCGTTCCCTAGGAGTCTCAGGCCAGGTAGAGCTTGCGCAGGCGATCGGTGATCGTCCACGTCGTCCGGTCCCCCGCGACAAGGCGGACGACCACTCCCGGTGCCAGCGCGAGGGTGCTGCCGTCCTCGAAGGTGACGGTCCCGGCCCCGGCCAGCACGAGGAAGACCTCGTCGATCTCGACGTCGATGTCGGTGCCCGGACCCGCTTCCCAGAGTCCGACCTCCGACGCCTTGATGGCCGCGAGCGTGGTGGCGGCGGTCGCCAGGGCGATGGAGGCGCCATCGGCCTCGAGCGGCTCGGCCAGGGCGTTGTCGCTGATCAGCCGGTCGGCCGCCATGTCGCGATTCATGAGTCGAACCCGAGGCCGAGGCGGTCGAGCAGTCGCAGCCAGAGGTTGCGCCTGCCGGTGCGGTCCTCCCGTCCCATCGACCACGTCGTGACCTGGATGCCGATCCAGCTGATCGGCTCGGGTGGGAACGGCAGCGCCTTCTTGCGCACCATCTCCAGGCGTGTCCGCTCCGTCGGCTCGCCGGCGAGCAGGTCGAGCATCACGTCGGCCGCGAACCTCGATGCGCCGACGCCGAGTCCCGTGAAGCCGGTCGCGTACGCCGTGCGGTTGCGGTGCGCCGTACCGAAGAAGGCGCAGAAGCGGCTGGAGGTGTCGATCACCCCGGCCCAGCGGTGCGTGAACCGGATGCCGTCGAGCTGCGGGAACGTCTCGGCGAAGTGGCGCGCCAGCTTCTCGAAGGTCTCGGTCCGGTCCTCGTGCTCGGGGCTGATCGAACGCCCGAAGTGGTAGATCGCGTCGTAGCCGCCCCAGAGGATGCGGCGGTCCGGCGTGATCCGGTAGTAGTGGAAGTGGTTGCCCGAGTCGGACACCCCGATCGCGGGGTCCCAGTTGATCGCGGCGAGCTGCGCGTCGGTCAGGGGCTCGGTGGCCAGGACGTAGTCGTAGACCGGCACCACCGACCACCGCGGTTCGACGCAGCGGACCGGGGAAGACGTTGGTCGCGATCGCGACGTTCTTCGCGCGCACCGTGCCCGCAGGAGTGCGGGCCTCGACATGGGTACCGCGCCTGCGCAGCGACTCGAGCCGGGTGTTCTCGTGAATGACGACGCCGTGCTCCTCGGCGACCCGCGCCAGGCCCCAGGCAAGACGCGCCGGGTCGAGCACCGCGCACTCGTCCGCGTCATGACGGCCGGCGAGGTAGGTCGGTGCAGTCGACCATCGCGCGCACCGCGGTGGCGTCGAGGAAGCCGCTCGGTTCCGGGCTCGAGCCACTGCGACCTGGTGGGGCTCGGTGGCCACGGCCAGCGTGCCGCCGCGCGCGAACCCGCAGTCGATGCCGTGGCGCCGGATCGTCTGCTCGATCCCGTCGAGGTTGCGCAGGCCGAGTCGGTGCAGCGCGTCGTACTCGTCGGGCCAGCGGGTGCGACCGTTGGACTCCCCATGGGTGATGCTGGCCTCGCAGAAACCACCGTTGCGGCCGGTCGCGTGCTCGGCGATGCGGTCGCCCTCGATGAGCACGACCCGCAGTCCGGGGGTGCGCTCGACGGCGCGCAACGCGGTCCACAGACCGGTGAACCCGCCACCGACGACGAGGAGGTCGGCCTCGACGTCACCGGCCAGCGCCGACCGCGGCTCGGGACGGTCCGGGGTGTCGAGCCACACCGGCATGAGGACCGAGCCCGCCAACGCATCGATCGACGAGGTCGCGGTCTGCTTAGGCACTTGCACCTCCGGTGTGGCCGGCCTCGGCGAGCGCTTCTCCGATGATCGCCAGCCCGACGCGGGCATCGTCGTCGGAGATCGTCAGCGGCGGGACGACGTGGATGCGGTTGAAGTTGGCGAAGGGCAGCAGCCCGCGTCGCGTGCACGCGGCGAGGATCGCGCCCATCTCCGGGCTTGACTGCGCCGTACGGCGCCAGCGGCTCCCGCGTCGCCCTGTCGCGAACCAGCTCGATGGCCCAGAAGGCGCCCGTGCCGCGGACCTCGCCGATCGCACTCGTGCTTGCCGTGCCAGGTCCCTGCAGCCCCGGCCCGAAGATGTCCTCGCCCGAGCCGTGCCGCTCGTTCGACGATGCCCTCGTCCTCCATGGTCTCGATCGTCGCGACCGCGGCCGCGCACGCCAAGGGGTGGCCCGAGTAGGTGAGACCGCCCGGGATAGGCCCGGTCCGCGAAGGTCCGGTAGACCTCGTCGCTGATCGCGACGCCACCGAGCGGGACGTAGCCCGAGTTGACGCCCTTGGCGAAGGTCAGCAGGTCGGGCACGACACCTGCGGCGTGCTCGATCGCGAACCAACGGCCGGCGCGGCCGAACCCGGCCATCACCTCGTCGGCGATCAGCACGATGCCGTGGCGGTCGCACAGCTCGCGCACACCCTGCGAGGTAGCCCGGCGGCGGCACCATGATGCCGGCGGTCCCGGGGATCGACTCGAGCATGATCGCCGCGATCGTGCGAGGGCCCTCCAGCGCGATGACCTGCTCGAGGTGCTCGAGCGCCCGCTCGCACTCCTCGACCTCGGTGGTGGCGTGGAACGCGCTGCGGTAGAGGAACGGCCCGAAGAAGTGCACGGTCCCGCTGGACCCGTTGTCGCTGGCCCAGCGCCGCGGGTCGCCGGTCACGTTCACGGCCAGCTGGGTGCCACCGTGGTAGGAGCGGTAGGTCGAGAGCACCTTGTGCTTGCCGGTGTGCAGGCGAGCCATCCGGATCGGCGTGCTCGTTGGCGTCGGCTCCCCCGTTGGTGAAGAAGATCCGGTCGAGGTCGCCCGGGCGTGTGCTAGGCGATCAGCCGCGCCGCCTCGGAGCGGGCGCCGTTGGCGTACGCCGGAGCGACCGTGCACAAGTCCGCGGCCTGCTCGCTGGATCGCCTTGACGATCCGCGGGTGCTGGTGCCCCAGGTTGGTGAAGACCAGCTGGGAGGTGAAGTCCAGCAGCCTCGTTGCCGTGCGCGGTCCCAGACGTGGGAGCCCTCGGCCTTGGTGACCACCATCGGGTCGAGCTGGCCTGGGCCGACCACGAGTGGAAGACGTGATTGCGGTCCAGCTCGTAGGCACGGTCGGGATCGGCGTACGCGCGAGCCAGCGTCTCGTTGCGCCCGGACGCGGGCACGCTCTCCTCCAGCAGGTCAATCATTCTGCGGGAACCCCAGCTCGAGGCCGCCCGCGGGGCGGGCGGCCGGGTTGATCCAGCGGGTGGTGACGACCTTGCCGCGGGTGAAGAAGTGGACGCCCTCGGTGCCGTGGGCGTGGGTGTCACCGAACAGCGAGCGCTTCCAGCCGCCGAAGGAGTAGTAGGCCACCGGGACCGGCATCGGCACGTTGACGCCGATCATGCCGACCTCGACGTCCTGCTCGAAGCGCCGTGCGGCGCCGCCGTCGTTGGTGAAGATCGCCGTGCCGTTGCCGTACTCGTTGGCGTTGATCAGCGCGACGGCCTCGTCGTACGTCGCGACGCGGACGACGCTGAGCACCGGCCCGAAGATCTCCTCGGTGTAGATGTCCATGTCCGGGGTGACGTGGTCGAACAGCGTCGGGCCGAGCCAGAAGCCCTCCTGGTCACCGTCGGCGTCGACGTCACGACCGTCGATGACGAGCTTCGCGCCGGCTGCCTCGCCGGAGTCGATGAAGCCGGCGACCCGGTCGCGGTGGGCCTCGCGTGACCAGCGGGCCCATGTCGGAGCGTCGCCGCGCTCCTTGCTGCCGTCGCCGATGCGCAGTGTGCGGGTGCGCTCGGCGATCCGGGCGACGAGGTCGTCGGCGATCGGCTCGACGGCCACCAGCACGCTGATCGCCATGCACCGCTCGCCGGCGCTGCCGTAGCCGGCGTTGACCGCGGCGTCGGCGGCCAGGTCGAGGTCCGCATCGGGCAGGACCACCATGTGGTTCTTCGCGCCGCCGAGCGCCTGGACGCGCTTGCCGTGCCGGCTCGCCTCCTCGTAGACGTACTGGGCGATCGGCGTGGAGCCGACGAAGCTGATCGCGGCGACGTCCGGGCTCTGCAGGAGCGCGTCGACGGCCACCTTGTCGCCCTGCAGCACGTTGAAGACGCCGTCGGGCAGACCGGCCTCCTTCCACAGGTTCGCGATCCACAGCGCGGCGCGACGGGTCCTTCTCACTGGGCTTGAGCACGACGGCGTTGCCGGCGGCGATGGCGACCGGGAAGAACCACATCGGCACCATCGCCGGGAAGTTGAACGGGCTGATGATGCCGACCACGCCGAGCGGGTCGCGCTTGGAGTGCACGTCGACGCCGGTCGAGGCGCTCCTCGGAGTGGCCGCCCTTGAGCAGGTGGGCGATGCCGCAGGCGAACTCGACGACCTCCTGGCCGCGCGAGATCTCGCCGAGCGCGTCGGAGTGCACCTTGCCGTGCTCGGCGGTGATGATTGCGGCGAGCTCGTCCTTGCGCGCGTTGAGCAGCTCACGGAACGCGAAGAGCACCTGGGTACGGCGCGCGAGCGACGTGCGCGCCCCACGCCGGACGGCCCGCTTGGCTCGACGCGATGACGCGATCGGCGTCGGCCCGGCTCGCCAGGGCGACGCGGCCGGACACGCGGCCGGTCGCGGGGTTCGTGACGTCGGCCCAGAGGTCGGACGTCGCCGGCGAACGCCGCGCCGTCGGCCCAGTGCGTGATCGAGGTGCTCATGTGTCTCCTTGGAAGTCGGGGTCTCATCGTCGTCGTGCAGCCAGACGCGGACGGGCGGCCAATGTGTAGGCTTCTGCGGCAACTGGCGACAGATCGTCGCCTTCGAGCGTTCCGGCAAAGAGGCAGTGACGCATGGCAGTCGTGACGCTGACCGAGGTCCTCGACCATGGCCTCGCGTTCGCGCCGGTCGATCCCGTCGGTCGTGGCGGGCGCACGCTGGGCTGGACGTCGAGGTGCGGTGGGTGCACACCACCGAGCTGGCCGACATCGCCCCGCTGCTGCGCGGTGGGGACCTGGTGCTCAGCACCGGCATCGCCCTGCCCGACGACCGACGAGGGCTGGCAGGGCTTCGCCGCCGTCGCTGGCCGACAGCGGTGCTGCCGGCGTCATCATCGAGCTCGGCCGCCGGTGGCGGTGCTGCCGGCGGCCCTGGTCGAGGCGTGCGACGAGCTCGGGCTCCCACTGGTCGCGCTTCGCCATGTGGTGCGATTCGCGGCCGTTGCCCAGGCCGTCGGTGAGCGCGTGGTCGACGAGCAGCTCGAGGAGCTGCGCGAGGCCCAACGGGTGCACGACACCTTCACCGAGCTCAGCATCGCCGAGGCCGGCCCGCGCGAGGTCCTCGAAGCCGCCCAGCGGCTCGCCGGCGTCGCCGTGGTGCTCGAGAACGAGGACCACCAGGTGGTCGACTACGTCGCCGGCCCCGACGACATCGATCCGTTCCTGGCCGACTGGCGCATCCGCTCGCGACGCGTCAAGGACGCAGGCCGCACGACGTGGGACCAGGGGCAGGGCTGGCTCGTCACCCGTCTGGGCAAGCGCGGGCGGGACTGGGGCCGACTGGTCATGCAGGCACCCTCGGAACCCTCGCAACGCCTGGCCGCGGTGGCCGAGCGGGCCGCGGCTGCGCTGGCTCTGCACCGCCTGCACGACCGCCATCGCGACAGCGTTGTTCGTCGTACGCACCACGAGCTGATCCTGGGCCTGCTCAACGACCCGACCGACGCCGACGTCCAGCGCCGGTGCGAGATCGCCGGTTTCCCGCTGAAGGCCCGGCAGCTGGTCGGACTGACGATCCGGGTGCACCCGACGCCGGGCGAGGCGAGCACACCGCTCGCCAGCCGGGTCGAGGAGGTGATCGCCGCCACCGTCCGCGCAGCCCACGACCTCCGGACCCCGGTCCTGGTGTGCGAGGTGGACCAGGAAGTACGAGCCTTGCTGTCGCTGCCGACAAGAGCACGCGCCACCAAGGTGGTCGACGACCTGGCGGCGCGCGTTCACCGCCGCGGTCGCGTCACCATCGGAGCAGGACGACCGGCGAATGAGATCCAGGAAGCCGATCGCACACTGCGAGAAGCGAGCCAGGTGGTCTCCTCGGTCCGCGATGAGACCCACGCACGTGCACGTGTACACCGACTCGAGGACGTGCACCTTCGCGGCCTGCTGACCCTGCTCGGCCCCGACGAACGGCTCGTGATGTTCATCGACCGGGAGCTGGGCGCGCTCCGCCGTCACGACGCCGAGCAAGGGACTGACCTCGTCGAGGCGGTCCGTGCCCTGATGGAGAACCCGGCCAGCAAGTCCCAAGCCGCCACCAGCCTGCACCTGTCGCGCCCGGTCTTCTACGACCGACTCGCGAAGGTCGAACGGCTTCTCGGCGCGAAGCTCGATGACCCGGACATCAGGGTCTCCCTGCATGTTGCACTGCTGGCCGAACAGCTTCTGAACGCGGACTGACGGCGCAGTCAGATCAATCGACGACACCACGGCCGCACACTTCCCCATCAGAGACCCAGGAGTTGTCGAGCGTTGTCCTTCAAGATGAGAGGGATGGCTTCCTCGCGCACGCCGAGCTCCGCGAACGAGGCCATCCAACGATCGGGGGTGATGACGGGAAAGTCGCTTCCGAAGAGCGCCTTGGTTCGCAGCAACGTCGAGAGTTGTCGCGTCAGCTGCATCGGAAAGTACTTCGGCAACCACCCGGATAGGTCCACGTAGACGTTGGCCTTGTGCGTGGCGATCGAGATGGCGCTGTCGGCCCACGGCACAGCCGGGTGCGCCAGGATGATCTGCAGACTCGGAAAGTCGGCGGCTACGTCGTCAACGAGCATCGGGTCGGAATAGCGCAGCTTGATGCCGCGGCCACCCGGCAGACCGGCCCCGATGCCGGTTTGTCCCGAGTGGAACAACACGACGGCGCCGAGCTCCGACATGGCTTCGTAGAGCGGGTAGTACGCCCGGTCGTTGGGCTGGAACCCTTGCAGGCTCGGGTGAAGCTTGAGGCCCCGGACGCCGTACTCCTCGACGAGGCGGCGAGCACGTCCGACCCCCTCGGCACCTTGGCGTGGGTCCACCGATCCGAAGGGAATCAGCACGTCGTTGTTACGGGCAGCACCTTCGGCGATCTCCTCGCTCGACAGTGCTGGATGCCCGGTCGCAGTCGTGGCGTCCACGGTGAACACCACCGCGGCCATCGAACGCGCACGGTAGTGCTCAGCGATCTGGTCCAAGGTGGGAGTGCGCAGCTGGTCGGTCTTGAAGTACGCCGTAGAGGCGTCCAAGAGCTCTCGATCGAGTGAGTGATGGCCGTGATCGTCGGCCTCGACGTGGGTGTGCACGTCGATCGCGACGAGCGCGTCAACGTCGATGGCGGGTTGGTAGAGCGTCGGCATGGTCTATCCCTCGGTCGACGGCGGTTTAGGTGTACGGCGGGTCCGCGACTCGGCCGCGGCGCCAGCGTGAGCTGGCTATGGCAGTTCCGGTGCGGCGGTCTTGGCAGCCAGGAGGTCGACGAGTAGTTGGTCGCGTCGAGACACCAGGGCGGCTCGGTCGAGCCCCGCGAGCTCGGCGCCAACTCCAGCTACCAACAGCTCGGCCAGCTCGGGTGTCAGCTGGACGTCTCGCAGGTCGTCCATCCACTCCTGAGTTGGCGGGCCGAGATGCTCCAGCACGTGCGCCAGTCCCCCCGCCCCGCCCGAGAGGTGCTGGTTGACCAAAGGCCCGAGCAGCGCCCAGCGCAGACCGGGTCCGTGAGAGATCGCGGCGTCGACGTCGGCAACGCTGGCCACCCCGCGCTCCACCAGCGAGTAGGCCTCGCGCCACAGGGCCGCCTGAAGACGATTGGCCAAGTGGCCCGGCACTTCGCGTCGTACATGGATCGGGCGCTTGCCCAAGGAACGGTAGAAGTTCAGGGCGCGCGCAATCGTGTCGGCAGGTACGGCCGGAGTAGCCACGACCTCGACGAGGGGAATGAGGTGCACCGGATTGAAGGGATGGCCGACGACAACTCGCTCTGGATGCTGCGGGCACCACGAGGCGAGCCGGCTTGGCGGGATGCCCGAGGAACTGCTCGCAATGACCACGTCTGGTCCCGTGAGTCCATCCAACTTCCCTAGTAGATCGGCCTTGAGGTCCTCGCGCTCTGGCCCACTCTCCTGCACCCAAGTGACCTCGGAGACTGCCTCGGCGAGTTCTGTGGTGACCGTAGCCGTGCCGCCCACCCATCCAGGCTCAGTCCCATCCGAGCGACATCCGGCATACACGCTCCACGGCGCCATACAGCGCTGCCGCCGCGCTTGGCGATGGGTCGCTGACCGTCACCGTGTGGCCAGCGAGCAGCTGTACGGCCCAGCCTGCGCCGATGACGCCAGCTCCGACGAGGGCGACACGCTCAGTCATGGTGTGTCCCGTGCTCGTGCGCGTACTTGACGAACGGCGCAAGGACGGACGGGTCGGACAGCACGTCGAGAGACATCACAGAACTGGGCTCCTCACCCTGCAGGATCCGCTTCACCGGTACCTCCAACTTCTTGCCTGTGCGGTTGACAGGGATGTGGGGAACAACCACCAGTTGATCGGGGACGTGCCGAGGTGCAGAGGGCCTCACGCAAGGCCGTGCCGACGCGCTGTTGGAATCCGCCGTCGACGGTCAGCCCCTCGCGCAGAGCGACGAAGAGGATCAGCTCGCCCATGCCGCCGGCTGGGTCCTCGAGGTGTACCACGAGCGAGTCGGCGACCTCGGGCATACCGACGAGGACCTGATAGAACTCCGAGGTCCCCAGGCGGACGCCGCCGCGGTTGAGCGTCGCGTCTGACCGGCCCATCACCACGCAGCTGCCCACGTCGCTGAAACGAATCCAGTCACCGTGTTGCCACACGCCAGCGAAGTGCCCGAAGTACGACGCGTGGTAACGGCTGCGGTCCGCATCACCCCACCACCCCACCGGCATCGAGGGCATCGGTTGGGTGATGACGAGCTCACCTCGTTCGCCAACGACCGAGCGCCCGTTCTCGTCCCAGGCGGCGACCGCGACGCACCGGCAAGGTCCAGAGATCTCTCCTACCCACACCGGCTGGAGAGGACTCCCTGGACCATGCCGGTGGAGCGTTAGTCCCCCCGCTGCCCACGTTGAGCAGCACCTCCGGCCCGAGCTGCTCGGCGATCCACCGGTAGCCCTCAGCGGCGAGCGGACTGCCCGCGACCCCTATCTCACGCACGCGATTCAGCCCGACCTGGCTGCGCAGGTCGTGACCTTCGGCACGGGTGGCCATGATCAGCCCGGGGCTGGCACCCATCACCGTCGCACCGACCTCCTCAGCCAGCTGCCAGTGACTCAACGTCTCTGGCCACGTTGGGTTGCCGTCGATCGTGACGATGGTGGCGCCCACCAGCAGCCCGCCCGCAGC
>CAVUNB010000034.1:0-218230 GCA_963742685.1 uncultured Actinomycetota bacterium | reverse complement strand
GATTTGAGGCTGTAGGGTGGGCAAAGCCAACGGATCGCGCGAATGCGCGCCCGATGACAGGCTCCGCGTACCCACCATGGGCTATAAGTCTTTTCAACAGCATTGAGCGTGAGTTCGGCGATACAAACATGATGCGGGGTTGTAGGTTTTTGTTATACTCACTCTGCTAGAAGAGAGAGTTAGTCGTGAGCACAGCCGGCATCCAAAGGTACGTTTCATGTCTTTATGCAGTCATGACGGCGGTCGGCAATGTGACGTTTCTGCCGACGGGATGTGTATTCCTCAAGTTATCCTCAGCACGAAAATTGGCGCTAACCTCGCCTGAACGGACGGAGGAACCTAGCCGGGAAGACGTTCCGCCGACTTTACGAAGAATGGCATGAGCCGGTTCGTACGTCATGCAAATGATGACCTTGTCCTGATGTCGAACACGGCCACGTTCAGATTGGCCTCCATTTTTGCGGAAGCGGATCGGCGGGATGCCGACCAATCCCTGGATGATCTTAAAGGGGACTATCGCGGGACGATGGCCGAGCTGACGCAGCAATCCGGCGATTTTAGCGCGCTGGAGGTGATAGAGGGTCACGCAGTGCTGCTTGGCCTCAAGTGGCTGGGCGCTCCACCTGAATTTGATACCGGTACTTGCCGCTGATTTTTATAAAAATGAAATTTACACTAAGCTCATTCGGCGTGCGATTGAGTGCCTCGGCGAAGACCTAGCTGTGAAGTGGCTTCCGGTCGCATGTCTCGTCGCTCTGAATTTGGCTGATCCTGGACAAGCAATGACGGCCATCATGAAGCATTTGGCCACACACCCTGTCGACCTGCCTATCGACGCGCAACTCACTGCCTTGGGAAGCGGAACGTACCTGGTAACGAAGTCACTTCGCGAACGGGCAAGACAAATGACGCGTTTGGACGGTAGCCCGTTTCCGCTCAAGGACCATCCACAGTTTAAGCTGTTCAGCGGATATTTTGATCAGTTCGAAGCAGTCGAGGGAGATGCAAACCGGCTCAAACTTTTGGCGGGAAGCCGGGCACTCGATACATTCGCGGTGTTCCGGCCGATGGTCACCGTGTTCTCGGACAAAGTATGCAAATCTCGATTGGACGACGACGAAACGGAGCAGTATTTGGCACTGACATGGCAGCTTGTGAAAAAGGGCTCAAAGAGGCTTGAAGGCTGAGGTATCTGCGCCACATAAATGGAAAGGCACACGACGATGTTTCTGCGATTTGCGGACACTGGAGCCGAAGGCGGCAATTTCGATGAACTCAAGTCCTTGATCGTCGCCCACCAGGATCTGAGCGACGTAGTGTTGAGCATTGTTCCGCCGCCATTTGGCAGTCTTGGATCGGAAGACGGAAGCTGGACGGCCCGCGCGTCGAAAAGGCCTTAAAGACGCCGGTGCAACTGGCTGCGCTTATCAGTTGCGCAATAGCCGCCTATGGCGCCTTTATAAGAGCTGATCCAGTAAAGCAGGAGCCTCCGAGCTACCGCATTCTAGTTCAGACCGGCGTCAACAAAAGCGAGATGACCTGCAAGAATTCCGATTACAAAGAGCTGAAAGTTTTTTCCGATGCGCACTGGCAATTGTACGGCCTGCCTGACTGAACTGCTGTTTTCCGTAGCGCCTCCATCTGTCCGACCGTCAGACTGACGCTTCGCCAATCCGCGCCTTGCAAAGCTCGGACTTCGCGGCGAATTCAGACCGAAGGTGCTGAAGGCGAATGCGCGGAGGTTGTTGGGGACTGAGGTTCGCAATCGCGAGGTGCTCATGCGTGCCGCGTGAGCGATCATAACTAATGTTTGACACGATTTATCCGACCTGCGAGTGGGAGTGCGCGCGGATCATCCGCAGTGCAGGAAAGCATCGACCATGGCTGAAACTTACGCTCCAACTCCGCCACCCCCCGCCCAATGCCGGCCGGACCTCATGAGGTCCGAACCTTAACTGATCGTTGAACTTGCCCCTCTGCAACGAAACTGCCGCCTCACTCTCCAGATCGAAGGCAACAACATTCCGCTCTCGTTCGATGATGCCATTGAGTTCAAGATCGAGATCGCACGGGTGCTGGACAATGGTTTTCCATCCGCGGCCGACGTGTGCGGGACTGCCGACCCATGGAAAGCAAAATTCTTTCCAAACAAAGGCGGGTTTTCTGTCGCAGTCCGCCATCCGGTTCATCCGGTCGCAACGCTGATCTTGAACAAAAGACAAACGGTCGTGTTTTCGGAAGAGCTGCAGGATTTTATCGATCAGGCGGGTCAGCGCAGTTGAATAATCCCCTTGCACTTCGTGATCCCGCGCAACCTCTCGATCAATGTGCCGCTCGCGGCAAAAGATAACGGACGGTCATTCCGGCCCCGTTGGTGCGCTCCAGAAGCAAGACATCGCCCGGCTTGATTTCATCCTGCATCGCGTCACAACAAGACGGCATGCCATGCGAAGACCCGGGGTATCCGCCAAGAGAGCGATACAGTTCACCGGAGTTGATCAGGACATCTATTCGACCGTTCGAAGACGCCCGGCGCATCTGTGCCAGCAATCCTTGTCTGAAATGATCGGTCGAAACCATGATGAGCCTCCGAGCGTCGCGCAAAGTGCGACGCCCATGCTGCGCTTAACTTATACCGATAGCCACAGGCTAAAATGAGATCAACCGCTTTTTAAATCGCCGAACGCGCTTGAATCTTCTCGGTCAACACCACGCTTCGTTTAGATTTGAAAACGGGAATTGCCTTGGGAATTATCGTGACCGTCCATTGTTTGGGGACGAAAGTCTCTTCCTTCACCGAATGAACCAAACCGGTTATGCAAATCCCGCCCAGCATCACTTCCTTGATGACGCCTGCAAATTGCGCGCGTCGGCACGTCCTCGCCTCGATAACGTCATTTGTCTGGAATATCTGCACAAGATACCTTCTGAATGTTGCCGGCTCGCGATCGGTCGCAAGCTAGCAAGCAATCATTAAGCAATCAGCAAGTAGCCCGAGGTTGGGGGCTACCCCTGCTGTTTGTTGCGCAGGTCGCGCCCGACGGGATTTGGCCCCATCGCCATTGGGCCGGCGTGCATTTGTTGCTGGCCGTTTCTCCGTTGCAGCTGCCAGGCGGTCTCACGCTGTCCGAGCTCCCGCCATCGCTGTGCCTGCCCGAGCCACTTCCCACCGTGGGAAGGGTCCGCTGTTGCGCGTTCCCGGCACAGACGTTCCATAGCGCGGCAGTTCGCAACATCGCTCATGGCGTTTCCTTCCTGGTGGCTCTGAAAGACGGTCGTGACCGCCGACTGCTTACGCGACCAGACGGAGATCCTCTGCAACGGCCGGCCCCGCGACGTTGCATTCCTCGAAGTGGGAGGCGATCTGGTCGAGCGCCCTGTGGCGCCACTTCTCGGCTTCGGCGAGCAGCTTCCAGCTGTCCTCGGGATGAAGCGCGGCGCCTTGACGGTACAAGGACTCCATCGCGCGGCAGTGAACGAGCTCTTTCATCGCCACCTCCCAGATTCGGTTGGCGATATTCTAAGCCCGGTTTCAAGTCGGTGTCATTACGATTATGCGACAGGACGATTGCCGTATCGGCGCGGCTATCACAACTTGCAGTAAGCAATCCAAAATGTTGCGCTTAAGATTACTTTCCTTGAGATTCTCGCATGCGCTAACCCGCTCTTAGACGCGCAGTTCGATGCCCGGCGCCAAACGTTGAAAAATGCGCCTGCAGCGCCTGATCCATCCTGGTCCCGGCTTCAGCCACGGCATCCGGTCCGAGGGCCGATCCTTCCATCGAGAAGAAAGTCAGATCATGCAGTCCGATGGTACCGAGGATGGCTTTCAGATAGGGGGTGAGAAAATCCGGCTGACGCGCGCGCGGCCCGGAATATCTGCCGCCCGAGGACACCGCGATAAAGACGGGACGGTCGCGCAGCGTGCCGACATATCCTTCCCTGGTCGCGTTGAACGTCCGGCGGACTCGGACGATGTGATCGATCCACGCCTTCAGCGCGGAAGGTACGGTGAAGTTGTGCATGGGAGTTGAAATGACCACGACATCCGCACGCTCCAGCTCGGCGATCAGCTCTTCGGAGCGGGACATCGAGCCCTGCGGAGAATTTTCCGCGGACGATTTTTGTGTCGCGCCAAGCGCCGTCGCGTAACTTTCATCGATATGCGGTATGGCGCCGCCGCCGATTACACGGTTCATCACGATTGCCGCCGGCTCGCGCTTGCGCAAAAAGCCGATGATTTTTTGCGAGAGCCGGGTGCTCTCGGAGGCTTGCCCGCGGGGGCTGCAAACAACGTGCAGAATTTTCATGATCCGCTCATTTCCAGGTTCTTTCCAATGCGTCGCATGCTATAGGCTCATGACCTACAGCCAAGGTCCATGAATTGAAATTGCAACTGGTCCATGATTGGGCGCAGCATCGGCCGGCGGATTACGCTTCGCTGATCCGCCCTACGGGTTCATTCCATGACCGTCGCAAAGACCAGCAATATCTCGCCGCTCGATCCAACGGCGGCCGAACCGTTTTATCGCCAGATCTACGACCGGTTTCGCGGCGCCATTGCCGGCGGGGTGTTGAAGCCGGGTGACCGCATTCCCTCGGCGCGCGCGCTGACCAGGGAATTGGGGCTGGCAAGAGGCACCATTGAAGCGGCTTATTCTCTGCTGGCTGCCGAAGGCTACATTCAGGCCCGCGGCCAGGCAGGGACCATCGTCACGCCGGGTCTCAAGCCGCAAGCGCCTGTTGCAAGTCCGATACCTCGATCCGACAGCGGCATTGCCGCGGCCGGCTTTCGCCCGGAGTCGATCTTGCCGTTCCAGATGGGCCTGCCTGCCCTGGATATGTTCCCCCGAAAAATCTGGGCCCGGCTGGGCGCGCGGTGCGTCCGCGCCATGCAGCCATCGGACATGGTGCATCCTTCCGTATACGGCTTGCCGGCATTGCGGGCCGAGATCGCCGCCTATCTGCAGGTTTCGCGCGGCATCGACTGCTCGCCGTCGCAGATATTCGTGACATCGGGATATCGCCACACCATTGCGTTGATTGCGGATGCATTATTGAAGGCGGGCGATCGCGTCTGGCTTGAAAACCCCGGCTACCCGCCGACGCGCGAACTATTGGGGCATATGAATATCGCGGCCGTCCCGGTGCCGGTGGATCGCGAGGGCATGATCGTTGCCGATGCAATCAGGCTGGCGCCACGCGCGCGCGCCGCCGTGGTCACGCCCGCGCACCAGAGTCCGCTGGGCGTGTCTCTATCCCTGCCCCGGCGTCTCGCGCTTTTGGACTGGGCGGCGCGAAACAAGGCATGGGTCATCGAGGACGATTACGACGGCGAATACCGCTATGTCAGCCGTCCGCTGCCTGCGCTGAAGAGTCTCGATCGCGATGGGCGGGTGCTCTATGCCGGCACCTTCAGCAAGGTGCTTTTTCCGGGCATCCGGCTTGCGTATCTTGTCGTGCCGGAAACGCAGGTCGAGCGGTTCGAGGAGATCAGTGAAGCCCTTGCAGCGGGCAGCCCCGAGCTTACGCAAGCCATCGTCACCGCCTTCATCAAGGAAGGCCACTTCGCGCGCCACATCCAGCGGATGCGCAAGCTCTATGCCGAGCGGCGGAAAGCGACGACGGCAGGCCTGGAGAGCGTGCTGGGCAAACACGTGCGAATCGATTCACAGCCGGGAGGAATGCACCTGATCCTGCGGCTGCAAGGCCGGCGCTCGGACCGCCGGCTTGTTGCGCGCATGCGGGAAGAGGGGCTGTACGCCGAAGCATTGTCGGACTGGACGATGGAGAGTGAGGGAGCCTCGGCTTTGTTGCTGGTTTCACGAATATCGACTCGCAGCGCACCGCCGAGAATCTTGGAAGGCGTATCCTGAAGCTGATGTGAGCATGCGGGCTACGATTCTGGAGGATCATGGCCCAGTCCACAAGCCGGATCATGGACCTTCTCATGTAGGCCAAGATGCAGCACGATCGAATCCATCAACTACCCAATACAGGAAAGGATTTCGTCGTGAACAATCGCATCGATTACGCCAAGGCTTCGCCCGAAGGTTTCAAGGCTTTCGGCGGGGTGTACGTCTCCGTTCAAAAGTCCGGCCTGCCAAACGAACTGATCAATCTTGTGTATCTGCGGGTGTCGCAAATCAACGGCTGCGCCTATTGCATCGATATGCATTCCCGAGATCTGCTCAAGTCCGGCATTACGGTCGACAAGCTTGTGCTGGTGCCGGTTGGCGCGATGCAGGCGACGTATTCAGCACCCGCGAACGCACCGCGCTCGCCTGGGCGGAAACCGTCACGCGCGTCGCCGAAACCGGTATTCCCGATGCCGACTATGAAGCCGCCGCCGCCGAGTTCAGCGACAAGGAACTTGCCGATCTCACCTATGCGATCGGCCTGATGAACGCCTTCAACCGATTTGGAGTTGCGTTCCGCTCGATGCCCGCGGCGGTCGCCAAGGCTCATGCCGCATAGGCACGCAGCACGTAGGGCGGGTTAGCGAAGCGTAACCCGCCATTGCGGTGCAACGAAGTTGGCGGATTACGCTTTCGCTAATCCGCTCTACGCATTTTCACCAAACAACGAACGGATTCGTCCCATGGCATGGACACTACTCAGCATGGCCGGTTTTCTCGAAATCGGATCTTGCTTTCGGCATGAAGTGGTCCGAGGGTTTCACACGATTGATACCCGGGCTGTTTACGGTCGTCACCGGTCTGTCGCGAAGTCGCCGGGAGCCGGGTCGCCGGAGTGGCCCCAGCTGTGCCAGATCATCTTCACCGGCGTGCCCTGGGTGCGGAGCGCGCGGTAGGTGGCCAGCGCCTCGTTGAGGTTGAAGAGCGTGTCGGCCTCGCCCTGCAGGAGGAACGTCGGGATCCGGATCTTCTTGATGTACGACGACACCGACGCATGCCGCATGGCCGCGATGCCCGCGTCGTCGAGGTGTCCCGTGACGCCGGCCTGCGCCAGGGTCGGGCAGACGAAGTCGGCGAAGTTGGGGCAGCCGAAGAGGCGGTCGGGGTCGGTCTGGCCGTTCTTGACGCCGTCGGCGGCGCCGGCCCCCGTGAAGCCCAGGGACCACGCGAGCTTGGCCGCCCCGGGCGTCGTGGGGCGAACGGTGCCGGGCACCTGGCCGGCGTTGTTGGGGCCGAGCGAGTAGGTCAGGTCGCTCCACGTGATCATCGGCACGATCGTGTCGAGGCGGGGGTCGACCGACGCGATGGCGAACTGGATCTGCCCGCCGTACGACCCGCCCATCATCCCCACGCGAGGGTCGTAGGCGTGCAACTTGTTGTCGTGGGCACGCGCGTCCCGCTCGATGACCTTCAGCGGCGCGAACGGCGACGTGTGGGCGTCGTCGGTGAACGCGATGCCCTTCGCGCCACCGAGGAACGAGATCAGCTGGCTCCCGGCCACGCCGTCGATGTCCGGGTCGTCGAGGGTGATCTTGCAGTCGCTGCCACCGAAGCCGAGGCCGGAGTACGTGAGCACGGCGTAGCCGCGGCTCGCGAAGAGCACGCCGATCTCCGCCTGGTCGTCCTTGCTCCCACCGAAGCCGTTGGTGGCCAGGATCGCGGGGACGCGATGGCGGGCCGACGCGTTCCGGGGGAGGTAGAGGTCGCCGACGATGTCGCAGTCGGGCTGCGCAGGACCGGCGCTGACCTTGAAGTGCAGCGTCTGGACGGTGTACGCCGCAGCCGGCTCGGCGCCGTTGGTGGTCACCACCGGGGCCAGCGCGCCACTCGCGAGCAGGACGATGGTCAGGGCTCTGCTCAGTCGGCGCACAGGGGGACAACGATCCGCACGCTGGGAAGGTCACGTGGCACGGGGACCGGCAGCGTAGGTTTCCGGCGTGCGCTTCCTCCACGACGCGGCCCCGCCGCACGACCTGACCTACGACGACGTCTTCATGGTGCCTCGCCATTCCGCGATCGCGAGCCGCTACGACGTCGACCTCGCCACCGACGACGGCACGGGTGCCACGCTGCCGCTCGTCGTCGCCAACATGACCGCGATCGCCGGCAAGAGGATGGCCGAGACCATCGCCCGCCGCGGCGGACTCACCGTGATCCCGCAGGACATCCCGATCCCGGTCGTGGCCGACGTGGTGAGCTGGGTCAAGCAGCGCCACCACGTCTTCGACACCGCGATCGAGCTGCACCCGACCCAGACCGTGGCCGAGGCACTGGCCCTGATGCCCAAGCGCGCCCACCGGGCCGCCGTGGTCGTCGAGCAGGGCAAGCCGGTCGGTGTCGTCACCGAGAGCGACTGTGCCGAGGTGGACCGCTTCGCCCAGGTCGGTCAGGTGATGGACCGCGAGCTCGTGCTCGTGTCCCACGACGCCGACCCGCGCGCGGTCTTCGACGAGCTCGAGGCCGCCAAGGCCGGCCTGGCGGTGGCCGTGTCTCCTGTCGGCGAGCTGGTCGGCGTACTCACTCGTCTCGGCGCCCTGCGCGCGACGCTCTACACGCCTGCGCTCGACGCCATCGGTGGGCTGCGGATCGCGGCCGCCGTGGGGGTCAACGGGGACGTCGCCGACAAGGCGGCGCGACTGCTCGAGGCCGGGGTCGACACGCTGGTCGTCGACACCGCCCACGGCCACCAGGAGCGGATGATCGAGGCGCTGAAGGCGATCCGGGCGCTCGATCCGTCCGTGCCGATCGTGGCCGGCAACGTCGTCGACGCGGCCGGGACGGAGGCCCTGATCAACGCGGGCGCCGACATCGTCAAGGTCGGCGTCGGGCCGGGCGCGATGTGCACGACGCGGATGATGACCGGCGTCGGGCGACCGCAGTTCTCCGCGGTCCTCGAGTGTGCGGCCGCGGCCCGGGCCAGGGGCAAGCACGTGTGGGCCGACGGGGGAGTGCGCCACCCGCGCGACGTCGCCCTCGCCCTGGCGGCCGGGGCGAGCGCGGTGATGATCGGCTCGTGGTTCGCCGGCACCCACGAGTCACCGGGCGACCTGATGCACGACGCCGACGGGCGGGCGTTCAAGGTGAGCTTCGGGATGGCGTCGGCGCGGGCTGTCGCCAACCGCACCTCGGCCGAGTCGGCGTTCGACCGGGCGCGCAAGGGTCTCTACGAGGAGGGCATCTCGTCGTCGCGGATGTACCTCGACCCGGCGCGACCCGGCGTGGAGGACCTGATCGACGAGATCTGCTCCGGCCTGCGCTCTTCCTGCACGTATGCCGGTGCCTCGAGCCTGGCCGAGTTCCACGAGCGGGCCGTCGTCGGCGTGCAGTCGGCCGCAGGCTTCCACGAGGGAAGGCCGCTGAGCACGTCCTGGTGAGGACGTGCCCAGCGGGTGGGTCAGGCCCTCGAGGACTCCGAGGACTCGGATTCCTCCGAGGACTCCGGCTCCTGCTCGATCGTGAGCCGGAAGTCGTCACCGTGCTCGGTGACGCCGGCGATCACGGCGTCGTGGACGGCCTCGCGGGCGTAGCGCGTGCGCACGATCATCGAGTCGGTGCTCAGGTCCTTCACGAGCGAGACGCAGAGCCCGACCATCACGAGCACGAACGGCACCGCCGCGACGATGGTGATCGTCTTGAGCCCGTCGAGCGCGGTGTCACCCCCGACGAGCAGCATGACCGCGGCCACGCCACCGGTCGCGCAGCCCCAGAAGATCACCGGGAACTTCTTCGGCTCGATCGCGCCGTTGGACGACAGCGAGCCCATCACGATGGACGCCGCGTCGGCGCCGGACACGAAGAAGATCGCGACCAGGATCATCACCAGCACGCTCGCGACGGTGGCCAGCGGGAACTGGTCGAGCATGGTGAAGAGCTGCCCCTCCACGCCGCCGGAGCCGTAGATGTCGGTGCCGTCCATCTGCAGCTTGATCGCGGAGCCGCCGAAGATGGCGAACCAGACCAGGCTGACCAGGCTCGGCACCAGCAGCACGCCGGTCACGAACTGGCGGATGGTGCGACCGCGCGAGATGCGCGCGATGAACATACCGACGAACGGGGTCCAGCTGATCCACCATGCCCAGTAGAAGACGGTGTAGCTGCTGAGCCACGCGGCCGCCTCCTCGCCCTCGGCGTTGGTGCGACCAGCCATCGTCGGCAGCTCGCGGATGTACGACGCCATCGAGCTCGGCACCATGTTGAGGATGAACATCGTCGGACCGACGACGAACACGAACGCCGCGAGGGACAGTGCCAGCACCATGTTGATGTTGGACAGCCACTGGATGCCCTTGGCGACGCCGGACACGGCCGAGAGGATGAAGCAGACGGTCAGGACCGCGATGATCCCGACGAGGACGCCGTTGCCGACCTCGCCGATGCCGCCGACGATCTCGAGCCCGGACCCGATCTGGATCGCGCCGAGACCGAGGGAGGCCGCCGACCCGAAGAGGGTCGCGAAGATCGCCAGGATGTCGATGACCTTGCCGGCCGGTCCGTGCGCGTGCTTGCCCAGCAGGGGCTCGAACGCGGCGCTGATCAGCTGCAGGCGGCCCTTGCGGTAGACGCCGTACGCGATCGCGAGCCCGACGACGGCATAGATCGCCCACGGGTGCAGGGTCCAGTGGAAGAGCGTGTGCGCCATCGCCGCCTCGGCGCGCTGCGGGTCGGAGAGTCCCTCGGTGCCGGGCGGGGCGTAGCCCGCCGTGTCGGCGAAGAAGGTGAGCGGCTCGTTGACGCCGTAGAACATCAGGCCGATGCCCATGCCGGCGGAGAACATCATCGCCACCCACGACATCGTGGAGAACTCCGGCTCGTCACCGTCACGGCCGAGCGGGATGTTGCCGTACTTCCCGAGGGCGAGCCACAGCGCGAAGATCACGAAGCCGGAGGCCGTCAGCACGAACAGCCAGCCGAGGTACTTCATGGTGCCGGTCAGTGCGCTGCCGGACGCACTCGACAGCGAGGCAGTGTCGAGGAAGCCCCAGGCCAGGAAGGCGATGGCGATGGCGGCGGTGACACCGAAGACGACCTTGTCGATGACCTGGGGTCGATGTGCCTCGGCCTCCGGCTCGACGTCCAGGGCGGGGTGCGGGATGACGGAGTCGGTGGGGGACTTGATGGCGTCTTGGAACGTGTGGGCGTCGAGCTTGTGATCGTGCGGCGGAGCCTGGGTCACGAGGTCGTGACACCTCCCGAGGGGTGAGTAGTTGCTGTGCAGGCAAGCGTTCGACTGTAGGGGGTATGGCCGGCCGTCCACGAACCCTCGACCGGCTAGCGTGACGCGGTGCACACTCTCGTCGTGGCGGCCACGACTGCCGAAGCAGCCCACGTCCCGCCCTCTCTTCCACTGGTCATCACGGGCATGGGCAAGACCGCGGCCGCCGTGGCAACCGCCCGTGCGCTGGCGTCGTTGCCGTCGCTCGAGGGGCTCACGGTCGTCAACATCGGCACCGCGGGATCGCTGCGCGACGACGTCACGGGACTGCACGAACCGGGTGTCGTGCTCAACCACGACATCAACGCAGACCTCATCCGGACCCTGGGGTACGACGCCCGCGAACGCCTCACGGTGGGCGCCTCCGACGTCGTGCTGGCGACCGGGGACGTGTTCGTCACGGATCCGGTCGTGCGGGCGAGACTGGCCGAGCGGGCGCACCTCGTCGACATGGAGGGGTACGCCGTCGCGTGGGCCGCGCACGAGTTCGGCGTGCCCGTCCGACTCGTCAAGCACGTCTCCGACTCGGCCGACGAGACCGCAATGCACTGGCCGGCGATGGTCGAGGCGAGCGCGGCTGTGCTCGGGGCGTGGCTGCGGGAGAACTGCCAGCCGTAGCCCGGTCCGTGACACAGGTGTACCGAGAACTTCTCGCGGGACCGGCGGCGTATGACACGGGCGTACGGAGAATGAGCGGCAGCCGGGCGGGGCGATGACACGGGCGTACCGAACGTCAGTACGGCTGTGTCGTGGCGTCAGCTGGTTGAGCCGAGATTCCCGTACACGCGTGTCATGGAGTCATCCGGCTCGGCCAGAAACTCGATACACACGTGTCATACCCGCGCGGAGAACTCAGCGCGAGCTCCTCGCCGACCGTCCGCGGACGACGCCCACGAACGCCTGGGTGTCCTCGCCGTCGCGGTCGAGCAGCCAGATCAGCCCGATCTGGGTCGGGTCCAGGTCGGTCACCGGGCGCTGCACGATGTCCTTGCGCTGGTGGAGCCGGGCGATCGACATCGGCACGATGACGACCCCGGTGCCGGCGGCCACGGTCTCGATCGCGTCCTTCTCCGACATCGGCGGCCAGTCGAGCTGAAAGGCAGTCGGCTGCCAGCCGCTCGAGTGCGGTCGCACGAGCTGCTCGTCGGCCAGGTCTGCCAGGGCCACCTCGTCCGCGGCCGCGATGAAGTGCTCCGCGCCCGCGATCACGACCGGCACCTCGGCGTACAACGGGATGCAGTGGAGGCCGTCGCGGTTGACCGGCAGCCGGACGAGGGCCATGTCGAGGTCGCCGTCGCGGACACCGTGCTCCTGCTCCGCCTCGAGGGTCGGCACGAGCTGGAGCGTCTCGCGGCGCCGGTCGCGCCAGGCGCGCGCCCACTTGTCGGGGGTCGCGCCGGTCACGAATCCGACGCGGAACGGGGCAACCATGGCGAGAGCATCCCACGCGAGCGCGGGCGTATGGTCGAAGGGTGACGACACTGATCGCGGGGGTCTCGGTGGTTCTGGTGTGTGTTCTCGTGGCGAGGGCCACTCGTCGACTGGGCACTGCGGGTCAGCGTCGCCGCGACTAGAGATCCCTCAGACCTCGCCGGGTGACGCCTTGCGGACGACGAGCCGGGTCCACGCGCCGAGGTAGATCCGATCGCCGGTGCGGACCTCCTGCTTCTGGCCGGCGGCCACCGGGGTCTTGGGCAGCGCGTCGAGGGCGCCGCCGACGTAGGTGCCGTTGGAGGAGCCGAGGTCCTCGACCCACCAGCGGCTGCCGTCGGTGGTGAGCTGCGCGTGCCGGCGGCTGATGCCCGTGTCGGAGCTCAGGTCGATGTCGGGGGAGATGTTGCGGCTCTTGGACGCGCGCCCGATCAGGATCGAGGTGTTGCGCAGCGGCACGACAAGAGGCAGACCGGGGGAGGGCAAGGGGTCGGTGCTCGCCTGGTCGGCATACCAGTCCGGGTCGATCCAGATCTCGGCCACCCACGCAGCCGCGAGGGGCGGCGAGATGTTGCCTGCGCCCCCGTCGAGGTCGGGGACCGTGTCAGCGGGTTCTGCACGGCGAGGCATCGAACCCGTCGTGAAGTCGTAGCCGCACGCCTCGCAGAACAGGGCGTCAGGTGTGTTCGCGGCCGAGCAGTTGGGGCACTCGGTGGCAGCGGGCGCCGCTGGTGCGGTGGCCGGCGCCGGAGCAACGCTGTCGGCACCTTCGGGCATGGCGACCCCGCAGACGTCGCAGTAGTCTTCTGAGCCCGAGTCGTGGCCGGCGGGACACTTCATCATCTCCGCCTCCTACTTCTTGATCCGCGTGGTCTTGGTGGAGGCCGTGTCGAGCGCCATCTCGTCGGCCTTGTCCACGGCCTTCTTCAGACGGACGGTGCCTTCCTTCTCGTCGTCCACGTCAACGACCTTCTTCAGACGCGTCGTGGCCTCCTCGTTGCCAGTCTCGGCGGCGAGCTGCACGGCACGGCCCAGCTTCGTGGTGGCGGTCGCGTCGTCGCCGGCCGCCTTGGCGGCCAGACCCTCCTGGATCATCGAGGCGAGCTCGGTCTGCCCGGTGTAGTGCGCGACCTGCTTGTCGATCTTGGCGGTCAGCTCGGAGTCGTTGGACCACGTCGCCTTCACCAGGCCCTGGGTGGCGACGTCCTCGCCGATGGCGACCTGCACCCGTGCCGCGAGCTGCTCCTGGCCCACGGCCTTGGCCGGGAGACGTACGGCGACGTGGTAGTCGCGCGACTCGTCGCCCCACGCGCCAGTGGGGTAGCCACCGGTGAGCGCGTTGACCTCGACCCGCCGGTCGGTGAGGTCCTCGACGGTGGGAGCGACCTGGCGGACGAACAGCACCTGGGCGCCCTGCGGCGCCCAGACCCGCAGCTGGGCGTCGGCGACGCCTCGACCCATCGCGGTCTGCATCATGGCGCGGAAGTCCTCCGGCATGTCCGCAGGTGAGGGAAGGATGTCGACGGTGCCGAGCAGGGCCTGCGCGATGCGGCGCATCTCCTCGACCTTCCAGTCGGTGCCGGCACCGCGGCAGTCGCACTGGAAGTAGCCGGTGGCGCGCTTGATGGCCGCGTCGAGCACGGCCGGCTGCTCGCCGTTCTCGCCGTCCGTGAGGAGGATTGCGTGCCGCTGGGTGACCTCGGGCACCGAGGCAAAGACGGTGCCGGCCAGGTCGAGCCACGAGCCGATCGCCGTGCCGCCCGAGGCGCGGAAGCCCGAGATCGCGGCCGAGGCCTGCTCGCGACTCGACGCATCCATCACGACCAGGGCCGGGCCGGCCTGCACCGGCGGGAAGACGAGGGTCGCGCGCTCGGTGCCAGCGATGACCGCGAACATGGTGCCGTCGATGATCTCGGCCAGGGCAGCCTGGGCTGCGGCCTTCGCGCCCTCCATCGTCTCGTGGCCCATCGAGCCGGACGTGTCGACGATGATGACCTCGCCGGCCGCGCCCGACCCGGTCTGGCCGGCCGTGCCCGAACCGGCGCAGGTCACGGTGACGATGGCGTTGACGTCGGTCCCACCGTCGGGCAGGAACTCGTTCTGGTAGACGGTGGCAGCGAACTCAGCCATGTGGCTGCTCCTTCGTGGTCGTTGTCTCGGGCACATTCTGCATGGTCACGGGTCCGGGGATCCGGGCAAACACGGTGGTGATGTTGTCCTGTCCGCCGCAGCCGTTGGCGAAGTTGGTGAGGACCAGGGCGAGGGCTGCGGGATCGTCCGTGCCGGCGGCCCGCATCTGGTCGATGAGCTGACCCGGCTCGGAGGCGTAGTTCCACAGCCCGTCCGAGCAGGCGAGCAGCCACCCCGGCTCGGTGATCGTCAGCTGACCCACCGTCGGGACGTGGTCCTCGCTGTCACGACCGAGCCACTTGGTGATGGCGTGCGCCTGTGGCGATGACTCCGCCTCGGCACGAGGCATCCCCTCGGCGATCAGCGCCTGGGCGGCCGAGTCGTCGACGCTGAGCTGAATGCCGGGAGAACCGTCGGGCAGCCAATAGGTCCGTGAGTCACCCACGTTGGCATGGGTCACGGTGTCGCCCTCGAGGACGGCCACGGTGAACGTCGCCGACGCGGGGTTGGGCGACTCGGGGGTCGCGGCCGCCACGACCTCTGCCTGGGCGGCCTCCACGGCTGCGGTCAGGACGTGGCTGATCGCGCCCAGTCGGGACTCGGGCGTGCCGAGTCCCGCGGGAAACGGTTGCCGCAGAACGGCGAGAGCTGCCTTGGCGCCGGCCAGTGAACCGATCTGCGAGTCGTCGGTGTTGGAGACTCCGTCGAGCACGAGCAGCACCGCGCGGCGATCGGCCGCCGTGTTGTCGGGACTGGCGAGCATCGCCATGGCGTCCTCGTTGCGGTGGTGCCGGATGCCCTTGTCGCACACTCCGGCCACCCAGGGCGCGGCCTGCTCGCGGAAGTGGTCGCGGGGGCTCAGGGCCTTCACACCGCACTGCTCGCAGTAGCCGTCGGGTCCCACGCTGCCGCCGCAGCTCGCGCAGGGCGGGATCGCGGTCATGGTCGCCTCGGCCGGCGAGGTCTGGGTGGTCGCGCGGGAGATGGGTCCGCTGCCCAGGTCGTCGATGGGGCTCGGCTCGTCGGCGGCCGGCTCGGTCAGCTTCACGGGCGGCGTCTTGGCCGCCGCGGCCGCGGCCGTCAGCGGTGTGCCGCACTCCTCGCAGAAGTTGGAGTCGCCCATCGCGACGGTGCCGCAGGAGGGACAGGTCCGGTTGTCAGTCACGCTCACACCAGTGTCTTGTTGCGTACGGCGTTGGCCTGGTTGACCAGGGCAACGCGGGAGTCGAGGGTGTCGGCCTCACGCGCGAGGGCGCGGTAGGCGTTCTCCAGGGCGTCGCGCAGCGGCTCCTCCTGCGCGGCGACACCGCCGACGGTCGGTCGGGCCGCCGCCGGGGTGGATCCGCCCTTGGTCACCGCATCGAGGGCGTGGCCGAGGATCCGCACCGTGTAGCGCTGCGCGCTCGCCCGGGTCCATCCGGACGGACGCGATGCTGGTGAGGGCCTGGTCGAGCACCGCGAGGTCGTCGGGTGCGCCGGCCAGGAGCACGTCGGCGCGCAGCTGACGGCTCTCCGGATAGCCGCGACTCGTGGACGGCACCAGGTCCAGGGCGCGTACGGCGCCCGCGGTGTCTCCGGAGGCGGCGCGCACCCTCGCCATACCGAATGCGGCTGGCGCGGCGTAGGCGGCGTCGGTGGCCGCGCAGGTCGCGTAGAGGCCCTCGGCGACCTCCGGCAGCTCGCCGTTCTCGCAGGCGATCGCGAGCGCCAGCTTGGGCCCGAGCTCGCCCGGCACCTGCTGGTAGACGGCGCTGAACGCGGCCTTGGCCGCCTCCCAGTCCTGGTCCTTCATCGCGGCCAGGCCGTCGAGCCACAGCGCACGCCACTCCCAGGGGTCCTGGGTGAGGAGCTGGGCGGTGGACGTGCGAGCCAGAGCGGTGTCGCCGAGGTCGATGGCGGCCCTGGCGCGGCGCAGCAGCACCTCTGCCGACTCCTCCGGTGCCTGTTCGAGGGCCTTGAGCAGCTCGGCCGGCTCGGCGTCGCCGACGCTGGTCAGCCATGAGTACTGGGGGTCGGACGGGTCCGGGCGCAGGCCGGGCAGCTGGGACCAGTCCAGCGCGGAGGCCGAAGTGGTCGGCGCCTCGAACAGCGGCGAGGCAGCCGAGGTGAGCGCGGTGCCCGCGGTCCTGGCGGCGACGACCTCGCGGAGCACGCCGAGCAGCTGGGTCCGCAGCTCCTCCGCCGACGCGAACCGGTCGGCGGGGTCGGCGGCGCAGCACTTCGCGATCAGCTGGTAGAGCGAGTCGTGCTGCTGGAAGAGCGGCGTCGTGTCCGGCGGCGGCAACGTGTGGAGGTAGGTGCCCTGGTAGCCGCGGAACTCCATGCACAGCACGACGAGCGTGCGGCCGATCGTGTAGATGTCGGAGGCGACGCTGGTGCCGACCTGCGGCACCTCGGGCGCCTGGTAGCCGACGGTGCCGAAGATCGCGGACTCCTCGTCGGTGATCCGCCGGACCCCGCCCATGTCGATCAGCTTGACCGCGTCGCCGACCTGGATCAGGTTGTCGGGCTTGAAGTCGCAGTAGACGAGGCCGAGGTCGTGGAGGTAGCTGAACGCGGGCAGGATCTCGAGGATGTAGGCGAGGGCCTGGTCGACCGGCAGCGCGTCGTAGACGCCCTTGTTGTCCTTCATCCGCTGCTTGAGGATCTGCTTGAGCGAGCGGCCGCCGACCCACTCCATGACGATGTAGCCGGCGCCCTCGTGGGTGACGAAGTTGTAGATCTCCACGATCAGCGGGTGCTCGACCTGGGCCAGGAACTGCTGCTCGGCGATCGCCGCCGCGAGAGCGTCGGGGTCACCGGAGTTGAGCAGGCCCTTGAGCACGACCCAGCGGTTGGAGACGTTGCGGTCCTTGGCGAGGTAGATCCAGCCGAGACCACCGTGCGCGATGGCGCCGACGACCTCGTACTGCCCGCCGACGACGTCTCCGCCCGTGAGCTTGGGCGTGAACGAGAACTCCTGGCCGCACTTCGGGCAGAAGCCCTCGGACCGGCCGGGCTTGCCGTCGGTCGAGCGGCCGATGGGGGAGTCGCACTTGGAGCAGGTGCGCTTGTCCTCGGGCACCGACGGGTTGTCGATGACGGCCTTGAGGGCGTCGACCGAGGGCGCGGCGGGTACGACGGTCAGGCCGGCGCCGAGGCGGGCGGCGCGCATGCGCTGCGACCCGTGTCCGGCACGCCGGGTGGCGCTGGTGCCGGCCCGGCGGGAGCCGAGGGCCGCCGACTGGATGCGGCTGGCCGACGTCTTCGCGGAGGCGGTGCTGGTGGCGAGGGGGTCGGCCTGGGCGGGGGCGGCGCTCGCGGTCGCGGGGGTGCCGCAGACGTTGCAGTAGCCGTCCTCGATGGTGCCGGAGCAGCCGGGCTGGGTGCAGGAGGCGCCGTCGGCCGCCGGAGCACCCGTGGGTGCTGCCGTCGGGGCGGGGGTCGCCTCAGCGGAGGCCGGAGCCATCCCGCAGACGTCGCAGTAGCCGTCCTGGATCGAACCGGTGCACCCGGGTTGCTGGCACTTCATGCTGACTCCTGGTTCAACAGTTGGGTGAGCCATGACTGGTACGTCGCCACGAGCGACCGTGCCACGGCCATCGGCGCGGGTCGCCGGGCCAGCACGTCGCGGGCCTGCTGCTCGCTGGCCTTGAGGTCGGCCAGCTCGGCCAGCCCGTGGGCGGTCGCCTTGGCACGCAGGCCGTCGAGGAGGTCGAGGAGCTGGCCGTGCTCGGCCAGCGCTACGGCGTACGCACTCTCGGCGACGCCGAGCGCCTGCCCGACACGACCGAGCCGCCGACGGTGCTCGTCGATGGCGGTCGGGGTGTTGGGAACCGGGCCGAGTGCCTCGACATCGGGCACGGCGTAGCGAGGCGAGGGATCGACGGTGCGGACGCACGTCACGACGAGGGAGTTGAGGGCTGCTGCGCGGGCGATCAGCTCGGTGCGCAGCTGGCGGGTGGCCTGCAGGTCGTCGCGCGCGGCCCGGCGCTGGGAGTTGCCGACGATCAGGTCGCGCTCGAAGACGGAGGCGTCGGCCTCGAGCGGCGGCAGCAGCCCGCCGACGTCGGCGCCGCGTTGCGCACGCTCGGTGATGTCCTCGAGGCGTCGCGACAAGCCGGCAAGGGTGGCGCGAGCAGCGTCGCGGGTGGAGCTGGGTTCGAGGGTGACCTGGTCGCGCACACGCTCGAGGTTGGCCCGCAGCTGCTTGATCCGGGCCGCGTTGGCGTCGGCGCCCGGGAGCAGCGCCAGCCGGGTCTGGATCTGCCCGACGAGGGCGTCGGAGAGCCGGCAGGCCTCGGGCAGGGAGACGGCGAGGCCGGCGCCGAGGTCGCCGTCGAGCCGGCCCCAGACCAGGGTCGAGAGCCGCTCGGCCTCGATCGGGCCGACGCGGCCGCCGTCGAAGGTGGCGTTGAGCAGCTGGTAGCGCTGCTGCACGGCCTGCCAGACGGCCAGCGACAGCATCATGTCGGAGGCGATCTCGTCACCGCGCCCGGCCGCGAGGGCGGCTGCGTCCAACTGGTCGAGCTCGAGCCGGCGCGCGCGGACCCAGTCGTCGAGGTCCATCAGGAACGTCTGGGCCTCGGCGGGGGTCAGGGGCTGTCCGAGTCGCCCCGGTGCGGTGGGAGCAGCCGTCATGGGCGACGTCCGTAGAGGGGGGTCGGCTGGTTGGCCTCGACCTGGAGCGAGGGCTTGAGCCAGCGGTCGTACGACGCCTTCCACGACCCGTCGGCGCGCATGCGCTCGAACACGGTGTTGATGAAGCGGACCAGGTCGACGCGGTCGGCGTTGACCCCGATGCCGTAGGGCTCCTCGGTCAGCCGCTCCTTGGTCAGCACCACGGCATACGGGTCCTGGGCGGCGAGCCCGGCCAGCACGGTGTCGTCGGTGGTGATGGCGTCGGTCTCGCCGTTCTGGAACTTCACCAGGCAGCCGGTGTCGTTGATGGCGGTCACCGGGATGGCGTCGGGCGCCTCCCGCTGGATGTTCTCGATGCTCGTGGTGCCGACGGGCGCGCAGGCACGCTTGCCGGCCATGTCCTCGATCGACTTGATCCCGGAGCCCTTGCGCACGAGGAGCTTCTGGCCGGAGCGGAAGTACTCGGCCGAGAACGCGATCTGCTGCCAGCGTGTGCAGTTGATCGTCATGTTGCGCGCCACGATGTCGATCTCGTCGGCCACGAGGAGCGGGATGCGATCGGCGGCCGTGATCACGCGCAGCTGCACGTGGCCCTGGGCGGTGCCGAAGATGCCGGCCGCGATGGCGTTGACCATGTCGATGTCGAAGCCCTCGATCTGCCCGGAGAACGGGTTGCGGAAGCCGAGGAGGTAGTTGTCGGCGGCGACACCGGCGACGAGGTAGCCCCGGTCGCGGATCCGCTGCAACGACGAGCCCTCGGCCGAGGACGCGTCGGGTGCGTAGGAAACGGTCGCGGTGCTGGCGTCGCACGTCGGCGGCGTGCCGGGCACGACCTCCTCGACCACGGCCGGCTCGGCCTCGGGCAGCGGAGTTGCGTCGTACCCGCACGATGCGGCCGCGAGGACGGCGACCGACGCGAGGAGGATGCCCGCGGATCGGCGGATGGTGTTCATGCGTACTCCCTACGGCGCTGGGCGATGCCCCAGGTGGCGAGGCCGGCGGCGCCGAGCCCGAGAAGCAGGGACAGGACGGCGAGCACCAGGAAGATGCTGTTGCCGGACCTGAGCTGGTCGGTCGTGCTCGTGGCCGCCTGCGACACCAGGTCCTGGGACGCCTCGTCGAAGGCGTCGAGGGCTGCGGTGGGGCCGTCGGCGGTGACCGTGGTGGCGAGCGCGACGGCTTCTTCGTAGTTGCCGCTCTCCTCGAGCTCGACGACGTCGAAGTGGAGGTCGGAGTAGGCCTGCCAGCGGTCCAGGGTGTCGAGCGAGGCGTTCTCGGTCACGGTCGCGGCGGCGGCCACCCAGCCCTCCTCGTAGATCGCACCAGAGCCCTGGGCGCCGAGCCGACGGCTCTCGTTGGACTTGGCGTCGTTGGCAGCCGTCCGCGCCGTGGCCTCGTCGACCGCAACGCGGTAGCTGCCGTCGCGGAGCTCGTTGTTGGCGCCGTTCTGGCTGGAGCTGACGCCCGCAGCGATCAGGGTGAGCGCCCCGACGACGACGAAGGCCGCCGCGATGCCGACGTTGAACCGACGCCGGAAGACCTTCGCGAGCTGCGTGTTGACCCACCAGAGCAGGGCCAGTGCGGCGGCGCCGGGCAGGAGGATCAGGAGCGGGGTCTGGCCGCCGAGCTCGTCCTCGGCACGTGTGGAGTTGGCGTCGGTCAGCGCCTGGATCAGCGGCTGCGCCTCGTCGCGGAGCTGGTTGCTCGCCCCGCGGAGGTATTCGGCGCCGACGGGGAAGCCCTGGCGGTTGTTGTCACGGGCCTGGGTGCTGGTCGTGGTGATGGTGTTGACCACGGAGTTGAGTGCGGCCAGCACCTCGCTGTCGGCCGGCTGCGCCTGGGCGGCGTCGGCGATCTGTCGGGTCACCTGGTCGATCGCGTCGTCGTAGGCCTGCCGCTGCTCGGGCCGCTCGAGGCCGCCGACGAGGAAGCTGGTGGTCGCCAGCGCGTCGGCGCGGAACAGGGTGGACTGGATGTTCTGCACCCGCACGAGCTGCTCGGTGTTGTCGGCGGCGGCGCGGTTGGCCTGCCAGCCGAGCAGCTGCAGCGCGGCGGTGAGGACGGCGAAGAGCACGCACGCCGCCACCGCGATGACCTGCCAGCGGTTGAGGAGGTTGGGGACGTCGACGGTCTTCGGGTCGACGGCCTGGGCAGGTGCTGTCACCGGCGTGGCCGGCGTCGGGATCGGCGCCGGCGCTGGGGCCTGCGCCTGCTGGGGCGCTTGGGTCATGACTGCTCCTCGGCGGTGTCGTGCTCGATGGCCGTGTCGGCTTGTGGTTCCGCGCCCGAGTCGCCTTCGGGGGTACGGCGAACGGCTCGACCACCTCGGCGGGCGGCGCGATGTCCTCGGCGAGCAGGAGGCGCAGCTGCTCGAGGGTGGGGGAGTCGACCTCGCGGAGGCGCCAGGCGTGGCGCCCGATCGCGGCCTCCAGCACGTTGCGGACGTAGCGCGCGTTGCCGAACGAAGGTCCGCGCTGGACCTGGGCCAGGAGCTCGCGCAACCGGTCGTGCACGCCGTCGCCCGAGTCGTACTGCGCGCCGGACGCCATCACCTCGAAGATCGAGACGAGCTCGTCGTCGGTGTAGTCGGGGAAGTTGATCTCGGTGCGGAAGCGGCTCTCGAGGCCGGGGTTCTGCCCGATGAAGACGGCCATCGGCAAGGGGTAGCCGGCCACGATCACGACAAGATCGCCGCGGTGGTCCTCCATCTCCTTGACCAGCGTGTCGATCGCCTCCTGGCCGTACTGGTCGCCCGCCAGCGAGTAGGCCTCGTCGATGAAGAGCACGCCACCGATGGCGGACTTCACGACCTCGGCGGTCTTCATCGCGGTCTGGCCGAGGTAGCCGGCCACCAGCTCGCTGCGGTCGACCTCGATCAGCTGGCCCTTGGAGAGCAGCCCGAGTGCGCGGTAGATCCCGGCGACCAGGCGGGCAACCGTGGTCTTGCCGGTGCCAGGGTTGCCGTTGAAGATCAGGTGGCGGGTGATGGTCAGGCCCTCGAGGCCGGCATCGGCGCGCAGGCCCTCGACGCGCAGCACCGCTGCCTGTCGGTGGATCTCGGCCTTCACGTCGGTCAGGCCGACGAGGTCGTCGAGCTCGGCAAGGAGCTCCTCGACCGTCTTCGCCGGCGGCTCGGGTTCCGTCGGCGCTGCCGGCTCTGCCGCCTTCTCCGGCTCGACGGGCGGCGCGGTCTGGACGCGATCCGGCTCCGCCGTCTCGCCCAGCACCGACGGATCGTGGACGAGCTGCGTGCCCTCCAGCGCGGCGAGCTTCTCCCGGACGATCCGGCTCTGCTCCATCACCTGCTGCAGGAAGTGGTCGGCGACGCCGGGCACGTCCTCGCGCGCCGAAGGCGGCGCGACCGGCGCGACCTGGCCGGGGGCGCCGAGCTGGGCGGCCGCGGCGGTGGCGGCGTTGCCGATGCTGCGGGCGTTCTCCTCGCCGAGGAAGCTGCCGGCGAGGGCCACGTCCGACAGCGCCTGTGCGTACGCCGCAGCGTGGGCCGACCCCGCGGCGGCGAGCGACGCCATCGCGGGCGTCTGGGCGACGCGGTAGCGGCGGCCACGCGAGGCGGCTGTCGTGAACTCCTCGGCGGTGCTGTGTCCGGTCTCGGCGCACCAGTCGACGTACGCCCCGCGAGCGGGCTCGGCGACCGTGGCGGCCAGTGACTCGCCCTCGGCGCGGGCGACGTCGGGGTCGATGCCGGCGGTGGTGGCGAGGGCCGTCGAGCGCGTCGAGGGCTTCCTTCAAGGTCATGGAGTTCCCAGGTTGAGGTCGGGGCCGTCGGTCGGGTTGCCGAACTTGGCCTGGAGGAACTGCCCGTGCGCGATCAGCGCCTGGGCGTCGGAGCGGGTGGCGGCGTCGAGGATCTTGTCCATGGTGGCGGCGAGCAGCTCGAGCTGGTCGATCAGCAGCATCAACGCGGTCTTGTAGCCGTCGATCGGGCGGGTGTCGGCCCATTCGCGGGGGAGTCGGAGGTAGCCGCCGAGCGCCTCGGGGAGGTAGTCGGTGGCGGTGGCGACGACGGAGTAGGAGTCGAAGCTGCCCTGTCCGAGGTTGCGGAGCCGAGGGAGCGTGTCGGTGATGAGCGCGCCGATGCGGTGCACGCGCGAGACCACGACGGGCGGCGCGTTGCCGTCAGCCAGCATCTGCTCGACCCGCTCCAGGGCAGCGACGATGTCCTCCTCCGTGGGCGCAGGCGGGGACGCCGAGACGACGTCCTCGGCCGACGGCCCCCGCACCTTGTCGAACCATGACCTCAGACCCACCGGGACCAGCTCACGCCCGACGCGGCAGCTCGGTCAGGTCGAGGGTGCCTGCCGCGTTGCGGGCGTCGTGGTCGCGCACCCGGTCGAGGTAGGACTTCGACTTCTCGACCTCGGTCTCGAGCACGCCGATGGTCTGGGCCATCGAGTCGAGCGCCTTCACCTTGAACTCGTCGATGGAGTCCATCGTCGCGTAGATGTTGGCGAACGCGGCCTGCAGGTCGTCCATGTCGATCGTGGACGACGCCGCCTGCTCCTGGATCGCCGCGGAGTTGTCCTTGAGCATCTCCGAGGTGCGCCGGATCATGCCGGAGGTCGTGGTGTTGAGCGCCGTGATCTGGTCGAGCACGAGCTTCTGGTTGCCCAGGGCCTGGGCCACGATCACCGCCGTACGCAACGCGGAGACCGTCGTGGTGGTCGCGCGGTCGACGCCCTTGATCAGCTCGATGTTGTTCTTGATGATCACGTCGATCGCCAGGTAGGACTGGATCGACACCGCGAGCTGGGTCAGCAGGTCCTGGTGCTTCTGGCGGACGTAGAAGAGCACGTCCTTGTTCAGCGTCTTCGCGGCCTCGGGGTCGGTGAGCTCGAGCTCGGCGATGCGCGCCGTCAGCTTGGCGTCGAGCTTCTCGGCGACGTAGACGTACTGGTTGAGGCGTCCCATGACGGACCAGAGGTTCGTCTTCTCGAGGTTGAGGGAGACGTTGTCCTTGGTGAGCTCGTCCTGGCCGTTGCGCAGGCTGTGCAGGATCGCGTTGAGCTGCGACTGGGCGGACTGGTACTTGCGGAAGTAGTCCTCGACCTTGTCGCCGAAGGGCAGCCAGTCCAGCCAGCGCGAGACGCCCTTCGCCGCGCTCGGGTCGAGGTCCTCGACCGTACGCCGCAGCTCGAGCAGCGTCTTGCCGACGGCCGATCCCTGCGCGAGCCCGCCCTCCTGGAGTGCTCGCACGGGCTTGTCGAGCATCCGGTTGGACGTCTCGGCGGCCTGACGGATGTCGGCGTCGCCCATGGTGCGGACGTTCTCGGCCTGCGCGGAGAACTCCGGGCTGCCGACCGCCGTTGCGGACAGGGCGGTGAGGAAGCCCTCGACCTTCGCGTCCAGCTCGGGGAGGACCTCGGCCGGGACCTGCGGCGCCATCCGCGGCGCCTGGGTCTCTGCGACCACCGCTGGTGCGTCCGGGGCGGTCAAGGTCAGCGTTGCCTCCGGCGGCGCGAGCGGCGCGGGTGCGGCGGAATCCGACGGCGTGCTCATAGTGCTCAATCCCCTCGTCAGCCCCACCGAACGTGCGGCCCCTGCGCAGACACTATCCACGACCTGTGCCCGATGGGGCGGGTGAATCGCGTTGGTTCGTGCTCTCCTCCCAAGGAGGGTGTACGGCGACGCGTCGGACTGCGACGATGCGACCGGCGCGGCACCGCGCCTCGAGCCCACGGGGGAGTCATGTCACCACGCATCCTGGTCGCCGGAGCAACGCTCGTCCTGGGCGCCGCACTGCTCGGCGCACCCGCCACGGCCGCGCCGACGACGGTCGGTCGGACCGCCGGCCCGAGCAGCTCCGCCGCGTCCGCCTTCGC
Source organism: uncultured Actinomycetota bacterium (assembly GCA_963742685.1). GTDB lineage: Bacteria > Actinomycetota > Actinomycetes > Propionibacteriales > Nocardioidaceae > Nocardioides. The sequence goes on along the minus strand of CAVUNB010000034.1, from coordinate 193,079 downwards.
GGCCGCGCCGATCGACTGGGGCCGGTGCAAGGACCAGTTCCTGCGCGAGGCCAAGGGGAAGTGCGGCATGCTCACCGTCCCGCTGGACCACGCGAACCCGACCGGACCCACGATCAAGCTCGCGGTCTCCCGTGTGAAGCACCGCGGGTCGAAGTACCGCGGCGTGATCTTCACCAACCCCGGTGGTCCCGGCGGCGCCGGCACCTACCTCGCGGGCTACGGCCAGTTCGTGCCCGGCAAGGTCGCCAGCACCTATGACTGGATCGGCATGGACCCGCGCGGTGTCGGCGAGAGCAAGCCGGCCCTCACCTGCGACAAGCGCATCAACAAGATCGGCACGCGACCGCCGTACGACCCGACGACCGACGAGATCCGCGACACCTGGATCGCCCGGACCGAGGCGTACGCCGCCGACTGCGGATCGTCGGCCGCCGCCGCTCTCCTGCCGCACCTGAAGACGACCGACACCGTCGCCGACTTCGAGGTGCTGCGCGAAGCGCTCGGCGCTGACCAGGTCAGCTTCTACGGGTTCTCCTACGGCACCTACATCGCGCAGGTCTACGCCACGCTGCACCCGGAGAGCGTCGACAAGCTCGTGCTCGACGGCGTCGTCGACCCGCGCGGCATCTGGTACGCCGCCAACGCCGAGCAGAACTCCGCCTTCGAGAAGTCGATCAAGGGCTTCTACCGCTGGGCCGCGCGCGGCAACGCCGACCTCCACCTCGGCCGGACCGCGGCCAAGGTCGAGAAGACCTACTACCGCGTGCTGAGGCAGCTGGCCCGCAAGCCGATCGACGGAGTCGGGGCCGCCGAGCTCTCCGACGTCGCGCTGGGCGCGGGCTACGTCAACTTCCTGTGGCCGGACGTCGCGGCCGCGATCTCGGAGATCGCCAACGACGGCACCGCCACGCTGGCCCGGAAGTCCTTCGTTTCGGACAACCCGGTCACCGACGGCGGCGACAACGGCTACGCGACCTACCTCGCCACGCTCTGCACCGACGCACCCTGGCCGACCGACCTCGCCGCCATCCTCGACGACAACGAGCAGCAGGCCAGCAAGGACCCGTTCGTGACGTGGGCCAACGCCTGGTTCAACGCCCCCTGCCGCACCTGGCCCGCGGCGCCGGCGCCCGCCGCGGTCGACATCGTGACGTCCGACCGGTCCGCCCTGCTGATCAACGAGACCTTCGACGGCGCCACGCCCATCTCGGGGGCCCTCGAGGTGCGACGTCGCTTCACCGAGGCCGTGCTGATCGAGGGCGTCAAGGGCACCACCCACGCGGGGAGCCTGAGCGGGATCGGCTGCGTCGACAACCGGATCGCGGCCTATCTCGCCAACGGAAAGCTGCCGGACCGGCGGTCCGGGGACCGCTCCGACGTCCGTTGCAAGCCCGTCCCCGCACCCCCGGCCGGGCTGCCGGACGAGGAGTTCTCGGTCAACGCCCGCCCGGTGCTGCCGATCGGGTAGCCGCGAAGACCCACCAGCGCATCATCGAGTACATCCACAGGGCCTCCGCGCAGGCCGCGGCGACCCGCGCGAGCAGGAACGGCACCCCGATCGCGTGCAGTCCGCTGCCCACGCCCAGCACCAGTGCGACGTAGTTGACGAGGACGACCAGCACCCAGCGGGCCACCTGGCCGGCGACCGGTCCGTGGGCGTGGAAGTTGAAGCGGCGATTCAGCACGAAGGCCAACCCGAAGGCGACGACGTACCCGATCGTGATCGCGAGGGGATGGGGGAGTCCGGCGCCGCGGTAGAGCAGCGCCAGCAGCCCGAGGTCGACGGAGAACGTGAAGCCGTTGATCAGCGCGAAGCCCACGAAGCTCATCGGGACTCGCTGCCGCAGGGGCCGCGGGAGGAGGTGCCAGATGGCTTGTACGGCGCGGGCGAACGCCCGATCGATCCGCTGACCGACAGTCTCGGTCGTGCCCGTCGGCGCCGTGGTCACGGGGAAATGGTGACAGACGCACAACGAGCCCCGACCGCAGACGCGGTCGGGGCTCGTCGAGGTGAAGTCAGGAGACGCGAACGTTCTCGGCCTGCGGACCCTTGGGGCCAGCGGCGAGGTCGAACTCGACCTTCTGGTTCTCATCCAGCGACTTGTAGCCGGCGGTCTGGATTGCGGAGTAGTGGACGAAGACGTCCTCGCCGCCGCCATCCTGCGCGATGAAGCCGAAGCCCTTTTCGGCGTTGAACCACTTGACAGTTCCCTGAGCCATGATCTTTTCCTTTGTTTCGTGCCGGAGGCAATGTGCCCCGAGCTGCTGAAGACATCCACCTGTTGCTGATGTCCAGCGAACCGAAAACCAGGAGTACGAGATACAAGCCGCGACATCGTGTGCGGCCAGGACGGTTTGCGAGACCGTCCCTTCAACAACACCCACGATAGGGCATTGATGGTGGGTTCAGGGTTTCGACGCGTGTCGCCCGACCTTCTGGGGAGGCAGCACGCGACTTCTCTGTGCCAGAGTCCACCCATGAGCGACAGCGACCAGAGCTCTCCCTGGCTGCCTGCCGACTGGCAGCACCCGACGCGTGTCGAGCTGTCGACGGGCCACCACCTGCGACCGATCCACGCCGACGACACCGAGCTGGACATGCCAGCGGTGATGGGCTCGCTCCAGCGTCTCTGGTCGATCTACGGCGAGACCTGGGGCTGGCCGGTTGCGGAGATGACCGCCGAGGAGGACCGGGCAGACCTGCAACGGCACTGGGACGAGTCGCTGGCCCACGAGTCCTTCAACTACGCCCTCTTCGACGCCGACGAGACGGAGCTGATCGGTTGTGTCTACATCGACCCGTCGGACCGGCCCGACGCCGACGCGGTGATCTCGTGGTGGGTCCGCAACGAGTACGTCGGCTCCCCGGTCGAGGCTGCCCTCGACGAGCTGGTGCCGCGCTGGATCGCCGAGGACTGGCCGTTGCAGGCGCCCTACTACGGGGTCTGAAGCCTGTGCGCTGGTGCGGGGTCGTGACCTCCACGCGCCGCTGCGAGAGGATCTCCGGGTGAACCGTCGCGCACTCGTCCGCCGTCCGAGCCCACGCCTGGCCGAAGGCCTGCTCACGCACATCGAGCGCATCCCGGTCGACGTCGACCTGGCGCTCCGGCAGTGGGACGGCTACGTGGCCGCCCTGCACGCCGAGGGTTGGGAGACCGTCGAGGTTCCGCCGTCCCCTGATTGCCCGGACTCGGTCTTCGTCGAGGACACGGTCGTCATGTACGCCGACCTCGCGGTGATCGCACGCCCGGGCGCCGACGAGCGGAAGCCCGAGACCGCAGGGACCGAGCAGGCGTTGCGCGAGCTGGGCTACCGGATCGCCCACATCGAGGCGCCCGGGACGCTGGACGGCGGTGACGTGCTCAAGCACGACGGCACGGTGTGGGTCGGACTGGGCGGGCGCACCAACCAGGCCGGGGTCGATCAGCTGGCCGGCCACCTCGAGCCGCTGGGTGCGCAGGTGGTCGGCGTTCCCCTGACGAAGGTGCTGCACCTGAAGTCAGCGGTCACCGCGTTGCCCGACGGAACCGTCGTGGGGTTCGAGGAGCTGGTCGACGACCCGACCGTCTGGTCGCGCTTCCTCGCCGTACCCGAGGAGCCCGGCTCGCACGTCGTGCTGCTCGACGAGCACACGGTCCTGATGTCGACCAGCGCACTGCGGACGCGACGGATCTACGAAGAGCGTGGCCTGAGGGTCGTCGCCGTGGACATGACGGAGTTCGAGAAGCTCGAAGGCTGCGTCACGTGCCTGTCGGTGCGACTCCGGGGCTGACAGGCGCGTCGGCCGCATCACTACGCGTCAGGAGCGCTTCGCCAGCTGTCCATGCGGTGGTGGTCGGGCAGGAAGCCGTTGCGCACTCCCCAGAGAACGGCCTGGGTCCGGCTCTCGACGCCGATCTTGCGGTAGAGCCCGCGGATGTAGGACTTCACCGTGTTGGGACTCAGGTAGGTCAGCGCCGCCACGTCGGCGTTGTTCCTGCCCTGCGTGATGAGGGCGAGGATCTCCGACTCGCGATCGGTCAGTCCCTCGCCGCGACCCGGCCAGTCACCGGGGGCGCTGCGCGTCTTCGTCGCCGGGCCACTGACCACGATCTCGCCGGCGTGGACGGCCTCGAGGGCGGCCACCAGCTCACGGGCGGTCAGGGCCTTGGACAGGTAGCCGTGGACTCCGAGGTCCTGAGCCATCGCGACGAGCTCGGGATGGAGGTTCCAGGTGTAGACGACCACCCGCCGGGCCCGCGGGTTGTCGATCAGCGACTTGACCTCGTCGCGATCGGACTCGGGCTGGGCGAACGAGTCGTACAGCGCGATGTCGACGTCTTCCTTGAGAGGCATGTTCGTGTCCAGCTCGGCCACGACGACTCGGTCACGGTACGGCTCGAGCATCTTGGCGATGCCCACGACGACGACGTCGTAGTCGTCCACGAGGGCGACCTGGATGGGACGGCGAATGTTCACAGGGGGAGACTAGCGCCCTTAGGGGTGTATCGCACCCCTCTTGAGGATGGTTGCGTACACCCCAGGGGCCGCGACCAGCGGCCTCGTGAAGGAAAGGCACTTTCTCATGCTCGGACTCATCCTGACCATCCTCATCGTCGGCGCCATCGCCGGGTTCGTGGCCCGCCTGCTCGTCCCCGGCCGCCAGGACATGTCCGTCGCGGCGACCGTCGTGCTCGGCATCATCGGCTCGCTCGTCGGCGGGCTGCTCGGCTACCTGCTGTTCCACAAGGACGCGGACGACGGCCTCTTCCAGCCCGCCGGCATCATCGGCTCGATCATCGGTGCCGTCATTGCCCTGCTGATCTGGCAGATGTCGCAGCGCCGCAGCGCTTCCCACGTCTGACCGACAGCCAGACCCCAGCGCCGGGGCCGTCGCAGAACGGCGGCTCCGGTGGCTAGGTGGCCGTGGTCTCGACGGCCCTCTTGATCGAAGCGGCCTCGGTCTCGACGTACCGCTTGGTCAGCGATCGCGTCATCAGCCAGCCGATCCCGGACAGCGGGCCGGAGACGGTCACGGCGAGCGTGAGCAGGCTCCCGTCGGGGTGCGGCTCGACGACGTGCGCGGCGGTGACGGTGACGCCGGGCGAGCTCGATTCCCAGGTGTACGACGACCCGTCGGTCAGCTCGGTGACAGTCCACACCGCCGTGGGCAGTCGTGGCTGCTGCAACCGGGTCCGGGACCCGACGACGAGCGGTCCGGCGTCGAGACGCTCCACCGCCTCGACCGTCGGGATCCGCTCTGGCCACCGCTCGACGTCGACGACCACCGCCCAGACCCGCTCTGGCGGGGCGGCGATCGTGACGACGTGCTGCAGGCCGGGCATGGGCCGAGTCTACGAGCCCGCGCGGGTCAGAGCAGGCGGCCGCAGTTGGGCCACGGGGAGCGGCCGCGGGACGCGTAGAGCAGCTTGGCGCGGTAGGTCTGCTCGTCGGCCGACGCCTGGTGCGGCATACCGGACCCGCCGACGCTGCGCCAGGTCGTCACGTCGAACTGGTAGAGGCCGTAGTAGCCAGCCGGGTTCACCGCACGGGGATTGCCGCCGGACTCGCAGCCCGCGAGGGCGCCCCAGTTGAGGCCGTCCGCGCCCGGGACGGAATAGGGCTCGCGGCCGACGAGCACCCGACGCGGTCGCGGCTTGTCGACCATCTTGCGGGCGACGACGCGGTACTTCACCGGCTCGCCGTTGTGGAGGGTCCGCACGGCGACGACCCGTCGGATGCCGGCCTCGCCCTTCCGGACCACCTCGCGCTCGCCAGGGTCAAGCTTGGTGGTGGGGACCTCCACGACCCCGGCGCGGACCGGCGCGGTCTTGGTCTTGCGGACCTTCTCCACCTCGACCAGGCGCACGGTGTCGCCGTTGCGGATGCGCTTGTCGCGCCCGGTGACCTCGCGCCCGTCGCGCACGACCTCGACCAGGTCGTTGCCGTCCACGTCGACGCCCTGGTCCTCCACCAAGGGGGTGGGCCAGGCGCGGGGCGCGACGGCCACCTCCACGGCGGGCTGCGTGGCCACCTTCAGGAGGACGGAGACCTGGTCGTCGGCCGGTTCCTGGGCCGCGACGGCGCCGGGCACGAGGGTCACCGCCAAGGCAGCCGCAGCAGTGCCGGCGGCGATCCCGCGGAGACGGGTGGGAAGAAGAGTTCTGGTGGTGGCTCGCACGTGAAAGGACCTCACGAAGTTTCGTGCGCCGAAGGGCGCTCGGACGCGACACCGTCTGGCCGGGCGTCGAGGCCGCGGCGTGCAACACCTCACGATGGGGAGGCGCCTCTCATGCGGAGGACACAGCCAGCGGCCCCATCACGACAACACGTGGCGTGGGGCAAGTCCAGTCGGGACCCGGTTGGGTGCGGCTGCTCCACGCGGGAAGAGCGCTCTGGGTGTGAGCAGGTTCACGCGCTTGTGTGTGAGGATCGTTCATGCCCTTGAGCACGTACGAGATCCGGACATCCATCGCCGTGTCCGACATCCAGGAGGCGATCGCGTTCTACGAAGGCAAGCTGGGCCTTCAGCCGCTCGAGTCAGGCCCCAGCGCCCACATCGAGGACGGCAGCCGTGTCTACGGTTCGGGTGGCGGGCCGGCCCTGAATGTGTACCAGTCGGAGACCGCAGGCACGAGCCAGGCGACCCTGGCGACCTGGTACGTCGAGGACATCGATGCAATTGTCGACGAGCTGGTCTCGGCCGGTGTCGGGCTCGTGCGCTACGACCAGTTCGACCACGACGCCAAGGGCATCACTGCTCGTGCCGGCGGCGGCCGGATCGCGTGGTTCCAGGACCCTGACGGCAACACGTTTGCCCTCGAGGCCGACGAATGACCTCTTGGCCCGAGACGTCGGCTGACCTAGCGTCGATGACATGGACGACGACGTGCGCCGCGAGCTGGACGAGCTGCGTCGGCGGATAGCCGAGCTGGAGAACCTGCTGGCCCGGCTGGCGGGCGCTGCACCGATCGATCCGCTCCCGCCGGACCGTGATCCGCTCCGTCATCCGCAGCCCCCGCCGCCCGGGGACTACCCGCGCAGCGATCCACTGGTCTGAGTGCAGTTCCACCGCGACCACCCCTTGACAACTTTTCTTGTCAAGGGGCACAGTTGGCGTCATGCTGGACGTCGAGGTCATCGAGAGCGCGGAGGCAGCGGCCGCTGCACTGGACCCGGTCCGGGCTCGGCTGCTCGGTGAGCTGGCCGTCCCGGCCTCCGCCGCCGGGCTCGCCGCCCGGGTCGGCATCGCGCGCCAGAAGGTCAGCTACCACCTCAAGGCGCTCGAGGGTCACGGCCTGGTGCAGCTGTCCGAGGAGCGTCGGCACGGGGGCATCATCGAGCGGGTGCTGCAGGCGTCCGCGGCGTCGTACGTCGTGTCGCCGGCGGCCGTCAGCGCGTCCGCGGCCGACCCGGACGCCAACGCCGATCACCTGTCGGCGGGCTACCTCGTGGCACTGGCCGGCCGGGTGGTGCGCGAGGTCGGCGCCCTGACGCTCTTGGCGGGTGCGTCCGGCAAGCGCCTTCCGACGCTGACCATCGACACGCGGATCGGCTTCCGGTCGGCCGCCGACCGGGCCGCCTTCGCGGACGACCTGACCGCCGCGGTGCTCGACCTGGCCGCCCGCTATCACCACGATGACGGGCGCCCTCACCGCCTGCTCGTCGCCGCACATCCCCTTCCCGAGGAGAACTCATGAGCACGACCCCGAACGTCCCCTACCGCCTGGAGTTCAGCGTCGAGGTTCCCGGAACCCCGGAGCAGGTCTGGGAGGCCATCGCCACCGCCAAGGGCATGAGCGCCTGGTTCGGGCCGACCGACCTGGAGGAGCGCGAAGGCGGCGCCCTGCACTTCACCATGGGCCCCGACATGGGCTCGGACGGCCACATCACCGGCTGGGACCCGCCGCGTCGCCTCGAGTACGAGGAGGACTGGGCCGCCCTGATGGGCAAGGACCCGGAGTCGCTCAGCCCGCTGACGTCGGAGTTCCTGGTCGAGGCGCAGTCCGGCGGCACCTGCATCGTGCGTGTCACCAGCAGCGGGTTCGGCATCGGTGCCGACTGGGAGTCGGAGTGGTGGGACGACCTGGGCCCGCAGTGGATGCCGTTCTTCGACAACCTGCGCCTGTACCTCTCGCACTTCCCGGGTCAGGAGGCCACCCAGTTCGAGGCCTCCGCCTCCCACCTCGGCGACGCCGAGGGGCTCTGGTCGACGCTGCGCGAGGAGCTCGCGATCGGCGACGAGGGCGACACGGTTGACGTGCTCGGTTCCACCGGCACGGTCGAGCGGGTCGGCCAGCAGCAGGCGCTGGTCCGGCTCACCGCGCCCGTGCCCGGGATTCTCAACGTCTACGCGTACGCCTGGCCCGACGGCAAGGTGACGGTGGGCGTGCGGGCCTACCTCTTCTCCGCCGACGCCGCGGACCACGTACGGCGCGAGGAGCCGGCCTGGCAGGCCTGGCTGCAGGAGCTCTCCGTCCCGGCCTGATCGCACTTACGACTGACGCAGGGTCCCGGCTCCGCTAGAGCAGGGCGCGGCGTGGCCTCAGGGATGCGACCGAATGGATGAGCGCGTCCCGGCGGGCAGCACGGACCTCGTCGAGCCGCGCCTGGCAGTCGGCGCAGCGAGCGAGGTCGTTGCAGCAGCGGGCGTCGCGCACCTCGGCCTCGAGCTGGTCGGCGTGCGCGCTGCGGCTGAGCGTGGTGTGCATCATCTGTCTCCCAGTGCGATGGCGTGGTCTGAGTCTGTGGGTGACACCGGCTGACGCACATCGGCAGTCCTACCGATATCGCCATGGAACCGGCGCCGGTGTCGGGTGCCGCTCGTCCCCGGGTCAGGCGGTCGAGTACGGCGCCGGCGAAGCCGGGTAGGTGACGCTCTCCTCGGACGGCATCAGGATCCACAGCACCGGGTAGATCAGGAGCTGGCTGCCCGGCAGGACCATCAGAAGCAACACGAACAGGAGTCGCGAGATCCCCGGTGTGAGGCCGAACCTGCGCCCGATGCCAGAGCAGACACCGCCCAGGATCCTGCGGTCCCGCGGGCGGATGAGGCCCTGCTGGGCGAAGGTGGAGCGGATCTCGGTCATGGTGTTCCTCCGGGTGCTTGGCTGGTGGTTCCAGCCTGCGTCGTGGAGCACGCGCTCGCCATCGGGATCTGCCCTGGTCCAACCCCGACCTTCACCCAGCGGGACTCACACGCAGGTCCCGGCCGAGGAGGGTGGCCAGGCGGCCGGCCTCCCGCTCGATCCCGTCGTCGGGTCGCGGTCCCTCGCCGAGCCAGGTGATGGTGAGCTCGTCGCCCTTCCGCGCCCACGTCCCGCCGACAACGCCGCCGGCGATCACCGGGTTGGCCTTGCGCGTCATCAGGTCACGCCGCGTCGCCGGAGTGACGTGGGTGTCCTTGGTGCCAGGACCCATCACCCACTGGTCGTGCCCAGGAAGGAATCGCACGGCGTCCGAGGGTTGCGTGCCCGCGAGGGCGTCGACGTCCTCGCGGGCGACGTAGGCGACCGTGCCTTCGACATCGACCGGGACCAGTTGGTCGCCGAGCCCCACGAACCAGGAGTCGAGCCGCTTGCGTCCCGCGCTCAGGCAGTTGCCGAGCCAGTAGCGGAGGTTGTCGAGCGTCGCCGGACCATACGTCTCGAAGTACGCCGTGATGGCACGCGGTCCTGCCTCGTCCAGGTCGGGGATGCCCTGCCACCTCGGGTTGCCGTCCAGCCGTTGCACGGTGCGGCGTCCGTCTCCCGATGTGCCGAAGCTCAGGTCCCCCTGCCAGGACAACGGCTTGATCAGCGTGCCCGCGCCGTCGTCGAAGACCGGCTTCAGGTGCCGGTACCTCCGGTCCTCGGACAACGCATGTCCCAGCTCGACGACGGTCACCGGTCCGTCGCTCAGGGCCGCCCGTACCGCAGCCCGGAAGTCCGGCCAGTCCGAGGGAGCCAGCCCGTAGAACTCGACCCAGCTCGGGAGCTCCCACTGCCGGCCGGCCGATCGGATGGCCAGGTACATGCCGCCGTCCTCGGGGGAGAGGTAGTGCAGGGCCCCGCGGAAGGCGAAGGCCTCGATCACCTCTCCACTCGCCACCGCCGCGGCCAGCTCACCCGGTCGCGGCGTCGAGCGGCGGGTCCCGACGGCCAGCTCCGCGAGCGACTGGTCCATCGAGAGCACGGCGCCGAGTCGGCGTACGACCCCAGCGACCGACTCGGAGCCGACGGGGTCGAGGAACTGTCGCTCCATGCGCCAGGCCAACGCCTGCGACCAGGTGACAGAGGCCTCGGTTTCCCTACTCATCCGGCCAGCCTTGCACCGATTCCGGACGAACCGCTTCCTGCTCGACGAAGCCGTCGGGTGAGACGGCAGTCGGGTCGCGACCATCCGGGTCCGTTACGTTCGTGGCCATGTCGAGCATCGCGAGCACCGAGAACGAGCGGGGCCTGGCACGCCTGGCCCAGCGCAGCGCAGCGTGGACCGAGAAGTGGTTCCCGGACGCCTACGTCTTCGCCCTGGCGGGCGTGATCATCGTGTCGGCCGCGGCGATGGTCAACGGCTCCAGTCCGGTCACCGTCGCCGAGACCTTCGGTGGCGGCTTCTGGGACCTGGCCCAGTTCACGCTCCAGATGGCGATGGTGGTGCTGACGGGGTACGTCGTCGCGACCTCGCCTCCGGTCGCGAGGATCATCGAGCGGATCGCGATGTTCCCGTCGACGCCGCGCGGGTCGGTGGCGTTCGTCGCGCTGCTGTCGTGCCTGGTCTCGATGCTCAACTGGGGTCTCAGCCTCGTCTTCAGCGGCCTGCTCGCTCGCGCCATCGCCCGCCGCAGCGACCTGCGCACCGACTACCGCGCCCTGGGCGCGGCGGCCTACCTCGGCCTCGGTGCCGTCTGGGCGCTCGGTCTGTCGTCCTCGGCCGCGCAACTGCAGGCGACGGAGGCCTCGCTGCCGCCCGAGCTGCTCGAGATCACCGGCGTGCTCGACTTCGGCGCCACGATCCTGACCTGGCAGTCGCTGACCATGGCGGCGGTCCTGATCGCCCTGAGCGTCGCGATCGCGTGGGCTTCCGCGCCTCAGGGTGCCGCGATCAAGACCGCCGAGGACATGGACGTCGACCTCTCCGACCGGGTGGAGCCGCTTCCGAAGCGCGGTCGTCCCGGCGAATGGCTGGAGTACTCCCGCATCCTCCCGCTCCTGATCGGCCTGCTGACACTCGGCTGGCTCTCAACCAGTTCGTGACCCTGCCGTTCCTCACCGTGATCAGCAGCCTCAACGGCTACCTCATGGTCTTCCTGATCCTCGGGCTCGTCCTGCACGGCACACCCCGCGGGTTCCTCAACGCCGTCACCAAGGCCGTGCCCACCACGGCCGGCGTGCTCGTGCAGTTCCCGCTGTACGCCGCCATGGCGGCCATCCTCACGCGGGCGCCCGGCCGCGGTGGGGTCACCGTGTCCGAGCACCTCGCGGACCTGTTCACCAGCGTCGGCGACAGCGGCGCCTTTGCGGTCGTGATCGCGCTCTACACCGCGCTACTCGGGCTGCTGGTGCCCTCCGGCGGCGGCAAGTGGCTGGTCGAGGCGCCGTACGTCATGCAGTCCGCGACCGACGTCGGGATGAACCTGGGCTGGACGGTGCAGATCTACAACGCGGCCGAGGCGCTGCCCAACCTGGTCAACCCGTTCTTCATGCTGCCGCTGCTCGCGGTGCTCGGGGTCCGGGCACGCGACCTCGTCGGGTTCACGTTCCTGCAGTTCCTCTTCCACCTGCCCGTGGTCCTGCTGCTGCTCTGGCTGCTCGGGATGACCTTCGAGTTCGAGCCCCCGGTGATGCCGTGAGGATCGCGGCCACCGCGGTCCGACAAAGGTCGTGAGCGCGATGCCCGACTCGGTCCGCCTCGCCGTCCCGACGGATGCCGCAGCCCTCCATCTCCTCGCCGCGCTCACCTTCCCACTCGCGTGCACGCCGGAAACCCCCGACGAGGAGAAGGAAGCGTTCATCGCCGAGCAGCTCTCCGAGTCCGCCTTCGAGCGCTACCTCGTCGATCCGGCGCGGATCCTCCTGGTCGCCGTCGAGGACGCAACGGCCGAGCTGATCGGCTACTCGATGCTGAACACGGGGGAGCCGGCGGACGAAGCCGTCGCCGAAGCGATCCGGCACCGCCCGACGATCGAGCTCTCGAAGATGTACGTCCACCCCGCGCACCACGGAGACGGAACTGCCGGGCGACTCCTGACGACGACCCTGGACGCGGCACGCGACACGGGGGCCGCCGGGAGCTGGCTCGGCGTCAGTGAGGACAACGCTCGCGCCAACGCCTTCTACGCGAGGCACGGCTTCGAACAGGTCGGCCGCAAGCGGTTCCACATCGGCGACCGGTGGGAGGACGACTTCGTGCGCGAACGGGCCTTGTGAGAGCTACTCGTCGCCGCCTCCGAAGCGCTCGATGACGTCGATGATCTCCGGGCGCAGCCTCGAGGCCGGGATGATCGCGTCGACCGACCCGACGTCGACGGCGCGATGGATGTTGTGGACCCCGTCGAACTCGGCAGCCACCTCGCTGATCTTCTCCGCCCGGGTCGCCGCCCGCAGCTCGGCCTGATCGACGACGAGCCCGCTGCGCTCGGAGCCCGTGGCCTCGCCGATGCGCCCCTCGAGCTCCCGCATGGCGGGACTCGCCGCGGTGCGCTTCTCGACCTCGCCGGTGAACACGACGGCGGCCGCGGGTGCCCCACCGATGACGGACGCGAACGATCCCTCCAGCGCCAGCACCGTCATGTTCGGGTTGAGCGCCTTGGAGAACACCACGAAGGCCCCTCCGTGGTAGCGCGAGATGACGCAGAAGACGATGGGGCCGCGGAAGTTGACGATGCCGCGGCCGATCTCGGCGCCGTACTCCAGCTGCCAGTTGCGCATCGAGTCCGGCGACCCGTCGAACCCCGAGAGGTTGGCGAGGACAACCAGGGGCCGGTTGCCACTCGCGGAGTTGATCGCGCGGGCAGCCTTCTTCGACGACCTCGGGAAGAGCGTCCCGGCGGTGTAGGTGTCCGGCCCGTCGGTCGGGGGGAAGCCCCGGCGGCGAACCGGTCGGGACTCGATGCCGAGCAGGCAGACCGGGTAGCCACCCAGGTGGGCGTCCTGGACGACCGCGGTCTCCGCATCCGCCATCCCGGCCCAACGCTCGAGCAACGGGTGGTCCTGGTCGGCGACGGCCTTCATGACGGTGCGGATGTCGAAGGCCTTCTTCCGGTCCCGGTTGGTCTCGGTGGAGAAGATCTCGCCGACGGTGCTGAACTCGCTGTCCGGGACGTCGTGCGGGTACGGCGAGATGTCGCGCTCCGACGGGTCCGTGGTGCTCGCACGGCGTGGCGAGGCCTCGCCCGGGGCGACGTACGTGTGCTCGTAGTGGGCCATCAGGATCCCGAGCGCGCCACCGAGGTTGGGCGCCCAGTACTGCGCCTGACCGTTGGGCCCCATCACGCGGTCGTAGCCGCCGATCCCGAAGTTGTCCTCCGCGGACACGCCGCCGGAGAAGTCCAGGGACTGCTTGCCCGTGAGCACCATGGCACTGTCCGGCGTCATCACGAGGATGCCCTTGGTGTGCATGAGCATGGTCGCCTCGGCGTTCCAGTAGGGCTGGGCGCCGACGTTGATGCCGGCGACGACCACGTTGATCTCCCCGCCCTGCTGGGTGAACTCGACGATCCGGCGCAGGGCCGCGGCGACCCAGTCCATGTTCTCGGTCCCGGAGTCCATCGAGATCCTGGCTCCGGACGAGAGGGCGAACCACTCGACCGGGACCTGCATCCTCTCGGCGAGGTCGATGGCGGCGATGACTCGCAAGCACTCCGGCTCGGAGACCGACCCCAGCGACTTGGTGGGGTCGCCGCAGAGCACGACGCGGGTGACGCCCTCGGGGTGCAGGGAGTGGGGTGCTGACGACCGCGGCCATGATGCCGGACTTGTTGAGCCCGCGCGGGCGGTCGACCGGGACGAGGGCCCCGCTGTCGTCGAGGTCATGCTCGACCAGGGTCCCGTCGGGCCCGGTCAGCACCGACGCCAGCTCATACGGGTAGACGAGCCCGCGGCGGCGGGCCCGCAGGACCTTGGCCGCGTAGTCGTCCAGGGGCTGGAGCAGGTCGGTCGGGGGTTCCTCGACCGTCAACGCGATGCCGGCGCCGGGCTGGACGCCGAAGCGCACGGTCACGGGCGCGGGCACGCCGCCCGGGACAGCCACCCGGCCCTGGGCGAGGACCTCCTCGATCCCGGCGCCGTCGGTCAGCGGCCGGATCTTGTTGCCGAGGGAGGCGAGGCCGCCCTCGTCGATCTCGACGACGGGCCAGACGTGGACCCACACGTGGTTCATGTCGAGCTTCGTGCCCGCGGCACCCCGAGCGACCCGGGCTCGCCGGATCGCCTCCAGGCAGCTCTCCACGGCGCGTTCGGCGTGTGGGAGGGCGGTGACCCTGCCGTCGTCGTCGCGGACCACAGCGAGCTGACGCACCTGCGCGAGGGCCACCAGCCGCCGGTCCGTGGGGTTCTCGCGGGCGACGCACTCGTACAGCAGGACGTCCTCCGGCGCCTCGATCCGCGTGACGTGGAAGTTGCGCAGGCGCCAGAGGTTCAGGCGCCGGCCGACCATCGGATGGACGCCGCGCGTGAGGTCGTCCTCGGCCACCTGGCCGTCGTCGCCGGGCCGGAAGGCGAAGTAGCCCACCGGCTGGCTGCCGCCGGCGCAGACCGCGATCGTGACGCGGCGTACGTCGTGGGCGAACGGCAGCGCCTCGACCAGCGGGAGCAGGTGCTCGCTCGTGGCATCGGCCGACTCCGGTGCGTCGGGCCAGTGCAGGTAGAGGTCGACCACGGCCTCATGACCCTCGCCCCGGCCCGCGAGGTGGGCGCCGACCGAGGCCGCCAGCCCGGCCGGCGCGTCGGCCAGCTCGGCCACCGTGCCCAGGGTCGACACCAGCCGCGTGGGGCGGTCGTCGAGCGTGTAGTCGGCGACGACGAAGGGCCGGTCGTCGGACTCGATCGACGCGAGGTCGTGCAGCTCGTACTCGCGGTAGTGGCGCCGAGCCAGCACCTCGAGCATCGGCTCGCGGGTCGGCACGCCGTCCTCCAGCCGCTCGGCCAGGAACCGGACGATCTGCTCCGGGATGGCCGCCAGCGCGTCGACTCGCTCGGCCCGGTCCGTCAGGCCGCCGTTCGCGGCCAACGCGGTCAGCTCGTCGCGCACTCCGGCGAGGACGTCGGCGCGGTCCGCATCGACGGCCGGCTGGTCGAACCAGCGGAACCGGACGCTGCGGGCCAGGTCTCCGACCACGGGGAACCGCAGCTGGGTGGCCCGGCCGAGGCGTTCGAGCAGCTGCCGGGCCTGTCCGGCGAGCTCACCGGACGGCGGAGGCTCGTCGATCCAGCGGCCGAGCACCGCGGTCGCCAGCGCGACCTCGGGAGCCGACCGCTGCTGCGCCACGAAGATCCGGAAGACGCTCTCCTCCATGTCCTGCGTGCGGTCGAGGTCCTCGACCCCGTAGTGGTGCAGCACGCGGAGGAGCCGGTCCCGGAACTGCTCGGGCAGGCCGCCGCGCTCGACGTCGAGGCTCTGCAGGAAGGTGTGGAAGTGCTCGCGGGAGCTGTGGACGCGCAGCTCCGTGTGACGCTCCTCGTCGGCGGGCTGGTTGCGGCTGAGCTCGGCCAGGTCGGCCAGCGTGCCGAGCAGAGCCATCTCGTCGGGCAGCACCGAGACGCCCTCGGCCCGGAGCTCCTCGCGGACGTCGAGGTAGTCCTTCAGCGCGCCCTGCTGGTCCACCGGCGACACGTCGTAGCCGAGGACGACGGCCTTGAGGGCGGCCCGGGCCCGGGCCGCGCGCTCCACGATCGGCTGAGCGGCCTCGGGCGCAGGCAAGTCCAGCTCGGGGGCGGACTCCGCGGCGGCGTCTGCCTCCTCGGTGCCGTCCGCGACCGGCTCGAGCTTGATCAGCGCGGTGCCGGTCTCGACCAGGCTCCCGGTGATGACCGACAGCTCCCTGACCTTGGCGGCGAACGGTGCGTAGAGCACCGTCTCCATCTTCATCGACTCGAGCACCATCACGGGTGCGCCCGCCTGGACCTCCTCGCCGACGCCGACGGGCGTGGCAACGACCAGGGCCGGGGCCGGCGAGCGGAGCACGCCGCCCTCGTCGCGGCTGATCCGGTGGGCCACGCCGTCGACCTCGACCAGCGTGCTCGGGCCGTGGGTGGCGGTGACCACGTGGTAGCGGCGGCCGCCGATGACCAGGCGACGGTGGAACTCGTCGATCCGGTCCATGCCGACGTCGACGGTCTGCTCGGTCGCGCCGGAGGCGACCGTGACGCGGTAGCGGGACGGTCCGGTGTTGATCGTGGACACCCGGTACGTCGTACCGCGGAGCTTGAGCTCAACGGGTTGACCCGCTTGGTGCTGAGTCTGCGGACGACCACCATGGGCGGTCTCGAGCAGCCGGGCGACCTTGATCCGGAGCTCGTCCGTGTAGGCCTCGATCGCGGCGCCCACGACCGCGACCCCGGCATGCTTCTGCGCGATCAGCCGGCCTTCGCCGCGCACCCGGTCGATCCAGCTGGTGTCGGCCCACCCACCCGAGCCGTTGACGACCTCGGGCTGGTCGAGCAGGTCGAGCACGAAGCTCTTGTTGGTGGCGCCGCCCTCGATCACCACGACGGTCTCGGCCATCGCTCGGCGCAGACGGGCGAGGGCCTCCTCGCGGGTCGGCGCGTAGGCGATGATCTTGGCGATCATCGAGTCGAAGTCGGAGGGGATCGTGTCCCCTTCGGTGACTCCCGTGTCGACGCGGACTCCGGGCCCCGTCGGCAGCTCGAGCCGGACGATGCGCCCGGGGGCCGGGGCGAAGTCGCGATCGGGGTCCTCGGCGTTCAGGCGCGCCTCGACGGCGTGCCCCTTCTCGGGTGGCCGCTCACCCTCGAGCCGGCCGCCCCCGGCAACCAGGATCTGGGACTTCACGAGGTCGACGTCGGTCGTGGCCTCGGTGATCGAGTGCTCGACCTGCAGCCGGGTGTTGACCTCGAGGAACGCGAAGGTCTTCTCGCCGGGGTGGTAGAGGAACTCCACGGTGCCCGCGCCGACATAGCCGACGGTCAGGGCGAGGCGCTCCGCCGAGGCCTTCAGCTCGTCGGTCTGCTCGCGGGACAGCAGGGGTGACGACGACTCCTCGATCACCTTCTGGTTGCGGCGCTGGATCGAGCAGTCGCGCACGCCGAGGGCCCAGGCGGTGCCGTGGCTGTCGGCGATCAGCTGCACCTCGACGTGCCGGGCTCCGGTCACCAGGCGCTCGAGGAACACCGTGCCATTGCCGAAGGCGCGCAGCGCCTCGTCGCTGGTGCGCTGGTAGGCGTCCTCGAGATCGGCTGCCGAGGCGACCATCCGGATCCCGCGGCCACCACCGCCGGCGGTCGCCTTCAGCATCAGCGGGTAGCCGATGCCCTCGGCTGCGGCCAGGGCGCCGTCCAGGGTCTCGACGGCGCCGCGGCTCCACGGAGCCACGGGCACGCCCACCTCCTCGGCGATCAGCTTCGAGCCGATCTTGTCGCCGAGCTTGCGCATCGCATCGGCGCTCGGGCCGATGAAGGTGACCCCGAGGCGGTCGCACAGGTCGACGAACGTCGGGTCCTCGGCCACGAAGCCCCAGCCCGGCCACGCGGCGTCGGCGCCGGTCTCGACGAGAGCCCGTTCGAGGGCCGCGAGGTCGATGTAGGGGCGCGCGGCTGCCGGGCCGAGGTTGTAGGAGAGGTCGGCCTCGCGCACGAAGGTCGCGCGACTCTCACCCTCGGTGTGCAGCGCCACGGTCTCGATCGGCCCACCGCCGGACGCGTTGATCTCCCGCACTGCATGGATCAGCCGCATCGCAGCCTCACCACGGTTGACGATCGCGATTCGATTGAACGCCACGAAGACCTCCGTCGGCCCACCGCCCGGGAACTTCCCAGCGGGTCCGTACAGAACCTGTCATGAGAAGGGTGTTACGGGCGAGTCACATCGTGCCGACTCGCCAACTGTTCACCGGGTCCTAGTACCAGCGGACGATGGCGGCCCACCCTCGCGTGAACTCACAATGCTGAGACCCGCCCGCGAGGAGTAGTCACATGAACAGCGCGTCATTGGGACGAGCAGCCGGCCTCGTCGGCCTGTGCGCCGCATTGCTGACACCGGCCACTGCGTCTGCCCGCGATAACGACGAGCGCCGCGGAACCTGCGCCAACGGGGTGGAGTGGGAGATCAAGGCCAAGCCGGAGGACGGCAGGATCGAGATCGAGGTGGAGATCGACACCGACAGACGCGGTCAGGCGTGGGCGTGGACCCTCCAGCACAACGGCAGCTTCTCCGCTCGCGGCGTGACCCGCACCCGTGGCGGTGGGTCCTTCGACATCGAGCGCACGACCGTGGACGTCTCCGGCCCCGACACGTTCCGTTTCCGCGCGACCCGGAAGCGCACCGTGTGCGTGGCGACCATCACGGTCTGACTGCCGGAGCCCCCCGAGCCACGAGGCCGAGGGGCTCCTCACTCCCCGGCGGTTTGCCTCAGGCCTGGCGCAGGCCCGCGAAGAACGTGCGGAGGTCGCCGGCCAGCTCCTCGGGCGCCTCGAGCGAGGCGTAGTGGCCGCCACGCTCGAAGGTGCTCCAGTGGACGATGTTGCTGTTGTCGCGCTCGGCGAACACCTTGATGGTCTGGAAGTCGTCGGCGAACACCGCGACCCCGGTCGGTGAGTCGTTGACGACGGTCTCGCCCTGGGCGCGGGCCTCCTCGTAGTGGTAGCGACCGGCGCTCGACGACGTGTTCGTGAACCACTCGAGGGACACCTCGGTCAGGATCTGCTCGGTCGTGACCAGGCTGGTGCCGTTGCCGAAGGACATGAACAGCTCGTTCCAGGCGAGCTGGCCGGCCGGCGAGTCCGAGATGCCCACCGAGATGGTCTTCGGCCGGCTCGCATTGATGGCGTTGTAGCCGCCGACCGACTGGAACCACTCCATGTGCGCGAGGCCGGCGTACTCGGCCGGCGTCAGGTTCTCGAACTCGGCCGGGTCGCCGGAGGGGAAGGAGAACAGCTGCAGGACGTGCAGGCCGAGGAAGCCCTCGGGCTTCAGCAGACCGAGCTCGCGGCCCACCAGGGCACCTGCGTCGCTGCCGTGCACGCCGTAGCTGTCGTACCCGAGGCGGCGCATCAGGGTGTCGAACATGACCGCGACCTTCGCGAGCGTCCAGCCGGGCTCGTCGACGGGAGCGCTGAAGCCGAAGCCGGGCACCGAGGGGACGACGACCGAGAAGGCGTCCTCGGCGCGGCCGCCGTGCGCGACCGGGTCGACGAGTGGTCCGATCATGTCGAGGAAGTCGACGAACGAGCCCGGGTAGGTGTGGACCAGGAGCAACGGCGTCGCGTCGGCCTCCTTGGACGGGACGTGGATGAAGTGGACGGTCCGGTCGTCGATCTCCGTCAGGTAGTGCGGGAACTCGTTCATCCGCGCCTCCTGCGCACGCCAGTCGAACGAGGTCGTCCACTGGTCGATCGCGTCGCGGAGCCAGGAGTTGGGGACGCCGTACACCCAGTCGTCGCCCGGAGCGGGCTGCGGGAGACGCGTGCGGGCGAGGCGGCTCATCAGGTCGTCGACATCGGCCTGGGCGATGTCGACGGTGAAGGGACGGATGGCGGCTGAGGTGCTGGTGTGTGTGGTCATGACCGCAATCTAGAAGCCATATAGGAACACTTCGTTCCTGCTTGATGAGACAATCTCGACCATGTTGGAAACGTCCGCACGGCTCCTCGCCCTGCTCTCCCTGCTGCAGTCCCGACCGGCCTGGTCGGGACCCGAGCTGGCCGACAGGCTCGAGGTCAGCACCCGCACCGTCCGCAACGACATCGAGCGGCTGCGCACGCTCGGCTACCCCGTCGACGCCGAGCGCGGGCCCACCGGCCACTACCGGCTGGGCGCCGGGGCGAAGCTCCCTCCGCTCCTGCTCGACGATGAGGAAGCCGTCGGCCTCGCGGTCGCGCTGCGGGTCGCGGCCGGCGTCGCGGGGATCGAGGAGACCGCCACCCGCACGCTCGCGAAGCTCGAGCAGGTGCTTCCGCACCGCCTGCACCGGAAGGTCTCCGCCATCCAGTCGGCCGTGTCCCGTGGGCCCGAGAACACCGGCACGAACGTCGAGGACCCGGTCGTCGACCCCGCGATTCTGGGCACGATCGCCGCCGCCATCCGCGACGGCGAGCTGCTGCGGTTCGACCAGCACGACCAGCGCACGGTGGTCGAGCCCTACCGCCTGGTCAGCTGGGAGCGGCGCTGGTACCTCGTGCCCGAGATCCTCGTACGCGTGACTGGTCGGTCCATCGCGTCGACTGGATGACCCTGGGACCGCGAGACGGCCGCCGCTTCGTGCCGCAGCCCCTGGACGAGGGCGAGTACGCCGACGTCGTCCTGCGCACCGTCGCGACGACCGGCTGGGTGGTGCACGCGCGCATCCACGTCCGGGCCTCCGCGAGTGAGGTCCTCTCACGCATCCATGCGGCGGTCGGCATCGTCGAACCCGTCGACGACGACAACTGCGTCCTGCTCACCGGCGCCGACACCGTCGAGACGGTCGCGGTCTACATCGGCATGCTGGGCATCGACTTCTGGGTCGAGTCGCCCGACGCGCTCGTCGACCACCTCCGGGAGGTGGGGGAGAGGTATGCGCGCGCCGTCGCCGACAGCCCGATCAGTCTTCCGACAACTCCTGGAACACCGTGATCTGAAGATCCGCCGGCGCGTCCAGCCTGGCGTTGAGGGAGTTCCAGGGCGTCCTGGTCGGCGGAGCCAGCTCCTCTGCGCCGGCCCCGACCAACCGGGAGGTGGTGGCGGAGGCGTCGTCGACCTCGAACGCGACGCGCAGTCGCGGCGCGACCCGACGCCCCACCTCCACGTCGTCGATCATCGCGACCTGCGCGGGGTTGGACAGCTCGAGGGTGGCCCGTCCTGCGTCGAGGATGATCACGTGCTCGCCGTTGTCGCCCTCGAGGTCCAGCTCGACCGGCAGGCCGAGCGCATCGCGGTAGAACGCGACCGCCGCCTCGAAGTCCTCGGCCTCGACGACGAGCCGTAGCTGCCGGACGTGGGGTGTGTCGGCCTCGTTCACGCGAGCCAGTCTTGCTCAGCGACCATGCTCAAGTCGACCGAGGTCGGCCTAGGACGAACACGGGAGGCGACGCCCGCCAGGCGGCGATGATCGCCGGGTGGCGGTGGTACTTCTCGGCAAACGCATCAACGACGGCCGGGATGTCGTCGGCCGCGGCCAGTGACGCCGGACCGGTCCAGCTGTCTCGACCCGCCGTCACCTCCAGCTCGCCCTGGTGCAGGGCGTTCTGGAGCCAGTCGCCCTCGAGCCCGTGCCGTGACGCCGCGAAGAAGCGGGTCCCGACCTGGACGAACCAGACCTGCACGACATGCTCGGTGCCCGTACGCCGGCCCCGGGTGACGACCCGGCAGGTCTGGGCACTCAGCTGGTCCGACCTCACCCAAGACACTCTCCTCCACCGTTGCGCCTCAATTTCGTGGCAGATCCGTGGATTGCTTGTGTCCAATCTGAGGAAAATCATGCCGTAGATTCATCCTCAGAACCGCCCACGGACCCGAGACCGTTGGGCGGTTCTTTCATTTCCTCACAGGTCCGACGCCGGGCGTCGGGTGTGTCAGCGCCACTCGTAGGCGCCGAGGTCGACCCGGCCCACGACCGGGCGGCGTACCTGCCTCGTCGGGTGGTCGTACTCCCAACGTGCCCGCCACCGCTGCGGGACCCGGGCACCTCGGTCGATCGCGGGTGACGTGGCCAGCAACCGGAAGTCGTCGACCGCCGGATCCACGAAGCCCTGCAAGCCGACCCGGCGGTTGGCCGACGCCCGGACACCCACGAGGTTGGTCAGGTCGCCCGGTCCGACCAACAGGTTGTTGCGCACCTGGGCGCGGCTCCCGTCGGCGAGTCCGAGGAAGGTGCCGCTCGTGTGACGGTTGACGAAGGTGTTGTTGACCACCCAGATCGCGCGCGAGCCCTCCGCGAAGCCCTCGGCGCCGTACGACACCACGGTCGAGTTCTCGGAGTTGGGCCCCTGGATGATGACGTTGCCGGCGATCAGTGAGCGACCGCCGTTGGGCAGGTCGATGGAGTAGCTGGCGGTGGCGTCGTCGTCGGTGATCCGGTTGCCGACGATGGTGTTGGTGGCAGCACGGGACTTGAGCTCGTGGCCGACGTCGGCACCCCACAGCCAGCTGCCAGTCACGGTCAGGGAGCGCACCGCGCCGACGTAGAGGTTGTGCGTGTAGCCGTCGCCGGCCCCGCTGCGGAAGAAGCGCGAACGCTTGATCACGATGTCGCTCTCGGGATTGGCTCCGGTGAGGATGCCGTTCTGGTTGTGGTGGAACCAGCTGCGGGTGACCGTGAGGCCCGTGCCCTCCTGGCGGATGCCGGCGCCGTTCTGGTCGGGCACGGTCGCGCCGCTGAACTCGATGCGATCGACTGTCGTGCGGTCTCCCGCGATCACCCAGATCGCCTTCCCCTGGGCGCTCTGCCCGTCAGCCTGCAGGTGCGCGCGTCCACCGTCGCCACGCAGGGTGAGGTCGTCCTGGGTCCAGGTCGCGACGTCGCCGACGTAGGCGCCGGCGTCGATCAGCACCGTGTCGCCGTCCCGTGCCACTGCCGCGGCAGCACTCGGGGTCGCGAGGGATCGTCCCGGGCCGACGCGCAGCGTGCGTGGCCCGTCCTCGGCCTGCGCTGTCGCGGGCAACCCGCTCAGGGACAGGACGGTCGTGCACAGGACCATGCCGACTCGTGCCGTCAAAGCCGTGCTCCCGGTTCGCATCGGGCCATTGTGGGTCATTGGCTCCGGGGCCACGTCTAGGGTGAGGATCGTGCTGACCAATCGTTCGGCTCCTCCCGCGACCGTGACTCCCGTGCTGGTCTACCCCGACGTTCGTGCCGCGGTCGCCTGGTTGGAGGCGGCGTTCGGGTTCGAGGAACGCGTCCGGATCGGCGAGTCGCACCGGGCCCAGCTGGCGGTGGGCGGCGACGGGTGCGTGGTCGTCGCGGACGTGGGTGGTGAGCGCGTGCCACCGAGTGCGGGAGGCTTCACGCACCTGGTCAAGATCCGCGTGCCCGACGTGGATGCCGCGTTCGAGCGCGCCCGTGACGCGGGGGCTGTGGTGGTCGAGAGCCTGACCACCTTCGAGTACGGCGAGCGGTCCGGCGTGGTCGAGGATCCCGCAGGTCACCGGTGGGAGCTCACCCAGACCGTGCGCGACGTCTCGCCCGAGGAGTGGGGCGGGGTTGCCGTCTCGCCCTGGAGACCAGCGGATCACTGACTCGATCACGAGGAGCTCGCGGCGCCCGGCTTGCCCGCGTCGGCGTAGGACTTCACGATCGAGGTGTTGAGCGGGAAGTCGATGGACAGGTCGCGGAACAGCAGGCCCGCTGCTGTCGCGGCTGCCTGCGTGGCCTGCTCGGCCACGGACTCGGCGAGCGCGGCAGGAGTGTGTACGACGACCTCGTCGTGCAGGAAGAACACGAGGTGCGGCCGGGAGTCGACGGGACCGGCGGCACCCAGGCGCCACAGCCGGTTGCGCAGGTCGGCGATCCAGCACAGGGCCCACTCCGCACCCGTGCCCTGCACGACGAAGTTTCGGGTGAAGCGGCCATACGTACGCCGACGGCGAGCCTGGCCTTCGGGATCGGCCCCGGCTTCCTCGTCCGCATCGGGGCTCCATCCCTCGCCCAGGGCCGGGCACCCGCGGCCCAGCAACGTGCGCACCACCTGGCCGCGTTCGCCGGCGCGCGCCGCCTGCTCGACGAGACCGAAGGCGTCGGGGTAGCGCTTGGTGAGTCCGGCGACCATGCGGCCGCTCTCGCCGCTGGTGGCGCCGTACATCGCGCCCAGCAGTCCGAGCTTGGCGTCGTTGCGGCTGGCCACCGCGCCGTCGTCGACCATCCCCTGGTAGAGGTCGGTGCCCTGGGCGGCCTTGGCCAGGGCCCGGTCGCCGCTCATCCCGGCGAGCACGCGCGGCTCGAGCTGCGCCACGTCGGCGACCACGAACAGCCAGCCGTCGTCGGCCACGGCCGCGGACCGGACCTGCACCGGGAACGACAGCGCACCGCCACCGTTGGAGGACCAACGGCCGGTGATCGAGCCGGCCGGCTGGTAGGACGGCCGGAAGCGGCCACCGCTGACCCACTGGTCGGCCCAGGCCCAGCCGTTCGTCTGGAACAGGTGCGCGAGCTGCTTGTAGCGCAGCAACGGCACGATGCCCGGGTGCTCGATCGCGCGCAGGGAGGAGGCCCGGGTGTCCGTGACCTCGACACCGGCCCGGTGCAGCGCCGCCAGCAGCTCCGGCCGCGAGTCGGGATTGAGGCCCGGCGCACCGAGCGCGCCACGCACCTCGGCGACCAGTGCCTCCAGCAGCTGTGGTCGAGCTCCGCGAGGCGGCCGCGCCCCGAGCTGGTCGGTGAGCAGGCGTTCATGGACATCGACCCGCCACGGCACGCCGGCATGCGTCATCTCGGCCGCGACGAGGGCACCCGCCGACTCCGCTGCGATCAGCAGCCCGAGCCGGGAGGGATCGGTCGAGGCTGCGACGGCGGCCAGCTGCCGGGAGTCCTCGA
This sequence comes from uncultured Actinomycetota bacterium, assembly GCA_963742685.1. GTDB lineage: Bacteria > Actinomycetota > Actinomycetes > Propionibacteriales > Nocardioidaceae > Nocardioides. The sequence goes on along the minus strand of CAVUNB010000034.1, from coordinate 168,439 downwards.
GGTCGGCGCGCAGGTGCTCGATCGTGTCGTCGGAGGCGAACAGGGCGGGGTCGGAATCGGTGCTCGGGCCCAGCCGGTCCCAGTGCTCAGACTGCTCACCCGCCAGCAGCTTCGGATCCACGGCGGGTGCCCGTCGCAGGAGGTGGTGACCGAGTCGAAGGTCGTGGCACCGCTCGACGCGGACCCCGGCCGCGAGCAGGGGTGGGTACCACCGCGCGGTGTCGTCCCAGACCCAGCGCGGACCGTCGAGCTCGCGCGCTTCGACGTACGCCGCAAGGTCGCTCGCCTCGACGACGCGCTCCGCGCCGCCGTCCACGACGAGCACGCGATCGCCCGGCTGGCGCGACAGCGAGATCCGGGTCATGGGCACAGCCTTCCAGCCGGCGCCGACAAGGTGGGAAGGGCCGCAAAAATGAAGAAAAGGCCCCGTGGAGCCGGAGCCTTCTCAGTGTCCGAGGGGGGACTTGAACCCCCACGCCCTAATACGGGCACTAGCACCTCAAGCTAGCGCGTCTGCCAATTCCGCCACCCGGACGAGTGCTGGAGAACAGTAGCAAGGCGACCGACGAACTTCCGCATCGGGGCAGTCCTGCGAAACGCCTTGCCACCGAGGCAGGATGTGGACATGTCGCAGACCTCGGAACCACGACCCGAAGACCCGGCCTACGACCCCGCGGCCGAGGTCGTGGAGCTGTGTCGCGAGCTGATCCGGATCGACACGAGCAACTACGGCGACGCCGAAGGACCGGGGGAGCGCAAGGCCGCGGAGTACGCCGCAGCGCTGCTCGACGACGTCGGGATCGAGGCCCGCCTCTACGAACCCGAGCCGGGGCGGACGTCGCTCGTCGCGCGCTGGGGAGGCGGCGACGGTCGCGCGCCCCTGCTGGTCCACGGGCACCTCGACGTCGTGCCGGCCGCTGCCGAGGACTGGCAGGTCGACCCCTTTTCGGGCGAGATCAAGGACGGCTTCGTGTGGGGCCGCGGCGCGGTCGACATGAAGGACTTCGACGCGATGCTGCTCAGCGTCGTCCGGGCCCGTGCCCGGGCCGGCCGGGCACCCGACCGGGAGATCGTCATCTGCCTGACGGCGGACGAGGAAGCGGGCGGCCACAAGGGCGCCGAGGTGATCGTCAACGACTATCGCGACGAGCTCGCCGACTGCACCGAGGCGATCGGGGAGGTGGGCGGCTTCAGCGCCACCATCCGCGGCCGCCGGGTCTACCTGATCGAGGCCGCCGAGAAGGGCATGGCCTGGATGAAGCTGACCGCACGAGGTCGCGCCGGGCACGGCTCGATGATCAACAGCGAGAACGCCGTCACCCGGCTCTCCGGCGCGGTGGCTCGGATCGGCGCCCACGAGTGGCCGGTGCGGCTCACCCCGACGATGGAGGTGCTGCTGGCCGCGGTCGCCGACATCGCCGGCACCGAGGCCACCCCGGAGAACGCGGAGTCGCTGATCGAGGAGTTCGGCAGTGCCGCCCGCATGCTCGGCGCGGTCATTCGCAACACCGCCAACCCGACCCAGCTCGGTGCGGGCTACAAGGTGAACGTCATTCCCACCGAGGCGACGGCGCACATCGACGGCCGCTTCCTGCCCGGCTACGAGGACGAGTTCTTCGACACCCTGCGCGAGCTGGCCGGCGACGGCATCGAGATCGACTTCCTCTCCCACCAGCAGCCCTGGGAGACGCCCTACGACGGCGACCTCGTCGCCGCGATGACCCGATCGCTGATCGCCGAGGACCCGGAGGCCGTCGTGGCGCCGTACCTCATGAGCGGTGGGACCGACGCGAAGCACTTCACCAAGCTCGGCATGCGCTCCTACGGTTTCGCGCCGCTCCGGTTGCCCGCCGACCTCGACTTCACGGCGCTGTTCCACGGCGTGGACGAACGCGTGCCCGTCGATGCGCTGGAGTTCGGGGCACGGGTGTTCGACCGGTTCCTCGGCGACATCTGACCCGTCAGCCGAAGAGCGTCAGTCGCGCCCGGATGATCTTGCGCCGGAGCACGACGCGGCGGACGCCGTCGGGGCCGATCCGCAGCCGGTCGAGCTCCCAGCCGCCGAACTCGGCCCGCTCCACCAGCATCCGCGTCACCACATTGCGCGAGAGGTCGCGCGGCACGGTCAGGGTGTCGAACTCCCACTCCACGCCCGGTCGGGGCGGGCGTCGGTGTGCCCTGGCCATGGTCAGTCTCCGCTCACGTCGTCGAGTGCGTCGATGATCTCGGTCGGCAGGACCAGCTCCTCGACGCCCAGGGCTCCGTCGAGCTGCGCGGCGGTGCGGGCTCCGACGATCGGCGCCGTCACGCCCGGTCGGTCGCGTACCCAGACGAGCGCTACTTCCAGCGGTGTCCAGCCCAGGCCCTCGGCGGCCCGGGCCACGGCTTCGACGATCCCTCGTCCGCGCTCGTCTAGGTAGTGGTTGACGAAGCCGGAGAAGTGCGGTGAGGCGGCCCGCGAGTCGGACGGCGTGCCGGTGCGGTACTTGCCGGTGAGCACGCCTCGCCCCAGCGGGGACCAGGGGAGCACCCCGAGGCCGAGCGCGGCAGCAGCGGGCAGCACCTCGTGCTCGATCCCGCGGGCGAGCAGTGAGTACTCGACCTGCGTCGACGCCAGCGGCGTACGCCCCGGAACGGCGCGCTGCCAGGTCGCCGCCTGTGCTGTCTGCCAGCCGGAGTAGTTGGAGATGCCGACGTAGGACGCGCGACCGGACGAGACGGCGTGGTCCAGCGCGGTCAGCGTCTCCTCGACCGGGGTGTCGTCGGTCCAGACGTGCACCTGCCACAGGTCGACGTGGTCGACCCTGAGTCGCTTGAGCGATGCGTCGAGGGAGGTCAGCAGGTGACCGCGCGAGGTGTTGGTGACGCGCTCGCCCGTACGCCGCGAGATGCCCGCCTTCGTCGCGAGCACGACCTCGTCGCGACCGATCACGTCGCCGAGCAGGGTGCCGATCAGCTCCTCGCTCGCACCGTCGCCGTAGCCGGCGGCGGTGTCGAGGAGGGTGCCGCCCTTCTCGGAGAAGGCGATGAGCTGGTCGCGAGCCTCGTGCTCGTCGGTGTCGCGACCCCACGTCATGGTGCCGAGGCCGAGTCGGGAGACCTTGAGACCGGTGGAGCCGAGTGAGCGCTGCTGCATGCGCCGAGATTAGCCACGCACGCCGAGCGAGCCCCCACGGCTCGCCGTACGTGCCCCGCGTAGGCTCCTGCGACGTGTTGGACCTCATCAAGGCCGTCGTGCTCGGCACCATCCAGGGCCTGACGGAGTTCCTGCCCATCTCGAGCAGCGCCCACCTCCGGATCTTCCCGGAGCTCTTCGGATGGGGCGACCCGGGCGCGGCCTTCACGGCGGTGATCCAGATCGGCACGGAGCTCGCCGTGCTCATCTACTTCCGCCACGACATCTGGCGGATCGGCAAGGCGTGGGTGCTGTCGCTGGTGAAGCCCGAGTGGCGCGGCCACTTCGACGCCCGGATGGGCTGGTTCATCATCATCGGCTCGTTGCCGATCGTCATCCTGGGCGTGCTCCTCAAGGACATCATCGAGAAGGACTTCCGCAACCTCTGGATCATCGGGACGACGCTGATCGTGATGGGCATCGTGCTCGGCGTCGCCGACCGGCTCTCGCGCAACGACAAGACGATCAAGAACATCAGCCTCACCGATGCTGTCCTGATGGGCCTCGCACAGGCCCTGGCCCTGATCCCCGGCGTCTCGCGCAGCGGCGCGACCATCTCCATGGGCCGAGCACTGGGCTACGAGCGGGAGGCCGCGACCCGCTACGCGTTCCTGCTCGCGATCCCCGCCGTCGTCGGCGCCGGGATCTTCGAGCTCAAGGAGATCCCCGGCGGGGACAACTCCTACGGCTGGGGCCCCACGCTGGTCGCGACGATCGTCAGCTTCGTCGTGGGCTACGCCGCCATCGCGTGGCTGCTCCGCTACGTCTCCACGAACTCCTACACGCCGTTCGTGCTCTACCGGATCGCGCTCGGCACGGCGACGCTGGTCCTGGTCGGCGTGGGCGTGCTCAACGCCTGACCGGCGCCGCCGGGCCCGGCCCGCGTGCGCCCACCCGACGCCGGTCAGTGACCGGACGGCACCAACGGGTCCATGATGCGTGTAGCCGCATCGAGCTCGACCGCAGTTGCCCTGGACGCGTCGGACAGAGGAGAACCGCCATGACGCAAGAGATGACCGATCGAGCCGCACCCACCAGCCGGTGGGCCTTCCTGCTCGATGGGCCACCCGTCCGCAAGCCGGTGTTCTACTCCGCGGTGATCGGCGTGCTGGTCATGGCCACGTGGGCGATCTTTGCGCCCGACCAGGCCGAGTCGGTGATCGGTTCGGCAGTGGCCAGGGTCGTCGACTGGTTCGGGTGGTTCTACATCCTGTTGACGACCTCGGTGCTGGTGTTCGTGGTCTACCTCGCCCTGTCCCGCTACGGGTCCATCAAGCTCGGTCCGGACCACTCCAAGCCACAGTTCTCCACGTTTGCGTGGGCCTCGATGCTCTTCGCCGCCGGCATCGGCACGGACGTGATGTTCTATGCCGTCGCGGAACCCGTGAGCCAGTACATGACTCCACCCACCGGTGACCCCGAGACCGTGGCCGCCGCCCGCGAGGCGACCGTCTGGACCCTGTTCCACTACGGGGTGTCGGGATGGGGCCTCTACGCGTTGATGGGCATGGCGCTGGCCTACTTCACCTACCGGTTGAACCTGCCACTGGCAGTGCGCTCGGCCCTCTACCCGATCTTCGGACGCCGTATCGACGGTGCGCTCGGCCACACGGTCGACACCGCCGCGGTCCTCGGCACCATCTTCGGGGTCGCCACCAGCCTCGGCATCGGGGTGGTGTTCCTCAACGAGGGGCTCAACGTGTTGTTCGGTGTCCCGGTCGGCATCGGCGCCCAGATCGCACTGGTCGTCGTGGCCGTCGTCATGGCGGCGGTGTCGGCCACCACGGGTGTCGACAAGGGGATCCGGTTCCTGTCCCAGCTCAATGTCATCCTGGCCCTCGGCCTGGCCGCCTTCGTGCTGATCACCGGTCGCACCGGCTTCATCCTCAACGCCGTGGTGATGAACGTCGGCGACTACGCCCAAACCTTCGCGAGCAGGACGATGGAGACCTTCGCGTTCGACCAGGCGACCGAGTGGATGTCGCTGTGGACCCTGTTCTTCTGGGCCTGGTGGATCGCCTGGGCTTCCTTCGTGGGGCTCTTCCTGGCCCGCATCTCGCGTGGCCGGACGATCCGGCAGTTCGTGGCCGGCACGATGATCATCCCCTTCACCTACATCGTGATGTGGATCTCGATCTTCGGCAACGCCGCCCTCGACCGGATCCGCGGTGGGGACGACGCGTTCGCCGCCGCGGCCCTCGCCTCGCCCGAGGCCGGCTTCTACTCGCTGCTCGAGGACTACCCGCTCTCCTGGGTCGTCATCGCGGTCTCGGTCTTCGTGGGCCTGCTCTTCTATGTCACCTCGGCCGACTCCGGCGCCCTCGTCATGGGCAACCTGTCGTCAGAGCTGAGGTCGGTCCAGGACGACGCGGCTCCCTGGCTGCGCATCGTCTGGGCCGCCGCGACGGGTCTGTTGACTATCGCCGTCCTGGCGGTCGGCGGGATCTACGCCCTCCAGTACGCGACGGTGATCTTCGGCCTGCCGTTCGCCTTCGTCATCGTCCTGGTGATGCTCGGACTCTTCAAGGCACTGCGCGTGGAGGGTCGGCGGGCCGACTCCGCTGCCCACGCCCTCCCGACGATGTTGTCCGGCCGGGGCTCCGACAGCCTCGGGCACGACGAGTCCTCCTGGAAGGTGCGTCTCGCGCGTGCAGTCAACTTCGTCGACGTCGAGGCCGCCACCGCCTACCTCGGCTCAGTCGTGCATCCGGCCCTCAGCGAGGTCGCCGGCGAGTTGGAGGCCAGGGGCGTCCCTGCCCAGGTCAACGAAGACGCCGGCGGTGGCGCCGACGACGAGGACGGCGGCCGAGCCTGGGTCGAGCTGCGCACTCGGAGCGATGACGACCCGTTCGTCTATCGGGTGCAGGTCCACGAGTCGCCCGTGCCGACGTACGGCGGCCGGATGATCGGTGATCGTGACCAGTACGCCCGTCTCGAGGTACACAGCGCCGGCGGCGGCCAGGACTACGACGTCATGGGCTACTCGTCCGCGCAGGTCATCCACGACTGCCTCGATCAGTACGAGCGTCACCTGGAGTTCCTGCGCCTGGTCTGAGGCTCATGTGAAGAGTGCTCGCGAGCAGCGCGAGTGCCACCAGCTGGCTGACGACCACGGCGACCACGAGCGCAGGCAGCGACCGGTCGTAGAGCCACCCGGCACCGGCGCCGCCGGCGATCGCCAGCGCACCCTGGATGCCCGCGAAGACGCCGTACGCCGTCGCGCGTCGGTGCGCAGGCACGAGGTCGGCCACCGCCGCCTTGATCGTGGAGTCCTGCACTCCGTGCGCGAATCCCCAGATGCCGACGCCGATCAGGACGAGGCCGACCGAGCCGCCGAGCGCGAGCGCGGGGACGATGGCGACCAGCACGGGCACCACGAACAGCACCTTCGCGCCGGTGCGGTCGTAGACCGAGCCGACCACCAGCGCGGCGACGGCCTCGATGGCCATGGCCCCGGCGTAGACGAGCGGCACCGCGGCCACGGGCACCAGGCCGTCCACGGTCAGGTGGTAGCCGATGATGCCGAACGTGACCAGTGCGCCGGTCGTGAGCGAGCAGGCCAGGGCATAACGGAAGAAGACCGGCGGCAGACCGGCGCCGACCGCGTCGGCCAGCCACGTGCGCGCGGGATCGGGTGCCGAGGGTGGTGCGGACTCGTCGTAGACGGAGGGGTCCGGCACTCGCAGGCAGAGGAACGCGAGCAACCCCATCGCGATCGCGCCGGGGACGGCCAGCACCGCCATGCCCACCCAGATGGACGCACCCGCCACGACCGCCGCCACGAGGAGCGGACCCGCGAAGGCGCCGACCTGGTCCAGCGCCTTGTGCACGCCGAAGCCCCGACCACGCCCGACCGCACCCGCTGCATGCGCGAGCAGCGCGGACTTCGACGGTGATCGCACCGCCTTGCCGAGGCGCTCGAGCAGGATCATCGCGATCGCGAACGCGAGTCCTGCCGCGCCGAGCCGGGGCGCGAACCACAGCAGCGGCACGCAGACGGCGGTCAGGCCGTAGCCCACGATCGTCAGTGTCCAGTAGCGACCCGTGCGATCTGCGACGGGCCCGAAGACCAGTCGCAGGACGAGCGCCATCGCCTCGCCGGCGCCGGTGACGAGACCCACCACGACGCCGGACGCGCCGAGTGCGGCGAGCAGCGGGCCGTACATCGAGCGGGCGCCCTCGTAGACCATGTCGGCCGCCAGGCTGACGAAGCCGAACCACCACACCACCCGCCAGGCGCTCAGCCGGGGCCGCGACGGTGGGGCCTGATCGCTCAGAGCCATCCCGACTTCTTGAAGAACCACAGCAGGGCACCGGAGACGCCGAACATCAGCACCACCGCGAACGGATAGCCGAAGGTCCAGCCGAGCTCGGGCATGTGCTCGAAGTTCATGCCGTAGATGCCGGCGATGAGGGTCGGTACGACGACCAGCGCCGCCCCCGCCGAGATCTTGCGCATGTCGTCGTTCTGCTGCACCGAGATGCGCGCGAGGTGCGCGTCGAACGCGGTGGAGAGCAGGACGTCGAGGTTGTCGATGACCTCCGAGACCCGCTGCAGGTGGTCGGCGACGTCGCGGAAGTACGTCGCGGTCTCGTCGTCGATGCCGTCGATCTGGGCCGTCGCGAAGCGACGCATCGGCTCGCGGAGCGGCATCACCGCGCGGCGTACCTCCGCAATCTCGCGCTTGAGCGTGTAGATCCGGATCGAGTCGTTGGTGCGCGCCGGGGAGAAGACGGACTCCTCGACCTCGTCGACGTCGACCTCCAGGGCCTCTCCGACGCGTTCGTACTCGTCGACGACGCGGTCGCAGATGGCGTACAACACCGCCATCGGGCCGTGCTCGAGCACCTTCGCGCGCTGCTCCAGGTCCTTCCGAGAAGTCGCGAGGTCGATCCCCTCGCCGTGCCGGACGGTGACGACGAAGTCCGGGCCGACGAAGACGTTGATCTCGCCGGTCTCGACGGCGTCCTCCTCGTCGACGTACCAGAGCGTCTTGAGCACCATGAAGAGCGTGTCGCCGTAACGCTCGACCTTGGGGCGCTGGTGCGAGTCGCCCGAATCCTCCACCGCGAGCGGGTGCAGGTCGAACGTGGTCGCGATCGCCTGGAGCTCGGCCTCGGTCGGGTCGTGGATGCCGACCCACTGGAAGTCGCCGGCCCCGCACGGCACCCGCGCGTGCCCGAGACTCTCGTCGTCGCTGTCCAGGGGGACGCGGAGGCCCTGGTGGTAGAGGGCGTTGTCGACGATCACGTCGTCAGGCTAGTGCCACTAGGGTCACGGGAATGGCAACGGTGATCCTCGTCCGACACGGCCGTTCGACGGCCAACGCCACCGGCGTGCTGGCCGGCCGGCTACCGGGCGTGAAGCTCGATGAACGCGGGCACGAACAGGCCGACGCGACGGCTGCCCGCCTGGCCGCGGTGAGGCTCTCCGCGGCCGTCTCGAGCCCGCTCGAACGCTGCAAGCAGACCGCCAGGGCCATCACCGGGCAGCAGTCGACGCCGCTCGCCCTGACCACCGAGCGCAAGCTCAGCGAGTGCGACTACGGCGACTGGCAGGGGCGGGCCCTCAAGGACCTCGCCAAGGAGCCGCTGTGGAAGGTCGTCCAGTCGCAGCCGTCGGCCGCAGCGTTCCCGGGCGGCGAGTCGATGCGCGCGATGCAGGACCGCGCGGTCGAGGCCGTACGCCGACACGATCGGCTCGTCGAGGAGGAGCACGGCCCCGGCGCGGTCTGGGTGGCGGTCAGCCACGGCGACGTGATCAAGGCGGTGCTGGCCGACGCGCTGGGCACCCATCTCGACCTGTTCCAGCGCATCCAGGTCGACCCGGCCTCGGTCTCGATCGTGCGCTACACCGAGGCCCGGCCCTACGTCCTCGGCACCAACACCTCGGCCGGTGACCTGTCCTGGCTCACACCGCCGCCCTCGAAGTCCACGTCGCGCAAGGGTCGGAAGAAGGGCGACGACGCCATGGTGGGCGGGGGAGCCGGACCCGGTTCCGCTGGCGCGCCGTCCTAGGCTGACGACATGCCCCTGGTTCACGCCTTCGACCCGCCGGAGCGCTTCGTCGTCGGCACCGTCGGTCCGCCCGGCGCCCGCACCTTCTTCCTCCAGGCCCGCGACGGGACCCGGATCACGAGCGTCGCGCTCGAGAAGCAGCAGGTGGAGGCCCTCTCCGAGCGGATCGACGAGCTGCTCGACGAGGTCATGCGCGCCGAGGACAACACGGCGCTGATCCCCGCGGTCGCCCCCTTCGACCTGATCGACAAGAACCCGCTCGAGCAGCCGATCGAGGAGGAGTTCCGCGCCGGCACGATGACGCTGTCGTGGGACCTCGCGATCGAGCGCATCGTGATCGAGGTGTTCCCGTTCACCGAGGCCGCGGTCGTCTCGCCGGAGCAGCTCGACGAGGACCTCGAGGAGCCCGAACCCGACGAGATCCTCCTGGTCAAGCTGACTGCCGGCGGTGCCCGTGCCTTCGTCGACCGGGCCCGTACCGTGGTCGGCGCGGGCCGTCCCGACTGCCCGTTCTGCGGCAACCCGATCGACCCCGACGGCCACCTGTGCGTGCGGGCCAACGGCTTCCGCCGCCGCGACCCGCAGCAGCCGTGACCGATCCGCTCGACGGTGAGCTCACGCTCCACGGCCGGGTGATGCCTGCCTCCAACGCGACGTTCGTCGGCGAGATCGACGGGCTGCGAGTCGTCTACAAGCCGATCGCCGGGGAGCGCCCGCTGTGGGACTTCCCCGACGGCACCCTGGCCGGCCGCGAGATCGCGGCCTACCTCGTGAGCGAGGCCCTCGGCTGGAACATCGTCCCGCGCACGATCCTCCGCGACGGGCCGCACGGCCCGGGCATGGTGCAGGTGTGGCAGGAGCCCGACCCGGCGCAGTCGCCGGTCGACCTGGTGCCGGCCGGTCGCACGCCCGAAGGCTTCCGGCATGTCTTCGACGGCGTCGACTCACGTGACCGCGAGGTGTCGCTCGTCCACGAGGACACGGCTGCGCTGCGGCTGATGGCCGTCTTCGACGTGGTGGTCAACAATGCCGACCGCAAGGGCGGGCACGTGCTCGCGATGACGAACGGTCACCGCTACGGCGTCGACCACGGGCTGACCTTCCACGTGGACCACAAGCTGCGCACGGTCCTGTGGGGCTGGCTGGGCGAGCGGCTCCGCGAAGAGGAGCAGCAGGGTGTACGCCGCGTGCTTGCGGAGGTGGGTGGCGCGCTCGGCGCATCCCTGTCCGAGCACGTGACACCGGGGGAGATCGAGGCGTTCGGCCGGCGCTGCCAGGCGCTGCTCGCGGCGGACGAGCTGCCCTCCCCGCGAGACGAGTGGCCGGTCATTCCATGGCCGCCATTCTGAGCCGGATAGGCTGCGCGCCATGCGTTCGTGGTCATCTCCTGAGGTCCCAGACCTGACCGTCACCGGTCCCGCCGTCCGGATCCACGACACCAGCACGGGCGGCTTCGTCGAGACCCGGCCGGAAGGCCCGGCGCGGCTCTACGTCTGCGGCATCACGCCCTACGACGCGACCCACATGGGCCACGCCGCGACGTACCTCGCATTCGACCTCCTCAACCGGGCCTGGCGCAGCGCCGGGCACGAGGTGGCCTACGTGCAGAACGTCACCGACGTCGACGACCCGCTGCTCGAGCGAGCGACGAAGGTCAAGGTCGACTGGGTGGAGCTGGCCGAGCGCGAGACCGAGCTGTTCCGGCAGGACATGGAGGCGCTGCGCGTCCTGGCCCCCGACCACTACATCGGTGCCGTCGAGTCGATCCCGCTCGTCATCGACCTCATCACCCGCCTGCAGGAGGCCGGTGCGATCTACGAGGTCGAGACAGACCTCTACTTCTCGGTGACCGCCGACGTGGACTTCGGTGGCGTCTCCGGCTGGACGCGCGACGAGATGCTGCGGGTCTTCGGCGAGCGTGGGGGAGACCCCGACCGCGAGGGCAAGCGCGACCCTCTTGACTGCGTCGTGTGGCGCGGCAAGCGTGAAGGCGAGCCGTCGTGGGACAGCCCGTTCGGTCCCGGCCGGCCGGGTTGGCACATCGAGTGCACCGCGATCGCGCTCGAGCACCTCGGCACCGCCTTCGACGTCCAGGGCGGCGGCAGCGACCTGATCTTCCCGCACCACGAGATGTGCGCCTCCGAGGCACAGGTCGCCGACCCCGGCCAGCCGTTCGCCAGGGCCTACGCCCACGCCGGGATGGTGGCCTACGACGGCGAGAAGATGTCGAAGTCGAAGGGCAACCTCGTCTTCGTCTCGGCGTTGCGCCTCAGCGACGTCGACCCGATGGCGATCCGGTTCGTGCTGCTGCGCCACCACTACCGCAGCGACTGGGAGTGGACCGACGGCCAGCTGTGGGACGCCGTCGACACGGTGGCGCAGTGGCGCAAGGCGCTCTCGCTCGGCGCGGGCGCGCCCGCTGCGCCGGTCGTCGACGCCGTACTCACCGCTCTCGCCAACGATCTCGACGCGCCCACGGCCATCGCTGCCATTGACGACTGGGTGGCCTCGACCCTGGGCGACACCGCCCATGGGCTCGCCGACACGAGCGACCCCGACGCTGCAGCGACCCTGCTCCCGGTGCTCGACGCGGCGCTCGGCCTCGCCCTCTGAGCAGGCTGCCGGCGGGAATGGACGGCGCGACTCCTCCGTTCTGACGCTGGGACGAGGCGCCGGGTGGTGCCTCTCGAAGAGGTCAAGCGATGCAGTACGAACAGGTCCGGGAGGCGCTGCTCCGGCAGTGGACCTACACCGGAGGACCGAACGAGGCCAAGGCCTCGGAGCTGTACCACGACGATGTCGTGCTCGAGTTTCCCCAGTCGGGCGAATGGTTCCGGGGCAAGGCGAAGCAACAGGCCTGGCGGGAGCGCTACCCGGCGAAGCTCGACTTCCAGCCGCAGGAGATCAGGGGCTCCGGTGACATCTGGATCGCCGAGGGGATGCTGGGCTACGACGGCGCCGACCCGCTCCACTACGTCAAGATCATGCAGTTCCGAGGTGACAGGGTCGAGCGCGAGACCATCTACTTCGCCGAGCCGTTCCCGGCGCCGGAGTGGCGCCGGCCGTGGGCGGAGGACGGTCCCCGGCCGAGTCGGCACGACGACCTGCCGGACCACGTGGCGGGCGGCAACTGACTCTCGCTGCGCAGCGTCAGTCCTCGGTACGCCGCTTGAGGTAGCGCTCGAACTCGCGCGCGATCGCCTCGCCGCTGGCCTCGGGGAGGTCGGCGGTGTCGCGCGACTCCTCGAGCGAGCGGACGTAGTCGGCGACGTCCTCGTCCTCCTCGGCCAGCTCGTCGACGCCGCGCTCCCAGGCGCGGGCGTCGTCGGGCAGCTCACCGAGCGGGATGGAGCAGTCGAGCAGGTCCTCGAGCTGCCCGATCAGGGCCAGCGTCGCCTTGGGACACGGCGGCTGCGCGACGTAGTGCGGCACGGCCGCCCAGTAGGAGACGGCGGGGATGTCGAGCTGGATGCAGGAGTCCTGGAAGACGCCGACGATGCCGGTCGGTCCTTCGTACGTCGACTGCTCGAGCTTGAGGCGGTCGACCAGGTCGGGCTCGGTGGCGCTCCCGGTCACGGGGATCGGCCGGGTGTGGGGTGAGTCCGCGAGCAGGGCACCGAGGGTGATCACGAGCTGGCTGCCGAGGTCGTCGCACGCGGCCAGCAGCTCGGCGCAGAACTGGCGCCAGCGCATGTTGGGCTCGATGCCACGGATCAGGATGACGTCGCGGTCCATGTCGGGAGGCGACGCGATGGCGATGCGTGTCGTGGGCCAGGTGAGTCGGCGGTGGCCCTGCTCGTCGGTGCTCACCAGGGGCCGGTTGACCTGGAAGTCGTAGAACTCCTCGGGGTCGATGGCGCCGACCACTTTCGCGTTCCACACCTCCATCAGGTGATCGACCACTCCGGAGGCTGCGTCCGCGGCGTCGTTCCAGCCCTCGAAAGCAGCGATGACCACGGGGGAGACGAGATCCTGTACGTCGTCGAACTCGATCACTCACCCACCCTAGATGCCCACCCCACGTTCTCGGCCCACCTTCGATCAGCTCCCGGGGATTTCGCTGGCGCGGGGCGCGGTGGAAACATCGGTGGCCTGCGTCCAGCACGTGGAAATGCCGTCCGCAGTGTGGACGGTGCTCCGTAGGCTGGACACCCGATCGATGAGGAGTCCCGAGACCTGTGACTGCTGCGCCCGCCATCACCGCTGAGTCGGTCAGCGAGCTGGACCACCGTCCGGACGCCACCGCGCTCCTGACGTCGATGCTCAGCGAGCGGATCATGGTGCTCGACGGGGCCATGGGCACGGCCATCCAGCGCGACCGGCCCGACGAGGCCGGCTACCGCGGTGAGCGCTTCAAGGACTGGCCCAGCGACGTCCAGGGCAACAACGACCTGCTGACGCTGACGCAGCCGGACATCATCGCGAGCATCCACCGCGAGTACCTCGAGGCCGGCGCGGACATCATCGAGACCAACACCTTCAACGCCAACTCCATCTCGCTCGGTGACTACGGCATGGAGGAGCTCGGCTACGAGCTCAACTACGAGTCGGCCCGCCTGGCGCGCCGCGAGTGCGACGCCATCACCGCCAAGGACCCGAGCCGGCCGCGGTTCGTCGCCGGTGCCCTCGGTCCGACGACCCGTACGGCGTCCATCTCGCCCGACGTCAACGACCCGGCCGCGCGCAACGTGTCCTACGACCAGCTCGTCGAGGCGTACAAGCAGGCCGGTCGCGGTCTCCTCGACGGCGGCTCCGACCTGCTGTTCATCGAGACGATCTTCGACACCCTCAACGCCAAGGCCGCGATCTTCGCCGTGGAGACGCTCTTCGAGGAGTACGGCCGCCGCTGGCCGGTGATCATCTCCGGCACGATCACCGATGCCTCCGGCCGCACGCTCTCCGGCCAGGTGACCGAGGCGTTCTGGAACTCCGTGCGCCACGCCAAGCCGATCGCCGTCGGTCTCAACTGTGCGCTGGGCGCGAAGGAGATGCGCCCCTACATCGAGGAGATTCAGCCGGATCGCCGACACCTTCGTGTCGTGCTACCCCAACGCCGGTCTGCCGAACGCCTTCGGCGAGTACGACGAAGCGCCGCACGAGACATCCGCGATCATCGGCGAGTTCGCCGAGGCCGGCTTCGTCAACATCGTCGGTGGCTGCTGCGGCACCACGCCCGCGCACATCGCCGAGATCGCGAAGGCGGTCGAGGGCAAGGTCGCGCCGCGAGATCCGCCGAGATCCCGGTCGCCATGCGCCTGGCCGGGCTCGAGCCGTTCACCATCGACGGCGACAGCCTGTTCGTGAACGTCGGCGAGCGCACCAACATCACCGGCTCGGCGAAGTTCCGCAACCTGATCAAGGCGGCGACTACGACACCGCCCTGACCGTCGCTCGCCAGCAGGTCGAGAACGGCGCGCAGGTCATCGACGTCAACATGGACGAGGGCATGATCGACGGCTTCGCCGCCATGGACCGCTTCCTCAAGCTGATCGCCAGCGAGCCCGACATCAGCCGCGTCCCGGTGATGGTCGACTCCTCGAAGTTCGAGATCATCGAGGCCGGCCTCAAGTGCGTGCAGGGCAAGCCGATCGTCAACTCGATCTCGATGAAGGAGGGCGAGGACAAGTTCCGCGAGCACGCCCGCCTGTGCCGCAAGTACGGCGCCGCGGTGGTCGTGATGGCCTTCGACGAGGAGGGCCAGGCCGACTACCTCGAGCGCCGCAAGGCGCATCTGCGAGCGCGCCTACAAGATCCTGGTCGACGAGGTCGGCTTCCCGGCCGAGGACATCATCTTCGACCCCAACGTCTTCGCCGTCGCCACCGGCATCGAGGAGCACGCCAACTACGGCGTCGACTTCATCGAGGCCGCCCGCTGGATCAACGAGAACCTGCCCGGCGCCCAGATCTCCGGCGGCATCTCCAACGTGTCGTTCTCCTTCCGCGGCAACAACGCCGTACGCGAGGCGATCCACGCCGTCTTCCTCTACCACGCGCATCCAGGCCGGCCTCGACATGGGCATCGTCAACGCCGGCGCGCTGGTGTCTACGACGAGATCGACCCCGAGCTGCGCGAGCGCGATCGAGGACGTGATCCTCAACCGGCCGACCCGATGGACGCGACCGAGCAGCTGCTCGAGATCGCCGAGAAGTACCGCCAGACCGACGCGGTCGAGGAGAAGGCGGCCGCCGAGTGGCGTTCGCTGCCGATCCGCGAGCGCATCACGCACGCGCTGGTGAAGGGCATCGACGCCTACGTCGACCGAGGACACCGAGGAGCTGCGCGCCGAGATCTCCGACCGCCGGCGGTCGCCCGATCGAGGTGATCGAGGGTCCGCTGATGGACGGCATGAACGTCGTCGGCGACCTGTTCGGCGCCGGCAAGATGTTCCTCCCGCAGGTGGTCAAGAGCGCCCGCGTGATGAAGAAGGCCGTGGCCTACCTCCTGCCCTACATCGAGGCCGAGAAGCAGCCGGGCGATGCCGAGACCGAAGAACGGCACCATCGTGATGGCGACCGTGAAGGGCGACGTCCACGACATCGGCAAGAACATCGTCGGCGTGGTCCTGCAGTGCAACAACTACGAGGTCATCGACCTCGGCGTGATGGTGCCTGCCCAGAAGATCCTCGACGCCGCGGCGGAGCACAACGCCGACATCATCGGCCTCTCCGGCCTGATCACGCCGTCGCTCGACGAGATGGTGCACTTCGCCGGCGAGATGCAGCGCACCGGCCTGACCATCCCGCTCATGATCGGTGGCGCGACGACGTCGCGCGCCCACACTGCGGTCAAGGTCGACAAGAAGTACGACGGCCCGGTCATCTGGGTGAAGGACGCGTCGCGCTCGGTGCCGACGGCGGCGGCACTGCTCAGCGACGAGCTGCGCCCGAAGCTGATGGCCGACGTGAAGGTCGACTACGACTCCCTGCGCGAGCGCCACGCCACCAAGCACGACCGGCCGATGCTCACGCTCGAGGCGGCCCGCGCCAACCGGACCCCGATCGACTGGGACGGCTACGTGCCGCCCACGCCCGGCCAGCTCGGCGTTCAGGTCTTCGAGGGCTACGACATCGCCGAGCTGCGCGAGTACATCGACTGGCAGCCGTTCTTCAACGCCTGGGAGATGAAGGGCAAGTTCCCCGACATCCTCAACAACCCGACGTCGGGGGAGACCGCGCGCAAGCTCTACGACGACGCGCAGGTGATGCTCGACCAGATCATCAACGAGAAGTGGCTCACCGCCAACGGCATCATCGGGTTCTTCCCGGCCGCGGCCGATGGTGACGACACGATCGTGTACGCCGACGAGTCGCGCACGGAGGTGCTCACGACCCTGCGCCACCTGCGCCAGCAGGGCGAGCACCGCGAGGGCATCCCCAACCGCTCGCTCGGCGACTTCATCGCGCCGGTCGAGACGGGCCTGCAGGACTACGTCGGCGGCTTCGCGGTCACGGCGGGCCTGGGCAGCACCGACAAGATCATGGAGTTCAAGGCCGACCTCGACGACTACTCCGCGATCCTGCTCGAGTCGCTCGCCGACCGCCTCGCCGAGGCCTTCGCCGAGCGGATGCACCAGCGCGTGCGCAAGGAGTTCTGGGGCTACCTGCCCGACGAGTCCCTCGACAACGAAGCCCTGATCGGGGAGAAGTACGTCGGCATCCGGCCCGCCCCCGGCTACCCGGCGTGCCCCGAGCACACCGAGAAGTCGACCCTGTGGGAGCTGCTGGACGTCGACAAGATCGGCATCGAGCTCACCGAGTCGATGGCCATGTGGCCCGGCGCGTCGGTGAGTGGCTGGTACTTCTCGCACCCGCAGTCGCAGTACTTCGTCGTCGGCCGCCTCGGTCGCGACCAGGTCGCCGACTATGCCGAGCGCAAGGGCTGGGACCTGGCGACGGCCGAGCGGTGGCTGTCGCCCAACCTCGGCTACGACCCGGAGGACTGACGCTCTAGAGGTCCTCGCCCGTGGGGTCCGGAGCCTGCTCGTCGTCGAGCCAGGCGCCACCGATCGGGTCGCGTCCCCAAGTGGTGATCGTCCAGCCGTCGTCGAGGCTGCCCTCCAGCGAGATGCAGCCGGTGTTGTGCAGGCCCTCGTGGACCGGGGCGTGGTCGCCGGCGGCACGGTGGGTCACCCACGTGCGGATCGCGGCGCCGTGGCTGACGACCAGCGCTGCGTCGACGCCGACCGCACAGATGCTGGCGATCGCTGCGTCGTACCGCGCCAGGAACTCCACGCCCGTCTCGCCGCCCGGCATGCGTTGCGCCAGGTCGCCCTTCAGCCACAGGGCGACGGTCCCGAGGTAACCGAGGATGGCCTCCTCGTCGCCGCGCATCTCGAAGTCACCCGCGGCGATCTCGCGGAGGCCGTCGTGCTCGACCGGTGTCAGACCCAGGGCTGTCGCGATCGGCGCGGCCGTCTGGTGCGTGCGGGCCAACGACGAGACCGCGATGGTGCCGAGCCCCTCGCCGGTCAGCGCTCGCGCGGCCGCCTGTGCCTGTCGTCGACCCAGATCGGTGAGGTCCAGGCCGGGGAAGGCCGTGTCGAGCGCGCCCGAGACATTGCCATGGGTCTGACCGTGGCGGAGCAGGAACAGGCGCATGCAGTGGAGCCTAGGGGGCCCGGGTCAGGCGATGATCGCCGCCAGCATGACGAGTGGCAGCGACACGACGGAGGCCACCGAGGTCACCAGCGTCAGGGTCTTCAAGGTGCCCTTGGTCGAGAGGCCGAGCAGCGACTTGAACATCCAGAAGAAGTTGCTGTTGACCTGCAGGGCGAACATCGCACCCGATGCGATCGCCAGTCCGATCACGATCGGCGACACCGTCAGCGAGTCCAGGATCGGCGCGATGATGCCGGCCGCGGTGATCGCGGCCACCGACACCGAGCCGATGGCCAGGTGGAGCACCGCCGCGATGAACCAGGCGAGCAGGATGCTGAGGATCACCGGCGCGCCCTCGTCGGCCTGGAAGAGGTCCCCGAGCACGCTGTCGAGGCCGGTTGCCTCGATCACCGCGCCGAGCGAGCCACCCACGCCGGTGATGAGCAGGATCTCGCCGGTGGTGTGGAAACCGTCCTCCATCGCCTCGTGCGTGGCGTCGCCGCCGGCCGAGGCGCGTGAGAGCGTGTACGCCCCGAGCAGGCCGATGAACAGAGCCAGGTTGGCGTCGCCCAGGAAGGCGATGAACGTCGTGGACCAGCCGACCGAGCTCCGCGAACGCGCCGAAGGCGATGAGAAGCAGGGGCACCAGGATGGGGAGCATCAGGACGACGAGAGGCAAGCGACGTCGGGTCTCCTCGCTGTCCTCAGCGTCCTCGCCGGCAGCGAGCGCCGCGGCCTCGGCGGCCTCCTGCTCGGCCATCGCCTCGTCGACCTCCTCGTCGGTCTCGGGGTCCCAGAAGCCCCCGGCCGAGTAGAGGATCCGCATGATCAGCGTCGAGACGAGCGCGGTGACGAGGCCGATGACGAGCCCGTACATCAGCCAGTCGCCGAGCTTGATGTCGAGCAGGCCGGCGATCGAGATCGCGGCGAGGCCGGGGATCACGAAGACGTAGCCGGCGAAGATGCCGCAACCCAGTGCCGACGCCATGATCGGCAGCCCGACCCGGCCAAGCACCGGCGACGCGGAGCGCGCGACGGGTGCGGCCAGCACGACCTGCACGTCGACGTAGATCGACGGCATGATCACCGCCAGCAGTGACGACATGGCGTACGGCAGACGCTGGGCACCGACGCCGCGCACCAGCACCTCGACCAGCCGCCGGAAGGCACCCGTCGAGTGCAGCAACGCGCCTATCAGCACGCCGAAGCCGATCAGCAGTCCGACCTCGGCCATGATCCCGCCGAAGCCGAGCGTGATGGCCTCGATCGTGCCCGCGAAGCCGACGCCACCGGCAAGCCCGAGGTAGAGCGAGCCGAGGATCAGGGAGATCACCGGGTCGACCTTCACCTTGATGATGAGGGCGATGACCAGGACGATGGCGATGGCTGTGTGGACGGCGACCATGTGAGACCCCTTGTTCGTCTGAGGGGCTCCATGTCTATCGGGGTCCGTGCCCGATGACCAGAGCCCACCACTAGGGTGATTGACCGTGACCTCTCCCGCCGCGGTCCTCTGGGACATGGATGGAACCCTCGTCGATACCGAGCCCTACTGGATCGCCACGGAGTACGAGATGGCGAAGAAGTACGGCGGCACGTGGTCCGAGGAGCACGCGCTCAACCTCGTGGGCAACGCCCTGCTCGAGTCGGGCGTCTACATCCGGGTCCACATGGGCATCGACCTGACGCCGCAGGAGATCGTCGACGAGCTGCTCGACGGCGTCGTCGAGCGCGTCCGCGAGGTCGTGCCGTGGCGACCGGGGGCGCGAGAGCTGCTGGCCGACCTGCGCGCCAACGGCGTGCCGTGCGCGCTCGTGACGATGTCGTGGCAGCGCTTCGTGGAGCCGATCCTCGAACACCTGCCGCCGGACACCTTCGCCACGATCGTCACAGGCGACCGGGTCGAGTTCGGCAAGCCGCACCCAGAGCCCTACCTCACCGCCGCGGCCGAGCTCGGTGTCGCCCCGGAGGAATGCCTGGCGATCGAGGACTCCAACACGGGCGCCAAGTCCGGTGAGGCCGCGGGCTGTCTCGTGCTCTGCGTGCCCAACCACGTGCCGATCCTCGAGGGCGAGCGCCGCGTCTTCCGCGACACCCTGGTCGGGATGACAACCGCCGACCTGGCCGGGCTCACCCCCGTCTAGGGACGCCACCGGGACCCCGCGCCTCGCGGCTTCGCTGCGGCATCGGTCCAGTCACGGATGGGTGACGCTCCGGCGTCGGCAGTGGCGCAGGTCACATTCATCGGCGTACGTTCAGCACGACCGAGCGAACATCGATGTCCGGGATCCGGACGGAGAGCGAGGAGACATGCGCGCACACACCCTTGCCGGGGTCGGGGCGGTCGCCCTGCTGATCGGCAGTCTGGCCGCCTGTGGCGGCGACTCGGACGACGGTGACGACGGCGGTGGTGGCGCCGACGCGGGTACGGGTGCCCCGTGGATCCTGGGGACGACCGACACCGTCACCGCCCTGGACCCGGCCGGCTCCTACGACCTCGGCTCGTCCACGCTGGAGTACAACCTGTACCAGACCCTTGTCACGGTGCCCGCGAAGTCGACGGAGATCGTGGGCGACGCCGCCGAGAGCTGCACCTACGACGACCCGCAGACGCTCACGTGCACGCTCAAGGAGGGCCTGAAGTTCTCGAACGGCGACGACCTCACCTCCTCGGACGTGAAGTACAGCTTCGAGCGCTCGATCAAGATCCAGGACGCCAACGGCGCGGCCATCTACCTGCTCGGCAGCATCACCGACACGGCCAAGGACGGCACGGTGACCCTCAACGAGGGTGCGATCGAGACCCCCGACGACACGACGGTCGTGTTCAACCTCAACAAGCCCGACACGACCTTCCAGTACGTGCTCACCTACCCGGGTGCCGCCGCGATCGTCGACGAGGACGTCTTCCCGGCCGACACGAAGCTGGCCGACGACGAACATCATCGGCTCCGGCCCCTACAAGCTCAGCCAGTACAAGGCGGGCGAGCAGGCCGTGCTCGAGATCAACGAGGAGTACACCGGCGACGAACGCGGGCCAGTCCCCGCAGGTCTTCGTCAAGTACTACCCGGAGCCGTCGGCCCTCAAGCTCGCCGTCGAGAACGGCGAGATCGACGTCGCGTGGCGCAGCCTCAGCCCGACCGACATCGCCGACCTGAAGAACAACGACGCCGTCACGGTCGCCACGGGCGAGGGCGCCGAGATCCGCTACTGGGTGTGGCAGACGAGCACCGCGGCCGCGGCAAGCAGCTCGCGGTCCGCCAGGCCGCCGCCCAGATTATCGACCGCGACGCCATCGCCAAGACGCCTATGACGACACGGTCGACCCGCTGTACTCGATCGTGCCTCCTGGCTTCGCCGGTCAGAAGGACTCGTTCAAGGAGACGTACGGCGAGCCCGACGTCGGCCAAGGCGAAGAAGATCCTCAGCGACGCCGGCATCCAGACTCCGGTCGACCTCACCCTCGGCTACACGCCCACGCACTACGGACCGAACACCGAGGACGAGGCCACCGAGTTCCAGCGCCAGCTCGAGGCCAGCGGCCTGTTCACGGTCGACGCTCAAGAGCACGGAGTGGGAGCAGTACCAGACCATCTACAAGGAGGGCGCCTACGACCTCTGGATGCTCGGCTGGTTCCCGGACTACCCCGACGCCGACGACTACCTGTCGCCGTTCCTCGTCGACGGCGGCTTCTTCCAGAACGGCTACGACAACCCCGAGGTCGAACAAGCTCGTCGCCGAGGAGCTGGGCACCGCCGACCCGGCCATCGCGTGGCGAGGCTTCGGGAAGCTGCAGGACATCGCCGCCGACCGACGTGCCGTTCATCCCGACGCTGGGTCGGCAACAACACGGCCGTCTACGGCGAGGGCATCGAGGGCGTCGAGGACACGCTCGACCCGGCCTTCATCTTCCGGCTCTGGACGCGTCAGCAAGTCCGGCTGACCGACATCGACTGACACTGAGTCGTGGGGAGTCGGCCCTGGAGCGGCTCTCGCCACGCGCCACCTGCGCGGAGAGCGATGCACGCATGAGCCCATTAGCGCGGTTCGCGGCTCGCTGCCGCGGTACATCCTGCAGCGCGTCCTCCTGGTCATCCCGATGATCTGGTATCCTCATGACCTGGTGTTCATCCTGCTGCGGGTCGCGCCGGGCGACCCGATCTCGGCGGCCCTCGGCGGCAAGCTCAACCCGAGCAGGCGCTCGACCAGCGCGCGCGCAGGCGCTGGGGCTCGACAGAGCCGCTCATCACGCAGTACTGGGACTACCTGTCGTCGGTGGTGCATCTTCGACTTCGGCACGACGTTCACCGACAACCAGCCGGTCCTCGACGTCGTCCGCGACAACGGCGGCGCGACCGCTCGCTGACGCTCGCGGCGTTCGTCGTCGCGCTCGTCGATCGGCATCCCGCTCGGCCTGCTCGCCGGCCGCTGCGCGACACCGCGCCGCGACGTGGTCATCCGGCTCTTCGGCGATCGTCACCTACGCCGCCCCGATCTTCTTCATCGGCCTGCTGCTGCAGCTCTACGTCGCGCCGCCGCTCGGCCTGCCCGACGTCGGGCATGGCCACTCCCGAGACCCTCTTCATCGTGCCCGAGCGCACGCACATCCTGCTGATCGACGCGTTCCTCAGTGGCGACGGCGCGTCGATCAGGACGTGCTCAAGCACCTGCTGCTGCCCGCGCTGACGCTGGGCCTGCTGATCTGCGGCGTCTTCATCCGGCTGGTCCGGGTCAACATCCTGCAGACCATCCAGAGCGACTACGTCGAGGCCGCGCAGGCCCGCGGGATCGCGCGCGGCAAGGTGATGCGCAACCACGCCTTCCGCAACGCCCTGGTGCCGGTCATCACCGTGATCGGCCTGCAGGTCGCGCTGCTGCTGTCGGCGGCGCGGTGCTCACCGAGACGACGTTCAACTGGCCGGGCCTCGGCCAGAAGCTGGTCAAGTACATCGACGGCCGCGACTACGGCGCCGTGCAGGGCATCATCACCATCTTCGCGCTCGTCGTGGTCGTGTCAGCCTGCTCGTCGACATCGTCAACGCGCTTGATCGACCCGCGGGTGAGGTTCTGATGCGCGGGATCCTGAGCAGCTGCTCGCCAGCCCGTTCTCCGAGACCGTCGGGCTGGCGCGCTGGATGCTGGTCATCGGCGTCGTCATCACCGCGGTCTTCGTGATCTGCGCGATCTTCGCGCCCTGGCTCGCGCCGTACGGCTTCGCCCAGTCCAGCCGACGACGGCGGCGCGGTTCGCCAAGCCGGCGCACCCGGCGACGAGCACTGGTTCGGCACCGACCGCTCTTCGATCGACGTGCTCTCCCGGGTGATCTGGGGAGCGCGGACGGCGATCGAGGTCGTGGCCTCGCTGTCGTCGCGTTCTGCGTGGTGATCGGCGGTCCGCTGGGCCTGATCTCCGGCTACTTCGGCGGCTGGCTCGACCGCATCCTGGTGCTGGTCATGGACGCGCTCTTCGCGTTCCCGTCGTTCCTGCTGGCGATCGTCTGCGCGTTCCTGTTCACCGACATCATCGGCGGCGAGCGTGATCGCCGCGGCGCTGTCGCTGACGGTCATCTACATCCCGCAGTACTTCCGGGTCGTCCGCAACACCACGATCAGCGCCAAGGAGGCGACGTACGTCGAGGCCGCGCGGGCGCTCGGCGCCAGCGACGGCGTGATCATGCGCCGCTACCTGTTCGGCAACGTCGATCCAGAGCGTCCCGGTCATCGGCGACGCTCAACGCCGCCGACGCGATCCTCACCCTGGCCGGACTCGGCTTCCTCGGGCTCGGCATCCAGCCCGACCGAGGCGGCCGAGTGGGGCTTCGACCTCAGCCGGGCGCTCGACGACGCCGGGTCCGGCATCTGGTGGACGGCGCTCTACCCGGGTCTGGCGATCGTGCTGCTCGTGACCGGGCTGACCCTGGTCGGCGAGGGCCTGAACGAGACGGTCAACCCGATCCTGCGCCGGCGCCGGCTGCTGCCGGTCGTGATGCCGCGCCCGCGAGGCAGCGCCGCGGACGAGGAGGTGAGCTGAGATGGAGCATCGTCGAGCGACAGTGCCCGTCGGGCGCACGCCGGGCCGAACCCGGTGATCGCCGTCGACGACCTGCGGGTCTGGTACGGCACCACCCGCGGCGCGATCCAGGCCGTCGACGGCGTCAGCTTCGACCTCGCACCGGGCGAGACGCTCGGCCTGGTGGGCGAGTCCGGGCTGCGGCAAGTCGACGCTGGGGCGCGGCCTGATGGGCCTGCTGCCCGCAGGGCGCCAAGCGCGACGGCGAGGTGCTGTTCAAGGGCCAGCGACATCCTGCAGATGACCGCGAAGGAGGCCTATCGCGCTGCGCGGCCCGAGCTCGGGATGATCTTCCAGGAGCCGCTGACCCGGCTCAACCCGCTGATGCGCATCTCCCAGCACTTCGAGGAGACGATCAGGCAGCACGAGCCTCGACCTCAGCAAGGAGCAGATCCGAGAGCGCGCGCTCGAGGTGCTGCGGCTGATGGGCATCCCGCCGACCCGCTACAGGTCCTACCCGCACGAGTTCTCCGGCGGCATGCGGCAGCGGCTGATGATCGCCCTGGCGCTGGTGCTCCGGCCCGCCTTCGTCGTCGCCGACGAGCCGACGACCGCACTGGACGTGCTGGTCGAGGCGCAGATCGTCCAGATCCTCAACGACCTCCGCCGCAACTTCGACACCGCGCTGCTGCTGATCACCCACAACCTCGGCATCGTCGCCGAGGCGTGCGACCGGGTCGCGGTGATGTACGCCGGGCGGATCGTCGAGCAGGGCGCGTCGCGCGACGTGTTCGGCAACCCGCAGCACCCGTACACCCGCGAGCTGCTGCGGTCGACGATCAGCCTGTCCACGACCGGCCTGAACTTCATCCCGGGCGCGCCGCCCGACCTGGTCGACCCGCCCGCCCGGCTGCCGGTTCCACCCGCGGTGCCCGGACGCGATGAAGGTCTGCGCGGTGCAAGAACCCGGTCGACGTCGACGCGTGCCGGCGGCGGCCGCGTCGAGTGCTGGCTGCACGGACCCGACGAGCTGATCCCGGCCGGCGGACCGCAGCCGCTGGAGCAGGAGGAGATCGACCGTTGCCGACGAAGCCTGAGACCGCGTCCGACCGACGACACTGTCATCGACATCCACGACCTGTCGGTGCACTTCGACCTGGGCGGGAGCACCCTCGCCCGGCTGCTCGGGCGCGACACCGGCACGGTCAAGGCCGTCGACGGCGTCAACCTCGACGCTCCAGCACGGCGAGGTCGTCGGCCTGGTCGGCGAGAGCGGCAGCGGCAAGTCGACGCTCGGCCGGGCGCTGCTCGGCCTGGTCCCGGCCACGTCGGGCTGCGTCGGATCCGCTTCGAGGGTCGACGAGGTCATCGCGATGCGGCGCCGCGAGCTGCGCGAGCTCCGCGAGCACGTCCAGATGGTCTTCCAGGACCCGAACGCCGCGCTCAACCCGGCCATGACCGTCGAGCAGGCGCGTCGGGCGACCCGCTGCGCATCCACAAGGTGCCAAGTCGGCGACCGAGCGGCGCAGCCGAGTCGTCGACGCGCTCGAGCGGGTCGGGCTGTCGCCGGTCGAGCTGTTCCTGGCGAAGTACCCGCGCGACCTGTCCGGCGGCCAGAAGCAGCGCGTCGTGATCGCCCGCGCCATCATCATGACCCCGAGCATCCTGGTCGCCGACGAGCCGATCTCGATGCTCGACATGAGCGTGCGGGCCAAGATCCTGCAGCTGATGCTCGACCTCAAGGAGCAGCTCGACCTCAGCTACGTCTACATCACCCACGACCTGGCCAGCGCGAAGTTCTTCTGCGACCGGATCGCGATCATGTACCTCGGCCGGATCGTCGAGATCGGCGACACCGAGGAGATCTTCGCGCACCCCAAGCACCCGTACACCAAGGCGCTGCTCGCGGCGATCCCGGACCCGGACCCGAGCCGGACCGTGCCCGCGACCTGCTCAAGGGCGAGATCCCCGACGCCGCCTGGCCGCCGCGGGGCTGCTCGTTCCACCCGCGCTGCCCGGTCGCCTGTCGAGTCTGCGGCTGGGAGTCGCGCGACCTGGTGACGCTGATCGAGGAGCACTGGCTGCGACCCGTCGCCGCGACGTACGACCTGGAGCGAGCGCTCGTCGCCGACCTCGACCACCTCGGACACGCCCGGCGCACCAGCGCCCGCATCGGCGAGCGGTCCGCCCGACGAGGTCAGGGCCCTGCTCGACGAGATCCGGGCCGAGGCCCCGGACGAGCCCGCTTCTGGACCGGGGTCGACGACATCGCCGACGACGGCAACGGTGTCGTGGTCCGGTTCCACGAGGGTGAGGACCCGCGCTGCGACCGGCCGGCGGCGTCGAGGTCGCCTGCCACCTCTACGGCGAGGACGGTCAGGGCTGAGCGGTGATGTCTTCGTCGGTGTCGAGGTCGCCGGACGGATCCGGCACCGGCAGCCGCTCGGGCAGCGGCGGGAGCGTGCCGCCCCAGGCCGGGCAGATGCGCCTGGTGGTCGCACCAGCGCGCAGAGCCGCGACTTGTTCGGCAGCCACTCGCGCGTCTCCTCGCACGCCTGATCGCCTCCCAGAGCGCCTCGACCTTGCGCTCGGTCGCGAGCAGGTCGGCCTCGTCGGGCTCGTAGCGGAGCATCTCGGCGTTGCCGAGGTAGATCAGCTGGAGCATCGCGGGGATGACGCCGCGGGTGCGCCAGACGACGAGGGCGTAGAACTTCATCTGGAACAGCGCCTTGGCCTCGAAGTCCTCGCCGGGCGATGCGGCCGGTCTTGTAGTCGACGACCCTGATCCGCGCCGTCGGGCGCGATGTCGACCCGGTCGATGTAGCCGTGGAGCAGCAGCCCGGACTCGAGCAGCGCGTCGACGTGACCTCCCGCTCGGCCGGCTCGAGCCGTTGGGGATCCTCGAGCGTGAAGTAGCGCGTCAGCAGCTCCCGGCACTGGTCGAGCCAGGTGGCGATGTCGGGGCCCTCGCCGCCGAACATCTCGGCCAGCTCGGGCTCCTCCGCGAGCATCGCCTCCCACGACCGGCACCAGCATCAGCGCGCCCGGTCGGGCGTGCGCTCGACGGCCGGCAGGTCGAACAGCTCCTCGAGCACCTTGTGCACGACGGAGCCGCGCACCGCGTCCATCGAGGGCCGCTCGGGCAGCCGGTCGATGACCCGGAAGCGGTACAGCAGCGGGCAGGTCATGAAGTCGCTCGCCCGGCTCGGTGACGAGGGCACCGAGCACGTCGACGCCGTCGACGGGCGTGGACGACGATCTCGGCGGGCGAACCATGGCGGCATGAGCCGCACCGCTAGGCGGCGCGCACCGTCACCGGGGTGCCGCGACCAGCCGGATAGGCTCAGGCAGGTGACGCAGACGCCGCCTCCGGGTGCAGACAAGCCCGCCAGTGCGGGCCAGTCGCGGCCGCCCGGGGACGCTTCGGCTCGGCACGGTGGCGGGCATCGACGTCACGGTCACCAGCTCCTGGTTCATCGTCGCGGCGCTGATCGCCTTCACGGTCGCGCCGCGCATCGAGCAGGTCGAGCCGGGCCTCGGGTGCCTCGCGTACGTCGCCGGGCTGGTCTTCGCGATCGTGCTCTACCTCTCCGTGCTGCTGCACGAGGTGTCGCACGCGGTCATGGCCCAGCGTCTTCCGATGCCGTCAACTCGATCAACCTGCACTTCCTGGGCGGCGCGACCGAGATCGACGAGCGCGGCGCAGCGGCCTGGCGCGGAGTTCGTGATCGCGGTCGTCGGACCGCTGACGTCGATCGCCGTCGGGGCGTCGCATGCGGTCGCGATCTGGTTCCTGCTGCCCGAGGGCCTCGTGCGGGTCGCGATCGAGGGTCTCGCGGGCGCGAACCTGGTGGTCGGCGTCCTCAACCTGGTGCCCGGGCTGCCGCTGGACGGCGGCCGGGTGCTCCAGGCCGCGGTCTGGGGCGTCACCGGCGACGCGCACCAGGGGCACGATCGTCGCGGGCTGGGGCGGCCGGGTGACGGCCATCGCCGTGCTCGTGCTGCCCGCTGATCCAGCGTGAGGTCTTCGACGTACCGCCCACGATGTTCGACTACCTGCTCGTCATCGTGCTCGGCCTGTTCCTCTGGGCCGGCGCCACCCCGGCGCTGTCGCATGCCCAGGCTCCGCGAGCCGGCTGCCCGCACCTGCTCGCGCGGCCGCTCGCCCGCCGGACCCTCGGCGTCCCCGCGGACCTGCCGCTTGGCCGAGGCCATCCGCCGCGCGCAGGAGGCCAACGCCGGCGCTCGTCATCGTCACCGCGTCGGGGCCGCCCGACCGGCATCGTCAACGAGGCGGCCGTGCGTCGCCACCCCGGCGGAGCGCCGGCCGTGGATCCCGGTCGGCGACCTGGCCCGCCGGCTCGAGTACGGGCCTGATGCTCCCGGCCGACCTCGCCGGCGAGGAGCTGCTCACGGCGATGCAGCCGACGGCCCGCCGACGAGTACCTCCTGGTCGAGGAGGACGGCTCGGTGTGCGGCGTCCTCGTCACCGCCGACGTCGACAGCGCCTTCCGGGAGTCACGCGCCTGAGCCTGGCGCCACTAGGGTTCCGCGCATGCCTGACAGTCCTGTGCCCACCAGTCCCGACGTTCCCGCCGAGGCCTGGTCCGGCGTCCGCCGCGGCCGCTGCGCGAGGGGGAGCGGGTGCGGCTGACCGACCAGAAGGGCCGCAGCACAACTTCGTGCTGGTCGCCGGCAAGCGGTTCTTCACCAACAAGGGCGACATCGACCACGACGAGCTGATCGGCGGCCACGGACGGCGTCGTCGTCACGTCCACCGGCGGGTGGGCGACTACCTCGTCTTCCGCCCGCTGCTCCCGACTTCGTCGTCTCGATGCCCCGCGGTGCGGCCGTCGTCTACCCGAAGGACGCGGCCCAGATCGTCACGATGGCCGACATCTTCCCGGGCGCCCGCGTCGTCGAGGCCGGTGTCGGTTCGGGGGCGCTGACCTGCACACTGCTGCGCGCGGTGGGACCGTGGCGGGCGGCGTGACGTCCTACGAGCTGCGCGAGGAGTTCGCCGAGGTCGCCGAGCGCAACGTCGACCAGTTCTTCGCGCCCCGCAGGTCCCGCATCCCGCCTGGGACCTCGCAGCTGGGCGACCTCAGCCGACCTGCTGCCGCAGCCGAGGGGCAGGTCGACCGCATCATCCTCGACATGCTCGCACCCGTGGGAGTGCGTCGATGCGGTCGCCGAGGCGCTGGTGCCCGGCGGCATCGTCTGCGCCTACGTCGCCACCACCACCCAGCTGTCGCCGCGTTCGTCGAGACCGCTGCGGGAGCATGGCGGCTTCACCGAGCCGGAGCCGTGGGAGTCGCTGGTCCGCGGCTGGCACGTCGAGGGCCTCGCCGTCCGCCCCGACCACCAGATGAACGGCCACACCGGCTTCCTCGTCACCGCGCGCCGGCTGGCACCGGCGTAGACGGCCCCGCGCAAGAGCCGCCGCCCCGCGCCGGGCGCCTACGGCCACGACTACCTGGGTCCGCGACCGGCCGACCTGCCTCCGCAGGCCGAGGCCGCGGACGAGCTCGAGGCCGGCGGCGCGTCGGACGACCCGAACTTCACCGTCGCCGCTGGGCGAGCGTGGCCACGGAAGCGGCCCGACTTCTGGTCGTTGGACGCGCCGCTGGGCGGGCCGTCGCCGTACCGCATCGAAATCGTGACCAACACTCAGGCATAACCACTTCCGTCTCATCGTCAGGTGGGTAATGTCCGAGCCAGGAGGTGACGCACATGTCCGAATCGACAGCAGGCGCCGCAGGGTCGCGGATGAGTCCCGACGAACTTGCCACTCAGGTGGGCTTCCTCGAGGCCGAGGTCACCGATCTTCGACGTCGACTCACCGACGTCCCCGGTCAGTCACGCGACCTCGAGCAGCGACTCGCCGACACCCAGCGCTCGCTCGCCGGCGCTGACGAGCCAGAACGAGCGGCTCGCCCAGACGCTGCGCGAGGCGCGCGACCAGATCATGACGCTCAAGGAAGAGGTCGACCGGCTCGCCCAGCCGCCGACCGGCTTCGGCACCTTCCTGAGCCGCAACGACGACGACACGGTCGACGTGTTCACCGGCGGTCGCAAGCTGCGGGTCAACGTCAGTCCCGCCGTCGACGCTCGACGACCTGGTCAGCGGGCCAGGAGGTCATGCTCAACGAGGCCCTCAACGTCGTCGCCGCCCTCGAGTTCGAGAAGGTCGGCGAGGTCGTGATGCTCAAGGAGCTGCTCGACGACGGGCGAGCGTGCGCTGGTGATCGCCAACGCCGACGAGGAACGTGTCGTGCGCCTCGCCGCTCCGCTGCTCGAGGCGCTGCCGAAGGCCGGCGACTCGCTGCTGCTCGACGGCCGCGCCAGCTACGTCTACGAGCGCGTGCCCAAGACCGAGGTCGAGGAGCTCGTCCTCGAAGAGGTGCCCGACATCGACTACGCCAACATCGGTGGCCTGATCGCGCAGATCGACGCAGATCCGCGACGCCATCGAGCTGCCCTACCTGCACCCGGAGCTGTTCAAGGAGCACAAGCTCAAGCCGCCCAAGGGCGTGCTGCTCTACGGCCCTCCCGGCTGTGGCAAGACGCTGATCGCCAAGGCGGTGGCCAACTCGCTGGCCAAGAAGGTCGGCGAGAAGACCGGCAGGCGGGGAAGTCCTACTTCCTCAACATCAAGGGCCCCGAGCTCCTCAACAAGTACGTCGGCGAGACCGAGCGGCACATCCGGCTGGTCTTCCAGCGGGCGCGCGAGAAGGCAGTCGATGGGCACGCCCGTCATCGTGTTCTTCGACGAGATGGACTCCCTCTTCCGCACGCGCGGTTCGGGCGTCTCCTCCGACGTCGAGAACACCATCGTCCCGCAGCTGCTCAGCGAGATCGACGGCGTCGAGGCCCTGGAGAACGTGCTCGTCATCGGCGCCTCCAACCGCGAGGACATGATCGACCCGGCCATCCTGCGCCCCGGTCGCCTCGACGTGAAGATCAAGATCGAGCGGCCCGACGCCGAGTCGGCGCGTGACATCTTCACCAAGTACCTCACGGCCGACCTGCCCGCTGCACACCGACGACCTCGCCGAGTTCCACGGCAACCGCGACGCCTGCGTGGCCGGGATGATCCGGGCCACCGTCGAGCGGATGTACACCGAGTCCGAGGAGAACCGATTCCTCGAGGTCACCTACGCCAACGGCGACAAGGAAGTCCTCTACTTCAAGGACTTCAACTCCGGCGCGATGATCCAGAACATCGTCGACCGGGCCAAGAAGATGGCGATCAAGGACTTCCTCGACCAGAAGCAGCGCGGCATCCGCGTGCAGCACATGCTCCAGGCGTGCGTGGACGAGTTCAAGGAGAACGAGGACCTCCCCAACACGACGAACCCCGACGACTGGGCCCGCATCTCCGGCAAGAAGGGCGAGCGGATCGTCTTCATCCGCACGCTCATCACCGGCAAGCAGGGCACCGAGCCCGGCCGTTCGATCGACACCGTCGCGAATACCGGCCAATACCTGTGACCCCGGGGGACGAGCTCGAGCGATCGGAGGTCGAAGCGGTCCTGGAGACCCGTCGCGAGCTCGGCCTGCGCTACGACAAGGAGCTGGTCGAGGGGTTCGCCGACCGGATCCAGGCCGAGGTCGATCGACGCGTCGGCGCCGAGCTGGAGACACGCCAGCACGGCCAGGCCGCGCACCGCTCGGCCGGTCCTCGTCAGCTCGCCCTGGGCATCATCTCGATGGTGGCCGGCATCCCGATCACCGCGATCAGCCTGGCCGTCCCCGAGGACGGGGCCACGTCTCTTGTCAGCCTGATGGTGACGTGGGGCGGCATCGGCGCCGTCAACATCGCACACGCCTGGCAGTCACGTCGTCCCTGACCTCGCGCCCGATCCCGCACCACCTATGGAAATGAGAATCGCATGATCAAGATCCTCGTCATCGTCGTCATCGTGCTCGTGGTCCTCGCAGTCCTCGGCAAGCTGCGGAGCCGCTGAGTCCGCGGCTCCGGATCGGCCCTACAGTTCGCGCATGAGCCGACACTTCCTGGTCCGACGGACGCTCGCCCGCGTCCTCTTGCGACTGGCCCGCTGGCGCACGGCCGGACAGGTCCCGAGCCGCGGGATCCTGGTCGGCGCACCGCACACGTCCAACTGGGACTGGGTGCTGACCATGCTGCTCGCGTGGGACAGCAGCGTCCAGGTCCGGCTGCTCGTCAAGAAGGAGTTCTTCAAGGGACCCCTCGGCCCGATCCTGCGATCCACCGGGGCGGTCGCACTCGACCGGACGGACCCGGCCGTGACGATCGCCCGGCTGCTCGCCGACGCCAAGACGGACGAGACGTTCCTCCTGGGCCTCGCGGCCGAGGGCACCCGCGGCAAGACGGACTACTGGAAGTCGGGCTTCTACCGGATCTCGCAGAAGACCGGGATCCCGGTCACGCTGGCCTACCTCGACCAGTCGACGCGCACGGTCGGCTGGGGCCCGACGTTCGATCTCAGCGGCGACGTCCGCGCCGACATGGACCGCATCCGTGAGTTCTACGCCGACAAGGTGGGCATCCGTCCCGAGCTCACGACCGAGCCCAGGCTGCGCGAAGAGGACAAGGCATCAGACTGACCGCGCGACGCCCATGAACAGGTGCGTCCACGGCCGTCCGATCGCCGGGCCGGGCAGGTAGAACCTCTCCAGGCTCTCCATCTCCCAGCCGTTGGCCTCGACCAGCGCTGGCATGTCCCGGGTGAGATGGCAGCCGCCGGCGATGCGGCGCTGCCACGGTTCCCAGCGACGCTGCCACCGCTGGACGCCGGGTTCGGGGGCGAGACCGTGCTCGATGAAGTGCAACCGTGCCTCGGGCGCCACCACGCGGCGTACCTCCCTCAAGGCCAGGGCAGGGTCGGGGATCGTGCACAGGCTGAACGTCACGAGCGCCGCGTCGTGACCGCCGTCCGGCAGGTCGAGGTGCTGTCCGTCGAGCCCGGCGCGTTCGATGGGTACGTCGCTGCGTGCGCGTCGCTTCTCGGAGAGCCGCCATCCGAGGTCGGAGGGCTCCACGGCGCTGATCGAGGTGACCGCTGGCGGATACCAGCGGATGTTCAACCCCGAGCCGAAGCCGATCTCGACGACCCGACCGGCCAGCCCGGAGCACACCTGGCCGCGAAATTCGCCGATCTCGTGTCCACGGAGCGAGGCATCCACCAGCCGCGGCACCACGCGTTCGTCCCACAGCCGTAGGCTCATCTCATGAGCGTACGTCGGGTGATGGGCACCGAGGTCGAGTACGGCATCTCCGTGCAGGGGCTGCCGCTTGCCAACCCGATGGTCGCGTCGTCGCAGGTCGTCAACGCCTACGCGTCCTCGACCGTGAAGGCGCGCCGCGCCCGGTGGGACTTCGAGGAGGAGTCGCCGCTGCGCGATGCGCGTGGCTTCGACATGGCGCGACAGATCGCCGACCCCAGCCAGCTCACCGACGAGGACCTCGGCCTCGCCAACGTCATCCTCACCAACGGCGCGCGGTTGTACGTCGACCACGCGCACCCGGAGTACTCCACGCCCGAGGTGACGTCCCCGCTCGACATCGTGAGGTGGGACAAGGCGGGGGAGCAGGTGATGCTCGACGCCCAGCGGCTGGCCTCGCAGCCGCCCGGCGCGTCGCCGATCGTGCTCTACAAGAACAACACGGACAACAAGGGTGCCTCCTACGGCGCCCACGAGAACTACCTGATGCGGCGCTCGACCCCGTTCGCCGACATCGTCCGGCACCTCACGCCGTTCTTCGTCAGCCGCCAGGTGGTGGTCGGCGCCGGACGCGTCGGCATCGGCCAGGACGGGCGCGAGGACGGCTTCCAGATCAGCCAGCGGGCCGACTTCTTCGAGGTCGAGGTGGGGCTGGAGACGACGCTGAAGCGCCCGATCATCAACACCCGCGACGAGCCGCACGCCGATCCGGAGAAGTACCGCCGGCTGCACGTCATCATCGGCGACGCCAATCTGGCCGAGGTGTCGACCTACCTCAAGGTCGGCACGACGGCGCTGGTGCTGGCCATGATCGAGGACAGCTTCATCACCTCCGATCTCGCCGTGTCGGGGTCCGTCACGTCGTTGCGCGCGGTGTCGCACGACCCGACGTTGCAGCACCTGCTGACCATGCACGACGGCCGCACCATGACCGCGGTGCAGCTCCAGATGGAGTATC
Organism: uncultured Actinomycetota bacterium; assembly: GCA_963742685.1. GTDB lineage: Bacteria > Actinomycetota > Actinomycetes > Propionibacteriales > Nocardioidaceae > Nocardioides. Next base: position 134,469 of record CAVUNB010000034.1, on the reverse strand, counting down.
TCGACCTGGCGCGGAAGTTCGTCGACGACCGGCTCGGTGACGACGCGGACGCGCAGACGGTCGACGTGCTCGCGCGTTGGGAGTCGGTGCTGACGCGGCTCGAGCAGGACCCGATGCAGCTCGCGGGCGAGCTCGACTGGGTGGCCAAGCTCAAGCTGCTGCAGCAGTATCGCGACCGCGACAACCTCGAGTGGGACGACGCCAAGCTGCATCTCATCGATCTGCAATACAGCGACATCCGCCCCGAGAAGGGCCTCTACGCGAAGCTGCTGGCCGCCGGCCGGATCGAGCGGCTGCTCGACGACGTGTCGGTCGAGAAGGCCATGCACGACCCGCCGGAGGACACCCGCGCCTACTTCCGCGGTCGGTGCCTGGAGAAGTACGCCGACAACGTCGCCGCCGCCTCGTGGGACTCGGTGATCTTCGACCTGCCCGGCCGCGAGTCCCTGCAGCGCGTCCCGACGATCGACCCGCTCCGCGGCAGCAAGGCGCACGTGGGCGCCCTGCTCGACGAGTGCGACACCGCGCTCGAGCTGGTCTCCCGGCTCACGGCCCGCTGACAGCCGCCAGCCCAGGCTCCTGGCCGGCGTCTCGCAACGCGTCCGCCACGAAGCCGCTCTGCAGGAGCTCGTCGACGAGCTCGCGGAGCCACTGGACTGCCGGCTCGGGTCGATCGGTCGGTACGGCGACCGCCTGCCGGATCTGCATGAAGGCCGGCTCCACGACCCGGTGGCCCGGGTTCGCCGCCACCCACTCGGTCATCGGCTGCCGGATCCCGGCGCCGACGTCGAGGTGGCGTTCGACGTACACCTCGATGCCCTCCGGCCCGCGCTCGATGCGGGCGTGCTGCAGCGTCCGGGTCAGGTGCAGGTCGTAGGCGGATCCCTCCTTCACCCCGACCACGATGCCCGCGGCATCCACGTCGTCCGCGGCCTGGATCGTGGAGTCCTCGCTGACGACGTACACCCCCTCGATCAGGACGTACGGCGCCGTGAAGCTCAACGGCCGGCCGGGATCCACGGCCACGAACCCGAGGTCCGCGCGGCCGTCGGTGACGGCTGCGACCGAGTCCTTGGCGGCGCCGAAGCAGACGAAGTCCACCCCGACCCCCAGTCGCGCCGCGATCTCCCGGGCCAGGGCGACCGTGATGCCGGACGGTTGCTCCGGCGTGCCCGCCGCGAGCACCGGGTTGCCCAGGTTGATGGAGGCACGCAGCGTGCCGGTGGGTGCGAGGTCCTTCACGATTTCGGTGTCCACAGTTCGCAAGCCTAGGTTCCCGTGCGCGCTTTCCTTTTCTGGATAGGGTCATGGGTATGGCCCAGGAACAGAAGCAACCGCGCAAGTCCACCCAGGACGAGACGGCGACCGACGAGGTCGTCGAGACCGACGTTGCCGAGCGCAAGGAGGTCATCGACGACGATGTCGACGCGATCCTCGACGAGATCGACGACGTGCTCGAGACCAACGCCGAGGACTTCGTCAAGTCGTTCATCCAGAAGGGCGGACAGTGAGCGACCCACGCCTGCCCGCTGCCTACCTGATGCCCGGCTCGTCGTCCTTCAGCGACTTCCTGGCCGTCCAGGCGCCTGACCTGCTGCCGTCGCGCCGCGCCGTTCCCTCCGGCAACGCCGGCAACCTCGCGCCGCACGGCACCACCATCGTCGCCGCGACGTTCCCCGGCGGCGTCGTGATGGCGGGAGACCGCCGCGCCACGATGGGCAACATCATCGCGCAGCGCGACATCGAGAAGGTCTTCCCGGCGGATGAATACTCCGTGGTCGGCATCGCCGGCACCGCGGGTCTGGCCGTCGAGATGGTGCGGCTGTTCCAGACCGAGCTCGAGCACTACGAGAAGATCGAGGGCACCACGCTCTCGATGGACGGCAAGGCCAACCGTCTCGCGGCGCTGATCCGCGCCAACCTCGGGCTCGCCATGCAGGGCCTCTCGGTCGTCCCGCTGTTCGCGGGCTTCGACCTCAACGCCAACCAGGGCCGCATCTTCAGCTACGACGTCACGGGCGGCCGCTACGAGGAGACCGCCTTCCACAGCGTCGGCTCGGGCTCGCTGTTCGCCCGCGGCTCGCTGAAGAAGCTCTACCGCGACGACCTCACCGCGGAGGGCTGCGTCACCGCCGTCATCCAGGCGCTGTACGACGCCGCCGACGACGACTCCGCCACCGGCGGCCCCGACCTGACCCGCCGGATCTTCCCGGTCGTCCACGTCATCACCCCCGACGGCGGGCACCGGATCGCCGACGGCGAAGTGGCCGAGATCGCCGACCGGATGCTCGCCGCCCGCATGCAGCGCCCCGACGGCCCCGCCGCCGCCCTTCTCTGAGGAGCCCGATGAGCACCCCGTTCTACGTCTCGCCCGAACAGCTGATGAAGGACCGCGCCGACTTCGCGCGGAAGGGCATCGCGCGCGGCCGCTCGGTCGTCGCCATCCAGTACGCCGACGGCATCCTCTTCGTCTCCGAGAACCCGTCGCAGGCGCTGCACAAGGTCTCGGAGATCTACGACCGGATCGCGTTCGCCGCGGTCGGTCGCTACAACGAGTTCGAGAACCTGCGCATCGCCGGCGTCCGGCTCGCCGACATGCGCGGCTACGCCTACGACCGCCGCGACGTCACCGGGCGCGGCCTGGCCAACGCCTACGCGCAGACCCTCGGCACGATCTTCTCCAGCGGTGGCGAGAAGCCCTACGAAGTGGAGCTCTTCGTCGCCGAGGTGGCCGACCACCCGGCCGACGACCAGCTCTACCGCCTCACCTACGACGGTCAGGTCGCCGATGAGCACGGCTACGCCGTGATGGGTGGCGCCGCCGACATCGTCGCGACCCACCTCAAGGAGCACTACACCGAGGGCGCGACCCTCGAGGACGCGCTCCACGTCGCGGTGGCGGCCCTGGGCCACACCGACGCCGGCGACCGGGTGATCCCGGTCGACGACCTCGAGGTCGCCATCCTCGATCGGACCCGCACCCAGCCGCGCAAGTTCGTGCGGCTGCGGGAGTCGCGACTCGTCGAGATCCTGGGCGATCGCGGCCCGGAGCAGCCCGACGAGCCGTCGGGCGACGACAACGTCGGCGCCACACCGCCCTCGGTGCCCGTCACGGACGACCCGACCGACCCCACCGACCAGGTCAGTGGGGGAGTGCCGCCGCTCGAGCACCCGTTGAGCGGTGAGCCGACGGAGCACCACGTGCCGCCGCCGACGGCCCCTCCGACGGCCCCTCCGACGGCACCGCCGATCGCCCCGACACCCCAGCCGATCGACCCGGCCGACCCCGGTGAACCGACCCCGCCGGCACCACAGCCGCCGATCCCGGACCCCTCGCAGCCGCCCGCTCCGGGGACACCGCCGGGCGACCCGGGGGATCCGCTTCCCTGAGACGTGCGGTGTTTCGCGGCACGGGGTGACCATCTCGGTTCTAGGGTGGGGTCATGGACCGGCGGATCTTCGGCATCGAGAACGAGTACGGCGTCACGTGCACGTTCAAGGGCCAGCGCAGGCTGAGCCCCGACGAGGTCGCGCGCTACCTGTTCCGCAAGGTCGTCAGCTGGGGCCGGTCGAGCAACGTCTTCCTCCGCAACGGCGCCCGGCTCTACCTCGACGTCGGCAGCCACCCGGAGTACGCCACGCCCGAGTGCGACGACATCGCCGAGCTGGTCACCCATGACAAGGCGGGGGAGCGGATCCTCGAGGGCCTCCTCCTCGACGCCGAGCAGCGGCTGCACGACGAGGGCATCGCCGGCGACATCTACCTCTTCAAGAACAACACCGACTCCGCCGGCAACTCCTACGGCTGCCACGAGAACTACCTTGTCGGGCGGGCCGGGGAGTTCAGCAAGCTGGCCGACGTCCTGATCCCGTTCCTGGTCACCCGGCAGATCGTCGTCGGAGCCGGGAAGGTCACGCAGACGCCCCGCGGTGCGACGTACAACGTCTCCCAGCGCGCCGAGCACATCTGGGAGGGCGTCTCCAGCGCCACCACGCGGAGCAGGCCGATCATCAACACCCGCGACGAGCCGCACGCCGATGCGGAGAAGTACCGCCGTCTGCACGTCATCGTCGGCGACTCCAACATGAGCGAGACCACGACGATGCTCAAGGTCGCGTCGTGCGACCTCGTGCTGCGGATGATCGAGGAGGGCGTGGTGATGCGCGACCTCACGATGGAGAACCCGATCCGCGCGATCCGCGAGATCTCCCACGACGTCACCGGCCGCCGCAAGGTGCGCCTCGCCAACGGTCGCGAGGCGAGCGCCCTGGAGATCCAGGCCGAATACCTCGGCAAGGCGCGCGACTTCGTCGACCGCAGGCAGATCAGCACGCCGATCATCGAGCAGGCCCTCGACCTCTGGGAGCGCGGGCTCAAGGCGATCGAGTCCGACGACCTCGGGCTGGTCGACCGCGAGATCGACTGGGTGATCAAGTGGAAGCTGATCGACCGCTACCGCGCCAAGCACGGCCTGCCGATGGGCCACCCGCGGATCGCGCAGCTCGACCTCGCCTACCACGACATCCACCGCAACCGCGGGCTCTACTACCTCCTCGAGAAGAGGGGCGCGGTCGCGCGAGTGACCACCGACCTGAAGATCTTCGAGGCGAAGAGCGTGCCGCCGCAGAACACCCGGGCCCGGCTCCGCGGCGACTTCATCCGCAAGGCCCAGGAGCGCCGCCGCGACTTCACCGTCGACTGGGTGCACCTCAAGCTCAACGACCAGGCTCAGCGGACGGTTCTGTGCAAGGACCCGTTCAAGGCCTACGACGAACGCGTGCAACGTCTCATCGACGGCATGTGACCAGCGGTCGCGACAGCGGAGCCTCAGGGAGGGCTCAGCAGCGGCTCAGACATGCCGGATAGGGTGACCGCGCTGTCCTGCACACCAACGGATTAGGTGACCCATCGTGTCTCGCACCACCCACACCCGCCTCGTCGCGGCGAGCGTCCTCGTTCTCACCGGCCTCTCGCTCACCGCCTGCGGCTCCGACTCGGGGTCCGACGTGGTCGGCGGGCTCGAGAACGTCAAGATCTCCGGCGACGTGGGCAAGGTTCCGAAGGTGACGTGGGACGGCCAGGTCGGCCCCGACGACATCGAGACCGATGTCCTCACCGAGGGCGACGGCGAGGTGATCGAGGCCGGTGACGGCGCACTCGCCCACATCTGGATCGGCAACGGCTACACCGAGGACGAGGCCTACAGCAGCTACGAGGCCAAGTCGCCGCAGCTCCTGGTCGGCGAGATCTCCGAGCCCTTCAAGAAGGCGCTCGAGGGTCACAAGGTCGGCTCCCGCGTCGCCGTGGCGGCGACCGCGGAGGACGCGTTCGGCGAGGGCGGCAACCCGGCGCTCAACATCGGCAACAAGGACGGCATCGTCTTCGTGGTCGACCTGATGGCCAAGGTCGGCGACGAGCCCTCCGGCGAGGAGCGCGAGGCGGCCAAGTGGGCCCCCAGCATCGTCGAGACCGACGGTGTCATCACCGGCTTCGACTTCGCGGGCGCCAACAAGCCGAGCAAGAACCTCCTCGACACGACCCTGATCAAGGGCGAAGGCGACGTGGTCAAGAGCGGCCAGACGATCGCGGTCAACTACCTCGGGCAGGTCTACGACGCCAAGCAGCCCTTCGACGAGAGCTACTCCGCGGAGAAGGACCCGGCATCCTTCCCGATCGGCGTCGGCAGCGTGGTGACCGGCTGGGACAAGGAGCTGGTCGGCAAGACCGTCGGCTCGCGCGTCATCCTGTCCATCCCGCCGGCCGACGGCTACGGCAAGGAAGGCAACAAGGACGCCGGCATCAAGGGCACCGACACGCTGTTCTTCGTCGTGGACATCCTCGCGGCCGCCTGACCTGTCCGGGTCTCGACGAGCCGAAGCGTAGGGAGGGAGCGGCATGGCGGAGAAGTCCGAGCGACTGCTCAACCTCTACATCATGCTGCTCGCGCAGACCCGCTTCGTCTCCAAGCAGGACATCCGTCGCGCCCACTACGGTGAGTACGCCGACAACCCCCGTGGCCTCGAAGCGTTCGAGAAGGCCTTCGAGCGGGACAAGGAAGACCTGCGCGAGCTCGGGGTCGTGATCGAGGTGGGCTCGCTCGACAGCTACTTCGACGACGAGCAGGGCTATCGCATCTCGGCCGACACCTCGTCGCTGCCCGAGATCCGGTTCGAGGCGGACGAGGCCGCGGTGCTCGGTATCGCGGCCCGCGCGTGGGAGCAGCACACGCTGGCCCGGGCCACCACCGAGGCGATGCGCAAGCTGGCCGCCCAGGGCGTCGAGATCGACACCAGCCGGCTCGACCTGGTGCCGCCCAGCCTCCGGGCGGAGGAGCCGGCCTTCGACGCCTGCTGGGAGGCCACCCAGAAGCGTCGTGTCATCACCTTCGACTACCGCCGACCGGGCGGGGAGACGGCGACCCGTCGCCTCCAGCCCTGGGGCGTGGTCCGGTCCTCCGGACGGTGGTACGTCGTGGGCTACGACCTGGACCGCAAGGCCGAGCGCGTCTTCCGGCTCTCCCGAGTGCATGGCAAGGTGACCCTGACGGGCAAGACTGCGGCGTACGACGTCCCGGTCGGCACCGATGTCCAGGCGATCGCGCTCGACCTGGTGCACCGGAGCCCGGACATCGACGCGACCGTGCTGGTGCGGCAGCGCGCCGGCGTTGCCCTGCGACGACAGGCGAGCGCGATCGAGGAGGACGTCGCCGGACCCGACGACCTCTCCGCCTGGGACCGCCTCAGCGTGAGCGGTCAGTTCCGCGACCTCGTCAGCTCGGTCCTCTCCCTCGGATCCAACGCCGTGGTCGACGGGCCGGACGAGCTGCGCGCCGACGTCGTCTCCCGGCTGAGCAGGGTGACGGCGTGACGACGCCCAAGCCGGCGGTGCACGCCGCCCGCGAGCAGGTCGGACGACTGCTGGTGCTGGTGCCCTATCTGCACCAGCGCGGGGAGGTCCGCATCTCCGAGGCGGCGGAGGCGCTCGGCGTGGATGCCGCGCAGCTCGACAAGGACCTGCGCGTGCTCTTCATGTGCGGCCTGCCGGGTGGCTTCCCCGATGACCTGATCAACGTCGACCTGGACGCCCTCGAGGGTGAGGGGATCATCCGCGTCGACAACGCCGACTACCTCGCCCGCCCGGTCCGCTTCGGTCCCTCGGAGGCGGCCGCGCTCGTCGTCGCCCTGCGTGCCATCGAGCAGAGCGCCTCGCCGGAGACGCGCGAGGTCGTGGAGCGCACGCTGGCCAAGCTCGAGGAGGCTGGTGCGGCGTCGGCCGCCCAGCAGCTTCACGTGGCGGACGAGGCCGCGCCCGGGGCGGAGCTGCTGCCGGTGCTGCAGGGCGCGATCGACCGCGGGCACCAGCTGGAGATCTCCTACTACGTGCCGAGTCGCGACGACCAGTCGAGCCGGATCGTCGAGCCGCGTGCGATCACGCGCGTCGGCGATGCGACCTACCTCGATGCGTGGTGCCACACGGCCAACGGCGACCGTGCCTTCCGTCTCGACCGGATCGTGGCGGCCACCGAGCTGCCCGATGCCGTCTCGGAGCGCGCGGCCCAGCCGCGTGACCTGTCGGGCGGCTGGTTCCAGGGCGACGGCGAGACCGTGGCCGTGACCCTGCGCCTGCAGCCTGCTGCCCAGTGGGTGCCGGAGTACTACCCCGTGACCGACACCGCGCCGGGTCCCGACGGCACCCTCGACGTCGTCATCGACGTGGCGAGCGAGTCGTGGCTGCACCAGCTGCTCTTCCGTGTCGCGCCCTACGCCTCGGTCCTCGCACCGCCCGAGTTCGCCGAATCCTTCACAGCCAATGCACGAGAAGCACTCAGTCTCTATCAGGACGGCGGCGTAGGATGACAGACGCAGCCGTCCCCCGACTTTTGGAGCAACTCATGATCAACCCGTTGATTGGCATGCCGCAGGGCGCGGAGTGGCTGGTCATCCTCGCGATCGTGGTGCTCGTGTTCGGTGCGGCGAAGCTCCCCGAGCTCGCCCGCGGCACCGGCCAGGCCCTGCGCATCTTCAAGACCGAGACCAAGGGTCTGCGCGACGACGAGGACGACGAGCCCGCCGGCCCGACCACCACCGCCGAGCTGCCCACGGCGCCTCCCGCGTCGACGGCGCCGGTGGAGTCGGTCGAGCCCGTCATCGAGCCCGAGATCCGCACCGACAAGCACAACGGTTGAGCCGGGCTCGCACGACCGCACGTCAGTGAGTCTCGTCGGACGGTTCGTCCGTCTCTACTCGGCCAAGCCCGCACATCCCGTCGGCGACGACGGACGGATGGCGCTCGGGGACCACTTCCGGGAGCTGCGCGCCCGCGTGCTGCGCGCCGGGACCTTCATGGTCCTCGGCCTGGCCGTGGCGCTCTACTTCTTCGACCCGCTGTACGACCTGGTGGTCGGCCCCTACATGCAGGCCCAGGAGAAGCTGCCCGACGGCGTCACCGAGGCCACGACGGCCGGTGCGGCCGGTGGCCTGATGCTCTACCTCAAGCTGTCCGGCTTCACCGCGCTGGTGGCGACGGCGCCCTACTGGCTCTACCAGGTGTGGGCGTTCATCCTGCCCGGCCTGCACGCCAGCGAGCGGAAGTGGTCGCGGGTCTTCGTGGCGATCGCCGGGCCGCTGTTCCTGATCGGCATCGTCCTCGGCTACGTCACGTTGCCCAAGGGCCTCGAGGTGCTGATCGGCCTCAACCCCGAGGGCGTCACCAACCTCGTCGACTTCAACGAGTACCTCCAGTTCTTCACCCGCACCCTGCTGGTCTTCGGCCTCGCGTTCGAGATCCCGGTCTTCGTGGTGATGCTCAACCTCGCCGGCGTCGTGACCGGCAAGCAGCTGGGTGCGCACCGGCCCTGGATCATCGTCGGCATCTTCATCTTCGCGGCCGTCGCGACTCCGTCGGCCGACCCGTTCACGATGACCTTCATGGCCGTGCCGATGGTCGTCCTCTACCTCATCTCCGAGATCATCGCCCGCTACAACGACCGCCGGAAGGCGTCGCGCAAGCCCAACGCCGACCTCTCGCCCGACGAGCTCTCGCCCATCTGACACAGTGACGGCCATGGAGTCCACGCCGATCATCGACGTCGATCCCTTCGACCTGCCCGAGTGGCTCGGGGTCGGCCAGGTGGTCTGGCACGCCGACCAGGGGCTCAGGTCCGGTCACCTCGTCGAGGGCCGGTTCGCGTCCGGCGAGCACCTCCTGGCCTGCGACCTGCTCGCCGTCGACGAGGCCTATCCGGTGCCCGTCACCGACGACGACTCGCGCCTGCGAGTGCACCAGGCCTGGCGCCACGGCCAGGTCCTCCTCGGTCGGTACGCCGACCGGCTGGTGCTCGCCGCGCCCGGCACCCGCTTCGACGCCGAACGCGTCCTCGACACCCTGGCCAGGCTGGCGCGCGCGGTCGGCGGCTCGCCGGACAACATGGCTGCGCTGCTCCGCATCGGCGCGGAGAAGCAGAGTCGTCGCTGACGCTGGATAGGGTCGACGGCATGGCCCGCGAGATCGCACTTCTCACCAATCCCACCTCGGGCAAGGGGAAGGGCGCCAAGTTCCGTGAGGCGGCGCTGCCACGCCTGCGCGACGCCGGGCTGGTCGTCCGCAACCTCGAGGGGCGCGACGCCGACGAGGCTCTCGACCTCGCGAAGGCCAGTGTCACCGACGGCGTCGAGGCTCTCGTCGTCTGCGGCGGCGACGGTCTCGTCCACCTCGCGGCCCAGGCCCTGGCCGGCACCGGCATCCCGCTCGGCATCATCCCCGCGGGCACCGGCAACGACGTCGCCCGCTACTTCGACCTGCCCCGCAAGGACCCCGTCGCGGCGGCCGATCGCGTGATCGGCTCCCGGGTGCGCACCATCGACCTGGCTCGCTCCGGCTCGCGCTACTTCGTCACCGTCCTGGCCGCCGGGTTCGACGCCGTCGTCAACGAGCGCGCCAACGAGATGACCTGGCCGCGCGGTCAGATGCGCTACAACCTGGCCACGCTCCTGGAGCTGCGCACCTTCACGCCGCTGCCCTTCACGCTCGACCTCGACGGAACCGTCCTGCAGCGCGACGCGATGCTGGTCGCGGTGGGCAACGGCACGTCCTACGGCGGTGGCCTGCGCATCACCGAGGGGGCCGCGCTCGACGACGGCTTGCTCGACGTTGTCATCATCAACACGATGACCAAGGGCAAGCTGATCCGCACCTATCCCAAGCTGTTCTCCGGGACGCACACCGACGAGCCGGAGTACGAGCGCCACCGGGTCCGCAGCGTCACGGTCGCGGCACCCGGCGTCGTGACGTACGCCGACGGCGAACGGTTCGGCGAGCTGCCGATGACCATCACCTGCGAGCCGGGCGCCTTGTCGGTGTTCGCATGAGCGAGTTCTTCGACGAACAGGACCTCGACGTGGACGAGCACGCTTCGGCGTACGCGAAGAAGACGGTGCACCCGGTGACGGCGGAGTTCGCCGACCTCTACAGCTTCCCTCTCGACGAGTTCCAGGTCCGGGCCTGCAAGGAGATCGAGGAAGGCCGCGGGGTGCTCCTCGCCGCTCCGACCGGGTCGGGCAAGACGATCGTGGGGGAGTTCGCCGTCCACCTCGCGCTCGAGACCGGCCGCAAGTGCTTCTACACCACGCCGATCAAGGCGCTGAGCAACCAGAAGTACAACGACCTCGTCGCGCGCTACGGTCCGGACAAGGTGGGCCTGCTGACCGGCGACAACGTCGTCAACGGCGAGGCACCGATCGTGGTGATGACCACCGAGGTGCTGCGCAACATGCTCTACGCCGGCTCCCGGACGCTGCTCGGGCTCGGGTTCGTGGTGATGGACGAGGTGCACTACCTCGCCGACCGGATGCGCGGAGCCGTGTGGGAAGAGGTGATCATCCACCTGCCCGAGTCGGTCACCCTGGTGTCGCTGTCGGCGACCGTCTCCAACGCCGAGGAGTTCGGCGAGTGGCTGGCCACCGTGCGCGGCGAGACGACCACGATCGTCGAGGAGCGTCGCCCGGTGCCGCTCTTCCAGCACGTGATGGTCGGCAGCAGGCTGTTCGACCTGTTCGCCTCCTCCGACGTCGACGCCAGCGCGGGCTTCGTGAAGGAGGGCGCGCCGGTCAACGACGAGCTGGTCCGGATCGCACGCGACGACTGGGCGAGCTCGCGGCTGATGCGCGATCGGAAGTCGACGCGCAAGGGCAAGCCGGGGTCGTCGAAGAACCCGCGACAGATCGGCAACGGCCGCCGGGTGTGGATCCCGAGCCGGGTCGAGGTGCTCGAGCGGCTCGACCGCGAGGGGCTGCTACCCGCCATCGTCTTCATCTTCAGCCGGGTCGGCTGCGACGCCGCCGTCACCGCAGTGCCTCTCGGCCAACGTCCGGCTCACGGACAACAAGGAACGCGACGAGATCTTCAAGTACGTCGAGGAGCGCTGCCGGCACCTGCCCGACGACGACCTCGAGGTGCTCGGCTACCACGAGTTCCTCGACGGGCTCGACGCGCGGCGTGGCGGCCCACCACGCCGGGATGCTGCCGACCTTCAAGCAGTGCGTGGAGGAGCTGTTCCTGCGCGGGCTGGTCAAGGCGGTGTTCGCGACCGAGACGCTGGCGCTCGGGATCAACATGCCGGCGCGCACCGTGGTGATCGAGAAGCTGTCGAAGTGGAACGGCGAGACGCACGCCGACATCACGCCGGGGGAGTACACCCAGCTGACCGGCCGCGCCGGCCGTCGCGGGCTCGACATCGAGGGCCACGGCGTCGTGCTGTGGCAGCCCGGCATGAACCCGCGCGAGGTGGCAGGTCTCGCCTCGACGCGTACCTATCCGCTGCGCATCTCGCTTCCGGCCGTCGTACAACATGGCGGTCAACCTGGTGCACCAGTTCGGCCGCGAGAAGTCGCGCGAGCTGCTCGAGCAGTCGTTCGCGCAGTTCCAGGCCGACCGGGCCGTGGTCGGGCTGGCGCGACAGCTGCAGCAAGGCCCAGGAGGCGCTGGAGGGCTATGCAGAGGCGGTCGACCTGCCACGTCGGCGACTTCATGGAGTACGCCGCACTGCGCCGTCGCATCTCCGAGGTCGAGAAGGGCGCGGCCCGGGAGCGGCGCACCGATCGGCGCGACGCAGGCGATGGAATCGCTGGACCAGGCTCAAGCCGGGCGACGTGATCATGGTGCCGAACGGCAAGTTCGCCGGCTTCGCGGTCATCATCGATCCGGGCGTCGGCGGCGCGACGAGCCGCGGCCCTACGTCCTGACAGCCGACCGGCAGGCCCGTCGACTGTCGCTCGACGGACTTCTCGACCCCGGTCGAGGCCGATCACCCGGATGCGGCTCCCGAAGTCGTTCAACGCCCGCAACCCGCCATGCGGCGCCGCGACCTGGCCTCGGCCCTGCGGACCAAGACCCGCGACCTGACGCCGCCGCCCCCGCGGCGAGCCCAGCCGCGACTCGTTCGTCGAGTCGCCGGTCGACCGCGAGATCGCGGAGCTGCGCGCGGCGATCCGAGCAGCACCCGTGCCACCAGTGCCCGGACCGGGAGGACCACGCCCGGTGGGCCGAGCGGTCTTCAAGCTCGACGCGCGACACCGAGACGCTGAAGCGCCGGGTCGAGTCGCGGACCAACACGGTCGCGCGGACCTTCGACCGGGTCTGCGAGCGTGCTGACCGCGCTGGACTACCTCGACGGGGACAAGGTCACGACCGCGCGGCGGCCGCCTGATGCGGATCTACACCGACATGGACCTCGTGGCGGCCGAGTGCCTGCGAGACGGGACCGTGGGACGAGCTGACGCCCGCCGAGCTCGCCGCCGTGCTGTCGGCGCTGGTCTTCGAGGCCGCGACGCGCCGACGACGCCTCGGCCCCCGGGTGCCCGGGCGGTCGGGTCCAGACGGCGCTGGTCGAGACGGTCGCGTCTGGGGCGAGCTCGATGCCGCTCGAGCGTGACAACAAGCTGGAGTTCCTGCGAGAGCCGGACCTCGGGTTCGCCTGGGCGGCCTACCGCTGGGCCGAGGGCGACGACCTCGACGAGTGCTGGGCGACGACCGACCTCGCCGCCGGTGACTTCGTGCGCTGGATGAAGCAGCTGCTCGACCTCGCCGACCAGGTCGCCGACGCCGCCGGCGACCGCGCACGTTGCGCACGACCGCCCGTGCGACGCGAAGCCGCCGCGTCAAGCTGCGCCGTGGCGTCGTCGCCTACTGCGTCCGTCACGGAGTGAGCCAGCGGCGACGCCTGGCGACGCCGCTCGACCGGAGCTGGACGAGTCCCCACGCGCTCGGCGAGCTCGCCGAGCGCCTCGGGGTCCTTCGGCTGGTTCGGGAAGCGCCGGGTCGACGTGCCGGCAGGTCGATGTCGCGGGCCACCGCGACCACCGTCGGCGCCACGTCGAGGTAGTCGGCGGCGGCGATGATCTTGCCGCGCGAGCCGACGCGGGAAGCCTGCGTCGGGATCGCCGCGCGGCGGCGAGGATGCCGGCGAGGTCGCCGTACTCCCGGAGCAGGCCGCCGCCGTCTTGTCGCCGACGCCGGCGCACGCCGGGCAGGCCGTCGGACGGGTCGCCGCGCAGCGTCGCGAAGTCGGCGTACTGCTCGGCCGGCGGACGCCGTACTTGCTCGAGCGACCGCATGCCTCGTCGATCCGTCGCGCTTGCCGACGCCGCGCGCGATGTAGAGCACGCGCACGCCGCGCGCGTCGTCGACCAGCTGGAAGAGGTCGCGGTCGCCGGTGACGATCGTCGACGGGCACGGTCGCGGCGGTGGCGAGGGTGCCGATGACGTCGTCGGCCTCGTAGTCCGTCGGCGCCGACGATGGCGATGCCGAACGCGTCGAGGACGTCCTCGATCATCGGGACCTGGACCTCGAGCGGGTCGGGCACCTCCTCGATGTCGGGCGCCGCCGGGCTACGGCACGACGCGGTGTGCCTTGTACGACGGGATCAGGTCCACCCGCCACTGCGGGCCGCCAGTCGTCGTCCCAGCAGCACGACCAGATCGGTCGGCTGGTACTCCTCGACCAGCCGGCGATGAAGTCGAGCAACCCCCGGACGGCGTTGACGGGCGTGCCGTCGGGCGCCTGGACGGAGTCCGGGACGCCGAAGAACGCGCGGAAGTACAGCGAGGCCGTGTCGAGGAGCATCAGTCGCTGTGCGGTCACCCGCGAATCCTTGCACGATCTTCTCGCTACTCTGAGCGCGTGACGAGCCCTGCCGTGGAGACGACCGACCGCCTGATCCTGTCCTTGCTGGCCACCGACGGGCGGATGTCGTTCACCGACCTGGGGAAGGCGACCGGACTCTCCACCTCCGCCGTGCACCAGCGCGTGAAGCGACTCGAGTCCCGCGGCCTGATCCAGGGGTACGGCGCCACCGTCGACCACGAGCAGCTCGGCCGCCCCCTCACGGCGTTCATCTCGATCACGCCGATCGACCCCTCGCAGCCCGACGACTATCCCGAGCGGCTCGTCGAGATCCAGGAGATCGAGTCCTGCTGGTCCGTGGCCGGCGAGGAGTCGTACATCCTCAAGATCCGCGTCCCGACGCCCCGCCACCTCGAAGACCTCCTCGCCCGGATCCGCGCCGCCGCGAACGTGTCCACCCGCACGACGATCGTGCTCTCGACGGCGTACGAGAACCGCCCGCTGGGCTGATCTAGTCCTTCTTTGGTTCCCCCGCATATGCGGGGGACCGAACGTTCTGGAGTGTTGCAACACTCGAGAAGGTGACGGAAGCCCCGACAAGTCAGACGTTGACCGGGCGTCGGGACTCGAGCAGCTTGCGGATGCGCCGGGCCGTGGCGACTGGATTCTCCAGGTCCGCCCACGTGATGCGGATGCACGCCCACCCTGTCGCCTGACAGATGAGCTCCTCGCGTCGCTTCTCGCGCATCAGGTAGTCGTCCAGTGTCTCGCCCGGCCTGCGGTACTTCTCGTACTTGATCTTTCCGTCGAACTCGAGGAACACCCCGTGCTCGCGCCACAGGAAGTCGACGATGCCAAGCAACTCGCCGAACTCGCTACGAACCTCTACTTGTGGTTCCGGTCGAGGCAGTCTTTGAGCGTGGCAGAGGTAGTCGGTCCGGGTTTCGGCGACTGAGCTCATCCGTTTGTCGACGAGGTGCAGAAGCAGGTGATTGGAGATGGTCGATGGCCAGCTCTTCAGGTCCGCGATCTCGGTGGCGAGCGCGCTCTCGTCAAGCAGTCCGCGATGCAGCATGCCGTTGATGATGACGAGGGTCGGCTCGATCAAGGCAGTGGTCGACACTTCGACAGCGCAGCGAGCTGCGGGCGAGACCCGGACACCGTTGACGATCTCTACGTCCTCCTCGTCGAGGATCCCGACATGGTGGACCACTCCGGCCTCGCGGCGAGCACCCTTGCCATCGGTGCGCGTGGTGTGGACCTCGTCGAGCGGGATGTTCCACACCGGTATGCCGCGTTCGACCGCATTGGAGACGTGGGTCAACGCCATGAGCGGGTGGCCCGCCTTGAGGACGGCGCGGCAGGTCAGGCGGTGTCGGTCCTCCGCCGAGCAGTCGCGCCACAGCTCGCCCACGACGTAGGCCCCGCGCCGGATCCGGTGAAAGGAACCTGACTTCACGAGACTGCGGAGTTGCACGTCCGTGTAGCCGTCGCTGATGAGTTCACTGCGAAGGAGGACCGTGTTGCTCAGGTCGCGTTGGGGTGGTGTCTGCATGCCCTTCGGAATGCCCAGGCGCCGTACCGCGTGAACCTGTGCATTCGTCGCCTGTGGACAACGCGTCGGCTGGTCGTGGCTGGCTAAGACCTCTCGATGGTTCCGTCACCTTCTCGAGTGTTGTAACACCCCTGAACGTTCGGTTCCCCCGCATATGCGGGGGAACCGAAGTCCGAGACAGGCGGACCGGGGGAGGCGCCTACCAGGCCTGGAGGGCGGCGGTACGGCGCGAGGCCTCGGCCATCTCGGCAGCCTTGAGCGCGGTCTCGTCGAGACGACCGTGCGTCTCCCACCAGGCCTGGCCGGCGGCGGGGAGCGAGTGGATCGGGTCGTAGTACTCGTACGTCCGCGACAGCGCGTCCTCGGACGTCGCCTCGATGGACGTCTTGTAGTTCTTCGTCCAGTAGGAGATGCCGCGCTCGGTGTCGTAGTCGGCGAGCTGGTGCACCCAGCGCTTGCCGACGAACGGCACGTCGCACACGATGCGCGGAGTCGCGAAGCCCGGCAGGTAGCCCATGATGTGGTGCTGCAGCTTCTGCGCGTCGGCGACCGAGACCCGCCAGTGCTCCGAGTACGGGATCATGTCGCACATGTAGAAGTAGTAGGGCATGATCTGCGCGCCGTCGAGGAGCCGGAAGCACAGGTCCAGCAGCGTGTCGCCGTCGGCGTTGACGCCGTTGAGCAGAACACCCTGGTTGCGCACGTCGCGCACGCCGGCGTCGAGCATCGCGCGAGTGGCCTTGGCCACGATCGGGGTCACCGAGTTGGCGTGGTTGGCGTGCGTGTGGATCGCGAGCGAGACGCCGCGCGAGCGGGCGATGGCTGCGACGCGGCCGACGCCGTCGACGACCTCGGGCTGCAGCCAGTGCTGGGGGAGACCGATCAGGGCCTTGGTGGCCAGCCGGATGTCGCGGATGTTGTCGACCTCGAGCACCGAGGTCAGGAACGCCTCGAGGCGGGGCCACGGCATGTTCGCCACGTCGCCGCCGGACACGACGACGTCGCGCACCGACGGGGTACGCCGCAGGTAGTCGATCATGTCGCCGATGCGGTCGTTGGGCTTGCCGGCGAACTTCAGCTTCTCGATCACGGGCGTGGAGTTGCCGACCAGGTCCATGCGCGTGCAGTGGCCGCAGTACTGCGGGCAGGTCGGGAGCAGCTCCGCGAGCACCTTGGTCGGGTAGCGGTGCGTCAGCCCCTCGGTCGCCCACATGTCGTGCTCGTGCAGCGAGTCGCGGGTCGCGTGCGGGTGCGACGACCAGTCCGTACGCCGATCGCTGAACACCGGGATCATGTAGTTGCGGATCGGGTCGGCGTACAACGCCTCTGTCAGGGAACCGGGCCCGGCCGGAACCGCGGAAGGCACCATCGTGTTCATCATCTGCGGCGGCACCAGCATCGACATGGTGGCGCGCTCGGCCTGGTCGCGCTCGAGGTCGGCGTAGAAGCGGTCGTCGACGAGGTCACCCATCAGCTCGCGCAGCTGCTTGACGTTCTTCACGCAGTGGGCGCGCTGCCACTGCACGGACGCCCAGTCCTCGGCCGTGACGTCGCGCCAGCCGGGGAACCGGGTCCAGTCGGGCTCGACGAGCTCGACCCGCTGATAGGGGTAGGGCTGTCCGGACTCGCTCGGCCGATCCGTGATGACGGTGGCGGTGTCGACGCTCATGAGGGCTCCATGCTGGGTGAGACTGGGAGAGGTCGGCGCGTCAGTTGTGTGAGCCGCGCCTCGTCTGCCACGATACGAGGAGAATATCCGGCAAGTCCAATGGCGCGCCGCAATATCTCCTGTTTCACTTCACAATTTACGGAGGACGAGCGGCATGTCTCGCCAATCGACCAGCGATCCCACCGGCCTGCACCGCGTCCTGGACGAGGCCGTGGTGCTTCCGCAGGCGGCCCAGCGACTCGACACCGGCGCCGAGCTGTGGCCCGACGAGGTCCGCGTCCGCGTACGGATGCTCAACCTCGACGCCGCGTCCTTCCGCCAGCTCGAGGGCAAGCACGACCACGACGGCGACCGGGTGCGCGCCGAGGTGCTCGAGATCGTCAGCACGCGCGGCAAGATGCACAACCCCGTGACCGGCTCCGGTGGCATGCTCGTCGGCACCGTCGAGGAGGTCGGTCCCGAGTCGACGCTCGGCCTCGAGGTCGGCGACCGCGTCGCCACCCTCGTCAGCCTGACCCTCACCCCGCTGGTCATCGAGGACGGTCTGGCGCAGTGGGACGGCCGCAGCGAGCAGGTCCCCTGCGACGGGTACGCCGTCCTGTTCGGTCGCTCCATCGCGGCCGTGATCCCGGACGACCTGCCCGCGGCCTTGAGCTTGTCGGTGATGGACGTCTGTGGTGCCCCCGCGCTGACCGCCCGCGTGGTGGCCGACTACGTCGAGCCGACGGTGGTCGTGATCGGCGGCGGCGGCAAGTCCGGCTCGCTCAGCCTGGCCGCCGCCCGACAGGCCGGTGCCGGTCGACTGATCGGTGTCGTGCCGCACGCGAAGGAAGCGGAGCTGCTCACCGGCGCGGGACTCGCCGACGAGGTCGTCATCGCCGACGCCCGCGACCCGATCGCTCTGCGCGACGCGGTGCAGAAGGCCGGGGGACCGGCCGACGTGACGGTGGTCTGCGTCGACGTGCCGGGCTGCGAGGGCGGGGCGATCCTGTCCACTGCCGAGCGCGGCACGGTCATCTTCTTCTCGATGGCCACGTCCTTCTCCGCCGCCGCTCTCGGCGCGGAGGGCCTGGCTGCCGACGTCCGGATGCTCGTCGGCAACGGCTACGTGCCCGGCCATGCGGCGTACGCCATGGAGCTCCTCCGGGGCAACGCCGGCGTCCGTGGACTGTTCGAGGGCCGGCTGTGAAGACCACCGGCAAGCTCGGCCTCGACACCGCGCAGATCCGCGAGGCGCGCACGCTGGCGCGTCGCGTGGGCAAGCCGATCGTCAGGACCGCGCAGCGACACACCACGGTCAGCGTCGAGCGGGCCACGCTGCGGCTGGCCGGCCTCGCCGGCGCCGACAGCGAAGGCACCCCCTGGGTCAACCGGCTCGCCGACGTCGTGCGCGCCGACGTCGGGCTCGAGCACGGCCTGGCGCTCCCGGTCTGGGACGCGCTCCTCCGTGGCGAGGCCGACGACCTCGAGACCCTGGCCCAGAAGGCGTCCGCAGGCTCGATCACCTTCCGCCTCCCGGAGGGCAAGGACGCCCTGAAGGCACGGACCGCTTCGTTCAAGGCCGTCGGCAAGGGCATCAAGCAGATCGACCGGCGCCGCGTCGAGCGCGAGCGGATGATCGCCAAGGTCGGGGACGCCCCGCGCAAGCCGTGGATCTACCTCATCGTCGCCACGGGCGACATCTACGAGGACATCCCGCAGGCCCAGAACGCCGCCCGCGAGGGTGCCGACGTGATCGCGGTCATCCGCAGCACCGGACAGAGCCTCCTCGACTTCGTGCCCGAGGGCGCGACCCGCGAGGGCTTCGCCGGGACGTACGCCACCCAGGAGAACTTCCGCCTGATGCGCGCCGCCCTCGACGAGACGTCGCGGGAGCTCGGTCGCTACGTCCGGCTGACCAACTACGCGTCCGGCCTGTGCATGCCGGAGATCGCCGCCCTGGCCGGCCTCGAGCGGCTCGACATGATGCTCAACGACTCGATGTACGGGATCCTCTTCCGCGACATCAACCCGATCCGCACCTTCGTCGACCAGCGCTTCAGCCGCCAGGTGCACGCTCGTGCCGGCATCATCATCAACACCGGCGAGGACAACTACCTCACCACCGCCGACGCGGTCGAGGCGGCGCACACGGTGACCACCAGCCAGCTCCTCAACGAGTACTTCGCCAAGGAGGCCGGCCTCGAGGACTGGCAGCTGGGTCTCGGCCACGCGTTCGAGATCGACCCCGAGGTGCCCGACTCGTTCCGCCTCGAGCTCGCGCACGCGATGCTGGCCCGCGACCTGTTCCCGAAGGCGCCGCTCAAGTGGATGCCGCCCACGCGGCACATGACCGGCGACGTGTTCAAGGGCTACCTCCTCGACGGGTTCTTCAACCTGGTCGGCGCTCTCACCGACCAGGGCATCCTGCTGGTCGGGATGATGACCGAGGCCGTGGTCACCCCGTGGCTCTCCGACCGCGACCTCGCCCTGCAGAACGTCCGCTACGTGATGAACGCCGCGGGCAACCTGCACGAGGACTTCTCACCCAAGCCCGGCGGGTTCATCGTCAACCGCGCCAAGGAGGTCCTCGGCGACTCCATCCAGCTGCTGAAGGACATCGAGGGCCACGACAACGGTCTCCTCGACGCGATCGCCGACGGCACGTTCGGCCTGATGAAGCGCCCCGCCGACAAGGGCCGCGGCCTCGAGGGCGTGGCCAGGAAGGCGCGCGACTACTACAACCCGGCCACCGAGATCCTCGAGGGGGAAGCATGAGTGTCGATTCGCACATCCTTCGTCCGTACGGCGACACGACCGGCGACGGCATGGTCCAGCTGTCCTTCACGCTGCCGATGCCGCACTCGAAGGTGGCAGAGGGCGCCGCGGCCCAGCTGGCCAACAAGATGGGCATGGACCCGGCGATGGTCGTGCACTCCAAGCCGATGGGGCCGGACTTCACGTTCTTCGTGGTCTACGGCCGGGTCAACCACCTCGTCGACACCAGCAAGGTGGAGATCGTCGAGCGCGACTACCCGTTGCTCACGCCCAAGGAGGCCAACTCCGCGATCAAGCGAGCACTGCGCCGCCGCCTCGTGGTGGTCGGGGGGTGCATCGGCACCGACGCGCACACGGTGGGCATCGACGCGATCCTCAACATCAAGGGGTTCGCGGGGGAGAAGGGCCTGGAGTACTACCGCGAGGTGAAGGTCGTGAACCTCGGCGCCCAGGTCTCGGTCCCCGACCTGGTCGAGGCCGCCCGCACCGAGAAGGCCGACGCCGTGCTCGTCTCCCAGGTCGTCACCCAGCGCGACGCGCACCTGCTCAACACCCGCGAGATGTCGGCTGCCTTCCGCGAGTCCTATCCGGCCGAGAAGCGTCCGCTGCTCGTCGTCGGTGGTCCTCGCTTCGATGAGACGATGGCCGAGGAGCTCGGCGTCGACCGGGTCTTCAGCCGCGGCACGACGCCGGGCGAGGTCGCCTCCTTCATCGTCCACCGCCTCACGAACAGGACTGCGTCTTGACTGACTCACGCATCGGCACGACCGTCACGCACCGCCGCTACGTGCCGTACAGCCATGCGCACTACGCCGGCAACCTGGTCGACGGTGCCTACTCGCTCGGACTCTTCGGCGACGTGGCCACCGAGCTGTGCATCCTGCTCGACGGCGACGAGGGGCTGTTCGCGTCCTACTCCGACGTCCAGTTCAAGGCGCCGGTGCGCGCCGGCGACGTCCTCGAGATCACGGCCACGCTGGTCAAGGCCGGCTACCGGAGCCGGGTGATGGACTTCGTGGTGAGCGTCGTCGCGCGCGGCGCCGCGACCGCCGAGTCGCCAGGCGCGGCCAGGACCCTGAGCCCGCCCGTGGTGGCCACGACCGCCACCGGGACGGTCGTCGTTCCGCCGAGCCCGACGCCGGAGTGAGTGTGACGGCGTGTCACGCACCGACACGCCGAATGGGCAATCTTTTTTCGGCGAATCTTGCGCCGGGGCCGTCGCGCTGACCTGCGAAGACGCGCGTCTTCGCAGGTCAGGGGCGTGTTGACAGGCGCCTTGCGGCCAGCCAAGGTTCCGTGGTCCGCCCGTGCAGATCATGGCTGGCGGACCGACGTCCGAGTGGCCGGATCGGAAGGTGTGAAGCCAGCATCTGAGCCGAACCGGTTCACGGAGGTCGGTCTCGCACCCATGAGGGTGGACACGGGAGGAGCGCAGGCTCCGTAGACAACTTCCTGCTGTCCGCAGCCAGCCGGCCGTGGGTTGGTCCGAAGGGTGTGCGCCCCTCCCGTGCCCCTGCAGTGCCGGCCGCCGACGTGCTGGCGGCTAGCGTGTGCGCGTGCTGCTCCGCTGCTTCGCCGCCTTCCTCGGCGGCATCGTGCTGTCGGCGGGCTTCGCCCCCGTTGGCTTCGCCCCCGCGCTGCCCGTCGGCATCGCCGTCCTGGTCCTCAGCGTGCGTGGGCGCCGATTCCGTTCCGCGTGGTTGCTCGGCTGGATCTTCGGGCTGGCCTTCTTCGGGGGGCTGCTGTGGTGGTTGCGCGTCGTCGGCTCCGATGCGTGGGCCGCGCTGACGGTGGTGCAGTCGATCTACTTCATTCCGCTCGGCCTTGCCCTGGCGGCCGTGACCCGGCTTCGCTTCTGGCCGGTCTGGTGCGCCGGCGCCTGGGTGAGCGTCGAGACCTGGCGTGGCGCCTGGCCGTTCGGCGGCCTCACGTGGGGCCGGCTGTCCTTCGGCACCGCCGACACCGCGTGGGCGGCCGGCCTGCCGTGGTTCGGCATGACCGGCGTCAGCCTGCTGATCGCGCTCACCGGCACCACGTTGGCGTGGCTGGTCACCACCCGGTTGCGCCGGCCGGTCGCCGCCGCTCTCGCCGCCGCGGGCCTGGCCGCCGTCACGTGCATGCCGCTGCTGGCGACGTACGACATCGAACGCGGACGCAGCCTGACCGTCGCCGCCGTCCAGGCCGACGTCCCGGGCGACGGCACCGACGTGCTGGCCCACCACCGCGACATCACCCGCACCTTCTCCGAGGCCACCGTGGACCTGGCCGCGACGGGGGAGCGCGTCGACCTCGTCGTGTGGTCGGAGAACTCCACGGCCGTCGACCCCTTCACCGACCTCGAGACCCGCAACGAGATCACCCGGGCGTCCGACGCGATCGGGGTGCCGATCCTCGTCGGCGGGATGGTCGACTCGAGCCGGGAGAAGGAAGTGCTCAACCAGGGCATCGTGTGGCAGCCCGGGATCGGCGGGGGAGACCGCTACACCAAGCGCCATCCCGTGCCGTACGGCGAGTACATCCCCTACCGGGGTTCGTTCATCCCCGACACCTACGGCCAGCTCGCGCTGATCCCGCGTGACATGGCGCGCGGCACCAGCCTGGAGCCGCTCCGGATCGCCGGCGCCAGGATCGCGGACGCGATCTGCTTCGACGTGTCCTACGACGACGCGATCCACGGCCAGGTCGCCAACGGCGGCCAGCTGATCACGGTCCAGACGAGCAACGCCATGTTCATCAAGACCGCGCAGATCGACCAGCAGTTCGAGATCAGCCGGCTCCGGGCTATCGAGACCGGGCGGTACGTCGTGGTGGCGGCCATCAACGGAGTCTCGGGCATCATCGCGCCGGACGGGGAGGTCGTCGAGTCAGCAGAACCGCGCACCCGCGCCGTCATCGTCGGGGACGTGACGCTGGCCGACGAGCTCACCCCGGCGGTCGCGATGGGTCCGTGGCCAGGACGGCTCATCGTCGGCATCACGTTTGTCTCGATTGCGTTCATTCCGGTCACGTATCGTCGTCAGGGACGGCAGGATTCGCCGGGCCGTACTTTCAACACGTGAGGGGAGACCAGTGAGCACGAGCGACAGCTCGATCGGCCTGGGTCGCATCGTGATGGTGATCCCCACCTTCAACGAGGCCACCAACCTCGAGCTCATCGTCGCCCGCCTGCGCGAGGCACAGCCCGGCGTCGACATCCTGGTCGTCGACGACAACTCACCCGACGGCACCGGCGACATCGCCGACCGGCTGGCAGCCGACGACAGCCAGGTGCAGGTCCTGCACCGTACGGCGAAGGGCGGACTGGGCGCGGCCTACCTGCACGGTTTCGCCGTGGCGCTCGAGCAGGGCTACGACGTCATCGGTGAGATGGACGCGGACGGCTCGCACCAGCCCGAGCAGCTCCACCGGTTGCTGACGGCGCTGGCCGACGCCGATCTCGTGATCGGCTCCCGCTACGTGCCGGGCGGCTCGATCATCAACTGGCCCCGACGCCGTGAGCTGCTCTCGCGCGGAGGCAACATCTACGTGCGCATGCTCCTCGGCATGCACGTCAAGGACGCGACCGCCGGGTTCCGGGTGTTCCGTCGGCAGACGCTGGAGAAGATCGACCTCGCGTCGGTCACCTCGACCGGCTACGTCTTCCAGACGGACATGGCCTACCGCACCATCGTCTCCGGCCTCAAGGTCGTCGAGGTGCCGATCGAGTTCATCGAGCGCACCCGCGGCGACTCCAAGATGAGCGGTCAGGTCGCCAGCGAGTCGCTGAAGAAGATCACCGCGTGGGGCCTGTCGGAGCGCCGCGAGCAGCTGCGCCGCGCCCTGCGCCGGCGCGACAGCCGGAAGGGCCCTCGCGGGAGCGCCTCATGAGCCGACGCAAGTTCCCCGCGTGGCTGCTCCTGGTGGCCTTCGTCGTGGTGCCACTGGTCGAGATCTTCGTGCTCATCCAGGTCGGGCAGGTGATCGGCCCGTGGTGGACGATCCTGCTGCTGATCGCCGACAGCATCCTCGGCACGTGGTTGATCCGGCGCGAGGGCGGCCGCGCCTGG
The DNA here is from genome assembly GCA_963742685.1 of uncultured Actinomycetota bacterium. Classification (GTDB taxonomy): domain Bacteria; phylum Actinomycetota; class Actinomycetes; order Propionibacteriales; family Nocardioidaceae; genus Nocardioides. The sequence goes on along the minus strand of CAVUNB010000034.1, from coordinate 110,322 downwards.
GCTGCCCTGCGCAGTGCGCTCAACAGCGGTCAGATGCCGGCCAAGGAGCTCGCCGACGGGGCGCTGATCCTGATCGGCGGCACGCTCATGCTCAGCCCGGGCTTCGTCACCGACCTGCTCGGGATCGTGCTGATCCTGCCGTTCACGCGCCCGCTCGCTCGTCGGGCACTCACGGGTGTGGTGACCCGCCGCCTGATGGGCGCCGGCGTGGCGGCGTACATGCCGCGAACGGCGCCCGGGACCGCCCCCGGAAATCAACAACGCCCCCACCCGAACCCTGACGGGTCCGTGGTGGAGGGCGAAGTGGTCGACTAGGAGCGGATCTCCGTCAGGAGACCTTCCTCTTCTTGGCGTTGGCGCGGTGCAGGTGCGCCGGGCCGATCTCGCCGCCGCGAAGCAGGTCCAGGCGCTCCTTGAGGATGTCCTCGAGCTCCTGGGTGGAACGACGCTCGAGGAGCATGTCCCAGTGGGTGCGAGCGGGCTTCTCGGCCTTGACCTCGGGCAGGATGCCGGCGGTGCTGAGTGCCTTGGCGCCGCAGCGCGGGCATTCCCAGTTCGCCGGGATGTCTGCCTCGACCGACATCGTGATCTCGAACTCGTGGCCGTGGTCGCAGCGGTAACCCACCTGCTGCCGAGCCGCGAACTCGATGCCGCGCTCGTCTTCGAAACTCTGGCCGCCGAGCCTCGCGCCGCGTAGTGTGCGCTCCGCCATTGAGCCACCTCCAAGTGTGCTGAAAAGAAAACCGTCCGTGGGTGTGGACGAGAGTGAGACGGACGGACTGGCTTGTCCTGACGCCGGTGGTGCCGGCGATTGCGTCTCGATTCAATCAACGGTAGCGGTGCGCACAAGATTCCGGGGAATTACGAGGCAACGATCACCCCTTGGGGTGAGTCAGTTCACGACTGACGCGTCGATCCTGCGGCTCAGACGACCGCCGGCACGTCGTTGCCGGCCTCGCGGATGCCTCGCTCGGTGTCGACCCGCGTCAGGAGATAGCCACCGAGCACGAAGAACGCGATCAGCGCGAAGATGGCGGGCCGGTAGGAATCGGTGAGCGTGTAGACGACACCGAAGACCAGCGTGCCGAACCACGACGTGCCGCGGTCCATCGCGTGGTAGAAGCTGAAGTACTCGGCCTCCTTGCCGCGGGGAATCAGCAGCGAGAAGTAGGAACGGGCCAGCGCCTGGGTGCCACCGAGCACGATGCCGATCGCGACACCGAGGACCAGGAACGGCACGATCGACTTCTCGGGCAGGAACAGCGCGGCCGTCACGATCAGCATCCAGACCACCAGGCCACCCAGGATGGTGTTCTTCGCGCCTCGCTTGGCCGCGATTCGACCGAACATCAGGGCCCCGCCGACGGCGACGAACTGGACGACCAGGTAGACGGCGAGAACGGTGCCCGTCTCGAACCCGAGCTCCTCCACGCCGTACACGGAGGCCTGGCTGATGACCGTCTGGATGCCGTCGTTGAAGAACAGGTAGGCCAACAGGAAGGTCAGCGCGACGGGGTAGTTGCGCATGTCCTTCAGCGTGATCCAGAGCTGACCGAAGCTGCGGGCGAACACCCCGCCCTCCACGTGCTCGACGTCGGCCGGCGGGTGGTTCTGCAGCCCGCGATACGGGATGAAGGTGAAGATCGCCCACCAGATCGCGGCCGAGAGCAGGCTGATGCGTACGGCCATTCCCTCAGTCAGCCCGAAGGTGTCGTGGAACGTGATCAGCACGAAGTTGATGGCGAGCAGCAGACCGCCACCCGCGTAGCCGTACGCCCAGCCGCGCGACGAGACGCGATCGCGGTTCTCCTCGTCGGAGATGATCGGCAGGATCGCGTCGTTGAACACCGCGGAGGCCGCGAAGCACAGGTTCGCGGCGATGAAGGCCGCGGCTCCCAGCTGCCAGTTCTCGCCGGTCATGAAGAAGAGCAGTGCCGCGAAGAACGCTCCGGCCCAGGCGAAGCCGGCCAACAGGTCCTTCTTGCGAGACGTGCGGTCGGCCACCGCTCCGAGCAGGGGCAGCAGGACTGCCGAGATGAGCGTCGAGGTGGTGACGATGAAGGCTGGCAGGGCTCCGGGATCCACCTGGAGCCCGAGCAGGGAGACGCGGTCGTTGACAGCGTCGTTCTCTGCGATCGCGATCAGGTAGGGGCCGAAGAGCACACCCGCGACCGTGGTGGCGAAGGCGCTGTTGGCCCAGTCGTACCAGTACCAGGCCTTCTGCTCCTTCTCCTGCGCGAGCGGCCTGAGGTCGGCGATCCCGCCGGAACCAACGTTGCTCATGACTTGTCCTCCCATTGGCCGCGGGATCGCAGCACGTCGCTGAGTATGTCGGTGCGATCGGTGATCAGGCCGTCGACACCACGATCGAGAAGTTCGGACATTTCCGCCGGGTCGTCGATGGTCCAGACATGCACGTGGATGCCGTTGGCGTGCGCGCGCCGGATCAGGCCGCTCGACGCCACCGTGAGGCGGCCGTGCCGGTGCGGGATCTGCAGCGCGTCGGGGCGACCGGGCGTCAGCAACCGGGCCATGCGCGCGGAGGGGGAGAGGAGGTAGGCAGCGACCTCGAGCGGGTGGGCCGACGTCGCGACCCGGCCCTCGGTGAGCCGCCGGAAGGTGGCCATGCGTCGCGAGGAGAACGAGCCGACGAGCACCCGGTCCCAGGCGTCGTGCTCGGAGATGAAGTCGGCGAGGGCCGGCACCGCCCCGGCCGACTTGATGTCGATGTTGAAGCGCACGCCCGGGAAGGCCTCGAAGAGCTCGGCCAGCGTCGGCACGCGTTCGCGACCACCGATGAGGGCGGCCTGCACGTCGGCGTACGACGTCTCGGAGATGCTGCCCGTGCGGTCGGTCACCCGGTCGAGCACGTCGTCGTGGAACGCGAGCAGGACGCCGTCACTGGTCACGTGCACATCGGTCTCGAGGTAGACGTAGCCGAGCTCGACGGCGTGCCGGAAGGCCGCCATCGTGTTCTCCAGTCCCTCGAGCTCGGGATGGAACGCACCACCGCGGTGCGCGAAGGCCAGGACGCCGGTGTGGTCGAGGTAGCCGCGTGTCACGCCAGCAGTATGGCGGGATCAGGCGTGCGTGTGGTCGCGTTGCCAGACAAAGGGTGTCGTGGTGGTGACCCGCTCCAGACCGGATCGCTCCAGGATCGGGCGCGACATCTCGGTGCAGTCGGACTGGAGGTAGCGCACGCCCCGCTCGATCGCCGAGAACGCCCGCGCCGCGACCAGTGCGCGATAGATGCCCCTGCCGCGCCACTGCTCGAGCGTGGCGCCGCCCCAGAGACCGGCGAACTCGGTGCCGGGCACGACCTCGAGCCGGCCGGCACTGACGACCTCACCGCCGACCTCGGCCACCCATGCCTCGGCCAGGCCTTCGGGCTGGACCAGTCGAACGATCAGGTCGTCGCCGGTCGGGCCGTCCCCGAAGGCGGCCGCCTGCATCGTTGCCATCCGGTGCGCGTCGTCGGTGAACGACGCTGCGGTCGGGTCGAGCCGTCGCAGCGACACCTCGGCCGGGATCTCGACGGGTACGGCGAGGGCGGTCGCCTCGCCGATCATCACCGTCTCCTGCGGATCGGCGCGGAACCCGGCCGCCAGCAGGCGCTCGCCGAGGTCGGCGGGCGCGTCATGCCCACGCGTCTTCCACTCGAACTCCGTGACGTCGGTGTCGTCGCGGAAGTAGGCGATGGTGCGCTGGATCAGCGCATCGAGGGCGGGGCCGGTGAGTCCGTCGAGGTCGCGATAGCTGACGAACCCGCCCCACTCGAAGCGCCCACGGACCAGCGGTCCGTCGTGCGTGACCTCCGTGGCGGTGAGCACCTCCGCCTCGCGGCGGAGCTGTGCGTCGTACGCCTCGAGCAACTCAGATGTCCCGGAACGTCTCGATGTTGGCGCCCAGGAGGTTCAGGCGCTCGGCCAGGTCCTCGTAGCCGCGGTGGATGACGTACGTCGAACGCAGCACCGACGTGCCCTTCGAGGCGAGCATCGCCAGCAGGATCACCACGGCTGGCCGCAGCGCCGGCGGGCAGACGATCTCCGCCCCCGACCAGTGCGTCGGGCCCTCGACGAGCACCCGGTGGGGGTCGAGGAGCTTGACCTGCGCACCCAGCTTGTTGAGCTCGGTGAGGTAGATCGCGCGGTTCTCGTAGACCCAGTCGTGCAGCAGTGTCTGGCCCTCGGCGACCGCGGCGATCGCGGCGAAGAAGGGCAGGTTGTCGATGTTGAGGCCCGGGAACGGCATCGGGTGGATCTTGTCCAGGGGGGCGGTCAGGTCACTCGCGAAGGTCGTGAGGTCGACGAGACGGGTCGAGCCGTTGGCGGCGACGTACTCCTCGGTGCGGGAGTAGCGGAAGCCCATCTCCTCCAACGTCGCGAGCTCGATCTCGAGGAACTCGATCGGAACCCGCTGGATGGTGATCGACGACTTGGTGACGATCGCCGCCGCGAGCAGCGACATGGCCTCGATCGGGTCCTCGGAGGGGGAGTAGTCGACGTCGACGTCGATGCTCGCGCAGCCGGTGACGCGCAGCGTGGTGCTGCCGACGCCCTCGATCACGACGCCGAGCTTCTGCAGGTAGAAGCAGAGGTCCTGGACCATGTAGTTGGACGAGGCGTTGCGGATGACGGTGACCCCGGGGTGCAGGGCTGCGGCCATCAGGGCGTTCTCGGTGACGGTGTCGCCGCGCTCGGTCAGCACGATCGGGCGCACGGGCTCGACGGCGCGGTTGACCTGGGCGTGGTACATCCCGTCGGTGGCCTTGACCTCGAGGCCGAAGGGCCGCAGCGCCGACATGTGCGGCTCGACGGTGCGGGTGCCGAGGTTGCAACCGCCGGCGTAGGGCAGGTCGAAGTTCTCGCTGCGGTGCAGCAGCGGGCCCAGGAACATGATCACCGAGCGGGTGCGGCGAGCCGCGTCCTCGTCGATGTGGGCGAGGTCGAGCTCGGCCGGCGGGATGATCTCGAGGTCGTTCTGGTCGTTGAGCCACCGTGTCTGCACTCCGAGCGAGGTGAGCACCTCGAGCAGGCGGTTGACCTCCTCGATCCGCGCGACCTTGCGGAGCGTGGTGCGGCCGCGGTTGAGCAGCGACGCGCACAGCAGTGCGACTCCGGCGTTCTTCGAGGTCTTCACCTCGATCGACCCGGACAGGGTCGTCGGGCCGCTGACGCGCAGGTGTGTGGGGCCGGCGCCCAGGGCCACGATCTCGGAGTCGAGAGCGGCGCCGATGCGCGCCAGCATCTCGAGCGAGAGGTTCTGGTGGCCCTTCTCGATCCGGTTGATCGCGCTCTGACTGGTGGCCAGCAGCTCAGCGAGCTGGTGCTGGGTGAGGCCACGGTGCTTGCGTGCGTCGCGGATGAGATTCCCGATGCGACCCTTGTAGTCCGTCTCCATGTTCAACACGGTATCTCAGATATGAGATACGACAAGTCGCGCCGGCGAGGCGAGTCGCGTCACACCTGCGCGGCCCTGTGAGGGGCATGCAAGGATCGGTTCCATGCGCGCTACGACGATCCATGCCCCGGGTGACATCCGCGTCGAAGAGGTCCCGGACCCGACGATCACCAAGGCCACCGACGCCATCATCAAGGTCACGGCCGGCTGCATCTGCGGCTCGGACCTGTGGCCCTATCGCGGCTTCAACGACATCACGCCCGGCGACACGATCGGCCACGAGTGCATCGGCATCGTGGAGGAGGTCGGCTCCGAGGTGACCGACTTCAAGGCCGGCGACTTCGTCATCGTGCCGTTCGACCACTGCGACAACACCTGCGCCCACTGCCGCAACGGTGCGCACGCCGGCTGCGTCAATCTCGGCTTCACGGCAAGCGGTCAGGCGGAGTACGCCCTCGTCACCCAGGCCAACGGCTCCATGGTCAAGACCGACGGCGTGCCCGACAGAGCGCTCATCCCGTCCCTGCTGGCTCTCTCCGACGTGATGGCCACCGGCTGGCACGCGGCCGTCGCTGCCGGGGTCAAGCCGGGTGGTACGGCGGTCGTGGTCGGCGACGGAGCCGTGGGGCTCTGCGGTGTGCTCGCGGCGGCGCAGATGGGCGCCGAGCGCGTGATCGCCATGTCGCGCCACGAGCCGCGCCAGGACATCGCGCGCCTGTTCGGCGCCACCCACATCGTCGCGGAGCGCGACAAGGAGGGCGCGGCCCGGATCGCGGAGATCACCGACGGCATCGGTGCCGACGCGGTCCTCGAGTGCGTCGGGACCGACCAGTCGATCAAGACGGCCTTCGCCGTGGCCCGCCCCGGCGCGACGGTCGGATTCGTCGGCGTACCCCACGACGTGGAGCTCCCGGTCCGCAAGATGTTCCAGAAGAACATCGGCCTGGCCGGCGGCATGGCGCCCGTGCGCAAGTACCTCCCCGAGCTGCTCGAGCTGACGCTGTCGGGCGCGATCAACCCTGGACTCGTTTTCGACCTCACGCTGCCGCTGGACCAGTCGCCCGAGGGCTACAGGGCGATGGACGAGCGGCGCGCGATCAAGGTGCTGCTCGAGCCGTGAGCTGATGTCGTCGAGTCAGAGCTCGACGACCCCGCTGTCGCCGAGATCGGGCTCGCCATCGGTCACCAGGCCCTTGGCGAGCTGGATCGCGGTGGCGACCTTGCCGGGGGACTCCCAGTACTCAGCGGTGGTCCCGCTGACCTCGAGCAGGCCGTTCTCCGGGTCGTCCGGCCCGCCGGACATGAAGATGCCGGCCGACGCGTCCCACAGCTCCTTGAGCTTGTCGCGGTCCATGTTGACCCGCGCCGTGCCCGCCAGCGAGACCCAGCCCTTGTCGGACGCATAGGAGACGTTCACCCGCGGATCGCTCTTGATGGCTGCGACCTTGTCGCTCGTGACCTCGGTGATGAACCACACGGTTGAGGGATCCTCGAAGTCCTGCGTGCCCATCGGGGTCGAGACCAGGTCGCCACTCGCACTGCGATAGGTGAGGACCGCGATCCTGGTGTCCTTCATGATCCGGGTCGTCAGGTCGAGCTCGGACTTGCTCATCGGGATGCCTCTCCTCAGAGTCCGTGTCGCCGCGGCGCGACGACGGTTCGACCCTGTCAGAGCATTGCCGTTGTCGGTCCACCCCAAGGTGGCTCGATTGCTCAGATGGGGTCGAGGATGCGGTGGAGGAACTGCCGGGTGCGCGCCTCCTGGGGATCGCCGATCACCTGGGCGGCAGGACCACGCTCGGCGATGACGCCGTTGTCGAGGAACAGCACCTGGTCGGACACCTGCTGCGCGAAGCGGATCTCGTGGGTGACCACGACCATCGTCCAGCCCTCGGCCGCGAGGTCCTTCATCACACCGAGGACCTCGCCGACGAGCTCGGGGTCGAGCGAGGAGGTGGGTTCGTCGAAGAGCATCAGCTTCGGCTTGAGGGCGAGTGCCCGGGCAATGCCCACGCGCTGCTGCTGGCCGCCCGAGAGCTGGCTGGGATAGGCGTCCTCGCGGTCGGCGAGACCGACCTGCTCGAGCAGGACGCGTGCCTCGGGGACCACTTCGGCCTCCGGCCTGCCCTGCGCGTGGATCGGCCCCTCGGTCAGGTTCTCGAGGACGGTGCGGTGCGGGAAGAGGTGGTGCGACTGGAACACCATCGCGCTCTGGCGACGAAGCTGGGCGAAGTCACGCTCCGACTCACGACGGCTTCGGGCCTCGGCGAAGTCGACCTCGACGTCGTCGATGCGGACGACACCGGCATCGGGCACCTCGAGGGTGTTGAGCGAGCGCAGCACGGTCGTCTTGCCGGAGCCGGACGGGCCGAGCAGCACGGTGACGGTCCCGGAGTCGACGGTGAAGTCGATGTCGCGCAGCACCTCCTGGTCGCCGAACGACTTGCGCAGGTCGGTGACCGACAGCAGGGGATCGGGGCTCATGCGAGGGACCTCTCGAGTCGTGTCTCCAGGCGGTTCTGGCCGGCGGACAGGACGGCGCAGACGACCCAGTAGAACAGCGCGGCCAGGGAGTAGAGCGCCAGGAACTCGGTGGTGGCGCCGGCGTAGTTCTGCGCGATCCGGAACATCTCCGGCACCAGGATCAACGAGCAGAGCGCGGTGTCCTTGACCAGCGAGATGAACGTGTTCGACAGCGGGGGTACGGCGGTGCGCGCGGCCTGGGGCAGCACGATCCGGCGCATCGTCAGGCGGTAGCCCATGCCGACGGTGGCGGCGGCCTCGGACTGTCCACGTGGCACCGAGAGGATCGAGGAACGGATGATCTCGGCGGAGTATGCGGCGACGTTCAGCGACAGGGCGAGGACGGCGGCCGGGAAGCTGTCGAGCTTGATGCCGACCTGGCCAAGTCCGAAGAAGACGATGAACAGCTGCACCAGCAGCGGGGTGCCACGGATGATCGAAACGAACATACGGGCGGGCCAGTGCAACCAGGGTCGGGTGGAGAGCCGGGCCAGCGCCACGACCAGGGCGAGGGCAAGACCGAGGGCCATGCTGAGGAGGGACAGGGTGATCGTGTACTTCACCAGCGCCTTCAGCATCGGACCGGCGGCGTCCTTCATGACCTCCCACGCGCCCTTGTTGCTTGCGCGGCCGGAGAGGTCGGCCTCGCCGCCGCCGTCCGCGGCCGAGACATCGGCCTTGAAGTAGCTCTCCGAGATCTCGGTCAGCGTGCCGTCGTCAGCCATCTCCTTCAGCGCCGCGTCGGCCTGGTCGCGCAGTCCCGTGTCGTCCTGGCGGAAGGTGAGTGCCTGCTCGTTGACTCCCACCTCGGCGTCGCCGGCGATCTTGATGTCGGTGGAGCCGCTGGCGGCGAGGAAGTCGAGGATCGCGATGTTGTCGTTGAGGATCACGTCGACCCGCCCCTGTGTGAGCAGCTCGGCCGCTTGAGCCAGGCTCTCGACCGATCGCACCTTGGCCCCGGCCTCGGTGGCGATCTCGGCGAAGCTGGTCGACGTCGACTGGGCAGCCGTCTTGCCCTTGATGTCGTCCAGCGTGGTGATCGAGTCGTTGTCGGCGGCCGTGACGATCACGGTGCGCGAGTAGGTGTAGGGCGTGGAGAAGATGTAGCGCGCCGAACGCTCGGGGTTGATCGTCACCTGGTTGGCGATCAGGTCGATCCGGTCGGAGTCGAGCGCCGGGAAGAGCGCGTCGAAGTTCGCCTCGACGAACTCCAGCTGCCAGCCGGCCCGTTTGGCAACCTCCTTGATGACCTCGATGTCGTAACCGGTCAGCTCTTCGGTGTCGGGGTCGTGGAAGGTGAACGGGGGATAGATGCCCTCGGTCCCGACCTTGACGACCGGGCCGTCGGTGGTGTCATCGCCCGCACCAGCGGGCGTCGCCGTACCGAGGAAGAGGCCGACCCAGAGCAGGAGCAACCCGAGGATGCGCCATCGACGATTCACACGACCACCATTCTTGACCAAGTGACTTGGCATTGTCTGGTTAGGGCTCGTCACCCTAGTACATCGGCTCGCACGCATCAGACCGAGACGAAGGCCACACCACACAGGGCATGGCTCTCGTCGAAAGACGCGCTCGGGTGTCATCGCACCCTACGGCCAGAGTCGCGTCGACGCCGCCGACGCACAGGCGAGCGACTAGCTCGAGCTGCCCACCAGGACGCGGCCGCGGATGCACTGGCACGCGTCGGAACAGGGGAGGTAGGTGTGCTGGCCGTGTCCGCACTCGACGCACGGCATGTCGTGCGAAAGGTGCTCGGTGCTACTGGTCACGGTGTCCCACATGCTACGAAGGTGACACGACCTGGAGCGCGGCGTGGCCGAACTCACGGTGAACGGGGTCATCGGGCCATCACAACCACCCGACATGACTAGACCGTCACGATGATCGGGCGAGTCAACCCTGGGCGGCACCGGTGCGGAGCCGGAGCACCAGGAGCACGAGCCCTCCTGCGACCAGCGCCCAGAACGCCGGGCTGATGCCGGCGAAGGAGAGGCCGGAGGCGGCGACGAGGAAGGTGACGGCACCGGCCTCGCGATGCCGTTCGTCCGAGAGGGCGGACGAGGCGGAGGCGGCGAAGGTGCCGATCAGCGCGACCCCGGCGACGGAGGCGATGATGCCGTCCGGAGCGGAGGCGCTGATGCTCGTCACCAGCACCGACAGCGGCGCCAGCATGACGTAGACGACGCCGCAGGTGAGGCCCGCGATCCAGCGTCGGTCACGGTCCGGTCCCGCCTCGGGACCTGCGGCCAGGGCAGCGGAGATCGCGGCCAGGTTGATGCTGAATCCACCGGCCGGCGCGGTGAGCACGGTGCTCGCGCCGGCCCAGGTGAGCGCCGAGCGCAGGGGAGCGCGGTAGCCGAACGACTCGAGCACGGCCACGCCCGGGATGTTCTGGCCGGTCATCGTCACGAGATAGAGCGGGAGGCCGAGGGCCACCGTCGTCCGCCAGTCGAACTCGGGCGAGGTCCAGGTCAGGGCCGGTAGCAACGATCCGTCCGGCAACGGTTCGCCGACGAGGACGATGACCACGACTGCAGCGAGCAGCGCGCCCGGCACCGCCCAGCGACGGGCGACGCGCAGCAGCACGAGCCAGGTGGCCAGCACTGGAGCGATCGCAGCGGGGTCGGCGGCGAGCGCGCGGAAGGGCTCGACGCAGAGGGTCAGCAGCACTCCCGCCAGCATCGCGCTGGCGACGGCACTGGGGATGCGGGCGACCCAGTCACCCAGCGGCTTGACCACCACGGTGAGGAGGTAGAGCAGCCCCGCGACGACGAAGGCCCCGACGGCACCCGCCCAGCCGGCGGCCGGCAGGGCTGCGCCCGCCAGCAGCGCCGCGCCCGGCGTCGACCAGGCGATGGTCACCGGGATCCGGTGCAGGAGGGAGAGGACGATGCAGCCGAGCCCCATGGTGAGGGACACGACGGCCAACCCGGACGCGGCCTGACCCTGGCTGGCGCCCACCGCCGCGAGACCGGTGAGGACGACGGCGAAGGACGAGCTGAACCCGACGACCGCGGTGACGACGCCCGCGGCGATCGCGTGCGACGTGCTGCTGTCCCGGATCGCCGTGCTCATGCGTGGAGGTTAGGGGACCATCTCCGCGCGAGCCGCACCACCGGACCATGGCACCATCGAGTCGTGCGGGCTGTCGCGGCTGGATGTCTCTCGTTGCTCCTCGTGCTGCCGGTGGCCTGCGATGCCGACGCCGACCCGGACCCCGATCTCGTCGAGCCGGACTGGCACGCGGCCGCCCTGCCGGATCCGAGCGGCCCGCCCGGGAGGATCGCGGTGCGTGACGCGGTGAGCTGCGGGGGCGTGTGGACCGCGGTCGGCGGGGTCGTGCTGGCCGAGCCTTCGGAGACGCAGGACGCTCGACCTGCCGCCTGGCGCTCGACGGACGGCGCCACCTGGACCGCGCTGGACGTGACCGCGACGACCTACTGGGGACGGCGCGCCATCCTGTCCACGGTCGCGTGCGCCCGCGACGAGGTCGTCGCCGTCGGCGCCAGGTCCGGTGGCGCCCACGGCAACCCGCGCGTGACGACGTTCTTCGAGAAGGAGGGCACGCTCGACGACCGGCGCGCTCCCTTCAACCTGTACGGCGGCGCCACGGCCACCAACGTCGGGCCGATCGCCGGCGGCGACCCCGGGTGGCTGATCGCCGGCAACCGCATCACCGGTCCGGCCGTGTGGCACTCGTCCGACGGCCGCGACTTCACCATCGAGGAGGACGTGCCCGGGCTTGCCGACGAGGACGACTTCGTGTCCCTGGCGCAGGGCGCTGCCTGGGACGGCGACGATTGGGTCGTGGTCGGCGGTGGCAACGAGAGGTCCACGCTGGACCGGGAACCGGTCGTGTGGGTCTCGCCGGACGCGACGTCCTGGGAGCGTCTCGACGTGCCCGGCAGTGATGGCTTCGACGACCTCGAGCGGGTGATCGAGGTCGATGACGACCTCGTCGCGCTGGGCCTGCGCGGCGACGGCTTCGGAGTCTGGCGACGCGACGGCGACGACTGGAGCATGGGGGAGTCGTTCGGCGTACTCCCCGAGGACGCGAGGCGAAGTCCGTTCGTCTCGTCGCTCGTCGACGGTGGTCGCGGGCTGTGGGCGACCACGAGTGACGGGGCGACCTATGCGCTGTGGCAGAGCTCGAACGGCGACGAGTGGACCCGGGCAGGCATCCCGGAGCAGGCTCCCGAGACCGGCGGCGAGCGCATCCTCACTGTCGCAGCGGAGGGCGAGACGGTCCTGCTGCTCGCCGACGACGGCACGGGAGGACGCCTGTGGTGGTCCACGGAATAGTCCGACGAGGGGATTGTTGAAAATCGTATGAAGAACATCGGCTTCCTGTCCTTCGGCCACTGGACCCCGTCGCCCCACTCGCAGACGCGGACCGCGGCCGACGCGCTGCACCAGAGCATCGACCTCGCGGTGGCGGCGGAGGAGCTCGGAGCCGACGGTGCCTACTACCGCGTGCACCACTTCGCGCGGCAGCTCGCGTCTCCGTTCCCGCTGCTCGCGGCCGTCGGCGCTCGCACCAGCCGGATCGAGATCGGCACCGGCGTGATCGACATGCGCTACGAGAACCCGCTCTACATGGTCGAGGACGCCGGCGCGGCCGACCTGATCGCCGACGGCCGGCTCCAGCTCGGGATCAGCCGCGGATCACCGGAGCAGGTCATCGAGGGCTACAAGTACTTCGGCCACCACCCGGCCGAGGACGGCGACCACGGGACAATGGCACGGGAGCACACGGCAGTCTTCCTGCGGATGCTCGAAGGGGAGGGGTTCGCGGAGCCCAACCCGCGACCGATGTTCCCCAACCCGCCCGGACTCCTGCGGCTCGAGCCGCACTCCGACGGACTGCGCGACCGCATCTGGTGGGGCGCCGCCACCCGCGCGACGGCGGAGTGGACGGCCGAGCAGGGCATGAACCTGATGAGCTCGACGCTGCTCACCGAGGACACCGGCGTGCCCTTCCACCAGCTCCAGGCCGAGCAGATCCAGCGCTTCCGCGACGCGTGGAAGGCTGCCGGCCACGAGCGTGAGCCGCGCGTCTCGGTCAGCCGCAGCATCATGCCGCTCGTCTCGGAGATGGACCACGCCTACTTCGGCAACGAGCGCCGCAGCACCGACCAGGTAGGCATGCTCGAGGGCGGCAAGGCCCGCTTCGGCAAGACGTACGCCGCAGAGCCGGACGTCCTCGTCAAGCAGCTCGCCGAGGACGAGGCCGTGGCCGCCGCCGACACGCTGCTGCTGACCGTGCCCAACCAGCTGGGCGTCGACTACAACGCGCACCTCATCGAGAGCGTGCTCACGCTGGTCGCACCCGAGCTCGGCTGGCGCTGACCGTCAGAGCGCGCGCAGTCCGGCCGTGATGGCGACGGCGACGGCGACGCTGACCACCAGCGACATGCGTCTCCAGAGCATCACGGCGGCGACCGCGACGCCGACCGTGTGCGCACCCACCGACCACGATCGGCCGCTGGCGAACACCGACGTGACGACCAGCGCGCACAGCAGTGTCGGCGCCATCAGCACGATCACGCGGGTGAACCACGTCGGCAGCTCGCGGCCACCGAGCAGCACCGGCCCGCAGGCCTTGATCAGCATGGTGAGCGCGGCGCAGCCGACGATGAGCACCCAGACCTGGGTGTAGGTCAGCGTCACGCCGACCTCCGCACCAGGCCGAAGAGCGCGACGGCACTGGCCGCCAGGACCGGGATGCCCGGGGGAGTGAAGGGCACCAGCGCGAGGGCGAGGAGGGCACCTCCGGCGGCCACCCAGCGAGACGTGGGATCGCGCAGCTCGGCGATCAGGAGCGAGAGGAAGAAGACCGGGTAGATCGCGTCCAGCCCCAACCGGTGCGTGTCGCCGAGCGCGTCCCCGAAGACCGCGCCGACGACCGCGCCGGTCGTCCAGCCGACGTACTGCGGGACCGTGGTGCCGAACAGCAGCCAGCGGTCGAAGGTGCCGTCCCCGCGGTTGGCCAGCGCCCACGAGGAGTCGACCACGGTCTGTCCCTGCGCGGCCCGCTTCCACGGACCGCCCGGGAGCGAGGGCGCGAGCGCGGCACCCATGGCCAGGAAGCGCGCGTTCATCAGTCCGGCCGCGGTCAGGGCTGCAGGGATGCCGCCGCCGCCGATGACGACCGTCAGCATCGCGAACTGCGCCGAGCCTGCGAACACGACGGCCGACGTGACGATCGCCTGGCCGGTGCTGAAGCCCGCCTGTCGGGCGAGCACGCCGAAGGAGAGACTGAGCAGGAAGCCGATCACGGCGAAGGGGATCCCGAGGCGCAGCCCGCGACGAAACGCCGTACGTGCTCCTTCGTCCTCGACACCCTCCGCTGGCACTGCTGCAGTCTAGGAACTCGACACGGACGGGAATCGTTGGCCCCTCGGGCCATCGACACGAGAGGATCGGTACGCCGATCCGGACTGCACGAGGGAGCACGATGAACACGCACGTTGCCGACAGCCATGACCTGATCCGTGTCCAGGGGGCGCGCGAGAACAACCTCAAGGACGTCAGCGTCGAGATCCCGAAGCGCCGGCTGACGGTGTTCACCGGGGTGTCCGGATCGGGCAAGAGCTCGCTGGTCTTCGCCACCATCGCCGCCGAGTCGCAGCGGATGATCAACGAGACCTACACCGCCTTCGTGCAGGGGTTCATGCCGTCGCTGGCGCGCCCGGAGGTCGACTACCTCGAAGGCCTGACCACCGCGATCATCGTCAACCAGGAGCGAATGGGCGCCAACCCGCGCTCCACGGTCGGCACCGCGACGGACGCCAACGCGATGCTGCGCATCCTCTTCAGCCGGCTCGGCTCGCCGCACGTCGGCCCGCCCACGGCCTACTCCTTCAACGTCCCCACCCGCAAGGCGAGTGGTGTGATGTCGACGGACAAGGGGACCCACGTCGAGAGGGCCACGGTCAAGGACGCGGTCTACCTCGGCGGCATGTGCCCGCGCTGCGAGGGCATGGGCAACGTCAACGACATCGACCTCACGGCGCTCTACGACGAGACCAAGTCCCTCAGCGAGGGCGCGCTGACCATCCCCGGCTACTCGATGGACGGGTGGTACGGCCGGCTCTTCGAAGGCGTCGGGCTGCCGATGGACAAGCCGATCGCGAAGTTCACCAAGAAGCAGCTCGACACGATGCTCTACTCGGAGCCGACCAAGATCAAGGTCGAGGGCATCAACCTCACCTTCGACGGGATCATCCCCAAGATCCAGAAGTCGATGCTCTCCAAGGATCCGGAGGCGATGCAGCCGCACGTGCGTCGCTTCGTCGAGCGGGCGGTCACCTTCCAGATGTGTCCCGAGTGCAAGGGCACGCGGCTGACCAAGGAAGCGCTGTCGTCGAAGATCAACGGCAAGAACATCGCGGAGCTCTGCCAGATGCAGATCAGCGACCTCGCCGAGTGGATCCGCGCGGTCGACGAGCCCTCGGTCGCGCCGTTGCTCAAGGGGCTTCAGCACCTGCTCGACTCCTTCGACGACATCGGCCTGGGCTACCTCTCGCTCGACCGGCCGGCCGGCACGCTGTCCGGCGGAGAGGCGCAGCGCACCAAGATGATCCGGCACCTCGGGTCGTCGCTCACCGACGTCACCTACGTCTTCGACGAGCCCACCATCGGCCTGCACCCGCACGACATCGAGCGGATGAACCAGCTCCTGCTCCAGCTCCGCGACAAGGGCAACACCGTGCTCGTCGTCGAGCACAAGCCCGAGACGATCGCGATCGCCGACCACGTCGTCGACCTCGGACCGGCAGCCGGTACGGCGGGTGGCGAGGTCTGCTTCGAGGGCACCGTCGAGGGACTGCGGGGGAGCGACACCACGACCGGGCACCACCTCGATGACCGGGCGAAGCTGAAGGAGACCGTGCGCTCTGCCTCCGGGCAGCTGTCGGTCAAGGGCGCCTCCACGCACAACCTGAAGAACGTCAGCGTCGACATCCCGCTCGGCATGCTCTGCGTCATCACCGGAGTGGCCGGCTCCGGCAAGAGCTCACTGATCCACGGCTCGGTCGCCGGTCAGGACGGTGTGATCGTCATCGACCAGGGGGCGATCAAGGGCTCGCGGCGGAGCAACCCGGCGACGTACACCGGGCTGCTCGAGCCGATCCGCAAGGCCTTCGCGAAGGCCAACGGCGTGAAGCCCGCGCTCTTCAGCTCCAACTCCGAGGGTGCCTGCCCGACCTGCAACGGCGCCGGCGTGATCTTCACCGAGCTGGGGGTGATGGCGACCGTCGAGTCACCGTGCGAGGAGTGCGAGGGCAAGCGGTTCCAGGCGGCCGTGCTGGAGTACACGTTCGGCGGGAAGAACATCTCCGAGGTGCTGTCGATGTCCGTCACCGAGGCCGTGGCGTTCTTCGCCGACGGGGACGCCAAGACACCGGCGGCGCACAAGATCCTGGACCGTCTGGAGGACGTCGGGCTGGGCTACATCAGCCTCGGGCAGCCGCTCACCACACTGTCCGGCGGCGAGCGCCAGCGGCTCAAGCTCGCCACGCAGATGGCCGAGAAGGGCGACATCTACATCCTCGACGAGCCGACCACCGGCCTGCACCTGGCCGACGTGGCGAACCTGCTCGGCCTGCTCGATCGGCTCGTCGACTCCGGCAAGTCCGTGATCGTGATCGAGCACCACCAGGCCGTGATGGCGCACGCCGACTGGCTGATCGACATGGGCCCGGGTGCCGGGCACGACGGCGGCACGATCGTCTTCGAGGGCACGCCCTCCGGGCTCGTCGAGAAGCGATCGACGCTCACGGGTGAGCACCTGGCTGCGTACGTCGGGGCGTAGGCCGTGCTCCGGTTCGTGCTGCACGACCACCGCAAGCCGAGCCCGCACTTCGACCTGCGGCTCGAGGAGGACGGCGTCCTCCGCAGCTGGGCCGTCCCCAAGGGATTGCCGGAGGACACCGCGCACGACCGGCTCGCGGTGGCGGTGGACGACCACGACCTCGACCACGTCGGCTTCGAGGACGAGCACAAGTCGATCGCGGACGACGGGACGTGGGAGGAGCACGACCGCAACGATCGGCGGCTGGTGTTCTCGCTGCACGGGCGTGACGGCGTACGCCGCTATGCCCTCATCCACACTGGCGGGAACCAGTGGCTGCTGCACCTCACGAAGGAGCAGCCGCAGGTGGGCGGCTGACCGTCCGTCAGGTGGCACCCAGATGATGGGGGGAGTGTTCCACCGCCATCCCTTCCTGAGCCTGCTCACCTTCGCCTACCTCGGCTTCGTCGGCCTGGTGACCCTCACCCCGGCCTCCACGCAACCCGACTACACGGCGCTGGCCGAGCGAGTGCTGGCCAGGTTGCAGCGATATCCCGACCTCGACCCGGTCACGGCACGGCTCAGCGTGGAGCGGGTGGAGTTCCTGGCCAACGTCGGCCTGTTCGTGCCGGTGGGTGTGTTCGTGCTGCTGCTGTTCGGCTCCCGGCTGTGGTGGGTGGCCGTGGCGGGCAGCATCGCCCTCACCTCGGCCATCGAGAGCGCCCAGACTTCCATCCCGGGCCGGGTGTCGGACCCGCGCGACGTCCTGGCCAACTCGGCAGGCGCCGTGATCGGTGTCGTCCTCGCCGTCGTCCTGACGTTGCCGAGCACCTTGCGCCGACGACGGTGAGGCAGGGCGGACCCCTCGATGCGCGCGAGGTCAGTGGACGTCGAACTCGTTGCCCTCGGGATCGGTCATCGCCACGGCGTAGTGATCCAGGCCCTCCTCGGCGTTGGCTCGCAAGCGCGTGGCGCCCAGCGCAACGAGTCGTGCCACCTCGGCCTCGACGAGCTCGCGTCGTACGTCGAGCGGCTGGCCGCGGTCGCCGGTGGCGTTGACGTCGATGTGGATGCGGTTCTTGATCGACTTCTGCTCGGGGACGACCTGGAACCACACGGCCGGACCCTCTCCGTTGGGATCGACGATCCGGTCGGCGCGACCGTCCAGCTCCTCCTCGGGCACGCCGATGGAGCGGTAGAACTCGTCCCACGAGTCGAACCCGGGCGGGGGAGGCGCGATGACGTAGTGCAACGCCTCGGCCCAGAACTCCGCGAGCACGTCGGTGGCGGTGCAGTCGATGACAAGCTGGTAGGACACGGCCATCGAACCAGAATGGCAGAGCGTCCAGGTGCGGGTCGATCAGCACCGACGAGACGGGTTCGACCCGCTCAGGAGGCAGCGCGGTTCTTGCCGGCGCCCTTGGCGGCGTACATGGCGGTGTCGGCGTCCCGCAGGAGCAGGGCGGCGGCGGTTTCGCGCTCCAGGGCGGTCGTGAGTCGGGCGAGCTGTCGGACGCTCGCCACGGCACCTTCGCGTCGATCGTCGAGGGCAGCGACAGGGGTGTGATGGCGGGCGATCCCGACGCTGATCGACGGGCTCACCGGTTGGCCGTCGATCAGCGTCTCCGACTGCATCGAGGAAACGACGCGATCAGCGACGACGACGGCGTCGGCAGAGCTCTCGAGAAGGATCGCGAACTCGTCTCCACCGAGACGGGCGACGGTGTCGGTGACACGGACGCAGTCCAGCAGCCGGGCAGCGACGAGCTGGAGCACGGTGTCCCCGGCGTCATGACCGAGCCGGTCGTTGACCTGCTTGAAGTCGTCGAGGTCGCAGAAGAGCACGCTGACGTCGGCGTCGGGCTGCAGGAGTGCGCGGTCCAGCCGGTCGGCGAACAGGACCCGGTTGGCCAGTCCGGTGAGGGGGTCGTGGAGGGTCTGGTGCTGCAGCTGGTCCCTGGCTTCGGCCAGCGCGGTGAGCAACCGCTGGTTCTCGGTCATGGCCAGGAACTGGTGGGTCAGCACCATCCCCACGAGGGCCACCCCCAGCAGCAGCTCGACGCGTGGTGCGCCGGCGCGCAGGAGGGCAGCGACGACGACGGCCCCGGCGACGACCAACGGGAGGTACGTCAACGCGATCTGCAGGATCGAGGGCCGCGCCACGGTCGCCTCGACGGAGGCCTCCACCCAGTCGACCTCGCGGCGCGCGGACAGGCCGGCCGCGCCCATCAGCAGGAAGCCGGCGAACCAGCCGCCGTTGCTGACCAGGTCCGTGGAGGAGAAGCTGGAGGTGCTGGCGAGGTAGACGAACGCGCTGTCGCCCACGGCGAACACCGTGAGGCCGAGCGCGAGGATGATCAGCGAGGTGCGCTCGCCGACGGCGCCGCGGGTCAGGGTGATCAGCACCAGGGTGGCCATGATCAGGTCACCGATCGGGTACGCCAGTGAGAGCACCAGGGCGAACCCACCGTCACCTGACCCGTCCTCGACGACGGCTCCGAGCGCGGTCACCCACGACAGCACGAGCAGCGAGAGGGCGATGATCCCGCCTGCGATCACGTCGCGACTGCGCGCGACGAGCTGGTTGCCCTGGGTGCCCAGCCACAGCAGGAGGCCGAACCCGGCAGCGAGCGGGAACCCGAGGAAGCCCACGTCGGCCAATGACGGGAAGGGCACGGAGCGGCCGAGGAGCTCGTACGACGTCCATACGCACTGGCCCAGGCACCAGGAACCCATGCCGGCCGCGAGCCAGGCCCAGGCCGACCGGTGACTGCCGGCGTTCCGCCGGGCGGCCAGGGCGCAGCTCACCGCGGCGAACCCGGCGGCGAGAACCTGACCGACATTGCTGATGAAGTCGACGGCAAAGGTGCTCAGCCCAGGGGTCTGCAGCAGGACGAGATAGCCGAGGCTGAGAATCAGCGTCGCTCCCGCTTGCGTCCAAGCTCGCATGGCCGTCATTTCCACCCTCCGGGCTAGACCAGAGCGTGACAGTGCGGAGGCCAGGATGTGCGGAGTTGGGGAATCTTCTTCTACGGAGTCGTCAGGATGACGAGTCGCTGGGTGGCGCGGGTCATCGCGACGTAGCGATCGACCGCACCCTCGATCCCCGTGCCGAACGATTCCGGGTCGATGAGCACGACGAGGTCGAACTCGAGTCCCTTGACGTGTTCGGGGGACAGCGACCGGACGCGGTCCCTGGCCTCGAAGGCGGGATCGCCGATGACGCAGGCGATGCCCTCGGCGTGCTCGTCGAACCACGTGTCGAGGATCGAGTCCAGGTCGGCCACCGAGCCGTGACCGACGGGCACACCGCTGCTGCGGATGGAGGTCGGCACGTTGGCGTCGGGGAGTACGGCGCGGATGACCGGCTCCGCTGCAGTCATCACCTCCTCGGGCGTCCGGTAGTTGATGGTCAGCGAGGACAGGTGCACCTGAGGGATGCCGACCCGCTCGAGGCGCTCCTCCCACGACTCCGTGAACCCGTGTCGTGCCTGGGCGCGGTCGCCGACGATGGTGAAGCTTCGGGAGGGACAGCGCTGCAGCAGCATCTGCCACTCGGCGTCGGTGAGCTCCTGCGCCTCGTCGACCACGACGTGCGCGAACGGGCCGGCCAGCGCGTCGAGCTCGCTCTGGGGGAGAGCTCCCTCGTCGACGAGCGCGTCGCGAAGTCCTCCCTGGTTGAGCTGCGCCATCATCCCGTCCTCGTCGTCCTGCTGGAGGATCTCGTCGATGACCCGGTCCATGTTGGCGCGTTCGGCAGCGACCGCCGCCTCGTGGCGGCGGCGACGGCGAGACGCCTCGGGATCTCCGAGGCGCTGTCGTGCCGCGTCCAGCAGCGGCAGGTCGGACACGGTCCACGCCCGGGCGTCCGCGCGCTGGAGTGTGCGGACCTCCTCGGGGCTGAGCCAGGGTGCGCACATCCGCAGGTAGGCCGGGACCTCCCACAGGTCGCCGACGAGGTCGGTCGCCTCGATCAGCGGCCAGGCCTTGTTGAAGGCGGTGACCAGCTCGGCGTTCTGCGCGAGCGAGCGGCGAACGAGCTCGGGGGAGACCTCGTCGTCCGATTCGTGCTTGTCGAGCAGGATCGTGAGGAGCTCCTCCCAGATCTGGTCGCGGGCCTCGTTGTGCGGGGTGCCGGGTGCCGGTGCCTCGAAGGCCTCGGCCCAGTCGGTCGCGCTGAGCCAGACGTCGGCCCAGTGGGTCTCGACCTCCATCCCGTCGGTGGGCGGTTCCTCGTACAACCTGACGGCCGGCTCGATCGCCTTCACCATGTCTGCGGACGCCTTCAGGCGTGCCACGTCCGGGTCGGTCTCGACCGGAGCCGATGCACCTTCCGGCTGGAGGTCCATCAGGGTGCAGGTCTGCACGCCTTCCTCGCCGAGGCTCGGGAGCACGTCTGCGACGTACGCGAGATAGGGCTGGTGCGGGCCGACGAACAGCACGCCGCCGCGGCGATCGCCGAGCCGTGGATCGGAGTAGAGGAGGTAGGCCGTCCGGTGCAGCGCCACGACGGTCTTGCCCGTGCCGGGACCGCCGTCGACCACGTGTGCGCCGCGCGATCCGGCGCGGATGATGGCGTCCTGGTCGGCCTGGATGGTGCCGAGGACGTCGCGCATCTGCGGCGACCGGCTGCTGCCCAGGGTGGCGATGAAGGCGGACTGGTCATCGAGGGCCGCGTGACCCTCGAGGCCTTCCGGGGTGAACACCTCGTCCCAGTAGTCGCTGATCCGGCCGCGGGTCCAGCGATAACGCCGGCGACTGACCAGGCCCATCGGGTTGGCGTGCGTCGCCCCGAAGAAGGGTTCGGCCGCGGGGGAGCGCCAGTCGATGAGGAGCCGCTGGCCGGAGC
Source organism: uncultured Actinomycetota bacterium (assembly GCA_963742685.1). GTDB lineage: Bacteria > Actinomycetota > Actinomycetes > Propionibacteriales > Nocardioidaceae > Nocardioides. Next base: position 88,753 of record CAVUNB010000034.1, on the reverse strand, counting down.
TGTCGGTGAGGCCGAGCCGCCCGATGTAGAGCGCATCGCCCGCCGTACCGACGACACGACCGAGGCAGAGGTCGAGGGTGTATCGGCGCAGGGTGCGCAGCCGGGCCGAGAGCCGGAAGATCTCCTCGTCCCGGTCCATCGCCGCCTGGCCCGTGCCGCCCGGTGCCTTGAGCTCCGCGTTGAGCCGGTCGGACAAGTCGGCGATCGATCGCTCGAGGCTCTCCGCAATCGCTGCGAAGTGGCGCTCGTCGTCGGCGATGAGAGCGGGGTCGGCCTTGGCGGATCGCTGGTCGGGAAGGGCGAATGCACTGGTGGTACCGGTGTTCACTGACATCTGCTCCGATGGCGAAGGGCGTCCTGCGGTGGTCGCGGAACTGGCTGGACCGGCGATTCTGGGGCACGACGGGGGTCTTGCCGCAAGCCCCCTGCTGCGCTATAAGTTGAGAGTGGAGGCACCCGTTCGCGGGGCCTCCATTGGCATGTCCACTCTGTCGTACGCCGATCGCGCGCGCCGACCAGGTGCCTTACACTCTTAAGTCTGTCAACTTAGGAGTGTCTCGTGGAGAAGCTGCTGATCTTCGTCTACGCGATCCGCGACGGGGCGGACGTGGAGGTCAGATGAGCCAGTCGGCGTAGAGGATCGCAAGGCCGGACGCCACGCACAGGCCGGCGACGATCCAGAAGCGGATGACGACGGTGACCTCGTCCCATCCCAGGTGTTCGAAGTGGTGGTGGATCGGGGCGATCCGGAAGATGCGGCGCCCGGTGCCCGTGATCCTCCTGGTGAGCTTGAAGTAGCTCATCTGCAGGAGCACGGACAATGTCTCGAGCACGAACAGTCCCGCGATCACGGCCATCAGGAGCTCGGTCCTCGACATGATCGCCAGCCCGGCCAGCGCACCTCCGATGGCGAGCGAGCCCACGTCGCCCATGATGATCTGCGCCGGTTTGGCGTTCCACCAGAGGAAGCCGATGCAGGCAGCGGCGATGGCGGCTGCGAAGACCGCGAGGTCGAGGGGGTCTCGCGCCTGGTAGCACTGGGACTCCACCACCGTGGTTCTGGAGGAACCGCAGAGCTGGTTGTTCTGCCATATGTTCACGATCGTGTACGCGCCGAAGATCATCGCCGAGGTGCCGGCGAGCAGGCCGTCGGCGCCGTCCGCGAGGTTCGCGCCGTTGGAGGTCGCCGTCACGATGAACCAGATCACCAGCAGGACCACGACCAGGGGCAGCTTGATCCCCCAGTCGTGCGTCGTGGAGATGTACTGCGATGCCGGCCTGATGCCTCGCTCGTCGGCAAAGAACTGGGTCGCCAGGATCCCGAATCCGAGGGCCACCACCGTCTGCCCGGCCATCTTGGCGCGGCTCGTCAGCCCCTGGTTGTGCTGCGTGTAGACCTTGATGAAGTCGTCGAGGAACCCGACGACTCCACAGCCCAGGAACAGGAGAATGAGGAGCCAGGCGCTGGCACTGGGCAGACTGCCGGTCAGCACCGTGGCGACGAGGTAGGCCGCCGTGGCGCTCACCAGGATCACCAGCCCGCCCATGGTCGGCGTGCCGCGCTTGGTGTGGTGCGTCGTCGGGCCGTCGTCCCTGATCGGCTGGCCGAAGCCGTGCTTCGTGAACCAGCCAATGGCCAGTCGTGTCCCGAGGAGGGAGCAGATCAACGCCAGCCCGCTGCTGATCAGGATTGCCCGCATCGCAAGGAACCTACGGTGACCTGCGCGGATGCAGCGGGAAGAGGGGTCCAGCGTGTCGGATTAACCGCCGATAACTGACATTATGTCAATACGACGAGATCCTCGGGAGCGAGCCCCTTCCCCTCGAGGAGGATGCCGGTCGTCATCACGGGTCGTCGGTGCGCAAGGCACACGCGTTCACGATCGCGGCCGCTGTACTACTCGCTGCAGTGCTCCGGGGACTTCACGCCGCGGTCGTTGCTCGCGGAGACGCAGAACGAGTTCTTGTCGGTGGCTCGTACGACGACCGTGACACCCGGCGAGGCCGTGAACTCGTTGGCGCCGACCTTGACGGACTCGCCGTCGGCGACGGTCGTCTCGACCGGGCGGCCCTCGTTGGCGATGTGAGCGGCCTGGTAGTTCAGCATGAGCTGCATGTCCTCGTACATCGGGCGGTCCTGATCGAGGTCGCCGTCCAGGTTCAGCACGAGGGGCACACACAGCAGCATCAGGAGGAAGATGCCGGCGGTGATGAGCAGCGGAAGCCGATCCCCCGAGATGCTCGCGCGTTGATTCACGCCGCAATCCTAGGTGCCCGCAATCGGGGAGGTCGGTCGGCCCGCCGCGACTGCGGGCAGTGCCTGGTCTGCGTCTGACGCCCACTCGCCTACCATCGTCGGCATGTTGAAGCGACTCGTCGCCATCTCGGCGACCCTGGCCTGTCTGTCCCTCGCCGCCTGCGGCAACGAAGGAGACGGCGACACCGCATCCGACCCGTCTTCCCCGAGCGAGAGCACGAGCGAGACCCCGACCGATTCCGAGTCGGCCGCGGGCGCGTGTGAGTACGTCGAGGAGGGCTCGGCTCCTGCGGTCAAGGAGGTCGAGCTCCCGCCGAGCGAGCCGACCGTGTCCGGTCAGGTGAACATCGTCTTCAAGACGACCCTGGGCGACATCCCGGCGACCCTGGACGCCGACGCCACCCCGTGCACCGTCAACGCCTTCGTGTCGCTGGCCGAGCAGGGCTTCTTCGACGACTCCCCTTGCCCGCGGATGGCGACCGATCCCTCCTTCGGAATCCTGCAGTGCGGCGACCCGTCCGGCACCGGCTCGGGCGGCCCCGGCTTCAGCTACGCCGACGAGCTGACCGGTGAGGAGACCTACAGCGCCGGCACCCTGGCGATGGCCAACGCCGGCGCGGACACGAACGGCTCGCAGTTCTTCTTCGTGTTCAACGACTCCCCCGGCCTCACGCCCAACTACAACGTGTTCGGCCAGGTCGACCCGGACGGGCTCAAGCTCCTCACGGACGCCGCGAAGGAAGGCGACGATGGTTCGCACCCCGCGGGTGGCGGCGTGCCCAACGCCGGCCCGATCGACATCACGTCCATCACGATCGGCTGACGGTCACAGCAGCCAACCGACTCCGGTCAGCGACTCCGACTTCGCCCACAGCTCCTTGGCGAGGTCGGGGTCGCTGGCCATTTCCGACCTTCCGACCGGCACCGGCGACCCCCACAGCTCCATCGGCCCGTGCGGCCCGACATACGTGTTGCCCGGGACGTCCATCGTCGCCACGAACAGTGTCGGCAGCGCGCCGCGCTCCACGGGCATGCCGACCAACCGGTTGCCGAGGGCGCCGACGCGGTTGAACGCCGCACTGCTGGTGCCGACCTGGATGCCCGTCGAGGTGTAGCCCGGGTGGGCACCCACGGACCGCAGCGTCGAGCCCACCGCAGTGAGCCTGCGCTGCAGCTCACCGAGGAAGCTGATGTTCGCGAGCTTCGAGGCGGCATAGGCGGCGTACGGCCGATAGGCCCGCTTCTCGAAGAACAGGTCCTCGACGTCGAGCACACCGCTGCGGTGGGCATCGGAGCCGATCACCACGACGCGGTCGGTCAGCCTGGGCAGGAGCAGGTTGGTGAGGGCGAAGTGGCCGAGGTGGTTGGTCGCGAGCTGGGTCTCGAAGCCGTCCACCGTCCGCGACGGGGGCAGCGACATGACGCCGGCGTTGTTGATCAGGACGTCGAGCGCCGGCGTCTCGTCCGCGAAGGCGCGCACGGACGACAGGTCGGCGACATCCAGTCGGCGTACGACGAAGTCCCCCGGCGATCCGGCGATGACCGCGCGTCCCTTGTCCGGATCGCGTACGGCGAGCACGACCCGCGCACCCGCGGCGCCCAGTGCCTTGGCGGTGGCCAGGCCGAGCCCGCTCGAGGCGCCGGTGATGACGAACGTCCGCCCGTCCTGGCGCGGCATCCGGTGCGTGGTCCAGCCACGCGTCGGCGTACGACCCAGCACTCGATCAGGCCTCGGGGTCGGCGACGTCGTAGGTGACGTCCGCCCCGAGCTGGACGGTGCGGCTGACCGTGCACAGCCGGTCGCGCGACATGGCCATCGCGCTCGGAAGGACCTCACGGGCCGCATCGCCTCCCGGACCGTCCGGGAACGAGACGTCGAACGTGATCCGGATTCCGGTCAGGTGGTTGCCGTTCTCGTCGCGCACCTTGTGACCCTCGGCCGAGACCTCGAAGCCCGTGCTCGCGGCCCTCTTCTTGGTGATCGCCTCGACGTCGAGCGCGCTGCAGCTACCGATGGCGGCGAGCAGGAGCTCGACCGGCGTGAAGTCGGGATCCTCTCCCCCGATGCCGATGAAGGTCTCGCCGCCCCTGGCGTTGGTCGCCTTGAAGCGGGCGTCGCCGATCTGGGTCAGGCCGATGGATCGGAGGGTCTCGTCGCTCATGTCGCGAGCATAGGCGCCCGCGTGGGCTCGACTCAGCGGGCCTTGCGGCGCGCGGCGCGGGCCACGCGTCGCTGCTCACTGCGAGCCAGTTCCACCGTCCGCAGCAGGGCCCGGTCCTCGGAGGAGTGGGCTCGTCCCTCGACGATTCCGTAGGCGAGGTGCAGCTGCGTGCTCATGGTGTTACTGGTCCTTTCGGCCCTACCGGCCAGGTGGAGGATGGTGCTGGATGTAATGAACTAGTCGCTCTTGCGACTCTTACATTCTACGGGTGTCGAAACCCCGTTCCTGACCATTTCCGGGGTGATCTCCCCCACCCGCTCGCCCCTTCGGTGGCTAGGGTGCTCGCGTGACTGCCTCCCCGTACTTGAGCCTCCAGCACCGCGAGGCGATCGACCGGTTCGCCACCCTGCAGGTCACGTCGTACGACGTCGCGCTGGACCTCGCGTCCTCCGAGGAGACCTTCGGGTCGAGGACCACCATCGTCTTCGAGTCGACCGGCGCAGAGACCTTCGTCGACGTGAAGCCGGTAGGGATCAACTCGGTCCGGCTCAACGGCGCGGTGCTGGATCCGGAGTCCCTGGAACGGGGTCGACTGTCCCTGCCGACGCAGGCCGGCACCAACGAGCTCGTCGTCGACGCGGTCATGCGATTCCGCTCCGACGGGGAGGGACTGCACCGCAGCGTCGATCCCGCCGACGGTCGCCACTACGTCTACGGCATGTCCTTCATGGACGCGGCCCCCAGCATCTTCGCGTGCTTCGACCAGCCCGACCTGAAGGCGCCCTACACCTTCCACGTCCGGCGCACCACGCGACTGGACGGTCATCGGCAACGCGCCGGGAGAGCAGGTCGAGCCAGGTGTCTGGGAGTTCGAGCAGACCCAGCCGCTGTCGACGTACTTCGTCACGCTCGTCGCCGGACCCTAGCACGCTGTTCACCGCCGAGCACGACGGGATCACGCTCGGGCTGACCGCGCGCCAGAGCATCGCGGCCGACCTCGACAGCGACGCCGAGGAGATCCTGACGGTGACCCGGCAGTGCTTCGACGAGTTCCACCGGCTCTTCGGCGATCCGCTATCCCGTTCGGTGACTACCACCAGGCGTTCGTGCCCGACTTCAACGCCGGTGCGATGGAGAACCCGGGCTGCGTCACGTTCCGCGATCCGATGCTCTTCACTCCAGGGTGACCCGTGGGGCTGCGCATCCATCGGGCCACGACGCTCGCGCACGAGATGGCGCACCAGTGGTTCGGCAACATCACGACACCGAAGTGGTGGGACGACCTCTGGCTCAACGAGTCCTTCGCCGAGTACATGGGCAACCGCGTCATCGCCGATGTCACCGAGTTCGACGACGCCTGGACGCACAACGCCTACGCCCGTCGGCAGTGGGGGCTCTCGCCGACCAGCGCCGAGCACGCACCCGGTCGCCGGCAACGGCGCGACCGACGCCATGGCGCGCGCTGCAGGACTTCGACGGCATCTCCTACGCCAAGGGCTCTCGATCCTCAAGCAGCTCAACGCCCGGCTCGGCGACGAGGTGTTCTTCAAGGGCGTCATCGACCACTTCGAGACCCACCGCTTCGGCAACGCCACGATGCACGACCTCTTCGCGTCGTGGGAGAGCGCCGGCGCCGGCGACCTGTCGGAGTTCACGCCGTCGCTGGCTGCGCACCGCGGGGCCGACGCGATCGTGCTCGACCGCGCGGCAGCGGTCTTCCGCCGTACTCCGCCGGCCGGGCACCCGGCCGACCGCTCCCATGCGCTGCGCGTCGCGACGGCGAGCCCCGGTGAGGCGTGGAAGGATGGAGTCGCTCACGGTGGCCGGCGACGCGACTCCGTCATCGTCGCGGCGCGCCGACGCGGCCGTCGTGCTCGACCCGTACGAGGACTCCTGGGCGCTCGTGCAGCCCGATCCGGAGACGGTGACGCTGCTCAAGGCCGCGCTGCCGAGCGACCGACGACTCCCGCCTGCGCTCGGGCATCTGGAACAACGTGCGCAGCGCGTTCCACAACGCGGCGATCGACCCCGGCCGACGTGCATCGACCTGGTCGAGGCCGGGCATGCCCGACGAGGACAGCGACGACGCCGTGGCGTTCACGATGCCGCTGGGCGATCGGCAAGGCTGCCGGCGCTGTCCGACGGACCCGCTGAGCGCGGCCCTGGCCCGCATCCACGAGTCGATGGCGGCCAAGGCGCGGCGCAGCGACGCGGGCTCGACCCTGCAGCTCGCGGCGTTCCAGTCCGCTGTCGGCAGCGCCACGGTCGCCGGAGATCTGCGCGCCTGGCTCGCCGAGCGACGTGCCTGACGGGCGTCGAGGTCGACCTCGACGTGCGCTGGCGGATCCTCTCGCGCTGGCGCGCGATGGGTGAGGTCGACCGCGCCGAGCTCGACGACGACGCTCGCCGCCGAGCCGACGGCCAAGTCCAGCGTCGAGCACTCCCGCGCCGTGGCGTCGCATGCCCGACGCCGAGGCGAAGGCCTGGGCGTGGCAGCGGTTCACCGGCGAGGCGAGACGTGCCCAACTACGAGCTCGAGTCGGCCGGGCTCGGCATGTGGCGGGTCGGTCAGGAGCACCTCACCGACGCGTACGCCGCAGCGCTACCTCGACGCAGCTCGTCGGGATCGAGACACGTGCACGCCGGCTGGGTGCTCGGCGACGCCGTCAGGTCGTTCTTCCCGATCACCGCGCTGTCGGACGACGTCGTGGCGCGGGCCGAGCGGCTGCTCGCCAGCGACGACCTCGACCTCGCCGTGCGGCGCAGCCTGGTCGACATGACCGACGAGCTGCACCGCGCCGGATCGCGGTGAAGAAGGCGTTCGGCAGCCCGCATGACACGACCTCGCCCGCCGGCCCGGACCCACGACCCGCACGAGGGTCGAGGTGTACGACGGAGACGCCGTGCTCGCGGCGCGAGGACCGGCTCGCCACCGAGGAGCCGCTGGAGATCAGGCTGGCGCTGGCCGGGCACGCCGGCGCACCGGGTCGTGGGTCACGATGCGCACGCCGGGTCACGACTTCGAGCTCGCGGCCGGGTGGGCCACGCACGAAGGGCTCCTGCGTGGCGGCGGGCTTGGACCGAGCATCTGGCCAGCGTGGCCTACTGCACCGACGCCGACCTGGCGCCGGAGCAGGAGTTCAACGTCGTCACGCTCACGCTGCGCGAGCCGCCGACCGAGATCCCGGGCACCGCCACGACACGTCCGCGACCGGTTCCTCGGCCTGCGGCGTGTGCGGCAAGGACAGCATCGACGCGGCGCTCGACGTGCCGGCCGGCGCCGCTCCGCTGGTCCGGCGAGGTGCCCCGGCCCGACGTCGTACGACGGCTGCCGGATGCGCTGCGCGAGCAGCAGACGATCTTCTCGCGCACCGGCGGGGTGCACGCGGCCGCGCTGTGCGAACCCGACGGCACGCTGCTCGTCGTCCGCGAGGACGTCGGGCCGGCACAACGCCGTCGACAAGGTCGCCGGCGCCCGGGTGCTGGCGGGCGAGCCACGCAGCGAGCGCCTGCCTGGTGGTCAGCGGGCGGGCCGGCTTCGAGCTGGTGCAGAAGGCCGTGGCGAGCGGGCGTCGGATCGCTGGTCGCGGTCGGCGCCCCGACCAGCCTCTCGGCGCAGCTGGCGCGCGACTCCGGGCTGGCGCTCTTCGGCTTCACCGCGCGCCGGACGGTGCGTGCGCTACGCCGTGACCGGCGTGGGTACCCGACCGTTGTCGGTGGCCGCGTCTAGGTTCGTCACATGCGCATCCTGCACACCTCCGACTGGCACCTCGGCCGGTCCTTCCACCGCGAGGGCTGCTGGCGCACCAGGCGTGCCTTCGTCGACCACCTGCTCGAGGTCGTCGAGCGCGAGCGGGTCGACGTCGTGGTGGTCGCCGGCGACGTCTACGACCGGGCGCTCCCCCACGTCGACGCCGTCCGCCTGGCCGACGAGCCTTCGCCCGGCTGGCCGCCTCGCGCGCCAGCGTCGTCGTCACCAGCGGCAACCACGACTCCGCGCAGCGGCTCGGTTTCGGCTCCCGGCTGATCGACGCTGCCGGCGTCCACATCCGCACCGACGCCGGCCACCGTCGGCACCCCCGTCCTGCTCGACGACGAGCACGGCCGGTCGCCATCCACGCCCTGCCCTACCTCGACCCCGACCGCGCTGCGCGAGCCCTGGGCGCTGCCCGGTCGCTCCCACGAGGCCGCGCTGGGCGAGGCGATGCGCCGGGTCCGCGCCGACCTGACGACCCGCACACACCCGCTCGGTCGTCCTGGCCCATGCCTTCGTCGCCGGCGCCGAGCCCTCCGAGTCCGAGCGCGACATCAGCGTCGGTGGGTGTCGCCGGGTGCCCACCGCGATCTTCGACGGCATCGACTACGTCGCCCTCGGCCACCTGCACGGCCGGCACACGCTCGACGACCACGTCCGCTACAGCGGCTCACCGCTGGCCTACTCCTTCTCCGAGGCACGACCAGGTCAAGGGCTCGCTGGCTGGTCGACCTCGACGCCGCACGGGGTCGCGCCGGCGCGACTTCGTCGAGGCGCCGGTGCCGCGGCGGCTGGCCCGGCTGCACCGGCGAGCTCGACGCCCTGCTCGCCGATCCGGCCCTCGCCGCGCACGAGCGACGACTGGGTCCAGGTCACCCTGACCGACCAGCCGCGCCCCGCCGCAGGCGATGGAGCGGCTGCGCACGCCGCTTCCCGCACACGCTGGTCCTCGCGTTCGACCCCGTCGGCGGCGGCGCCGATCGCCGGCCGCGTCGCCACCGTCGCCGGTCGCCGTGACCACGACATCGCCCTCGACTTCGTGGCCGAGCTCCGCGGGGTGCCGGCCACGCCCGCCGAGTCCGCTCTGCTCCTCGACGCCTGCGACGCCTGCTGCGACGACCCCGACCTCGACGTCCTGCGTCGCGGTGGCGGCTGATGCGCCTGCACTCCCTCGAGCGTCACCGCGTTCGGCCCGTTCGCCGACACCGTCGAGGTCGACTTCGACGCGCTCTCCGACGCCGGCCTCTTCCTGCTTGAGCGGCCCCACCGGCGCCGGCAAGACCAGCGTGCTCGACGCCGTCTGCTTCGCGCTGTACGGCGACGTCCCCGGCGACCGCAGCGCCGCCAAGCCGACTGCGGTCCGACCACGCCGACCGACGGCGTCGCGCCCCGCGTCCGCCTCGATGCCACCCTGGCCGGCCGCCGGTTCCGGATCGAGCGCTCGCCGAAGTGGGAGCGGGCCAAGAAGCGCGGCACCGGCATGACCACCGAACAGGCCTCGGTCGTCGCTCAGCGAGCGCCTCGACGGCGAGCTGGCAGCCCCTGCTCCACGCGTCTCGACGAGGCCGGACACCTCGTCACCCGGCTGGTGGGCATACGCTGACCCAGTTCTGCCAGGTGGCGATGCTGCCGCAGGGCAGGTTCCAGGCGTTCCTGCGGGCGCGCTCCGAGGACCGGCACGCACTCCTGCGGCGGTCTTCCAGACCGGTCGTTTCGACCGGATCGAGCACTGGCTGCGCGACCGGCGGCTCGACCTCCAGCGCAGCTCTGCCGCCCACGGCCGGACGGTCGCACACCTCGTCGGCCGGGTGAGCGAGACCGCCGCCCAGCCGCTGCCGGTCGTCTGGGACGTCGCCGACCTCTCCCTGGAGGCGTCCGACGGCAGTATCGCGACGTGGGTCGACGACCACCTCGCCACGGCTTTGGAAGACGTCCGCACGGCGGTCGACGCGCGTGATCAGGCCGATCTCCTCGTCCGCACGTCGGCAACGGCCCTCGATGACGGGCGCGTGCTGGCCGAGCGCCAGGCCGCCCATGCCGGTGCCGCATCCCGGCTGGCCGAGCACGACGAAGCCGCCCTGACCGACCTGCACGACCGGGTGCGACGTGCCGAGCGAGCCGAACCGCTGGCCGAGCTCGAGGGCGCCGCGCAGGAGGATGCCGACCTGGTCGAGCGCCTGCGTCGCGAGGCCGCGGCCGAGACCGCGTCGTGGCTCCGGATCGCGGCGCCGGACCAGCCGACTCCCGGCTACCACGAGCTACCGGTAGTCCTTGACGCAGCGCGTCGGGCTCTCGACCTCGCCGACGCGGCGCATCCCGACGCCGAGCGGCTGCACGAGGTCACGCGGCTCGGTGACGAGGTCGCTGACCTTCTGACGAGCGCCACGGCCGTGGCGATGGAGCTCTCCACGGAGCTCGAAGACGCGCCGATCCGCCTGCGGGAGGCCGAGGCAGCACTGGCGACGGCCGAGTCGGCAGAGCAGCGACTGCCCGCGCTCCAGTCGACCCTGGCCGCGGTTCGCGAACGAGCGTCTGCCGCCACCGAGCTGATCACGATCGCACCCGCACTGGAGGCGGCGCGCGGTGCGCACGCGGATGCCCGGGAGCTCCTGACCCGCCTCAAGGAGACCTGGCTGGAAGTGCGTGAGGCACGGCTCGACGGCATGGCCGCCGAGATCGCGGGCGCGCTCGCGGTCGGCGCCGGGTGCCCCGTCTGCGGTTCCCACGAGCACCCGCACCTCGCGGTGGCGTCCGCCGGCAGCCCCGATGCCGCGTCCGAGCGGGCAGCGCGCAAGGACGTCGACGACGCCGAGGGTGTGCTGGTCGTCCTCGACGACCAGCTGCGTCAGGCCGAGGCCCACCACACCCGCCTCGTGACACTGGCCGCCGGTCAGTCGGCCGACGAGGCCGCCCGTGCGCTGGCCGAGTCCCGCCGCGAGCACGACGGCACGGCCGCGCTGGCGGCCGCGTGCGCCGGCCTGCGGGACGAGGTGGCGCGTCGCCGTACGGCCAGCGACGAGCTCCGCCACGACCGAGACGTCGCCCAGCAACGCCAGGCAGACCTCCAGTCGCGGCTGGAGCGTGCATCGCGCGGAGCACCAACGCCTCCGCGTCCGCATCGACGAGGTGCTCGACGGCACCGGCTGCGACACCGTGCCGGCGCTGAGAAGGCTTCGGAGCCGGCAGTTCGAGGCGATCGCCCAGGCATGCGCGGCGCACGAGCAGCTGGCCCTGGCCGAGCGCGACCTCGCCAGGGCCACGCGAGCGCTCGCCGATGCCGCGACCGGCGCCGGGTTCGACTCCGTCGCGGACGCGCGCTCCGCTCGACTCGAGGAGAGTCGAGCGCGAAGCGCTGACGACCGAGATCGAACGGATCGACAACACCGTGCGGACGGCCCGCGCCATCGTCGACGATCCCGGGCACCGCGCCGCGGCGGCCCTCCCCCGGCCCGACGTCGACGCGTTGACCGCCGACCACGCCGAAGCCGAGAGCGCGACTCGTGTCGCGCACGCCCGCCATGACGAGGCAGCGCGCCGCCACGACCGGCTGACGACCCTGGCCGATCAGGTGACGGCCGCTCTGGCCGCCTGGTCACCCGTGCGCGACGAGCTCGAGCTCACGGCGAGGCTCGCGCTGTTCGTGGAGGGGAAGTCGCCCGACAACGCGTTGCAGATGCGGCTGTCGGCGTACGTCCTGGCCCACCGCCTCTCGCAGGTCGTGGCCGCCGCCAACGAGCGGCTGGCGCGGATGAGCGACCAGCGCTACTCGCTCGAGCACACCGGCAAGAGGGGCGCGGGCGAGACCCGCGGTGGCCTCAGCCTGCTCGTCCGAGACGACTGGTCGGGAGAGGCCCGCGACCCGGCCACCCTGTCGGGCGGCGAGACCTTCGTCGTCTCGCTGGCCCTGGCCCTCGGGCTGGCCGACGTGATCACCCAGGAGGCGGGTGGCGCCGACCTCGACACCCTGTTCGTCGACGAGGGCTTCGGCTCGCTGGACGCCGACACCCTCGACGACGTGATGGACACCCTCGACGGCCTGCGCGACGGCGGCCGCGTCGTCGGCGTCGTGAGCCACGTCGCCGAGATGCAGACCCGCATCCCCACCCAGCTGCGCGTGACCAAGGGCCGCGACGGATCCCGGGTCAGCGTCAGCGCCGGCTGAGACTCAGGGCTGGGTCGACCAGGTGGAGACGTCGAGGCCCCAGTCCTCGATCAACCGGCGCACCTGCGGGCGGTAGAGCACGGCCAGCGACTCGAGCAGTCCCTCCGGCGGCGTCCAGGACGCCTGGCTGCTGGACCCGGACGGTCGATCGACGTCCTGCAACGGCACCGACGACACACCGACCCGGGACCACACGGCGTCCACCGCGGCCTGCGGGTTCGCGCGGACCGCCTCGAAGATCATCACCTGCATCCGCGAGCGCCCGACGTGGTGGGCCCACATCGCCAACTGGTCGGCGTAGAAGCCGCTGAAGGTCTGCACGGTCATCGGCACCGGGTAGGGCCAGGGCGACTTCGCCCGCGTGGCCGCCAGCCGCATCGCCGAGACGAACCGGTCGACCGGGTCGCGCAACAGCACCAGGACCGGGACGTCCGGTCCGAGCAGGCGCGCGGCCGTGGCCGGCGCGGAGGCGTGGCGCAGGTATTGCGGCGTCCAGTCACCTCGACGGATCCCGTCGGCCGGAAACAGGTCGAGGTACGCCGAAGCGGGCTCGACGCCGTCGCCGACCTTGTGCAGGAGGTGCTGTTCCTTCTTGCCGTTGACGCCGACACCGACGTCGGGATGCTGGGTCAGGAGGTCGGTGAACCAGGTGGTTCCGGACCGCTGAGCTCCGATCCCCAGCCACGCCGGAAAGGTCATGCGCGCCACCTTAACGGCTGCGTTAGGTTCGACCCATGATCGATCCGACCTTCGCCGCGTTGCCCCACCGAAGTCTCGGTGACGTCGCGCTGGCCCGAGCCTCCGAGCTCGGCGCCACCCATGCCGACTTCCGCTTCGAGCGCGTGCGCTACCAGTATCTCGGCGCCCGCGACGGGGTGCTGCAGACCGCCAGCGACGCGGAGGACGTCGGCTTCGCCGTACGCGTGATCCATCGCGGCGCCTGGGGCTTCGCGTCCGGCGTGGTGCTGACGCCGGACGAGGCCCGGCGGGTCGCGGAGACGGCGATCGCGGTGGCCGAGGTGGCCGCCGAGATGACGACGACGCCGGTGCAGCTCGCCCCCGAGCCCGTCTACGACGACGTCACCTGGGTCTCGGCCTACGACCTCGACCCGCTCGAGGTGCCCGACCTCCGAGAAGGCGGCGGTGCTCACGGAGTGGACCAACCGGCTGCGCCAGCACGCCAGCGTCGGTCACGCGACCGCCGACCTCCAGCAGGTCCACGAGAACAAGTACTACGCCGACCTCGCCGGCACCCGCACGACGCAGCAGCGGGTCCGCATGCAGCCGGGGTTCGAGGCGATGGCCTCCGACGAGAAGACCGGCATCTTCGACTCGATGTCGTCCATCGCTCCCCCGGTCGCCCGCGGCTGGGAATACCTCACCGACGGTGTGTACGACTGGGACGCCGAGCTGGCCGAGGTGCCGGAGCTGCTGGCCGAGAAGCTGGCCGCGCCCAGCGTCGAGGCGGGCAGCTACGACCTCGTCATCCACCCGTCCAACCTGTGGCTGACCATCCACGAGTCCATCGGGCACGCCACCGAGCTCGACCGGGCGCTGGGCTACGAGGCCAACTACGCCGGCACCTCGTTCGCGACCTACGACAAGCTCGGCACCCTCCAGTACGGCTCGGCCGTCATGAACGTCACCGGTGACCGCACCGTCGAGCACGGCCTCTCGACGGTCGGCTACGACGACGAGGGCGTCCAGACCCGCGAGTGGGACATCGTCAAGGACGGTGTGCTGGTGGGCTACCAGCTCGACCGGTCCATGGGGCACATGAAGCCCGAGCTGCACGAGGGTCGCTCCAACGGTTGTGCGTACGCCGACTCGCCGGGCCACATCCCGATCCAGCGGATGGCCAACGTGTCCCTGCAGGCGGCACCCGACGGTCCCGGCACCGACGAGCTGATCGGCCAGGTCGAGCGCGGCATCTACATCGTCGGCGACAAGTCCTGGTCCATCGACATGCAACGGTTCAACTTCCAGTTCACCGGGCAGCGGTTCTTCAAGATCACCGACGGCAAGCTCGACGGCCAGCTCCGCGACGTCGCCTACCAGGCGACCACCACGGAGTTCTGGAGCTCCATGGAGGCCGTCGGCGGCCCCGAGACGTGGGTGCTCGGCGGCGCGTTCAACTGCGGCAAGGCCCAACCCGGCCAGGTCGCGGCCGTCAGCCACGGAGCACCGTCCGCGCTGTTCCGCGGCGTACGCATCCTCAACACGACCGACGAGGCAGGCCACTGATGACCGCGCACACCCCGCAGCAGCTCGTCGAGCACGCGCTCGCCACCTCCACTGCCGACGACTGCATCGCCATCGTGGCCGACAGCAGCAGCGCCAACCTGCGCTGGGCCAACAACACGCTCACGACCAACGGCGTGATGGTCTCCGTCGACGTCACGGTCATCTCCTTCGTGGCGACCACGGACGGCGTTGCCACCGGTTCGGTCTCCGGCAGCGCGAGCACTCCGGAGCAGGTCGCGACCCTCGTCCAGGCGGCCGATGCCGCGGCCAGGAACGCCAAGGCGGCCGAGGACGCCGCCGAGCTCGTCGCCGATCGCACCAGCGCCGACTGGGACGCGGCTCCGGAGCGGACCGGCATCACCGTCTACGACGCCTTCGCGCCCGCCCTGGGCGAGGCGTTCCGGCGCGGCGACCGCCGAGGACCGACTGCTCTACGGCTTCGTCAACCACGAGATGGCCACCACCTACCTCGGCTCGTCACGCGGACTCCGCCTGCGACACGCCCAGCCCACGGGCCACTACGCCTGCACGGGCAAGACCTCAGCCTCTCGCGGAGCGCGTGGGTCGGTGGCGCGACGCGCGACTTCCGAGACGTCGACGCCGCGCGCGATGGCCGACCGGGTCAAGACGCGTCTCGGCTGGGCCGAGCGTCAGATCGACCTGCCTGCCGGTCGCTACGACACGATCCTGCCGCCGTCGTCGGTGGCCGACCTGATGATCGACGCCTACTGGGGCGCCGGCGCACGCGTCGCGCACGAGGGCGAGTCGGTCTACAGCCGGACCGGTGGTGGCACCCGGATCGGGGAGCGGATCGTCCCCGGCGGCGTCCATCTCTACTCCGATCCCGACCTGGCCGGGCTCGAGTGCTCGCCCGTTCAACGTCGCCGGCGCCTCGGACAACACGGAGTCCGTCTTCGACAACGGGCTCCCGCTGACCCGCACCGACTGGATCGCCGACGGCACGCTCGCGGCCCTGCTCCAGACCCGGCACACGGCGGTGATGACCGGCCAGCCCGTGACCCCGATGATCGACAACCTCGCCCTCGAGGTCGACGGCGCCCAGGGCTCGGAGATGGACCTGGTCGCCGGCATGGAGAAGGGCCTGCTGGTCACCTGCCTCTGGTACATCCGCGAGGTCGACCCGCAGACCATGCTGCTCACCGGTCTCACCCGCGACGGTGTCTACCTCGTCGAGGGCGGCGAGATCGTCGGTGCGGTCAACAACTTCCGCTTCAACGAGAGCCCGATCGACCTGCTCAACCGCTTCTCGCACGCCAGCGCGACCGTGCCGAGCTTCAGCCGCGAGTGGGGCGACGACTACTTCTCCCGGACCGCGATGCCCGCGCTTCGGATCCCCGACTTCAACATGTCGAGCGTGTCGCAGGCCCGTTGATCTCAGTCGAGGTCGGGGCGTCCGCCCGGGATGGGCGTCCCAGCCTCGTAGGGCTCACGCGTCAGGATGAACGTGCCGACGTCGAGGTGCGAGACGACGCCGTCGCTGCGGCGTACGACGCGCAGCTCCTCGCCGGCGTGGTAGCCGCGACTGCCCACGATGCGACCGTCGCGGGCGGCGAAGCGCCACTTCTCGACGTCGCGGCGGCCGAGCCACCAGGTCACCCGCCTCGCACGCGAAGACGAACGGCGTGGCGCCCCAGTGCCAGACGCCGAGAGCGTCGGCGAACTCCGCGGGCACGGTCTCGTTGGGCGCCCAGGCGACGGGCAGGGAAGGCTCCCACAGCTCGAGCTCCTCCAGCAGTCCGGCGCCGAAGGTCGTGACCGTCACGCCGGTGGTGCCGTTGACCAGGCCGACGCGCCCGTACGCCGCGTGCGGTCGACGAGGCAGATGGCGTGGAACCCGGGCATCGAACCACTGTGGCCCACGAGCGTCCCGGAGCCGCCGCGGAAGATCTGGAAGCCGAGCCCGTGCGCGTAGGCCAGGCCGGCGTCCTCCTCCCCCGACTGGGGCGTGAATGCCTGCGCCAAGCACATCGGCGCTCAGCACGTCGGCGTCGCCGTCGAGCAGGAACCGGCAGTAGGTCGCCAGGTCGGCGATCGTGCTCCACACCTGACCGGCGGGCGCCATGCGCCGCGTGTCGGGCAGCGGCTCGGCGATCAGCGTCTGCGGCGTACGGGTGCACCGACCAGCCCTCGGCGTGCAGCGCCGGAGGCGGTAGGACGTGCGTTCCATGCCGAGCGGCGTCGAGGATCCGCGCCGACGACCGCCTCCCACCAGCTCGGCCCCGGAGCCGGGCGGCGAGCTCGCCGAGGAGTCCGTAGCCGAGGTTGGAGTAGTGGTACCGCCGATCCGGCGCGTGCGCCGCGTTCGACCCGTCGTTGGCCGCCGCGAGCTCGTCGAACGAGCCGCCCGCCGACCGCTCCCACCAGTGGCCGGCCGGCTCGGCCTGGAGCCCGCGGTGTGGGCGAGCAGCTGCGCGGACCGTCCGATCGGCGTAGCCGATGTCTCCGGCGATGGACGTCCGAGCCGGCGTCGTCCAGTGACGAGCGCGCCTTCGTCGCGACAGCTGGAGGATCAGCACCGCGGTGAACGTCTTGGTGATCGAGCCGATCCGGTACTGCGTGTCCGTGACCGGACCGGCCACGTCGCCGACCCCGTCGGACCACACCAGCTCCCCGTCCGCGGACGACGCCGGCCACGATCGACGGCAGCCTGCCCGTCCGCCTGGGCGGTGGCGGTGCGCCAGCGCAGGCGGTGGGCAGTGATGTCCGCAACAGGCCTGCTCATTCGGCGAACGCCTCGGGCGGCGGGCAGGCGCAGACCAGGTTGCGGTCGCCGTACGCCTGGTCGATGCGAGCCACCGGCGGCCAGTACTTGTCCGGGTCGATGCCGGTCGGGAAGACGCCGACCTCGCGGGAGTAGGACGCGGTCCCACTCGCCGACCAGCGCGCGTGCCGTGTGCGGCGCGTGCCGCAGCGGCGACTCCTCCGGGCGTCCACTCCCCCGACCGCACCCGGTCGATCTCGCCCGCGGATCGCGATCATCGCGTCGCAGAACCGGTCGATCTCGCCGAGGTCCTCGGACTCGGTGGGCTCGACCATGAGCGTGCCCGCGACCGGGAAGCTACATCGTCGGTGCGTGGAAGCCGTAGTCGACGAGCCGCTTGGCGACGTCGTCGACGCTGACGCCGGTGTCCTTGGTCAGCCCGCGCACGTCGAGGATGCACTCGTGCGCGACCAGCCCGCCGTGGCCGCGGTAGAGCACCGGGAAGTGCTCATCGCAGCCGCGTGCGCGATGTAGTTGGCCGACAGCACCGCCACCGCCGTGGCCCGGGTCAGCCCGGCGGCGCCCATCAGCCGGATGTAGGCCCACGAGATCGGCAGGATGCCCGCCGAGCCGTAGGGCGCCGCGCTGATCGGGCCGATGCCCGTCGCGCTTGCTCGGGCTCGGGGTGCATCGGGTGCGAGGGGAGGTACGGCGCCAGGTGCGCCGCGCACCGCGACCGGACCGACGCCGGGGCCGCCGCCGCCGTGCGGGATGCAGAACGTCTTGTGCAGGTTGAGGTGCGAGACGTCGCCACCGAACTCGCCGGGCTTGGCGAAGCCGAGCAGCGCGTTCAGGTTGGCGCCGTCGACGTACACCTGACCGCCGTGCTCGTGCACGATCTCGCACAGCTCGGTGATCGAGTCCTCGTAGGCGCCGTGCGTCGACGGGTAGGTGACCATGATCGCGGCCAGCGTGGTCGGAGTGCTTCTCGCACTGGCCGCCGCAGGTCGTCGAGGTCGACGGAGCCGTCGTCGGCGGCCTTGACCACGACGACCTTCATGCCGGCCATCACCGCGGACGCGGCGTTGGTGCCGTGGGCCGACGACGGGATCAGGCAGACCGTCGCGCTCGGCCTGTCGCCGTTGGCCCGGTGGTAGCCACGGATCGCCAGCAGCCCGGCGAGCTCGCCCTGCGAGCCGGCGTTGGGCTGGATCGAGACGCGGTCGTAGCCGGTGACCTCGGCCAGCCAGCCCTCGAGGTCGTCGACCAGCCTGCGGTAGCCCGCGGCGTCCTCGGCGGGCGCGAAGGGGTGCAGGTCGGCGAAGCCCGGCAGGCTCACCGGCTCCATCTCGGTGGTGGCGTTGAGCTTCATCGTGCAGGAGCCGAGCGGGATCATGCCGCGGTCGAGCGCGTAGTCGCGCGCGGAGAGCCGGCGCAGGTAGCGCAGCATCTGGGTCTCGCTGTGGTGGCGTGCTGAACACCTCGTGCGTGAGGTACGCCGACCTGCGCGCGCAGCCGCGCCGGGATGGCGTCCTCGCGGCGGTCGAGCGCCGTCGGGTCGCTGTCGACGCCGAACGCCCGGAGCACGCTGGCCACGGTGGACGGCGTCGTGGTCTCGCGACGTCGACAGGCCGACGTGGTCGGCGTCGACGAGCCGCAGGTGCAGCCCGTGGGTGCGCGCGGACGCCACCACCTCGGCGGCGCGGCCGGGCACGTGCGCGGTCAGGGTGTCGAACCAGCGTCGTCGTTGACCAGCTCCACTCCCGCGGCCTGGAGCGCCGTGGCGATGCGGGTGGCGTAGTCGTGGGTGCGCTGCGCGATCGCCTTCAGGCCCTCGGGGCCGTGGTAGACGGCGTACATGGACGCGACGACCGCGAGCAGCACCTGGGCGGTGCAGATGTTCGAGGTCGCCTTGTCGCGACGGATGTGCTGCTCGCGGGTCTGCAGCGCCAGGCGGTAGGCCGGCCGGCCCTCGGCGTCGATCGAGACGCCGACGAGGCGGCCCGGCAGGTGCCGCTCGAGGCCGGCGCGGACCGCCATGAAGCCGGCGTGCGGACCGCCGTAGAACAGCGGCACCCCGAAGCGCTGCGAGGAGCCGACGACGACGTCGGCGCCCAGCTCGCCGGGCGACTCCAGGAGGGTGAGCGCGAGGAGATCCGTGGCCACCACGGCCAGGGCGTTGCGGTCGTGGGCGGCCTCGATCAGCGGCCGCGGGTCGAGGATCCGGCCGCTGGCTCCGGGGTACTGCACCAGCACGCCCGCTGAGCTCGCCCTCGGGCAGGCCGTCGGTGAGGTCGGCGACGACGACGTCGATGCCCATGGCGGTCGGCGCGGGTGCGGACGACGTCGATCGTCTGCGGCAGCGCGTCGGCGTCGACCACGAACGGGCCCGTGCGCCTTGTTCCCCCGGCGCACCAGCGTCATCGCCTCGGCGGCGGCGGTGCCCTCGTCGAGCAGCGACGCGTTGGCGGTCGGCAGGCCGGTCAGGTCGCCGACCATGGTCTGGAAGTTGATCAGCGCCTCGAGGCGGCCCTGGGAGATCTCCGGCTGGTACGGCGTGTAGGCGGTGTACCAGGCCGGGGTCCTCCAGCACGTTGCGGCGGATCACCGGCGGCGTGATCGTGCGCGTGGTAGCCACAGCCGATCATCGCCTCGGCGGGCCGGTTCATGGCCGCCAGGTGTCGCAGCTCGCGGGCCGCGGCGTCCTCGCTGACCGCCTCCGGCAGGTCGAGGTCGGCGTCGGCTCGGATGCCGCCGGGGACGGCGGCCGCCATCAGCGACTCCAGCGAGTCGTGGCCCACCGCGTCCAGCATCTTCTCGATGTCGGCGGGTCGCAGACCGATGTGACGGTCGACGAAGGGTGAGTGCGGCGCGGACGGGTCCGTCATGGAGGCTCCCTGGTTGGCGGTCAGCAGGCGCCTCCCCATCTGTCGGGCCCGATCATGGGTCCTCCAGAGTTGCCTGGTCCGCGCAGTCCGGGTGCCTGAGAGGTTCCGGGGAGGAATTGCCCCTTCGGCGCACGCAGTGGCCGGACTCTCCCGCGCGACTGTTCGCAGCCGAACCTATCAGCGCGGCCGGTCCTCGTCCGGGGGGGCGGAAGGCGCTGACCTCGCTGCGGTCGGCGTCGAGTGGTCCTCTGGACGATCTCGGCGACCCCGAGAGCGACGTGGCCCGCGCCGCCCTCGGCGCGAGCTCACTCGTTCTTGCTGCGAGGACTCACGACTCGAGCTCGGACCGCGGCGCTGGCCGGCGACGTTGAGTATCGACCTGGCCATCTCGGACCCTCTCGCCCTGCCCGTGCACGCCGCGCCCGACTGCCGGGAGCCAGCATGCACCGCGACTGGGTCGATGGCGCATGCTCTTCCTCAACGACGACGCGACGCTGACGGTCCGCAGGTCGAGGGCTCGAGCGATCAGCACCAGCCCAGCGATCGGGCCTCACGTACGTCGGTTCAGCCGATCTTGCGCGCCGCGCGGCGTGCGGCGAGCTCGTCACCGGCAATGTCGGTGACCTCCTCGGCAGCGCGCTCGCTGGGCAGCTCGGCGAGCGTGCCCTCGATCTCGCGCCAGACCCCGCCGATGGCGATGCCGAACACGCCCTGGCCGCCCTGCAGCAGGTCGATGACCTCGTCGTTGGTGGTGCACTCGTAGACGCTGGCGCCGTCGCTCATCAAGGTGACGCGCGTCAGGTCGTCGGTGCCGCGCTCGCGCAGGTGCTGTACGGCGGTGCGGATCTGCTGCAACGAGATGCCGGCGTCGAGCAGGCGCTTGACGACCTTGAGGATCAAGATGTCGCGGAACGAGTAGAGCCGCTGGGAACCAGACCCGGTGGCACCGCGGACGGTCGGCTCGACCAGTCCGGTGCGCGCCCAGTAGTCGAGCTGGCGGTAGGTGATGCCGGCGGCGTTGCACGCCGTCGGTCCGCGGTAGCCGGTGTCACTCGGCAGCGGCGAGACGTCGTCGGTGAAGAGCAGACCCTGCTCGTCAGCGAGCTCGGTGGCCTTGGCCGCGTGTTCAGCGGCCAGGCGGTCCTGGTCGTTCTCGTTCACAGCCACAGCGACCCTCCACGGTCCTACTACGTTGAGCGTAACTCCGGGGGAAGGGGCTGCGGGGAAGGGCAACCACACGGGTGGAGTTACAACGAAGACACTTCAAGGTAGGCGGCAGAACCGGAGCGGTCAATCATGCTCGCGGCGTGTCGCAACTCTCAACCTCAACTTGAGGGTGAGGGTTACTGCGCCTCGAAGTCCTCCGGCGACACGTGGTCGAGGAACTCGCGGAACGCCTCCACCTCGTCCTCCTGCTCGGCGGGCACGGCCAGGCCGGCCTCGTCGAGCACACCCTCGGCACACAGGATGCGGGTGCCGGTGCGCAGCGCCAGCGCGATCGAGTCGGAGGGGCGGGCACTGACTTCCTGGCCGCCCACGAACACGAGCTCGGCATAGAACACGCCGTCGCGGACGTCGGTGATCCGCACCTCGCTCAGCTCTTGGCCGGTCGCCTCGAGCACGTTCTTCATCAGGTCGTGCGTGAGCGGTCGCGGGGGCGTGACGCCCTGCTGCGCGAACGCGATGGCCGTCGCCTCGACGGCTCCGATCCAGATGGGCAGATAGCGCTCTCCCCCTGCCTCGCGCAACAACACGATGGGCTGGTTCGAGGGCATCTCCACCCGGACTCCGATGACATCTACTTCGCGCACTTCTTCACCCTACTCCGAGCAGATCACAACGCCTGGCCGCGATCAGGAGCGACGGAGGCCGGCCTTGACGAGGGTCGCGTGCAGGCGCACGGACAGCGCGGCGATCTCGCTCACGGCGTCCTCCATCCGGCCCTTCGCAGCGGCGTCGCGCCCGCGCTGGAGGGGTGCCACGACCTGCTCGACCAGACCCACCTCACGGTCGGCGGCGGTCTTGAACGCGCGCAGGTGGCGGGGTTCGAAGCCGAACTCGGACAGCTCCCGCGCCGTCTGCGCCACGATCAGCGCATCGGTGTCGTAGTGGCCGGTGCCGGCCCGCGGCGAGATCAGCGCGAACTGCTCGAGCTGCACGAGCAGCTCCTCGGAGATCTCGGCGATCTTGATCAGCTCGCGGCGCGAGAGGCGGACGTCGCTCGTGGTGCGGAACGACTCGGGCGACGGGAGCCCGTCGGACGCCAGGGCGACCTTGGGCACCGTCGGCACCACGCCGTCGATCGCCGGCGGCTCCAGCCCGCGGTCGATCGCGTCGAGGTGCTCGCCGATCACCTTGTGCGGGAGGTAGTGGTCGCGCTGCATGCGGAGGATGTAGCGAAGGCGGTCGACGTCGTCGCCGGAGAACTTGCGATAGCCGGACTGCGTGCGCTCGGGCTTGATCAGGCCCTGGTCCTCGAGGAACCGGATCTTGGAGATCGTCACACCGGGGAAGTCACCGCGCAGGTGGTCGAGGACCTGTCCGATGTTCATCCGCGCCCGTGACGCAGCGGGTTCCGCCACTGATCAGCCTGCGGCGCTGGTGAAGAAGACGAGGCGGTACTTGCCGATCTGGACCTCGTCGCCGTCGGTCAGCTCGACCGAGTCGATGCGGTCGCGATTGACGTAGGTCCCGTTGAGGCTGCCGACGTCGCTGACCGTGAAGTCGTTGCCGCTGCGACGGAACTCGGCGTGCCGACGCGAGACGGTCACGTCGTCCAGGAAGATCTCGCTGTCGGGGTGCCGACCGGCGCCGATCAGGTCGGCGTCGAGCAGGAACCGGCTGCCGGCGCTGGGACCGCGCTGCACGATCAGCAGGGCGTGGCCCTCGGGCAGCGCGTCCACGGCGGCCGCGTCGACCGGGCTGAGCTTGCGGTCCGAGGTGTCCACGGGCGCGGGGACCCCGAAGGTGATGGTCGCGGTGGAGTCGGTCGCCCCTGTGGTCTCACCGGCGGCGGTCGTGTCCGCGTCGTCGGTCACCAAGCGGGTGCCGCACTGCGAGCAGAACCGCGCATCGTCAGGGTTCTGCTTGCCACAGGCGGTGCAGAACGGCATGAAACCCTCCTCGACGGCCAGGCCCGACGACCGGATCACTGGCGTGAAATCTCAACTCTGACAACTGTTTCGAACCTATCAGCCGCAGGATGCCCCGTGAGGAACGTCGCCGCGATCCGTCCGACAGGTTCAGCCTTCCAGGCCGGCTTGGTACGCCGCAGCGTCCAGCAGTCCCTCGACCACACTGGCGTCGGCGGGCACGATCTCGAAGAGCCAGCCGCCGGCGTACGGGTCGTTGTTCACGAGCTCGGGTGTGGCGTCGAGCGTCTCGTTGCGGGCCACGATCTCGCCGGTGAGGGGCGCGTAGACGTCGCTGACCGACTTCGTCGACTCGAGCTCACCGCAGGTCTCGCCGCCGGTGACCTGCTCGCCGACCTCGGGGAGCGCGACGTAGACGATGTCGCCGAGCGCGTCCTGGGCGAAGTGCGTGATGCCCACTCGGACCGATCCCTCGGCCTCGCCGGGGCTGCGAACCCACTCGTGCTCACTGGTGTACTTCAGGTCCTCGGGATACACGGTGACTCCTTCTCCTCGGCTCGGTTGTGGGGCAGGTTACTGGCCCGCGTCCGCTTCGGCATTCACGGGTCGCTCGGGAGTGCGCACGCTCTCGACGTCCAGCTCGTCCAGCTCGGTGACCTGAACCGTCGCGCCGTCGAGCTGCAGCTGCTCGATCGGTCCGCTGCCGAAGGTCATGGCACTGTGCAGCGCGTGCGGCTCGCCGATCACGTCGATGACGTACGGCGGTTCGAGGAGCTCGCCGTCGAGCTCGATGCCACCGACGGTGGTGTCGAAGGAGCTCTGCGCCGCCAGCCGGTAGGTGTCGTTGAACTCCATCGCCTCGGCATCGGCGGTGCGCAGCTCCTGGACCAGGTCGAGCAGCGAGTTGAGGCTGACCTGCCCCTCGGCCTCCTCGATCCGGATCCGGATCCCCGGGCCCGTGACCGGGACCAGACCGGCGATGATGTTGAGGGTCTTCACCCGGTCCTGGGTCTCGGACAGCGCGGCCTCGCGGCTGGTGGACTCCGACTGGAGCCGGTCCCGGGTGCCCTCGAGCCGGTCGACCTCGCGACGCGCACGCTCGGCGGTGCCGGTGAGGCCGTTCAGGATCTCGATCAGGTCCTGCTCGCGCAGTCCGGCATAGGTGTCGTCCTGGCTGGTGTTGCTGACCTGGACCACGGCCGAGAAGCCGAGCACCGCGAGCAGGACGCCCACGACGGCCTGCCCTCGCGTGGGCCTGCGCAGGGTGGCCAGCAGCCGGTCGCGTCCGGTCTCCGCCGGCGGCTCGGCGTCGGGCCGTTGCTCGGGAGGCCTGGACTCGTCAGGCATGGACTCGTCAGGCATGGACTCGTCAGGCATGGAACAGGTGGCGGCGGATCGCCGCGGCGTTGGAGAAGATCCGGATGCCGAGCACCACGACGACGCCGGTGGTGAGCTGTCCGCCGACGCCGAGCTTGTCGCCGAGGAAGACGATGGCGGCCGCGATCACGACGTTGCTCACGAACGACACGACGAACACCTTGTCGTCGAAGATGCCGTCGAGGAACGCCCGCAGGCCGCCGAAGACCGCGTCGAGCGCGGCGACGACGGCGATCGGCAGATAGGGCTCGAGACCGAGCGGCACGTCCGGCGCGAAGACGAGTCCGGCCAGGATGCCCAGCAAAAGTCCCAGTGCGGCGATCACGGCTTGGCTCCTTCCTCGTCCGGGCGTCCGTTGGTCGTGGTGGTGATCTCTTCGGCCTGCCGGAGCGGCCGCAGCGTGGCGGCGGGCAGCCGGAGCTCATCGACATTCTGCGGCACATAGGAGAATCCGAGGCCATTGGCCACGCTGAAGAACCTCAATCCGGCGCTGGATTCGAGAAGTCGCGCCTGCAGGGTCCCCTGGTCGCCGATGGCCTCGATGACGTAGGGCGCCGTCAACGGCTTGCCGTTGATGTGGATCGCGCGGCTGCGTGTTGCGGATGCCACCGAGGGCCACGATCCGCTGGTCGTTGACGGCAATCGCCTCGGCCCCGGCGGTCCAGAGGCCGTCGACGAGCAGCGCGAGGTCCTCGTCGCGCACCTCGTCGTCCGGTACGGCGTCGGGCGCGCTGTCGACCCGGATCCGGACACCTGGTCCGCGCACCGGGACGTAGCCGGTGCGGACCTCGAGTCGCTCCAGCCGGACCTCCAGGTCGGCGGACTGCTCCGCCAGCGTTGCGTTGGTCTTGTCGGCCGACAAGCCGGCGTTGGTGAGCGTGCGGATCTGCCCCTGCAGGTCGGCGACGTCCTCGCGCCCCGCCTCGATCTGCCTGATGAGCGCGTCGCGACCGAGCTCCTGCACGTCGGCGTCACGCGAGGTCTGGACCGCCACGATGGTGGCCAGCGCACCGAAGGCGGCCACGGCCACCGCCGTACTCCAGACCTTCGAGCGGGTCGGACGTGGCTCGCCGTTGGCGGCGCGCCTGGCCGCGACGTGGGCGTAGTCCTCGTCCATCGAGCGCTCGGTGATCAGCGTCAGCAACGGCGTGGTGACGTGGTGCGGGAGGGGCACGTCGGTGGTTGGTGCCGCGGGGTGGTCGACCACGGTCAACCCTCGGGCTGTGCCGATGGCCGGGCCGGACGTCGGGGCGTGTCCCGGAGCAGCTTGCGGACCTGCCACGCGTAGAGCACCCCGGCCCACCAGTAGAGGCCGATGCCCCAGAAGGCGAAGGCCCAGCCGAACACCTGCGCCATGGTCGGCACGACCCCGGTGCCCTCCCCCAGCAGCAGCAGCGGGAAGGCGTAGAGCAGGTTGAACGTGGCGGCCTTGCCGAGGAAGTGCACCGGCAGCGCGCTGTAGCCGCGGGTGCGCAGCAATGGCACGAGGCCCCAGAGCAACAGGTCGCGGAGCGGCAGGATGATCGCGACCCACCACGGGATGATGTCGCGCAGCGCCAGCCCGATCACGACCGCGAGGATGTAGAGGCGGTCGGCTACCGGGTCCAGGATCTCGCCGAGGTTGGAGAACTGGTCGAGGCGCCGCGCGAGATAGCCGTCGAGGAAGTCGGTGACGCCGGAGATCATGAGGACGGCGAGGGCCCACGCGTCGGCCTCCGGGCCCAGCACCAGCCACAGGAATAGCGGGACCCCGGCCAGTCGCAACATGCTGATGATGTTGGGGATCGTCCACACGCGGGAGTGCCCGGTTGCCTGCCCGGTCTGCTCCTGCACTGAATCGCCTGCCATCGGATTTGCCGTGTGTGGTCGTGGGGGTGGTGACGACCTCACCCTATCCAGCCTCGCCCGTGCTTCCGGCCCACTCGTGGTGCGAGCCGTCACGGATCTCTCCGACCAGTTCCTCGAGCACGTCCTCGAGCGTGACCAGGCCGAGCACCGCACCTTCGCGCGAGACGACGCGCGCCATGTGGGCGCCACGACGCTGCAGGCTCTCCAACGCCTCGTGCAGGACGTCGTCGGGACCGACCGTGGCGAGGGGGCGCACCCACTTGTCGTCGATCGGGCGCTGGCGACGCGCCTCGTCGTTCTCGAGGACGTCCTTGATGTGGAGATAGCCGAGCAACGTGCCGTCGTCGGTGGTCACCGGGAACCGGCTGTAGCCGGTGGCCGCGCAGAGCGCCTCGACGTCCGCCGGCGTGGATCCGGTGAGGACGGTGCTCAGCCCCTCGACGGGCATCAGCACGGACGTGACCACCTTCTCGGTGAAGCCGAGCGCACCGGCGAGTCGGTCGTACTCGTCCGCCGCGATCATGCCTTCGCCGCGCGACTCCTCGACCAGGGCCGCCACTTCCTCACGGGTGTAGCTCGAGCTCACCTCGTCCTTGGGCTCGATGCCGATCAGGCGCAGGATGCCGTTGGCCGTCAGGTTGAGCAGGCTGATGAACGGACGCAGCAGCATCACGATCGCCATCATCGGCGGGCTCAGCACGAGAGCAGCCCGGTCGGGCCCGGCCAGCGCGATGTTCTTCGGCACCATCTCGCCGAGGACCACGTGCAGGTAGACCACCAGCGACATGCGCCACCACGAACGACACCGGATGCAGCGCGGCGTCGGGCACGTTGAGCGGCGTGGAAGACGGGCTCGAGCAGGTGCGCGACGGCCGGCTCGCCGATGGCGCCGAGGCCGATCGAGCAGACGGTGATGCCGAGCTGGGCGCCGGCCATCACGAGAGAGACGTGCTCCATGGCGCGCAGGGCGGTGCGGGCGGAGCGCGATCCCTCCTGGGCCCGCGGGCTCGATCTGGCTCCGGCGGGCCGACAGCAGCGCGAACTCCGCCCCCACGAAGAAGGCGTTGAAGGCGAGCAGCACGACGGCGAGCAGGATGCCGCTGAGGTCACTCATGCGCGTCCTCCCCCGTCACCAGTCGCAGCTCGATCCGATCGACGCGAAGCCCGTCCATGCGCTCCACCGTCAGGGTCGCCAGGTTCTCGCCCGGCTCGTCCTGATCGGTCCTGTCGGGTACGGCGACCTCGACCCGGTCACCGGCCGAGGGATCTTTCCGAGCTCGCGCATGACCAGCCCGCCGATCGTGTCGTAGTCCTCGTGGTCGGGCAGCTCCACGCCGGTCGCGTCCTCGACCTCGTCGGGCCGGAGCAGTCCGGACAGGCTCCAGCTCCCGTCGCGTCGTTGCCGGGCGCGTGCGCCGAGCCGGTCGTGCTCGTCGGAGATGTCGCCGACGATCTCCTCGACGACGTCCTCGAGCGTGACGACGCCGGCGTGGCCGCCGTACTCGTCGAGCACGATCGCCATCTGGAAGCCGTCACCGCGCAGCAGGGAGAGCAGGGGGTCGAGTCGCAGGCTGTCGGGGACCACGGTCGGCTTGACCATGATGTGCTTGACGCGCGTCGTCGAGCGCTCGTGCATCGGCAGCGCGACAGCGTGCTTGACGTGGACGGTGCCGACGACGGCGTCCTCCGCGTCGAGCACCGGGAACCGGGACAGCCCGGTCTGCCGGGTCAGGTCGATCACCGTGGAGGCGCGGTCGGTCTCGTCGACGGTCGTGGTGCGCACCCGCGGTGTCATGATCTCGCCCGCGGTGCGGGTGCCGAACTCGACGCTCCGCTCCATCAGCTCGGCGGTCTCGGGATCCAGGGTGCCCTGGACGGCCGACCGCTGGACGAGCGAGGCGAGCTCCTCGGAGCTGCGGGCGGACCGGAGCTCCTCCTGTGGCTCGATGCCGAGGCGGCGTACGAGCGCGTTGGCCGAGCCGTTGAGCACCCGGATCGGCCACTTGTTCAGGGCCGTGAAGCCGCGCATGAACCGCTGCGTGTTGCGGGCGGTCTCGAGCGGCATGGCGAGGGCGACGTTCTTGGGGACCATCTCGCCGAACAGCATCGTCAGCACGGTGCCGAGCGCCAGGCCGATGCCGATCGCGATCGGCGAGACCCAGTCGTCCGGCACACCGATCGCCTCGAGCGGGGTGTCGACGAGCTGGGCGATCGCCGGCTCGGCAAGGAATCCGACGGCCAGGTTGGTGACCGTGATCCCGACCTGGGCTCCGGAGAGCTGGGTCGAGAGGGTCCGCAGCGCCCGCTGCACACCCTCGGCCCCGGCATCGCCTGCGGCGGCGGCTCGGTCGACGCTCCCGCGGTCGACGGTGACGAAGGAGAACTCGGCGGCGACGAAGAGCCCACAGATGGCAATCAGCGCCAGCGAGGCGAGCAGGAGCAGCCACGGGGTCACGCTTCAGCGTAAGCGAGCAGGTGAAAGGTGACACCAGTCGGGGGCGGGGTGCGGCACGCGCTCCATCGCTTTGGGCTGGCCGCCCTCGACCGCCTACGCTGTGCCCTCCGGTCGAGGCGATCCAAGGGACACAATGCAGGCGTGGGTGCGTGGCGGGACGACCGCCCTGATCGTCATGTTGCTCGCCGCGTCGGGCGTCACGCTGGCCGAAGAGGTCGCCACGATGCCGAGCGCCGTGCAGGCCGCCGCCGAGTCCCCGGTCACGCTGGGTGCCGACGGAGCCGATCGCCCCAACGTCGTGTTCGTCATGACCGACGACATGCGCGACGACGACCTGCGATGGATGCCGCGCACCCGCGAGCTCATCGCCGAGCGCGGGATGGACTTCACCGATGCGATCTCCCCCCATCCCCTGTGCTGCCCGGCCCGCGCCGAGCTGGTCACCGGCCAGTACGCCCAGAACAACGGCGTGCAGCACAACGCCGGCCCGTTCGGTGGCTTCCAGGCCCTCGACCCGAGCCACGAGATCAGCTCGTGGTTCAAGCAGGGCGGCTACCAGACCGGCTTCGTCGGCAAGTTCCTCAACGGCTACACAGCCCAGGACGTACGCCCCTCCGGCTGGGACCATTGGGACGCCCTCAGCGCCGGCGTCTACGACTACTTCGACTTCGCGTTCGACAACGACGGCAAGCCGGAGACCTTCCGCAACAGCTACGTCACCGACGTGATCGCAGAGCGGACCAACGAGACGGTCCGCAAGTTCGCCGCCGACGACGACCCCTTCCTCATCTACTCCTGGCACCTCGCGCCGCACTACCGGATCAACGGCAACGGCAAGCCCGTGGCGCCACCCGCGTCACCCAGGGACAAGGGCCGCTTCGACGAGGCCATGCCGCCGTCCTTCGAGTCGGCCGCCTTCAACGAGCGCAACGTCCTCGACCAGCCCCGGCCGTTCCGCACCCGGCGCCTCGCCGACCCGGACCAGGTCATCACCGACCACCGGGCCCGGCTCCGGGCACTTCAGTCGGTGGATCGTGCCGTCGAGTCGCTCGTCGAGACGCTGCGCACCGTCGGCGAGCTCAACGACACCGTCATCGTCTTCTCGTCCGACAACGGCTACTCCCTGGGTGAGCACCGGTTCATCGGCAAGAACGTCCTCACCGACGAAGCACTCCAGGTGCCGCTCCTCGTCCGGGGTCCCGGCATCCGTCTCGGCACCACCTCAGACCTCCCGGTGACGCTGGTGGACCTGCCCGCGACCTTCACCTCGCTGGCGTCCGCACAGCCCGGCTGGTTGCTCGACGGCCTGTCCTTCGCCCCGACCCTGCGCGGCCAGGACCAGCCGTTCCGCGATACGACCCTCGTGCAGACGGGTGACGACGGCGGCGACGGCTGGGCCTATCGAGGGGTTCGGACCTCGCGCTATCTGTACGGCGTCAACGGCGCCGACGGCTTCCTCTACGACAACCTCCGCGACCCCCAGCAGCTGATCAACCGCTACCTCGACCCCGGCTACGCGGAGATCCGCGTGCTGCTGGAACAGCGTCGTCAACGACTGCTCGGCTGCCGGGGCTGGACCTGCAACGAGACCTTCGGGCTGTTGCCAGATCCCTCCTGAGCCCTACCCTGTCCCGTGCCCTCCCCCACCATGCAGACCCTCTCGGGTCCGGAGCGTCACCTCGCACTGAGGTTCTCCTACGGTCTGACGCCCGACCTGCGCCGCGACGTACACAAGCTCGGAGCCTCGACGTGGTTCGAGCGACAGCTGGTGCCACGCAAGATCTCCGACCGCAAGGCCGACGACCTCGCCTCCTGGTGGCCCTCGTTGGGGCGCACGCCGCTCGACCTGTGGCAGCGCACCCAGAGCGAGGTCGAGCCCGGCTGGCAGGTGATGGAGGACTACGCGCGCTGGGTCCTGATGCGGCGCATCACGTCCAAGCGCCAGGTGCTCGAGATCATGGCGGAGTTCTGGGAGAACCATCTCCACGTGCCGGTGGACGCCGACGGCGTCTTCACCCACCGCGTGTCCTACGGCAAGGCCCTGCGCGCCGGCGCCCTCGGGAAGTTCAGCGACCTCCTCTTCACCTCCACCACCCACCCCGCGATGGGCATCTACCTGAACAACGCCGAGTCGACGGCGGAGGCTCCCAACGAGAACCTCGGCCGCGAGCTGCTCGAGCTGCACACCCTGGGTGAGGGCAACTACTCCGAGGACGACGTGAAGGACTCGGCACGCATCCTCACGGGGTGGCACGTGGACGTCTGGAAGACCTTCGCCGCGTCCTACGCCCCCGACGACCACGCGACCGGCCGGGTGAAGGTGCGGAAGTTCAGTGACGCCAACCGGGACAAGGACGGGCGCAAGGTCACGCGGCGCTACACCGACTACCTGGCCTCGCACCCCGACACGGCCGAGCGGATCGCCCGGAGGCTGGCGGTGAAGTTCGTGCGCGACGACCCGCCCCAGTCGCTGGTGAACTCCCTGGCCAAGGTCTACCTCAAGAACGACACCGCCATCGTGCCCGTGCTCGAGGCGCTCGTGTCCTCACAGGTCTTCAAGGCCTCGCGCGGCACCAAGGTGCGCGATCCCGGTGAGGACGTCGTCGCCACGTGGCGGGCCCTCCAGGTCAAGGCGCGCAAGCCGGTCAGCCAGGAGTCCGGTGCGGAGTCGATCCTGTGGCAGACCTCCGACCTCGGGGCCCGGCCCTTCTCGTGGAGCCGACCCGACGGTGCTCCCATCACCAACGCCGCGTGGGCCTCGACCGGGCGGATGACCGGGTCGTGGCGCATGCACTACGCGATGGCCGGCGGCTGGTGGCCGAAGAACGAGCTCGCCTACAAGTCGCCGAAGTCGTGGCTGCCGGAGAAGAAGCTGCGGTTCGACGACCTCGTCGAGCACCTCTCCCAGCAGCTGCTCTCGCGCCCGGCGACCAAGCAGCTGACCGACGCCTGCTGCCAGGCCCTCGGGCTCAAGCAGAGCACGAAGATCGACAAGGACCACGCGGTCGTCCAGTGGCAGATGCCGCTGCTCCTCACCACTCTGCTCGACTCCCCAGCCCACATGACCAGGTGATCTCGATGACTTCCACCTCCATCGCGGACTGCTGCGACGACTTCACCCGGATGCGACTCTCCCGCCGGGCCCTGTTGGGGACCGCGGCCGGGCTCGCCGGCGCCTCCGTCGTGTACGGCGCCGCCGAGGTGCGAGCCTCGGCCGCCAGCCTCGCCCCGGCGTCCTCCGTCCTCGTCGTGCTCTCGCTCCGGGGCGCCGCTGACGGGCTGTCCCTCGTGGTGCCCCACGCCGACCCGGTCTACTACCAGGCGCGCCCGCGCATCGCCGTACCCGCCGATCAGCTGTTGGCCCGTGACGGCATGTTCGGGCTGCACCCGTCCCTGGCGCCGCTGCTGCCGATGTGGCAGTCCGGCAAGCTCGCCGCCATCCACGCCACGGGCCTGCCCGCTCCCAACCGGTCGCACTTCGCGGCGATGGAGGAGATCGAGGACGCCAGCGCAGGATCGGCCACCCGGGTCGGCTGGCTCAACCGCCTGATCGGTCTCGACGCCATCGCCAGTCCCGTGCAGGCGGTGGGCCTGGGCAGCGGCGTGCTCCCCACCTCACTCAGCGGACCGGCCGCGGCCATGGCGACCAACGGACTCAATGGGATCAGCATCGCCGGTGCCGAAGGCGACTCGGCTGCGCGTCGCCGCACCAGCCTCAACACCCTGTGGGGCAAGGACGGCAGCGCGCTGGGACGCGCCGCTCGCGACACGTTCGCCTCCGTGGACACGTTCGCACCGGTGGCGGCCGGTTCCGACGTGCCGGCCAACGGTGCGGCGTACCCCTCCGGAGACCTGGGCGACTCCCTCGCACACGCCGCCCGCATCGTGCGCGGCGACCTGGGCGTGCAGGTCATCACCGTCGACCAGGGCGACTGGGACATGCACACCGGAGTCGGCACGTTGGAGTGGGGACGGATGAAGGACAACGCCGCCGGCCTGGCCTCCGCTGTCGCCGCGTTCTTCACCGACATCGGCACGCTCGCCGACAAGGTGACGGTGGTGATGATCAGCGAGTTCGGCCGCCGGGTCGTGGAGAACGCCAACTACGGCCTCGACCACGGCTACGGCAACGTCATGTTCCTTGCCGGAGCCGGTGTCGTCGGCGGTCGCTACTACGGCACCTGGCCCGGGCTGAGCAACACCGCGGACGCCGACCTGGTGGTCACGACCGACTACCGGGCGGTGCTGTCGGAGGTCGTGCGCGCACGCTTCTCGGTCGACTCCAGCCAGGTCTTCCCCGGCTTCAGTGGGGCTCCGCTGGGGGTCGTCGCGCCGCGTGCGACCTGATGCACGGAAGCCCGCAGGGCTGCGGTAAGGTTTCGCTCGCTCATCGGGTCGGCTTGCCGATCACGAACGGGCGTTCGGGCTGTAGCGCAGCTTGGTAGCGCACCTGACTGGGGGTCAGGGGGTCGCAGGTTCAAATCCTGTCAGCCCGACCGATGTGATGTCTCAGGACATCGGAACCGCCGGACCTGCAACGCGGGTCCGGCGGTGGTCATTTCCGGGGGCTGTTCAGCCGGTGGCGCCGAACTGCTCGACGCGGATTGACGACGGGCTGACACCGGCCCCGATCAAGAGGGATTCCGCGAACTGGGCGAACCGGGACGAGCCGCAGACGTATGCGAGCTGGGCGCCGGCGAGGAGCGGGGTGACCTCCGCGAGTGTCGGGGGGCCGGGTGGGCGGGCACTCGCCGTACGACGGGTGAAGGCGAGGACGGCCCCCGCCTGCGCGAGCTCGTCGGCATAGGGCAATTCATCGGGGCTTCGCCCGACCGCCACCACACGCAGCAGGTCTTCGCGGCCGAGGCGTCGCGCTGCCCGAGTCATGGCAACCGCTGGGACGACGCCGGTGCCGCCGACCAGGCAGAGCGCCGGGGTGTAGGTGTCCCACCGGAACCAGCGACCGATCGGGCCGCGCATCTCGAGGACGTCGCCGACCTCGGCCACGTCAGCCAAGAACTCCGAGATCTCCCCGTTCGGGAGCCGCTCGACGAGGAACTCGACGAGTGGGTCGGTGTCGTCGGACGCGATGGAGTACGACCGCTGGGCCGTGTAGTCGTCGGGGGCGCGCAACCGGATGAGGTAGTGCTGTCCCGGCCAGTGCCGCTGACGGTCCTCGACCAGCATGCGAAGCCTGACCATGTTCGGGGAGGGGAAATCCTTGGTGACGATACGTCCCGTCGTCCACGCCGTCGTGCCCGCGCTCACCGACTCGAAGGAACCGCCGGCGGTCACGGATCGCCCTCGTAGCGTTGCTCCAGCCACGGGTCTCCGCGGTCGTGGTAGCCGTTGCGCTCCCAGAAGCCGGGCTGGTTCTCCGCCGTCAGCTCGAGGCGGCTGATCCATTTCGCGGACTTCCAGAAGTACAGGTGCGGGACCAGCAACCGGACCGGGCCGCCGTGCTCGGGCGTGAGCGGTCGGCCCGCCGTACTCCCACACCACCCACGCCCGGCCGTCGGTGACGTCGGCAAGGGGCAGGTTCGTCGTGTAGCCGGTGCTGGAGTGGGCGATCACGAACCGTGCCTCCGCCGTCGGCCGGGCGGCGCCGAGCAGGGTGTCGACGGTGACGCCGCCGAACTCCACGTCGAACTTCGACCACGTCGTCACGCAGTGGATGTCACCGCGGTAGGACGACTTCGGCAGCTGCTGGACCGTGTCCCACGTCCAGGTCGTCGGCTCCCCCACGAGCCCGTCGACACGCAGGCTCCACGACTCGCGCTCGATCTGCGGGGTCGCCTCGGCGGTCAGGACGGGCCAGCCGCCACCTACGTCGTACTGACCGGGAGGCAGGCGACCCGCGGGGCCATCGGGTCGGCGTCGGAAGAATCCTCGGGTCACCGGCATCGGCGCCTCCTCGTCAACGGGTGCAGCCAGCGGTCGTTCTTGCCTGCAGCCTACGTGGGATCAGCTGAGCCGCCGGGGGCGAGGCGCATCAGGTCACTGCCGATGTCGACGCCGTCGTCATCGCGCCGCCTCGCGCAGCACCTCCACGAGCTGTGCCGTGCCTCCCGGAGAGGGGTCGCGACCGCGGCGGACGACGGCGTACACGGTGCGGCGCGGTGCGTTGACCAGCCGCCGCACGCAGACGTCCGGCCTGAGCGCGGGCCCGAGCATCGACGGCACCAGCGCCACGGCGTGGCCTGCCGCCACGAGCGCGGTCTTGCCGAGCAGGTCGCCCGCCTCGAGTCCGAGGTCGGGGGTGAAGCCGGCCACGGCCGCCGCCTGCAGGAGCACCGTCGCGGAGCCCGCGTTGTCCTCCACCCAGACGTCGTCGGCAAGCTCGGCGAGGCCGAGGGCCTCCCCGTCGGCGTCGACTGCGAGCCGGTGGGTGCGGGGCAGGATCACGCACATCTCGTCATCGAGCAATGCCAGGTGCACGAGGTGCCGGTCGCGGCTCAGCCCGGGTGGGTAGTCGGTCACGACGGCCAGGTCCAGGATCCCGCCTGCGACGTCCGCCTGCAGGTCGGC
Source organism: uncultured Actinomycetota bacterium (assembly GCA_963742685.1). Taxonomy (GTDB): domain Bacteria; phylum Actinomycetota; class Actinomycetes; order Propionibacteriales; family Nocardioidaceae; genus Nocardioides. The sequence continues at coordinate 53,264 of CAVUNB010000034.1, read as the reverse complement.
GGAGAGTCCTGCATGCAGTGTGACGCGGTGACGTGGCATTCGCTCGCGTGCGAGCGTGAGTGCGGCAGGGACGAGCCCCGACATCGCCGACGGCACGGCTCCCAGCGCGAGGTGCACCTCCGAGCCTGCGGTGCTCGCGGCCACCCGGGCACGCGCCGCCTCGCTGACCACGAGCTGCGCGTGCCGGAGGAACGCCTCACCCGCGGGGGTCACGCGCACCCCACGTGGCAGCCGCTCCAACAGCTGGACGCCCGTCTCGAGCTCGAGGGACTGCACCTGACGCGAGACCGCCGACTGGGAGTAGCCGAGCGCGAGGGCCGCGCCGGACAGCGAGCCGGTACGGCAGACCTCGACGAAGGACACCCAGGCGCTGAGCGACATGGTCAAGAGTATGCCGAAACCGCATGGAGGGTGTTCGATTCATGCGCTTGTTGCGTGACCTGGCCGCTCGTAGCGTGCTCGGCATGATGTCAACCGATCAATCCGTCACCGTCCTCGGTCTGGGCCGGATGGGGGCCGCCATGGCGAGCACCTTCCACGCGCACGGCTGGCTGGTCACGGCGTGGAACCGCAGCCCGACCCGCCTCCCGGCCGGGATCGAGCCGGCCGACGATGCGATCAGGGCAGTCACGCACGCGCAGCTGGTGGTGCTGTGCCTCTTCGACTTCGACGCGTGCCGTGAGGTGCTGGAGAGCTGCGCGAGCGAGCTGGCACCCGGTGCCCTCGTGATCAACACGAGCACCGTTGGCCCGGACGAGGCAACACGACTCGCACGGCTCGTCCAGGAGACCGGCGCGCGCTACGTCCACGCGCCGGTGCTCGGATCAGTGCCCGCGGTGCGGTCGGGACGTCTGCTCGTGCTGGCCGGCGGGGACCCCCTCCACGTCGACCGGGCACGCGACGTGCTCGATGTCGTGGCCAGGGAGGTCCGGCACGTCGGGGACCCCGAACGAGCGGCCGCCCTCAAGCTCGTCGCCAACGCTTCGCTGGCCGGCGCCCTGATCGCGCTGCGTGACGTGATGGAGGCTGCGGCGGCGCTCGGTCTCGACGTGGAGACGACGCTCGACGTGCTGTCCGCGGGTCAGCTGGGTGGCCTGTCCCAGGCCAAGCGCGACCTCCTCACCGATGAACCACACGACGCAGACTTCACCATCGGCGCACTGCTCAAGGACGTGACGCTGCTGCGCACGGCGACCGCGACGGACCTCCACGTGCAGCGCGAGATCGCCGTGCTGGTCGAGGACGGACGCGTCGATCCCTCCGACGACATCGCTGCCGTCTTCCTGCCCCTGACCTCGCGTGCGGCGGCCACATTGTGAGCACGTCGATCGAAGCGGTCCTGGTCCCGCTGGCCAGCTATGCCAAGGGTCATGCGACCGGCGACCCCCGGCACTTCAGGGACGCGTTCCTCCCGACCGCCCACGTGGAAGGCCTCCGCGAGGGTGAGTTCACGTCCCGGGACCTCGACGACTACTGCACCCTGTTCGACGGCACTCCGGCACCCGACGAGGAGCAACGCGTGCGCAGCGTCGACCACGTCGAGGTGCGCGGCTCGGTGGCCATCGCGACCATGACGCTCGACCACGGCGCGGTCGTCTTCACCGACATGTTCGTGCTGGTCAACGGTCCGGCGGGCTGGCGGATCGCCAACAAGGTCTACCACCGGCACGAGTGACCCGGGGAGCATTGGCGCTGCGACGAATGCTGGCCGAGCCGCCGGAGTCGATGCCACAGTGTCTCGATGACCGAGGGGGCTGACCTGCCCGGCGACGAGGTCCTGGTCGAACGGCTTCGCGCCGGCGACGAGGAGGCGTTCGCCGCGGTGCTCGATGCCTGGTCGGGCGGCATGCTCCGGCTCGCGAGGTCCTGGGTCTCGAGCACTGCGTCGGCCCAGGACGTCGTACAGGAGACCTGGCTCGCGGTGGTGCGCGGCCTCGACGGCTTCGAGGGTCGCTCGTCGCTGAAGACCTGGGTCTTCCGCATCCTGGTGCACGCCGCCCAGGCGCGCTCCCGGGCGGAGGGGCGGGAGGTGGCCTTGAGCTTCGCGCCCACCGAGGAGGATCTGGGGCCGACGGTCGACCCGTCGCGCTTCCGCAGCCTCGACCCCTGGAAGGGGCACTGGGACGTCTTCCCCGTGCGCTGGCCGGCCCCCGAGCAGCTGGCGATGGACAATGAGTGCATGGCAGAGCTCGAGAAGGCCCTCGAGGCACTCCCCCCGAGGCAGCGAGTGGTGATCACCCTGCGCGACGTCGACGGGCACACGTCCGCCGAGGTGTGCGAGATCCTGGCCGTCTCGGAGGGGAACCAACGAGTCCTCCTGCATCGCGCTCGCGCGTCGGTCCGGGCCAGGCTCGAGACCTACTTCGAGTCGTCCGCAACGCACCAGGGGGCGCCCGATGAGTGACCTCGACTGCAAGGAGCTGGTGGAGCTGGTCACCGCCTACCTCGACGGCGCCCTCGACGAGCAGGTCAGCCGCGACGTCGAGGCGCATCTCTCCGGCTGCGACGGCTGCAGTGAGTACGTCGCCCAGATCCGTACGACGGCTGCGGGGCTGCGTGACGTGGACGATCTCGCCGAAGCACTCCCCCAGGACGTGCGCGCCGACCTGCTGAGGGCCTTCCGCACCTTCCCGCGGTGACCGCGTAACGAACCGCCCGGTCCGCACTCTGTACGTGCATGGACACCATGTGCGAGGAGACGCCCGGGACCACGACCGCGACCGCGCAGGGGCTGCGCCGACGACTGGGACGACGACTGCGACCGCTCGGGGTGGCGACCTTCATCCAGGGCCTGGGCTTCTGGGTGCCGGTGGAGAAGCTCTTCATGAGCGAGATCGGGTTCGATGCGGCAGCGGTCGGCGTGATGGCGGCGGTGTACGCCGCGGCCACACCGATCCTTGAGGTCCCGGCCGGGATTGTGTCGGACCGCTGGAGCCGGAGAGCCGTGCTCATGGGCGCGAGCCTGGCGATTGCCGCATCGGCCCTGGTCGGAGGCCTGAGCCACGGCGTCGAGACGTACCTGATCGGAGCCGTTCTGCTGGGCGCCTACTTCGCCCTCTACTCGGGCGCGATGGACTCCATGGTCTACGACACCGTGCTGGAGGAGACGGGCGATGGCGCCCGCTTCGAGAAGGAGATCGGCCGCATCAGGGCCATCGAGAGCGCCGCCTTCGTGACGAGTGCGCTGCTCGGCGGCTGGCTCGCCGAGCTCACCAGCCCACGCCTCATGTACTTCCTGACGGTGCCGTTCGCCATCCTCTCGATCTCTGCGTACGCCGCCTTCCGGGAGCCCCGCCTCCACCAGGTGGGCGAGCCCCTGTCACTGCGGAGGCACGTTGCTGCCACCGTCGCGACGGTCCGCAGCAATCCGGCGATCACGCCCATCGTCACGCTGACGATCGTCTGCTCCACCAGCCTCACCCTCCTGCTGGAATTCGGACCGCTCTGGCTGGTCGCGCTCGGCACGTCCGCGGTCTTCTTCGGTCCGCACTGGGCGGTCCTGATGTCCACGCTGGGCTTCGGTGGCCTGCTCGCCGGTCGCGTCCGCCTCGACGCCCCGCGGCCGCTGGCGGCGGTGTCCGCGGCGCTGGTGTCGGGCACCATCGTCCTGACGACCAGCCACCACGTGGTGGTCCTCACCCTCGCGCAGGGTGTCCTGGCCCTGCTCGTCGTGATTGCCGGCATCCACGCCAACGCTCTGCTGCACCACGAGATCGACTCGTCGATCCGGGCCAGCGTCGCGTCAGGGGTCAGCGCCGTGTCATGGATCGTCTTCCTGCCGGTTGCCCTGGTCTTCGGCGGTCTCGCGCAGGAGCTCGGCATCCACGCCGCCGCCTGGTTGCTGGTCGGCCTGGCCTGCCTGATCGTCGGCACCCTCGCCCGCCGGCTGCCGGTCCCCGACCGGGTGCCGTCGTGAACGACCTGGCCTGCGCGGACCTCGTCGAGCTGGCGTCGGCGTACCTCGAGGACGAGCTCACTGAGCCGTCTGCTCAGGCGCTCGCAGTCACGCCCTGACCTGCCCCGGATGCACGCTGTACCTCGACCAGCTGATCGCGACCGCCCGAGCGTTGCGGTTCCTGGGAAGGGTGGGACGGTGATTCCGCGGCTCCTGCCAGACGCCGACGACCCCACGTCAGGCATCGCCGGCGCCAACCTCGGCGGTCGTGAAGAACTCGATGAGCGCGGCGGCCAGGTGCGTGTCATCCGGGCCGTGCCAGGCGCCGGGCAGGCTGAGGTGTACGCCGTCGGGCAGCCCGCGAGCCACGGTCGCCGTCATCCCGGTGAGGTCGTAGGGCGACCAGCCAGTAGCGCCAGAGCAGCGCAACCACACGGTCGACCAGGTCGCGCCGGCTCCGGGTCTCCCGCGCCCAGGTCCTGAGCAGCCGTGGCGGCTCCGCGGACTGCAGCACGCGGACGCTGCTCGCGACCTCACTCAGCGGGGAGTATCCGAACCGGGTTAGGCCGAGCGACTCGGGGCTCAGGTCAAGCCTCAGCATCCGCCCAGCCTACCCAGCAGTCAGCGCGCCGGGCGCTGGTCCACGATCCGGCGCATCTTCCCCATGGAGCGCTCGACCGCGTTCGGCTCGACGACCTCGACTCCGACCGAGACTCCGATGGAGTTCTTGACCATGCGATGGAGCAGCTCCCCTGCCGTCCTGGCGGCCTCGGGGTCGGTGGCCTCGCGACGCTCGACGACCACGGTCATCTCGTCCAGGTTGCCCGTGCGCTCGAGCCGGCACTGGAAGTGTGGCGAGAGCTCCGGCGTGGAGAGGATCAGCTCCTCGATCTGGGTGGGGAACAGGTTCACTCCCCGCAGGATGATCATGTCGTCGGTGCGGCCGGTGATCTTCTCGATCCGACGCATCGAGCGCGCCGTGCCGGGAAGCAGCCGGGTCAGGTCCCGGGTTCGGTAGCGGATCACCGGCATGGCGTGCTTGGTGAGCGAGGTGAACACCAGCTCGCCCTCTTCGCCGTCGGGCAGCACGGCGCCGGTGACCGGGTCGATGATCTCCGGGTAGAAGTGGTCCTCCCACACGTGCAGGCCGTCCTTGGTCTCCACGCACTCGCTCGCCACACCTGGGCCCATCACCTCCGAGAGCCCGTAGATGTCGACCGCGTGCATGTCGAGCCGGCCCTCCACCTCGCGGCGCATGTCGTTGGTCCACGGCTCCGCCCCGAAGATGCCGACCTTCAACGACGTCGAGCGCGGGTCGATGCCCTGGCGTTCCATCTCGTCGATGATCGCGAGCATGTAGGACGGCGTCACCATGATGATGTCCGGGCGGAAGTCGGTGATGAGCTGCACCTGGCGCTCGGTCATGCCACCGGACACCGGCACGACCGTGCAGCCCAGCTTCTCGGCGCCGGCGTGGGCACCCAGGCCTCCGGTGAAGAGCCCGTACCCGTACGCGTTGTGGAGGATGTGACCGGCCCGGCCGCCGGCGGCACGGATGCTGCGTGCGACGACATCCGCCCAGGTGTCCAGGTCCGCGGCCGTGTAGCCGACCACTGTGGGCTTGCCGGTCGTGCCGGACGACGCGTGGATCCGGGCGACCCGTTCGCGGGGTACGGCGAACATCCCGAACGGGTAGTTGTCGCGCAGGTCTGCCTTCACGGTGAACGGCAGGAGCGCCAGGTCCCCCAGCGACTTCACGTCGTCGGGGTGGACGCCGGCTGCGTCGAACGAGGCTCGGTAGAAGGGCACGTTGTCGTAGGCGTGCCGCACCGACCAGTGCAACCGCTGGGTCTGGAGGCCTCGCAGCTCATCGACCGATGCTGTCTCCACCGGGTCGAGGTCACCGGGACGAGGGCTGAGGTCCTGCATGGACCATTCATACCCGTGCTGGCAACACCCGTCACGCCGGCGCGGGTGGGGATGTGCCGCTGGCTACTGGGCCGCGGCGTAGTGCGCCGCGACGGTGGCTCCGGAAAGCACCACGTCGTACACGGCGATCTCGTCGAGCAGCCCGGAGTAGTGGTAGCCCCCACTTGGGGCCCGCCCGAAGGTGATCACGCTCGAGGCCGTGAGGGAGCCGGTGTTGTTGGGCGTGCCGGTGATCACGGAGACCCCGTCGACGTACAGCTGCATGGCAGCGGCTGACTTCGTGCGGGTGAACACCACGTGGTGCCAGGCGTTGTTGTTGTAGGTGAGCGGCGACACGATCGACACATCGCCGGTGCTGCCGACCCCCGCGATGACCTTGCCCTGGCACAGGGACACGCCGAAGTCGCTGTTGGGGCCGGAGACCTCGGCGTCGACGAGCCGCATCCCTTCCCACCACTGGCTGCAGTTGGTGCCGGCGCTCTGGGAGGACTTGAACCAGAACTCGATCGAGAAGTCGTCCTGGATCGTCCGGGACACCGAGGCGTAGTCGTCGACCCCGTCGAACGAGACGGCCGTGTTGGCGTCACCCGTAATGGCTCCGGGCTGACCGGTCGTCACGCCGGCGAAGTAGTCACCGTTGTTGGTGCCCTTGGAGTCCGCCACCGGCGGAGTGATCCGGAAGTTGTCGAGGTGGAAACCGACGGTGTTGGTGACAGTTGTCGCCGCGGCTCCGAACCCGAAGCTGACCCCACCCCGGCCGGCGGCGGAGATGCCGGAGTCGGTGACAGAGACCTTCTCGACCCCGTCCACCACCACCCGGATCGTCGTGCCGGTCATGGTCAGCGCCAGCCGGTACGTCGACAGCGCGGTCAGCGACTGGGCCGATTCGCCCAGCCAGTCCCACGAGCCGTTGACCCGCTTGTACAGCATCCACTTCTGCGCTGGCTGTTCATAGCGGGCCAAGTAGTAGGTGCCGTTGGCGTTGCTGGTGTCCACGCGACCGATCACGCCGACCATGTCGTCGGCGAGGTTGGACCTCACGTAGACGTCGGCCTCGACGGTGTAGTTCGGCGTCGCGGGCTGCGGGGACGTGAAGTAGAGCGACTGCCAGGTCGCAGTGCCGTTCTTGCGGATCCGGCCGGCGTCGGTAAGCACCGCATCGGCGTTCGACAAGGCGTGCTTGGTCCACGTCGTCCCGACCTCGCCGGTTCGGCTCTGCAGTGTCGCTCCAGCGGTCCCCGCCATCGCGTCGCCGGAGATGGTGCTCTCACCGAGTCGCCAGTAGCCGAGCAGGCCGGTGGTCCCGGTGATCGTGCTGAGGTAGCTGGCCGACGCGACCGTGATGGTGATCGTGTCGCTGTCGGTCTGGGTGCCGCCGGAGCCCGTGTTGCCCTGGTCGGCCGTGACGACCTGCAGGCTGGCGGCACCGGTGAAGGTGGTGGTCGGGTTGAAACTGAGTCCGGACAGCGCGGTGTTGACCGCTGCGAACGAACCCGTGAACGTCATCGTGGCGTCGGCGGCGCCGTCACCGACCGAGAACGATAGCCCGGTCAGGGTTGACAGGGTGGTCGCTCCGTTGGTGCTGACCAACTGGACCTGCATCGTTCCGCCCGCGGCGTCCGCGTCGGTGATCGAGATCAGGTTGCTGTTGCCGGTCGAGAACACCTTGGCGGTGTTCATGTTGGTCGTTTGGGCGCCGGGCACCGAGTTGGCCGGCGCGTCGTTGACAGCAGTGACCGAAACCACCTTGGCGCCCGTGTTGCTGTTGAGGCTGCCGTCGTTGACCATGAAGTTGATCGTGCGGTTGCCGGTGTTCGGTGTGTTGCTGGTGTTGTTGTAGGTGACCGACCGCAGCGCCGTCTGCCATTGCGCCTTTGTCGCGCTGCCGGTCAGGGTCATCGTCGGGGCGCTCCAGGAACCCGTGATGCCGTTCTGGTTGGCGAAGGCGAGGACGTCCTGGCCGGCGGTGTAACCGGCCCCGACACTCACGGCGCCCGATGCCATGTTCGCGCTGTCGGTGTCGGTGACCGTGATGCCCGAGTCCACGGCGAGCGGCACGTTCTCGGTGTGCGCGGTGGTGCCTCCACTGGTCGTCGCGACCGGAGCGGCGGTGGGGCCTCCCGTGATCGAGACGTCGTCGAGCCAGAAGCTTGTCTGGATGCTGCCGTCGTCCACGGAGAGTAGCCGCAGGGAAATCATTTGGCCGGCGTACGCGGACAGATCGAGCGTGCGCAGCACGTACGACGCGCCTGCGTTGATGTCGTTGTACTCCTGCAGGGTCACGCCGTTGACCTGGGCCCTGAAGTAGTCGAACGGATGGGAGGTCTCGGACGTGGTGACTCTCAGGTAGTAGGTCAGGCTCGCGGTGCAGCCGGACGGAATGGTCACGCTCTGAGTCACGGACTCGGTTTCGCCCGTCCCATTGCCCCCGAGCAGTGCCCTCCAGGTGCCGGTGCGGGCCGCGACCGTGCCGGCACCGCTGGTCACGACGCCCGCTGGGCTCTGGGTCCAGCCCGTGCCGCCCTCGAACCCTCCGTTCGTCACCATCTCGGTGGCACAGGACGGGCCTGACGTGACGGTGATGGCGACCGTGTCGTTGTCGGTCAGGGTGCCACCGGTGCCGGTGTTGCCCTGGTCGGCGGTGAGGATCTGCAGACTGGCCGCCCCGGTGAAGGCGGGAGTCGGGTTGAAGCTCAGCCCGGACAGGGCGGTGTTCACCGCGGCGACCGTCCCGGTGAACGTCATGGTCGCGTCCGCGGTCCCGTCGCCGACCGAGAACGCGAGGCCCGCTGTGCCCGACAGCGTCGTCGCGCCGTTGGTGCTGACCAGCTGTACCTGGACCGTTGCACCCGCCGCATCCACGTCGCTGATCGAGATCAGGTTGCCGTTGCCGGTCGAGAACACCTTCACCGTGTTCGGAAGTGTCGACTGAGCAGGGGGCACCGAGTTGACCGGCGCGTCGTTGAGCGCCGTCACGTTGAACGAGTGCGTGTTCGGAGAGGCATCGAGGTCGATGCCTCCGTTGGCGGTCCCGCCCCCGTCCTGGACTTGGAAGGTGTACGACGCGTATCCGGTCCCGTTGGCGTTGCCCGCGGGTGCGTACGTGAGCAGGCCGGAGGTGATGTTCGCCGCGGTGACGACCTGGCCGACCGTGACATCGACGCCGCTCAGCTTCAGCGACCCGGCGGCGGGGAGCGTCGTCATCTTCACCGCAAGGAGCGAGTGCGCACCGTTGTCCGCGGTGTCGTAGAAGCCGAAGTCAGCGGTCGCGAACGTGTACGCAGCATCCTCGTTGACCGTCAGGGTCCCGCCGCTTCCCGAGGGTGCGTCGTTCACAGCGGTGATGACGATGTCGCGACTGGCGGTGTTGCTGGCGTGGTCGCCGTCGCTGACCACGAAGGTGACCGTCCGGGTCGCGGTGTTCGGGTAGTTGCTGTTGTTGTTGTAGGTGATGGAGCGAAGCGCCGTCTGGTACTGGGCGACGCTCGCTGAGCCAGACAGCGCCAGGACGCCGGTGGATGCGGTCCAGGTGCCGGTGATGCCGTTCTGGTTGGTGAAGGCGAGCGTGTCCTGGCCGTTGAGATGGTTGGTCGTCATCGTGACGGTGGCTGAGGTGAGGTTGGCGCTGTCGGCGTCGGTGATCGTGATCGCCGGGACAAGCAGCGGCGTGTCGTTCTCGAAGTACGACAGGTCGGTACCGGACGTGGTCACGACTGGTTCGGGGGCCACCAGGGTGCCGAGAACGAAGTGGTTGGTCACGGTCGCCTGGTTGAGGGTCGTGGTGTAGAAGGAGACTTCGTCGATCGATCCGGTGAAGAAGCCGCCGTAGTTGCCGTCTGAGGGGCGCAGGATCGCTCCGATGCTGAACCCGTAGGTGTCCATCACGGTCCCGCGCGTCGCGCTCTGCGAAGCGAGGGCGACACCGTCGATGTAGAGCGTGATCGTGGTGCCGTTGTAGGTCTTGACGACGTGGTGCCAGGCGCCGTTGTTGACTGCCGACGGCATGGTGAACACCTTGTCGTTACCGCCGCCGAATCCCCACGCGGTCATCGTGGTCCCGCCCGCGTCGAGCCAGAGACCGTACTCCTGGGTGTTCAACCCGCGCGCCGTAGGCGAAGAGCACCTGCCTTGCAGAGCTCGACGTCTTGAACCACAGCTCGGTCGAACGCGCCGACGCGCCGACCGGGATGCCCGTGGTGCCCGTCATCTGCACGTAGTCGTTCACGCCGTCGAACTGGGCCGAGGTGTTCGCGTCTCCGGATATGGCCCCGACGACGCCGAGCGTCGGTCCGTTCTTGTGGTCGCCGACGTTGGTGCCCTTGCTGTCGGCGGCCCGCGGGTACGTCGACGGGGCAACCTGGAAGTTCTCGAACTGGATGCCTGTGGTGTCGCTCTGCGCCAGGTCTCCTGTTTCCCCGGCCATGATGCCGGCCTTGCCGGAAGCCGTGAACGCCCCGACCGAGTCCGTGCCCGTCAACAGAAGCACCCCGTTGACATAGAGCTTGAGGGTGGTCGTCGAGGAGCCGGACATCTCGAGACGGACTCTGTAGGTCTCGCCGACCGTCAGGTTCGGCTGGACGGCCGTCGTTCCGACCCAGGAGGGCGCCCCGCCCGACCACTTCACGATGTTCCAGGTCTCGTCGTTCTCCCAGCGTGCCAGGTAGAACGAGGTGTTGCTCGTGTTGAGGCGTCCGACCACCCCGCCCGCGATCGAACCGAACGCGCCCTTGTAGTAAAGGTCTGCCTCGACCGAGTAGTCCGCGCTCGGGGGCGTAGCCGTCGTGTGCACGAGGGAATAGCCAGATGAGTTCCGCCGGATCCGGTTCTCGGAGCTGATGATCATGTTGGAGTTGCCGCTGGGGTTGGCCCAGGTCGCTCCGATCTCGCCGTTGCGCGTGGTCACAGTGGTGCCGGCCGTCCCTGTGAACGAGTCCGAGGACGTCAGGCTGGCCGACCCCTCACCGAGGCGCCAGTGGCTGAGGAGTCCGGCGGTGGTGTTGACGCCACCGGCGTAGTCGACCCTAGCGACGTTGGCGCTGGTCGCGGTGTGGGTGTTGCCGGCGACGTCGGTGACGACGTACTGGTACTGGTAGCAGGAGCCGTTGGAGACCGCGCTGTCGGTGTAGACCGACGTGGGGTTCACCGGACCGAGGTTGGTGAAGGCGCTCCAGGTGCCGCAGGTGCCGCTGGTCAGGGGTGCCGACCGCCGCTGAAGCTGACGACTGCCGATGCCGGAACCGCCGTCGGTGCCCGTGGTGAACGTGATCGGGACGGAGAGGCCGGCCTGGGGGCCATCGGTGTACGTGATGGTGCCGGCGGTCGGCGCGGTCGAGTCGTTCACGAACGACAGGTTCGTGACGGCGGTGTTGCCGGCCACGTCGCGACCCGTCACGGCTTCTGTGGGTGCGCTGCTCGCGCCGGCGGTCCAGCTGAACGTGGCGGAGACGAACGGCCCGCCTGAGGGTGTGGAGACCGTCGAGGGGTTGTGGCTCCACCCGGTCGTGGTGCCGCCCAGCGCCGCAGTCGCGCTCGAGGCCGGTCCCGACCCTGCGTCGCTGACCGCATTGGTCAGCGTCAACGAGCCAGCGCCCACGCCCCGGTAGTAGATCGTGCTACCGGTCTTGCCGGCGTTCCCGGTGACGTCGGACAGCGTGATCGCGTTCGTCGGCGACGTGGTGTCTGGCGGCGTCACGGTGACCGTGGTGCTCTTCGTGCTCTCCACGCCCAGCCAGTTGGTCGCGAAGACCGGCCGGATCGCGTACTTCCACGATCCCGCCGGAACGCTGTTCTCCACGCACGTCGTGGCTGTGACCGTGCCGGTGCAGGACGACAGGATGGTCTGCGGCGCCAGGGTGTCGGCGTCGTAGCGCTTGACCTGGTAGCCACTCACCGCCTGACCGTTGGAAAGCGTGCTCGCGGCCCAGCTGACCGTGACCGCCTGTCCCGCTGCGTTGGCCGTGGGCGTGGCGCCCTGGTCGACGCTCGAGGCCGCGGCCGCGCCGTTGCCGCCGGTCCCGGAACCAGCGGACCAGTAGCCCCAGGCACCGGTTGCCGCAGTGATCACGACCGCGACAAGCAGCAAGCTCAGGAGTCGCCTCATCACGAGCCGGCCTGGAGGTAGACCGTGAAGGTCGCGCCCTGGCAGGCGTTGGCGGCATTCCCGTTCATCGAGAGCGCACCGGCCAGGGTGACAGGCAGCGATCCCGCACCGGGAACGGTCCAGCCGGCACCTCCGTTGGTCTGCGGCGCGAAGGTCAGGCTCGCGACGCCGCAGGCCGAGTGCGCCCCGTCGACGGCGAACCCGCCGGTGCCCAGGCTGGTGTCGAGGGAGAGTGACCCGATCCGGACGCTGCCCGGGTTGGGGTTGGCGATGCTCAGCGCGACCGCCGCCTGGCCACCGGGGTAGAGCTGCGCGGTGGGCGTGCCGGGGCTGAGGGTGACCGCCTGCGTGGTGCCGGTGTTCGCCGAGCCGGCTCCGTTCCCGGAACCGGCCCAGTAGGCGGACGCGACGCCGGCCGTGGCGAGCGCAGCGAGGATCAGGACGGTCACCAGGGACGCCTTGCGCCGGGTTGCCCTCATCACCGCACCTCCACTCCGCTTGCCTCGTAACCGAGCGTCAGGGACGCTCCCTTGCAGCCGTCCTGGTTGACCGGACGGTCCAGCATGCCGACCGCCGGCCAGTCAGCACGTGCCACGCCGAGCCCGCTCAGGTCGTCCACCCGATTGGCCTCGAGCGTCACGGCAATGCCGTCGGCAAGAGGTCGTACGTCGAAGTCGGCCGCACTGCAGGGATGGTCCGCGTCTGCCTGGGGAGCGTCCACGTCCGTCACCGTCACGGTGATCCGGTCGACGAGGAGGTCGTGGTCGTTCGGGTTGTCCAGCGAGAGGTCCAGGGGCGCCATCACGCCGGGTGTGATCGCGTTGGCGACGTCGCCGCTGATCGTGAACGGCGACGGGACGCTCACCCGGCCGCCGCCCGTGTCACCGTCCGAGCGGCCCACCGGTTCACAGCCCCGGAACGAGAAGAGGAGCACCGCGACCGAAATGGCGAACGCCGCGGCGAGGACTGTCTCTCGTCGCGTCAGTCGTGTCATCTCAGCCCTCCCCGGAGTTCTGAGGGTGGCGGCCCAGGTCTCGGGCCGCCGCCTCTTTGTCAGCAGGTCAGGTGCTGGTCAGCTCGATCAGGCGCCGGCAGCGACGGCGTAGGTGATCGTGATGGTGGCGTTCTTGCAGACGTCCTGGTTGGCCGCGTCGTTCAGCATCGACACGTTCAGGCCCGTACCAGCCGCCCACGTCATCGCCGGCGGCCAGCACCTGGCTGGCCGGGGTGCCGGTGCCGGTGATCGCGTACCAGGCCGGAAGGCAGCCTCCCGCGCTGGTGGCCGTGACGGACGCCGTGACGGCACCTACCGTGACGGCGGCACCGCTGGGGTTGTCGAAATTGCCGCTGAGAGCCTGTGCGGGGCCACCGGGAAAGAGGCCGGTGATGGCGGCGTTCGTCTGATTGACGACCACCGCGGTGGTGGTGCCCGTGGTGGCGCCGCCGGTGCCGGCACCGCCCTGGGTCCAGTAGGCGAACGCTGCGCCGCCGGTCAGGACCAGCGCCGCGGTGACGACGACAATCTTCTTCTTCTGCGTGAATCTGGCCATGGCCATGTCCTCTGCTAGGTGGAGGAACGGGGGCTCCTCCTGAGCGATCCCTGGCAGCAGGATGCTGGCCCGCCATTGCGTGATCGTGCTGTGAGTGTCGCACCGAAAGCGCGGTCTAGTCCTCGGTATCACGGGAGTCGCACTACTTCTGACAAGACCGGACGTGAATCCCTCATCCGGGCCAACTTCGATGGCCCGAAATGACTACGTTCGCGACTCTCTAGCCGGGCGGTGGTCCACGATCGACGGTTACACGGCGTCAACGAGAGGGCACCGAGCGGCAACAAGGCCGGTGTTCTCAGGACGCCGTGGAAGGCCCGGTGTTGTGCTGCCACGACGTCGCGCGCACGGTGCGGCATCCACAGGGGGATTCATGCGCGGCACGCTCGGTAACGACATCTGGACAGCAGTGTCGAGATCGGTCGCCGCGACCGTCCTGACCTGCGCCGCGCTGGCGTACGCCGCAGGGCCGGCGGGCGCCGTACCGGAGTCGCCGCGGGCAGCCAAGATGGAGACCGAGCTGCAGGCCGAGCTGGAGCGTCACGTCCAGCTGCGTGAGCGGGCCCTGACGGCTCTCTTCGACGCGGCCGGCCGGCATGCCGCCGACCAGGGCCTCCGGGCCGATCGTCTCGCCGCCCTGGGATACACCGGCGACGTCTCCGACCTCGAGCACGTCCTGCCCGTCCACGACTACCACCTGTCGGCCGGCTTCGGGCAGACCGGACCGCTGTGGGAGAGCATCCACACCGGTCTCGACTTCGGCGCCGAGACCGGGACCGAGCTGGTGGCCGTCGCGGACGGCATCGTGACCGAGGTGGCCTACGCCGGCCCGTACGGCATCCGCACGATCCTCACCCTGGAGGACGGCACCGAGATCTGGTACTGCCACCAGCTCACGCCCCTGGTCTACCAGGGCCAGGCCATCATGATCGGCGAGCCGATCGGCCTGGTCGGCTCCACCGGCAACACCACCGGCCCGCACCTCCACCTCGAGGTCAGGCCCGACGCGGGCGCACCGATCGATCCCGCGACCTGGTTGCGAGCGAGCGGCCTGGACCTGTGACCCACCCCCAGGGGTGAGGTCTCGGTCCGACGCCTGGCCTACGTTTCAGGTATGTCCCGACTCATCTCGATGCTGGTGATCATCTGGTTGCTGATCGGTGCCTTCGCGGCCTACCAGCGCGACTACTTCTCGGACTCCGACACCAACTGCGCCGAGGCGGGCAACATCGCCCTCACCATCGTGGCCGGCCCGCTCAACTACGCCGGAGTGAACCCCGAGGTCGACTGCGAGGACGTCGACGTGGACGTGCCGGAGCCCTCGCAGTAGACGTCAGCGCTTGCGCTTCTCGCGCGGCTTCTGGGTGATCACGATCGGCGTCCCGGCGAAGCCGAACTGCTCACGCAGGCGACGCTCGATGAATCGCTCGTAGGACGCATCGAGCCTGCCGCTCGTGAAGAGCACGAACGTCGGCGGCGCGGACGACGGCTGGGTCGCGAACAGGATCTTGGGCTGCTTGCCGCTGCGCACGGGGTGCGGGTGCTCCCCGACCAGACGGCCGAGGAACGTGTTGAGCGCACCGGTGCCCACGCGGGTCTCCCAGCCCTCCAGTGCCTTGTCGAGCGCCGGCACCAGCCGGTCGACGTGCCAGCCGGTCTTGGCGGTGACATTGATGCGTGGCGCCCACTGCACCTGCACGAGGTCGCGCTCGACCTCGCGCTCGAGGTAGTAGCGGCGCTCGTCGTCGACCAGGTCCCACTTGTTGAACGCGATCACCATGGCGCGGCCGGCGTCGCGGATCGTCTGGATGATCCGCATGTCCTGCTCGGAGACGGTCTCGCCGGCGTCGAGGACGAGGACGGCGACCTCCGCGCGGTCGATGGCGGTCGAGGTACGCAGGGAGGCGTAGTACTCGTGGCCCGAGGCTTCCTTGACCCGCTTGCGGATGCCTGCGGTGTCGATGAAGCGCCAGGTGCGGTCGCCCATCTCCACGAGCTCGTCGACCGGGTCGACCGTGGTGCCGGCGACGTTGTCGACGACCACGCGCTCGGACCCGGCGAGCTTGTTGAGCAACGAGGACTTGCCGACGTTGGGCTTGCCGACGAGCGCGATCCGGCGCGGACCGCCGACCTCGCCGAAGGACTGCGGCGGAGCCTCGGGCAGAGCGGCCATGATCGCGTCGAGCATGTCGCCCGAGCCACGGCCGTGGAGCGCCGAGACCGCGAACGGCTCGCCGAGCCCCAGGTTCCAGAGCCCGGCGGCCTCGGCCTCGGTGCGCTGGTCGTCGACCTTGTTGGCCGCGAGCACGACCGGCTTGCCGGACTTGCGCAGGATCTTGACGACAGCCTCGTCCGAGTCGGTGATGCCGACCGTGGCGTCGACGACGAAGAGCACGGCGTCGGCCAGGGTCACGGCGACCTCGGCCTGCAGCGCGATCCGTTCGAAGAGGCCCTGTGCGTCGGGGTCCCAGCCGCCGGTGTCGACGACGGTGAACGCGCGGCCGTTCCAGTGGGCGTCGTAGGAGACGCGGTCGCGGGTGACGCCGGGCTTGTCCTCGACGACTGCCTCGCGACGGCCGATGATCCGGTTGACCAGCGTCGACTTCCCGACGTTGGGGCGGCCCACGACGGCCAACACCGGGGTGGGGCCTGTGGGCTCGTCGTCGTACTCGGTCATGATGCTCCCTGCTGGTCGGCCGGTGTGTCGGCCTGGTGATCTGGCTGGTGGTGTGGCGTGTCTGCCACGTTGTCTGAGTGGTCGACGAACCCGGTGTCGGGTTCGACCTCGCGGTCCCCGGCCGGCAACGGTCCGGGGAGGCTGCGCCCGACCAGGGCGAGCGCGCGGGCCTGCTGTTCGCGCAAGTGCTCCCACAGCAACGTCGAGGTGGCCAGTGTGTGTTCCCTGGTGCGTGGCCAGGGGGTACGTGTCGTCTGCCACGCTTCGCCGAACACGATGTCGATCCGGCCGCGACGGGGTGGCAGTGAGCTCGAGCCACCGCCGGGTGGGCGGGTGCCGATCTGGTTGACCGGGACGACCGGTGCCCCGGAGACGAGGGCGAGGTAGCTGACGCCGTGGTGGAACACGTCGTACTCCCCCGCACCGCGCGTGCCCTCGGGGAAGATGCCGATCGCGCCACCGTCCTGCAGCACCCGCAAGCAGGTCTTGATGGCACTCGGGTCGGCGCCGAAGCGGTAGAGCGGGATCTGGCCGGCGCCGGTCAGCAGCTTGCCCATCAGTCCCCTGAACATCTCCTGCTTGGTCAGCGCGTGCACCGGCCGCGGCGACAGGATCGCGAGCAGCGGGCCGTCGAGCCAGCCCACGTGGTTGGACGCGAAGATGACGGGTCCGGCGGTGGGCACCTGGTCGTCACCATGGAGGTGCACGTCCAAGTAGGCGCGCATGCCCGCCCCGACGACCGGTCGGAGACGGCTCAGCAGTGCCCGGCGCGGGTAGTGAGCGCTGGGCCGGGGCAGGTCACTCACGCGCCCGCCTCCCCCGCGCTTGACGCGATCGACACCGCCTCCACCAGCGCGACGACCTGCGAGATGACCTCGTCCAGGGTGTACGGCGTGGTGTCGATGTGGACTGCGCCGTCGGCGATCGTCAGCGGCGCCGTGGTGCGGCCGGAGTCGATCTTGTCGCGGGCCAGGAGGGACTCCTGGGTCGCGGCGACGTCACCGCCGGCCTCGGCTGCGCGGCGTACGGCGCGGGCCGTCGGGTCAGCGGTGAGGTAGAGCTTCACGGGCGCATCAGGGGCGACGACCGACCCGATGTCGCGGCCCTCGACGACGATCCCGCCATCGCCGATGATCTGTCGCTGGAGCTCGAGCAGCCGCGCACGCACAGCGGGCACCGCACTGACCGGACTCACGGCGGCGTTGACCGCGTCGCTGCGGATGGCAGTGGCGGCGTCCTCGCCGTCGACCAGGATCGTCGGGTCGACCGGGTCGGTGCCGGACTCGATGACGGGCTCCCCAGCGCGCGCCGCGATGGCTGCTGGATCGGTCACGTCGACGCCGTGGGCGAGCATCCACCAGGTGATCGCGCGGAACATGGCGCCCGTGTCGAGGTAGCGCAGGCCGAGCCGAGCAGCGACCCCGCGCGAAGTGCTGGACTTGCCGGAGCCGGAGGGTCCATCTATGGCAACGACAAGGGCACTCACGGGAGGTGAGCCTACCGGTGAGTCGTCCAACCGCGAGATTCCAGAGCGCCCAGCAGGTGCTCGGCCTCGCTCTCCTCGACGACCAGCTCGGTGAGGCCGACGGGCCGTCCAGGATCGTGGTCGATGTGCACGTCTTCGATGTTGACGCCGATCTCGCCGGCGTCCCCGAAGAGCCGCGCCAGCTCTCCCGGGTGGTCGGGCACGGAGACGAAGACCGAGCGCATCGGTCGGACCGGTCCGCCGTGCTTGCCGGGGATGGCCTGGGTGCCGCTGACACCGGCGCTCAGGATGCGGTGCAGTGCGTCCCGCTCGTCGTCGCGGACCGCGGCGATCAGGTCGTCGAGCTCCTCGCGCAGCTCGCCCAGCAGATCGGTGACGGCGCCGGCATTGGCGCCGAGGATCTGCTGCCACAGGGCCGGGTCGCTGGCGGCGATCCGGGTGACGTCCCGGACCCCCTGGCCCGAGAGGGCGAGGTGCTCGGCGGGCGCACCCGTGAGGCGACCGGCGACGAGCACGGCGGCGAGGTGGGGCAGGTGCGAGGTGCGCGCGACCGCCTTGTCGTGCTCGTCGGGGCTGAGCGTGGTGGCGACGGCACCGCAGACGGTGACGAGCTCGGCCACGGCAGCGATCGCGTCCGCGGACGACGTCTCGTGCGGGGTGATCGCCCACGGACGGCCGTCGAACAGGGCCGCACTCGCCGCGAGCGGGCCGGACCGCTCACTGCCCGCCATCGGGTGCGAGCCGACGTAGCGCGTCAGCTGGCCGGCGTCCACACGGGCCGCCACGTCGTTCAGTGGTCGGCTCTTGATGCTGCCCACGTCGGTGACCAGCGCGTCCGTCCCACTCAGGGCAGCCGTGATCGCGTCGGCCAGGTGGTCGGGGGGTACGGCGACGACCACGAGGTCCGGCCGATCGGTGGCCGCCTTCGGCCGACCCGCGCCCAGCCCGCTCGCCGTCCGGACGTGCTCGGCCGACAGGTCGGACAGCACGACGTCGATGCCGGCCCGACGACAGGCCAGCGCGATCGACGTACCGACCAGACCGGTGCCGACGATCTCGACCAGCCCCAGCGGTGACTCACTCATCGGGGACGTCGAGGGTCTTGGTGAGGTCGCGACGCAGGTTGGCCGCGCCATGCAGGTAGACGTGGGTGATGTCGGCGCGCGGCAGGTCGGTCTCGACGTGCGCCATCATCCGCACGCAGCGCGGCATCGAGCCCTCGATCTCGAGCTCGCGGGCACAGATCAACGGCACGTCGCCGAACCCGAGCTGGCGAGCAGCGTAGGCAGGGAACTCGCTGACCAGGTCGCTGGTGGCGGTGAAGATGACCGAGATGAAGTCGTCGACGGTGAGACCGTTGGCCGTCATCGCATCCGTCACCATCTCGGCGACCCGCTCGAGCATGTGCTCGCGGGTGTCCGAGTCGAGCTGGGTCGCTCCCCTGATTGCCCTTGTTGCCACGGGCGCAACCCTAGTGGCGGGTCTGTACTCCCGTGCCCGCACGCCGCTGGTTGAGCAGCCAGTCCCAGAGCTCGGCCTCGTAGTAGGCGGCCGCCGCGGTCTCCGGGTGCCCGGCATGGGGGATCACGTCGAGCTTGAGCTCGGCATGGCCAGGACAGCGTTGGAGGTCGTCGATCACGTCCTGGTCGCCGGCGACCGGCACCTGGGTGTCGGCCTCCCCGTGGAAGGCCCAGACCGGGACCTCGGCCAGCTGGCAGCCGCTATCCGCGAGCGCTGGTCGACCTTCGCCGGCGAGCACGACCGCGGCGGCGATCTGCGCGTCGCCGTACGCACCCAGGTAATCCCAGACGGCGAAGCCACCGCAGCTGAACCCGGAGAGGTACACCCGGTCGGGATCGACCGGATAGGCGTCCGACCACGAAGTCCAGGAACTCCTTCACATCGGTGGGCGTGAAGCACAGCGAGTCCTTGCCGCCACGGGCGCTGTCGTGCAGGACCTGGAAGAAGCAGCCCGGCCCGGCTCCGCCACACTCGCCGTCCTGCTGGCTGCGGCGGATCTGGCGGTCGACCTCGTTGTCCTCCAGGCCCGGCTGCTTCAGCGGTTCGACCACGATGAAGGGCGAGGGTTCGTCTCGCAGCTCGAGCGCCTGTTGCAGCTGCGAGGGGACGAGCTCCTCCGCGGCCATGTCGGGCGCACAGCAGCCGTGCAGCGCGACGATCAGCGGTGCAGGCGCCTCCTCGCTCGCCGAGGGAGGGACCCACGCCGCGAAATCGAGCGGGGCGCCCTCCCAGCCGGCCAGATGAGTGCACCGCGCTGACCGACTCGGGGTCGGCGGTTGTCTGCCGGAGGCTGGCTCTCGCCGCCGCAGGCGGCGAGCGTCCAGCATCAGGATCGCGGCCCAGAGTCGGCTCACGACCACAATCGTCGTCCCTCGGAGCGATTCCCACCAGAGCCGCGTCAGGCGGGCTGGTAGTTCCCGAAGCGACCAGCTGTTCCCCTCCGGGTCGCGGACACTGCCGCCGCGGCCGCCGTAGTCCTGGTCGACCATCTCCCGGACGACGCTCGCACCGGCGGCCACGGCCTTGTCGAACACCGCGTCCGGGTCACTGGTGACGAGGTACGCCGCAGCGGGACCGGTCCCGTTGATCGGGCTGTCGTCGCGTTGCGTGCCGAACATGATCCCGCCGCCGTCTGGCCACAGCCACTCCGCGTGGTGCACGACGCTCGAATCGGCCTCGTCTCGATAGGTGGCGTGCTCGGTGAAGCCGATCGCCCGCAGCCACTCGATCATCGCGTCCGCGTCCCGCAGGGACAGGGTGTGCCAGAGCTGGACGCTCTTCGCCTCGGTCATGGTTCCTCCTCGTGTCGGTGGCACCACGATGACGCGGCTCAGGCCTCCGGGGCTTGAACGATGGGGAACTCTTCGCGCTGCCACGCGGTCGGAGTGCAGCCCGCGAACTCGACCCACTCCCGCGTCAGGTGTGCGTGGTCGGCATAGCCGCACTCCGCCGCCACGTCGGTGATCGAGCCCCTTCCGCCGAGCGCGCGACGGCGCATCAGGGCGTGGCTGCGTTCGAAGCGCCCGAGCCGGTGGAAGTCCTGCGGGGTCACGCCGACCTCCTCGCGGACCAGCGTGCCGAGCCGGCGACGGCTGAAGCCCACCTCGTCGGCCACGGCGGCCACCCGCGCACCACGCGTCAGCAGGGCCAGCGCTCGGCCGACCTCGGCGCGGGGAGCGGGTGCGTCGTGACGCTGGAGCGCCGTCGTCAGGGCCCGGAGCACCACCGCGACGCGGTCTCGAGGCGCCGCCTCGGCCAGTTGCGAGGGCAGGTCAGCCATCGCGGGATCGACATCGGCCAGGTCGAGGAGCCCGCCCGCGAGCTCGCTCGCCGGCACCCCGAAGAGGCTCCGTGCCCCGGCGGTGGTGAGGGCCAGCTGGATGCCGCGCTGGGTGCCGGTGTGGTGGATGGCGGCCGGACGCGCGTGCACGCCGGACACCGAGGCCCAGGTGGCGCCACGGGAGGCGGGATCGCCGGCCCAGGAGACGTCGAGCGGCTCGTCCAGCGGCAGCACGAACGTCAGCGTCGTCGACGGCATCCCGACGTGCACTCCCGGCCCGTGGGCGAACGCCACGTCGTACACGTGGAGAGACGCGACGTAGGGCCGCAGGGGTGCCGGGATCGACATGCGACCACGGTACGCGCGCTCAGAGCTCGGCCGTGTCCATCAGCGTGCCGAGCTCGGTGATCGTGAGCTCGCGCATCTCCCCCACGCCCAGCTTGCCGAGCGTCACCGGGCCGATCTGGGTGCGGGTGAGCTGGGTGACGGGGTGCCCGACGTGCTCGAGCAGCCGGCGCACGATCCGGTTTCGTCCCTCGTGGATGACCAGCTCGATGATGGTGCGCTCGCGCGACGTCCGCCCGTGACTGCCCTCGACCACCCGGGCGCGGGAGACCGCCACCGGCCCGTCGTCGAGGGTGACGCCGGCCAGCAGCTGCTTGACGATGCCCTTGTGGAGCTGCCCCTCGACCTCGGCGACGTAGGTCTTCTCGATCTCGAACGACGGGTGCGCCAGGCGCTGGGCGAAGTCGCCGTCGTTGGTGAGGATCAGCAGTCCTGAGGTGTCCGTGTCGAGCCGACCCACGTGGAAGAGCCGCTCGGGACGGTCGGCGACCAGGTCACCCAGGGAACGGCGTCCCTCGGGGTCGCTCATCGTCGAGACGACCCCGCGGGGCTTGTTGAGCACGAGGTAGACCGAGGCGCTGATCGGCGGCAGCCGGCGGCCCTCGACCCGGATCACGGCGGTGCGCGGATCGACCTTGGTGCCGAGCCGGGTCACGACCTCGCCGTCGACCTCGACGGCTCCCTCGAGCATCAGCTCCTCGCACTTGCGACGGCTGGCGACGCCCGACTGGGCCAGCAGCTTCTGCAGCCTGATCAGCCCGTCCTCGTCGGTGTCGGGACGCTGGGACGCGGGATGCGTGTCCTTCTCGTCGTGCGGCTTCATGCGATCTCGGTCCCGCCGTCGGGTTCGGTGCCCATCCCGCTGTGCGGGGACGGGTGATGCTGGCTGGCGACGGCCGGCTCGGCGTCGGTCGCCGCTTCCGGAACGGGCTCGGGAGTCGGCGCCGCCATCTGCGTCAGCTCGTCCTCGAGGTCCTCCATGTCGGGGAGGTACGGCGCCAGCTCGGGCAGCTCCTCCAGCGAGGTGATCCCGATGCGATCGAGGAAGTAGGTCGTCGTGCGGTAGAGGTTGGCGCCGGTCTCGACGTCCTGACCGGCCTCCTCGACCAGCCCGCGCGTGAGCAGGGTCCGCATCACGCCGTCGACACTGACGCCACGCACCGCCGAGACCCGGGCGCGCGACACCGGCTGCTTGTAGGCGACCACGGCCAGCGTCTCCAGGGCGGCCTGCGTGAGCCGGGCCTGCTGGCCCTCGAGCACGAAGCTCTCGACGACGCCGGCGAACTCGTCGCGCGTGTAGAAGCGCCAGCCGCCGGCGACGTTGCGCAGCTCGAAGCCGCGGCCCTGCTCGGTGTACTCCCCCGCCAGCGTCTTCAGCGCCTCGTCCACGGCCTCGACCGGGTGACCCACGACCGAGGCGAGCTGCACCTTGTCGAGGGCCTGGTCGGCGACCATCAGGATCGCCTCCAGTGCCGGGCGCAGGTCGGCGACCTCGACGGCCAGCGTCTCCACGTCCACCGTCACGCTGGTCTCGGTGTCACTGGGTGTCTCACTCATCGGCGTGCTCCTGGCTCTGCTGATCCTCGACGGGCTGCTCTGATTCTGCCTCGGGTGGCGCCCCGTCGAACTCGTCGGTGATCTCGATCTCCGCGTCCTCGTCCCCGGTCCACCGGACCGTCAGCTCCCCCAGTGGCGTGACCTGGTCGAAGGCGACGACACCCTCGCGGAACAGCTCGAGCAACGACAGGAAGCGGGCCACGGTCGTCAGCCGGTCCGGTGAGTCACCGCAGAGGGCCCGGAACGTCATGGTGCCCGCGTGGCGCAGCCGGTCCATCACGATCGTGGCCTGCTCACGGACGCTCACCTTGGCGGCGTGGATGTGCTGCAGCGAGACCTCGAGCACCGGCTTGGGCTCCATCGCCTTGGCCGCCAGCTGGGCGAACTGCTCCAACCCGATGCCGATCAGCACCTCGGGCAGCAGGCTCGCGAAGCGCTCCTCCAGGCCGACCTGGCGGGGGTGCCTCGTCGCCTCGGCCGCGAGCTTCACCTCGAGCACGCCGGCGACCAGCTTGAACGCGCGATATTGCATCAGACGGGCGAACAACAGGTCACGCGCCTCGAGCAGCGCGAGGTCCTCCTCGTCCTCGACGTCGCCCTGGGGCAGCAACCGCGCCGCCTTGAGGTCGAGCAGGGTCGAGGCCACGAGCAGGAACGACGTCGTCTGCTCGAGGTCCCACGCCTTGCCGCCGACCTTGATGTGCGCGATGAACTCGTCGGTGACCTGCGACAGCGCGACCTCGGTGATGTCGAGCTTGTGCTTGGCGATCAGGCTCAGCAACAGGTCGAAGGGGCCCTCGAAGTTGTCGAGGCGTACGGCGAAGGCGGGCGTCTCGCCGTCGGCCGGGTTGCCGGATGCGAGGGCCGCGCCGGTGTGTCCTGCACTCACTCCTCGGTCAGCCGCCGGACCAGGGCACTGTCGTCCCCGTTGGCCTCGAAGTCGGCCAGCACCAGCGCGATCGCCTCGCGCACGAGCCGGCCGCGGTCGACAGCAAGCCCGTTGGCGCGGCGCAGCATGAGCCGCGTGTGCTCGATGTCGAGCAGCTCGTCGGCGGTGACGTAGACGGTCATCTTCTCGTCGTGGCGAACCCGGCCGCTCGGCTTCTTGGGGCCGACCTCGACCTCGTCGGGCTGGTCGGCGACCGCGCGCACCGGGCGAGCAGCCGGATCGGAGCCTTCGGCGGTCTTGCGGAACAGGTCGTCGGCGGTCGGCATGCTCACGCGGCGGGCCATCGGGTGAGCACCTCCCTGGCGAGCTCGCGGTAGTGACCGGCACCGGTCGAGGTGGAGGCGTAGGCCGTGATGGGTTCGCCGGCGACCGTGGCGTCGGAGAACTTCACGGTCCGGCGGATCACGGTGTGGAAGACCTTGTCGCCCCACGCCTGCACGAGCCGGTCCATGACCTCACGGCTGTGGAGGGTGCGGCCGTCGAACATCGTGCCCAGGATCCCGTCGACCTCGAGCTTGGGATTGAGTCGCTCGCGCACCTTGTCGATCGTGGTCTTGAGCAGCGCGACCCCGCGCAGCGCGAAGTACTCGCACTCCAGCGGCACGATCACGCCGTCGGAGGCAGTCAGGGCATTGACGGTGAGCAGGCCGAGCGAGGGCTGGCAGTCGATCAGGATGATGTCGTAGTTCTCCATGGCCGGCGCGAGCACCCGCTGGAGGGTCTGCTCGCGGGCCACCTCGTGCACCAGCTGCACCTCGGCCGCTGAGAGGTCGATGTTGGAGGGCAGCAGGTCCATGCCCTCGACACCGGTCGGGACCACGACGTCCTCGAGGGCGACGTCGCGCTGCATCAGCAGGTTGTAGATGGTCAGGTCCATCTCGTGCGGGTTCAGGCCGAGGCCGACGGAGAGCGAGCCCTGCGGGTCGAAGTCGACGAGCAGCACCTTGCGGCCGTACTCGGCGAGCGAGGCGCCCAGGTTGATGGTGGTCGTGGTCTTGCCGACGCCACCCTTCTGGTTGCACATCGAGACGACGCGAGCGCGCGTGCGCGCACCCATGGGGCCGGGCTCCGGGAACACGGGGAGCGGTCGGCCGGTGGGGCCGATCACGGGCTCCGCCGACTGCGGGCCGGTGTCCAGCTCGGTCTCCAGCTCGACTTCCAGCACAGGGTCCTGCGCGGGCGACGTCACGACGGGCTCCTCGGGTCGGATGAACGGAATGGGTTCGGTCGAGACAGCCGGAGCAGGGTTGCCCGGATGGGGCGGACTCACCAGGGGTGGCATCTCGCCGGCACTGCTGCCCGACGCCGAAGGAAAGGCCGAAAACCCACCACTGCTCATCAAGAACGCTCCTAGTTCGACTCATCCGATTGCACCACGCCCGAGGCCGCGAACTTTGTCGACACGGCGACACTTCCGCGTCAGGTTCCGGGCGAGCCTAGGACCACGCCCCGGCACCCACAACAGGTGGGGCCAGTCCCACAACCCCGCACCCGAATCTGTGCACGAGCCCCCGGTTGAGTGCACAGGATCTCCCCGCCTGTGCACAAACCTGTGCACTCGGCGAGATGACTGAAGGCCTGGTGAGAGTGGGCGAAGGTGTCGTGCAACCGCGGTGAAACCGGCGGCCGTCACCGTGGTGCCATGACAGCTGACGAATCAACACTGGCCGTCGAGGCCCGCGGCCTCGTGAAGACCTACGGCGAACAACGCGCGGTCGACGGGATCGACCTCGAGGTCCGCCGCGGCGAGGTCTTCGGCGTCCTGGGACCCAACGGCGCCGGCAAGACCACCATGCTCAAGATGCTCGCCACGCTGCTGCCGATCGACGGTGGCGAGGCGCGGATCTTCGGGTACGACGTGCGCTCGGACGCCCACGTCGTGCGACAGCTGCTCGGCGTGACCGGGCAGTACGCGTCGGTCGACGAGAACCTCACCGCGACCGAGAACCTCTGGCTGTTCGCCCGTCTCCAGGGCCTGAGCAAGCCCGAGTCCAGGAGCGGGCCACCACCCTGCTGGAGCAGTTCGAGCTCACCGAGGCGGCGGCCAAGCCCATCTCGGCCTTCTCCGGCGGCATGCGGCGGCGCCTCGACCTGGCCGCCAGCCTCATCACCCGGCCGCCGCTGATCTTCCTCGACGAGCCCACCACCGGGCTCGACCCCCGGACCCGCAACCAGATGTGGGACACCATCCGGGAGCTCGTGGTCGGCGGCGCCACTGTGCTGCTGACCACGCAGTACCTCGACGAGGCCGACCAGCTCGCCGACCGGATCGCGGTCATCGACCGTGGACGCAAGGTCGCCGAGGGAACCTCCGACGACCTCAAGTCGTCGGTGGGTCGCTCCACCCTGCAGCTGCAGATCCAGGACCCCGAGTCCCTGGCCGCTGCGGCCGGCACCGCCGAACGACTGATCGGCGAAGCACCGGTGCTCTCCCCCGCGACCCGCCGCCTGACCATCGCCCTCGAGCGCAGCGACCAGGCCGTCGACGTCCTGGTGGCGCTGCGCGAGCAGCAGATCACCGTCGAGTCGGTCACGGTGCAGAAGCCGTCCCTCGACGAGGTCTTCCTCGCGCTGACCGGTCACGACACCCACGAGTGCGAAGGCCCCGCTGCCGACCGCTCCGCCGACCAGACCCTGGAGGTCTCCCGATGACGACCCTCGACCAGGTGGGCGCCGACCTGCCCCGCTACGTGAGCCCTGCCGACACGGTTCGACAGACGATGACCTTGGCCTGGCGGGCCACCCTGAAGATGCGTCGCAACATCGAGACCCTCTTCGACGTGACGATCCAGCCACTGCTCTTCACCGCGATGTTCGCCGGCATCTTCGGCGGCGCCGTGTCGGGCAGCGTGAAGGACTACCTGCCCGTCATCATCCCGGGCCTGATCGGCCAGACCGTGCTGACCGCGTGCGTCGCGACCGGAGTCCAGCTGCGCACCGACATGGACACCGGCGTCTTCGACCGGTTCAAGGTGCTGCCCATCGCCCGGATCGCGCCGCTGGCCGGCCCGATGATGGCCGACATGCTCCGGTATGCGATCGCCGCGACCCTGACGTTCGGAACCGGCATCGCCATGGGCTACCGCCCCGGTGGCGGCGTGTTCGGTGTGCTCGCGGCGATCCTGCTCGCGATCCTCGCCGGCTGGTCGCTGGCGTGGATCTTCACCTGGTTCGGCACCGTCGGCAAGAGCGCCACGGGCGTGCAGGCCACCTCGCTGATGGTGATGTTCCCGCTGACGTTCCTGTCCAACGCGTTCGTCCCCACCGACACGATGCCGGGCTGGCTCCGCGCCTTCGCCGACGTCAACCCGGTGTCGCTGGTGATCACCGCGATCCGCGACCTCGCCAACAACGGCGACGTGACGGCGTCGGTGGCCTGGGCGCTGCTCGGGTGCGGCGTGATCGTCGCCGTCTTCGCTCCCCTCTCAGTTCGGAGCTTCAGCCGGAAGATGTGAGCCGGGCGACCAGCGCCACGGCAGTGGGAAGCAGGGCCATGCCCGGCCGGTCGGCGTACTCCTCGTGGAGTGCGCCGACCCGGCCGGGCATGGCTCGTTCGGCGAGCGCAGCGAGTGGCGGCCACGCCATCGACGGCAGGGAGCGGTTGTACGCCCACCGCTCGGCGATCGCCAGCAGGTGAACGCCGTCCTCGTGCTGACCCTCGGTGCCGAACCTCAGGCACCACCCGCCCAGCGCGGCCAGGGCGACACCCGTCAGGGGGAGGTCTCGGGTGCCGGCGGCCCCGGTGTCCAGGTCGACACACGCGGCAACGAGCTGGTCACGGAGCTCGCCCGCACGGGGGTCGAACTCGTCCACCGAGTGATGCACCCTCGCCACGAGCGCCACCGACACGGCCAGGAGCACCCATGGTGAGGCTGCCATGCCGGGGATCTCGACGTCCGAGACCAGGTCGATGATGTCGTCGAAGCGAGCCAGCGCGTCCTCCGTCTCGCCCTTCGCCAGGGCGATCTCGGCGCGCGCGGCGGCGATCACCATCCGGGAGCCGACCTGCGTCTTCTCGTGACCCGCATCCAGCTCGTCCAGGATGCGGGTGCTCTCGTCCGGACGGCCCTCCATGAGTGGAGCCATCGCTGCCCCGACGCGCAGCGAGAGCGCGTCGTCGACCGCGTGCAGCTCCATCAGGATGGGCCAGGCGACCTCGCTGTGCCGGGCCGCCTCCCGGTGGTCGCCGAGGACCATGCACAGCTGGGCCAGCTCGCCGTGCAAGGACGCCCGCACGAACAGCGACGTGGAGGGCTGCTCCAGCCCCTCCCGGGCAAAACCGGCGGAGCGGCGCACCTCGCCGAGGCTCTCGGACGACAGGGCTGCCCAGAGCAGGAGCCACGCCCTGGAGTCGGGATCGGGCTCGTCGGCGGCAGCGGCCGCCAGTCGGTCGGGGGCGTCCCCGAGCTCGCCGGCCGCCACGAACATGGCATGGGCACAGCGCGCCCACGGCGTCTCTGGCCGACCCCAGCGCCGCATCCCGTCGAGCAGGCCCTCGAAGGGCTGGTCCGGCAGCCAGCTCAGGTGGACGAGCAGCAGCGCCGCGGCCTCCTGGACCACCGCCCTGGACGCGGCCGGGAGGATCGAGGTCGACGAGCGCCTCCTTGACCGCATCGGCCACAGCGAAGACGCGGGGATGGTTGCCCGTGATGGTCCAGAGGCCGCCCAGCGCCGCCATCAGCTCCGCAACCCGCAGGCCGTCGCCCTCCTCGAGAGCACGGCGCAGCACGTCGGTGAGGTTGTTCTCCTCGCGCAGCAGACGCACCACCGCGCGCGGCTGGTCCTCGGCGGTGAGCAGAGAGTGCTCGGCCGTGGCGAGGGACGACGCCCAGCCATCCTGGGCCCGGCGTGCCTCGTCCGCCCGACCCGACTCCGCCAGTCGCTGCGCGGCGTACTCCCGGATGGTCTCCAACGCCCGCAGCCGGGTCACGCCGTCCACCTCGGAGACCACGAGCAGTGACTGCTCGACCAGCGTCTCGACGAGATCCCCGGCACCCGGCCCCAGGACCGCGACGGCGGCGTCCTCGTCGAACCCGTCGTGGAACACCGACAGCCACGCCAGGGCGCGCTGCGCCTCGTCGTCCAGCAGGTCCCAGGACCAGCCGATCACGGCGGTCAGGGTGCGATGCCGCTCGGGAGCGGCCCGGTCACGGCTGCGCAGCAGCTCGAAGCGGTCGTCGAGACGGGTCGCGATCTCCGCAACGCTCATGGTGCGGACGCGCGCCGCCGCCAGCTCGATGGCCAGCGGCAGCCCGTCGAGGCGATCGACGACGCGCGCCATCGTCACCGGATCCAGATCGGCATCGGGGCGGACGGCCCGCGCCCGGCGCGCGAACAACGCGACGGAGTCGTCGTCGGCCAGCTGGCTGAGGGGCACCACCCGCTCGGCGCCGATGCGCAGCGGCGCCCGGCTCGTCGTCAGGATGCTCAGGTCGCGCGTCGTCACCAGCAGGAAGGCGACGAGCGAGGCCACCGTCTCCAGCACGTGCTCGCAGTTGTCGAGCACGAGCAGGGTGGGACTCGCGTCGAGCTCCTGGGCCATCCGGCCGCGCACGTCCGCCTGCTGCGCCGGCGTGAGGGTATGGCGACCGGCGACCGAGCCACGCACACCGAGTGCGGCGCCGACCTCCGCTATCACGTCGCCGCCGTCCGCGACGCCGACGAGCTCCACGACGTGGACGCGCGGCAGGGTGGAGTCGCGCGCCAGCACCTGGGCGATCCTCGTCTTGCCGATCCCGCCAGGTCCCAGGATGGTCGTCAGCCGCCCGGACGCCAGGGCGGCGCGAAGCCGCTGGAGGTCGTCCTCGCGCCCGAGGAGCGGGTCGCCGTCGAAGAGCAGGCCGGTGCGCACCGGTCTGTCCGCGGCGAGCAGCTCCTGGTGCAGCCGCTGGAGCTCCGGTGCCGGATCGGTCCCCAGCCGATCAGCCAGCTCGAGACGATAGGCGTCATAGCGCGCCAGCGCCGCCGGTGTGCCGACGACCGCCGCCTCGCTCCGCAGCAACGCCACCAGCACCGGGACGTCGTCGCGCACGCCGTCGTGGGCGCTCGTCAGCGAACCGAGTGCCTCCTCGGGCCGTCCCGCCGCCGCCAGTGCGAGTCCGCGGAGCCGAGCAACGCGGGTCGTGAGGAGGGTCGCCTCCGTGAGCAGCTCGGCACGCGGACCGGTCTCACGGGCTGCGTCGGGCGCGCGGCCGAGCAGCTCCTCGGCCCGCGCGCTGGCAGCCAGTGCGTCTGACCCGCCGGCGGCGAGGGCCGACTCGGCCTCCCGGACGAGCCTGCGGACCAGCCACAGGTCGACGTCGTCGGGGTCCAGCGCGAGGCGGTAGCCGCCGTCGTAGCGTGTCACCGCGTCGTACCCCACGATCGAGCGCACCCGCGACACCAGCACCTGCAGGGCCTTGAGCGGACTCGCAGGAGGGGCGTCCCGCCAGATGTCCTCCACCAGCCGGTGGTCGGACACGCCACCCGGAGCCAGCGCCAGCGCCGACAGCAGCGAGGCCGGTCGATCACCGGGCACCGGCTCGCCGGACCAGCAGACGTCGTGGAGCAGCTGCAGGACCGGCACGCGGTCAGCCTAGGTCGTCACAGGCGATGCATCGCGACGGTCGGGAGCACCAGCTCGCCGGCCTCGTCGGACGCGTCGCAGTCGATGAGGGCGTCGATGACCCAGTCGTGGTGGCCTTCGGGATCGTGGATGGTCTGGCGTACGTCGCGCACCCGCGCGGTCGTACCCTCCTCGACGCCGATGGGCTCACCGGAGCGTTCGGGACCCAGCACGAGCAGGGACGGCCCGCGCGCATCGCCGTCGATGAGCACCGTGTCGTGCTCGGCGTAGTAGTCCTCGATCGCTGCGTCCCACACCGACCGGCCCATCCCGACGGTGCGCGGCGGGTCGGTGCGCTCGGCGGCAGCTCGCTCGAGCCGCATCAGCCCGTCGAGGTCGTCGCGCGAGACCAGGTCCACGCGCGCCCACATGGCGTTGCGGACCATCACCTCGAACGTGCGGCCCTGCTTGCTGATCGGACGCGGTGGCGGAGGGGGTTCGTGGTGCGCGACCCGGCCGGGCACGTGCTCGGGGTCGCTCAGCGCCTCCCACTCGTCGAGCAGCGACGAGTCGGTCTGGCGAATCGTCTCGCCCAACCACTCGATCAGATCGTCGAGCTCGGGCGTGCGGTGTGCCTCGGGCACGGTCTGGCGCAGGGTGCGATAGGCGTCGGTGAGATAGCGCAGCACCAGCCCTTCGGACCGGGCGAGCTGGTAGCGCCCGACGAAGTCGGTGAAGCTCATGCCCTGTTCCCACATCATCCGTACGACGGTCTTGGGCGACAGGGCGTCCTCCCGGAGCCACGGGTGCCGCTCCCGGTAGATCTCGTACAACCCCTCCAGCAGCTCGGCGAGCGGCTGCGGCCACGTGATCGCGTCGAGCAGCGCCATCCGCTCCTCGTACTCGATGCCATCGGCCTTCATCTCCTGGACGGCCTCGCCGCGGGCCGCGAACTGCTGGGCCATCAGGATCTGCCGCGGCGCCTCGAGGACGGACTCGATCACCGTCACGATGTCGAGGGTGTACGTCTCCGATTCAGGGTCCAGGACGTCGAGCGCGGCCAGGGCGAAGTGGGCCAGCGGCTGGTTGAGCGCGAAGTCCGCCGGCAGGTCGACGGTGAGGAGATAGCGGCGGCCGAACTCGTCGACCTCGTCGAGCCGGGTGAACACGCCGGTCCTCAGCAGGCTGCGTGCGAGCCGCAAGGCACGTCGCGACAGCCGCAGCTGCTGACGGCGCTCCTCGTGGTTGTCGGTGAGCAGTCGCCGCATCACCGCGAAGGCGTCCTCCTCACGGGTGGCGACGTTGATCAGCATCGCGTTGTCGACCTTCATCCGCGAGACGAGCTGCTCGGGGACGCCGGCCACCAGCTTGTCGAAGGTCTGCTCGGTCCACACGACCGTGCCCTCCGGCGGCTTCTTCAGCTGTGCCTTGGACTTGCGCTTGGCGTTCGCGCCCGGAGCCGCGTTCTTGGCTTCCGCCTTGGCCTTGGCGCGCTCGTTGTCGATGATGTGCTCGGGCGCCTGTACGACGACGTACCCCGCCGTGTCGAAGCCCGCACGCCCCGCGCGGCCGGCGATCTGCAGGAACTCGCGCGTGCGCAGCACCCGCTGCCGGTTGCCGTCGAACTTCGCGAGCCCGGAGAACAGGACCGTGCGGATGGGCACGTTGATGCCGACGCCGAGGGTGTCGGTGCCGCAGATGACGGTGAGCAGCCCCGACTGGGCGAGCTGCTCGACGAGACGGCGGTACTTCGGCAGCATGCCGGCGTGGTGGACGCCGATGCCGTTGCGCACCAGCTTGGAGAGCGTCTTGCCGAAGCCGGCGCCGAAGCGGAAGCCGCCGATGCGGCTCGGCGATCGCCTCCTTGTCGACCTTGAAGGTCGCCTTGGCGTTGAGCAGCGCGGTGGCGTGCTCCACCGCGGCAGCCTGGGTGAAGTGCACGACATAGACGGGAGCCTGGTTGGTGCTCACCAGCTCCTCGAGCGTCTCGCCGAGGTGGTCGAGCGACCAGGAGAACGTCAGTGGCACCGGGCGCTCGGCGTCGTCCACGACGGCGACGTCGCGGCCGGTACGGCGCTTGAGGTCCTCGGCGAAGAAGGACACGTCGCCCAGGGTCGCGGACATCAGCAGGAACTGCGCGTCGAGCAGCTCGAGCAGCGGCACCTGCCAGGCCCACCCTCGCTCCGGCTCGGCGTAGAAGTGGAACTCGTCCATCACGACCAGCCCCACGTCGCGCGGCGCGGCCCTCGCGGAGCGTCAGGTTGGCCAGGATCTCCGCGGTGCAGCAGATGATCGGGGCGTCCGCGTTGACGGCCGCGTCGCCGGTGAGCATCCCGACGTTGTCGGCGCCGAACACCTCGCACAGCGCGAAGAACTTCTCGCTGACCAGGGCCTTGATCGGCGCGGTGTAGAAGCTGACCTTGTCCTGGGCCAGCGCCGCCGCGTGGGCGCCGATCGCGACCAGGGACTTCCCCGAGCCGGTCGGCGTCGCGAGGATGACGTGGTTGCCCCCGAGCAGCTCGATGACCGCTTCGTCCTGGTGGGGATAGAGCGGCAGCCCCTCCGCCTCGGCCCACGCTGTCACGGCTTCGTAGACAGCGTCTGGCCCGGCCTGCTCCGGGAGGTGGGTATCGAGCCGGCGCATGACTCGATCCAACCATCACCCGCCGATAGCCCGTTGCGCGGCTCCACCCGGTCCGATTGGCCCGGTCTAGCCCGGTCCTCTTTCGCCATACCGCCCGAGCTCACGGCCCAACTACCGTTGATGGGTGGACACCCTCAAGCGCCAGTGGCTCGGCATCTCGATCGGACTCCTCGCGCTCTTCATCGCGCTCGGCGGTCCGGCGGCCGCGAGCGACACGGCCAGGGCCGCCGTCAAGCAGATCACCGGCAAGCAGATCAAGGACGGCTCGATCAACACCAAGGACCTCAGCAAGGCAGCCCGGAACAGCCTCAAGGGTCAGCAGGGCCCTGCGGGTCCGGGGGGCACGCCCGGTGCCACCGGGGCGCAGGGTCCGCAAGGAGTGCCGGGTGTCCCTGGACCGCAAGGGACGCAAGGCCCCCAGGGCGTGCCGGGTGACCCGGCGACGATCAACGGCGTGCCGGCCAGCGGCGACCTCACCGGCACCTACCCGGGTCCGACGGTCGCGCCAGGTGCCGTCGCCGCCACGGAGCTCGGTGTGGTCCCCGCCGTGCGGATCAACGGCTCGGCCGCCTCGATTCCCGATACCACCGTCACCACCGTCAACTGGGGCTCCGGCCAGCAGTTCGAGACCGTCGCAACGATGTACGACCCGACCGAGGGGACGAAGCTCATCGCACCGGTGACAGGTCTCTACCTGGCCCACGCCTCCCTCGGGTTCAACGCCAACGCGACCGGCGTCCGGACGGTCTCGATCGCCATCAACGGCTCCAACAGCAACCCGGCCTGCTTCGACCGGCAGGATTCAGCCAGCGCCAGCCTCGCGACCTTCGTGAACGCGACCTGTGTCGTCCGGCTGAACGTCGGGGAGTTCGTCACCGCGACCGTCACGCAGACCTCGGGCGGCCCCCTGGGCTTCAACGGCTTCGAGAGCGCGTCGCTCACGTGGCTCGGCAAGCTCGCCTGACGCGGGGTCAGTCCCTCGCTCGGGGGTGCGCGGTGGCGAAGACCTCGCGCAGGTTGTCGACGGTGACCAGGGTGTAGACCTGCGTCGTGGTGACGGACGCGTGCCCGAGGAGCTCCTGGACGACGCGGACGTCGGCACCGCCGTCGAGCAGGTGGGTGGCGAACGAGTGGCGCAGCGTGTGGGGCGAGACGTCCCGTGTGACACCGGCGCGCTCGGCCGCCTTCACCAGCACCGCCCAGGCGCTCTGGCGCGACAGCCGGCCGCCGCGGGAGTTGAGGAACATCGCTCCCCCGGGCGTCGAGGCGGCGACGATCTCGGGCCGGGCGCGCGTGAGGTAGGCCGCCACCGCGTCGAGCGCATAGCCGCCGATCGGCACCAGCCGCTCCTTGGAGCCCTTGCCGCGCAGCAGCACGGTGGCGTCCACCGTGTCGATGTCGTCGATGTCGAGGCCGACCGCCTCGGAGATGCGGGCACCGGTGCCGTAGAGCACCTCCAGCAGCGCCCGGTCACGCAGCGCCAGCGTGGTGTCCGGCGCACCGGCCGCCTCGAGGATCGCCTCGACATCGGACAAGGGCAGCGCCTTCGGCAACCGCTTGGCCGGCGTCGGCGGCTTGACCCCGCTGGCCGGGTCGAGGGTGGCGAGCCCGTCAGCGACGGCGAACTTGTGGAAGCCCCGCACGGCCACCACGGTGCGCGCGGCCGAGGTCGAGCTGAGCGGCGGGTGGTCGGCGTCGCCCTCGCGCAGTCGCATCAGGAACCCGGCCACCATGGCCTCGGTGATCTCGTCGAGCGTGCTGACGCCCTCCTGGGCGAGGTGGTCGGCGTACCGCCGCAGGTCTCGTCGGTAGGACGACAGGGTGTTCACCGCCAGGCCGCGCTCGACCGCCAGGTGGTCCAGGTAGGTGCGGATGGCTCGCGTCAGGGCGCCAACGTCAGCCATGGTCAGTCACACCAGGACGCTATCCAGCCCCACGGCCTCGATGCCCACCGCCTCGCCCACGGGGGCGTTGGTGAGGTTGCCGTCATGGGTGTTCAGACCGAGCGCGAGGCTGTGGTCGTCCCGGCAGGCCCGCTGCCAACCCTTGTCGGCCAGCGCCACGGCGTAGGGCAGCGTCACGTTGGTGAGGGCGTACGTCGACGTGTGGGGCACCGCGCCGGGCATGTTGGCCACGCAGTAGAAGATCGACTCGTGGATCTTGTAGGTCGGGTCGGCGTGCGTGGTCGGCCGCGAGTCCTCGAAGCAGCCGCCCTGGTCGATCGAGATGTCGACGAGCACCGAGCCCGGCTTCATCCGCGACACCAGGTCGTTGGAGATCAGCATCGGTGCCTTGGCACCCGGGACGAGCACGGCGCCGATCACGAGGTCGGCATCCAGGCAGGCGCGCTCGATCTCGTAGGCGTTGGAGGCAATGGTCTGGAGGTGGCCCTGGTAGATGCGGTCCGCGGCGCGCAGCTTGTTGATGTCCTTGTCCAGCAGCAGCACCTCTGCGTGCATGCCCAGGGCGATGGCGGCGGCGTTCATGCCGGAGACGCCGGCACCGATCACGACGACCTTGCCGTGGTAGACCCCGGAGACGCCGCCGAGCAGCACGCCGCGACCGCCACCCCCACGCATCAGGTGGTAGGCCCCGGCCTGCGGTGCGAGCCGGCCGGCGACCTCGGACATGGGGTGCAGCAGCGGCAGCGAGCCGTCGGGCGACTGCACGGTCTCGTAGGCGATGGCGGTGACCTTGCGCTTGATCAGCTCCTCGGTCAGCGGCTTGTCGGCAGCGAGGTGCAGGTAGGTGAAGAGGACCTGCCCGGCGCGCATCCGCGGGTATTCCTCGTCGATCGGCTCCTTGACCTTGAGGATCAGGTCGCCGTACTCCCACACGTCGTCTGCACTGGGCAGGATGCGCGCGCCGGCGGCGACGAACTCCTCGTCGGCGATCGACGAGCCGAGCCCGGCGCCCTCCTCCACGGCGACGTCATGGCCGTGCACCGTGAGCTCGTGGACACCGGCGGGCGTGATCGCCACCCGGTACTCGTGGTTCTTGACTTCCTTGGGTACGCCGACCTTCACCATGTCTCCTCGAGCGGGCCGCACGCGTCACCTCGTCGTCACGCGCGTCACAGCAGCCCGACAGTACCGCCGCCGGACTGTCACATCGACGTGATCGCGCCGCGTCGCTTCAGTACGTCGTAGGCGAGCACCGCCTGCGCCAGCGGACCCTGGCGCACCCGACCGTCGAGCACCGCGTCCAGCAGGTCGGAGACCGGAGCCCAGAAGACCTCCATCTCGGCCTCCTCGTGCAGCATCTCGAAGTCGCCCCGAGGCGCCGCGGACAGCCCTCGAGCGAGGAAGATGTCGTGCACCTCCTCGCTGATCCCCGCGCTGGCGAAGGTGCTGAGCATCAGCTGCCACGACGTCGCCGCCAGCTCGGCCTCCTCGCGCAGCTCCCGCTTCGCGGTCTCCACCGCCGGCTCGCCCTCGGCGTCCTTCAGCCCGGCCGGCAGCTCGATGAAGTCGCTCCGGTTGGTGTGGCGGTACTGCCGCAGGCAGAGCACGCGTTCCTCGTCGTCCACGGCCAGGATCACGACCGCGCCCGGGTGCTCCAGCGAGATGCGGACGAACTCGTCCTCCGGGTGCCCGGGTCGGGTGACCACGTCCTCGCGGAGCGCCACGATCCAGGCGTCCCGGTGCAGGTCGCGGGAACGGACCACGGGCCACGCCGCGGGTCGGTCGGCGAGCGCTTCGTTGTCCATGGCCTCGAATTTAGCGGTCGGCAAAGGTGTGAGTACGGTCACCCTCATGACGTTGCTGAGCCTGACCCAGACCGAAGCCGCAGAGCGGTCCCGCCTGCTCGAGGTGGAGCGCTACGACATCGCCGTCGACATGACCGGCCTGCTCGAAGGAGAGCTGTTCACCTCGGTCAGCACGATCACGTTCACCTGCGCTGAGCCAGGTGCCTCGACCTTCGTCGACTGCGCGGCCGACATCTCGAAGGCGACGCTCAACGGCACGGACCTCGATCCGGGCACCGCTGTCGGTGGTCGGCTGCCACTGCCCGACCTGGCCGCGGACAACGTGCTGGTGGTCGAGGCGTGGACCACCAACACGGCCAGCGGCGAAGGCATCCTGCGCACCGTCGACCCGACCGACAAGCTCGTCTACGTCTGGACGAGCCTGGAGACCGACGAGGCCCGCCGGCTGTGGGCCTGCTTCGACCAGCCCGACCTCAAGGCCCCCCACAAGTTCACCGTGCTGGCGCCGGCGACGTGGACGGTCACGTCCAACTCGGGGCCGGACACCGTCGAGGACGCCGAGCAGTCCGACGCGAGGCTCTGGCGCTTCCCGGACACGCCGCGCCTGTCGACGTACGTCGTGGTCGTCAATGCCGGCCCGTTCCACGAGATCCGCCGGCAGCACGACGGCTACGACCTCGGGTTCTTCTGTCGCCAGTCCCTGGTCAAGCACCTCGAGCGCGACGTGGAGGAGCTGGTGACCCTGACTCGTCAGGGGCTGGCGTTCTTCGGCGACAAGTTCGGCATCCCGTTCCCGCAGGCGCGCTACGACCAGGTCTTCGTGCCCAACCTGGGCGGCGCGATGGAGAACTGGGGTTGCGTGACGTACGGCGACTCGCAGCTGTTCCGCACTCCCCCGTCGCACAACCAGCGCAGCCGTCCGCGCCGAGTTCGTGCTGCACGAGATGGCCCACATGTGGTTCGGCGACCTGGTGACCATGCAGTGGTGGGACGACCTGTGGTTGAACGAGGCGTTCGCCTCCTGGGCGTCCAACTGGGCGATGGCCCAGGCGACGGAGTTCACCGACCAGTGGGCCAGCTTCCTCGCGCTCGCCAAGCGGCAGGCCTACGAGATGGACATGGGCCCGGCGCAGCACCCGATCCGCGGCGAGGTGGTCGACGTCAACAGCGCCATGGCCAACTTCGACGCGATCACCTACATCAAGGGCCAGAGCGTGCTGCACCAGCTGATGGCCTACATCGGCGAGGACGCCTTCGTCGAGGGCCTGCGCGCCTACTTCCGTGACCACGCCTTCGGCAACACCGTCCTCGACGACCTGATGTCGGCGTACGCCGCAGCCGCCGGTCGCGACCTGTCGGACTGGACTGCTGCGTGGCTGGACCGTTCCGGCACCGACGTCCTCGCACTCGACGGCTCGACGCGTGCGCGCCGAGTCTCCCGACGACGAGGCGCCGCGACCACACCGCATCGACATCGCGTCCTACTCGGTCGACGGCGACACGCTGCGCCAGCTCGAGGCCGTCTCGACCGAGCTGACCGGCACGTCCACCGAGGTCGAGCTCCCGGTCGGTGACCTGCGACTCCTGAACGCCGGCGACCTCACGTTCGCGGCGGTCCGGCCCGACGCCGCGTCGCTCGAGCTGATGCTCGACCACCTCGGCGACTTCCCCGAGGCGCTGTCCCGAGCCCTGGTCCTGGGCACGATCACCCAGCTCCTGCTGCTGGGCGAGCTGGCGCCCCGGGCGGGTGCCATCGCCATCAGCCGCGCGCTGCACACAGAGAGCAACCCCGCGCTGGTCGAGCCGTTCCTCTCGGTCGGCAACCACGTGGCCGACCGCTGGGCCAGGCCCACGGAGTCCGCGGCACTGCGCTCGTCGCTGGCCGATGCCGCGGCCGTGCTCGCGGGCGACCCGGTCAATCGCCAGCCGGCGCTGCGCACGCTGGCGGCGAGCGCCACCACCGACGAGCACTGGGCGGTGCTGGAGGAGGCCGCTGCTGACTCGGCGGACACCGACCTCGCATGGCGGATGCCGATCCGCCGCGGCGAGCTCGGTCAGCTGCGACGACGACGCCGTGGCCAGGCTGCTCGAGCGGGACGCGGATCCGGACGCGGGGCTCAAGCGCCTGAAGGTGCTCGCCGCCAGCCCCGACGAGGAGTCCAAGGAGGCCGTGTGGCGTGCCTTCTTCGTCGACTACACCGTCCCCGCCAGTCGCGAGACCCTCGAGCTCGGCTCGATCTTCTGGCGACCGCAGCAGTCCGAGCTGCTGGCGCCGTACACGCACCGCTACCTGGAGGAGCTGCCCAACCTCAAGGGCGGCATGCTCAACCAGGGTGTCGTATCCGGGCGATGTACCCGCACGCCGTGGGCGACGCGTCGTTCCTGTCCGCCGCGCAGGCGGCCACCGAGGACGAGACGATCAGCCTGTACGCCCGCAACCAGCTGCGCGCGCAGTCGTTCGTGCTCGGCCGACTGCACCGGGCCCGCGAACTCTGACCACCCGCCGAGTCGGCGCCAACCACCAGCCGAGTCGGCGCTAACCACCCGCCGAGTCGGCGCTAACCACCCGCCGAGCTCGGCGCTAGTTGCTCTCGTCCTCGGCGTCGACCCGGCGCAGGCCGGCTCGTCGATCGGGATCCGGAGCTCGCGCTGCCGGTCGATGGCGGCACCGATCAGTCCGGCGAACAGCGGGTGCGGCCGGGTCGGGCGTGACTTCAGCTCGGGGTGCGCCTGCGTGGAGACGTAGTAGGGGTGGACGTCGGCCGGCAGCTCGACGAACTCCACCAGGCCGAGGTCCGGGTTGACCCCGGAGAAGACCAGGCCGGCCGCCTCGAGCTGGCCGCGGTAGACGTCGTTGAACTCGTAGCGGTGGCGGTGACGCTCCTCGACCCGGTCGACGCCGTACGCCTTCGCCACGACGCTGCCCGGCGGCAGCTCGGCCGGCTGCAGCCCGAGCCGCATGGTGCCACCGAGGTCGCCCGCGCCCTCGACGAACTTCTTCTGCTCCTCGATCGTGGAGATGACCGGGCCCGAGGCGTCCGGCTCGAACTCGGTCGAGCCGGCCTTCCCGAGGCCGGCGACGTTGCGGGAGTACTCGATGACCATGCACTGCAGCCCGAGGCACAGGCCGAGCGTGGGG
Organism: uncultured Actinomycetota bacterium; assembly: GCA_963742685.1. Classification (GTDB taxonomy): domain Bacteria; phylum Actinomycetota; class Actinomycetes; order Propionibacteriales; family Nocardioidaceae; genus Nocardioides. The sequence continues at coordinate 13,439 of CAVUNB010000034.1, read as the reverse complement.
ATGCCGTTCGTCCGAGCGTAGGTCAGCGCGCCGAGCTTGCCCTCGATGCCGCGGATCCCGAAGCCGCCCGGGACCAGACCGCATCGACGTCGTGGAGGTGCTTGGCGGCACCCGCCGGGGTCTCGCACTCGTCGGAGGCGATCCAGCGCAGGTGCACCTTCGCCTCGTGCGCGAAGCCGCCGGCGCGCAGCGCCTCGGCGACGGACAGGTAGGCGTCGGGCAGGTCGATGTACTTGCCGACGAGCGCGACGGTGACGTCCTCCTGCGGGTGGTGCACCCGGCGGAGAAGGTCGTCCCAGACGGTCCAGTCGACGTCGCGGAACGGCAGGTCCAGGCGGCGTACGACGTAGGCATCGAGCCCCTCGCGGTGCAGCACCTTGGGGATGTCGTAGATCGACGGCGCGTCGGCGCAGGTGACCACGGCCTCGTCGTCGACGTCGCACATCAGGGCGATCTTGCGCTTGATGCCCTCGGGCAGGTCGCGGTCGGCGCGGCACACGATCGCGTCGGGCTGGATACCGATGGAGCGCAGCGCCGCCACGGAGTGCTGGGTCGGCTTGGTCTTCAGCTCACCGGACGGCCCGATGTAGGGCACCAGCGAGACGTGGATGAAGAAGCAGTTGTCGCGACCGATCTCGTGCCGCGTCTGGCGCGCGGCCTCGAGGAACGGGAGGGACTCGATGTCGCCGACGGTGCCACCGACCTCGGTGATCACGACATCGATCTCCGGCCCGCCCATCGCGAGGATGCGGTCCTTGATCTCGTTGGTGATGTGCGGGATGACCTGCACCGTGTCACCGAGGTAGTCGCCGCGGCGCTCCTTGGCGATCACCGTCGAGTAGACCTGACCGGTCGTCACGTTGGCGATCTGGTTGAGGTCGGTGTCGAGGAACCGCTCGTAGTGACCGATGTCCAGGTCGGTCTCGGCGCCGTCGTTGGTGACGAAGACCTCGCCGTGCTGGAACGGGTTCATCGTGCCGGGATCCACGTTGAGGTAGGGGTCCAGCTTCTGCATCGTCACGCGCAGTCCGCGCGCCTTCAGCAGGCTGCCCAGGCTTGAGGCCGTGAGCCCCTTGCCGAGGGAGGAGGCGACGCCTCCGGTGACGAATACGTGCTTGGTCGGCGTCGGGTTCTTCACGGGGTTCGAGCCTACCCCAGTGGGAGCGGGTCCGTCGGCACCCGACGCACCGAAGGCGCCGCCCTTGATGCTCAGTGCGCGAGTCAGGGCGAGCACGGTGGCCACCCGACCGGCGGCGGTGTCGATGCCGTCGACGGTGGCGACCTCGGCCGAGACCGGCTCCGCGCGCAGCCGACCGATCTGGCCCTCGCCGCCGTCGGCAAGGGTGCCAGCCACGACCACGCCGGTCGCGGCGCGCGACAGCCCCGCGGCGATGCCGGCGGTGATCGAGTCGCCGCCCTCGGCGGCGGCTCGCCACCGAGCACGAGCAGCACCAACGGCGCCTTGCGGGCACGGTGCCCTCGAAGGCGAGCAGGTCGGCTCCGATCAGGCTGTCGACGATCGCGGGCTGCTTGCCGCTCGGCGCATCGCCCTCGGGTGTGCGTGGTGCGATCGCGACGCCCAGCAGCTGGCCGATCCGGTCGTACGTCGTCGCGTCGGCCGCGATCGCCCTTGCCCTGCTGCGTCATCAGCTGGCTGCCCAGCGTGTCGACCAGCGACTTCTGCTCGGGCGCGACCATCGAGTCGGCCAGCGAGTAGCGGCCGGTGATCGCGCCGCCGGCGGCCGTCACCTGCCGGCCAGCGCGGTCAGCGTCTCCTCGTCGACCCCCGGGGCGGTCACGACTGCGACGCCGCGCTCGGCGAGCTTGGCGCTGGTGAGCGCGGGCCAACGGCGGCGGCGAAGCCGGCGGCGTACACCCCGGCCGGGTCGGCCGCCGCTTCATCGGTGGCTGCGGCCGGCGCGGGGTCGGGATCGCGTCGACGTCGGACAGCGGACCGCCGCCGAGGACGATGCCCACGGCCAGCGCGAGGAAGACCGCCACGAGGCTGGTCAGGAAATGCCGGAAGGTGATCACTCAGAACAGTCCTTGCACACGATCGATGAGGGTGGTCACGGCGTCGGTGACGGCCGGGGTGGCGGCGTCCGCCCACTCCTGGCCGACCGGGGTGACGCCGATGGCGGCCGCGAGGGCGAGCGAGGCCGGCGACGGTGACGGCCAGCAGGTGCCGAGGTCGCACCTGGCCGTCGTACAGCCGGGGAACCGCGGCCGCGTCGACGAGCCGGGGCCGACCTTGAGCCGGGTCAGGTAGGTGCTGGCGAGTCCCGTGCGCTGCCGGTCGAGGAACTCGTCGAGCGTGGCGTGCATGCCCACCCCGACGATCAGGCTGGCCTGCCCGGCGTCCGCGAGGATCAGCGCCGCGTCCTCGGTGGTGGCGCGCCGTCTCGAACCGCAGCGGGCGCACGCCGATGCGCTCGAAGCGCTCGGTCGACGCCGGCGGCGCGCCACGTTCGACGAGCACGATGACGTCCTTGGCCTTCTTCAGCACCCGACCGACGGCAGCTCGTCGTCGGAGACGTTGGCGACGACGATGTGCGGCCTGTAGCCGGCCGCCCGAGGGCGTCGGCGCCCGCATCGACGCCGATCAGGACCGGCTCCTGCTCGCGGATGTAGGGCTTGATCCCCGCGAGCTCGGCCTCCCAGTCGTGACCACGCACCACGACCACGACCGGCCGACCGGCCAGGTCGGTGGCTGTGCGCGGCACTCCCCTGCCGTGCAGCAGGAGGTCCTGCTCACGCCGCAGGAACTCGGTGCTGTTGTGCGTGAAGCTCTCGAGCTGGGAGTGCAGGCCGGTACGGGCCGACTCCAGCTCGCCGACGGACGACCTCGGCGTCGACGCGCGACCCACGGCGAGGCTGTCGTCGCCGTCGAAGACCTCGCCGTCGTGCACCCGCAGGCGGGTGCCGTCCTTGACTCGACCGATGATCTCGCCGCCGAACGTGTCGAAGACCGGGATCCCCGCCTGGATCAGCACGTCGGGTCCGAGGTTGGGATAGCGGCCGGAGATCATCGGAGCAGCGTTGAGCACGGCCGCGACATCCGCATCCACCAGGGCCTGCGCGGTGGCCCGGTCCATGTCCTGGTGGTCGACGATCGCGATGTCCCCGGGCCGCAGCCGGGCGATCAGGTGCGACGTACGGCGATCGACGCGGGCCACGCCCGTGATGCCTGGCATCGCGAGCGTGCGCTGTCGGGTGAGCTGGTGACCGGAGATCTTCATGACCGAGCCATGGTGTCAGCCGTCATGCGCCGAACACGGCACCCACGCCCGTGGGCGCGTCGTGACCGTGGACACCAGGGCGGCCGGGACAGGCGACGCGGGTGCGGCCGTCTCCATCAGCTCGCGGGCGTGCGCCAGTGCGGTGTCGGACTCCTCGAGCCCGGCGAGCATGCGGGACAGCTCCCGCTCGCGTTCGCCGTCATCGAGCACGGTCAGCCCCGACGTCGTGACGGTGCCGTCGCTGGACTTGTGCACCACGACATGGCGATCGGCGAAGGCCGCCACCTGGGGCAGGTGGGTCACGACCAGCACCTGGGCGTCCCGGGCGAGCTGAGCCAGCCGCCGGCCGACCTCGATGGCGGCCTTGCCTCCGACTCCGGCATCCACCTCGTCGAACACGAAGATCGGCACGGGGCTGGTCTCGGCGAGTGCGACCTCAACAGCCAGCATGACTCGCGAGAGCTCACCGCCGGATGCGCCCTTGTGCAGCGGCCGCGCGTCGGCCCCGGTGTTGGCGGCCAGCATGAGCTCGATCTCGTCGACGCCGCTGGCGGTGGCACGCAGCCAGCGGCGGCCGACCTGGAGCACGCCGGCCGTGAGGCTCTCGCCGCGCTCGACCTCCTGGGCGCGTACGTCGACCGTGACCTTGGCGTGCGGCATCGCGAGCAGCGCGAGCTCGCCGGTGACGACAGTCCCGAGTCGGCTGGCCGCTTTCTGACGCGCCGCGGTGAGCTTGCCCGCCGCGACATCGAGCTGTTCACGCAGGCTCGTCTGCTCCGCCTTGAGCTGGTCGATCTGCTCGTCGGTCGAGTCGAGGTCGAGCAACCGGCGGGCCCCGGCCTCGGCCCAGGCGAGGACCTCGTCGATGCTCTCGCCGTACTTCCTCGTCAGCGACGTCAGCGCCGCCCGTCGCTCACTGACCGCGGCGAGGCGTGCCGGGTCGGTGTCGAGCCGTGCGGCGTAGGACGCAACGTCGGCCGCGACGTCGGACAGCAGGTAGGTCACCTCGGCCAACCGGTCGGCGAGCTCGCCTGCCTGCGGGTCGTGCTCGCGGACGCCTTCGAGCTGGGTGCGGGCGGCCGAGGTCGTCGCCAGGGCATCCGGGGTCCCCTGCTCGCTGCTCAACGCCTCGCGGGCCTGCTCGGCCGCGGTGCGCAGGGTGTCGGCGAAGCCGAGCCTCCCCTCCTCCGCGGCCAGGGCCGTGTCCTCGCCCGACTCGGGAGAGACTGCCTCGATCTCGGTGAGGCCGAAGCGGAGCTGGTCGGCCTCACGGGCGCGCTCGAGGGCGCTGAGCACGACCGTGTGGAGCTCGCGCTCGACCTCGGCGAGTCGTGAGTACAGGTCTGTGTAGGCCGTGGCTGCCTTGGCCAGGCTCGGTCCGCCGAACCGGTCCAGGGCATCTCGCTGGGCACTCTGCTTGAGCAACCGATGCTGGTCGGACTGGCCGTGTACGGCGACCAGCGGCTCCGCCACGCTGGCCAGCGCTGACACCGGCACCGCGGCGCCGCCGACCCAGGCACGCGAGCGGCCCTCGGCCGCGATGTTGCGCGCCAGCACGACCCGGCCGTCCTCGACCTCGCCCCCGGCCTCCTCGACCGCGGCGACCACGTCGGGCAGGTCGTTGACACCGATCACGCCTTCGACCCGCGCGTTCTTGGCGCCGGTACGCACGGCCCCGGGGTCGGCGCGACCGCCCAACAGCAGCCCGAGCGCGGTGACGACCATCGTCTTGCCGGCACCGGTCTCACCGGTGATCACCGTCAGGCCGGGACCGAGCTCCAGGGTCGAGGACTCGATGACGCCCAGCGACCGGATGCGGATCTCCTCAAGCATCGGGAAGCCCCTCCTCGCGGCGCCGTCGCTCCGAGGCGCCGCGCCAGCCCTCCACGGGCAGGTCGAACTTGGCGACGAGTCGGTCGGTGAAGGGCGCCTGGTGCAGGCGCACCAGCCGCACCGGCCGGGCACCGCGGCGTACCTCGATCCGCGCTCCCGGCGGCAGGTCGACCGTCCGGCGACCGTCGCACCACAGCACGCCGGAGCCCTCGGTGTTGGCCAGCACCTCGACGGCCAGGACACTGGTGGGCGCCACGACCATGGGTCGGGCGAAGAGCGCGTGCGCACTGATCGGCACCATCAGGAGTGCCTCGACACCGGGCCACACGACGGGCCCGCCGGCGCTGAAGTTGTAGGCGGTCGAGCCGGTCGGGGTCGCGCACACCACGCCGTCGCATCCCCAGCGCGACAGCGGCCGGCCGTCGATCTCGACGACGACCTCGAGCATCCGCTCGCGGGCCGCCTTCTCGACACTGGCCTCGTTGAGCGCGAAGGTCGAGTAGACGACCTCCTTGTCCTGGTGCACCGTGACGTCGATCGTCAGCCGATCCTCGGTGACGTAGCGACGCTGGACGATCGCCTCGATCGTCATTGCCAGGTCGTCCAGCTCGGCCTCGGCCAGGAATCCCACGTGGCCCAGGTTGATGCCCAGCAACGGGGTCCCACTCTCGTGCGTGAGCTCCGCCGCGCGCAGGATGGACCCGTCACCGCCGATGACCAGGGCAAGCTCGCAGCCCGCACCGGGGCGGTCGTTCGGTCCGATGGTCTCGATCCGGCCAGCGGAGGGGTCCGCGAAGGCGATGTCGGCCGACGTCGACTCCAGCTCGAGGTCCTTCGCCTCGGTGGGCAGCAGGCACACCCCGATGCCGTGCTCGCTCAGGGCTCGAGCACACTCTCGGGCGACCTCGCGGGCCTCTGCGCGCCCGGTGTGGGCCAACAGCAGCACCCGCCGCTGGGTGTGGGTCGGCGTCTCGGTCACGGGTCCACCTTCTCACCCGCCGCGCCCCACGAGGCGCTGCGCTCGACCTCGGCGCGCACGTCGTCGGCCACGATGGTGGCCGGCCCGCGTCGCAGCAGCAGGAAGAACTCGACATTGCCCGAAGGACCCGGCAGCGGGCTGGTCGTCACAGCCACCGCGCCCCACCCTCGCCGAGCAGCCTCGTCGGCGATGTGCGTCACGGCGTCGGCCCGCAGCTCCAGGCTGCGCACGACGCCACCCTTGCCGACGCGGTCCTTGCCCACCTCGAACTGCGGCTTGACCATCAGCGCCAGCTCACCGTCGGGTGCCGTGACCGACAGCAGGGCGTCGAGGACGAGCTCGAGGGAGATGAACGACAGGTCACCGACCACCAGGTCGACCGGGTCACCGACGATCTCCGGCGTCAGCTCTCGGATGTTGGTCCGGTCATGCACGATCACCCGGTCGTCGCTCTGCAGCGACCAGGCGAGCTGTCCGTAGCCGACGTCCACCGCGACCACCTCCCGCGCACCGGCTCGCAGCAGCACATCGGTGAAACCGCCGGTCGAGGCGCCGGCGTCGAGGCAGCGCTTGCCGGCCACGATCACGCCTTCGGAGGCGAAGACACCCAAGGCACCGGCGAGCTTGTGCCCGCCGCGCGAGACGTACTCCTCCCGATCGGGGTCCTCCCGCACCACGATCGCCACGTCGGTCGTGATGCCGGTGGCGGGCTTGGTCGCCACTGCGCCCGAGACCTTGACCCGGCCGTCGGCGATCAGCTCACTGGCGTGTTCCCGTGATCGCGCCAACCCACGGCGAACGAGCTCGGCATCGAGCCGAAGACGACGAGGCGGCACCGCTCAGCCGTGCCCGGGATCGAGGGCGCGCCGCAGCCGGTCGTGCGCCTGCTCGAAGACGGCAACGTGTTCCTCCACGGGGCGGCCGTCGAGTCCCTGCACCGAGGCGAGCACGTCGTCCACAGCCGCCACGCCCGTAGCGGGCGCCTCCCAGCCGTCGCCCGCCGAGCCGCCGGCCGTCGCCGGGTCGTCCACGAACTCGTCGGCAACAGCCTGCTCGGCGTCGGGCTGATCCGGCGCAAGGTCGGGCTGCTCGTCGTACTCACTCATGGGCGCGAGGCTACCTTCGCTCGACCCGGTCGGACGTGACCGGTGGCCGCAGACCCGTCGCGTCGACCACCGAGCCCGTGGCGTCCAGCGCTGCCCAGCTGGCGACGGCGACGACGCGCCACCAGTCGGCGGGGCTCCCGTCGCCCCGGACGTCGAGCACACCCTGCTCGACGTTCGCCTGCCAACCGCCCAGCTGCGCTCCCTGCTCGTGCTGCTCCGGCACCGGGTGCGGCTCGAAGAGCCCCTCGAGGTCGGGAGAGATGTAGCTCGGGCGCAGCTGCTCCGTGGCGGCCACGAGCTCGGCGAGGTGAGTGACTCCGGTCATCACCAGCAACGAGTCGACGTCGACCGCGTGCGCGCCTTCGATGTCGGTGTCGAGGCGGTCTCCCACCATCAGGGGCCGGTCACCACCGACCCGCCGGATGGTCTCGTCCATCAGCGGCCGCGCGGGCTTGCCGGCCACGATCGGCTCGACGCCGGCGAACTCCGACAGGGTCCGCACCAGCACGCCGTGACCGGGCGCAAGGCCGTAGTCGGTCGGGATCGTCAGGTCGGTGTTGCTTGCGACATACGGCAGCCCGTCCCTGATCAGGGTGGCCGCACGCATGATGTCCTTCCACAGCACGTCCGGCCCGTACCCACTCACGATCGCCGCAGCCTCGCTCGGCTCCTGCGTCACTTCCAGCCCCTCGGCCGCCAATGCGGCCTCGAGGCCCGCCCCGCCGAGCAGGAGCACGCGGGCGCCCGGCCCGAACCGGTCCTTGATCACCCTGGCCGCCGCCTGCGCCGACGTCACGACATCCGCCGCAGTGGCCGCCACTCCCAGCTTGGTCAGGTTGGCGGCGACCTTCTCAGGGGTCCGCGAGGCGTTGTTGGTGACGAAGGCGAGGTGTACGCCGGCATCGCGGACTCGCTGCAGACGCTCGGCGACCCCGTCGATCGCCCGGCCACTGACGTAGACGACCCCGTCGAGGTCGAACATCGTGAGGTCATAGCTCTCGAGCAATGGCACCTCGGACGCCTTCAGCACGTTCACCCTCCCGTCGGCCACTAGTAGGTGGCCCCTACGATGCTTTGATGGACTTCGCGGCAGTGATCACGCCTCCGTACGTGGCGAAGCCCCTCGCGACTCGAACCCTTCCGGGCCCTGCTCCTGGCGCCCAGTCGCGTCGGTGACCCGGCCTCGGCACGAGCATTCGCGCGACCCTATCGCGCTGTCGCAGAGCGCCTCCTCGAGTGGGAAGCGGCCGGTCGAGTGACCCGCACAGTCGATCCCGCACTCTTCCTGCATGAGTACACCGCGGGCGGACTCACGATCCGCGGCCTCGTCGGTGCACTGGCCATCGACCGCCGCGCAGCCGGCCTCGACGACCGGGCCGTGTGGCCCCACGAGGGCATCCATCCCGCGCAGGTCGACGAACTGGCCTCGCGGATGTACGAGATGGGGATGAACCCGGCTCCCATCCTGCTGGTCCACCAGGGTCCTGCCGACGTGCGGGCCCTGCTCCACACCGTCGCGACTCGCACACCGGACGTCGAGTACCTCGATCGGACCGAACAGAAGCAGCGCATCTGGGCCATCACGGACCCGGCCGAGATCTCCGCGATCAACGCCTCGCTCCATGACGGCGCCGCGCTGATCGCCGACGGACATCACCGGTACGCCGCCTACCTGCAGCTGCAGGAGGCACACCCCGGCACGGCCTGGACCGAGGGCTGGCCATGCTCGTGGACCAGACCGACACTCCCTGTTCCTCGGCGCGATCCATCGGACACTCACGGGCGTCACCGTCGCCGACGTGACCGCCGCCGCCATCGCGGCTGGCGGGTCCGTGCACCCGGGCGCCCGGGACGAGGCCCTGGCCGACCTCGCGCCCGACACCCTGGTCCTCACGGACTCCGAGCAGTGGGCCGTGGTGACGCCGCCGAGCGGTGCCGGGATCGAGCTCGTGGAGTGGCTCCAGACAGCGCTCATCCCTTCGCTGGCGGAGGCACCGTCCTCGATTGCGTTCCATCACGCCGCCGAGGACGCGCTGAGCCGGGCGAAGCGCCGCACCGTGGCCGTGCTGCTGCCGGCACCCGACTTCGCCGCGGTGCGGGATCTCGTGAACCGGGGCGGCTTGTTGCCGGAGAAGGCCACGTCGTTCCAGCCGAAGCCGAGCCTGGGCGTGCTCATGCGCTCGGTGCACGACGAATCATCCGCGCCGCGCTGACCTCGACCTCCACCCTGGACGCGCGTCCGGTCACCGTGGCGAAGAAGCGCCGTCGCATCGCACCTTCGACCTCGACCACGTCGCCCTTGCGCCAGGACCTCGTGGATCGCCGCACCCGCGACGTCCACGCCGTGCAGTCGAGCGCATCGACCCGTTGCTCCGACTCGTGGCCGGGTGGGCGATCGATCACGACCCGGAAGTTCGCGATCGTGCTCCCGCTCGGCAGGATCTTCTCCTCCGGAGCGGCGCTGATCCGGCCCACCAGACGCACGCTGTTGACCAGTTCCACTTCTGTCTGTGCAGACATTGCACATCACCTCCACGCAGGAGGCTGCCCGGGGGCTCCGACAGCGCGGGACGGAACACGTTCGCGTCTGTGGACGAAGCCAGCAAAGCATGGCCTGTGCACAAGTTGCGACCCGTCCGCACGATCAACCAGTCATCGCTGCATTCCCAGGAAATGCAGAAGAGGGGCCACCCAAAGGTGACCCCTCTTCCACAATGTATGTCCGGCGGCGTCCTACTCTCCCACAGCCTCTCGGTTGCAGTACCATCGGCGCTGAAAGGCTTAACTTCCGGGTTCGGTATGGGACCGGGTGTTTCCCTTTCGCTATGGCCGCCGTAACTCTGGCGGAACACACACACCCATACACATCCCCCCGTGTTGTGGGGGTTTGTTGGGGGTGTTCCAAGCTTTGATGATGCATCTGTTCAGTTGTTGGGTTCCTTCAACCTGTACCGCCCTGACCCCGCGTGCGGGGTGGGTGTGTTGGTTGGGAACTGCATGTGGACGCGGGCAAACACACAATGTGTGGTTGGTGCTTTGTAGCGCAGGTCTTGTCTGTGTTTTTCCGTACAACCCTTGCGGGTTGGTGGTGATTGGTTTTGTACGGTGTTGGGACAAGCCCTCGGCCTATTAGTACCGGTCGGCTGGGCATTGCTGCTGTACACCTCCGGCCTATCAACCCCATGTTCTGTGGGGGGCCTTACCCAGTTAACCTGGTGGGAAACCTCATCTTGAAACGTGCTTCCCGCTTAGATGCATTCAGCGGTTATCACTTCCGAACGTAGCCAACCAGCCGTGCCCCTGGCGGGACAACTGGCACACCAGAGGTTCGTCCATCCCGGTCCTCTCGTACTAGGGACAGCCTTTCTCAAGTTTCCTGCGCGCGCGGCGGATAGGGACCGAACTGTCTCACGACGTTCTAAACCCAGCTCGCGTGCCGCTTTAATGGGCGAACAGCCCAACCCTTGGGACCTACTCCAGCCCCAGGATGCGACGAGCCGACATCGAGGTGCCAAACCATCCCGTCGATATGGACTCTTGGGGAAGATCAGCCTGTTATCCCCGGGGTACCTTTTATCCGTTGAGCGACGCCGCTTCCACCTGCTGGCGCCGGATCACTAGTTCCGACTTTCGTCCCTGCTCGACATGTCTGTCTCACAGTCAAGCTCCCTTGTGCACTTACACTCAACACCTGATTGCCAACCAGGCTGAGGGAACCTTTGAGCGCCTCCGTTACTTTTTAGGAGGCAACCGCCCCAGTTAAACTACCCATCAGGCACTGTCCCTGATCCGGATTACGGACCTAGGTTAGACATCTAATACTACTAGAGTGGTATTTCAACGTTGACTCCACCCAAACTGGCGTCTGAGCTTCACAGTCTCCCACCTATCCTACACAAGCAGTACCAAACACCAATACCAAACTATAGTAAAGGTCCCGGGGTCTTTCCGTCCTGCCGCGCGTAACGAGCATCTTTACTCGTAGTGCAATTTCGCCGAGTCCATGGTTGAGACAGCGCCCAAGTCGTTACTCCATTCGTGCAGGTCGGAACTTACCCGACAAGGAATTTCGCTACCTTAGGATGGTTATAGTTACCACCGCCGTTTACTGGGGCTTAAATTCTCCGCTTCGACTTGCGTCTAACAGGTCCTCTTAACCTTCCAGCACCGGGCAGGAGTCAGTCCGTATACATCGTCTTACAACTTCGCACGGACCTGTGTTTTTAGTAAACAGTCGCTTGGGCCTGGTCTCTGCGGCCCTTCACGCTTCCCCAGCAAGTGGGTACACGATCCGGGCCCCCCTTCTCCCGAAGTTACGGGGGCATTTTGCCGAGTTCCTTAACCATGGTTCTCTCGATCGCCTTAGTATTCTCTACCTGATCACCTGAGTCGGTTTGGGGTACGGGCGGCGCATAGCTCGCTAGAGGTTTTTCTCGACAGCATAGGATCACCCACTTCACCATACGGCTCCGTGTCACATCTCAGACTCCACATCAAAGTGAGAGGCCCGGATTTACCTGGGACTCGTCCTACATGCTTACCCGTGGACAACCATCGCCACGGCTGGGCTACCTTCCTGCGTCACCCCATCGCTTGACTACTACCAGTTCGGGTCCCACGCTCCGCCCACACGTCTCGCCCCGAAGGGTCCGATCACATGGGTTTCGGATGGTTAGCATCACCAGGTTCATCATGGGCGCTACTTTGCCGGTACGGGAATATCAACCCGTTGTCCATCGACTACGCCTGTCGGCCTCGCCTTAGGTCCCGACTTACCCAGGGCAGATTAGCTTGACCCTGGAACCCTTGATCATTCGGCGGAAGAGTTTCTCGCTCTTCATTCGCTACTCATGCCTGCATTCTCACTCGTGTGGCCTCCACACCTGGATCACTCCGGCGCTTCACTGCCCACACGACGCTCCCCTACCCATCCACACACCTGAACCAACCTCAAGGGCGGCTTAGCTATTGTGTGAATGCCATAGCTTCGGCGGATGACTTGAGCCCCGCTACATTGTCGGCGCGGAATCACTTGACCAGTGAGCTATTACGCACTCTTTCAAGGGTGGCTGCTTCCAAGCCAACCTCCTGGTTGTCACTGCGACTCCACATCCTTTTCCACTTAGTCACCGCTTAGGGGCCTTAGCTGATGGTCTGGGCTGTTTCCCTCTCGACAATGGAGCTTATCCCCCACTGTCTCACTGCTGCGCTCTCACTTACCGGCATTCGGAGTTTGGCTAACGTCAGTAACCTGGTCGGGCCCATTAGCTATCCAGTGCTCTACCTCCGGCAAGAAACACGCAACGCTGCACCTAAATGCATTTCGGGGAGAACCAGCTATCACGAAGTTTGATTGGCCTTTCACCCCTATCCACAGGTCATCCCCTCAGTTTTCAACCTAAGTGGGTTCGGTCCTCCACGTCGTCTTACCGACGCTTCAACCTGCCCATGGATAGATCACTTCGCTTCGGGTCTTGAGCGCGCTACTGAAACGCCCTATTCGGACTCGCTTTCGCTACGGCTTCCCCACACGGGTTAACCTCGCAACACACCGCAAACTCGCAGGCTCATTCTTCAAAAGGCACGCCGTCACAAGCACGAATGCTCGCTCCGACGGATTGTAGGCACACGGTTTCAGGTACTATTTCACTCCCCGCCAGGGGTACTTTTCACCTTTCCCTCACGGTACTTGTCCGCTATCGGTCATCAAGGAGTATTTAGGCTTAACGGGTGGTCCCGCCAGATTCACACGGAATTTCAGGGGTTCCGTGTTACTTGGGGTACTGCTCCAGAGCTTCTCATACGTCTACGGGGCTATCACCCGCTACGGCACCACTTTCCAATGGACTTCGACTTCAACCACAAGTTTCTTACTCTGCACCACACCGGCAGATGTGATCGAACAACCCCACAACCCCATACCTGCAACCCCTGCCGGGTATCACACACCTATGGTTTGGCCTCATCCGATTTCGCTCGCCACTACTCTCGGAATCACTTTTGTTTTCTCTTCCTGTCGGTACTGAGATGTTTCACTTCCCGACGTTCCCTCCACACACCCTATGTGTTCAGATGTGGGTAACTGGACATGACTCCAGCTGGGTTTCCCCATTCGGACACCCCCGGATCACAGCTCGGTTGCCAACTCCCCAGGGCTTATCGCAGGCTCCTACGTCCTTCATCGGCTCTTGATGCCAAGGCATCCACCATGTGCCCTTCATAGCTTGTCTCAACAACGTCAAAACAAATCACCACCAAGAAAAACACACACACCCACCACAA
>CAVUNB010000033.1:0-11410 GCA_963742685.1 uncultured Actinomycetota bacterium | reverse complement strand
GACCGCGAGGGCGAGCAGCAGGAAGATGACCAGGGCCACCCATCCGGCCTTGACGTCTTCGGGCGCGGGGCCCTCGGTGGCGGCGGCGAAGCAGGGTGAGCGTGTACATGGATCCAGTCTCTCAGGCGGGGTCGGTGATGCCGGCGAACAGGTCGTCCTCCGGCGTCTTGGAGGCCACATGGCTGACGACGAGCTCGAAGTCCTCGGTCGGCCAGGCGTCGGCCTGGATCTCCCGCGGGATCGAGAAGAACCAGCCGTCCGGATCGATCTGCGTCGCGTGGGCGAGGAGTGCCTGGTCGCGTACGCCGAACCAGTCCGAGCACGGCACCTTGGTCGTCACGCGGGCATCCCAGTCGGGGCGCTCCGGCCACTCGGCGAGCCGCTCCGCCCACGGTGACTCGAGATTGTGGGCCAGCATGGCCTCGTGCAGCGCGACAGCCTTGGGCCGGCTGTGGCCGTGCGAGTAGTAGAGCTTGAGCGGCTGCCACGGCTCCCCCGCTTCGGGGTAGCGCTCCGGGTCGCTGGCGGCATGGAACGCCTCGACCGAGATCTTGTGGCACATGATGTGGTCGGGGTGCGGGTAGCCGCCGTTCTCGTCGTACGTCGTCAGCACGTGCGGCCGGAACTCGCGGATCAGCTTCACCAGCGGTGCCGCACCTTCCTCGACGTCGACCAGGCCGAAGCAGCCCTCGGGCAGTGGCGGCTTCGGGTCGCCCTCGGGCCAGCCCGAATCGATGAAGCCGAGCCAGTCCTGCCGGACGCCGAGGATGTCGCGGGCCCGCTCCATCTCCTGGCGGCGGACCTCGGCCATGTTCTCGAGGATGTCGGGCCGGTCCATCTTCGGGTTCAGGATCGAGCCCCGCTCGCCACCGGTGCAGGTGACGACGTGCACGTCGACGCCCTGGGCGACATACATCGCCGTCGACGCCGCACCCTTGCTCGACTCGTCGTCGGGATGGGCGTGCACGTGCATCAGCCGGAAGCCGGCACGCGATGGGGCTGAGGTGGCAGGCTGCGGCATGCACCCGAGTCTAGGTTCTCTACGCTGGGCCACGTGACCGAGCCAGCACCAGCCGCCAGCGACCTTGCCGAGAGGTACGGCGCACCCGCCCCGTGGCGTCGCCCGGTGCTGATCGTCGCGATGGCCGCGCTCGCGGTGGTCTTCCTCGCCTGGGTGGCCTGGGTCGCCTGGGCGCACGGCACGCCGTCGGCCGAGTCGGAGCTGGTCAGCTGGGACGTGCAGAGCGACAGCTCCGCAGTCGCGCACATCGACGTACAGCTCGAGGACGGGGCCGACGCGAGCTGTCGGGTGCGAGCCTTTGCCGAGGACCACACGACCGTTGGCGAGATCTCCTTCACCCCCACCCAGGGCCGCAACGACGTCGAGGTCCGCACGGAGCGACGAGCCACCAGCGTCGACCTGATCGGCTGCACCACACCCGACCAGGAACGCCCCCGCTGATCCGTCGAGATCGGCCCTGACCAGCCCCTTTGGCGTCGTCAACCTGCATCTCGCCGCCCGACTTGCTAACCTTGACCTTCTGCCCGCCCGGCAGCGCCAGCGCATTGCGCGGCCGATGAGCGCGAGCCGAACGGCTCGGAAGCAGGACCACACCACGACCCAGTGGATGCGAATACGTGCGTATCCACCTAGTAGGAGCACACCGACATGACCCAGGACGCCGGCATCATCTGGCTCACGCAGGATGCCTTCGACAAGCTCACCTCCGAGCTCGAAGAGCTCAAGGGGCCTCGTCGCGCCGAGATCATCGAGAAGATCTCCGCTGCGCGGGACGAGGGCGACCTGAAGGAGAACAGCGGCTACCACGCCGCCAAGGACGAGCAGGGCAAGCAGGAGGCCCGCATCCGCCAGCTCGAGGACATGCTGCGCCGCGCCGAGGTCGGCGAGACGCCGGCCAACGACGGCGTCGTGGAGCCCGGCATGGTCGTCACCATCCGCTTCACCGGTGAGGGCGAGACCGAGAAGTTCCTGCTCGGCGCGCGCGAGAACCTCGCCGAGGGCGACACCCTCGACGTCTACTCCCCGCAGTCCGCCATGGGCGCCGCGATCAACGGCCACAACAAGGGCGAGACGGTCAGCTACACCGCTCCCAACGGCAAGGACATCCAGGTCGACATCGTCGACGCGGAGCCCTACAAGGCCTGAGCCTCAACGCATCGACACATCGATGGCCCCTGCGATCCGCGGGGGCCATCGGTCATTCATTGATGCCTCCGGGCCTGCGTCCGACAACCCGGTCACCGTTCGTCGGACGTTCGCGGGACGTCCGACGACCCGGTCGCCCTGGCGCCACACGTCGGACGTCCGACGGTGCGCTATTCGTAGACCTTGTAGCCCGCGCTCGCGGAGCTTCGCCATCACGACCTCGGCGTGCACCTCGCCGCGGGTCTCGAGCTGGATCCGCACCTCGACCTCGTTGAGGTTGAGGGTCGGCGAGATGCGCTCGTGGGCGACCTCGAGGACGTTGGCGCCGGCTTCGCCGACCTGGACGAGCAGCCCGGCCAGGCCGCCCGGCAGGTCGGGGATGACGACGCGGAGGTAGAGGTAGCGACCGGCGGCCGCGAGCCCGTGCCGGATCACCTTGCCGAGCAGCAGGGGGTCGATGTTGCCACCGGAGAGTACGGCGACCACGGGACTCTCGAAGTGCGTCGGGGTGTCCATGAGAGCCGCCACCGCGGCCGCCCCGGCCGGCTCCACGACCATCTTGGCGCGCTCGACGAGGGCGAGCAGCGCCCGCGACAACGACTCCTCGGAGACGGTGCGGATCTCGTCGCAGTAGTCGCGCACGGCGGCGAAGGTGATCTCGCCCGGGCAGCCGACCGCGATCCCGTCGGCCATCGTCGTCATCGACGACAGCGGCACCGGAGCGCCCTGACGCAGTGAGCCCGGGAACGCCGCAGCGCCTTCGGCCTGCACCCCGATCACGCGGACATCGGGGCGCGAGGCCTTGATCGCGATGGCGATGCCGGCGAGCAGGCCGCCGCCACCGGTCGGCACGATCACGGTCTTCACGTCCGGCCGCTGCTCGAGGATCTCCAGCCCGGCCGTGCCCTGGCCGGCGACGACGTCGGCGTGGTCGAAGGGGTGGATCAGCACGGCCCCGGTCTCCGCGGCGAACTTCCTGGCCTCGACCATCGCGTCCTCGAGGTAGCGGCCGTGGAAGCGGACGTCGGCGCCGTACGCACGCGTCGCCTTCTCCTTGGGGATCGGCGCCCCCTCGGGCATGAAGACGGTCGAGCGGATGCCGAGCGTGGTGGCGGCCAGCGCCACCCCCTGGGCATGGTTGCCCGCGACTGGCGGCGACGACGCCGTTGGCCCGCTCCTCCGCGGAGAGGCGGGAGATGCGGAGGTAGGCACCGCGGATCTTGAAGGAGCCGGTGCGCTGGAGGTTCTCGCACTTGAGGCTCACCGGTCCGTCGACCAGGTCGGAGAGCCAGCGGGCGCCCTCCATGGGGGTTCGGAGCGCGACGTCGGTGATCACCTCCCGTGCGGCCTCGATGTCCGCCAGGGTCACGCTGTGCAGGCGCGGGTCAGTCACGGGCCACCTCTTCCTCCACGGTCTCTTCTTCCTCGTCCGTCACGACCGGTGACTCGTAGTCCTCGGGCTCGCTCTGTCTCGCGAGATGATTGACGACGGCGTTGCCTGCGGCGACGAGGGGTACGGCGATGAGCGCGCCGGCGATGCCCGCGACCAGCACACCGCAACCGATCGCGACGATCACGCCGAGCGGGTGCACGGAGACGAAGCGGCCCATCAGGAACGGCTGCAGGATGTGCCCCTCGATCTGCTGGACCAGGATCACGCCGCCGAGCATCAGCAGGGCCGTGATCGGACCCTGGTCGACGAGCGCGACCAGGACCGCGACGCTGCCGGCCACGGTCGCACCGACCATGGGGATGAACGCGCCGAGGAAGACCAGCACGCCGATCGCGAGCACGAACGGCACACCCAGGATCGCGGCCACGATCATGATGCCGATCGCGTCGGCGAGCGCGACGAGCACGGTGGCCCGGACGAACTGCGTCAGCGAGATCCACGCCACCCGACCCGAGCCGTCGACGTGCTCGCGGGCCGCGCGCGGTGCGAGGCGGACCAGCCACGACCAGATGCGCCCGCCGTCGGAGAGGAAGAAGAAGGTGGAGAACAGCACGATGAAGAAGCCGGCGAAGACGTGGCCGACCGCGGTGCCCACCTCGGTCACCTGGGTCAGCGCACCGCCCTCGCGGGAGTTCTCGGTGATGGTCTTCTGGGCCGACTCGATCCAGCCGTTGAGCTGGCTGTCGCTCAGGTTGAGCGGTCCGTCGCGCAGCCACTGCTTGACCTGGCCGAGTCCCGTGACCACCGAGTCGGCGAGGTCCTGGGCACCGGTGGCGACCTGCTGGCCGACGTAGGTCAGCAGCAGGCCCACCGTGGTGATGCCGAGGATCATCACCAGGCCCGCGGCCAGTCCGCGCGGCAGCCCGATCCGCTGCAACCGGCCCACGGCCGGCCCGACGAGGGCGGCGATGAGCAGCGAGATGGCGATCGGCAGGGTGATGACGGCGAAGTAGGCCAGCACCCACGCCAGCCCGAAGGCGGCGCGCGGCGATGACGATCAGTCGCCACGACCAGGCCGCCGCGAGGTCGATGCCCCACGGCACCTGTGCCCTGCTGAAGTTGCTGGATCCCGTGGTGATCGTGATCGGCTCGGGCCGGCGCTCGGCCCGCAGCGAGGTCCACTGATGGACGAGCTGCGCCGCCAGCCGCTCTCCGCGCCCGGCCTCGGAGTCCGCCTCGTCCGTGGCCATCTCCTGGTCCGGTCGACCCGCTGTCCGTCGTCACGAGTGCAGGCTACTCATCCGCACCGCGAGCGAGCCCCTGGACCAGTCGGTACGCCGCCTCGGGATGTTCTCCGGCCAGCAGCCCCGCGGCGGCGAGCACGTAGTCGTGGTCGACGACGACGCGCGGCGCGCGAGGCAGCTGCCAGCCGCCGTCGTGCTCACCGGTGGCGGGCAGCAGCACGCGGCGTACGACGCCGTCGGCGCCGTTGCGCAGGACGCCGCCGGACCCGACGAGCAGGTCGATCTCGCGGAGGTCCTTGCCGGTGCGCTCGACGACGCGGCCCTCGGGGCTGAGCACCACCTTGCTCCGCCCGGCGTGCCGCTTGAGGGCGAGCCCGATCGCGGCGCGGCGATGGCCTCGTCGATGTCGCGCTCGTCGTCGGAGTCGGGGAGATAGCCGGGGTCGGTCTGCGTCGCAGCTCGGCGGCGCCGGCGAGGTCCAGCTCCGCCGCCTCGACCGTGCTGACGGCGGACCAGCGCATGCCGAGGTCACCCTCGACCGTGCGCGTGACCGCCGTCGTGGCGACGACCTCGCGCGCGAGGCCGCTGTCCTCCGGGTCGAGCTCGACGACGCTGTGCACGTCGGTGGTCGCGCCACCGACGTCGACGACGACCACGTCGCCGGCACCCGGCCGCGCCTCGTCGAGGCCGCGGGCCAGCAGCTCGACGCCGGTGAGCACGACGTCCGGCGTCGCGCCCCGGACCATGGCCGTGAAGTCGGTCCGCTTGCTGAGGTGCTTGCCGCCGATCACGTGGCGCCAGGAACATCTCGCGGATGCGCGCCACGCGCCGACTCGGCCGCGAGCACCCCGATCTTCGGCACCACGTTGTCGGCCAGGACGTACGGCGTCCGCGACCCCTCGAGGGACGCAGCCACCGTCGTCTGCGCCTCGACGTCGCCGGCCACCACCACCGGGCCGGACCAGCGGGCGGCCGCGAGGAAGTCGGCGTCGGCGTCGAGCTGGCTGCTGTTGCCGCCGTCGGTGCCACCGACGAGGAGCACGACGTCGGGCAAGCGCGTCGCGCAGCTCGGCGTAGCGCTGGTCGTCGAGGCCGCCGGAGAGCACGGCCACGACCTTGCCGCCGCTCGAGAGCGCGACGCGCCGGCCGGCCTCGGCAGTGACCAGCTCCTCGTTGCCGACGACCGCGATCCGCAGCCCGCCGCCGGCGCTGGAGCAGGCCAGCACCTCGGCGTCCTGGGCGCGGGCGTCCTGCTCGGTCAGCGCGGCCAGGCAGGCGTCGAAGCCGTCGAGCACGTCGGTGTCGATGGTGGTCGGGTGGCTGGCCGACGCGACCATCTCGCCGGTGTCGAGGTCGACGAGCGACGCCTTGGTGAAGGTCGACCCGAAGTCGACGCAGACAACGACCGTCACGTCAGGCCCCGACGAGGATGGACACGACACCGGCCGCGGCGGCGAGGAGCACGGCACTGGTCATCACCACGATCAGCACTCCCCTCGTCGGCATCGGCTCACCACTGCGGATCGCGTGGTCGGCCGTGCGGAAGTGCGAGAAGCCCGCACAGGCCGCGAGCGCGCCCGTCGCGAGGAGCACCAGCGCAAGGACCGTGGTCGGCCACGACTCGTCGATCAGGTGGAAGATCGCCACCCCGGCCGCGACCAGCCCGATCGCCGTACGCACCCAGGCGAGGAAGGTCCGTTCGTTGGCGAGCGAGAACCGGATGTCGGGGTCTGGCCGCTCGGAGTAGGACATCTCAGGCGAGCGCACGATCGAGGTCGGCGAGCAGGTCCTCGACCGTCTCGATGCCGACGCTGAGCCGGATCAGGTCGGACGGCACCTCGAGGTCGGTGCCCGCGACACTCGCGTGCGTCATCCGGCCCGGGTGCTCGATCAGGGACTCGACGCCGCCGAGCGACTCGCCGAGCGTGAAGACCTGGGCCTTGGCGCACACGTCGAGCGCGTGCTGCTCGCCACCGGTGACCCGGAAGCTGATGATGCCGCCGAAGCGCTTCATCTGCTTCGCCGCGATCGCGTGGCCGGGGTGCTCCTCGAGTCCGGGGTAGATGACCTCGGCGACCTTGGCGTGACCGCTGAGGAACTCGACGACCTTCTCGGCGTTGTCGCAGTGCCGGTCCATCCGCACGCCGAGCGTCTTCAGGCCGCGGTGGGTCAGGAAGCAGTCGAACGGGCCGGCGACGCCGCCCATGGAGTTCTGGTGGAACTTGATCTTCTCGGCGAGGTCGAGGTCGCGCACCACGAGCGCGCCGCCGACGACGTCGCTGTGGCCGCCGACGTACTTCGTGGTCGAGTGCACGACGACGTCCGCGCCGAGCGTGAGCGGTTGCTGGAGGTACGGCGAGGCGAACGTGTTGTCGACGACGAGCAGCGCTCCGGCGTCGTGGGCCACGGAGGCGAGCGCCTCGATGTCGCCGATGTTGAGCATCGGGTTGGTGGGCGTCTCGACCCACACCAGCTTCGTCCTACCGGGCACGATCGCGGCCCGCATCGCGTCGACGTCGGAGACCGCCGCCGGGCTGTGGTCGAGACCCCAGACCTTCGCCACCTTGTCGAAGAGGCGGAACGTGCCGCCGTAGGCGTCGTCGGGGATGACCGCGTGGTCGCCGGGACCGGTGAGCGCCCGGATCAGGGTGTCCTCGGCGGCCAGGCCGCTGGCGAAGGCGAACCCGGCCTCGCCCTCCTCGACGGCCGCGAGGGCGCCCTCGAGGGCGGTGCGGGTCGGGTTGGCGGAGCGGCTGTACTCGTAGCCGCCGCGCATCCCGCCGACGCCGTCCTGCTTGTAGGTGCTGCGTCGCGTAGATGGGCGGGATCACCGCTCCGGTCATGGCATCGGGTTCGTAGCCGGCGTGGATCGCACGCGTCTCGAAACCGGACTTGTTGGCGTTCTCCTGGGTCACCGTGCCGACACTACTCAGCGCCGGCCCCGGCCATCGTGGGGGGTTTGGCGGGGCGGCTGACCAGCCGCCCCGCCAAGCAGACCCCGTACCAGTACTACTTCCCGAACACGTCAGCGCCGCCCGAGGCGGGACTCTTCCCGCCACCGAGGCCGGTCGCGATGCCCGCCGGGCGCAACGCCCACACAGTGGTGACGACCGTGTCTCCAGCAGCCGCGGCGTTGGCAAACAGGACTGCGCCCACCGTGGTCGCTCCGAGTGCGGCGCCGGTCGGCGTCACGATGATGTTCGAGGCGTTGTTGCTTGCGAAGTTCTCGAACACGCACAGGTTGCCTGCCTCCGCGACCGGGGCCGCCGGGGTCCCCGAGCAACCCAGAGGGATGGGATCGCCGAGCTTGATGTAGTGCGCTGTCGGCGGCGCCGACAGGGTCACGCCGAACGAGATGCTGGCGCCGGACTTTGCTCCCGCGGCAGCAGCCGTGGTGGTCTGCATGGTGGTGCCGCGGATCAACGCCGACGTGGGCGCGTACTTCGCGTCCGACTCGGCCTTGGTGTACGACGAGCCGGCGGCGGCGTAGCTGCCCTTGGCCTGGTACTTCGCGTCGGCCTCGGCCTTGGAATAGGCCGCCCCGGCCGCGGTGTACTTCGCGTTGGACGCGGCCTTCGTGTAGTAGCGCTTGTCGGCGTGCGGCTGGAGCTTCTTCTTCCAGATCTTCTTCCAGTTGGTGGCCGCGAACTGCGACACCTCGGCACCGGCGGGCGACACGGCCGTGACCCCGCCTCCGATGAGTACGCCGGCGACGACAGCGGCGAGGGCGCGCTTCAGGTTTGCTCGAGACTTCATGCTGGGATGTTCCTCTCAGATGGGTTTCCCTTACTGAGCGCCACACTGTCCGCTACGGACACTCCGGGGAACTATCACCAGGAACTTGTCCTCGTTGTCTAGACCAGCACTCGCGCGCCACCGGCAGCCGTCGAACGCAAGAACCGCGGCGCCGGCCAGCCGCGGGCAGCGAAGGCCCCGGTGCAGGCGGCCTCGGCCGATTCCACAGCGGACTCTCGGAGCAGCGCGATGGCCGAGCCGCCGAAGCCACCGCCGGTCATCCGGGCACCCAGCGCACCCGCGGCCAGGCAGGACTCGACGGTCGCGTCGAGCTCGGGGCAGGACACCTCGAAGTCGTCACGCAGGGACGCGTGCGAGGCGGTGAGGAGCTCGCCGAACGCTTCGAGCTGGCCACCCTCGAGAGCGACGACAGCAGCATCGACCCGCGTCAGCTCGGTGAACACGTGCCGGGCCCGCTGCGCGAGGACCGGCTGATCCGCCAACCTGACCAGCGCTGCCTTGTGGTCGAGCACCTCGGCCAGCAGGTCGACGCCGAGCACGGCCGCGGCGGACTCGCACGCGGCTCGACGGTCGGCGTAGCCACCGTCGACCAGCTCGTGGGTGGCGCGGGTGTCGATGACGAGGAGGGCCAGGCCCGCGTCCTCGGGCCGCCACGGCACACCGGTTGTCTCCCCCGTTGCGCAGTCGAGCAGGAGTGCGTGTCCGGCTTGCGCCAGCATCGACACCGTCTGGTCCATCCCGCCGGTGGGCGCACCCGCCACGTCGCGCTCGGCGCGGATGCAGTCCTCGATCATCGCGCGTCGGGCCGTCTCGGAGTCCGACCGGCCGAGGGCGGTGCTGACGGCGAGCGCGACCGAGCACTCCAGGGCCGCCGAGCTGGACAGTCCCGCACCCAGCGGCACGCGTCCGTCGACGAGCACGTCGAAACCGGGCACCTCGACACCACGCTCACGCATGGCCCACACCACGCCCGCGGCGTACGCCACCCAGCCGGTCGCCTCGCCCGGTCCGAGCCTGCTCACGTCACCGGTCCAGGGGTCGGCCTGCTGGCGGCTGGCAATCGTCACCGTGGTGTCCGAGCGCAGCCGGACCGCGGCGTACGTCGACTGCGAGATCGCCATCGGCAGGCAGCGACCGCCGTTGTAGTCGACGTGCTCGCCGATCAGGTTGACGCGACCCGGAGCCGTCGCAACGACGTCGGGCGGACCTCCGAACCGCGCGACGAAGTCGTCGCGGAGCCGGCGGACGATGTGCTCGGGATCGGTGCTCGGTGTCTTCGCCACTCCCTGACCGTACTCATCCACCGCTCACCCTCGACGCGCCCTTGTCCGCACCCGGACAATGGAGACATGTTCGGATTCGGCAAGCCCTCCACCCTCCCCTCCGCCGACGAGGCGCTGCCCGGCCGCGCGGCCCAACCCTGGGCGCTCGGGCAACACGTCGTCCTCAAGACCCCCGTCGTGTCGGACGAGATCCCCGACGGCTTCGAGGTCGCGGTCTTCGGTCTCGGCTGCTTCTGGGGCGCCGAGGAGATCTACTGGCAGCTGCCTGGCGTCTGGTCGACCTCGGTCGGCTATGCCGGCGGCCACACGACGCACCCGACCTACGACGAGGTCTGCTCGGGACGCACCGGCCACACGGAGGCCGTACGCATCGTCTTCGACCCCGCGGTCACGTCCTTCGCCGACCTGGTCAAGAAGTTCTTCGAGATCCACGACCCGACCCAGGGCATGCGCCAGGGCAACGACGTCGGCACCCAGTACCGCTCCGCCATCTACTTCACCTCCCCCGAGCAGGAGGCAACGGCGCGCGAGCTGACCCAGGTGTACGGCGACGAGCTGGCCAAGCGCCGGCTCGGCGACATCACCACGGAGATCCGTCCGGCGGCCGAGACGCCCTACTACTACGCCGAGGACGCGCACCAGCAGTACCTCGCGAAGAACCCGTTCGGCTACCGCTGCCACGCGAACACGGGCGTGCGGTTCCCGAGCTGAGTCCGCGTCAGCTCGCGCTGCGCCGCCCCAGGCCCCGCAGCAACAGGTAGCCGATGATCCAGACCTCGCCGATCGTGGCGGGGATCGCGACGAGGTCGGTGATGGCGCCGGCGTCCGGTGCGAGGTAGCGGAGGAACGCGCCCGACAGGTAGCCGAGGCCGCCGCCGATCAGCACCCAGCCCAGGGCGCGAGGCATCGAGCCCGACTGCAGGACGCACCAGCCCATCGGGATCAGCCAGAGGCCGAAGAACAAGGCGCCGACACCCCAGAGGTTGTCACTCACGAGGTACATCAGCTGGGCCGTCCCGGGATCACCGACCGGCTC
This sequence comes from uncultured Actinomycetota bacterium, assembly GCA_963742685.1. GTDB lineage: Bacteria > Actinomycetota > Actinomycetes > Propionibacteriales > Nocardioidaceae > Nocardioides. The sequence goes on along the minus strand of CAVUNB010000033.1, from coordinate 531 downwards.
GAGCGCCACGTCGAGCGCGGTCGCCATGAACGCGGCGCTGCCCATGATGGCGACGGCGTTGACCATGCCGAAGACCGCGATCGCGCCGGCGGCGAACGCGTCCACCGAGCGGAAGAGCCTGAAGAACCACAGCGCGACCAGCGCCTGTGTGACCACGACACCCATCTCGAGGGCGATGCCGAGCCGCGCCAGACCGGGGTCGTCCACAAGGTTGGCGAGGGTCTCGGCCGCGTCGCCGGCCTCGAAGAGCATCGGCCGGACCATCAGGAAGCCCAACGCTCCGGTGATCGCCACGCCGAGGTAGAGCAGGCCCGTGATCCGGGCCGTGCGGAGATCGCCGTCGCCAGAGGCGAGGATCTGGTCCGTCGGTCGTGTCGTCTGGGTGGTCATGGGCGACTCCTTCGAGGTTCCCTTACGTTGTAAGGGAACGCCATGGAACCATACGTTGTAAGGTCCCCGCAAGAGCTGGAGAGGACGACGCCGTGGCAACACGCAGCAAGCGACAGCCGCTGAGCAGGGACCGCCTGCTGG
>CAVUNB010000032.1:0-53384 GCA_963742685.1 uncultured Actinomycetota bacterium | reverse complement strand
CCCGGTCGCGAGCACCACGTTGCGGGTGGCCACGGCCGAGCCGTCGGCCAGCGTCACCTCGAAGGTGCCGTCCGCCAGTCGCTCGACGGAGGTCGCGGCGATGTCGCGGACCTCGACCTCGCCGTACGCCGCGAGCTCGGCGCGCACGATGGCGCGGAACTCCGCAGGGTCGCGGCCGTCGTTGGTGATGATGTTGTGCATGGCATCGACCGGGGCGTTGCGGTAGACGCCGGAGTCGAGCATCAGGGTCGGCCGGTGCATCCGGCCGAGGGTCAGGGTGGCCTGCAGGCCGGCGGGTCCGCCGCCGATCACGAGTGCGTCGTACATGTGGTTTCCTCCTCAGAATTGCCAACAGGCACGAGCATGTGACTTCATGTCAACATGAAGTCAAGTCCTGATCGCACCTGGACCGTCGGGGAGGTCGCCGAGCGCTTCGACCTCCCCACCAACGTGCTGCGGCACTGGGAGTCGGTGGGGTTGCTGACGCCGGGCCGGGACTCCGCCGACCGCAGGAGGTATGCCCGCGACGACATCGCCCGGGTGGCCGCGATCCAGCGGAACAAGGACGCGGGAATGACGCTCGACCAGATCGCCGTGCTGCTCGACGCGGGCGCGCCGGAGCGGCACGCCGTGCTGCAGGCACACCTCGACGACCTCGACCGGCGGATGGAGCAGATGCGGATCTCCCGGGAGATGACCGAGCACGCCTTCAACTGCCGCGCCCACGACGTCGGCGCGTGCCCGGGCTTCCAGCGGCACGTCAGGGACCTGATGGCCGCCTTCGAGTGACCGTCACATCTGCTCGGGCGACTCGATCCCCAGCAGGTCGAGTCCCTGGACCAGCACGGCCAGCGTGAGGGCCGACAGCGACAGCCGCGACGTGCGCAGCTCCGGCGTCTCGGCCTTGAGGACGGGACAGTGCTCGTAGAAGGCGGAGAAGTCCTGGGCGAGCTCGAAGAGGTAGCCGCACAGTCGGTGCGGCTCCAGTGCGTCGCCCACCTCCGCCACGACCGTGCCGAAGGAGAGGAGCTTGAGCGCGAGCGCCCGCTCCGCGGGCTCACCGATGGTGATGGCGGCGGTCGACGACGGCTCGACCTCCGCGGAGCGGAAGATGGAACGGATGCGCGCGGCGGCGTACTGCAGGTAGGGGCCGGTGTTGCCCGTGAGGGCGAGCATCCGGTCGAGGTCGAAGACGTACTCCGAGTCGTGCGCGACCGAGAGGTCGGCGTACTTCACCGCACCGATCCCGACCTGCGGGGCGATCGCGGCGCGCACCTCCTCGGGCAGGTCCGGCCGGGCCTGGTCGACCACGCGGCGGGCGTTGGCCTCGGCGTCCTCGAGCAGGGCCAGCAGCCGGAGCGGGGCGCCGGAGCGGGTGCGCAGGATCTTGCGGTCCTCGCCGAGCACGTTGCCGATCCGGACGTGCACGACCTCGACGCTGTCCGGCAGCCAGCCGGCCAGCCGGGCCGTCGCCCACACCATCTCCAGGTGCAGCGCCTGGGGCGCCCCGATGACGTAAAGGCAGCGGTCGGCGCCGAGTCGCTCGACCCGGTGCCGGATGGTGGCCAGGTCGGTGGTGGCGTAGCCGTAGCCGCCGTCGGACTTGCGGATGATCAGCGGGACCGGCTTGCCCTCGCGGCCGGTGTAGCCGTCGAGGAAGACGCACAGCGCGCCTTCGCTCATCGTCGCGAGCCCGGCTGCCTCGAGCTCGTCGCAGATCTCGGCCAGCTCGTCGTTGTACGTCGACTCGCCGGCCAGGTCCTCGTCGGTGAGCGTGACCCCGAGCGTGGAGTAGATGCGGTTGAAGTAGTTGCGGGAGAGCTCGACCAGCTCGGCCCACAGTCGCAACGTGTCGGGATCGCCCGCCTGGAGGGAGACCACGCGTTGCCGGGCACGCGTGGCGAAGTCCTCGTCGCCGTCGAACTCGGCCCTGGCCGCCTGGTAGAACGCGTTGGGGTCGCTCTCCAGCAGACGCGCGTCGTCGGAGTGCTCGCCCACGGCCAGCAGGTGCTCGATCAGCATGCCGAAGGGCGTGCCCCAGTCGCCGATGTGGTTCTGCCGGACGACGCGGTGGCCCAGGTGCTCGAGCGTGCGCGCCAGCGCGTCACCGACCACTGTGGTGCGCAGGTGCCCGACGTGCATCTCCTTGGCGACGTTGGGGGCGCTGTAGTCGATCGGCACCACGAGAGCCGTCTGGATCGGCACCCCGAGCCGGTCGTCGGCGGCGAGCTCGTTCAGGAGCGACGCCACCCACGTGTCGTCGAACGTCAGGTTGAGGAAGCCGGGGCCGCTGATCTCGACGTTCACCGGCAGGTCCCCGAGCTCGGCCACGATCCGGGTGGCCACGTCCCGGGGCGACGACCCGACCCGCTTGGCGAGGGCCAGCGCGGCGTTGGCCTGCACGTCGGCGTACTGGCTCGGACGCAGGACGGGGTCGGTGCCCGCGAACTCGGGGCCGAGCGCACGCTCGATCGCGGCGGAGACGGCGGGGGAGAGGACGTCGAGCGCGGCTGACATGGACCAACCCTAGGGTTGGCCCATGCCGATCCCGATCCCGCCCGGCCTCGAGGTCCAGCGCAGGCTCGGACCGGAATGGGCGACGTGGCTGGACGCGCTGCCGCGGCTGGCCGACGAGCTCGTCGACGACTGGGCGTTGACGCTCGACGGGACGCCACTGCACGGGTTCTGCTCGCTCGTCCTGCCGGTCCGCGCGGCCGGTGGCGGCCCCGCGATGCTCAAGATCGGCCTCCAGGACGACGAGAGCGAGCACGAGCACCTCGCCCTCCAGCGCTGGGGCGGCCACGGCGCCGTCAAGCTCCTCAGCGCCGACCCGCACCGCGGCGCCATGCTGCTCGAGCGGCTGCACCGCGAGGACCTCACCGAGCTCTGGGACATCGAGGCCTGCGAGATCGTGGCCGGCCTCTACGCCACCATCCACGTCCCCGCCCTGCCACAGCTCCGCACGGTGACGTCGTACGTCGAGCGCTGGACCGACGCCATGCAGCAGATGCCCCGCAACGCACCGATCCCGCGGCGGCTCGTCGAGCAGGCGACCGCGCTGGCGCGCGACTTCATCGCCGACGACGCCAGCACCGGGACCATGACCCACGGCGACCTGCACTACGAGAACGTGCTGGCGGGCGACCGGGAGCCGTGGCTGGTGATCGACCCGAAGCCGATGAGCGGCGACCCGCACTACGAGCCCGCCCCCCTGCTGTGGAATCGCTGGGACGAGCTCGAGGGGGACATCCGCGGGGGAGTGCGTCGGCGGTTCCACGCGGTGATCGACGCCGCCGGCCTGGACGAGGACCGGGCGCGCGACTGGGTCGTGGTGCGGATGGTGATCAATGCGCACTGGTCGGTCGAGGACGCGCAGCGTGCTGATCGCCCCCTGGACGCCGACGAGCAGGCGTGGATCACGCAGTGCATCGCCATCGCCAAGGCCGTCCAGGAATGAGGCGGGTGACGCGGGGGGCGACCTGTGCGTAGCCTGCCGGGCATGGCTTCTCGGGAACCGGTCAGGCACGTGGTCGTGATGGGAGTGTCCGGCGTCGGCAAGAGCACGATCGCCAAGGGCATCTCCACCCTGATGGGCTGGACCTTCGCCGAGGGCGACGCGTTCCACTCCGAGGCGAACGTCGCGAAGATGCACGAGGGCCATCCCCTCACCGACGAGGACCGCTGGCCGTGGTTGCGCTCGATCGGCGACTGGATGGCGGGTGAGATCGCCGAGGGCCGGTCGGCCGTCGTCACCTGTTCGGCACTGCGACGCGCCTACCGCGACGTGCTCCGGGAAGGCCGGCCCGAGGTGGAGTTCTGCCACCTCGCCGCCGAGCAGGACCTCGTCCACGACCGGCTCGACCACCGGGCGGGCCACTTCATGCCGCCGTCGCTCCTGCCCAGCCAGTACGCGACGCTCGAGCCCCTCGAGCCCGATGAGCCCGGCGTGACCGTGTCCGTCGCGGGGTCGGTCCCCGATGTCCTGGCCAGAGCCGTGGCCGCCCTTGCGCTCGACCCCGAGGAACGGAAGATCTGATGGACCTCACCGACGCCGGAAACACCCAGCTGATCATCGCCGCCCTGCTCGGCATCGCCGCGGTGGTGGTGCTGATCGTCTGGGCCAAGATGCACCCGTTCCTGTCCCTCATGCTCGGCTCCGCCGTCATGGGCGGCGTGGCCGGCGTGGCACCCCTCGACATCGTCAACAGCTTCACGGTCGGGTTCGGCAGCACCGTCGGCTCGGTCGGCCTGCTGATCGCGCTGGGCGCCATGATCGGCAAGATCCTGGCCGACTCGGGCGGCAGCGACACGATCGTCGACACCATCATCGGCCGCGTCGGCAAGGCCGGCCTGCCGTGGGCGATGGCGCTGATCGCCGCCATCCTCGGGCTGCCCCTCTTCTTCGAGGTGGGCGTCGTGCTCCTGGTCCCGGTCGTGCTGCTGGTCGCCCGGAAGATGGACATCCCGATCATGCGCGTCGGCATCCCCGCCCTCGCCGGCCTCTCGATCCTGCACGGCCTGGTGCCGCCGCACCCGGGCCCGCTGGTCGCCATCGACAACCTCGGCGCCGACCTGGGCCTCACCCTGCTCTTCGGCCTGATCGTCGCGATCCCCACGCTGGTCATCTGCGGGCCGCTGCTCGCCCGGTTCGTCGAGCAGTGGGTGCCGACCCACGCCACCACCCTGGCGACCGCAGGATCAGGCGCGGGCTCATCGGGCTCGGGCGGCTCCGGCTCCGGTGACCCGGTCCCCGCCGAGGAGGAGGCGCGTACGCCGGTGGCCGAGGGAGTCACCCGTCGACCCGGCTTCGGCGCGGCCGTCCTGTGCATCACGCTGCCCGTGGTGCTGATGCTCGTCCGGGCCGTCGCCGAGCTCACGATCGACAACGACGAGAGCACGGTGCTCAAGACCCTGGTCTTCATCGGCACCCCGTCCGTGGCCCTGCTGGCCGCCGTCCTCCTGTCGATGTGGTTCCTCGGTTTCAACACCGGCATGAACCGCAAGCAGGTCGAGTCGTCGCTGGGCTCCGGCCTCCCCGGCATCGCCTCGATCCTGCTGATCGTCGCCGCCGGGGGCGGCTTCAAGGCGATGCTCGTCGACGCGGGCGTCGGTGACGTGATCGGCGACTGGGCGAAGGACGCCGGCATCTCGGTGCTGGTGCTCGGCTGGCTCGTGGCGGTCGGCGTACGCCTCGCCACCGGTTCCGCCACGGTCGCGACCATCACGGCCAGCGGGATCGTCAGCGGAGTGGCCACCGGGCTCGACTCCCCGGAGCTTGCCCTGCTCGTCCTGGCGATCGGGTGCGGCTCGGTCTTCTTCAGCCACGTCAACGACGCCGGGTTCTGGCTCGTGAAGGAGTACTTCGGGCTCACGATCGGCCAGACGATCAAGTCGTGGTCGGTGATGGAGACGGCCATCTCCGTGGTCGGATTCGGGTTCGTGATGCTCCTGAATCTCGTTGTCTGAGTCGCGTGCCGGAGTTTCCCTACCGCCGCGTAACCACGTGATCTAGGTTACTCCCAGGAGTCAGCCCCCTGCGGTCCATCGCTGACCGCAGCCCGAGCAAGTGAGTCAGGGAGTCGCATGCCCATCAACCACGACACAACGTTCGTCGAACGAATGCCCCGCAACGTCGCGGTGCAGTTCCTCGACCGGGTCGAGAAGTCGTCAGCACACGAGGCCTACCGCTACCCCAAGGGTGACGCGTGGGAGTCGATCACGTGGAAGCAGGCCGGGGAACGGGCCGAGGCGCTCGCCGCAGGCCTGCTGTCCCTGGGGCTCGAGCCCGAGCAGCGCGTCGGCATCGCGTCGAGCACCCGCTACGAATGGATCCTGGCCGACCTGGCCATCATGTGCGCCGCCGGCGCCACCACCACGGTCTACCCGTCGACCAACGCCGAGGACACCGCCTACATCCTCAGCGACTCCGACTGCCGGTTCGTGTTCGCCGAGGACGACGTGCAGATCGCGAAGCTCGTCGAGGGCAAGAACGAGCTGCCCGGCCTGGAGAAGGTCATCACCTTCGACGGCGCCACCGACGGCGACTGGATCATCTCCCTCGACGACCTGGCCGCCCTGGGCGCGACCTACCTCGCCGAGCACCCCGGTGTCATTGCCGAGAAGGCCGCGGCCATCGAGCCCGACCAGCTCGCCACCCTGATCTACACGTCCGGCACCACCGGCCGCCCCAAGGGCGTCCGGCTGCGGCACAAGTCCTGGGTCTACGAGGGCGAGGCCATCCGCGTCCAGAACATCCTCGACGAGAGCGACCTGCAGTTCCTCTGGCTGCCGATGTCGCACTCGTTCGGCAAGGTGCTGCTCTCGGCCCAGATGGCGTGCGGCTTCGCGTCCGCGGTCGACGGCCGGGTCGAGAAGATCGTCGACAACTGCGCCGAGGTGAAGCCGACCTTCATGGGTGCGGCCCCCCGCATCTTCGAGAAGGCCTACGGCCGGATCCACACGATGCAGGCCGCCGAGGGTGGCGCCAAGGAGAAGATCTTCAACAAGGCGTTCGAGGTCGGCCTCAAGGTCGAGCAGCTCAAGCGCGAGGGCAAGTCGGTCCCGCTCCCGCTCAAGGTGCAGCACGGCCTCTTCGACAAGCTCGTCTTCAGCAAGGTGCGCGAGCGCTTCGGTGGACGCGTGCGCTTCTTCATCTCCGGCTCCGCCGCCCTCAACCGGGAGATCGCCGAGTGGTTCAACGCCGCGGGCATCGTGATCCTCGAGGGCTACGGCATGACCGAGAACTCCGCGGGCGCCACGGTCAACCACCCCGACGAGAACCGCATCGGCACCGTCGGTCGTCCGCTGCCCGGCAGCGAGGTCAAGATCGGTGACGGCGACGAGGTGATGCTGCGCGGACCCCACGTCATGGGCGGCTACCACAACCTCCCGGAGGAGACCGCGCGCACGCTCGACGCCGAGGGGTGGCTGCACACCGGCGACAAGGGCTCCCTCGACGCCGACGGCTACCTCACCATCACCGGCCGGATCAAGGAGCTCTTCAAGACCTCCGGCGGCAAGTACATCGCTCCGCCGGCGATCGAGTCGAAGTTCAAGGCGATCTGTCCCTACGCCAGCCAGTTCATGGTCTTCGGCAACGAGCGCAACTACGTCATCGCGCTCGTCGCCCTCGACCCGGACGCGATGGCCGGCTGGGCCACCGAGAACGGCATGGACGGCGCCTCCTACACCGACGTCGTCCAGAGCGACCAGGTGAAGGCGATGGTCGCCGACTACGTCGACCAGCTCAACGCCAAGCTCAACCGCTGGGAGACCATCAAGAAGTGGGAGCTGCTCGACCACGACCTCACGATCGAGTCCGGTGAGCTCACCCCCTCGATGAAGGTCAAGCGGAGCGTCGTCGAGGACAACTACAAGGACAAGATCGACGCGCTCTACGCCTGATCCGGTTCATCGCTCCCGCACAGGGAGCACACAGCAACGCACGGCTGAATGGGTGCCGGTGGGAGACCGCCGGCACCCATTCGCCATTCCAGATGCAGGAGTCACCGATGAGCCACGACCACGACCACGACGATCCACGAGCACGACCTGGGTCTCCAGCACGACCTCGGCACCCTCCACCAGCGCAGCCTCGGCAGGCGCGGGATGCTCGGGATCTTCGGTGGGCTCGGGATCGCGGCGGTCGCCGCCGGGTGCGGCTCCGACTCGGGCGGTACGGCGACCACGACCGACACCTCGACCACCGGTTCCACGCCCCCCGAGGGCGGGCAGGGCGGCGGGGAAGCCCCGGCCGGCGGGATGGGCGGCGACTCGGGCGTCGAGGTCGCCGACGGCGAGATCCCCGAGGAGACGGCCGGCCCCTACCCGGGCGACGGCTCCAACGGGCCCAACGTGCTGACCGAGAGCGGCGTCGTGCGCTCCGACATCACCAGCAGCTTCGGCTCGGCCTCCGGCGTGGCCACGGGCGTCCCGCTGACGCTGCGCTTCAAGGTCTACGACCTCACCGGTGAGGACGTCGCGATCCTGGCCGGCGCGGCGGTCTACGCCTGGCACTGCGACAGCGACGGCAGCTACTCGATGTACGACGGCGACGCCGTGGACGAGAACTACCTGCGCGGCGTGCAGGAGACCGGCGAGGACGGCTGGCTGCAGTTCACGACGATCTTCCCCGGCTGCTACGCCGGGCGGTGGCCGCACGTGCACTTCGAGGTCTACGAGTCGCTCGCCAAGGCGACGAGCGCGTCCAACAAGCTGCGCACCTCCCAGCTGGCGTTCCCGCAGGACGTCTGCGAGGAGGTCTATGCCACGTCGGGCTACGAGTCCTCGGTGTCCAACCTGGCCGGCGTCAGCCTGGACTCCGACGGCATCTTCTCCGACGGCTACTCCCTGCAGCTGGCGAAGATGACCGGGTCCGTGGCGGAAGGGTTCGTGGCGACCCTCTCGGTGCCGATCTGATCCGGGGCCGTATCTGAGCGCTGCTGGTGATTGGATGAGCGGGTGCCCCCCGCCCAACCCGCAGGACTCCCCATGCCCGCAGACGGATCGCTTCCCGACGCGGCACTGGCGGAGTTCGGCTCCCAGCCGTTCGGGCTGTACGTCCACGTCCCGTTCTGCTCGGTGCGCTGCGGCTACTGCGACTTCAACACCTACACCGCCGAGGAGCTCGGGGACGCTCCCGGGGCGTCGCGAGCGACGTACGCCGAAGCCGTCATCCACGAGATCCGGCACGCGCGACGTGTGCTCGGCGACCGGGACGTGCCGATCGACACCATCTTCTTCGGCGGCGGCACCCCCACGCTGCTCAAGCCGGCCGACCTGGGCGCGGTGGTCGCCAGTGCGGCCGCCGAGTTCGGGCTGTCGCACGACATCGAGATCACGACCGAGGCCAACCCCGACAGCGTGACCGCGTGGGACCTGGCGGAGCTCCGGTCCGCCGGCTTCAACCGGATCAGCTTCGGCATGCAGTCCGCCGTCGACCACGTGCTCAAGGTCCTGGACCGCACCCACGACCCGCTCCGGGTGCCGGCCGCGGTCGAGTGGGCCCGGACCGCGGGCTTCGACGAGGTGTCGCTCGACCTGATCTACGGCACGCCGGGGGAGTCGGTCGCCGACTGGGAGACCTCGCTGGAGGCAGCGCTCGCGTGCGAGCCCGACCACGTGTCGGCGTACTCGCTGATCGTCGAGGACGGCACCGCCCTGGCCAGGCGGGTGCGTCGCGGCGAGCTGCCGATGCCCGACGAGGACGACCTCGCCGACAAGTACGACCTCGCCGACGAACGCCTCACCGCTGCGGGACTCGAGTGGTACGAGGTCTCCAACTGGGCGCGCCGGCCCGAGAGCCAGTGCCGCCACAACGTCCTCTACTGGACCGGTGGCCACTGGTGGGGCGCCGGTCCGGGCGCACACTCCCACGTCGGCGGCGTGCGCTGGTGGAACGTCAAGCATCCCGCGGCGTACGCCGACAGGCTGGCCGCCGGCACCAGTCCGGCCCTGGCCTACGAGCACCTCACCGAGGACGACCGTCGCCTCGAACGGATCCTGCTCGAGCTCCGGCTCCGCGACGGCCTGCCCGTGCTGGCGCTGGACCGGAACGGTCGGGCGCAGGTCGCGCGGCTGGTCGAGGAGGGGCTGATCACGCTTGCGACCGAGCGGCTGATCCTGACCCGCCGCGGACGTCTCCTCGCCGACGCGGTCGTGCGCGACCTGACGTAGCCGCTGGTTGAGCAGCGAGCGCCAGCGAGCGTGTCGAAACCAGGCCCGACTACGGAGCTGTCACGAAGTCGATGAGCTCCTCGACCCGCCCGAGCAGCTGCGGGTCCAGGTCCTCGTAGCCCCTGACGCCACCGAGGATGTGCTTCCACGCGCGAGCGATGTCGGCCTGGTCGCGGTGCGGCCAGCCGAGCTGCTGGCAGGTGCCCTTCTTCCAGTCGATGTTGCGCGGCACGTCGGGCCAGCGCTTGATGCCGAGGCGGGACGGCTTGACCGCCTGCCAGACGTCGATGAACGGGTGGCCGACGATCAGCACGTGCTTGCCGATGTCGGACCTGACGATGCCCTGGGCGATCCGGCTCTCCTTGGACCCGGGCACGAGGTGGTCGACGAGGACACCGACGCGGCGCTGCGGGCCGGGCTTGAAGTCGCGCAGGTGCTCGGCGAGGTCGTCGACGCCGCCGAGGAACTCCACGACCACGCCCTCGATCCGCAGGTCGTCGCCCCACACCTTCTCGACGAGCTCGGCGTCGTGCCGGCCCTCGACGAAGATCCGGCTGGCGCGGGCGACGCGGGCCTTCACGTCGTGGACGGCGACCGAGCCGCTCGCCGTACGCGTCTTCCTCACCGGACCCGACCTGGTCGGCCGCCCCAGCACGACCGGCTTGCCGTCGAGCAGGAAGCCCGGGCCGAGCGGGAAGGTACGCCGCTTGGCGCGCCGGTCCTCGAGCGTCACCGTGTCGAGGTCGCGGTCGATGGCGACCACCTCGCCGCACCAGTCGGTGATGACCTCCTCGAGGACCATCCCGATCTCGGCCGGTACGTCGGTGGCGCGGCCTCCTCTGGGCGCGCGCCAGTCGGAGTTGAGGACGTCGGAGCCGTAACGATCAGATGTGGGGGAAGGCACCGTCCAACGCTAGGTCGCCGGGCTGCTCGGATCGCCCGCGCAGGCGCGCCGAACTCGGCGCGGGCATGAGTCCGCGGCGCTCGGGAAGTCGTCGTCAATGAACTTCGCGTGGCGCGACGGCGGGTGCGTCCTCCGAGTCGTCCTCGGAGTCCTCCGCGTCGGCGCTCTCGTCCGCGTCTCCCAGCTCGCCCTCGGTGCGGTAGGTGCCGGTGGTGTCGTCCTGGGTGTCCTGCATCCCGAGCTCCTCGGGGTCCTTGGTCTCCTCGGCGTCGGGATCAAGCGGCTCGGCCAGCGGGTTGTCCTCACCCGGCTGGAGGTCCTCGGGGAGCTGCTCGTCCGACACGCCGGCGAGCCGCTGGCCGTCGGGTGCTGCTGACCCACCCTCGTGGTCGGCGTCGGCCTCGCTGGTGGTCGAGCTGGCCTGGGGCACATCGCTGGATTCGCTCATGCCTCGTTCCTACGCGACCCAGGGCGTCGGGACAACACCCCTAGAGGGCTAGACGAGCGGCAGCCGCTTCTGGGCACGCGGCAGGTGCTCGTAGCCGAGTCGGACGGCGGACGCCAGGAGCGCAGGGTCCCAGGGCCATTCGCCCTGCTCGAGTGCCTGGGAGACGGGTACGCCGCGGCTCGCGAGGTCGCGGATGGTCTCGGCGATGATCCCGAGCTCGACCCGCTGGTCCTGGACGTAGTCCTGGTCGATGATCTGCCCGTGGCCCGGGACCACCACGGTCGCGGGGGTCATCAGCCCGAGCACCAGGTCGAGCGTCAGCGGCCACTCCAGCGGGAAGGAGTCGTCACCGATGAACGGCTTGTCCGACTCCTCGACCAGGTCGCCGCCGACCATCACGTCGGCATCGGGCACGCGGACGACCAGGTCGCCCGCGGTGTGGCCGCGGCCCGGGTGGATCAGCTCGATGACCCGGTCGCCCAGGTCGAGCGCGATCGCCGAGGAGAAGCCCTCGGTCGCCGGTCGCAGGGTGGTGGCGTGGATCTCGTCGGCCCGCGGGTGCTCGGCGAGGTGTGCGTCATGTCGGCCGCCCGTCTCGACCATCCGGTCGAGCGCGAACCCGGTGGCGTGGATCGGCAGGTCGCCGTACTCCGTGAGGAAGACGTCGTTGCCGTACCAGTGGTCCCAGTGGTTGTGGGTGTTGATCAGCGCCGTGAGGGGGCCGGCGCCGAGGCGGCGTACGTCGTCGGCGACGATCCGCGCCTGCTGCTCGGAGCCGTGCGTGTCGACCATCACCAGGCCGTCGTCGCCGCCGATGAGGGTGATGTTGACGTGCATCCAGTCGTAGTGGGCGACCCAGACACGCGGCGCCACCTCGGAGAAGTCGGGCATGCCCGTCACTGTAGGCAGGGCTAGTAGTCTTGGCACTCGTGCACGCTGAGTGCCAGAGCAGTGCCCGTGGACCGAAACGACGAGCCGATGAAGGAGGCGACATGGTCGAGGACCGCAAGCTCGCCGTCCTGCGCGCCATCGTCGAGGACTACGTCGCCACGGAGGAGCCCGTGGGCTCACGCGCGCTGGTCGAGCGGCACGGGCTGAACGTCTCGCCGGCAACCGTGCGCAACGACATGGCCGCGCTGGAGGAAGAGGGCTTCATCCACCAGCCCCACACCAGTGCCGGCCGGGTGCCGACCGACAAGGGCTACCGGCTGTTCGTCGACCGGCTGAGCTCCGTCAAGCCCATGAGCGCCGCAGAGAAGCGCGCCATCGCCACCCTGCTCGACAGTGCGGTCGACCTCGACGACGTCGTCCAGCGCTCGGTGCGGTTGCTGAGCACGCTGACGCGACAGGTCGCGATCGTGCAGTACCCCACGCTCTCGCGCAGCACCGTGCGCCACATCGAGCTCGTCGCGATCACGCCGACGCGGGTGATGCTGATCCTGATCCTCAGCACCGGCCGGGTGGAGCAGCGCCTGGTCGAGATCCCGACCGAGATGTCGGACACCCAGCTCGCCGACCTGCGCATCCGCCTCAACCAGGCGGCCGCGGGGGAGCGCATCGCCGACGGTGCGGCCGCCCTGAGCCGCCTGCCCGACGACGTACCCCACGAAGACCAGGCACTCACGCGCAGCCTCGTCGACGTGCTCACCGACGCGATGTCCGACCACCGCAGCGACGAGCGGGTGGCGGTCGCCGGCGCGGCCAACCTCGCGCGCTTCGGCGACAGCTTCGACACCGCCGTGCGGCCGCTGCTCGAGGCGCTCGAGGAGCACGTCGTGCTGCTCAAGCTGATCGGCGAGGTCACGGTCGGCGACGCCGTCACCGTGCGCATCGGCCACGAAGGCCCCTACTCCCAGCTGGCCTCGACCAGCGTCGTGGCCACCGGCTACGGACCCCCAGACCAGGCCCTGGCGACGCTCGGCGTCGTCGGACCGACCCGCATGGACTACCCCGGATCCATGGCTGCCGTACGCGCCGTTGCGCGCTACGTCTCCCGGATCCTCGACGAAGGACAGCAGTGAGCACTGACCTCTACGAGTTGCTCGGGATCTCCCGCGACGCCGACGCAGCCACCATCAAGAAGGCCTACCGCGGCCTCGCCCGCCAGTTGCACCCGGACGTCAACCCGGACCCCGCGACCCAGGAGAAGTTCAAGGAGGTCTCGCGCGCCTACGAAGTGCTCTCCGACCCCCAGAAGCGGGCGGCCTACGACCGGGGCGGCGACCCGTTCAGTGGCGGCCAGGCCGGTTTCGGCCAGGGCCAGGGCTTCTCCTTCACCGACATCATGGACGCGTTCTTCGGTGGCGGTGCGCCCGGCACGGGCGGTCAGGGACGGGGACCCCGCCAGCGCGTACGCCGCGGCCAGGACGCCCTGATCCGGCTCGACGTCGAGCTCTCCGAGGCTGCCTTCGGCACCACCAAGGAGCTCAAGGTCGACACCGCCGTCGTCTGCACCGCCTGCCACGGCGACGGTGCCGCGCCCGGCTCCAAGCCGATCATCTGCGAGACCTGCCGCGGTGCCGGCGAGGTCGCCCAGGTGCAGCGGTCGTTCCTCGGCGAGATCCGGACCCTGCGCGCGTGCGCCGCCTGCCGTGGCTTCGGACAGATCATCCCCGAGCCCTGCCGCGAGTGCTCCGGCGACGGCCGCGTCCGCTCGCGGCGCACCCTCAACGTCAAGATCCCCGCCGGCGTCGACCACGGCACCCGCGTCCAGCTGACCGAGCAGGGCGAGGTCGGCCCCGGCGGCGGCCCGCCCGGTGACCTCTACGTCGAGATCCACGTCGACTCGCACCCGACGTTCACCCGCCACGGCAACGACCTGCACAGCACCGTCACGCTGCCGATGACCGCGGCCGCGCTCGGCACCACGCTGACGCTGCCCCTGCTCGAGGCCGACCTCGAGACGGGCGAGGACTCCGAGGTCCGCACCGACTACGACCTCGAGATCAAGCCGGGCACGCAGTCGGGCAGCCAGCAGATGCTTCGCGGCTTCGGCGTCCCCGGCCTGCGCGGTGGTCGTGGCGACCTGATCGTCACGGTCGTCGTCGACACGCCGACCCGGCTCGACCCGCGCCAGGAGGAGCTCCTGCGCGAGCTCGCCGCCATCCGCGGCGAGGAGTCGCCCACCGGCCAGGTGCAGTCGTCGCAGAAGTCGGTCTTCGGCCGGCTCCGCGACGCCTTCCAGCAGCACTGAGCCGTGTCGCTCCCGGTCCATCTCGTCGCGTCGCTCGACGGCGTCGCCGTCGGGTCCGACGTCGAGGTGACCGGTGACGAGGCGCACCACGCGGTCGCCGTACGCCGCCTGCGGGTCGGCGAGGAGGTCGTGCTCACCGACGGCGCCGGCCATCGCGTCGTGGGCGAGGTCTCGTCGACCGGCAAGCGCGTCTTCACGGTGACGGTGACGTCCGCAGACGTGGTCGAGCGACCCGCTCCGTCCTTCACCGTCATCCAGGCGCTGCCCAAGGGCGACCGCGGCGAGCTCGCGGTCGAGGTGCTGACCGAGATCGGCGTCGACACCATCGTGCCGTGGGCCGCGTCCCGCTCGGTCGCGGTGTGGAAGGGCGAGCGCGCCGTGAAGTCGCACGCGAAGTGGCAGGCCACCGCGCGCGAGGCCGGCAAGCAGTCGCGACGTTCGTGGCTGCCTTCCGTCGCAGCGCTGGCGTCGACCGCGGAGGTCGTCGCACGCCTCTCCAGTGCCCGCCTCGTCGCCGTGCTCCACGAGGACGCGACGACCCCGCTCGCTTCCGCTCGACGTGCCGACCGGCGGCGAGATCGTCGTCATCGTCGGCCCCGAGGGCGGCATCGCTCCCGACGAGCTGGCCGCCTTCGAGGCCGCCGGCGCCGTCACCGTCCGCCTGGGCGACGAGGTGCTGCGTACGTCGACCGCAGGCGTCGCCGCCGTCAGCGCCCTGCTCGCCCGGACAGGACGCTGGGGCGGCTAGTCCACGACCGTGATGCGTCTGCTGTCGGTGTGGAAGGTCCCCTGGCCGGACGGGTCGTCGGTCTGGGAGATCACGACGTAGTCGCCGGGCGGGACGTCGGTCAGGTCGAAGGTGACCTCGAACGGGAACAGCTTGTCCTCGCCCCAGCCGGCGATCGCGGGCAGCTGGTCCACGACGTACGTGCCCTCCCAGCGCTGCACGCGGGTGACGATGTTGCCCTCGAAGGAGTTGCCGACCCCCTCGACCACCAGCGGCTCGTCGTTGTCGACGTAGATCCCTTCGCCCGGAGAGGTCAGGGAGACGAGCGCGAGGGTGTCCAGGACAGGTCCGTTTGCGAGCGGCTCGGAGGTGGGCACCCCCAGCACCTGGTCGACGGGGTTGCCGTCGAGGGAGAACTGCACGGGCGCCCTGGCCCCCACCGCCGCCTGCAGGGTGTAGATCACCTGTTCCACGGCCATCCGGGCCGTCGCCTCGTCCATGCTCGCCGGGCGATCGTGCAGCGACGCGTCGGAGAGGCGCACGCCGATCACGCCATCGGCGCCGATCCCGTCGAAGTTCATCCCGTCGATCGCGCCCTCGGGCCAGTAGCTGCGGTAGTCGGGGTCGAGCGGCGCCTGCTCGAGAGCGCTGATCGCAGCGTCGCCGGGATTCGTGGCCGACATGCGCCGGAACTCGCGGTAGAGCCGTGGCCCGTCGGGAGTGTCGCCGACGTAGTAGACCGCGGTCACGGCGGTCGGGATCTCGGTGGACGGGGAGGCGGTCGGGGATGCGGACGGCGAACCTGGTCGATCCGGATCGGTCGCCCGCGGGGGCGCGGTGTCCGGGCCGAGCACCGCGAACGCGGCGAAGGACGCGGCGACAGCGAGGACGGCACCGCCCGCGGCGTACGGCCAGCGTCGCCTCGTGGGGACGGTCCGCGCGCGGATCTCGTCGAGGGCGTAGCGCGGCTCGACGTCGGCGACCGCGTCGCTCAACAGGTCGTGCAGCTCTCGATCGGTCATGACTCGTCCTTCCAGACGTCTCCGAGAAGCTCGCGCAGGGCGGCGGAACCGCGCGAGGCGTGCGACTTCACCGAGCCGCGGGCGATGCCCAGCGCGTCGGCGATCTCAGCCTCCGACAGGTCCAGGTAGTGCCGCAGCACCAGGACCTCGCGCTGCCGGTCGGGCAGCTGCCCGAGAGCATGGAGTACGGCGCCGCGCCGGGCCGCGTCGAGCGCGCCGGTGTCCGCATCGGGTGCCGTCTCGGGCGGTCGGGAACCGGCCGACCGGAGGTGCCGGTCGACCACGACCCGGTGCCGGAGCACCGAGCGGGACCGGTTCACGACCGTCTGCCGGAGGTAGGCGAGCGCCTTGTCGTTGTCGTGCAGCCGACCCCACCGACCGTGCATGGCGACGAACGCGTCCTGCACGACCTCTTCCGCGGTGCCGACATCGCGCACCAGGAGCACGGCCAACCGCACGAGCTGGCCCCAGTGGGCGGCGTACAGCTCCTCGAGCGCCTCGTCGGCGCTCCAGCGGTCGGCGCGGTTCACTGCACCTGCCAGGACTGCATGGGCCATCACGCTAGTGGGACGCGCGAGGGCGCACGCCGGTTTACCGCCGCGTCACTGCAGAGTGAAGTCCTTGGTGTCCTCCTCGGCGCCGGCGCCCTCGGCACCACCGGACGGGTCGTCGGTCCGGGCGACGAACGTGTAGTCGCCGGCCTCGAGGCCCGAGACGTCGATCGACGTCTCCCACGGGTAGAGCTTGTCCATCCAGCCCTCGGCCGTCGCGAAGCCGTCGAGCACGACCTCGTCGCCCTGGCGGATCTCCCACGGCACGGTCGCCTCGAACGACGACGCCACGCCGCTGGCCTCGAGCGTGTCGCCGGTGACGGTGGCGCCCTGCTCGGGGGCGGTGACGCTGACCAGCCCCAGGACATCGAGAGCCTCGGCGGCGGTGAACTCCGTCCCGGTGCTCTGCCCGAACAACCGGAAGTCGCTGCCGCCACGCTTGATCAGCACTGGCACGCGTTCCTGCTGGACGCCCTGGAGCGTGTAGACGAGCTGCTGCATCGCGAGCCTGGCGGCCTTGGGGGACATGCCGTCGGGTGCGTCGGTGAAGCCGTCGCTGGGGATCTGGACGAGGAGGACACCGTCGGTCGCCGACACGTCGGAGATCTCGACCTGGGGCCACAGCGTCCGGTAGTCGGGATCGAGGGTGTCGCCGGCCACCATCAGCGCCGTGGCCTCCATCAGCGGGTTGTCGGCAGGCACGGACCTGAACTCCCGGAACAGCTTCGGCCCACGTGGCGTGTCACCCACGAAGTAGACGGGCACCGTCACGGTGTCGTCGGGCTGGTGCGTATCGGTCTCGGCAGGAGTCTCGGTGGGCGTCTCGGTCGCCGGGTCCGTCGCCTTGGACTCGTTCGAGGCCGGAGAAGGATCGCGGTCGGGGACCTCTTCGCTGCAGGCCGTGGCGCCGAGGGCGAGCGCGCCGAGGGAGAGGAAGGAGGCCAGTCGCCGAGAGGGGAAGTCATGAGTTTCACGGTAGTCGGACGCGCACCGGCCTCCTCCGGTTACACGCCGCAGGCGCTCGATCTAGTGTGAGGCGCATGACCGCTCCCGAGCGCCCCGGTGACTGCATCTTCTGCAAGATCGTCGATGGCGAGATCCCGGCGGAGATCGTCCACGCGGACGAGACCACCGTTGCCTTCCGCGACCTCAACCCGCAGGCCCCGACGCATGTGCTGGTGATCCCGCGCAGCCACTACGAGAACGCCGCCGAGCTGGCCCGCCACGAGCCGGCCTCGGTGGCCGCCATGGTCAGCGCCGGGTCCTCCGTGGCCGCGGACGAGGGGCTCGACCAGGACTACAGGTTCGTCTTCAACACCGGCGCCGGCGCCGGACAGACCGTGTTCCACGCCCACTTGCACGTGCTCGGTGGTCGCCCGTTTGCGTGGCCGCCCGGCTGAGCCGTCGTCGATGTGGCGAAGGCGGTTCGATCGGCCCCGCTTCCGCCTAGGCTGTACGGATGAGTGAACTGCGCGCGACCCGCGGCCTGATCGCACTGGCCGCGGCCGCCACGCTCCTGCTTGCCTCCTGCGGTGGCACGGGGGCGTCGAGCGACGACGGGCCGACGACGGCGACGCAGTCCCCGAGCAAGACCACCGAGCCGGTCGCGTCCGGCCACGACGGTCACGCCAATGCCAAGCCCGCCAAGGAGGTCCCGCTCCGCCAGGGCGAGCGCCGCGCGACGCTGGAGATGCCGGCGGCGTACACGCCGTCTGCGCCGTTCGGCGCCGGGACCGACGACTACCGCTGCTTCCTGCTCGACCCCGACCTGGCCAAGGACGAGTGGCTGACCGGCACGACCGTGCAGCCCGGCAACCCCGACGTCGTCCACCACGTCATCCTCTTCCAGGTCCCGCCCGAGCAGATCGACGCGGCCGAGACGATCGACGCCGAGGAGGACGGCGAGGGCTGGACCTGCTTCGGCGGTACCGGCCTCGACCGCTTCCAGAACGTCGACGACGCCCCGTGGATCGGCGCCTGGGCGCCCGGCGGCGAGGAGTCCGTGCGCAAGCCCGGCTACGGCGTGAAGCTGCGGGCCGGCAGCCGGATCATCATGCAGGTCCACTACAACCTTCTTGCCGGTACGTCGCCCGACACCTCGGCCGCCCAGCTGCGACTCGCTCCCGGCGACCGTGACATGCAGCAGCTCCACACCATGCTGCTGCCGGCCCCGGTCGAGCTGCCGTGTCGTGCGAAGCACGCCGATGGCCCGCTCTGCGACCGGGACGCGGCGATGTTCGACGTGATGGACCGCTTCGGCGCCGAGGGGTCGCAGACCGCCAACGCGCTCTACCTGCTGTGCGGCGGCGAGCCGAAGGCCGGCCAGGTGCAGAGCTGCACGCGCACCGTCCACGAGCAGATGACCATCCACGCAGCGGGTGGCCACATGCACCTGCTGGGTCGCGAGATCCGGATCGAGACAAACCCGGGGACGCCCGAGGCGAAGACCGTGCTGGACATCCCGGTGTGGGACTTCGACGACCAGGGCGCGCGCGACATCGAGCCGGTCGCCCTCAACCCGGGCGACACGGTGAAGGTCACCTGCAAGCACGTGCAGTGGCTGCGTGACGTGCTGCCATCCTTCGAGGGCCAGCCCGACCGCTACATCGTGTGGGGCGAGGGCACCACCGACGAGATGTGCCTGGGGATGCTGCAGGTCACGCGTCCCTGAGTCCAGCTCGACACCGTGGTCCGGCAGCTGGAGTCGAACCGCTCGCACCCGGTGAACTCGTCGACCTCGTCCGGGTCGAAGCCGTAGGTGGCGACCAGGTCCCTTCCCGGCCCACAGTGGAAGACGTCCGGCTGCCCGTCCCCGGAGGCGACGACGAGGTCGTTGCCTGCTCCGGCTCGCACGACGTCTCGACCCCGCCCGTCCGACAGTGCGTCCGACCCCGGTCCGCCGAAGAGGTCGTCGCCTCCACGACCGGCGTCAGGTAGTCGCGGCCCGTGCCGCCGACCAGGGTGTCGTCCCCGACCGTGCCGTCCAGGTTGTCGGCCCCGGAGCCTCGCCCGGATCTCGTCGTCGCCACGGCCGCCAGTGACGAAGTCGGTCCCGGCCAGGCCGAGGACGCGGTCGTTCGCCGCCGAGGGCCTTGATCGTGTCGGACTTCTCGGTGCCGGTGAGCACGTCGGCGGCGTCGGTGCCGCGGATCTCGTCGCGCATCATGGCGCCGGCCACGACGGGCACCGCCATGATCATCGCGAGCGCTGCGCACAGGGCCAGAGCCACGCTGTGCGTTCGGTTCGGTCGCGTCGTCATTGATCGACCGTACGTCGCGGGGCTCAGGTGACGGCGTACCAGATCCGCATCACGGTGAAGAGCACGGGAAGCCCGAACACCACCAGCAGCAGCCAGGCGGCGAACCGGTGCAGCGGCTTGGCCCGGTCGAGGGAACCGGCGAAGTCGAGCAGCGCGCCCTCGGGCACGTGGTGGGACAGGCCCATGTGCTGGGCGTGCTCGGGCAGGTGCTGGCCCGGGAACCATGAGGGCTCGGTGTCGTCATCGTGGTCGTCGGGATCCTCGTCCCACTCGAGAGCGTCGCGGTCGGGTCCCGGCATGGGAACAGCGTACGAGCCGGGGACGCCCGAAACCGGCGGCGCCGCGGCCCGCCCGCATCTAGCCTCCGTTCATGGCATCGACCGTTTCCTACATCCTGTGCGGGACACCCCGGACCGGCAGCACCCTCCTGTGCAGCTTCCTGTCGTCGACCGGCGTGCTCGGACACCCGGAGTCGTACTTCCGCGAGCCGGACGAAGCGAGGTGGGCGGAGCAGTTCGGGCTGCCCGTCGGCGGCGGAAGGGTGCTCGACCACCGCGCGTTCGCAGCGAGTGCGCGAGCCACGGGCGCGACGCCGAACGGCGTGTTTGCGGCTCGGATCATGTGGGGGTCCCTCGACCGACTGCTGCTGGGGCTCGACCACCCGAGCACGTCGTCAGGCGTTGCAGCCCTGGAGGAGGCGTTCGGGCCCTTGGCGTTCGTGCATCTCCGGCGCGACGGTCTGCTCGAACAGGCGGTCTCGTGGTGCCGAGCCGAACAGACGGGCTACTGGCAACAGGGAGACGTCGCGTCCGGGCTCGGTCAGCTCGATCTCGATGGCCTGAAGCGATGTCTGAGCGAGATCCAGGCACACAACGCCGCGTGGGAGGACTGGTTCCGGGCCCATGACGTCGATCCGTTGGTCCTCACCTACGAGCAAGTCGTCGATGATCCACGTGCCGCGGTGGGAAACGTCGCTGCACGCGTGTCCGTCCCGCTGCCGGCAGCCTGGCGACCACGCTCGCCGCATCGGAAGCAGGCCGACGAGACCAGTGTCGCCCAGGTCGCAGCGCTCCGAGAGGCGCTCGAGGCCGAGGGACCCTGACTCGCGGAACTCGTTGGGTCCGCTCGTCCCGCCTCGGTAGCATGGAGTCTCGCTCCGTCACCGATCCGGGAAGGCCGCCCGCCCAGGGCATCCATGACTGACAGTTCACCAGCACCGACGCACACCGTCATCGTGCCCAACAGCATCGACATGGTCAGCGTGCTCGGACCTGGCGATGCTCACCTCGGCATCATCGAGCGGGCCTTCGGCGCGACGGTGCACGTCCGTGGCAACCGGATCACGCTGAGCGGCCCGCCGGCCGAGATCGCGCTGGCGGAGCGCCTGCTCGACGAGATCGTCACCATCATCCGCACCGGCCAGGGCGTCAGCGAGGAGATCGTCGAGCGCATCATCGCGATGATGAAGGCCGAGACCAAGGAGCGGCCCGCGGACGTGCTCTCGCTCAACATCCTGAGCAACCGCGGTCGCACGATCCGCCCCAAGACGGTCAATCAGAAGCACTACGTCGACTCTATCGACAAGCACACGATCACCTTCGGCATCGGTCCAGCCGGCACCGGCAAGACCTACCTCGCGATGGCCAAGGCCGTCCAGGCGCTGCACGCCAAGCAGGTCAACCGGATCATCCTGACCCGTCCGGCGGTCGAGGCGGGGGAGCGGCTGGGCTACCTCCCCGGCACGCTCAGCGAGAAGATCGACCCCTACCTGCGCCCGCTCTACGACGCGCTGCACGACATGGTGGATCCGGACTCGATCCCCAAGCTGCTGGCCGCCGGCACCATCGAGGTGGCGCCGCTGGCGTTCATGCGCGGCCGCTCGCTCAACGACTCCTTCATCATCCTCGACGAGGCGCAGAACACCTCGCCCGAGCAGATGAAGATGTTCCTTACCCGGCTCGGCTTCGGCTCCAAGATCGTGGTCACCGGTGACGTCACCCAGGTCGACCTCCCCAGCGGGGTGAAGTCCGGACTCCGGGTGATCGAAGGGATCCTCGACGGCGTCGAGGACATCTCGTTCAACCGCCTCACGGCCAGCGACGTCGTCCGGCACAAGCTGGTCGGCAAGATCGTTGCGGCCTACGACGAGTTCGACGCCTCGGCGCCGCACGCGGAGCAGGGCCGACCGCGCGGGAACCGCTCGGTATGAGTGTCGAGATCCTCAACGAGTCGGGCACGGATATCGACGTACGCCGCCTCTCGACCCTGTCCCGGTTCGTGATGGACAAGCTGCGCGTCCATCCACAGGCCGAGCTGTGCATCAAGGCCGTCGACGAGGACACCATCGCGCAGCTCAACGCGCAGTGGATGGACAAGGAGGGCCCCACCGACGTGCTGGCCTTCCCGATGGACGAGCTGCGTCCCGGCAAGGTCACCGAGGAGCCCGAGGAGGGCGTCCTCGGCGACCTCGTGCTGTGCCCGGCGATCGCCGAGCGCCAGGGCATCGAGGCCGGTCACGGACGTGAGGCTGAGATCGAGCTGCTGACCGTGCACGGCATCCTGCACCTCCTCGGCTACGACCACGCCGAGCCCGAGGAGCACCAGGAGATGTTCGGCCTGCAGGACCGGTTGCTGGAGGAGTGGCGGGCACCGTCCAGCGGTCCATCCGCTGACCCGGCCCAGTGATCGGCGATCTGTGGCTGCTCCTGGTAGCAGCCTTCCTCGTCTTCCTCGCCGGACTCTTCTCCGCCGCCGACGCCGCTCTCGGCGGGTTCTCGCACGCCCGCGCGGAGGAGCTGGCGGACGAGGGTCGGCCGGGTTCTCGACGACTCGTCCGGATCCTCGACGACCCGGCCCGCTATCTCAACACCGCGCTGCTGCTGCGGCTGCTGTTCGAGACGGCCGCGATCGTGCTGGTCGCGCTCTGGATCCACGACCTCTACGACGGTGACTTCTGGCCGGCCTACCTCACGGCGGTCGGCGCGATGCTGCTGGTCTCGTTCGTCGTGATCGGGGTCGCGCCCCGCACGCTCGGCCGCCAGCACGACGCGAGCGTCGCCCTGTTCTCGGCGGCGCCGCTGTCGTTCGTGACCTCGATCCTCGGTCCGCTGCCGCAGCTTCTGATCCTGCTCGGCAACGCCCTCACGCCGGGTCGAGGCTTCCGCGAGGGTCCGTTCTCGACGGAGACCGAGCTCCGCGAGCTCGTCGACCTGGCCGAGGCGTCGGCGGTGATCGAGTCGGGCGAGCGCAAGATGATCCACTCGGTCTTCGAGCTCGGCGACACGACCACTCGCGAGGTGATGGTCCCGCGCACCGACGTCGTCTACATCGAGCGGCACAAGAACCTCCGCCAGACGATGTCGCTGTTCCTGCGCAGCGGCTTCTCCCGCGTGCCCGTCATCGACGACAACCTCGACCACGTCGTCGGCATCGCCTATCTCAAGGACATCGTCCGGCGTGACTTCGAGCAGCCCGACGTCGAGTTCACCCAGCGCGTCGACGAGGTCATGCGGCCCGCCCACTGGGTGCCGGAGTCCAAGCCGGTCGACTCGCTGCTGACCGAGCTGCAGGCCCGCCGTCAGCACATCGCGATCGTCATCGACGAGTACGGCGGCACGGCCGGCATCGTCACCATCGAGGACGTCCTCGAGGAGATCGTCGGCGAGATCACCGACGAGTACGACGAGGACGAGATCGAGGTCGAGTACGTCGACGACACGACGTACCGCGTCTCCTCGCGTTTCCCCGTGGACGACCTGGACGAGGTCGTGGGCATCGAGGTCCACGACGAGGAGGTCGACAGCGTCGGCGGGCTGATGGCCAAGCACCTCGGCCGGGTGCCCATCCCGGGGTCGGTGGTCGTGTGCCACGGCCTCCGGTTCGAGGCCGAGCGCCTCACCGGTCGCCGCAACAAGATCGGCACCGTGCTGGTGAGCGTGGTGGGCGACGAGCCCGAGGACGACGAGCAGGAGGACGAGGATGACTGAGCTCTCGAGCAGAGGACCGGAAGCTGGTCACCCTGGCGCGCGCGACCCGCGCGCGGACCAACGCCGCCGAGGGCGCCGCGGTGCGCGACCTCGACGGCCGGACCTACACCGCCGCCACCGTCGCGCTGCCGTCGCTGTCGCTGACCGCGCTCGACGTGTGTGTCGCGATGGCGATCGCGTCCGGGTCGCGGGGACTCGAGGCCGCTGTCGTCCTCACGTCGGCCGTCGGCGCTCCGTCGCTGGCCGCGGCGCGGGAGTTCGCCGGCACCGGTGTTCCCGTGCACGTCGGCGATGTTCGGGGAACGATCGAAAAGACACTTGCCACCTGACTATGCGAACGCGCTAGCGTGGAGATGTGCGCACCTCAATCGGGTGGAAACGACACCGGGATGGCGTGGCGCGACTCCTGAAGTCGTACGCCGCACTGCCCGGTGATGCGCCCGTGCGGCTGGCCAAGCCGACCTCCAACCTGTTTCGCGGACGCGCCCCACAGGCCGCCGGTCTCGACGTGTCCGACCTCGACGGGGTCGTCTCCGTGGACGGTGATGTCGCCGAGGTCCAGGGCATGTGCACCTACGAGCACCTGGTCGAGGTCACCCTCGCGCACGGCCTGATCCCGCTCGTGGTGCCACAGCTCCGCACCATCACCCTCGGCGGCGCGGTCACCGGGCTCGGCATCGAGTCGACCAGCTTCCGCAGCGGCCTGCCGCACGAGTCGGTGCTCGAGATGGACGTGCTGACCGGCTCGGGAGAGATCGTCACGACCCGTCCCGGTGACGACCTGTTCGACGCCTTCCCCAACTCCTACGGCTCGCTCGGCTACGCGACGCGGCTGCGCATCGAGCTCGAGCGCGTTTCGCCGTACGTCGACCTCCGGCACGTGTGCTTCGACGATCCCGCCGATCTCCCCGCGGCGATCGGGGCGATCGTCGCCACCGGCGAGTGGGAGGGCGAGCGCGTCGACGGGCTCGACGGCGTCGTCTTCGCACCCGACGAGGCCTACCTGACGCTCGCCCGCTGGACCGACGAGCCCGGTCCCACCAGCGACTACGGCGGGCAGGAGATCTTCTACCGCTCGATCCAGCAGCGCTCGACCGACCGGCTGACGATGCTCGACTACCTGTGGCGCTGGGACACCGACTGGTTCTGGTGCTCGCGCGCGTTCGGTGCCCAGCACCCCGTCGTACGCCGCATCTGGCCCCGACGCCTGCGCCGCTCCGACGTCTACATGAAGCTGGTCGCGCTGGATCGCCGGTGGGGGATCGGCGACCGGCTCGACCGACGCGCCGGCCGGCCCCAGGGCGAGCGGGTCATCCAGGACGTCGAGGTGCCGATCGACCGGCTGCCCGAGTTCCTCGCGTGGTTCGACGCCGAGATCGGCATGCGTCCGGTCTGGCTGTGCCCGCTCCGACTGCGTCGCACGACCCCGGCCCGGCCGTGGCCGTCCTATCCGCTGACGGCCACGACGACCTACGTCAACGTCGGGTTCTGGGGCAATGTCGCCGTCGGGCCAGCGGCGCCGACGTCACCGCGCAACCGGGCGATCGAGGCGAAGGTGCACGACCTGGGCGGCCACAAGTCGCTCTACTCCGAGGCGTTCTACGACCGGGACGAGTTCGACGCGCTCTACGACGGCGCCAACCTCGCCTCCGTCAAGAAGAGGTACGACCCCGACGACCGGCTGACCGGTCTCTACGAGAAGGTGGTTGAGCGAGGATGACCGTGACCATCGGCGATGCGTTTGCGACTCTGATGCGCGGCGGGATGCCCGTGCACTTCACGGCCTACGACGGCAGCGAGACCGGCCCCGACGACGCGGCGATCGGGCTGCACCTGCGCAACGAGCGCGGGCTGGCCTACCTGTTGACCGCACCGGGCGACCTCGGGATGGCGCGCGCCTACGTCGTGGGCGACCTCGACCTGTCCGGCGTCCACCCGGGCGATCCCTACGACGCGCTCGTGCTGCTCAAGGACAACCTGCGGTTCCGGGTGCCGCCGCCCGGCGAGGCGCTCACGATCGTGCGCGACCTCCGGCTCGGCCGGCTCCGACCGCCGCCTCCGCCGCCCCAGGAGCACCTGCCGCGGTGGCGGCGCACCGTCGAGGGGCTGCGGCACTCGATGGCCCGCGACGCCGAGGTGATCGCGCACCACTACGACGTCTCCAACCGCTTCTACGAGCTCGTCCTCGGACCGTCGATGGCCTACACGTGCGCGCTCTTCGAGCGGCCGGACACCACGCTCGAGGAGGCGCAAGCCGCGAAGTTCGACCTGGTCTGCCGCAAGCTCGCGCTCGAGCCGGGCCAGCGTCTCCTCGACGTCGGCTGTGGCTGGGGCGGGATGGTTCGACATGCCGCCCGGGAGTACGGCGTCCGGTCGCTCGGCGTCACCTTGTCGCTCGAGCAGGCGGAGTGGGCGAAGGAGGCGATCGACCGCGAGGGCCTCGGTGACCTCGCCGAGGTGCGGCACCTCGACTACCGCGACGTGCTCGAGGACGGGTTCGACGCGGTGAGCTCGATCGGGCTGACGGAACACATCGGCGTACGCAACCATGCGGCCTACTTCGCCCACCTGCGCGACCGGTTGAAGCCGGGCGGGCGGCTGCTCAACCACTGCATCACCCGCTCGCACAACCGCAGGCAGGAGACCGGCGCCTTCATCGACCGCTACGTCTTCCCCGACGGCGAGCTGATCGGGTCGGGGACCATCATCCGGGCCGCCCAGGACGTCGGCCTCGAGGTGCAGCACTCGGAGAACCTGCGCCAGCACTACGCGCTGACGCTCGCCCAGTGGAGCCACAACCTCGAGACCAACTGGGACGAGTGCGTGGCGGAGGTGGGGGAGAGCACCGCGCGGGTGTGGGGGATCTACATGGCCGGCTCCAGGATCGGCTTCGAGCGGGGCGAGATCGAGCTCCACCACGTACTCGCGACGCGGGCCGGCGAGGGCGCACCGGCGGCCTTTCCGCTGCGCCCCGACTGGACTCCCTGATCCGAGAACGCCGCCGGTAGCCTTGCCCGGTGAGCACCCGAGCAAGACAGTTCCAGGCACAGGTCCTACGCCGGGAACAGCTCTCCTCACACTTCGTGCGGCTCGTCCTGGGTGGGCCGAGCCTCGCGGACTTCGCCTCGACCGGCATCCCGGACGAGTGGGTGGCCCTCACCATCCCGGGCCAGTTCCAGACGCGCTACTACACGGTGCGCGCGTGGGACGGGGCCGAGCTCACGCTCGACATCGTGGTGCACGAACACGGCCTGGTCACCGAGTGGGCCTCGACCGACTGCGTCGGCGAAGAGGTGAGCGTGAGCGAGCCGAAGGGGTCGTTCGCGATGCCCGCCGACGCCACCTGGCTGTTGCTGGTGGGCGACCTCACCGCGCTGCCGGCGGTCGCACGCATCATGGAGACGGTGTCGGTGCCGGTCACCGCGTGGGTGGAGACGCCCGACGAGCCGATCCGTGGGTACGTCGACGGGGACGTCAGCTGGTCCACGCCGCCGTCCGGCGTGGAGACCGCGACCTCCGAGATCGTCACCTCGATCGACTGGCCGGACGGGTCCGGCTACTTCTGGATGGCCGGTGAGTCCGCCCAGATGCGGGCGATCCGCAAGCACCTGATGCGGGAGCGACACCTGCCGACGTCGGCGTACGACGTGATGGGCTACTGGCGCGGAGGCGGTCAGAAGCGGCAGCCGCGTGCCGTCGACCCGGGACCCATCTGGCGCGCGGGCAAGGCGGCAGGGAAGAGTGACGACCAGATCTGGGCCGACTACGACGCTGCACGAGAAAGAACGCATGAGCGACGAGCACGACAAGGACTTCGACGTCAGCGGGATCGCTCCGGTCGGCCCCGCCCACGGGATGGCACCCGACGGGTTCCGCAGCGGCTTCGCGAGCTTCGTCGGCCGGCCCAACGCGGGCAAGTCGACCCTGACCAACGCCCTCGTCGGCACCAAGGTCGTGATCACCTCCTCCAAGCCGCAGACCACTCGCACGGTCGTGCGCGGCATCGTGCACCGGCCCGACGCGCAGCTCATCCTCGTCGACACCCCCGGCCTGCACCGGCCGCGCACCCTCCTCGGCGAGCGGCTCAACGACCTGGTGAAGACGACGCTGGCCGAGGTCGACGTCGTCGCGGTGTGCTTCCCCGCCAACGAGAAGGTCGGTCCCGGCGACCGCTTCATCGTCAAGGAGATGGCGAAGGTCAAGCGGACCATCAAGGTCGCGATCGCCACCAAGACCGACCTCGCCACCCCCGAGCAGATCGGCCAGCACCTGCTGGACATCCAGGGGCTCGGGACGGAGACCGGCATCGAGTGGGCCGAGATCGTGCCCGTCTCCGCACAGTCGGGTGACCAGGTCGCGCTGCTTGCCGACGTGCTCGTCGGGCTGCTGCCCGAGGGACCCCAGCTCTACCCCGACGGCGACCTCAGTGACGCGCCCGAGGAGGCGATCGTCGCCGAGCTGATCCGCGAGGCCGCGCTCGAGGGCGTGCGCGACGAGCTGCCTCACTCGATCGCCGTCGTGGTCGAGGAGATGGGGCTGCGCGAGGGGCGCGACGCCGACAAGCCGCTGCTCGACATCTACGCCAACCTGTACGTCGAACGCGACTCCCAGAAGGGGATCATGATCGGCCACAAGGGCGCGCGCCTCCGCGAGGTCGGCACCGCCGCCCGGCTCCAGATCGAGGCGCTGCTCGGGACACCTGTCTACCTCGACCTGCACATCAAGATCGCCAAGGACTGGCAGCGCGACCCGCGTCAGCTCCGCAAGCTCGGCTTCTGAGTCTTCCCACGCCGAGTCGGCGCTAACGGTGTGCCGAGTCGGCGCTAATGGTGTGCCGAGTCGGCGTGAACGGTGTGCCGAGTCGGCGTGAACGGTGTGCCGAGTCGGCGTGAACGGTGTGCCGAGTCGGCGTGAACCGCACCGGCCGCAGGCGGGTTTGCGCCGACTGGGCGGCGTGTTTGCGCCGACTGGGCAGCCTTTGTGCTCGCACCCGACGTCGCGGCGAGAGGGATCGGCGGACGCTGCGAGGGCGTCGGCGTCGGCGTACAGGTGTAGGACTTCTGGCCCCGGGATCCGGCCATGAGGGGCCACAACCCCTACACGCGTACGCCGCGGTCGTGTCGCCGCAGCAGCTCGATCCGCAGGTCCGAACCCTCGCGCAGCGGCTCCCACTCGCCGGTCGACTCGAAGCCGCACTGCTCGTGGAGTCGGCGCGCGGTCTCGTTGCCCTCGGTGACGTGCAGCTCCACGGTGGTGATCTCGCGCTGGCTCGCCCAGTTCAGGAGCCAGGTGATCAGGGAACGCCCGTGGCCGTGGCCGCGGGCCTCGGGTGCGGTCCACATGCCCCACACCGGCTGCAGGCGGGCTTGCGCCGACTCGCTGGGGTGTTTGCGCCGACTGGGCGGGGTGTTTGCGCCGACTCGGCGGGGTGTTTGCGCCGACTCGATCAGGCAGGCGCCCAGCAGATCCCGTAGCGCTGGCCCGCGTCCCACTGTGCCTTCGAGGGCCGCTCCTCGGACCACGTGAAGTCGAGCGGGTCATCGGCGCGGGAGCGGGCGGCGGTGCGGCAGGCCGACTCCATCTGCTCGCTCGCGGCCGACGCGGAGGGGTAGGACTTCCCGCTCAGGGCCACGGTCGAGGCGGCCACCCACGTGTGGTTCGCCGAGCAGGGCACGCGCCTGAACGAAACGGCGTCGGGCGACGCCGTACCGCACATCGCGAAGCGGTCCGAACCACCGACGAGACCGTCGGTCGACCGGGGCAGGGCGGCCAGCCGGCCGGTGGTGGCGAGCGCGACCACGTCGCAGCGGAACCAGTCCGCGCCGGCGGCAGCGTCCTCGACCGAGGGCGTGAACCACACCGCCTGGACCATGCTCAGGCGGAGATCCTCGGGAGTCCCGCCGACGTGAGCGCCGAGCAGCGTCATGCACGACGACGCGACGGCGTCCTGGACGGAGGGTGAGTCGACGGCGACGAGGTGGCCGGACGAGACGAGCGAGAGCCGGCCGATCTTGTAGGTCTGAGAGGTGTGCTTCTTCCGGCACGAGACGTCGGTGCCGCCGACCACCGGGGCGACGGCCTGGGCGTAGCTCAGCCGGTGGCAGCCGTTCTTGATCGGCCGCGGCACCTCGGCCACGCTCGGCGAGGGCACGGTCGAGGTCGGTGAGCTGGACGGCGACGAAGCGGGCGGCGGCGAGGGATCGGAGCAACCCACGAGCACGAAGGTCAGGAGAAGGACGGTGAGGACGACTCTCATGTCGCCGTCCACGCCCAGCAGATCGAGCGGCGGTTGCCGGTCTTCCACTCCGCCTCGTGGAACCACGTGTAGGCGAACTTGTACTCCAGCGGATAGTCCAGCCACGCGTTGACCGAGGCGCTGCAGTAGTCACGCGTGGTGACCTCGACGAGCCGGTCACCGGGGTAGGGATCCTTGTCGGCGCCGACCTTGATCGTGGTCACCGCACGCCAGGTGTGATCCTCGCTGCAGGGGATCCGCGGGGCGCCGGGCACCGCCTCGCCGTTCACGCACGCCATCCACTCATCATCGGGCACGCCCGACGACATCAGGGCCTTGGCCGTCGTGGGCAGGGTGACGAAGTCGGTCGCGTCCTCGGTGCCCCCGACGAGGTCGCAGCGGTACCACCGTGCGCCGTCGTCCCACGCGCCCTCCGACGGGCGGAACCACGCCCACGACAACAGCGTGCGCATCCCGAGGCTCTCGTCGGCGCCGAGGAAGCTCATGAACGCCTTCGAGCAGGTCTCGTAGGCGAAGGCGCCGATGTCCGGATCGTCGTACGCCGCCTCGTCGAGCTCGGAGGGCAGCGGACCGACCGCATAGGTCTCGGCCGTGTGGTCGTCGGCGCAGTCGACGGTCGCCGCGGAGTTGGCGGACGCGGCAACGTCCTCCGGCGCGAGGAGGCGACACGCGCCGAGCTCGGGCGCCTCGACCGAGTCCGCGTCGGGCTGGTCGCCCTTGCTGCAACCGGCGAGCACCAGGGCGAGCGTCAGGACGGGCAGGAACAGCAGGCGCCCGGCCATCCGTCTCCCCGTCTCGTCACTCGCTCAGCAGCGCCGCGATCGTACCTCCGAGGTCGTACGCCGACGCCCGCTCCGTCTCACCGACGTCGCCCAGAACCTCCAGCACGGAGGCCGACTGCTGCCAGCCCAGCGCCTGGACGATCGACTGGACCGACCGCACGGCGCCGGTCGTGTCGTAGCGGCCGTGCACCCAGAGGCCGTAGGGCTTGCGGCCGCCGGTGACGGATCCCGCCGAGCCGTCGTCGGCCAGCGCGCCGCCTGCTTCGAGGAAGATCGTGTCGAAGAAGTGCTTCAGGGCGCCGGACATGTAGCCGAAGTTGGCGGTGGTCCCGAGCAGGTAGCCGTCGGCCGAGAGCACGTCGTCAGCGTTGGCGGACAGTGCTTCGCGCACCACGACCTCCACGCCCTCGATCGCCTCGTCGCCGGCGCCCGCGATCACGGCCTCGGCGAGCGCGCTCACGGTCGGTGTGGGGGAGTGGTGGACGACCAGGAGACGAGCCATGTCCGTGAGCCTAGAAGAGGCGTAATCTCGAGAGTTGTGACCTTCGAGGTGGCGGGTGAGGCGTACGACCGGTTCATGGGTCGCTACTCACGGCCGCTCGCGCACAGCCTGACCGACTGGCTCGACGTGCGGATGGGTGAGCGGGCCCTCGACGTCGGCTGCGGCCCGGGCGCGCTGACGGCGCAGCTCGTCGAAAGGCTGGGGCCGGACCGGGTGTCCGCGATCGATCCGTCGGCACCCTTCGTCGAGGCCTGCCGGGAACGGTTCCCGGACGTCGATGTGCGGCTGGGCAACGCCGAGTCGCTGCCGTACGGCGATGCCTCGTTCGACATCGCAGGCGCCTGCCTCGTTGTCCACTTCATGAAGGACCCGGTCGCCGGCATCGCCGAGATGGCCCGGGTGACCAGGCCCGGCTGCTGGGTCGGCGCAACGGTCTGGGACCTCGCTGGCGCACGCGAGCCGATGGCCCCTGTCTGGTCGGCGCTGGCCGAGATCGATCCCGACCATCCGGGTGAGCGGTCGCTACCGGGAGGCGCCGTGGGCCAGCTCCACGCGATCTTCGAGCAGGCCGGCCTGCACGACGTCGATGGGACCGAGCTGGCCGTCACCGTCACCCACCCCACGTTCGAGGAGTGGTGGGAGCCCTACCTCCAGAGCGTCGGGCCGGTGGGCGAGGCGCTCGCCGCACTCGACCCGGTGCGTCTGGAACAGCTCCGGGCCACCTGCCGTGATCGCCTGGGGGACGGGCCGTTCGAGATCACGGCCGTCGCGTTCGCTGCCCGTGGTCGCGCCGCGTCTCACGAAGAGGGAGCGGCTGGTCCGGCACCGGGGGACGGGTCTACGCTGTCCTCATCATGATGCGCAGCCTCCTTCTTCGCTGCCGCAGCGGGGCCTAACAGCCGGACCCCTCGCTGCGGAGAGTGTGTGCGCGCCGGCACCACAGACACCAACCAGCCGAGGACCACATCATGATCTCCAGCAGCCCAGCGCATGACCGCAACCCGCAGCAGTCGAGCGGCATGCCGCACCAGCGCTACGAACCGTTCATCCCGGTCGACCTGACCGACCGGACCTGGCCCACCAAGCGCATGAGCCAGGCCCCGCGCTGGTGCGCGGTCGACCTCCGCGACGGCAACCAGGCGCTCATCGACCCGATGAGCCCGGCCCGCAAGAAGAAGATGTTCGAGCTCCTCGTCAAGATGGGCTACAAGGAGATCGAGGTCGGCTTCCCCGCCGCGAGCCAGACCGACTTCGACTTCGTGCGGATGCTGATCGAGGAAGACCTGATCCCCGACGACGTCGTCATCCAGGTGCTCACGCAGGCCCGCGAGGAGCTGATCGAGCGCACCTACGAGTCGCTGCGCGGCGCCAAGCAGGCGATCGTGCACCTCTACAACTCGACCTCCACCCTGCAGCGGCGCGTGGTGTTCGGCCTCGACGAGGAGGGCATCCTCGACATCGCCGTACGCGGCGCGGAGATCTGCAAGAAGTACGAAGAGCTGCTCCCCGACACCGACGTCTACTACGAGTACTCGCCCGAGTCCTACACCGGCACCGAGCTCGAGTACGCCGTCCGCGTCTGCAACGCCGTCATCGACGTGTGGAAGCCGACGGCCGACAAGCCGGTCATCATCAACCTGCCCGCGACCGTGGAGATGGCCACGCCCAACGTCTATGCCGACTCGATCGAGTGGATGGGCCGCCACCTGCGCAGCCGCGAGCACGTGATCCTCTCGCTGCACCCCCACAACGACCGGGGCACGGCGGTGGCGGCGGCCGAGCTCGGCTACCTCGCCGGCGCCGACCGGATCGAGGGCTGCCTGTTCGGCAACGGCGAGCGCACAGGCAACGTGTGCCTGGTGACGCTCGGCCTGAACCTCTTCACCCAGGGCATCGACCCGCAGATCGACTTCAACCCGGCCGACGGAGGCATCGACGAGATCCGGCGCACGGTCGAGTACTGCAACCAGCTGCCCGTCGCCGAGCGCCACCCCTACGGCGGCGACCTCGTCTACACCGCGTTCTCGGGAAGCCACCAGGACGCGATCAAGAAGGGCTTCGAGGCACTCGACCGCGACGCGGCGCGCGCCGGCGTGCCGGTCGACCAGCACCCGTGGGCCGTGCCCTACCTGCCCATCGACCCCAAGGACGTCGGCCGTTCCTACGAGGCGGTCATCCGGGTCAACAGCCAGTCCGGCAAGGGTGGCGTGGCCTACATCCTCAAGAACGACCACAAGCTCGATCTGCCGCGGCGCGCGCAGATCGAGTTCTGCCGGGTCATCCAGGCGCACACCGACGCCGAGGGCGGCGAGGTCAGTCCGGACCAGATCTGGCGGACGTTCTCCGCCGAGTACCTCGAGCGCGAGGCCCCGCTCAAGCTCAACTCCGTGCACACCTCGAGTGCGGCGGGCGAGAAGGACCAGCTCAGCGTCAATGTGTACGTCGACGGCGAGCTGCACTCCCTCTCGGGCGAGGGCAACGGCCCGCTCTCGGCGTTCGTCGGCGCGATCAACGCCGTGGAGCGCGATGGTGCCGAGCCCTTCGACGTGCGGGTGCTCGACTACCACGAGCACGCGCTCAGTGCCGGTGGCGACGCGATCGCTGCGGCGTACGTCGAGTGCGCCGTCGGCGAGCAGATCCTCTGGGGGGTCGGGCTCGACGCCAACATCGTCACCGCGAGCCTCAAGGCCGTGATCAGCGCGGTCAACCGGGCAACCGCCTAGACCACCCGCGCCAGTCGCTGGACCTCCCTCCACGCGGGGCCGATGTCGCCTAGATTTCGGGCCATGCTGGTCTCCGAGCGCATTGGGCAGTTCTTCCTCAGCCACCCCGACAGTGGTCGCGACCGTCTCGAGTACACCGAGTACGGCGCGGGCGACAACTGGGTGGTGCTGCTGCACGGACAGCTGATGCCGCGCCGGATGCACCAGCCGCTGGCGCGCGCCCTCGCGGGCCGTGGCCTGCACGTGGTGACGCTCGACCTGCTCGGCCACGGCCGGTCGGACCGACCGGCCGACCCCCTGGTCTACTCGATGACGGCCTTCGCCGAGCAGGTCGTCGCCCTGATGGACCACCTCGGGGCGGAGCAGGCCGTCATCGGCGGCACCAGCCTCGGCGCCAACGTCTCCCTGGAGATGGCGGTCGTGGCGCCGGAGCGGGTCAAGGGCCTGATCCTCGAGATGCCGGTCCTGGACAACGGGCTGGAGGCGGGCCTGATGGCCTTCGGTCCGCTCCTCTTCACGGCGAGGTTCATGCCGATCACGGTCTCGGCGCTGCGCTGGGTCACCCGCCCGATCCCGCGCGGGATCGTGCCGTTCTGGGTCGGCATCGGCCTCGACACCTGCAACCAGCGCGCCGAGTCCCTGGCGGCCGTCGTGCACGGCATCTTCTTCGGCCGGATCGCGCCGTCGGCGCGACAACGGCGCCAGATCACGGTGCCGGCGCTGGTCGTCGGCCACCCGGCCGACCCGATCCACCCGGCCGCTGACTCGGCGATGGTGGCCGAGGAGATGCCCAACGCGACCTTCGTGCGTGCCCGCAGCATCCTGGAGTGGCGGGCCCGGCCCGAGCGCCTGACCGAGATCGCCGTCGAGTTCGCCGCTTCCTGCTGGGAGACGCCGAAGCGCACGCGGCGCCGCGCGACCTGAGCCTCAACCGGCCGGTGGCGTCGAGCCCTCCGCGGCCAGCTGCGGGTCCTGCCGTTGACGGTCCCGTCGCCTCCCCGGCCCCGCGTCGCTCCACGGCCGGACGATGACCAGTGCAAGTGCCGCGACGGCGACGAGCGAGGCGGCCATGGCGCCCCCGAGCGCCCGACGAGACCGCGGCCGCCTGGTGACCGGCACCGGTGGCGCGGTCCCGACCTCCTCGCCCATGACGGCTGCGGTGAGCGCGTCGGCGAAGCCGGTCACGTCGGGCCAGCGGTGCTCCCGGTCGGGCTCGAGGGCGGCTCGTATGACCCGGTCGACCTCGGGCGGAACGCCGCCGACGAGTTCGGCGAGCGGAGGGAGCGAGCCGTCCGCGGCGCGGCGAGGAGGCGCACCCGCGACCAGCGCCCAGGCGACGGCGCCGAGGCCGTAGACGTCGGCCCGCCCGTCGAGTGGGGTGGACGGGTCGGCCTGCTCGGGCGCGCCGTAGGCCGGGGTGCCGACGTGCAGGGTCGCGCCCGAATCGGTCGCCAGCGCCTTGGCGACGCCGAGGTCGGCCACCAGCACCCGCCGACCACCGTCGGGACGGGAGATGAAGAGCAGGTTGGCCGGCTTCACGTCCCGGTGCACGATGCCCTGGGCGTGCAGGTCGGCCAGCCCGCGTGCGGCCTGGCTGATGACGTCGACGAGCTCGTCGGGCGCGGGCCGGCCGCCGTCGGCGATCAGGTCAGCGGCCGAGCCGCGATCGGCGTACGTCATGACGAAGTAGGGGATGTCGTCGGCGGTGACCCCCACGTCGTGCACGCTCACGACGTGCTCGGAGCTCGCGCGCCGGAGCAGTCGCGACTCCTCGACGAAGCGGGTGCGGATGTCGGCATCCTGCGCCCAGTTGTCCGCGAGTGCCTTGACCGCGACGGGGGAGTCTAGGTCGGCGTCGTGGTAGAGCCAGACCGACGCGAAGCCGCCGGCACCGAGCCGGCGGATGCGGCGGAGTCGCCCGAGATTCTCCGGAAAGGCCACGCGTGCAGCCTGCCACGGGCCCACCCATGGGTGAGAATGGCGGGGTGCCTCTCTATCGCGACGAGGCGATCGTGCTGCGCACCCACAAGCTGGGCGAGGCCGACCGCATCATCACCCTCCTGACCCGCCAGCACGGCCGGGTGCGCGCGGTCGCGAAGGGCGTACGCCGCACGACCTCCCGCTGGGGTTCGCGGCTCGAGCCGTTCATGCACGTCGACCTCCAGCTCGCCGAGGGCCGCAACCTCGACACGATCACCCAGGCGGAGACGATCGATCCCTTCCATGCCCGCCTCGGCATGGACTACGAGCGCTACACGGCCGGCACCGCGATGCTCGAGACCGCGGAGCGCCTGGTCACCGAGGAGAAGGAGCCCTCGGTCCAGCACTTCCTGCTGCTCGTCGGCGGGCTCCGCGCGATGGCCGCCGAGGAGCACGCAGCAAGCCAGATCCTCGACTCCTACCTCCTCCGCTCGCTCGCCGTTTCCGGCTATGCGCCCTCGTTCGACCACTGCACCAGCTGCGGCGTCGAGGGTCCGCACCGCTACTTCAACCCGTCGGCAGGCGGCGTGCTCTGCTCGATGTGCAAGGTCCCCGGCTCGGCCACGCCGTCGCAGGAGACCATCCGTGTCCTCGCCGCGCTGCTCACCGGCGACTGGGCGTGCGTCGGCGCCGCCGACCCGCGCCACCTCCGCGAGGCCAGCACCCTCGTCGCCGCCTATCTCTCCTGGCACCTCGAACGCGGCTTGCGGTCGATGGCGTACGTCGAACGCTGACGAGTCGGCGCAAACCACCCGCCGAGTCGGCGCCAACGACCGCACCGAGTCGGCGCCAACGACGCACCGAGTCGGCGCATAGGCTGCGCTCGTGAAGCGATCCGTCCGCCGGCCGACCCCGCACCCCAGCGGCGCGCGGCCACCCGCCGTACCCGCCGATCTCGTCCCGAGGCACGTCGCGATCGTGATGGACGGCAACGGCCGCTGGGCCAAGGAGCGCGGGCTGCCCCGCACCGCGGGTCACGAGCAGGGCGAGAGCTCGCTCTTCGACGTCGTCGAGGGGGCGATCGAGATCGGCGTCAAGGCGATCTCGGCCTATGCGTTCTCGACCGAGAACTGGTCCCGCTCGCCCGACGAGGTGCGCTTCCTGATGGGCTTCAACCGCGACGTGATCCGCCGTCGCCGCGACGAGATGCACGAGCTGGGGGTGCGCGTCCGCTGGGCCGGCCGGGCGCCGCGGCTGTGGAAGTCGGTGATCAAGGAGCTCAAGATCGCCGAGGAGCTCACGAAGGACAACGACGTCTGCACGCTGACGATGTGCGTCAACTACGGCGGTCGCTCGGAGCTGGTCGACGCCGTGCGCGGGGTGGCCCGCGAGGTCGCGGCCGGGAAGATCAAGCCCGACAAGATCGACGAACGCGCGATCGCCCGCCACCTCTACGTCCCCGAGCTGGCCGAGGCCGACCTGATCTGGCGGACGTCGGGGGAGCAGCGGCTCTCCAACTTCATGCTCTGGCAGGCGGCGTACAGCGAGTTCATCTTCAGTGACGTGCTCTGGCCCGACGTGGACCGCCGCGACCTGTGGCGCGCGATCGAGACCTATGCCAGTCGCGACCGGCGGTACGGCGGAGCAGCACCCAACTTCTGATCATGGCCCACAGATCGCTGGGGAACCAGATCGGGGTGATCCGTCCCGGGGACCCCGATCTCGTTCCCCACGCAGATTGTTGGGGAACCACATCGGGGTCGATCGGCCTGAGAACCCCGGTTTGGTTCCCCAACCGACGATCTGGTCAGAGCCTCAAGAACACTTCCGGCAGGTGCCGACGATCTCCAGCGTGTGCGAGACGTCGGTGTAGCCGTGCTCCGCGGCGATGGTCCGGGTCCACCGCTCGACGGCCGGCCCCTCGACCTCGATGGTCGCGCCGCAGGAGCGGCACACGAGGTGGTGGTGGTGCGTCTCCGAGCAGCGTCGGTAGATCGCCTCGCCGTCCTCGGTGCGCAGCATGTCGACCTCGCCGGCCTCGACGAGCGCGTTCAGGGTGCGGTAGACCGTGGCCAGTCCGACGGGCGTCCCGCCGCGACCGAGCAGGTCGTGGATGTCCTGCGCGGAGCGGAAGTCCTCGAAGGACGACATCGCCTCGACGACGGCGGTGCGCTGCCGAGTCGGCCGCAGGGGCGTGCGATCAGTGCTCGTCATAGTGCTCTCCGTGGGGCGCGTGCCGGTGGCCGTCATGGACGTAGTCGACGTGGTCGCCGTGCTTCACGGCCGGGTGCCCGCAGTCGTTGCCGTGCACGTGGGCGTGCTCCTCGGGCGTCATCTCGTGCGAGTGTGCTGCCGCGTCGAGGGGCGGTACGGCGGGGAAGGGCGCCCGGAGGCGCCGGCGGTGTCGCAGCCACACGCCGAGAGGCCACGTCGAGGCGAACATGGCGAGCGCGAGCAGCACGATCGTCGGGCCGGGAGCCACCGTGGCGTGGACGGACAGCGCCGCCGAGAGCAGCAGGCCGCCGACGGCCGCCACGACGCCGACGCCCATGGCGCCCGTGAGCGTGGTCCGGAACGACCGGGCCAGCTGCTGGGACGTCGCGACGGGCACCACCATCAACGCCGAGACGAGCAGCAGGCCGACCGTGCGCATCGCCACCGTGACGGTGACCGCGGCCAGGACCGCGACGAGGAGGTTGTAGGCCCGGACGCGCATCCCGGCGACCTTCGCGAACTCCGGGTCGGACGCGACCGAGAACAGCTGCGGGAGCAGCCCCAGGGTGACCGCCAGAATCACGACGGCCAGCGCGAGCGTGAACCACACGTCGTTCGCGCGGATGCTGGTGAGCGAGCCGAAGAGATAGGAGTTCAGGCTGCTCGCGCCCTGCCCGTCGAGCCCGGTGATGAGCACGCCGCCGGCGAGCCCGCCGTAGAACAGCAGCGCCAGCGCCACGTCGCCGTTGGTGTGACCGCGCTCCCGGATCACCTCGATCGCCACGGCGCCGATGATCGCCACGATCACGGCGGTCCAGGTGGGGGAGGTGCCGGTCAGCAGGCCGAGCGCGACACCGGTGACGGCGATGTGGCCGATGCCGTCACCGAGCAGCGCGAGCCGCTTCTGCACCAGGAACGTGCCGATCGCCGGCGCTGCGAGGCCGGTGAAGAGCGCGGCCAACAGCGCGCGGTGCATGAAGTCGAGACCGAGCAGGT
This sequence comes from uncultured Actinomycetota bacterium, assembly GCA_963742685.1. Lineage (GTDB taxonomy): Bacteria > Actinomycetota > Actinomycetes > Propionibacteriales > Nocardioidaceae > Nocardioides. The sequence goes on along the minus strand of CAVUNB010000032.1, from coordinate 14,226 downwards.
CGATGAGATTCATCGTCCACCCTCCAGGGAGTCGAGGGGGGAGGCCACGTGCGGTGCGTGGTCGTGGCTGGCGACGGTCTGGTGGTGGTGCGAGTGCACCGCCTCCTCGGACAGGGGCGGCCCGTCGTAGTCGACGCGTCCGTCCCGGAGGACGACCGCGCGGTCGACGAGCGACGCCAGCGGACCGAGCTCGTGCGCGACCAGCACCACCGTGGCGCCGCGCTGCGAGAGCGTGCCCAGGGCCTCGGCGAGCGCCAGCTGGTTGGGCAGGTCGACGCCGGCGGTCGGCTCGTCGAGGAAGAACAGCTCGGGTTCGCCTGCCAGCGCCCGCGCGATCAGGACGCGCTGCTGCTGCCCGCCGCTGAGCGTCGAGATCCCGTCGCCCGCACGGTCCGCGAGCCCGACCACGTCGAGGGCGTCGGCAATGGCCGCGCGGTCGGCGCGGCCCATCGGGCGCAGCACCTTGCGCCGCGTGAGGCGGCCCGACGCCACGACTTCCCGCACGCTGGCGGGCACGCCGCCGGTCGCGGTGGCCCGCTGCGGCACGAAGCCGATGCGCTGATGTTCGTGGAAGTCCGCCAGCGGCGTACCGAACAGGCTGACCGAACCCGAGGTCAGCGGGCGCAGGCCGGTCAGGGCGCGCACGAGCGTCGACTTGCCCGAGCCGTTGGCCCCCATCAGGGCGACGAACTCGCCCTCGTGGACCGTCAGGTCGTTGCCGCGCAGCACGGGCCGACCGCCGATGGCGACCGTGACACCACGGGCCTCGACCACTGTGGGCCCCAGCGCGTTCAGCATCCGCCGGCCTGCTGCAGGGCGACGAGGTTCTGCTCCATGAGGGCAACGTAGTCGCTGCCGGACTCACCTTCGGCCGGCCCCTCGATCGGGTCGAGCACGGCGGTGGTGACGCCGGTGTCCGCGGCGAGCGCGTCGGCCATCGCGGTCGAGGCCAGGCGCTCGGAGAAGACGGTGGTGATGCCCTCGTCGGCGATCAGCTCCTGCAGTCGCGCGATCGCGGCGGGCGTCGGCTCGGCGTCGGGGGTGAGGCCGACGATGCCCTCGAAGTGCAGTCCGTAGCGCTCGAGATAGCCGAACGCCTCGTGGGTCACGACCATCGTGGTCCGCTCGCACGAGGCCAGGCCCTTCGTGTACGCCGCATCGAGCTCCTCGAGGTTCGCGCGGAGCTCCGCGGCGTTGGCCCGGTAGACGGTGGCACCGTCGGGATCGGCCTCGGTCAGGGCGTCGGCCACCGCGTCGGCGAGGTCGGCCATCAGGAGCGGATCCAGCCAGAAGTGCGGGTCGTGGTCACCGTGGTCGTGCCCCTCCTCCTCGTGCTCCTCTGCATCGTGCTCTTCGCCCGCCTCGTGGAGGTGCACGACCTCGGCCGCGTCGACCTCGATGCCGGTGGCGACGTTGGCGACGGCCTCGTCGACCGCCGGCTGGAACTCGTGCTCGAACACGACCACGTCTGCCTTGTCGAGGGCCGCGGTCTGGGCGATGCCGAGCTCCAGGTCGTGCGGCTCCGCGCCGGGCTCGGTCAGGCCGGTGACGTCCCACTCAGGTCCGGCCACCTGCTCGGTGACCCACTCGAGCGGGAAGAAGGCAGCCACCGCCTGGTGCTCGGCGTCCGAGGAACCGCTGGCCCCGCCGCACCCGGCCAGGAGTAGCGGGCCGGCGACGAGCAGAGCAAGAGCGCGAGAGCGGGGCAACATGAGAATCATTCTCGCCCAATTGAGAATCATTGTCAAAAGCCTCTCGACGGTACCCTTCGAGCGTGCTCGTCGTCTCCCGCTTCCGTGTGTCCGCCGCCGACGCCGACGCGTTCCGGGGGGAGATGGAGATCGCGCACGCGGCGCTCGCTGCGCGGCCCGGCTACGAGCGCGGCACTCTGGGCCGCAATGTCGACGACCCCGAGCTCTGGGTGCTCTCGACGCAGTGGGAGCACGTCGGCGCCTATCGGCGCGCGCTGTCGGCGTACGAGGTGAAGATGCACGCCGTGCCGCTCCTGAGCCGCGCTCTCGACGAGCCCAGTGCCTACGAAGTCGTCGAGCCGGGCACCGACCTCAATATCGCCTCGCCCCGCGCACTAGGCTGAGCCTTCGCTCATCGCCCCTGACCGGCAGCCAGCCGGCCAACCCGAAGGAACTCTTGTGCCGAAAGCCGCTCCCACCGCCCTGGACAACGTCGTCTCGCTCGCGAAGCGCCGAGGCTTCGTCTACCCCTGCGGTGAGATCTACGGTGGCACCAAGTCGGCCTGGGACTACGGCCCGCTCGGGGTCGAGCTCAAGGAGAACATCAAGCGCCAGTGGTGGAAGTTCATGGTCACCCGGCGCGAGGACGTCGTCGGCCTCGACTCCAGCGTGATCCTGCCGACCCGCACCTGGGAGGCCTCCGGCCACCTCAAGACGTTCAGCGACCCGCTGACCGAGTGCCAGTCCTGCCACAAGCGCTTCCGCGAGGACCACCTGCAGGAGGACTACGCCACCAAGAAGGGGATCGACAACCCCGATTCGGTGAACATCAACGAGCTCGTCGCCTGCCCCAACTGCGGCACCCGTGGCGCGTGGACCGAGCCCCGCAACTTCAACATGATGCTCAAGACCTACCTCGGCGTCATCGAGGACGAGTCGGGCCTGCACTACCTGCGCCCCGAGACCGCACAGGGCATCTTCCTCAACTTCGCCAACGTCGTGACCACCAGCCGGCAGAAGCCGCCGTTCGGCATCGCCCAGATGGGCAAGTCGTTCCGCAACGAGATCACGCCCGGCAACTTCATCTTCCGCACCCGCGAGTTCGAGCAGATGGAGATGGAGTTCTTCGTCAAGCCCGGTGAGGACGAGGAGTGGCACCAGCACTGGATCGACCAGCGCACGCAGTGGTACGTCGACCTGGGCATCGATCCCGAGAACATCCGCCACTTCGAGCACCCGGCGGAGAAGCTGTCGCACTACTCCAAGCGCACGGTCGACATCGAGTACCGCTTCGGCTTCTCCGGGCGTGACTTCGAGGAGCTCGAGGGCATCGCCAACCGCACCGACTACGACCTCAAGCAGCACAGCGAGTTCTCGGGCAAGGACCTGTCCTACTTCGACCAGGCCAACAACGAGCGCTACGTCCCCTACGTCATCGAGCCCGCGGCCGGTCTGACGCGCAGCCTGATGGCGTTCCTGATCGACGCCTACACCGAGGACGAGGCCCCCAACACCAAGGGCGGCGTCGACAAGCGCGTCGTGCTCAAGCTCGACCCGCGCCTCGCGCCGGTCAAGGTCGCGGTCCTGCCGCTCAGCCGCAACGCCGACCTGTCGCCGAAGGCGAAGGCGCTGGCCACCGAGCTGCGCCAGAACTGGAACATCGAGTTCGACGACTCCGGCGCCATCGGCCGTCGTTACCGCCGCCAGGACGAGATCGGCACCCCCTACTGCGTGACCGTCGACTTCGAGAGCATCGACGACAACGCGGTCACGGTGCGCGAGCGCGACACCATGAGCCAGGAGCGGATCAGCCTCGACGGCATCACCCGCTACTTCGCGGAGCGCCTCGTCGGCTGCTGATCCACCTCGGCGGTCGAGACCTCGCCGCTGGTCGAGCAGGGAGTGCCAGCGAGCACCTCGATTCCAAGGCACACTTCAGCCATGATGCGCAGCGCGGTCCTGACCCTCGTCCTCGCCTGCGCACTCACGGCCTGTGCTTCGGACGACCCGGAGCCCGAGACCACAGCCACACCGTCGGCCTCGGAGCCCACGACACAGACGGCAACGCCGACCCAGCTCTCGTTCGGCGACGCCGAGTCGGTGACCTGGTCGCCGACCGCCGACGTGACGGGGGGCCTGTCGATCCAGGTCGACCAGGTCCGCGAGGGCGACTTCGCCGACTTCGACGGCCTCGCCGGATCCGGCATCACCGAGGCCAACCAGCCCTTCTACGTCGACGCGGTGATCGCCAACGAGGCTGACGCCGACCTCGGTGGGCTCGACGTGCCGCTCTATCTCCTCGACTCCAACGGAACCCTGAGCCCGCCGTGGGGGTTCGCGACGCCGTTCAAGCCGTGCGACTCCGGCCCGCTGCCGGAACCGTTCGGCGCCGGCGAGGAGGCGGAGATGTGCCTGGTCTTCTTCGGCTCGCCCGACGCGACCTTCGAGTCCGTCACGTTCCAGCCGAGTCTCGACACTGCTGCGGTCACGTGGACCGGCGATCTCACGATCGAGAAGAAGACCACCAAGAAGCAGACGAAGCGGAAGTCCCGCTAGGACCACTCGATGTCGGCATAGATGGCCGCGTGGTCCGAGGCCCGGTCGACGTCGCGCTTGAGCGTGTCGTACACCGGCCAGGCGTCGTGGGTGCCCGGCCCGCGGTAGACGCCCATGCGGAAGACGCCACCACCGCTGGCGAGGGCGAAGAGGGCAGGGGACAGCAGGACGTAGTCGATCTTGCTCTTCTCGTTGCCGCTGCCCCACGTCCCGAGGCGACCGTTCCACTCGAAGTCCGGGTGCTCGCTGATGTCCTTCAGGTCGGTGCCCTCGAGCAGCGCGTCGAGCGATCCGCCGCCGGACCAGTCGTTCAGGTCGCCCACGACCGCAATGTGCTGGATGCCCTCGGCGACCAGTCCGTCGTAGATCTCCGCGATCCGGGCGGCCTGGCGCCCGCGGCGTACGTCCCCGACGGGGTCACCGGGACTGCCGTAGCCCTTGGACTTGAGGTGGTTCACCAGCACCACGAGCCGCTGCCCGTTGGGCACGACGAGGTGATACTCGGCGCAGTCGCGGGAGAAGATCCGCCCCTCCGCGTCCTCGTCGAAGATGTGGGTGCGGATGTAGGTGACGCCGTGCCCGTCGCGGCACATCAGGCCGACGTCGATGCCGCGGTCGTCGTTGCCGTCGATCAGGAGCGTCTGGTCGTACGGCGAATAGCCGACCTCGGCCAGGGCCGCCTCCGAGAACAGCTCGAGCAGGGGCCGCGACTCCGCCTCCAGCACGCCGAGCACGTCGGCGCCGACGTCGCGGACGACCATGGCGGTGTGCTTCGTCGCGAGCTCGGTGACGCGCTCCGTCACCAGCTCGATCCAGCCCACCCAGTCGGACCGACCGCGGGCGACGAGTGTGGTCGTGCCGTCGCGGTGCCGGGTCAGAAGCTTGCCGCGGATCTTGCGGAGTATGGCGAACCTGCTGGAGTCGGAGCGGAGGAGACCCATCACCTCGAGGAGCTGCAGCAGCTCGTCCCTCGTGCCGGTGTCGTAGACCGTGAGCTGGGCCAGCTCGTTGAACCGCGCATGCGCCGCGAGCACCGGCTTGCCCTCGTCCCAGTCGTCGTTGTTCATGACCCGCGGACGGTCGAACATGTTCTCCACGTTGAAGGAGGCGATCCGGGTCCGGGCCATGCGCCCACCAAAGCAGAGTGGCGGCGGTTTGGGGAGACCCGTGTCCGGCCGCGACAATGACGACATGTCGTTGCCGTCCACGCTCACGTTGGGGTCCCTCACGGTGGACACCCCGGTCGTGCTCGCGCCGATGGCGGGCATCACCAACGCGGCCTACCGGCGGCTCTGTGCCGAGCAGGGAGCCGGGCTCTACGTCTGCGAGATGATCACGTCGCGCGGCCTGGTCGAGGGCGACGAGACGACGAAGAAGATGCTCGTCTTCGACGAGCTGGAGTCCGTCCGGAGCGTCCAGCTGTACGGCACCGACCCGCTGTACGTCGGCAAGGCGGTCGAGATCCTGTGCGGCGACCACGGCGTGGCCCACGTCGACCTCAACTTCGGCTGCCCCGTCCCGAAGGTGACCCGGAAGGGCGGCGGGGGAGCGCTGCCGTGGAAGCGCGGTCTGCTGGCGGACATCCTGACCGCGGCGGTCGGCGCCGCTGCGGCGTACGACGTGCCGGTCACGATGAAGACGCGCAAGGGTCTGGACGACGACCACCTCACCTATCTCGATGCCGGCCGGATCGCCCAGGAGACGGGCGCCGCGGCGATCGCGCTGCACGGACGGACCGTCGAGCAGGCCTACTCCGGCAACGCCGACTGGGACGCGATCGGCCGGCTCGTCGAGTCGGTCGACATCCCCGTCCTGGGCAACGGCGACATCTGGGAAGCCGCCGACGCGATCCGCATGGTCGAGGAGACCGGGGTCGCCGGCGTCGTCGTCGGGCGCGGCTGCCTGGGACGGCCGTGGCTGTTCCGCGACCTGGCCGCTGCGTTCACGGGTGACGTCGTGGCGACCCTGCCGAACCTCGGCGAGGTCGCCCACATGATGCGCCGCCACGCCGAGCTGCTGAGCGAGCACATGGGGGAGGAGCGCGGCTGCAAGGAGTTCCGCAAGCACGTCACGTGGTATCTCAAGGGTTTCCCGGCCGGCGGCGAGCTGCGCCGCTCGCTGGCCCTCATCGACTCGCTCGCCACCCTGGACGTCCTGCTCGCCGAGCTCGACCCCGACGCCTCGTTCCCGACCGCCGAGCTGGGCACGCCGCGGGGTCGCCAGGGCGCCCCCCGCAAGCGGGTCGTACTCCCCGAAGGATGGCTCGACGACACCGACGGACGAGGTCTCCACGTGCGTGAAGACGCGAACGAGGTCACGGGCGGATAACGCTCCGATCACGGCACGGTGTCGAGCGGGTGACTCGAAACACCACGAAACACTCGGCCCAGAATTGGGACACGGGCGAAATCGTGTGTTTGACTCGTCAATCGTGTGTGGCCCTCGCCTTCCCCGCTTGAGTGCCTGACACGAAAATCCCCCGTACACGACAGCTTAGGAACAACGCTGTGGCTCAACATCGCCACAAGCGGGAAACCAACGCCCGCCGCCCCAAAGCCATCCAGGTTGCGGGACCCATCGCCATCATGGCGACGGTGTCCGCCGTCAGCCTCGGTGTCCTGACCGCGACCCCTCAGGCGGACGAGTTCCTCGCCGCCTCCAGCTCCGGCGCCAGCGCGCTGTCGAGCACCGTCACGCGTGACGACATCGTGTCGCGCTCCGAGTCGCGCCTGCTGGCGCGCAAGGAGCAGAAGCGCGAGGCGAAGCAGGAGAAGAAGGCGACGCTCAAGGCGATCAAGCGTGCCGACACGAAGATGTGGACGACCGCCGAGCTCAACCTGTGGTCCGGTCCCGAGAAGGAGGCCGACAAGGTCGGCGTCCTCGGCGGCATCGAGAAGGTGCTCATCACGGGGCGCAAGGCCAACGGCCGCATCGAGGTCGTCGTCAAGGACACGACACGGTGGGTGACCGCCGGCTACTTCTCGAAGAAGAAGCCCGAGACCGGCCCCACGCTGGGCGGCTCGTGCACCAACGGCTCGTCGGTGTCCAGCGGTGTGCACACCGGCATCGTGCTCGTGCACGAGGCCGTCTGCGCCAACTACCCGGAGATCACCAGCTACGGCACCTTCCGCGGCGACGGCGAGCACGCCCAGGGCCGCGCGGTCGACGTGATGATCAGCGGCGAGACCGGCTGGGAGGTCGCGGACTTCCTGCGCGCCAACTACGCCGCCCTCGACATCGAATACATCATCTACTCCCAGCACATCTGGTCGGTGGAGCGCGGCGGCGAGGGCTGGCGGTCGATGTCCGACCGTGGCTCGACCACCGCCAACCACTACGACCACGTGCACGTCACCGTCTACTGACACTTGTCCGTTCGGCCTCTCGGCCGTCCGGTGTTCAGGATCGCGTGCCACTCACGGAGTGCCGTGGCCACCAGCCTGGGGTTGTCGGCCATTGGGAAGTGCAGGCCCCACGGGACCACGCAGGCGGTGAGATCCGGCCTGAGCCTGTGCCAGCGTCGCTGGAAGAGGAAGTAGTCGCCCAGGCGCCCGAACACGGTCAGCACCGGCCGATCCGCCAACTTCTCCAGCCCGGCGGCAGCGCGCTCGGCCACGGCTCGATCCCGAGCAGCGGGGCGGGAAAGCATGTGGTGCGGGTATCGGCGCGCGGAACGATCGCGCAGACCCCTCCGCCACGCCTGCCGCTGCTCCCGGCTCAAGTGTCTGCCCACGCCGAAACGAGTCGCGCTTCCCCACGCGAGCAGACCGAGAAGTGCACTCGCCTCTCGCATCGCCAGCAGAGCCAAACATCCGCAGCGCCAGGCTCAGGACTCCTCGGGGGACCCACACGAACGTGTTGATCGCGACCATCCCCGCGATGCGGGCCGGCCTCGTGGATGCCGCCGCCAGCGCCGCCAGCCCACCGGTGTCGTGAACCACGAGGATCACCGGTGCGGGGCTCAATTCGTCAATGAGGGCGCCGACAGCGTCGGCGGCGCGAGACAACATCTGTCCGGAGCGGGGACTCGCTCTCACAGCCCGGACCCGGGCGGATCGAGAGTGACGCATCGGAATTCGTCCTGCAGGGCAGCGATCCGGCCACCATCCAGACCATCGACCACAGGCCAACGTGAACCATGAGCAGGACAGGTCCCGGACCTCCAGTGTCCGAGTACACCATCCGTCGACCGTCCACCAGCAGCGACTTCAGTGGGTACGGCCACAAGCGTTCGGGAAGCCACTCCGGCCGGCATGGGGCGGCGTCGATGTACCCGGGGTTCGTGTTATCTCTCATGCTTGTCAGGACGGGACACGGCTGACGAGTGTGACCGTCGCACTGGGGAGGTCACACTTCTCCGGTGTCAGGCGTCCTTTCAAGCGAGAGGATGATGACCATGGATCGGGCCGCCGAGGCAGACCCTCGACTGACAAGCGCGTGGCACGCGCATCGCAGACGGGTGGTGGACATCGGCTATCGCATGCTCGGCACATTGTCCGATGCGGAGGATGCCGCCCAGGAGACCTACGCCCCGCCTCGTCCGCAACGGAGTCGATGAGATCGACGACGTCGAAGGCTGGCTGGTGACGGTCGCGGGCCGCGTTTGCCTGGACAAGCTCCGCTCCGACACCGTCAGAGCGAGGTATATCGGACCATGGCTCCCCGAGCCGTTGCTCGACATCCCCGGCCTCGACCCCGATCCCGCTGACCGGGTGACGCTCGACGACAGTGTCCGGATCGCGCTCCTCCACTGTGCTGGAGCAGCTCACGCCAGCGGAACGACTCAGCTACGTCTTGCACGACGTGTTCGGCCTGACCTTCGACCAGGTGGCGACCGTCATCGGTCGTAGTCCGGTGGCCGTCCGCAAGCTGGCGAGCCGGGCGAGGGCGACCATCCGTGACGACGCCGAGCCACGGTTCGAGGTGTCACCGAGGCGTGCGCAGGCGGTGGCCGACGCGTTCGCATCCGCGTGCGCCACAGGAGAGCGGCGGCTCTCGTAGCGCTGCTCGCCCCGGACGTCGTCGGCGAGTTCGACTCTGGCGGTCGCATCGCGGGTGCACCACTGGATCCACTCGTCGGGGCGGAACTCGTGGCCGCGACCTTGATTCGGGCCCTGTCGACTGCGGCCGCGACCTTCGCGACGAGACTGGTCAACGGTCAGCCAGGTGTTGTCGTCAGCCTTCAAGACCGCATCATGGCCGCGGTCGCCCTGGAGACGGACGGAGTGAAGGTGTTCGCAATCAGGGCGATCGGCAACCCGGAGAAGCTCGCCCACCTGAACCCGAAGTGGTTCGGCCGGATTCGCACGACAGGGCGCGATGACAACGGCACTTGCGCCTAAGTCGCGCACACAGCGTCCAGACTGATCACATGCCTGCCGAGACCATCCCGATCCTGCCGAGCGCCGACTTCGACGTCTCGGCCTCCTTCTGGTCGGAGTTTCGGCTTCGTCGAGGTCGGCCGCTGGCCCGACTACCTGGTCCTCCGCCACCGGGGTCACGAGATCGAGCTGCACTTCTGGATCAACCCGGGGTGGACCGCTGGACGAACGACGTCGGCTGCTACATCCGGTTCGGGACCCCGGACGAGGCGGTTGCCTGCCACGAGGCCTGGGCCGACGTGGTCGTGCCCGAGCCGGCCAGCTTCAGCATGCCGAGGTCCGAGCCGTGGGGCGCGGTCGAGTTCCACATCATCGACCTGCACGGCAACCTCGTGCGCCTCGGTGGCTTCCCGCCTGCCGAGCAGTCCTGACAGCACCCGGCGAGCTGCTGGTCAGCTGAGGTCGGGCCCCGCCACGGCGGTGAACCACAGTCGCTGGCCGGGTCGTGCCTGGGCGGCCAGGCCGATGTCGGCGGCGACCACGACGGCGATCACCGGGTAGCCGCCGGTGACGGGATGGTCGGCGAGGAACAGCGTGGGTTGACCCGACGGCGGCACCTGGAGTGCTCCGGAGACCATGCCCTCGCTGGGCAGCTCCTCGTTGCGGGCGCGCTCCAGCGGAGTGCCGCCCAAGCGCATGCCGATGCGGTTGCTCTCGGCCGTCACCTCGTAGGGCTCGCCGAGCAGCGCGCGCTGCGCGTCGTCGGTGAACCAGTCGTCACGAGGTCCCAGGACGACACGGAGGCGCACGTCACCGGACTCGGGCGGGCTGACCGGTGCCAGGTCGACGATCAGCGGCTCTGCGGCCTGTCGCCGATGTCCAGGCGGTCGCCCGCGGAGAGCGGAGCCGGCCCGACCGCCGACATCGTGTCGGTCGAGGCGGAGTTGATGACGTGGGGCACCTCGATGCCTCCGCGTACGGCCAGATAGCTCCGCAGCCCGGTCGAGGGGAGGCCCAGGCGGAGCACGTCACCGTCGGGCACCCAGACGACCGAGTACGGCGCCACCTGGCGCCCGCCCACGCTCATCGGGCACGGCGCGCCCGTGACGGCGACCCAGGCTCCACCGTGGGCACGGACCTGGAGCCCGCCGAACGTGACCTCGAGCGTGGCTGCGCGCTCGGCGTTGCCCACGAGTCGGTTGGCGAGTCGCATCGCCGACGTGTCGGCGGCTCCGGCCTGTCCGACGCCCAGCGCTGCGAGGCCGGGACGACCGAAGTCCTGCACCGTGGTCAGCGGACCCGCATCGAGCACCTCGATGGCGTTCATCAGGCCTCCACGAAGCGAACCCGGACACCCGGGAGCATCAGGGCCGGCGGGTCGCGCTCGATGTCCCAGGTGTGGACCGACGTCTTGCCGATCAGCTGCCATCCACCGGGCGACTCCCTCGGATAGACACTGGCGAACTCCCCGGCCAGCGCGACCGCCCCGGCCGGCACCCGGGTGCGCGGCGTGCTGCGACGCGGCACCTGAAGGCGCGAGTCGCCGCCGACGAGGTAGCCGAAGCCGGGAGCGAAGCCGCAGAACGCGACGGTCCACTCGTTTGAGTGTGCGATAAAGCTCGGTGTCATCGATGCCAAACGCGCCCTTGTAAGCCAGAAATATTTTGAAGGAACTGATGCCGCGCCGGACGATTTCGCGCAATTGCGCCTCGCTTTTGTCATCGAACTTCGTCACGCCCATATGAAACGTGAAATCGCACGCCGACTTGCCGACCGCCTGGGCCATCCACGTTTCGAACCCCGCCAGCGCCTCGTCCTCCCTCGACGGGCAGCACATCTCAATGAGCGTGGTTGTGCCACCGACCAACGCCGCCTGGCTGGCCGTTACATAGTTGTCCTTCGAGAACGTGCCCATGAACGGCAGATAAATATGCACGTGCGGGTCGAATGAAACCGGGAAACACAAATTTGCCGGTGGCATCGAGGACTTCCGCGCCGGGTGGCGTTGGCAGATTGGGGCCGATACGAGTGATGGTTTCGCCTTCGCACCAGATGTCCGCCGTGTAGCGTTCACTGGCGGTGACGATCTCGCCGTTTTTGATCAGGAGGGGCATGAAATTATTTTACGACTTCGCCGGGATGGGCTTCATTTCGCCGCGGGCAAGTTTGGCCTGATAATCGCTCCAGGTCAGTTTTGGCTTGCCGTTCTCCACTGAAACCATGGTGATGCAGCCGTCCACCGGGCAGACGATGGCGCAAAGGTTGCAGCCGACGCAATCCTGTTCGCGGATTTTAGGGACTGGTTTGCTGGGGTCGTTCCTGGGGCCGGAGGGGTAACCAGTCGGATCAACCAAATCAATGCTTTGATATGCGCCGTCTTCGCAGGCGACATAACAGAGATTGCAGCCGATGCACGTGTCGTAATTGATGCGGGCGATGCGCTGGGAGTTAAGATCCAGGTCTTCCCAGTTCTTGAGCGCGGGAACAGCGCGGCCGCGAAGTTCGGCGACGCTGGCGAAACCCTTGGCATCGAGATAAGCGTTCAACCCGTCCAGCATGTTATGCACGATGCGAAAACCGTAGTGCATGATGGCGGTGCAAACTTGGACTGAGGTGGCGCCAAGCGAAATGAACTCAGCCGCGTCCTGCCAGCTGGCGATGCCGCCAATTCCGGAAAGCGGAACTTGGAGCTGTGGATCAGCAGCGCAGGCTTGCACCATATTCAGGGCGATGGGTTTTACGGCGGGACCGCAATAGCCGCCGTGCGTGCTGAATCCGCCCACGTTGGGCTCAGGCACGAAATCATCAAGATTCACCTGTGTGATGCTGTTAAGCGTATTGATGAGCGATATGGCGTTGGCGCCGCCGCGTTTAGCCGCGCGCGCGGCGGCGGTGATGTCGGTGATGTTGGGTGTGAGCTTGACGATGACGGGAATCGTGGCAGCTTCCGCGACCCAGGAAGTGATTTTTTCGGTGACGGCCGGTTCTTGGCCAACGGCGGAGCCCATGCCGCTTCGCACATGCCGTGTGGGCAGCCGAAGTTGAGTTCAATGCCGTCCGCGCCGGCGTCGGTGGCGCGCTTGATCATTTCATGCCAGCGTTCGCGGGTGTCGAACATGAGCGAGGCCATGACGGCGCGGTCGGGCCAGCGCTTTTTCACCTCGGCGAGTTCGCGAAAATTGGTTTCAGGCGCGCGTTCGCTAATGAGTTCGATGTTGTTGAAACCAACCATGCGCCGGCGTCCAAGGTTCATCGCGGAATAGCGCGAAGAAGTGTTGATGATGGGATCACCGATGGTTTTCCAGACGAAGCCGCCCCAACCGGCCTCGAACGCGCGGTGGGCCTGACCGGCGGTATTGGCGGGCGGACCAGAAGCGACCCAAAAAGGGTTGGGCGATTTAATCCCGCCGTCTCGCCGATGACCGAGTCTGGGGCGACCTCCGCGCCAAAGATCCTGCTCGCCACCTGAGCGACCTCGACTCGCTGTTCCTGGTAGCTCCCGGCGCCGGCAAGGGTCGCCGAGGTGCCGACGACGCGCAGGTGATCGGAGCCACTGGCGTTCCTAACCCTGCGGACGAGCAGCGACACGTCCGCCCCCTGCCGCCCCCGGTAGGTGTGGAGCTCGTCGAGAACCAGGTATCGGAGCTCATCCGTCTTCTCGATCAGTTTGCGGTCGTCGGGCCGCGTCAGCAGATATTCGAGCATGACGTAGTTCGTGAGCAGGATGTCGGGGGGGTTCGCCCGTATCGCCTGCCGGCTCTCGTCGTCCTCTTGGCCGGTGTAGCGCGCGAAGGTGACCGGCTCTTCGCCCTCTACGTACCCGTGGCAGAGAAACTTCTCCAGCTCACCCAGCTGGCTGTTGGCAAGGGCATTCATCGGGTAGACAATCAGCGCCTTCACCTTGCCGTTCCGCGGACTGGAGCGAAGGGCATGGTCGACCGCGGGGATGATGTAGGCGAGGCTTTTTCCAGAGCCGGTACCGGTGGTGAGGACGTAGTCGTTGCTCCGGCCTGCCTGTTCGATTGCCTCGGCCTGATGCTTGTGGAGCTGAATCGGAACCCCGGTCGGTTCGGGGACCGGATCCTTGTGGCCCCTGAAGATCCGCGCGCACTCCGAATGGAGGACCCCCTTGGTCACTAGATCCTCGATCGACCCGCCGCCCTCGAACGCCGGGTTCAGCTGAGCTGGCGGATCAGGCCAAAGCAGCCCAGACCTCAGCTCGCTCTGGAGGTGCGCATGGATCCGCTCGTCCTTGACCCGAAGGAAGGACTCGGCGTAGCTCCCATACTCGCCGACCAGCTCATCTCTCAACTCGAATACGTCCATTGAATGCCGCAGTCCACATCCTATGGGCGGCGACGGGAGTGAGTTTTCATGTCAGCGCAGGCCTCTCATGGCAGCGACCGCAGCCAACTCAATACCGCCCAAGTCGCCTCCAGGTCCTCCCGGTTGTAATCCAGGATCTCGCCCATGATCGCCGCCCGCCCCTCCTCGTCCTCCGTCTCGGTCGCCTCGATATACCGCGCCATCGACCACTCACCACCGAACTCCTCCAGCTTCCGCTCGTAGCCGGCGACGAGCTCGATCTGCTTGAGGCTGTAGCTGGAGACCGGGAGGGCCACCGACTCGTACGTGATCGGCAGTAGGTCGACCAGGAG
>CAVUNB010000031.1:0-104961 GCA_963742685.1 uncultured Actinomycetota bacterium | reverse complement strand
TATGTTTATGTAACACGTTACGGTTGGTCTTGCTCGGCATCGTACCTTTCGGGGGTTCGCCTCATCGAGGTGAACCCCTCTCTTTAATGGCTGATTCCGAGGCGCTCCGCTCAAGAAAACCCCGCTGCACGCTTCACATGTCGCCCTCGGCGCCCGCATGGTGCCGTTTGGCGGCTGGGACATGCCCGTCGAGTACTCCGGCATCACCGCCGAGCACATGGCGGTGCGCACCGCGGCCGGGCTGTTCGACGTCTCCCACATGGGCGAGATCGAGATCGCCGGCAAGGACGCGCTCGCGGCCGTGCAGCACATCACCTCGAACGACGCCGTCGAAGCTGCAGGTCGGCCAGGCGCAGTACTCCGGCGCTGACCGACGCCCGAAGGCACGTTCGTCGACGACATGCTCGTCTACCGCTTCGGCGCCGTCGCACTTCCTGCTGGTCGTCAACGCCGGCAACATCGACAAGGACTACGCCTGGATCGCGAGCAGCGTCGAAGGCGGCGGGCGACGTCGCGCATCGTCAACTCGAGCGACCGCTACGCGCTGATCGCCGTGCAGGGCCCGAAGCGCGCAGGAGATCCTGCAGACGCTGACCGGCGTCGATCTCGCCGGCGATCAAGTACTACTGGTTCGCGCACGGCGAGGTCGCCGGCGTCCGCGGCACGATCTCGCGCACCGGCTACACCGGCGAAGACGGCTTCGAAGATCTTCGTGCCGCCGCACATGGCCGACCGGTGTGGCACGCGCTGCTCGAGGCCGGGCAGTCCGCACGGGCTGATCCCGCGCGGGCCTCGGCGCGCGCGACACGCTGCGCCTCGAAGCCGCGATGCGCCTCTACGGCAACGACATCGACGAGACGACCACGGTGCTCGAAGCCGACCTCGGCTGGATCGTCGGCTGGAACAAGGCCGACGTTCATCGGCCGCGACGTGCTGCGCGCGCAGAAGGCGAGCGGCGTCGACCGCAAGCATCGTCGGCTTCGAGATGATCGAGCGCGCCATCGCGCGCCACGGCCATCGCGGTGTTCCACGACGGCGCAGCAGGTCGGCGTCGTCACCAGCGGCACGCAGACGCCGTTCCTGAAGAAGGCGATCGGCATGGCCTACGTGCCGCCGGCGCTGACGGCGCCGGGCACCGAGCTCGAGATCGACATCCGCGGCCGCACGGCCAAGGCCGTGCGTCGTGCCGCTGCCGTTCTACAAGCGGCCGCGAAGTAGACGCGTAGCCAGACCGAGTCCGAGGACCCATGGCTATCCAGCCGACCTGAAGTACACGAAAGACCACGAGTGGATTCGCATCGACGGCGACACCGGCGACGATCGGCATCACCGACTTCGCGCAGCAGCAGCTCGGCGACGTCGTCTACGTCGAGCTGCCCGACGTCGGGCGCGACGATGACCGCGGGCCAGGTCGTTCGGCACGATCGAATCGGTGAAGGCGGTGTCGGAGCTGTTCGCGCCGGTCAGCGGCGAAGTGATCGAGGTCAACACCGTCGCTCAAGGATCGGCCCGAGCACGTCAACAGCAAGCCGCACGACACCTGGATGGTCAAGGTGCAAGCTGGCCAATCCCGGCGAGGCCGGCGCGCTGCTGGACGCCGGCGCAGTACGAAGCACCTGATCGAAAATGAAGCAGGTTCCATCTCGACGCCACTCGACTACGTTCGCTCCGCCGTCACATCGGCCCGTCGCGGCGACGAGCGTCGACCGCGATGCTCGAGGCGGTCGGCGCCGCGTCGCTCGACGCGCTGATCGACGAAGCCATTCCCGCCGAGCATCCGCCTCGAAGGCGCCGCTCAATCTGCCGGCCGCGGAGAGCGAGTCGCCAGTACCTGCGCGCGGCTGAAGACGATCGCGCAGAAGAACAAGGTCGTTCCGCAGCTTCATCGGCCTCGGCTACTCACGACACGCTCACGCCGAGCGTGATCCGCCGGATGCGTGTTCGAGAACCCGGGCTGGTACACGCCCTACACGCCGTATCAGGCCGAGATCGCGCAGGGCCGCCTCGAGTCGCTGCTCAACTTCCAGACGATGGTGACGGACCTGACGGGGATGGAGGTGGCCAACGCGTCGCTGCTCGACGAAGCGCACGGCGGCCGCCGAAGCGATGACGCTGCTGCACCGCGTGCAGGGCAAGAAGCTCGGCGACGCGCGCGGCAGCGTTCCTCGTGTCGCGATCGCTGCTTTCCGCAGACGATCGACGTGCTGCGCAGCCGCGCCGAGCCGCTCGGCATCGAGCTGCGAGATCGGCCCGATCGACGAGATGACGTTCGACGCGCCGGCGTGTTCGGCGCGCTGCTGCAGTATCCGGACGAAGCCGGGCAGCCTGCGACGACCTGCAGCCGTTCATCGACAAGGCGCACGCGGCCGGCGTGCTCGTCGCGGTCGGCGACCGACCTGCTGGCGCTCGCGCTGCTGACGCCGCCCGGCGAGATGGGCGCCGACGTCGTGTTCGGCAACTCGCAGCGCTTCG
This sequence comes from uncultured Actinomycetota bacterium, assembly GCA_963742685.1. Taxonomy (GTDB): domain Bacteria; phylum Actinomycetota; class Actinomycetes; order Propionibacteriales; family Nocardioidaceae; genus Nocardioides. Next base: position 102,489 of record CAVUNB010000031.1, on the reverse strand, counting down.
GCGTGCCGCTCGGCTACGGCGGCCCGCACGCCGCGTTCTTCGCCACGCAGCCAGGCGTTCGTGCGCCACATGCCCGGCCGCATCATCGGCGTGTCGGTCGACGCGCACGGCCACCGCGCCTATCGCATGGCGCTGCAGACGCGCGAGCAGCACATCCGCCGCGAGAAGGCGACCTCGAACATCTGCACCGCGCAGGCGCTGCTCGCCAACATGGCGGCGATGTACGCGGTGTATCACGGCCCCGACGGGCTCAAGGCGATCGCCGACGCGCGTGCACGCGCTGACGCGCGCTGCTCGACGGCGCGCTGCACGCGCTCGGGCTACGAGCAGCAGCAACGCGCACTACTTCGACACGCTGCGCATCGCGGCCGACCGCGGCGCGGTCGAGCGCGATTCGCGCAGCGCGCCGTCGCCGCCGGCTATCAACTTCCGCTACGTCGGCGATACCGACGATCGGCATCGCGCTCGACGAGACCGTCGACGATCGACGACCTCGCGACGATCGTCGACGTCTTCGCGCCAGCGCGCGGCAAGGCCGCCGGCGTCGGCGTCGATCGACGTCGAGCGAGCGCGGCACCGACGTGGCCGGCGGCGCTGCGCCGCACGAGCGCCGTACCTGACGCACCCGGTCTTCAACTCGCATCGCTCCGAGACGCGAGATGATGCGCTACATCCGCAGCCTCGAGCGCAAGGACATCGGCCTCGACACGTCGATGATCCCGCTCGGCTCGTGCACGATGAAGCTGAATGCCGCGACGCGAGATGTATGCCGGTGACCTGGGAAGAGTTCTCGCCGCATGCATCCGTTCGCGCCGGCCGACCAGGCCGAGGGCTACCGCGCAGATCTTCGCGCGAGCTCGAAGCGGCGCTGTGCGAGATCACCGGCTTCGCGGCCGTGTCGCTGCAGCCGAACTCCGGCGCGCAGGGCGAGTTCGCCGGCCTGCTGGTGATCCGCGCCTATCACCAGCGATCGCGGCGAAGGCGCACGCGACGTCGTGCTGATCCCGGCGTCGGCGCACGGCACCAATCCGGCCAGCGCGGTCGATGGCCGGCATGCAGCGTCGTCGTCGTCGCGACCGCGCCGAACGGCAACGTCGACGTCGCCGACCTGCAGAAGCAAGGCCGACGAGCACGCGAGCGATCTGGCGTGCCTGATGATCACCTATCCCGTCGACGCACGGCGTGTTCGAGGACGCCATCCGCGACATCTGCGCCATCGTCCACGAGCACGGCGGCCAGGTCTACATGGACGGCGCCAACATGAACGCGCAGGTCGGGCTGACCAGCCCGGCGACGATCGGCGCCGACGTCTGCCACCTCAACCTGCACAAGACGTTCGCGATCCCGCACGGCGGCGGCGGACCCGGCATGGGGCCGATCGGCGTGGCGACGCATCTGGCGCCGTACCTGCCCGGCCATCCGCTGGTCGCGACCGGCGGCGACACAGGCGATTCACGCCGGTGTCGGCGGCGCCGTGGGGCAGCGCCAGCATCCTGCTGATCTCGTACGGCTACATCCGCATGCTCGGCGCGCGAGGGCGTGACCGACGCGACGCGGTTCGCGATCCTCAACGCCAACTACATCAAGGCGCGGCTCGAGCAGCACTACGCCGTGCTCTACACGCGCGCGAACGGCCGCGTCGCGCACGAGATGATCTTCGACCTGCGCGCGTTCAAGGCGACGGGCGTCGAAGAGAGGGACGTCGCCAAGCGGCTGATGGACTACGGCTTCCACGCGCCGACGGTGTCGTTCCCGGTGCCGGGCACGCTGATGGTCGAGCCGACCGAGAGCGAAGCCAAGGCCGAGCTCGATCGCTTCTGCGACGCGATGATCGCGATCCGCGCGCGAGATCGAGGACGTCGTCACCGGCAAGGCCGATCGCGAAGGACAACGTGCTGAAGAACGCGCCGCACACCGCGGCGGCGGTGTCGGCCGACGACTGGACGCATCCGTACTCGCGCGAGCAGGCGGCCTTTCCGCTGCCGTGGGTGCGCGCCAGCAAGTTCTGGCCGAGCGTCGGCCGCATCGACAACCCGTACGGCGACCGCAACCTGATCTGCACCTGCCCGCCGATGGAAGCCTACGCGTGATTAGCGGTGCTGATCGACCAGGCATCGGGATTGCCATCGGGGTCCGCCACCATGAAGCTGGCGGAGCCCCGGCGTGTGTTCGTCGGCTTCGCTGACGAACGTCACTGCCCTGCCAGCCTTGAGGGTCTTCTGTAGCTCCGCGCACATCCGTAAACGGATCGACGTTCTTCGCATCCTGATCCCAGCCGGGATTGAACGTCAGCATGTTGCTTGCTCGAACCATCGCCCTGGAACGAGAGCCAATCACGTGCTGGCCGTTCTTCAGGATGATCCCAGTCCCTGGCTGATAGCGCCGCCCCAGGACTCGAGTCGAAACCCAAGCTTTTCGTAGAACGCCTTCGACGCCTTGATGTCCTTCACGGCCAGACTGATGGAAAACGCCGCCGAGTTGCATCGATTACGCCGCCTCCTTCTTCTTGAGCACCGCCGCCGAGATCAGCGTGACGAGCAGGCCGACCGGAAACGGTTCGGTGAACGTCACGGCGGCATTGATCAGCGGATTCGCGAGCATCGCTTTCATCTCCTCGCCCTGCTTGCGGATCTCGTCGATCTCGGCCTGGCTCGCGCCGCTGGCGCGCTTGTCTTCGACCAGGTAAGCCGCGTACTTGTCGGCGAAGTCCGGGAACGAGTTGCTGATAGGTCACCAGCCAGACGCCGACATAAATCACGCACGAGATCAGCGTGATCAGGATGCCGGCCTGGAAACCCTTCCCGAACGTGATCCGCCCGCCGAGCACGTTGTCGCGATACGAACGGATCCCGAAATACACGAACAGGAAGGAGATGACGATGACGGTGTAGCCGACGCACGACGCCGCGATCGAAGCCGATGGTGTCGATGAACAGCATGTTCGACGGTCATCAGGGCGGCCGAGACAACGCCGGAGAGCAGTCCGAAGGTGAGAACGATCTTTTTCATAGCGCTGAACTTAGCGGCGGCCGGCCTCGCGTCCGTCGTCATACTTTCGGATGATTTTGCGAATTCTGGACCTGAAATCACCCATTCAGGCGATGAGTCCCTGGCTCTTGGCGAACTGTACGGCCTGCGTGCGCCGGCTGGCGCCGAGTTTGTCGAACACCCGGCTGGTGTGGGTCTTGACGGTGTTCTCGCTGACGAACAGCCGCTCGGCCATCTCCTTGTTGCTCAGGCCCTCGGCAATCAGCTGCAGGACCTCGAGCTCGCGCGGCGTGATGCCGAGCGCCTCGATCCGCGCCTGGTCGGCCACGAACGGTCCGGTCGACGCCGGCACCGGAACTTCGACGGTCACTTCCCGGACTTCGACCTTCCGGCCGGTGATGGTCAGGCCGAACCAGATGCCGAGCGCCGCGAACGGCCGGCCATCAGCGCGGCATAAATCTCGACCGAATGCGAGACGACGAGGAAGCGGTATTCGACGAAGCGCATCGCGACGATCAGGACGCCGCCGCAGGCGCCGTAGAGAGCGAGGTGTTTGATGGCTGTCCCCACCGCACGCCGGAGGCGGCAGAACATGCGATGATGCTACAGTTCGAAGACAATGCGCATCCTCAACGCGGACCAGATGCGCGAGGCCGATCGCCGCACCATCCAGGACATCGGCATTGCCTCGCTGGTCCTGATGGAAAACGCCGGCCGCCAGGTCGTGGCGGCGATCGAATCGCTCTATCCCGATCTCGCCGAGCGCCAGATCGCCATCGTCTGCGGCAAGGGCAACAACGGCGGCGACGGCTTCGTGGTCGCGCGCACGCTGCAGCAGCGCGGCTTCGACGTGTCGGTGTTCGTGATCGGCCGCGTCACCGAGATCAAGGGCGACGCGCGCATCAATCTCGACATCCTCGGCCGCATCGGCCAGACCGTGGTCGAAGTCGCCGACGAAACCGCGTGGGAACTGCACGGCGCCGAGATCGCCGGCGCACGATCTGATCATCGACGCGATGTTCGGCATCGGGCTGTCGGCGCCGCTGACCGGCTTCTACGAGACGGTGGTCGCCGACATCAATGAAGCCGGCGTGCCGATCGTCGTCGATCGATATTCCTTCCGGGCATGTCGGCCGACACCGCGCGATCTGATCGGCGATGCGATCGAAGCCACCGTCACGGTGACGCTCGGCGCGCCGAAGATGCCGCTGGTGCTGCCGCCGGCGGAGATCGAAGTCCGGCGAGGTGGTGATCGCCGACATCGGCATTCCCGCGGATGTGATCGAACAGCTCGAAGGCCCGCGGCATCGAGCTGCTGACGCGCGAGCAGATGCGCCCGCTGATCCAGCCGCGCGCCGCCGATGCGCATAAAGGCGACTTCGGCCGCGTGCTGGTCGTCGCCGGATCGATGGGGAAGGCCGGCGCCGCCGTGCTGTGCGCGCAGGGCGCCATGCGGGCGGGTGCGGGTCTGGTCACGGTGGCCTCACCGCGATCGTGCCAGCCGACGATCGCCGCGCATGCCGCTGAATACATGACCGAAGGCCTCGACGAGACGCCCGAGGGCACCGTGCACTTTTCCGCTGCCGATGCCGTGCTCGAGATCGACGCGGACGTGATCGTCGCGGGACCGGGTCTCGGCCGCGGTGAAGGCGTCACCACCTTTGTGCGCGAGCTGCTCGACAAGTGCGAAGGCCCGCTGGTGCTCGACGCGGACGCCCTCAATGCCTTCGCCGACGAACCCGCGCTGCTGGTCGGCCGCGAAGGCCGCGACCTGATCATCACGCCGCATCCCGGAGAAATGGCGCGGCTGGTCGGCTGCACGGTCGAGGATCTGCAGGCGGATCGCATCGGCATCGCCACCGATTTCGCGAAGCGTCACAAGCTCTACGTCGTGCTCAAGGGCTATCGGACGCATCATCGTCACGCCAGACGAAAAGGTGTTCGTCAATCCGACCGGATGTCCCGGGCATGGCGACCGGCGGCACGGGCGATGTGCTCGCGGGCATGCTCGGCGCCTGGCTCGCGCAGCTGCTCGATGCTGAAGCCGCATGCAAGCTCGCGGTGTATCTCCACGGTTCGGCGGGCGAGCTTGCCGACGCGGACAACGGCGAAGTGTCGATGACCGCCGGCGATCTGGTCGAACACATCGGCGACGCGATTCTCGAAGTCACGGCCCGTCGCCGCGTGGCGGTCAGCAAGAGCCGCAGATTAACTCCGATTAGGCACCGATTGGTTCATCACTCCGCATCAGAAGCCGAGACGCGCGCGATCGCCGTCGACGCTGGCCGGCGATCTGACGGCGGGCTCAGTGCTGCTGCTGTCGGGCGATCTCGGCGCCGGCAAGACCGCGTTCGTGCGCGGCCTCGCCGAAGGATTAGGCATCAGTCCCGACGAGGTGACGAGCCCGACGTTCACGCTCGTCCACGAATATCGCGGCGGCCGGCTGCCGCTGATCCATGTCGATCTGTATCGCCTGGATACGGCCGACCTGGATGAGATCGGGATGGATCAGGATTTAGCGGCGGCCGGAGTAGTCGCTGTGGAGTGGGCGGGGCGCCTGTCTCGCAAGGTCCGGGCGCCGTCGAGGTCAGCCTGGTGGATACCGGCGGCGACGGCCGCACGATCACTGTTTCGTCATAGCGCGGATAGTTTTGTCCGCGCCGACTTAACGAATACCGCTGGCCATCCGGGAGCAGGTGCTCCCGATGTTGATGCGGCGGTGACCGACTCCGACGCGGTCGGCGGCGGAGCCTCAGGCTCGTACATCGCGACCATCAGCAGCAGCGTCAAACCGAACGACAGGCCAATCAACACCAGCAGTCTCGACAAGACCCCATACCAACGGCCCCTTCCTCAGGCCTCGACTACCCGGATTGCATATCCCATGCCCTCGTAAAATGGCCTAGCCCCCCGTGGGATGGGCGTGGATACGGCAGCGGCGCACTCTTAGCGGGCAATCGGACATAGCCGGGTGTGCCGTGAGTTTCAGCTAGCCGATCACGCCCAGGGACGGCGCTTCAATCCGCGCTGACATACGACCACCACCGGCCGCGGTGCCGGTAATGCGTCGTTGCGCAGCAACCGTTCCCCACCTGAATGCCGTCGTGGCGGACCCGCAGCGGCATCCCAGGTTCGATCGGCACCTCGCCCCTGAGCTGGAACCCTATATCGGCTGCTCGCGCTGTTCGGATGAACGCTGCGGGGATGAAGTCGAACTCCGTGACGACCTCGGCCCCGTTCGGATGTCCGGCCCAGAACACGTAGACAGCTGCATGGGGCCCGCGGACGCAGAGCACGGCGAGGTCGGTCTGCCCGGCCTGCTTGAACTCTCCCGAAATCACGCCAACTGATTCGGAAGCGAGAGGGACCGCGCATCCGGCGAGGGCCGCCCGGATTTCGGCGGGCAGGCCCTCGATATCGCCGGCGTTTTGCAGAGTCTCATGCGTCCCGGTCCGAACGTCAGCGGCGTGCTGAATAGCTGCCTCTGGACTGGGCGCGACCGGAACCAGCAATGCCGTCGTGACCGAATCGACGACAGGCGCGACGGAACGCTCCGGCTCCCAGTGGATCAACATCAGGAGCAGCGTCATCACCACTGACAGTGCAATGATGACTAAGAGTCGGGAGAGGAAAGACATGGCTGCGACCGGCCGTTAGAACTCCACGCCGAACCCGCCGCGCAGATGCCGCCATCCGCGGTCGAACACTTTCACTTCGTAACCCAGCCGGCGATCGCCAGTCGATTCGACCAGATAGAGCGGTCCGAGCGACACGACGTGAACGGCTTCGATGTTTTCGGCCCGGCCGCTGCTGCGATAGATCGAGATCGCGGTGTCGTAGGCCCGCGCGGCCTGTTCGCAGCGGTCCTCGTCGGTCACCATGACGATCCGGTCCGCGGGCATCAGTGCAATCCTGTGCATCACGCGCACGTCGTCCAATGTGCTGCCGTCGTTTTCGTCGAAGGTGCCGAGTTCGATCGCATCGAGCAGCAGCGGGTCGTTGATCCGGGGATCGGCGCACCAGGTGAGCGGCCGGCCTCGGACCGCGCCTCCCTTAGGGAAATCGCCTTTGGGCGAATTGGCCTGCGCGATCTCGGCGCGAACGGCGGTGGAAACAGGGCGCCGCTCAACGGCGGCGGCGGTGGCGACTGCCGGCAACCAAGTGCCGCAATCAGACCCAGAACAAACGAGACTTGCAACATGAAGGTGTAAAGGCACCCGCTTCTTTGGCGGGTGCCTGTCGCCTCATCCGCACCTGGTGCATAAGCTATGCCTGAGGTAACGGGCCGATTTCGCTCGATTGCTTAGGGAATCTAGGTCAGCGCGTCCCGGAACTACGTCGGAACGACACGCTGATATGTAAGAAGTTCAGTGGCGGGTGAGTCAGGCTACGAAGGCGTTTCCATGGCCGCAAGAGCGCCAGCGCGTTGCGAGCGATAGCCTTGAACAGGATGGCGACACCCGCCATGATCGCGACGTCGGCGACGTTGAAAATGCCGGTGCGGAATTGGCCGAGGCCGATGTTCAGGAAATAATCACGCTGCCTAGGGCGAAGCGGTCGATCAGGTTGGAGGCGCCGCCGGCGAAGAACAGCGCCAAGCCGATCATCGCAAGCCGCGACCACTTGAACCTGATCGCGGCGCCCGCGTTGCGAGCAGGAAGAATGCGTTGCCGACCTGGAAGAAGCCTGATCGGATTGTCGGGCCGCCACGTTGAGCCGACGCCGAGAAACGCGCCGGGGTTCTCATGGTAATCGAGCCGGAGCGTGTCGGCGAAGAACGACTGGCTCGGCGAGCCGGCCAGCGTCGTGACGGCAAGGTGCTTCGTGACCCTGTCGCAGCCCGCGGTGGCTGCAAGCAGGAGGCAGAGAAGTAGCCCTCTCCTAATGGTGATCATCGGTAAATCGTGAGAAGCCGCGATTCTAACACGCGGGCCGGTCGAATGGGCTCGGCGCTCAGCGCGGAAGAGGCCGCAGCGTGGGTGCGGCCGACGGTCCAGCTGGCGTTCGCGCCGTGTTGAGCACCATCGCGAGCAGCGTGTAGTAGCCGGTGATGCCGACCGCATCGACCACTGCCCTGCTCGCCGAACTTCGCGACCGCGCGCGCGTAGGTGGCGTCGCTGACGCTCCGGTTGTGGTGCAGCTCGCGGCAGAAATCGTAGAGGTCGTTTCCTCGTCCGCCATTTCTCCGGACGCGGCCTTCGGCGATGGCGTTGGCGATCTCCGATTCACGCCCGCCTTCATCGCGAGGATAGTGCGCGTTCCATTGGTCCTGCTGCGTCCACTCGCGCGCGGTAATCAGGATGACGAACTCGCTGAGCCGCGGCGGCAGCGCGCTCTTGAAGCGGAGGTAGTCGCCCATCGCACGGGCACGGGTCATCAGCTCCGGACTGCGCAGCAGCGGATAAAACGGCCCGCTGATCTCGACGCCGCGCGCGGTCTTGAAATCGGCGACCGCCTCCTCTGCGCCGGCGTCAGTTGCGCGTCGGTCATCGGCGGTAACCGATCACCTGCACCTGCCACGGGCCTGTCCTGTGTGGGCGGGCGGCCGGCGTCGCCGGGCGCCCTCGAGTCGAAGGGCTCCATCCCTTTCAGTCTTGATCACGGCGGCCGCCGACGGCGCCGTCAGGACTTGATGAAGGTAGCGCCGCCGGCGAGCCGTGGCCGCGCTCGTCGCCGCCTGGAACCGTGGTGCAGACCTCGACCGGGCGAGCGGGCCCCCAGCACGGCACCAGGACGTTCAGGATTTCGCTGATTTGTGTGAACCGAGCCCCGCCTTCTTCGCCGCGACGGCGTGCGCGGCACTGGCCGACGAGCTTCGTCTTCGCGTTCATCGCCTCGGTGATGCCGAGCTTCTCGAGGATCGATCGCATGATCACCGCCGTGGCGCCCTGGCCGACGTACGCGATCGACCTGGCGTTGATAAGCGCGCCTTTGAGCATGTCGGCCGTGCTGATGTCGGGTTTGGTGGCTTCGCGTGCACCGCCATACCGGCACCGGCTCTCGCAATATCGGTCCTGGTGGCCGCCGTGAGCTTGCCGAGCGCCACGAGCTCGCCGATGAGCGGAGCCGTGAGGATGGCGACGTCAAAGGCCTCGCCCTTCTCGATGCGGGCCTTGAGCTCGGCAGAGTTGCCAAACTTGAAGACGATCTTCTGTTTGCTGGTTTTCTCGAACTGCGGCCCCAGCTCCTCGACGACGGCCTTGGTCGCGTTCAAGCTGAGAACCGTGAGAGTTGAAGGCTGGCCGAATGTCGGGACAGAAATCGCGACAAGCAGCAGTGCGAGCAGGGATCGGGTCGCCATGTCCCGGAATCCTACTCGACTCTGTAGTTCGGCGCCTCCTTCGTGATCGTGACTCGTGCACGTGGCTTTCGCGGAAGCCCGCGTTGGTAATGCGGATGATTTCGGCGTCGCGCTGCAGATCGGGAATCGTCGGCGCGCCGCAGTAGCCCATGCCCGCGCGCAAGCCGCCCATCAGCTGGTGCACCACCATCGACATGCTGCCCTTGTGCTGCACGCGGCCCTCGATGCCTTCGGGCACGAGCTTTTCCATGTCGGCTTGCCCGCCGGCGGTGCCGCTCTCGAGCTCGAAGTCGTCCTGGAAGTAGCGGTCGCGGCTGCCGCGGCGCATCGCGCCGATCGATCCCATGCCGCGGTATTCCTTGAACGTGCGGCCCTGATAGAGAATCAATTCGCCCGGGCTCTCGTCGGTGCCCGCAAACAGGTTCCCGGCCATCACGCAGCTGGCGCCGACCGCCAGCGCCTTCACGACATCGCCCGAGTTGCGGATGCCGCCGTCGGCGATCACCGGGATGCCGTCCTGGCCGCGGCCGCCGCGCATTCGGCGATCGACGAGATCATCGGCATGCCGATGCCGGCGACGATGCGCGTGGTGCAGATGGAGCCGGCGCCGATGCCGACCTTCACGGCGTCGACGCCGATCGCGATCAGCGCTTCGGTGGCCTCCGCGGTCGCCACGTTGCCGGCGATCAGATCGACGTTGGGAAAGCGCTTGCGCAGGAGCCTAACGATGTCCATCACCCCCTGCGAGTGGCCGTGCGCGGTGTCGACGACGAGCACGTCGACGTGCGCATTGATCAGTGCCGTGGCGCGCTCGAGGGTGTCGCGCGCAATGCCCACGGCCGCGCCCATGCGCAGCCGGCCGAGCGAGTCCTTGCAGGCGTTCGGATACTTGATCGCCTTCTGGATGTCCTTGACGGTGATCAGGCCCTTCAGCCTGCAATCGCTGGTCGACGACCAGCAGTTTCTCGACCTTATGCTGATGCAGGATCTCGCGCGCCTGGTCGAGCGTCGTGCCGACCGGCACCGTGATCAGCCGCTCCTTGCGTCATGACCTCGGAGATCGGCGCGCGTCGATGTTGGTCTCGAAGCGCAGATCGCGATTGGTCAGGATGCCGACCAGCCGTCCTTCCTTGCCGCCGTCTCGGTGATCGGCACGCCGGAGATGCGGTAATTCTGCATCAGCTCCAGCGCTTCGCAGATTAACGCGGTCGGGCCACAGGTGATCGGATCGACGATCATCCCGCTCTCGGAGCGCTTGACGCGATCGACCTCGAGGCCTGCTCCTCGATCGGCAGGTTCTTGTGGATGACGCCGAGGCCGCCCTGCTGCGCCATGGCGATCGCCATTTCCGATTCGGTGACGGTGTCCATCGCCGCGCTCAGCAGCGGCACGTTGAGGCGGATGTTCTTGGTGAGCCTGGTGCTGACATCGACTTGCGCCGGCAGCACCGTCGAATGACGCGGCACGAGCAGGATGTCGTCGAAGGTGAGTGCGGTCCGCAGACCAGCCTCGAGTGACTTATTGATGGCTTCTTTGGTCTGCGTCGTCATTGTGCCTTTTGCCTCTTGCCTGGTGCCTTTCGGCTAACCCCGTGGCACTTCTTGAACTTCTTGCCACTGCCGCACGAGCAGGGGTCGTTGCGGCCGATCTTTGGTTCTTCCCGCTTTACCGTCTTGATCACATCGTCGCCGCCGACACGGGCGGGCCCGCGCTCCTGCACGCAGGTCTTCGGTGACCGGCGGCGCGGCCGGCTGGGTAAGCAAAGACCGACGGCCGCTCCTGCGCCGGGTTGTTGTAGTTGAGCGCCGCCGGCCGCCTGGCCGCCGGGCCGGCCGGGCCGGGGCAGCGAGCGTCGCCGCCTGTTCGACCACCGGCCGCAGCCACCACAGATACTTTACGACCTCTTCTTCGATGCGCCGCCGCATGTCCTTGAACAGCGCGAAGCTTTCTTTCTTGTACTCGACCAGCGGATCGCGCTGGCCGTAACCGCGCAGGCCAATGCCTTCCTTCAGGTGATCGAGCGAATAGAGGTGATCCTTCCACTGCTGATCGACGATCTGCAGCATCAAGTCGCCTCGACCTTGGTCAGAATCTCGCGCGGCGACGATCTTTTCCTTGTCTTTGTACTTCGCGACGACTTTCGCCCACAGCGCATCGCGGAGCTCGTCCGAGTTCAACTGGGCGGCATCGATGCCCCTGAAATCGTCCTCGGCGAGGGCGAACAGCTGCGACAGCTCGCGCTGCAGGGCGGGGATGTCCCAGTCTTCGCTCTCGACATCGGGCCCCATGAACTCGTCGATCTTCTGTCGAACAGTTCTTGCCTGGCCATCAGGTCCCCACGGTGTCGCTGATCTCTTCTTCGCTGAGGTGGATCTTGCCCTCGAGAATCTCGCGGCGCAGCGTGTAGACACTCTCACGCTGCTTGTTCATCACGTCGTCATATTCGAGCAGGTGCTTGCGGCTTCCTCGCCAGCGAGGAAGCCTCCTACATCACCGGCACCGTCCTGCCGGTCGCCGGCGGTGACCCGGGCTGACCTGGCCCGCGCACCACCCACATCCCCGCACCAGCCCACCCACCCTTGGGAGAAACCGTCATGCCCACAACTCCGAACGACCTCGAGAAGCGACGTCGTCGCACCATCGGCTGGGTCGTCTTCCTGTCCGCGGCCGCCCTCGTCTTCGACGGCTACGACCTCGTCGTCTACGGCACGATCGTCCCCGTCCTCCTGGCCGATCCCGACCAGCTGGGCGCTCTCACACCCGCCCAGGCGGGCACCCTCGGCAGCTATGCCCTGCTCGGTGTCCTGGTGGGCGCGCTGGCCGCCGGCGCCGTCGGTGACCGGATCGGTCGCCGCAAGGTGATGCTGGTCAACCTTGCGTGGTTCTCGGTCGGGATGGCCATCACGGCCACGACCCAGTCGGTGGCGACCTTTGGCCTCTTCCGCTTCTTCACCGGCGTGGGGGTCGGTGCGCTCGTGGCCACCGTGGGTGCCCTGGTCGCCGAGTTCGCGCCGCCCGGTCAGCGCAACCGCTACAACGCGATCGTCTACAGCGGCATCCCCGCCGGTGGCGTGCTCGCGGCCCTGACGGCGATCTCCTTCGGCGACACCCTGGGCTGGCGTGGCCTGTTCTGGGTCGGTGCCCTGCCGATCGTGGTGCTCCTCCCGCTGGCGCTGCGATTCCTCCCCGAGTCGCCGAAGTGGCTGGTCGCCCGTGGTCGCTTCGCCGACGCCGAGGCCGCCTCGATCCGCACCGGGATCCCCGTGCCCGCCCCGGAGCCCGTGGTCGAGGACAAGGTCGGCTTCCCGGCCCTGGCCAGCCGTCGCTTCCGGTTCCCGACCGCGCTGCTCGGGCTGATGAGCTTCGCCGGCCTGCTCCTGACGTACGGCCTCAACACCTGGCTCCCGCAGATCATGGGCGAGCAGGGCTACGGCAAGAACTACTCGCTGACCTTCCTGCTCGTCCTCAACCTGGCGGCGATCGGTGGCGGCCTGGTTGCGTCGTACGTCGCAGACCGGGTCGGCGCCAAGCGCGTGGTCGCCTCGACCTTCGTGCTGGCCTCGCTGGCGTTGGCCGCGCTGCCGCTGTCGATGCCTGCCGGGGTGCTCTTCCTGGCCGTGGCACTGGCCGGCGTCGGCACCATCGGCACCCAGGTGCTGATCTACGGGCTGGTCTCCAACTACTACCCGACCAACGCGCGCGCCGCGGGCGTGGCCTGGTGTGCGGGCTTCGGTCGCCTCGGCGGCATCGTCGGGCCGATCATCGGCGGTGTGCTCGTCGGGGCCGGCGTGGGCGGCTCGACCGCCTTCCAGCTCTTCGCGGCCATCTCGCTCCTGGGTGCGTTGGTCACCCTGGTGGTGCCGCGGTCCGCGCACGCAGAGTCGTCCGCGACCAGCCCGGAGCCGAGCCCTGTCAGGTCTACCGTGGCTGCGTGACCAACGACTCCACCCCACCCTCGCTGGTCGCCCGCGACGACGAGCTCACCGCCCTGCGGCACAGGCTGCTGCAGGTCGGTGAGCTCGGTCCGGGCCTGGTCGTGGTGACCGGGCCGAGCGGCATGGGCAGCAGTGCGCTGGTACGCCGACTGGCTGCCGATCACCACGCGGCCGGTGGGCGCTGCCTGCAGGCCAGGGCGGTGCCGTGGGAGAGCGAGATCGCGTACGGCGTGCTGTCCCAGCTGCTGGGGCGGCCGCCAGAAGAGACGGACGTGCTGGCCGTCACCGCCCGGTTGGTCGCGGCGCTCGACGCGGGAGGATCGCCCACACTGATCGTGGTCGACGACGCCCACTGGAGCGATCCCGCCTCCTTGCGGGTGCTGTCGACCGCGGTGCGGCACCACCGCGACGCCTCGGTGCTCGTGGTGCTCGCCGCGTCGAGCCGTGCCCCCGCCACACCCCGCGATTCCGCGGCGGTGCTCGAGCGGGCCGATGAGGAGATCGCCCTGTCGCCCCTCGAGGCCACCGAGGTGCAGGCGCTGGCGGCCTCTCGCGGTATCGCCCTCCATCCGTCCCTGGCGGACCGGCTGTGCCGTTTCACCGGGGGCAGGCCGGGACCGGTGCTCGCGCTCCTGGCAGAGCTGCCGGCCGAGTTCTGGACCGACTACGACCCGGCCTTCCCCGCACCCGCCGCGTTGGCTGCCGAGGTCGCCGAGCGGCTGGCCGCCCAGACCGCGACCGCACGCGGCATGGCCGAGGTGGTGGCGGTGCTCGGCCGTGCGCCGTTGGCGCTCGCCGCGTCGGTCTCCGGCCTGGGCGATCCGCTCCCGGCCATCGACGACCTCGTGGCCGCCGGCCTCGTCACGGTGGCGGCCGAGTTCGGTGTGACGCTCGTCCTGCCCAGTGATCCGATGGTCGCGGCTGCGGTCCTCGCTCCCCTCGGTCGCGTGCGGCTGGCCGAGCTGCACCGCACCGCGGCCGGCCTCGTCGAGGATCCCGTCGCCCGGCTCGCTCACCTCGTCGCGGCGGCTCCGCTGCCCGACGCGGCCCTTGCCGACGAGCTCGACGCACTGGCCTCCGAGCGCGCGCAGACGGGGGAGTGGGCCGCCGTCGCGGACCTGTTGGCTCGCTCCTCCCGGGTGACCTCGGACGCCACCGTTCGCGAGGACCGGCTGTCCCGGGCGTTCGACGCCCTGGTCGGGTCAGGGGACACGTTGGGCGCCGCGGCCGCGGTGGCCGAGGTGGAGAGCCTGCGCGAGACCCCGCTCCGCAACGCCGCCCTGGGATACCTTGCCATCGTGCGGGGTCGGCCGGGGGAGGCCGAGAGCCGGCTCGAACGTGCCTGGGACCTCGTCAACGTCGAGCGGGACCCCGACGTCGCGGCCCTGATCTGCCAGCGCCGCGTGCTCCACAGCCTGGCCCGCTGCCGTGGGGAGGAGCTCGTGCACTGGGCGGACCGCGCCCTTGAGCTCGCACCCGCCAGGCTCGCCGGTCGCCGTCGAGGCCGCCGCCATCCGGGGTCTCGGGGTGGCCGGCACGGGCCACGGCACCGAGGCCCTGGCCGACTACGTCCTGCTCGCGGAGGAGATCGGGCACGGTGCCCAGGCCCAGCGGGTGGCGATGGGTCGTGGCTGGCTGCACCTCGCGCTCGACGAGGTCGACGAGGCCCGGGCCGCCCTGGCCTCGGCGACCTCGACGGACTTCCTGGGCGGCTCGACCCGGATCTCGCTCTGGGCCCACGCCTGGCTCGCCCGTGCCCAGTTCGTGAGTGGCGAGTGGGACGACGCGCTGCGGACGGCCGAGCAGGGCAGCTTGCTGGCGGAACGCACCGGGATGCGCCTGATCCAGCCGCTCATGGGGTGGACGATGGCCCAGGTCCACGCCCTTCGCGGCGACTGGCAGCAGGCCGAACGAGCGGTCCGCGGCGCCGACGGCGGGCCGCGCGACTACGAGATCATGCGGGTCGCGTCCTGCCTGGCACGCGCCTGCGTCGCCGAGGCGCGGGCGGACTATGTCGGGGTCCTCCGGGCACTCGATCCGCTGCGCCGCCCGTGGGCAGGCGGCAGCATCGACGAGCCGGGGGCCTGGCCCTGGGCCGACATCTGCGCGAACGCCCTCGTGGTGGAGGGACACCACGAGGAGGCCGACGCCTTCCTCCGGCCGCACGAGCGACTGGCCGCCGAACGCGACCACCGGTCGGCCAGGGCCCGCCTCGGCTACGCGCGCGGCCGCCTACTGGGCGCCACCGGCGACCTGCCTGCGGCCCGCGTCGCGTTCGAGGGGGCGGCCGCCCTGTTGGCCGACCTGCCGATGCCCTACGACCGTGCGCGCGTCCACTTCGCCTGGGGCCAGACCCTGCGCCGGGCCGGCAAGCGGCGTGAGGCGGACGCCGTGCTCCAGACGGCGCGCGACCTCTACGACAACCTCGGCGCCACGACGTACGTCGAACGGTGCGACCGCGAGCTGAGGGCCGGCGGAGTCCACGCGGTCCGCCTCGGCCCCGCCGAACGGGCGGCCGAGACGCTCACCCCGCAGGAGGAGCTGGTCGCCGAGCTCGTCGCGAGCGGCATGACCAACCGCGAGGTCGGCACCGAGCTCTTCGTCTCGACCAAGACCGTGCAGTACCACCTGACCCGCATCTACTCGAAGCTCGGGATCCGCTCCCGCGGCGAGCTCGCCGCACTGCGTGCATCGACGCGCGAGGAGCCGGAGCTGCGCTGATTCCGTGACCGCCCGGCCCGTGGGGAACGAGATCGGGCCGTACGTCGCGCGCAGCCCCGATCTCGTTCCCCACCCCGGCAGCTGGGGAACGAGATCGGGCTGGCCGGGCTCAGCGACCCCGATCTCGTTCCCCACTCCGGGCGTGAGCCCGCGGTAGGTTCGCGCTGTGCGCTCACTCGTCACCTCGACCAGGCTGAAGCTGGTCTACGTCGCGATCGCCGCAGCCGACTCCTGGCTCTCCGGTTCCGCGAACCCGAGGCACCACCGGGCGAGGGTGCTCACCAAGCCGCTCCTGATGCCGACGCTGATGGCCTCCCTGGTCACCGACCCGAGGGCCGCGGGCTCACCGTTGCGGACCAGCACCTTGATCGCCCAGGCGGGCGGTTGGGGCGGCGACCTGGCACTGATGGGGGACGGAGCGCAGAGCTTCATCGCCGGCAGCAGCTCGTTCGGCGTGGGGCACGCGGCGTACATCGGTGGGTTCCTGGCCAACCGGAGCAAGGCCCGCCGACCGGGACCGAAGGCTGTTGCTGCGCTCTGGGCGACGACCGCGCCGGTGATGGTGCTCGGCGCGGCCCGCCAGGACAAGCGCCTCGGACCGACGATCGCGATCTACTCCGCGATGCTCGCCTCTGCCGTTGCGGCTTCGACCCAGCTCGAGTCGCCCACGAGGTCCGCTCAACGTGCGACCGTGGCCGGAGCCGGGCTCTTCATGCTCTCGGACTCGATCCTCGGCGCCCGGATGTTCCTGCTGAAGAACCCGCCGCACCGGATCGAGTCGGCCGTGATGGCGACCTACACGGCGGCGCAGTTCCTGTTGAGCGAAGGTGCTGCGAGGGCCGGCACCGCTCAGGTCCTCTCAGACCACGACCGGTAGTCGAACCGGAGCCCGGGTCTTGTCGGCGATCTCCTCGATCGTGACTCCCGGCGCGAGCTCGACGAGCTCGAACGCGTCGCCGGCCACGTCCAGGACGCCGAGGTCGGTGATGACCCGGCGACACGACGCTGCGGCCGGTCAGGGGCAGGTCGCACGCCTCGACCAGCTTCGGCGCGCCGCTCCTGGCGCAGTGCTCCATCAGCACGATCACCCGGCGGGCGCCGCTGACGAGGTCCATCGCGCCGCCCATGCCCTTGACCATCGAGCCGGGCACCATCCAGTTGGCCAGGTCGCCGTTGCCGACGACCTGCATGCCGCCGAGGACCGCGGTGTCGATGTGGCCGCCGCGGATCATCGCGAAGCTGAGCGAGCGAGTCGAAGTAGGTCGCACCGGGCAGCACGGTGACGGTCTGCTTGCCGGCGTTGATGAGGTCGGGGTCGACCTCGTCGTCGTACGGGAAGGGGCCGACGCCGAGGATGCCGTTCTCGGCGTGCAGGGTGACGGTCGAGTCGGCCGGGAGGTAGCCCGGGATCAGCGTGGGCAGCCCGATGCCGAGGTTGACGTACTCACCGTCGTGCAGCTCCAGGGCGGCGCGGGCAGCCATCTCGTCGCGGGTCCAGCTCATGTCAGGCGGCTCCTCACGGGGGCGGGTGGTGCGCTTCTCGATGTCCTTGTGGGCGGCCTGTTCGGGCGTCAGCTCGACGACGCGCTGCACGAAGACGCCGGGCAGGTGGACCTCGTCCGGCCCGATCTCGCCGATCTCGACGACCCTCTCGGCCTCGACGATCGTCAGTCGGCCGGCCATCGCGGCCGGCAGGTTGAAGTTGCGGGCGGAGGCGTGGAAGACGCAGTTGCCGGCCCGGTCGACCACCGCTGCCCGCACCAGCGCGACGTCGGTGACGATCGACTCCTCGAGCACCATCTCCGTGCCGTGGAAGGCGCGGACCTCCTTGGGCGCCGAGGCGAGCGCGACGGTGCCGTCGGGGTCGTAGCGCCAGGGCAGCCCGCCCTCGGCGACCATCGTGCCGACCCCGGTCGGGGTGAAGAACGCGCCGATCCCGGCGCCGCCGGCGCGCATCCGCTCGGCGAGCGTGCCCTGCGGCGTCAGCTCGACGGTCAGCTCACCGGCGAGGTACTGCCGGGCGAACTCCTTGTTCTCCCCGACGTACGACGCGATCACCCGGCTGATCCGGTGCTGCTCGAGGAGCAGCCCGAGCCCGGCGCCGTCGACGCCGCAGTTGTTGGAGACGACCGTGAGGTCGTCGGCGCCCTGGTCGAGCAGCGCCTCGATCAGGAACCACGGGATGCCGACGAGGCCGAAGCCACCGACCGCCAGGCTCGTTCCCGGCGCGATGTCGGCGACCGCGTCGGCGGCGCTGGCGCGACGACCTTGTCGATGCTCATGTGGCATGCTCCGGTCAGGTGGGCGATGATCGCCGGGGTGATGGTCTCCGGCTGCTCGGCGTTGGCGAGGTGCGCGGACCGTCGGTACGACGAGAGCCGGCCGTCCTGCACGCTGTCCGCGATCTCCTGCAGGTACGGAGGAGGCGTGGCCGGGTCGTCCGCGCCCGCGATCGCGAGCGTCGGCGCGGCGATCGGCGGCAGGTCGGGGCGCAGGTCCATGGTCGGCGATGACCTCGCAGCAGGCGGCGTATCCCTCGGCCGGGGTGGCGGCGACGATCGCCTCGCAGCTCGCCTTGGTGTCGGGATTCGCCTCGAGGTACGCCGGCAGTGAACCAGCGTGCGACGACGGCCTCGGCGACGGCCGCGGTGCCCTGGTCGCGGACCGTCGCGGCGCGATCCGTCCCAGGCGCTGGCGGGGTCAGCTGGGCACCGGTGCACAGCACGACGAGCCTGTCGACCCGGTCGGGGTTGCGAGCCGCGAGGCGCATGCCGGTCATGCCGCCGAGCGAGAGGCCGACGAAGTGCGCCCTCTCGACGCCCAGGGTGTCGAGGAGCGCGACGACGTCGTCGGCGAGGTCGTCGATGTCGTAGGGCCCGCTCGGGACGGGGGAGCCGCCGTGGCCACGGGTGTCGTAGCGCACCACCCGGAAGTGCTCGGCGCAGCTCGTCGGCCTGGGCGTCCCACATGGTGTGGGTCGAGCCGAGGGAGTTGGAGAGCACGACGACGGGCGCGTCCTCGCGACCGGTGACGACGTGGTGGACGGCGACGGCAGCTCATCGAGGCGACCCGCTCGAAGATCGCGGCCAGGCCCTGGCCGCCGCCGATGCACATCGTCTCCAGGCCGTAGCGGGCCTCGCGGCGCTGCATCTCGTGGGCGAGCGTGGCCAGGATGCGGGCGCCGGTCGCGCCGACCGGGTGGCCGAGCGAGATGCCCGAGCCGTTGGGGTTGAGCCGCTCGTCGGTCGGGTCGACCTTCCACTCGCGCAGGCAGGCGAGCACCTGGGCGGCGAAGGCCTCGTTGAGCTCGATGACGTCGATCTCGTCGAGGGTGAGGCCGGCGCGCTCGAGGGCGGCGGCCGTGGCGGGCACCGGGCCGATGCCCATGACCTCGGGGCCGACGCCGGCGACGGCCCACGACCTCAGGGCCAGCAGCGGACGCAGTCCGCGGCGCTCGGCCTCCTCGCGGGTGGTGACCACGCACATCGCGGCGCCGTCGTTCTGGCCGCTCGCGTTGCCGGCCGTGACGGTCGACTCGGCGTCGAGCTTCTGGCGCACCGGTCGCAGGGCGGCGAGCTGCTCGAGGGTGGTGTCCGGGCCGGGGGTGCTCGTCGCGATCGACCACGACGTCGGGCTTGCCGCGGCGTCCGGGCACGGTGACCGGGACGAGCTCGTCGGCGAACTTGCCGGCGTCGTGCGCTGCGCCGGCCCGCTGCTGCGAGCGGACCGAGAGCTCGTCCTGCTCCTCGCGGGAGATGGCGTAGTCGCGGCGCAGGTTCTCGGCGGTCTCGAGCATGCCGCCGGGGACCGGGTGGTCCCTGCCGCCGGCGGTCTCGCGGGCCCGGACCAGCCGGTCCATCAGCTCGACGCCACCGCTGCGGATGCCGGTGCGCAGGCCCGAGGGCGTAGTGCTCGACGTTGGACATCGACTCGACGCCGCCGGCCACGATGACGCTGCCCGCACCGCTGGCGATCTGCGCTGCGGCGTACAGCACGGCCTGGAGACCGGACCCGCAGCGGCGGTCGAGCTGGAGTCCGGGGACGCCGGTGCCGAGGCCGGCGTCGAGGGCGGCGATCCGACCGATGGCGGGGTTCTCGCCGCTGGGGTAGCAGTTGCCCAGGATCACGTCGTCGACGTCGCCCTCGCCGAGGCCGGTGCGACTGACCAGCTCTCGCAGGGTGTGCGAGGCGAGATCGACGGCGGACAGGGAGGCGAACGCGCCACCGTAGCGACCTACGGGGGTGCGGATGGGTTCACAGATGACGATGTCGGGCATGGCTCGACGGTAGGCGAGCCGACCGATATTGAGAAGTATCCATTTCGCTTAGATCAAGACTGTGGAAGTCTTGATGGATGGAGCTCCGTCACCTGCGCTACTTCCAGGCCGTCGCCGAGGAGCGGCACTTCGGCCGCGCCGCCGCCAGGCTGCACATGGCCCAGCCGCCGCTGTCGCAGCAGATCAAGCAGCTGGAGGACGAGCTGGGGGTGACGCTCCTGAGTCGCACCACCCGCCGCGTGGACCTGACGCCCGCGGGGGAGGCCTACCTCGCTCGCGTCCGGACGATCCTCCAGGCCGTCGACGCGGCCGGCGAGGAGGCCAAGCGGATCGGCAGCGGGCTCGAGGGGCGGCTGGTGGTGGGATGCGTCGGCTCCGCGACCTACTCCCTGCTCCCGTCGCTCGCGCGCGCGCTGCGCGACCAGCTGCCGGGTGTGGACTTCGCCTTCCAGGGCGAGATGCTGAGTCCCGACCAGATCGCGGCCCTGCGTGACGGGTCGATCGACCTCGCGCTGCTGCGCCCGTCCGGTGACGCGGTCGACCAGGCGGACCTGACGTTCGTCACCCTGCGGGAGGAGAAGTACGTCGTCGCGCTGCCCGAGGGCCACCGGCTCGCGGGCCGCAGCCGCCTGCGGATGGCCGACCTTCGCGACGAGGACCTGATCGTCCACGCAGGCCACGGTCGCTCGGCGATGTACGACACCGTGGTCGGCCTGTGCCGCGACGCCGGCTTCGAACCGGTGATCCGGCACGAGGTCGCCGAGACCTCGACCCTGGTGACGTTCGTGGCCGCAGCGCTCGGCGTGGCGGTCGTCCCCGCGCCGGTCTCCGAGCTCGTGGTGGCGGGAGCCATCTACCGACCGCTGTCGAGCTCGGCACGGATGGAGCTCGTGGCGGCGACGCGCGCCGACGACGACTCCGCCTTGCTGGCGCGGACGCTGCGCGTGCTGCGCGCCCAGGTGAGGAGCTGATTCAGGTGATCGCCGTTGTCAGTCGTCGCTTGTGCCGTCGCTGACGGTGCTGGCGTGCGGGCGCTCCGGGTCGGGGAGCGCCGGCTCGAGCACGCCGGCGCGCAACGCCTCCAGCTGCGCGCACACGGCGGTGCCGAAGAAGAGTGAGATCGAGGACAGCAGCGCCCACAGGAGCAGCGCGAAGATGCCGGCGAGCGGTCCGTACACGCTGCCGAACGAGCCGCTCATCGAGACGTAGAGCGCCAGCCCAACGGTGGCCCCTGCGCTGAGCAGGACGGCGATGGCCGCGCCCAGGGCCAGCCAGGACAGCGCCGGCTGACGCCGGCGTGGCGCGTGGTCGAGCAGGACGGCGATCGTGAGGACGAGCAGGGACAGGCCGATCGGCCAGCGCAGCACGTTCCACCACTGCACTGTCCCGGGCGACCACCCGTAGTTGTCGGCCATCGACTCCCCGAACGCCGCACCACCGACGATCATGAGGAACCCGACACCGACCGGCGCCGCGAGCACGCCGGTGAGGACGGCCGCGCGGCCGTACTTGGCAAGCGCCTTCCGGTCCCGCCGGATGCCATAGATGCGGTTGGCGCCGCGCTCGACCTGGGCCATCGCCGTCGTCATCGACACCAGTGCGAAGCCGAGGCCGAACACCAGTGCCACCTCGCCGGCTCGTTCGGACTTGTCGGACTTCTCCACAGCGGAGGTCAGGGCGTCGCTCCTACCGGCGCCGGGTGAGAGGGAGTCGACCACGTCGGCGACCACCTGAGCAGGCCGCTCCTCGTCGAGGTCGGCGGCCAGACCGGTCAGGGCCAGCAGGAACGGCACCACCGCGAGACACGCCTGGAGCGCCAGTGCGCGGGAGTTGGTGAACCCGTCGCCGTACCGGAAACGGACGAACGACTCCATCACGATCTTGCCCAGGCCGTGCCGACGTGCGAGGCGCCAGGCGTCCATCGCGTCGAGCTCGTCTCCGTCCATCTCGGTCGTGATCGGTACGGTGCGGGCGGTCGTCATAGCCGGGGGTCCACCGGCTCCGACTCCAGCGCGAGCACGGCGAAGACCGGTTCGTGCACGCGCCACAACGGCTCGCCGCGGGCGAGCCGCTCGAGCGACTCGAGGCCCAGCGCGTACTCCCGCAGCGCCAGCGATCGCTTGTGCCCGAGGTTGCGGTCGCGCAGCCGCGCGAGGTTGGCCGGCTCGGTGTAGTCGGGGCCGTAGATGATCCGGAGGTACTCCCGGCCGCGCACCTTGATCCCCGGCTGGGCGAGCCCGCGTCGCGCGCGGGTGAGGTTGGCGAGCGGCTTGACGACCATGCCCTCGCCGCCGGCGGCGGTGAGCGACTCCCACCACTCGACGGCCGCGGCGACGGAGGCAGGATCGTTCGTGTCGACCAGCACGCGGCGCGTCGGCCTGACGAGGTCGGGCGCGGCCGCGACGAGGCGATCGGCGATGGCGAGGTGCCACAGGTGGTCGCGGTGGTGGTGCGTCGTGGCCTGCGTCGCGAGCACCTGGAAGGGCGCGACGGCGACACCGTCGAGCCCGTCGGTGGGCCAGCAGTAGCGGCGGTACGCCGCCGTGAAGGCCTCCGCATTGGCGGCGCGGGCCGTGGTCCGGGTCAACAGGTCGCCGACCTCGATCCCCCGTGCCAGTGCGGCCTCCAGGCCCGCGGCGGCGGACGGCAGCGCGTGCCGGGCGGCGGCGCCGACTGCGGCGTACTGGTCGCGAAGCAGGTCCCCGGCCTTGGCCGACCACGGCAGGATCTCGGCGTCGAGCAGCAGCCAGTCGGTCTCGAGCTCGTCCCAGAGCCCGGCCGAGTCCACGGCGCTGCGGAGGCCCGCCAGCAGCCGCTCGGTGGTGGGCCGGTCGAAGAACGAGCGCCCGGTCCGGGTGTACGCCGCACCGCTCTCGCCGTCCGTCGCGCCGAAGCGCTCCGCTGCGACCGCGTCGTCGCGGCAGACGAGCACGACGGCGCGCGAACCCATGTGCTTCTCCTCGCACACGAGGTCGTGCACGCCGACCGCGCTGTAGGCCGAGAAGGCCTCGTCGGGGTGCTCGAGCACGTCGTCTCGCGAGGACGTCGCAGCGGGGGCCATCGTCGGCGGCAGGTAGGGGAGCCAGCGCGGGTGCAGCGCGAAGCGGCTCATCACCTCGAGGGCACCGGCCGCGTTCTCCTCGTTCACCGTGACCAGGCCGTGGTGCGCCGTCTCCACGACGCGCTTGCCGAGGACGTCCGTGACGTCGAGCTGGTCGGCGGCTCGGCCCGCGGACGCAGCGGCGTCGGTCGGGAACGGCTTCACCGGCTCGTACCAGACCTGCTCCGCCGGGACCTGGACCGTCTCCTTCTCCGGGTAGCGCAGCGCGCTCAGCCGCCCACCGAAGACGACGCCGGTGTCGAGGCACAGGGTGTTGTTGACCCACTCCAGCTCGGGCGTGGGCGTGTGGCCGTAGAGCACCATCGCCCGGCCGCGGTAGTCGTTCGCCCACGGGTAGCGCACGGGCAGGCCGAACTCGTCCGTCTCGCCGGTGGAGTCGCCGTACAGCGCGAAGCTCCGCACCCGACCGGACGCGCGTCCGTGGTACTCCTCCTTGAGGCCGGCGTGCGCGACGACGAGCCTGCCGTCGTCGAGGACGAGGTGGGAGACGAGGCCGTCGCAGAACGTCCGGACCTCCTTGCGGAACTCCGCGGTCTCCTCGGCCAGCTGGGCCAGTGTCTCCTCGAGCCCGTGGCTGACCTGGACGTTGCGACCGTCCAGGGCGCGCACGAGCTTGTTCTCGTGGTTGCCGGGCACGCAGAGCGCGTGGCCGTTGCCGACCATGCCCATCACGAGCCGGAGCACGCCGGGGCTGTCGGGGCCGCGGTCGACGAGGTCGCCGACGAAGACCGGCCGCCGGCCCTCGGGGTGGGTGGCGTCGACCGGCCGTCCCTGCTCGTCGCGGACGACGGCGTACCCCAACCGGGCGAGCAGGGTCTCGAGCTCGGAGCGGCAACCGTGGATGTCGCCGATGACGTCGAACGGCCCGTGCTGGTCGCGGAAGTCGTTGAGCAGCTTCTCCCGGACGATGGTCGCGCTCTCGACCTCCTCGACGCTGGAGAGCACGTGCACCTTGCGGAAGCCCTCCTTGGCCAGGCTGCGGAGCGAGCGTCGGAGCTGGTCGCGCTGGCGCTTGACGACGTGGGCACCGAAGGCGCGGTCGGGTCGCTCGGCGTTGCGGGCGACGGAGACTGATTCGGGTACGTCGAGCACGATCGCGACAGGGAGGACGTCGTGCGCCCGGGCCAGCGCGACGAGCGCGCGCCGCGCCTCGTGCTGCACGTTGGTCGCGTCCACCACGGTCAGCCGGCCGGCGGCGAGCCGCTTCCCGACGATGAAGTGGAGCACCTCGAACGCGTCCTTGGTGGCGGCCTGGTCGTTCTCGTCGCCCGACACGAGACCGCGGCAGAAGTCGCTGGAGACCGTCTCGAAGGGTTCGAAGCGCTCGCGGGCGAACGTCGACTTGCCGGAGCCCGAGGCGCCGACGAGCACCACGAGGCTGAGCTCGGGGATGCTCAGCTCGGTCATGACGAGGCCTCCTCGGTGCGGGTGAAGACCGCCAGCTGGGTGGGCGGGCCGACCTCCGGGTCGTCCTCGCCGACCGGCAGCAACGCCGCCGTGTAGCCGGTGCGCTCGCCCACGCCGGTCGCCCAGGCGGCGAACTCCGCGCGGGTCCACTCGAAGCGGTGGTCGCGGTGCCGCATCGCGCCTGGCGGCGAGGCCCTCGTAGCGGACGTTGTGCTCGACGTTGGGCGTCGTCACGATCACGGTGCGGGGACGAGCGTCGCCGAAGACGGTGCTCTCCAGCGCCGGCAGCCGCTCCGGATCGAGGTGCTCGACGACCTCCATCAGCACGACGGCGTCGTACCCCGCGAGTCGCTCGTCGCGGTAGGTGAGCGAGGACTGGAGCAGCCGCAGCCGCGCTCGCTGGCTGTCGGGCATCCGGTCGAGGTTGAGCCGTCGCTCGGCAAGCTCGAGCGCCCGCGCGGCCACGTCTACGCCCAGCACCTCGGTGAACTCGGCGTGCTGGATCAGCTCGCGCAGCAGCGCTCCTTCGCCGCAGCCGAGGTCGACGATGCGCGTGGCCCCGGCGGCTCGAAGTGCATCGAGCACGGCCTGCTTGCGGAGCGCGACGAGCGGCCTGGGTGTGTCGGTCGGGGCGTCGTCGAGCGACTCGGTCGGGAGGTCGTCCACCTCGACCAGGCGGGCGACGGCGGTGGCGACGAGGTCGCGCTGGTGGGCGAGGTAGCGCCGGGTGATCAGTTCGCGTGCCGGGTGCGTGGGCAGCCAGTCGCCGGCCGCCCGGACCAGCTTGTCGACCTCGTCGGTCGACACCCAGTAGTGCTTGGAGGAGTCGAGGACGGGCAGCAGCACGTAGAGGTGGGAGAGCGCGTCGGCAAGCACCAGCGTGCCGGTCAGCCGCAGGTCGACGTAGCGCGAGTCGCCCCACCCGGGCACGGTCTCGTCGAGGGGGAGCGTGGTCGCCTCCACCGTCCAGCCGAGCGGCTCGAACAGGTCGCGCACCATCTGCGCTCCGCCCGCGGTCGGCACGACGGGCACGCGCACCTCGAGCGGCAGGCCCTGGCCGACGAGGTCGGGCCGGGCCTCGCAGCGGCCGCCCATCGCGGTGCGGAAGACCTTGCCCAGCGCGACGGCGAGCATCGACGAGGCGGCGTACGGGCGATCGTTGACGTACTGCCCGAGCGCGAACGTGTCTCCGCCGTACCTGCGACCCCGGACCAGTGCGACCGGGTCGACCTCGAGCAGCAGCGCCACGGTGCAGCGTTCGTCGGTGGCCTCGGGGTAGAACACGTGGGCCTTCCCGGCCGACACGTCGAACTGCTGCGCACGTTCCGGGTGCTTGTGGAGGAGGTACCCGAGGTCGGTCGCAGCCGGGGCGGTCGAGGTCAGGGTCAGGTACACCGGCGTCATTGTCCACGAAAGACCGCGCCGGGCGACCGGATATCGACCGGGCCGGGTTGACGTGCTCCGCACGACTGGCGTTATCATCGCCAAATGACGATGACAGCGCCTTCCGACTCGGTGACTCTCGGTCCTGCTGCGCTCCTCTTCCATGGCTTCAGCGATCCGTCACGCCTCACCATCCTGCGCCACCTCGCCCTCGGCGAGCACCGGGTCGTCGAGCTGACCGAGCACCTCGGTCTCGCGCAGAGCACCGTCTCCAAGCACCTGGCCTGCCTCAAGGACTGCGGCCTCGTGCTGTCCCGACCGCAGGGCCGCGCGTCCGTGTTCTCGCTGGCCCACCCCGAGGCGCTCCTCGACCTGCTCGCCTCCGCCGAGCGGCTGCTCGAGCTCACCGGCGACGCGGTCACGCTCTGCCCCACCTCGGGCATCGCCGCCATGACGGACGCCTCATGAGCACGGCACTGTCGAGCGACGTACGCCGCGCGCTCGGGCCGCCGAGCGCAGCTGCTGGCCGGCGCCTCGGTGGCCTACAACGTGGTCGAGGCAGTCGTCGCGATCACGGCCGGCATCGTGGCCGGATCCGTGGCCCTGGTGGGCTTCGGCCTCGACTCCGTCGTCGAGGTGTCGAGCGGGCTGATCATCCTGTGGCAGTTCCGACACTCGATGCCAGAGTCGCGCGAGCGACTGGCGCTGCGGCTGATGGCGTTCTCGTTCTTCGCGCTCGCGGCCTATGTCGCAGTCGAGTCGACGCGGGCGCTGGTCTTCGGCACGGACCCCGACCCCTCGCCGGTCGGCATCGGGCTGGCCGCCGCCTCGCTCGTGGTGATGCCGTTCCTGTCGTGGGCCCAGCGGCGTACGGGCAAGGCGCTCGGCTCCAACGCCGTGGTCGCCGACTCCACGCAGACCCTGTTGTGCACCTACCTCTCCGCGGTGCTGTTGGTCGGGCTGCTGCTCAACGCCACCCTCGGCTGGTCGTGGGCCGACCCGGTCGCCGGCCTGGTCATCGCCGCGATCGCCCTCAAGGAAGGTCGCGACGCGTGGCGCGGCGAAGGATGCTGCGGATCGATCGGCTCGTCCGGCGAGCCCGCGTGCACCGACGAGTGCTGCGCCACCGACGTCGCCGTACCGACACGCGACAGCGAGCTGGTCCAGATCCAGCGTCGTCCCTGATCGCCGACCGAGACACAGGAGACACCCCATGGGAGCAGGACACGGTCACGGACACGGGCATGTGGGCGGTCACGCCGGCGGCCGCCATCGCTGGCGCCTGGCCCTCGCTTTCGGACTGGTCTTCGCGTTCTTCGTCGTCGAGCTGACGTTCGGCCTGCTCTCCGGCTCGCTCGCGCTGCTCTCCGACGCGGGCCACATGGCCGCGGACGTCGTGGCTCTCGGTGCCGCCCTCGTCGCCACCAAGATCGCCACGCGTCCCGACTCGACCGGTCGTCGCAGCTACGGCTCCTATCGCGCCGAGGTGTTCGCGTCCGGTCTCACGGTGCTGCTGATGCTGGGCGTCTCGGCGTACGTCGTGATCGAGGCGGTCGCCCGGATGGGCTCCGACGTCGAGGTGGAGACCGGCCCGATGCTGATCGTCGGCGGCATCGGACTCGCGATCAACGTGGTCTCGATGGTGCTCCTGCGAGGCGGCGCCCAGGAGTCGCTCAACGTGAAGGGCGCCTACTACGAGGTGGTCGCCGACGCTGCCGGCTCGGTCGGCGTCATCCTCGCCGGGTGGCTGGTGCTCGCCACCGGCAACGGTGTCTGGGACACGGTCGTGGCGCTGGCGATCGGTGCGTTCGTGGCCGTCCGTGCGGTGTCGCTGGGACGTCAGGTGCTGGCCGTGCTCGGACAGCAGGTGCCCGAGGGGATGCAGCTCGACGACGTGTCCGCCGACCTGGCTGCCGTCGACGGGGTGGGCGACGTGCACGACCTGCACGTGTGGACGCTGACCTCAGGCATGCACGTGGCGACCGCCCACCTGGTCACCACCTCCGCCGCCGACCCGCAGGCGGTGCTCGACGCGGCTCGCGACGTGCTGCGCGTCCAGCACCAGATCGAGCACGCCACCCTGCAGGTCGAGTCGACCCAGCGCCAGGAGTGCCACGAGCTCGACTGGTGACGTCGACGTCTAGGAGCCAGGCCCCAGTCGGACGACGGTGACTCCCGCCGTGGTCGCGGGACGACTCATCGCGGCAAGCGCTTCGCCGGCGTCGGCGAGCCCGATGACGGCGCCGATGAGCCGGTCCGGCCGCAGCGCCCCGGACGCCACCAGGTCGAGCATCGCCGGGTAGTCGTGCGCGGACATGCCGTGGGAGCCGTAGATCTCGAGCTCCCGGGCGACCACCACTCCCATCGGCAAAGGGGGAGTGGCGTGCTCGCCGAGAAGCAGTCCGACCTGCACGTGTCGGCCGCGAGGACGCAGGCAGGACACGGACGCGACGGCCGTGTCGCTGGACCCGACGGCGTCGAGGGACACGTGCGCGCCGCCGCCCGTGGCATCGACGATGCGGCGTACGGCGCCAGGCCCGCCGTCGACGCGCACCTCCGCACCCAGTTCGACCGCGAGGGCGAGGGCAGCATCGGACACGTCCACCGCGACGACGCGAGCACCGAGCGCGGCCGCGATCATCACCGCCGACAGCCCCACGCCGCCGCACCCGTGGATCGCCACCCAGTCGCCGGGGCTCACGCGACCGTGAGCGGTCAGCGCGCGATAGGCGGTCGCGAAGCGGCAGCCCAGTGCTGCCGCGTCGACGAAGTCCAGGTCGTCCGGAAGCGGGACGACGTTCAGGTCTGCGGCGGGGATGGCGACCAGGTCGGCGAACGACCCGGGCATGGTGAATCCCGGCTGCGACTGGTCGGGGCACACCTGGGCGTCACCGGCGGCGCAGAACGCGCACCTGCCGCAGCCGCAGACGAACGGCACGGTCACGCGTTCGCCGACCTGCCGCGTCGACACCTTCGGGCCGACCTCGGTGATGACGCCCGCGAACTCGTGACCGGGCACCTGCGGCAGCGGCCCGGGGTCGTGCCCCTGCCACGCGTGCCAGTCGGAACGGCACACGCCGGTGGCTCGGACCTCGATGACCACGCCGTCGGCCGGGCAGTCGGGCGCCGGGATGTCGACGAGGGTGGGGGTTGCGCCGTACGCGTCGTAGCGGACTGCCTGCATGAGCGCGAGCCTAGGGGGCCGCTGCGCGGTCAGGCCTGTTGCTGGGCGATGGCCGTGTTCACTGCGAGCGGGGACAGCACGGAGTCGAGCCCGAGCCAGGCACAACCGACGAGACCGGCCCGCTCGCCGTGCGTCGCCGGCAGCACCTGGAGGTCGCGACCGGCCAGCGCCGTGGTGCCGGGGAACAGGGTGTCGCGCAGGCCCGCGGTGAAGGTGTCGAAGGCATGGACCATGTCGCCGCCGACCACGATCACCCGCGGATTCAGCACGGTCACCGTGGCGGCCAGCGCCTCGCCGACGCGACGGCCGGACTCGCGCACGATCGATCTGGCCTCGCCGTCGCCGTGGACCGCCTGGGCGACGAGGTCGCGCACGTGCTGGGCCTGCTGGCCGCCCGCGCGGAGGCGCTCGACCAGGGCCCAGCCGCCGGCCACCGCCTCGAGGCAGCCGGTGTCGCCGCACCGGCACTGCAGTCCTTCGGCCGCAGCGACCTTGACGTGGCCCAGCTCGCCGGCCGCGCCCAGGTGGCCCTGGACCAGTCGTCCGCCGGCGATGATGCCGAGCCCGAGTCCGGTGGAGGCCTTCAGCACCAGGACGTCGTCGTGCTCGCGCAGGAGGGCGCCGCGCTCGGACAGCGCCAACACGTTGCAGTCGTTGTCGATGACCAGGTGCGCCGGCGTCACCTCGCGCAGGTAGGGGGCCAAGGAGACGCCGTCCCAGCCCGCGAGTGCGGGGGAGTCCACGCTGCACACGCGCACCGGGTCGACCGTGCCGGGCAGCGAGAGCCCGATGCCCCGGACCTCCTCGCCCGATCGCCCCAGGCCTGCGAGCATCCGGGTCAGGTGGTCGGCAACGACCGGCATCAGCACGTCCGGCCCGAGACCCACCTCCTGGTCGTGGCTGACCGAAGCCAGCTCCGCCCCGTCCAGGGTGCACACCGCCATCTGGGAGCGACTGCGCCCGATCGCCACCGCCAGCACCAGTCCGGCGTCGTGGTTGAGCGCCAGGGTGGAGGCCGGCCGCCCGCCGGTCGCCGACTCCTCCGCAGTCTCGAGCACCAGGTCCACCGCGACGAGCGACGCCAGCCGTGCGCTCACGGCGGTGCGGGAGAGCCCGGTCATGCGGCCCAGCTCGCCACGGGTGGTGGCTCGACCGGACCGGATCAGGTCCAGGATGTCGCCGGCCGTGGCGCCGGGAGGCGGGCTGGTCGCGAGCGAGGTCATGGTGCACGGCATTCAAGCACCTCCGCACTTAAGTACACAAAAAACCGAAGATACGTTGTAGAAGTACCTAACCATGCGTACGGTGGTGAACCATGAACCGATCTTCGGTCACCGACCACGGCCAGCCGCACGTTTCCGGCACCCCCGTCGAGCCGTGTGACTTCACCGTCTTCGGCGGCACCGGCGACCTCGCCCTCCGCAAGCTGCTGCCCGCCCTCTACCTCCGCGACCGCGACGGGCAGCTGCCCGACGGCTTCCGGATCATCGGCGTCTCGCGCGCCGAGGTCGACGACGACGGCTACCGGGCCCTGGTCGAGGAGGCCCTCGCCGAGCACGTCGCGGCCGACGAGCTGAGCGACGCCGTCGTACGCCGCCTGCTCGGTCGCCTCCATCACGTGACCCTCGACGTCGAGGACGTCGGGGCCTGGCACCAGCTGCACGCCCGGCTCAAGGAGGGCGCCGCCAGCGAGGACGTCATCCGCGTCTTCTACCTCGCGGTCGCGCCCGCACTGTTCGGCCCGATCTGCGAGCACCTCGACGAGGTCGGCGCTGGCCACGGACCGTTCGCGGGTCGTCCTCGAGAAGCCGATCGGCACCGACCTGGCCACGGCCAAGACGATCAACGAGGCCGTCGGCCGGGTCTTCGACGAGTCGCACATCTTCCGCATCGACCACTACCTCGGCAAGGAGAGCGTGCAGAACCTGCTGGTCACGCGCTTCGCCAACACCTTCCTCGAGCCGCTGTGGAACAGCCACTGGGTCGACCACGTGCAGATCACCGTCTCGGAGTCGATCGGGGTCGGTGAGCGCGGCTCCTACTACGACCGCTCCGGTGCCCTGCGCGACATGGTGCAGAACCACCTGCTCCAGCTGGTCTGCCTCGTCGCGATGGAGCCGCCGACGTACGTCGACCGCGAGACGGTCCGCGACGAGAAGCTCAAGGTCCTCCAGGCGCTGCGCCCGATGACCCCCGACCTCGTCGACCGGGACACCGTCGCCGGCCAGTACTCCGCCGGACTCTGCGACGGCACCCCTGCGTCGTCGTACGCCGACGAGGTCGGCCGCGAGAGCAGCACGGAGACCTTCGTGGCGCTCAGGACCGAGGTGCAGAACTGGCGCTGGGCCGGCGTGCCGTTCTACCTGCGCACCGGCAAGCGGATGTCGGAGCGGCTCTCGGAGATCGTCGTGGTCTTCAAGGAGCCGCCGCACCCGATGTTCCCGCACAGCGAGGGCCCGACCGAGCCCAACCGGCTGCACATCCGGGTGCAGCCCGACGAGGGCATGCGCCTGCACATGACCGCCAAGGAGCCCGGCCCGGGCGGCATCCGGCTGCGTCCGGTGTCCCTCGACCTGAGCTACGCCACCGCCTTCGGCGGCCGTTCCCCCGACGCCTACGAGCGACTGCTCATGGACGTCGTCCGCGGCAACACCACCCTGTTCATGCGCCGCGACGAGGTCGAGGCGGCCTGGACGTGGGTGGCCCCGATCCTCGACCGCTGGTCGCAACCGACGCACCGCCCCCGCCGGTATCCCGCCGGCACGCACGGCCCCTTCGCCGCCAACACGCTCCTCGAGCGTGACGGCCGATCCTGGCAGGAGACCGAATGAACACCATCCACCCCACCGTCGCCGAGGTGACAGCGCGGATCACCCGCCGCAGCACCGCGACCCGCACCGCCTACCTCGCGCGCATCGACGCCGCCGCAGACAAGGGCCCGGCCCGCGGCAAGCTGGCGTGCGCCAACCTCGCCCACGGCTTCGCCGCCTCGGAGGAGCCGGTGAAGACCGGCCTGAGGTCGGGCCGCAAGCCCAACGTGGCCATCGTCTCGGCGTACAACGACATGCTCTCGGCCCACCAGCCGTTCCGGGACGTGCCGGAGGTGCTGAAGGCGTCGATCATCCGGGCCGGCGGCCTGGCGCAGTTCGCCGGCGGCGTGCCCGCCATGTGTGACGGCATCACCCAGGGCCGGGCCGGCATGGAGCTCTCGCTCTTCAGCCGCGACCTGATCGCGATGTCCACCGCGGTCGCGCTCTCGCACGACATGTTCGACGCCGCGATGATGCTCGGCGTCTGCGACAAGATCGTGCCGGGGATGCTGATCGGCGCCCTGTCCTTCGGGCACCTGCCCACAGTCTTCGTGCCCGCGGGCCCGATGACCTCCGGTCTCCCCAACGGCGAGAAGGCGCGCGTGCGCCAGCTCTACGCCGAGGGCAAGGTCGGTCGCGAGGAGCTGCTCGAGGCCGAGTCGGCGTCCTACCACTCGAAGGGCACCTGCACCTTCTACGGCACCGCCAACAGCAACCAGATGCTGATGGAGGTGATGGGGCTGCACCTGCCCGACGCGACGTTCGCCAACCCCGGCACCCCTCTGCGGGCGGCGCTCGACCGCGCTGCCGGGAAGCGCGCGGTGGCGATCACCGCAGCCGGCGGGGAGCCCACACCCGTCGGTCACCTCGTCGACGAGAAGTCGATCGTCAACGCCTGCGTGGCGCTGCTCGCGACCGGCGGGTCGACCAACCACACGATGCACCTGGTCGCGATCGCGGCGGCCGCGGGCATCACGCTGACCTGGGACGACCTCTCCGACCTGTCGGCCGCGGTCCCCCTGGTGACGCGGATCTATCCCAACGGAACCGCGGACATCAACCACTTCGTGGCCGCCGGCGGCACCCCGTTCCTGATCCACACCCTGCTCAAGCACGGCTACCTGCACGACGACGTCCTCACCGTGTCGGGCCGGGGCCTCTGGCGCCACACCTGCGAGGCGCGGCTCGACGGCGACGCCGTGGTCTGGGAGGAGGGTCCGAAGTCATCGCTGGACACGTCGGTGCTGCGACCGGCCGACGACCCGTTCGCCCCGGACGGCGGCCTGCGGATGCTCTCGGGCCGGCTCGGCCGTGCGGTCGTGAAGACGTCCGCGGTCAAGGCCGAGCACCGCGTGGTCACCGCTCCCGCCGTGGTCTTCGACGACCAGGCCGACTTCCTCGCCGCCTTCGCCGAGGGCCGGCTCGACGACCGCGACCTGGTCGCGGTCATCCGCTACCAGGGCCCGGCCGCCAACGGCATGCCCGAGCTGCACAAGCTGACGCCGGCGCTCGGGGTCCTGCAGGACCGCGGCCAGCGGGTCGCGATCGTGACCGACGGGCGCATGTCCGGTGCGTCGGGCAAGGTGCCGGCCGCCATCCACCTGACGCCCGAAGCCGCCCTCGGCGGCCCGCTCGGCCGGGTGCGCGACGGGGACCTGATCACCGTCGACGCCGAGACCGGCCTGCTCGACCTCGACGTCCCGGACGCCGAGTTCGAGCGCCGCGAGACCACCGGTCGCGCTCCCTACGACGTCGAGTGGGCGGGGACCGGACGCGAGCTGTTCTCCGGGTTCCGCGCCATCGTCGGCACCGCCGAGACCGGCGCCAGTGTCATCCGCCCGCTGCCCGCCCCCACCGAGGAGATCCCCGTTGCCCAGCACGCCTGAGTCCCTGCTGTCCGTCGTCCCGGTCGTCCCGGTCGTCGTCATCGACGACCTCGCGCACGCCGTGCCGGTCGCACGCGCCCTCGTCGAGGGCGGCCTGCCGGTCATCGAGCTGACCCTGCGCACGCCCGTCGCGCTCGACGCGATCCGCGCGATCGCCGCCGAGGTGCCCGAGATCCTCGTCGGCGCCGGGACCATCGTGTCGCCGGCCCAGGCCAAGCTGGCCGTCGAGGCGGGCGCGCAGTTCCTCGTCTCACCGGGCTCGACGCCCACCCTGCTCGGCGCGATGGCCGACTCCGGTGTGCCCTTCCTGCCCGGCACCGCCACCGTCTCGGAGGTGCTGGCCGTGCTCGAGGCAGGGTTCACGGAGATGAAGTTCTTCCCGGCCGAGGCGTCGGGGGGTGCGGCATACCTCAAGTCGATCGCCTCCCCGTTGCCGGACGCACGCTTCTGCCCCACGGGCGGGATCACCGCGGCGTCCGCGGCCTCCTACCTGTCACTGCCCAACGTGGGCTGCGTCGGCGGCTCGTGGCTCACCCCCGGCGACCTGCTCGCGGCCGGTGCGTGGGCACAGGTCAGCGCCCTGGCGGCGGCTGCGGCATCACTGGGCGGCCCTTCGGGATCCGCGCTGCGCTGATCTCTGCACCCGCCGAGCGCGGCGAGCCCCGGAGTCCCTCTGGACGGGATGCCCAGCCAGGTTGTCCGACCTGGTGACGATTCAGGTCTGGTCAACCCCCGGCGGAGTGGGTTGTTGAGCCCAGCAATCTGCTGCGTCAACCTCGTCCAGCCACTCCGCGATGGTGCTCGCTGTCCACGCGGAGTCTTCGAGGTGGGGCAGGTGCCCCACACCTGGCCGGCCCTTGAACGTCCATTCCGGCCGCGTCGCGGCCAGGGCGCGAGCAGCCGGCATGGGCGCCAGTGGATCGTCCTCGCCTTGCAACCACAGCGTGGGTGCCGAGACGGCAGCGAGTCGGCGTCGCCAGTCTGCGGGGCGGGCAAGGAGCGCGACCACCTCGACGATGGCCCGGAACTGTGCCCGCTGCGCTGCGCGTCCTCCGTCCTCGGCCCGGACCGCCCGCATCTCCGCGATGGTGGCGTCCACCGCTGCCTGCGGGACGCGGTCGGCGTGAGGAGTGGCGTCCGAGAGCTGTCGAGCCACCAGTTGCTCGGGCGTCATGTTCGTGATCTGCCGGGTGACGAGCCCGTTGATGCCGGGGACGCGCAGCAGGGCCCCTTTGGCGGTCAGTCTCGGGTCGCGGCTGAACCTGGTCACGTGGGGGACGGGAGGATCGATCAGCACGAGTCGCGACACCTGGGCCGGCCTACGGATGGAGAGCAGGATCGCCACAATGCCGCCCATCGAGTGACCGACCAGGACCACCGGGCCATCGGTCTCGTCCTCGAGGAGGTGTCCCAGAATGTTCATCTGGGCATCGAGTGCGTGCGCGGACTCGTTAGGAACGAAGGAGCGCCCGTGGCCGAGGAGATCGGGCACCATGATGCGTCGATCCTTCGACAGCATCGGGGCGACGAGGCCGAAGTTGAGCGCCGACCCTCCCAGGCCGTGCAGACACACCATGACCTCGGTGCTGTGAGGATCGCCGTACTCGGTGAGGTGCACCGCGCCACCGATGTCCAGGGTGCGGGACCTGCTGCCCGCAGGCCACGTGTCACGACCCTCGTTCATGGATCAACCTCCGAGCACCTTTGTCCCGGGAAATCTACTGCAGCCGTCAGGTGACAGACCAGCGTTGTCAGTGCTCAACCGCCCGCGTACGTCCGCAGCCGACGCGCCTGGCAAGCACCACCCGGTACAGACAACTTCGAGGATTCTCCGACACGTTCCGAGGTGCTCTGCCATGCTTTCGGCAACCTGCTGACGGACGGACAACGACCGGGCTGCCAGGCGATCCGCATCCTTCGCCCCCCGGAGCGCATGCCCGTGACACCCGCACGCACCAGTGACGCTCCGACGGCCTTCGACGCGTCCCGAGAGCTGTTGTCCCGCCGCGGCCTCTCGCGGACGGCCGCCGCCGGACTCGCCGCCGTCGCCGCTCCCGTGATCGCCGTGGAGACCGCCGAGGCCGCCTGGGGTCCGAAGCACGCCAAGCAGTGTCAACACTGGCACCGGTGCAAGAAGCACCCGACACACACGTGCCGGCACAAGCACCGTTGCAAGCACCGCCACCACAAGGCGCGCGAGAAGACCGAGACTCCGACGCCCACGCCCACGCCCACGCCGACTCCGACGCCCACGCCGACGCCCACGCCGACGCCGACGCCGACGCCCACCGGACCGCCGATCGACCCGGACTTCGTCGCCTCGGCCCTGCCGACCGCCTGGTCCCTCCACCTGGGCAATCGCTTCTCGTACGGCGTGACACCCGGCCTGCACCAGGCGATGCGGACCGCCGGCAGCCCCGACCTGTGGTTCGAGGAGCAGCTCAACCCCGCCTCGGTACAGGACGCCGCCACCGACGCGATGCAGGGCTGGTGGGTCTCGATCGATGCCGACCACACCACCATCGCCCAGCGCGACAAGGACCGGATCGAGGGCGGTTGGTCGGCGATGGCCAACTACGCCCGCTGGTGCCTGCTGCGCCGGATCTCCTCAGACCGTCAGGTCCTCGAGGTGATGGCCGAGTTCTGGGAGAACCACCTCCACGTCCCGGTCCACGACGACGGTGTGTTCACCCACCGTGCCGCCTACGGGAAGCTGCTGCGCAGCCACGCGCTCGGCCGCTTCGACCAGATGCTGGTCGCGGCCATCACCCACCCCGCCATGGGCATCTCGCTGGACAACGCGTCCTCGACCAAGCGGGCGCCGAACGAGAACCTCGGACGTGAGCTGCTCGAGCTGCACACGGTCGGGCGCGGCAACTACACCGAGGACGACGTGAAGTCGTCCGCGCGCATCCTCACCGGCTACCGGGTGGACATGTGGCGCACGTGGAACAGCTACTACGACACTGCGAGCCACTGGACCGGCGCGGTGAAGGTCATGGGGTTCGCGGACCCGAACACGAGCGCCGACGGCCGTCCGGTCGCCGAGGCCTACCTGACCTATCTCGCGCACCACCCGCAGACGGCTTCCCGGATCGCCCGCAAGCTGGCCGTCCGGTTCGTCTCCGACCGGCCCTCCGAGCAGCTGGTCGCCCACCTCGCCGAGGTCTACCTCGCCAACGGCACCGCGATCGATCCGGTGCTGCGCGCGCTGATCGCCCACCCGGAGTTCCGGGCGTCCGCCGGGCTCAAGGTCCGGACCCCCACCGACGACGTCGTCGCGACCTACCGCGCCCTCGGCGCCCAGTTCCTCGCGCCGACCGCCGGCGCGTCCGCGGCCAACGCGATGCTCTACCAGGCCGAGGCCATCGGCCAGTCGCCCTTCGCCTGGGGACGCCCGGACGGCCAGCCGCAGGACAACCGTTCCTGGTCGTCCGCCTCGCGCGTGCTCGCGTCGTTCCAGTTCCACTACCAGGCGGCCGGGCGGTGGTGGCCCAGGCAGGACATCGTCTACCGCGACCCGATCAGCTGGGTGCCCACGCCCGGCATGCGCTTCGACGCCCTGGTCGACCACCTGTGCACCCAGCTGCTGGGCAAGACCGCTCCGGCACGCCTGGTGCAGGCCGCGTGCCAAGCCACCCAGACCCAGGCGGACGCCGCGATCACCGCCAATCACGCGATCGTGGGCTGGAAGATGCCAATGCTGCTGACGACTCTGCTCGACAGCCCCGACCACCTGCACCGCTGACTCGGAGCCGACGATGACCGAAGACCTGCCCTGCTGCGAGGACTACCTGCGCACCTCGCGACGCGGATTCCTGCGGGGGTCCCTGGCCGTCGGCGGCGGCGCCGCGCTCACGGTCGCCCACGGATCCACACTGGTGCAGACGGCGTACGCCGCAGCGCCGGCCCCGCGCGTGCTGGTGGTGCTCTCCATGCGCGGTGCTGCCGACGGACTCAGCCTGGTGGTCCCGCACGCCGACCCCGTCTACTACCTGGCGCGGCCCTCCATCAACGTCCCGAGCGACCGACTGCTGGCGAAGGATGCCATGTTCGGCCTGCACCCGTCGCTGGCGCCCCTGCTCCCGCTGTGGACGGGCGGGAAGATCGCGGCGATCCACGCGACCGGGCTGCCGGTTGCCAACCGATCGCACTTCTCGGCGATGGAGGAGGTCGAGGACGCCGACCCCGGGTCCCCCGAGCGGATCGGCTGGCTCAACCGGCTGGTCGGCCGCGACGGCCCCGGCTCGCCCATCGAGGCCATCCAGATGGGCGGGGGCGTCCCGAACACGGCCATGCTCGGGGCGCAGCCCGTCCTGGTCACTCCGGGTGTGGACGCGGTCAGTCTTGCGGGCGCCACCGACGTCGCGACGGAAGCGGCCCGCAGGGCATCTCTGCTCACGACGTGGAGCGAGGCCAGCGGCGAGCTCGCCACCGGTGTCGACACCGCGCTCGACGTGGTCGCCGACTTCGCGCCGGTGCGCGCCAGCTCGACAACTCCGGCCAACGGGGCGACGTACCCGAACAGCGAGCTCGGCACGGCCCTGCACGGGTGCGCCCGGACCATCCGAGCCGACGTGGGCGCGGAGATCATCACCGTCGACCACGGCTCATGGGACCACCACACCTGGATCGGGCAGCCCGACAACGGCAACCTGAAGAACATGGCTGACGCGTTCGCCGGCGCGGTCGCGGCCTTCTTCGCCGATCTCGGCCCGCTGGCCGACAAGGTGACCCTGGTGACCATCAGTGAGTTCGGGCGCCGGGTCGTGGAGAACGCCAACCAGGGTCTCGACCACGGACACGGCAACGTGATGTTCGCGATGGGCGCCGGAGTCAAGGGCGGCTACTACGGCACCTGGCCCGGCCTGACGAACACCTCGGACGCGGACCTCCTGGTCACCACCGACTACCGCAGCGTGCTCAACGAGGTCGTCACCCGACGGCTGAACGCGTCGACCGCCCAGGTCTTCCCCGGGCTCGCACCCCAGGATCTCGGGTTCGTCACCAGCCTGTGAGGCTCGGGTCTGCAGGCCGGTCCGTACGGTAGGACGCGATCCAGCGATCCCACCGAACAGGAGAGCCCGTTGATCTTCATCACCGCCAAGTTCGAGGTCCGTCCCGAGTCCGTCGAGGACTGGCCGACCATCACCGCCCCGTTCACCGAGGCCACGCGCGCCGAGCCGGGCTGCCTGTGGTTCGACTGGTCGCGCAGCCTCGATGCCGCCAACGAGTTCGTGCTCGTGGAGGCGTTCGCCGACGACGCCGCCGGAGCGCACCACGTCGGTTCGGAGCACTTCAAGGCGGCCCAGCGCGACCTGCCGCCCCACCTGGTGAAGACGCCGAGGATCGTCAGCACGACCGTGCCGGGCACGGACTGGTCGGAGCTCGGCGAGCTCGCCGTGGAGGCCTGATCCTGCGTCAGGACTGGGGTCCCGCCTCGCCCCTGAGATGACGGGCGATGGCGCTCAGGTCGGCGGCACCCAGACCGGCGTCGATCGCCTCGCCCACCACGCGACGGTTGGTGTCGAGCTGGGGGACCGGGGCCCCGACGCGTGCGGCGAGGGCCGCAGCCAGGTCGAGGTCCTTGGCAACGAGGTCGAGTGCGAAGGCGACCGGGGCGGACTCGGGGTGCTCGTGCGCTGCCCGCTTGTAGGCGACGAACGGGGCGCCGACCGCACTGTTCGCGATCACCTCGTAGGCCAGCTCGCGCGGGACTCCGGCCTTCTCGGCCAGCACCAGCGCCTCGGCGAGAGTCTGGTTGAGCCCGAAGACCATCGCGTTCACCGCCAGCTTCATGGTCGCGCCGGATCCGAGTGGGCCGAGCAGGATGACCCGCTGCGCGAAGGACTCCAGGGCCGGACGGGCGAGCTCGACGTCGTCGGCCCGACCGCCGGCCATGACCAGGATGGTCCCGCCCTCGACGCTCGACACGCTCCCCGACACGGGGGTGTCCACGAGCACCGCGCCGGTCGCACGGACCTCGTCCTCGAGCGCGCGGATCGTCTCTGGGGCCACCGTGCTGGTGTCGGCCACGACCGTTCCCGGTCCCAGCCCGGCGACCAGACCGTCGTCCCCGCCGTACGTCGCCCGCGCGGCCGCGTCGTCCGCGAGCGACACGATCACCACGTCGGCGCCCCGTGCGGCGTCGCGGGCGGTGTCCATCACGGTGACGTCGCCGCCGCACTCGAGCGCGACCGACTCGGCGGTGGAGCGGGTGCGGTTCCAGACGGTGAGCTCGTGGCCCGCGATCGCCACGCGAGCCGCCATGGCTCCGCCCATCCGGCCGG
This sequence comes from uncultured Actinomycetota bacterium, assembly GCA_963742685.1. GTDB lineage: Bacteria > Actinomycetota > Actinomycetes > Propionibacteriales > Nocardioidaceae > Nocardioides. The sequence continues at coordinate 62,186 of CAVUNB010000031.1, read as the reverse complement.
TGCCGACCACCGAGACCCGGCGTGGCTCGTGGGCGGTCATGTCACCATCCACCCGCCGTCGACGTAGAGGTTGGTCGCGTTGACGCCGCGGTTCTCCAGCAGGAAGTTGACGCCGTCGACGATGTCGTCCATCGACGCGAGTCGGCGGGTCGGCGTGCGCGAGACGTAGCCGTCCAGCACGCCCTCGGGCTTCCCGGACCAGAACGGGCTGTCGCCGACGATGCCCGGATGGAGCGCGTTGACCCGGATCGGTGCCATCTCCAGCGCCAGGGCCATGACCAACCCGACGATGCCGCCGTTGACCGTCGAGACGGTGATCGACCCGGGGTAGGGCCGGTCCTTGGCCCGGCCGCCGAAGAGCACGACCGACGAGTCGTCGTTCATCCGTGGCAGCAGGGCGTGGATCACCTCGGTGTAGCCGACCAGCTTCAGCACGGCCAGCCTGGTCGCCCGGTCCACGTCGTAGTCCGCGATCGTGTTCTGGTCGCGCTCGATGGCGGCGACCACCAGTCGGTCGACCGTGCCGACACCGGCGAGGGCACCGGCGAGCCCGTGCGGCTCGTTGAGGTCGACGGCGATGCCGGAGACCGTCGCACCGACCGACGCGGCGACCTCGGCCGCGCGGTCAGGGTCGCGGCCGGTGAGCACCACCTCGTCGCCCCGCGCCGCGCGGTTCCGGGCCACCTCGAGCCCGATCCCGGACGTGCCTCCGATCACCACGGTTCGCATCAGCTGTCTCCCTCGAGTCGTGTGCGCAGGTAGTCCCAGTCGCGGGCGAAGCGGTAGCCGTGCCGCGGAGGCAGGGGCGGCGCCTGGGTCTCCAGCCAGCGCACGCTCCCGTCGCCGTTGCGGAAGCTGTGCTGGCAGCCGACGCCGGCCCAGGCGATGTCGCCCGGCTCGAGGTGATACTCCGCGCCGTCGAACGTCGCGTCCACCGATCCGTCCAGGATCAGGTAGGTCTCCTCGAGCGGGTGGTCGTGCAGGCCGGCCGCGCCGTGCGGCTCGTACTGCACCATGAACATCGACGACAGCACGGCTCCGAGGTCGGAGTCGACCATCATCTTCAGCGAGATCCCGCTGTAGACGAGCAGCGCCGTGCGCATGCTCGCCGAGACCTCCAGCAGCTCCTGGGACTGCCGGCCCGGGTCCATGTGCTCCTCGCTGATGTGGCCGTAGCGACGCGTGCGCGGGTCACGGACGTCCACGTCGACGGCGTCGGTCTCGCCGAAGTCCGGCACCAGCTGGGTGTCGAAGTCGTGCTCGGGCCGGGGCACCGGCACCGAGACCCGGACGAACCTCGCCTCGGCGTCTCCCTCGTTGCGCAGCGAGTGCGGCACGCCGATCGGGATCAGCCCGTAGCCGCCGGGCCCGAGTCGCGCCGCCTCGCCCGGGGTCTGGATGACGACGTGCCCGTCCGTGACGTAGACGCTCTCCTCGTAGGAGTGCACGTGTGCGGGTACGGCGCCACCCGGGCGCGAGCCGGCTCAACCCGAATCCGGTGTGCACCGCGGGCGTGCTCGCGTCGACGACCGACCACTGCTCGAGGCCGGTCGATCCCGCGAGCGGCCCGGCGGCCGGCGACCACGAGAGATCGGCCGCCCGCCGGACCAGGTGGTGGGTCGTCATGGAGTCATCACGCGTTGGCCAGCTCCTGCTTCTCGGAGGCGGCCTTCTCGGCGGCGGCCACCAGGTGGTCGTGGGAGTCCTCGACCAGCGCCATCGCCCGGGGCACGTCGGCGAGCAGCTTGAAGTCACGCTTGACGAAGCTGCCCGCCACCAGCACGTGCTCGACGTTCGACACGTCCGCGCACAGGGTCACGGCCGCGGCCGGGTCGTGGACCGGGCCGACGTTGATCGCGCGGCCGTCGATGACGACCACGTCGGCCTGCTTGCCCGGGGTGAGCGAGCCGGTCCGGTCCTCCACCCCGGCGACGTGCGCGCCGTCCAGGGTGGCCATCTTCAGCATGTCCTTGGCGGTGAGCATGTCCTCGGGGATCGGGATGTCGAGGTCCCAGCACACGGCGTTCACCCGTGCCCGCTCGGCGCCGAACGCCGCCCGGATCTGGGTGAACATGTCGCCCGGCACCGTCGTCACCACGTCGATCGACAGGCTCGGCCGCATCCCGAACTTCCGCGCCTTGTTGACCGGAGGCCAGCCGTGTCCCATCTGGGTCTCGACCTGCGCCGCGATCGAGATCGTGCCGCCGGTGTCCGCGACCCGCTGCCACTCGTGGTCGCTGAAGTAGCAGCAGTGGACGTACGTCGTGTCCGGCCCGAGCAGACCGAGCCGGTCGAGCTGCTCGACCATCCCGAACCGGCCGGCCATCCGGCCCATGCCCACGTGCACGGTGAGCGGGATGCCGAGCTCGCGGGCCAGCTCCCACTCGGCCGTGACCACCTGGTCCTGGGTGAACCCGGGTCCACGCGTGGCCAGCCCCATCGTGATCAGCCCGTCGTCGCCGGGAATGTGCGTCGAGCGCACGCGGCGTACGTCGTCGCCGGGGATCTCCTCGGCGCTGAAGAACCAGTACTTCTCCAGCGAGGTGTTCGCGCTCCCGTAGGCGTACTGCGCGCGGATCCCGGTCTCCTTCAGCCCCTGGATCGCGGCGTCAGCGTGGTCCGGTGTGTTGTTGATGTGCGACCAGTCGACGAGCGTGGTGATGCCGGCGTTGAGGCACTCCAGCGTGCCGGCCAGGTTGCTGGCGTAGACGTCCTCGGGCCGGTAGAGCGGTGCGAAGGTGTCCAGGATCTCCACGAAGTAGTCGTCGAGGGTGGCGTTCGGTGCGGTGTTGCGGATCGCCGTCTCCCACGTGTGGCGGTGGGTGTCGACGAAGCCGGGGATCAGGATCTTCCCGGTGCAGTCGACGACCTCGGCGTCGGCGTCGATGTTCGCCTCGACGCCGACGATCTTGTCGTCCTCGATCAGCACGTCGCCGGTGGTCCGGTCCCCGATGGCCGGGTCCACCGACAGCACGGTGCCGCCCTTGAGGAGAATCTTGCTCATGGTGCTGACCCCTTTCTGATCGACCGGGAGTTCCGGCCGGATCGGTTAGTACGACGCGAGGCGGCGTACCGCCTCGACGAGCTTGGCGACGGTGGGAATGACCTGCTGCTCGAGGGCGTCCGCGAACGGCAGCGGGACGTTCTCGCCGGCCACGCGGCGGATCGGGGCGTCGAGCATCTCGAAGCCCTCGTCCGCGACGATCGAGACGACGGTGCCGCCCCACCCGCCCTGGTAGGGGTTCTCCTCGACCACGACCAGCCGGCTGGTCTTCTCCAGCGACCGCAGGACGGCGGCCATGTCCAGCGGGATCAGGCAGCGCAGGTCGATCACCTCGAGCGAGATGCCTTCACCGGCGAGCTCGTCGGCGGCGGCCAGTGCGAGCGGGACGGTCGCTGCCAGGGCGACCACGGTGACGTCGGTGCCCTCGCGGGCCACCCTGGCTTCGCCGAGCGGCACGACGTGGCCCTCGGGTGCGGCCTCGCCCTTGGTCGCGAAGAGGCCCTTGTGCTCGAAGAACACGACCGGGTCGTCGCTGCGGATCGCCGACGCCATCAGCCCGACCACGTCCGACGGGGTCGAGGGTGCCGCGATCTTCAGGCCGGGCACGGTGAGCGCCCAGTTCTCGACGGACTGCGAGTGCTGGGCACCGAACCCGAGCCCGCCGCCGTTCGCCGTACGCACCACGAGCGGCACCGTGACCTGGCCGCCGGTCATGTACCTCGCCTTCGGGATCTCGTTGGCGAGGTAGTCCCAGCAGCAGGCGAAGAAGTCGCTGAACATGATCTCCGCGACCGGGCGCATGCCCGTCATGGCCGCGCCCATCGCGGCGCCCAGGATCGCCTGCTCGGAGATGGGGGTGTCCCAGACCCGATCGGCACCGAACTCGTCGTACAGGCCGACGGTCGTCTTGAAGACCCCGCCCGCCTTGCCGATGTCCTCGCCGAGGCAGACCACGGTCGGGTCGCGCCGCAGCTCCCGCGCGAGCCCGTCGGCCACTGCGTCGCGGTAGGTCGTCAGGTCCGCCATGCCGAGCCTCCGTCCGCCCAGACGTCGGTGAAGGCCTCGGCCGGGTCCGCGGGCGGGGCATCCTGCGCTGCCCGCGATGCTGCCGCCACGACCTCTGCGGCGCGTGCGGTGGCCGCGTCGACCTCGTCGCCGCTGGCACCGAAGTCGAGCAGCCGCTGCCTGGCCACGATCAGTGGGTCGCGCGCCATCCACTCCTCGACCTCCTCGACGGGGCGGTACGTCGCCGGGTCGGTGCGGCTGTGCCCGTAGTGCCGGTAGGTCAGCGCCTCGACGACGGTCGGCCCGTCGCCCGAGCGCGCACGCTCGACGGCCAGCGCCATCGTGTCGTGCACCGCCACCACGTCGTTGCCGTCCACCAGCACGCCGGGCATGCCGTTGGCGGCGGCCCGGTCGGCGGCCGGGTTGGGCACGGACGTGACGTCGGCGATCGGCGTGTACTCCATGTAGCGGTTGTTCTCGCACACGAAGATCACCGGCAGCTTCCAGACCGCCGCCAGGTTGAGCGCCTCGTGGAAGGCACCGATGTTGGTGGCGCCGTCGCCGAAGAACGCGACGGCGACCTGCGTCGTGCCCCGCAGCCTCGCGGACCACGCGGCGCCGTTGGCCATCGGCAGGTGGGCGCCGACGATGGCGTAGGAGCCGAGCATCCCGTGGTCGGCCTGCGTCAGGTGCATCGAGCCGCCCTTGCCCTTGCAGACGCCGGTGGACCTCTGCATCAGCTCGGCCAGGCAGCCCTCCGGGGAGGCGCCGCGGGCGATGGCGTGGTGGTGGCCGCGGTAGGTGGCGAACACGTAGTCGTCGGGCCGCAGGGCCGCGCTGGCTCCGACCGCGACGGCTTCGTGCCCCGCGGCGAGGTGGGTGGTGCCCTTGACCAGGCCCCGCAGGAAGAGGTCGTGAGCAGCCTTCTCGGTCCCGCGGATGACGGCCATCTGCTCGTACCAGTCGAGCAGCGTCGCCGTGGCCACCCGCTCGATCGTCCCCCCGGTCATTCGCCCCTGCCCTTCGCGGTGTTCAGGTGGGACTGGGAGTCGCGGACCGTCGGCAGCGGGCCGTCGACGGTCCAGTAGCGCTGACCGGCGACCAGGAGGTCCTCGGCCGGGAACTTGGTGATCACCTCGCACCCGTCGGCGGTGACCACGACCTCCTCCTCGATGCGCGCCGCGGACCAGCCGTCCCCGGCCGGCCAGTAGGTCTCGAGCGCGAAGACCATCCCCTCCTCGAGGACCTCCGGGTGGTCGAGCGAGACGAGCCGGCTGAAGATCGGCTTCTCCCAGATCGACAGGCCGACGCCGTGGCCGTACTGCAGGGCGAACGCCGCCTCTTCGTCGGGGAAGCCGAACTCCTGCGCGGTCGGCCAGAGGCTCACCACGTCGGCCGTGGTGGTGCCCGGCTTCACGATCGCGATGGCGGCGTCCATGTACTCCCGGCAGCGGGTGTAGGCGTCGCGCATCGCCGCTGACGCTGACCCGACCGCGAAGCAGCGGTAGTAGCACGTGCGGTAGCCGAGATGGCTGTGCAGGATGTCGAAGAACGCCGGGTCGCCGGGCCGGACGATCCGGTCGCTGTAGACGTGCGGGTGCGGGGAGCAGCGCTCGCCGGAGATCGCGTTCACGCCCTCGACGTACTCGCTGCCGAGGTCGTAGAGGACCTTGCTGACGAGGCCGACGCACTCGTTCTCGCGCACGCCCGGGCGGAGGAAGGAGTAGAGCTCGTCGTAGGCCGCGTCGACCATGGAGCAGGCCTGGGTGAGCAGGCTGATCTCGTCCGGCGTCTTGATCCGTCGCGCTTCCAGGAAGACCTGCTGACCGTCGACGACGTCGATCCCCTCGGCCCGGAGGGCGAACAGGATCGGCATCTCGAGCAGGTCGACGCCGAGTGGCTCCTTCTCGAGCCCGTGCTCGCGGAGCACCGTCGCGACCTTCCGGGCCACCTCCTGGGCGATGCCGGCGTCCGGGTGGAACGCCCCGCGCAACGTCGAGATGCCGGCCCTGGCCCGCTCGGTGCCGTCGAGCCACGGGTTGAACAGCTGGTGGTGCTTCGCGGCCGACCCGAAGTCCCACAGCACCGGCTCACCGCCGCGGGGGAGCACCGCGAACCGGATCAGCTTGTCCATCGCCCAGGTGCCGATGTGGGTGGCGGTCAGGTAGCGGATGTTCGCGAAGTCGAAGGTCAGCAGGGCGCCGAGGTCGGAGCCGTCGAGGGTGGCCCGGATCCTGGCCAGGCGCTCGGTGCGCAGGCGGTCGAGATCGACGCGCTGTTCCCAGTCCACGGCATTGGGTCCGTAGGTGCGAATGGCCATCGCATCACCGGCTTTCTCGGGTCTTCCGAGTCAATGCCTGCCGCGCGCGTCTGTCAAGTGCCACTGGACAAGATGTAGAGTCCTGTCGCACATCGAGAGCGAGGTTGCATGGACACGACGACGTCCGGGACGAGTCCCGTGCAGCTGGGCCAGTCGGTCCGGGCCGCTCGCGAACAGCGCGGGCTGTCGTTGCGCGAGCTGGCCCGTCGGGTCAACGTCTCGCCGAGCTTCGTCAGCCAGATCGAGCTCGGCAAGGCCAACCCGTCGGTGGCGACGCTCTACTCGCTCCTCGCCGAGCTCGGCACCACGCTCGACGACCTGATCGCTGGGACTGCGGAGGCTTCTGCGCCGGAGCTGGTCGAGGCGGCCCCGGACGACGACTGGCCGCACGTCGACGTACCCGTCCAGGCGGCCGACGACCGCAAGCGGCTCGAGATGTCGGGCGTGGTCTGGGAGCGGCTGACCCGGGACCACGACCCGTACGTCGACTTCCTGCACGTCGAGTACGCCCCCGGCTCGTCGTCGTGCGCGCCCGACCAGCTGATGCGGCACGGCGGTCGCGAGTACGGCTACCTGCTGGGCGGACGGCTCGACATCCAGGTCGGGTTCGAGACCTACTCGCTCGGCTCCGGCGACTCGATCCATTTCGACTCGATGACCCCGCACCGCCTGAGCAACCCCTACGACGAACCGTGCACCGCGGTGTGGTTCGTGCTCGCGCGCCGCGACGACGACCGGCTGAGTGGACTGGAGTAGCGGGAGCCACCTCCGGGACTACGTCACGGGACGGACGGCAGCGGGCAGCTGGAGACCTGGCCGTAGAACGACGCCGCGTCGAACTGCGAGAAGCTCGTGGTCGGCGTACCGCCGATGTTGTTGCGGGTCTGCATCCACGAGTTGACCGCGGCGTTGTCGTGCGCCCCGCCCGTGAACCCGGCCAGGTTCACCGTCGCGGAGCCGGCCATGCGCACCCGCACGTCCTGGTAGCCCTGGCTGCTGTTGCCGGAGCCGAAGAAGCGGTTCTTCAATGCCGTGGTCGACGGGTCGCCGAGGTCGAGGCACGAGGTGCCGTTGTCGGGCACGTCGCTGCCGATCACGAAGCGCAGGCCGTAGGCGTAGTCGATCGTCGTGCCCGGCTCGGTGATCACGTTGCCCTTCATCGTGATGTTCATCGCCGCGTCGCCGTCGTTCTGCACCGCGTCGACAGCCGTGAAGTCCGTCTGCATGATCGTGTTGTTGGTGAGGTTGAACTTCGCGTTGCCGTTGCCGTTGACGTTGATGTAGAAGCCGGAGTTCGCGACCGAGCCGGACTTGACCTCGCCGGCGTTGCCGATGCGGTTGTTGCTGACCGTCCAGTTGGCGTTGGGGCTGGTCCCCGTCGTCGTGTTGAACGACATGGGCGCGCCGTGGGCATGGTCGATGTCGTTGTTGTCGACCTTGACCGTCTGGGTGGCGCCGCCGCCCACGCCGAGCGCGATGCCGCCGCCCAGCACCGTGGAGCTGAGGGCGGTGCTGTTCAGCGTGTTGCCCTCGATCGTCAGCTTCTGCGTCGACGTCGTGGTCGGGTCGTTGTCGGTGGTCAGCTGGATGTGGTCGCCGCGGCTGTTCATGAAGTCGGCGTTCTTGATCGTGCCGGTCAGGTTGCCCGTGCCCGTGTTCACGATCTGGATGCTGTCGTTGCCGCCCGTCGAGCTCGTCGTCCCGTAGGAGCCGTCGTCGATGGTGAAGTTCGTCAGCGTCGACGCGTCGTTGGTCAGCGCGAGGTTGTTGTCGTAGTTGCCGGTCACGGTGGCGCTGGTGATCGTCGTGACGCCCGCCAGCTCGGTGAGGTCGAACCCGTTCTCGCCGCTCGCGTTGCCATTGCCGGTGATCGCGGACGCCAGGCCGGTGCCGGAGCTGCCGGCGATCACCAGGTTGGTCACGCTGGACGCGCGATGCCGTCGTCACCACCGTGGTGACGTTGACCCCTGACAGATGTCCCGTCTGCTCGACAGGCTATGCCCACTGGACGTGGTGATCACGCCGCCGCTGCCCGATGTGCCCGTGCCGGTGACGGTGAGGCCGCCGGCGCTGCCCGTGTTGGCCAGGACGATGCCATCGTCGGCGGCGGAGGTGCTGATGCGCTGGAAGGTCAGGCCGCTGGCCGTGATGTCCGGGCCGTTGACGTTGAGGCCCTTCGTGCCCGACGTACCGGAGCTGACGTCGATCGTGTTGCCGCTCCGGTCACCGCGAGGAAGCCGTTGGCGCTGCCCGACGTGATGCCGCTGCCCGAGGAGTTCGGTGTCGGCCCGACCGTGGCCGCGACGGTGTTGTGCGCCTGGTCCCACCCAGCTTCTGGCCGCGGAACCTGACTCGGATGGGTTCGGGTGCCGCGATGACCAGGCTGAAGACCTGCTGCTGTGCTTCGGTCGAGGCATTGATCGCGGAGCGGCGAGCAGCCAGAAGCACCGACAGGGCTTGGCGTTCGCCCCCGGTGCGGGGAGTTCCCAATTTTGGTCGAGCCATCGCTTCGCGTGCAGCGCGGATCGCGTCGAGCGGGTCGGACTTCGCGCCGTTGCGACGCGCGGGCCGCTTCGGGCGGTCCAGCTCGATGACGATCTCCGAGGACTCCAGCAGGTGACGGCTCAGACCGGCGCCGTGACCACCGGTTCCCTCGATCGCCCACGCTCGCAGCGTCGCGTGGTTGTTGGCGAACTCCACCAGCTCGCCATAGCCCTGGGCTGTGGCATCGACGGTGATCTCGTCAAGCACACCACCGGTCGCAGCATCGACCACTGCCGCGGAGTGGGTGTGGACGTGGGTGTCGACGCCGATGACGACATCGACCAGTTCGCGCAGATCGGTCAGACTGTTCATGCGTTCTCTCCTTCGCCGGACTGGACGTGGTTTCGGTCCGGGACGGAGGCTCGGCAGGACTGTGATGAGACACGCCCGGCGCCGTTAACGCCAGGTGGTCAAGCTCCTGATCAGGCCAGCTCCTCCAACCGGGCCGGGGCCGGTGACCGCGAGCGGACAGGTCGCACGAAGGCACGAGGCCAGTCCTTTCGGGGGTCACGCTCGCGGTCACCAACCACAGCCCAGCACCTACAGGCTGCGTTGGCGATCCTCACAGTCCTTTCGCCGCCTGTTGGCGCGTGTCCGACTTACCGGATCGGCTGAAAGTCGGCTTTTCGCACTACCCTCGACTAGATACTCGTGCCGCGCCTCGACGAGAACATCGCCTGTGCGCGGACGATCGAGGGGAGCCCCATCATGCTGCACATCATCTTGGCCGTCGTAGCCGTGCTGTTCGTGGCTGCCGTCGCCGTCGCGTATCTCGTCTTGGTGATCAGCGACGTCCGCAGGACGAACGGTGAGCCGCTGGACCCCGACGGACAGCGCAGCCTGGACGCACATGAACAGCGTGACGGTCAGCGACGGGTCAACAAGGGCGCTCGCAGCGGCGGCTGGTAGCGACCAAGCGAACGCCAGCCGTCAGCTCCCGCCGTCCGATCATGCCGTTCCATGCACCCCCGCTCATAGCCGTGTCGGCAATCGTCTAGCAGCCGCTTGTTGGACGCCGTTCGGATGTCATCTGCGCTGTGCGGATCAAGATCGGCTCGACTGCAGGAACGAAACCAGCCGCCACCATCCCGGACTGCTGACGCCCGAGAGTTGTCAGTGGTGGAGATGAGTACGTTCTGTAGCGGGTCTGTTCCCTCCGAGTGAATAGCGTTCAGGCATGAGCGGTCACGCCGATGCGTTGGCGGCCTGCGACCGGGGGGTCCAGCAGGCCGAGGACGACTTCGCGCGCGGAAGACACTCAGCCAATCCCTTCCCGTCGTTTGCGCCGATGCAGCGTGCTGGGTGGGACGGTCGCATGCGCGCTCTGCTCTGCCAGCGTGACCATGGGATCAACCTGTGCTGCCAGGAGCACCGCCAACACAAGTCTCCGACCCTCAGGTCCGTTCGCAACCTCTCCTGCTGTGCTCTGTGTTCAGAAGAGATGACCCCCCGCATGGACGCCGAGCACTCGCAGCCGCCAAGAGAAGGAAACGCACCAGTCGCGTTCCCCGGTCTGTCCCCCCTCAAGATTCCTCGCCCGAGGCCACCCAAGGACGTTCGGCTGTCGAGCCTGGGCATCTGATACGGCTCCGGGATTCGTCGATGTGCTCACATGGGCCCGCCTGATAAGCGGGGTCTCTGGCTGCAAGGTGAGTTCAGCAAATCCGACGCGGGCTTCTTCTCACCGGGGCAGGAACACGGTCTTCGCAGGCACCGCATCCTTTCGCCGCGTGTGGGCGTGCACACCTCCGAACTAGGGATGAGGTTGAGACTGACTGGATCCGGACTGTCCACAAGAGGCCACTGGGACGAGCTGCTCATGAGCGAGATCCCTACGCCGCATGATGTTGGCCGGGGCGGCCTGCTACCGGCCTGGACTGACCTCGGTCCAGGTGTAGCCGTCCTTGGAGACGGCGATGGTCCGCGCACCAGTGCGCGCGACGATCACTCCACCGGATGGCTTGATCCCCACCGCCCAGAAGGGGCCGAACAGACTGGGAGCATCGGCCAGGAGCCTCATCTGGGTTCCCCCACGGGGCAGCCGCCAGATCCTGCCCGGTCTGTTGCAGTCGACGGCGTCAATAGCGCAATACGTGTCGGGACCTTGCACTTCGGCGAGGAGCAGCGCCCCGTCCGCGGCGAACGCAATACCGCCGATGAAGGCCATGGGTTCCAGGGGCAGCGGGACGAGATGAAACTCCTTCTCATCGTTGGTGCGCCACAGCTCGCGAAAGATCGGCGGCATGTCCGGCAGGTAGTCCGCCATCGCGATTGCCTGCAACCGCCCGGGCCCAACAGCATGGATCGACGAGTCGGCGTGACGCCAGATCGGCTTGCGCCCGAGTGGCAGTCGCACGTCTGTCTGCTGCCAGGAGCCCCCCGTGTCGGCGCTGGTCTCGAACCGCCATACCCCGTCACCGACGTCCTTCTGGTACCCGGCGACGCTCAACACCGCTCCGTCGCGGCCCGGAACGTGCTGCAAGACCTGACCGAACGGTGAGCCCGCCACCCGGAAGATCTCCCCTGCAGCCACGTCGGCCGCCCACAGCCCCTCGGACCTGCCCCCCGCGTGGATTGCGGAGAAGAAGTCGTAGAGGTCGATCTCGAGGAGGTCGTCATCGGCTTCGAGAGCCCGCGGCTCCGTGGCCACCAGCAGCGGTTTCACCTCCCCGTCCGGGTAGAGGACGAACGGCGGGTACGCCTTGTTGGTGAACTGATTCCGGGCCTTGATGGCGACCGCCCCCCGGCCCAACGGGACGTAGGAGACGAGGTCAGCCAGATCATCGCTGATCGACAGTCCGGCGGCGTGAGCCCAGTTGTCGTCGGTGGTCGCGATGACCTCAGCCGCGTCGGCCGACTTCACGCGGTGTTGGGTGAGGAACTGTGCGACGGCGTCGCGGGGTGAGGTGTACTGCACTTCCCTCAACTCGAACTCGGCTCCGACCCGGGTAACGGGTTTCGTCCTGGCCAAGAACCCGTCAAGGCTGGCTTGCTGGGCCTGCGAGATGGGCTCCTGCGCCGTGGACGGTGACACCTGCGTGGGAGCGGGCTTGTGCGGCTGCTCGCTGGCCGGCCGGGGGTCATCGCTGTTACATCCCGCCGCAAGAGCGGCCAGCGCCACCAGCATCACCTGCCATCTGGCTCCGCGCATCTCCCCTCCCAACCTGCCATGGGACACGGCGCCTCACCGTTGTAAGAATGCCGAGGGCACGCCCGTCGGGGCAAGCATCAGCCGTCCATCGAGAACACGAGCTCGTACTTAAGCCGTCAGGTCGCTGCCCGAAAGCAGACCTGGTGCTCGTTGTGGCCCGATCCGGGGGCGAGACGCCTCCTAGGCTGGTGCCACCGGGTCACTCAGAGACAGGTACAAATCCTTCGTGCATCAGTTTCGTGCATCACTCAAGAGAATCTGATGCACGTGCCACTCGTTAGGAGTCATGGGAATGGCCAACCGACTCGTCTCGGCAACAAGCCCTTATTTGCTCCAACACGCCTACAATCCGGTGGATTGGTGGGAGTGGAGCCCCGAGGCGTTCGCGGAAGCACGGCGTCGCAACGTCCCGATCCTGCTGAGCGTCGGGTACGCCGCCTGCCACTGGTGCCACGTGATGGCGCACGAGTCCTTCGAGGACCTGACGACGGCCGACTACCTCAACGAGCACTACGTCAGCATCAAGGTCGACCGCGAGGAGCGCCCCGACGTCGATGCGATCTACATGCAGGCGACGACCGCGATGACGGGCCACGGCGGCTGGCCGATGACGTGCGTTCTCGACCACGACGGCAATCCGTTCTTCGCCGGCACCTACTTCCCGGACCAGCCTCGGCACGGGCAGCCGGCATTCACCCAAGTGCTCCAGGGACTCACCGATGCCTGGATCAACCGCGGCCACGACGTCGCACGCGTCGCGGGCAACCTGCGCGAGCACCTGCAGTCCGCCGCGACCTTCGCCCCGGGTGAGCTCGACCTCGACGCGGCGGTCCGCACGCTGGCCAAGGAGTACGACCCGACGCACGGCGGGTTCGGCGGCGCGCCGAAGTTCCCGCCGTCGATGGTGCTGGAGTTCCTGCGCAGATACCGCTGGTTGAGCAGCGAGCGCAGCGAGCAGGTCGAAACCGAGGACATGCTCACCGGCACCCTCGAGGCGATGGCCCGCGGCGGACTCCACGACCAGCTCGGCGGCGGCTTCTCGCGCTACTCCGTCGACGCCGACTGGGTGGTGCCGCACTTCGAGAAGATGCTCTACGACAACGCCCTCCTCCTTCGGTTGTACGCCGCAACGCGCACCCATTTCGGCGCTCCATTGTTCAAAGTGGCCGCCAAGGGTGTCGCCGACTTCCTGCTCCGCGAGCTGCGCACCGAAGAGGGCGGGTTCGCCTCGGCGCTCGACGCCGACTCCGAGGGTGTGGAGGGGCGGTTCTACGTGTGGACCCCCGCTCAGCTCGTCGACGTGCTGGGTGAGGACGACGGGCGCTGGGCCGCCGCGCTGCTCGAGGTCACCGACACCGGCACCTTCGAGCACGGCGCCTCGACCCTGCAGCTGCGTCGCGACCCCGACGACCTCGAGCGCTGGTTCGACGTGCAGAAGCGGCTGCTCGCCGCGCGCGACAAGCGGGTCCGGCCCGCGCGCGACGACAAGGTGGTGGCCGCCTGGAACGGGCTGGCCATCAGCGGTCTCGTCGAGCTGCACCACTGGCTCGGCGATGCCGAGCATCTCGACGCAGCGGTCGCGGCGGGGTCGCTGGTCTGGGACCTGCACGTCGTCGACGGCCGGCTCCGGCGCGTCTCGCGCGACGGCGTCGTCGGCACGCCGGCCGGCGTGCTCGAGGACTACGGCTGTGTCGCGGCCGGCTTCCTCGGCCTGGTCCAGGCGACCGGCGACCCGGTCTGGCTCGAGCGCGCCGGGCTGCTGATCGACGCCGCGCTCGACCACTTCCGCGCCGAGGACGGCGGCTTCTTCGACACCGCAGACGACGCGGAGCAACTCGTCGCTCGGCCCCGCGACCCGAGCGACAACGCGTCACCGAGCGGGCTCTCGGCGTTGCTCCACGCGTTGGTCGCCTACGCCGCCCTCACCGGCTCGCACCGCCACCGGACGGCAGCAGAGGAAGCACTGGCGAGCGTCGCGGTGCTGGCGCAGCGGGTGCCGCGCTTCGCGGGCTGGTCGCTGGCCGCGGCGGTGTCGATGCTCGACGGGCCTGAGGAGATCGCCGTCATCGGTCGACCCGGCGCCGAGCGCGACGCCCTCGCGGCGGCCGCGCGTCGGCGTACGAACGCTGTCGTCGTGGTCGCCGAGCCCGGCACCACCGGCATCGCGCTGCTCGACGGCCGTGGCGAGGTCGAGGGCCGGCCGGCGGCGTACGTGTGCCGCAACCACGTGTGTGGGCTGCCGGTCACGGATCCGCAAGACCTCTGATCGTCAGCTCCGGCTGAGGAGGCCGATCTCGGACAGCCACCTGGCGGCGAAGGTGTCGCGAGGAATGTCTGCGGTGATCAGGTCGACGCCGGTGTGGAACGCGACCACCAGCAGCCCCAGGGCGCCGATGCCGACGAGGGTGCCCTTGATCCTTTGTGGGACCCAGTCGCGGGCCTCGCGCATGCGGTGCCACCAGCCGCTGATCGAGGCGGTCACGACGGCCGACACGATGCTGGCGACGACCGCGCCGAGCACGGTGCCCATCAGGTCGAGGCGCGAGCTGAGGATCGTCGCGGTGGCCGCGGCGACGGCGCCGGCGACCACTTGGGGGAGGGAGAGCTCGAGGGCAGGGCGGTTGCTTGATTCAGACATCACGGCTTCACGGATCGGGACGGGCATCCTCAGTACGACGACCTCGACCGCTCAGATGTTCCGCACTGTGGGGCGACTCACGCCGCCTCGCGACGATCAGCGCAGGGAGTACGTCGCCAGCGAGACGCCGACGTAGTGCGTCACGAACGCCAGGATCGTGAAGGTGTGGAACACCTCGTGGAAGCCGAACCAGCGCGGCCACGGGTTGGGTCGCTTGGTGCCGTAGACGAGGCCGCCGAGGTGTAGAGCCCGCCGCCCGTGGCGATCAGCACGATCACGGCGGTGCCCACGCCTGCGCCGTAGCGCGCGCTCGCGCCGGCGACGAAGTCACCGAAGAAGAAGACCGGTGCCCAGCCGAGCGCCATGTAGATGGGGGCCGAGAGCCAGCGCGGAGCGCCCTTCCAGAAGACCTTCATCAGCACGCCGGCGATGGCGCCACTCCAGACGAGCGCGAGCATCGCCCATCGGTCGGCGCCGTCCAGCAGGAGCAGCGCGAACGGGGTGCAGGAGCCCGCGATCAGCAAGAAGATGTTGGAGTGGTCGAAGCGCCTCAGCCTCGAGTGCACGATGGGCGACCAGGTGCCGCGGTGATAGACCGCCGAGACGGTGAACAGCACGAGCGCGGTGGCCGCGAAGACGGCCGAGCCGACGCGGCTCGTGGCGTCGGGGGAGAGGACGACGAGCACGATGCCGGCGGCGAGCGTGAGCGGAGCCGTTGCGAGGTGCAGCCAGCCGCGCAGGCGGGGCTTCACCTCGGCGAGGACCTCCTCGACGCGCTCGGAGAGCTCGTCGAACCGGTCGCGCAGGATGTCGTTCATCCCGACAAACTACGGCACGGTAGGAAACAAGTCTGGCGATCGGGTCCAGGATCACGTGAACACTCCGGATACCGGTCACGGCTACCATCGGCTGGTGGCGAAGTTGAGGGACGCAGTGCGTCGGGTGCTCTACCCGGCCTACGAGCACCGTGTGGTGAAGTTCCTCCCCGCCGACCGCATCCCGCAGCACGTCGGGTTGATGCTCGACGGCAACCGGCGCTGGGCCAAGGCCGTCGGCCTCGACACCGCCGGCGGCTACCAGGCCGGCGCCGACAACATCTTCCCGCTGCTCGGCTGGTGCGAGGAGGTGGGCGTCAAGGTCGTCACCCTCTGGCTGCTGTCGAGTGACAACCTCACCAACCGGCCGCCCGAACAGCTCGCTGGGCTGCTCGGCATCATCGAGGGCGCGGTCGAGTCGCTCGCCGCCCAGCGCAGGTGGCGCATCCACCCGGTCGGCGCGCTCGACCTGCTGCCTGCGGGCACCGCCGAGAAGCTGAAGGCCGCCGAGGACGAGACCCGCGACATCGACGGCATCCTGGTCAACATCGCGGTCGGTTATGGCGGTCGCCGCGAGATCGCCGACGCCGTTCGCTCGTTGCTCCAGGAGCACGCCGCCCGCGGCACGTCGCTCGATGAGCTCGCCGACGTGATCGACGTCGAGCACATCGCCGATCACCTCTACACCAAGGGCCAGCCCGACCCCGACCTCGTGATCCGCACCTCGGGCGAGCAACGGCTCGGCGGCTTCCTGCTCTGGCAGAGCGCCAACTCGGAGTTCTACTTCTGCGAGGCGCTCTGGCCCGACTTCCGCCGGGTCGACTTCCTGCGGGCCATCCGTGCGTACGCCGAGCGCGAGCGCCGCTTCGGGTCCTGAGCCCCGTGTCGTTTCGGCGCGCTCGTCGCCGTACGAACGAAACATGCTGTTCACCCCGCGTTCTGGCGTGTCGCTACGAAAAGGGTCGGTCCGGGCGTACTTTTTCCACATCGGCGGGTGGGGAAGCCCGCTGAATCGGAGGCCATCTTGAGAAGTCACGCACCGCTTCACGGAGCCGTCCGGTCCATGCACTGAACTGGACCGGGTGAGGGCGTTCGCGCCGGTCCGTGAGGGGTAGTCCACAGTGGCCTCCAGCGCTACGAAGAACCGCACCTATGTCCTCGACACCAGCGTCCTGCTGGCCGACCCCGGCGCCCTGAAACGGTTCGCCGAGCACGAAGTCGTCCTGCCGGTCGTGGTGATCACCGAGCTCGAGGGCAAACGCCACCACCCCGAGCTGGGCTTCTTCGCCCGGTCGGCCCTGCGGATGCTCGATGAGCTGCGCGTGGAGCACGGTCGACTCGACCGGCCGATACCGGTCGGCGAGGAGGGCGGCACGATCCGGGTCGAGCTCAACCACACCGACGCCGCCTCGCTGCCGTCCGGCTTCCGGCTCGGCGACAACGACACCCGGATCCTGGCGGTGGCCCGCAACCTCGCCAACGAAGGTCACGACGTGACCCTCGTGTCCAAGGACCTGCCGCTGCGGATCAAGGCGTCTGCCGTCGGTCTCGACGCGCAGGAATACCGTGCCGAGGCGATCAGCGACTCCGACACCGGCTACACCGGGATGGCCGAGATCGACGTGAGCTCCGCCGAGCTCGACGAGCTGTACGACGACGGCGTGCTCGACCTCGAGGCGGCTCGCGACCTGCCCTGCCACAACGGTCTGGTGCTCCTCTCCGATCGGGGTACGGCGCTGGGCCGCATCGGTCCCGACAAGCAGGTCCACCTCGTGCGCGGTGACCGGGAGGCGTTCGGCATCCACGGTCGCTCCGCCGAGCAGCGGATCGCGCTGGAGATGCTGCTCGACCCCGAGGTCGGCATCGTCTCGCTCGGTGGCCGGGCCGGCACCGGCAAGTCGGCGCTCGCGCTGTGCGCCGGGCTCGAGGCGGTGATGGAGCGCCGCCAGCACAAGAAGGTCGTGGTGTTCCGTCCGCTGTTCGCGGTCGGCGGCCAGGAGCTCGGCTACCTCCCCGGCTCGGAGTCGGAGAAGATGAGCCCCTGGGGTCAGGCGGTCTTCGACACCCTCGGCGCCCTCACCACTCCCGAGGTGATCGACGAGGTGATGGACCGCGGGATGCTCGAGGTGCTGCCACTGACCCACATCCGCGGCCGGTCGCTGCACGACGCGTTCGTGATCGTGGATGAGGCGCAGTCGCTGGAGCGCAACGTGCTGCTCACGGTGCTCTCGCGGATCGGCGCCAACTCCAAGGTGGT
The DNA here is from genome assembly GCA_963742685.1 of uncultured Actinomycetota bacterium. Taxonomy (GTDB): domain Bacteria; phylum Actinomycetota; class Actinomycetes; order Propionibacteriales; family Nocardioidaceae; genus Nocardioides. The sequence goes on along the minus strand of CAVUNB010000031.1, from coordinate 44,452 downwards.
GCTGACCCACGACGTCGCCCAGCGCGACAACCTCCGGGTCGGTCGGCACGACGGCATCGTGGCCGTGATCGACAAGCTCAAGGGGCACCCGCTGTTCGCCCACGTCACGCTGACCCGCTCCGAGCGCTCGCAGATCGCGGCCCTGGTCACCGAGATGCTGGAGAACGTCACCCTGTGATCTCCGCCGACCCGCCCGTCGTTTCGGGCGGGTCGGCGCAACAGGTGAGGCCCTTGTGGCTTCTGTGACGAGTGGGGCGAATGAGGCGCGTGACTTTGTCCGTTCGGTTTGCACGCCCCTGATTCCTCCTGCAAGGTTGCTCGTGATCGTTTCGTGACCTAGAGGCCGCTCAACCCCGGAGTGGCCGTCACACCCCGCAGCACGCACGACTGCCTTCGTTTGGCAGCCCCCGCCGTCTATCCGTGAGACATCCCCCTGTGACGAAGTCCGACAAGTACGTCCCGAAGCACCTCGCCCCCGGCAAGCACAAGGCACTCAAGACCGCTCCCCAGCGAGCCCTGCGCAACTCCGTGATCCTCACCGGAGTGGCGGCTGCGGCGACCGGACTCGTCGTGTCCAACGGTGTTCTCGGCACGCCTGCCGGTACGGCGGCCGGCGACCTTGCTGCCGCGGCGGTGCACGGGGTCGAGAGCGCCCAGGGCGACGCCCAGCTCGAGCGTCGCTCGGAGACCGCGGTCGTGTCCCGCTCCGACCGCCGGGGCACCACGGACGCGCGCAAGGTGGCGGCTCTCTCGGCCGCCAACGGTCCTGCGATCACCCGCACGGAGGACCTCTCCACCGGCGACCCGCGCGACATCGCTCGCGCACTGCTTCCCGAGTTCGGCTTCGGCGACTCGGAGTTCGACTGCCTGGACTCGCTCTACGAGAGCGAGTCGGGCTGGCGCATCGACGCCGACAACCCCTCCTCGTCGGCCTACGGCATCCCGCAGGCCCTGACCCAGTTGCACGCCCTGCCCGCCGACTACATGACGTCGGCCGAGTCGCAGATCCGCTGGGGCCTCGGCTACATCCAGGACACCTACGGCACGCCGTGCAGCGCCTGGTCGTTCAAGTCCGGCAACGGCTGGTACTGAGCCACCGCGCTCAGCCGAGATCAGGCCCGCCTCCGCGACACGCGGACACGACCTCGGTCCTCGAGTGCCGCCGAGCGTGGGTAGCGGTGCTCGCCGGGAGGTGTGTCCGCGTGTCGCGGACGTCGCCCTACGGACGCGAGGCAGCTCGCAAGGCCGCGGGTGAGCCGGGCGTCGGGAACCAGCGCCAGATCACGGCCGACTGTCCCAGGGTCCACGTCGAGTTGCAGACCCAGTAGAACAGCAGCGCGACGGGGACAAAGCCTGCTGCCGCGAGCAACCCGAGGGCCGACAGGGCCGGCATCACCTGGTAGGTCCTCGCGACCGCTTCCGGCAGGTCGGTCATCGAGGTGTTGGGGGCGACGAGGTACTTCTGGGTGACGAAGGACAGCGCGGCTGCCGTCAGCGCCAGGCCGGCCACCACGGCAAGGTGCGTGGCCCCGGCTCCGAGATGGCCGCGACCAGCCAGGGGAACCCCGAGCAGGGTCGCGGCGCCGAGCGAAGCGACGAGCTCCGGGCCCATCGCCCCGACCGAGGCGCCTCCTGCGACGTCGGCGAGCAGGTGGTAGAGCGACAGCCAGATCGGCAGCTGGATGAGCAGGGGGAGGCAGCCCAGTCGTGACACGCCGTGCTCGGTGGAGATGCGCCGGCGCTCCGCCATCAGCTGGCGCATGCTGTCGGCGTCCTGGCGATTGCGGTAGCGGTCTGCGAGCTCTCGGAGCTGTGGCTTTGCCCTGGCCGAGGCGTGGGCGAGACGGACACCATGGACGACGAGCGGAAGCAGGGCGACGCGCACTGCCACGACGACTGCGACGATGCACAGAAGCCAGGTGATGCCGGCGTCGGGGCCGGCGCCGAGCGCGGTCAGGCCGTCATGGGCTGCCGCGATGATGGCGGCGAAGGCATGCGAAATGGGGTCGAGCAGTGATATGGGTGCTCCTGGTGGTGGGTGAGTGGTCGGACTGACGGGTCGCCAAGGAGGCGACGGTCAGACGACCCCAGGAGCGCGCGGGCGCACGGGGTGGCGGGTGGTGTCGGTGACGCGTGCGGCGAGGAACGGTGGCACCTCGTCGGTGCCGCGAACCGGCCCGCGAAGGGGACTGATCACCAGGATCGCCCGTTGCCGGCCGGGCCCCACGACGGCGGCGGCGACCAGGGCGGCCACCGCGGTCAGCATCACGACCGAGGACGCGTCGGCGTAGGTGGCCGCCAGCGAGGGCACCAGCAGGGCGAGGGCGCCGCTCACCAGGACGGCGAGGGCGAGCCGCACACGCGCTGCACCATCAACCATCCTGCCCATGTCTGGGATCGTACGCCGCCGTCGGTGGTGCGAGGCTCACCGCACTGACCGTCTTCACCATGACGCAGTTCTTCAGTCCCTTGGGTCGGTCGTAGGTGAAGCCGAGCCGCTCGTGGAGGCTCCGCGTGCTGCTGTAGAGGAAGGACGACGAGAACTTCTTCGTCTGGTTCGTCAGGTCGTGCGGGTAGCTCTCGACGACTCCGCCGCCGGCCTCGGCGATCAGGTCGAGAGCTCCCCGGATCGCGAGCTCGGTGATGCCCTGGCGGCGGTAGCGCCGGTCGATGAAGATGCAGGTGATCCGCCAGTCGGGATCGCGGGTCTTGGTGGCCTCGTAGTCCTTGCGGTGCTTCATTGTCGGCAGCTCCTCGGGCGTGCCGTACTCGCACCACGCGATCGCCTCGTCGCCGTCGAAGACCAGCGCGGCATGCGCCTGGCCCGCTTCGACGTACGCACGCTTCAGCTCCCGGTTGGCCTCGGCTCCCTGGCCGCGCTCGGGCCCGTCGGGGTGGAACCAGATGCACCAGCAGCCGCCGAACACCCCGTTGTGTCGTCGCCCGAGGTCTTCGAAGGCCGGCCACGTCTCCAGGGACAGGGCCTTGATCTCGTACGCCGATCCGTCGGTCATGCCACCGAGGCTAGATCGGGAACCGGACGAACTGCGTCCGGTTGATCAGCGCGCTTCGAACACCGTGACGTGGCCGGCATACTCGCGCTCGCCCTCGAAGGGCGGGAGCACCAGGCCCTCGTTGGAGGAGTCGAGGTAGGCCTGGGCGGTCGCGTGGTCCGGGAAGACGGCGCGCGTCTCGAGGTCGTGGCGGCGGACGTCGGCAAAGCGGCGGCCGAGGACGTACTCGCCGGTCTCGCTGCTGAACTGGGTGACGTCCGGCTTGCCGCCGGCCTCGACCCGCAGGTCGGCCAGGTGGTCGTTGCCGTTGGTGACGGCGACGAACGTGCCGCCCGGGCGCAGCACTCGGCGGACCTCGTTGAGGGCTCGGTCGAGGTCACGGATGTGGTAGAGCATCCAGCCGGCGTACACGACGTCGAAGGACGCGTCGTCGAACGGCAGGTAGCAGATGTCGGCCTGGCGGGCGTCGACGCCGCGGGCCGCGGTGAGCTCGACGAAGCGCTGCGAGAAGTCGGTCGCGATCAGGGTGACGCCGGGGAGTGCGTGGATCTTCTCGGCCATCACGCCCGTGCCGCAGCCGACCTCGAGGACGTCGGCGTCGCCGACCAGCGCGCGGTCGATGGCGTTCAGCGCCTCGTTCATCGGGTCGAGGCCGTCGGCGGTGGGCTGCCACACGGACCGCCGGGTCTCGAGGTTGCCCTCGGTGGCGTACTGCTCGCGGACGTAGTCCGGATCGTTGAGCTGGCTCATGGTCGAGTCATCCGTTCCACATCGAGGGCTTCATCGAGCTGCTGTTCGGTGAGCACGCCGCGTTCGACGTACCCCATCGCGAGCACGGTCTCACGAATCGTGGCGCCTTCCTTCAACGCCGTCTTGGCGACCTTCGCCGCCTCTTCGTAGCCGAGGTGCTTGTTGAGCGGCGTGACGACGCTCGGCGAGGACTCGGCGTAGGCGCGCATGCGGTCGGCGTCGGCGGTGATGCCGTCGATGCAGCGCTCGGCCAGCAGGGTCGTCGAGGTCGAGAGGATGCGGATCGACTCGAGCAGGTTGCGCGCGATCACGGGCATCTGCACGTTGAGCTCGAAGTTGCCGCTCGCGCCCGCCCATGCCACCGCGGCGTCGTTGCCGACGACCTGCGCGCAGACCATGAGGGTCGCCTCGGGCAGCACCGGGTTGACCTTGCCCGGCATGATGCTCGACCCCGGTTGGAGGTCGGGCAGGTGGATCTCCGCGAGCCCGGTCGTCGGGCCGGACGACAGCCAGCGCAGGTCGTTGCAGATCTTGGTGAGGCCGACGGCGATCGTGCGCAGCACGCCGGACAGCTCCACGAGCGAGTCGCGGGTGCCCTGTGCCTCGAAGTGGTTGCGCGCCTCGGTGAACTCCTGCCCGGTCTCGTCGGCCAACGCCGAGATCACCGCGGCCGCGAAGCCGGGCGGGGTGTTGATGCCGGTGCCGACGGCGGTGCCGCCGAGGGGGAGCTCGCGGACGCGGGGGAGTACGTCGCCGAGTCGCTCTGCGGCGTACGACACCGTCGCGGCGTAGCCGCCGAACTCCTGCCCGAGCATCACCGGTGTCGCGTCCATCAGGTGCGTGCGCCCGGCCTTGACCAGCCCCTTGAACTCGTCGGCCTTCGCGGACAGCGACGCCTCGAGCGTGGCCAGCGCCGGCACCAGGTCCTCGACGACGGCCAGGGTCGCGGCGACATGGATCGCCGTCGGGAAGGTGTCGTTGGAGGACTGCGACGCGTTGACGTGATCATTCGGGTGTACGCCGTCCGCGAGACTCGCGAGCACCTCGTTCATGTTCATGTTGGAGCTCGTGCCGGAGCCGGTCTGGAAGACGTCGAGCGGGAAGGCGTCGAGGTGCTCGCCGGCCGCCACCGTCGCCGCCGCGTCCCCGATCGCCGAGCCCTGCTCGGCGGTGATGACGCCGAGGTCGGCGTTGACGGTCGCGGCCGCGCCCTTGACCAGGGCCAGCGCCCGGATCAGGCGTGGCTCGAGGGTGGTGCCGCTGATCGGGAAGTTCTCGATCGCGCGCTGCGTCTGGGCCCGCCACAGTGCGTCGGCCGGGACCTCGATGTCGCCGAGGGAGTCGTGTTCGATGCGGGTCTCGCTCATGGCATCGACGCTACTCCCGCATGGTCAGCCGACCACGCCACCCTGAACTTCCACCCGAGCGAGTGGAAGTTCATCGGGGGCTGAGCGTGCGAGCGCCAGACCGGGCGTGAACTTCCACCCGAGCGAGTGGAAGTTCATCGGGGGCTGAGCGTGCGAGCGCCAGGGTCAGCCGACCGTGCCGCACTCCGCCAGCGAGCAGGAGGCACCACCGGGGACGCCGTAGGTGACGGCGGCCCTGAAGTCCCAGCTCTCGTTCCACGCTGCGGTGTCGTAGAAGACCGTGTAGCCGGGGAGGACGTCGGTGCTCAGGCCGCTGACCGGTCGCGTCTCGCCGTCGATGGTCGCGGTGACCTCGGCGTGCTCGCCGGCTACGTAGCCGAAGACGCCGAAGTGCGCCTGGCCGTCGGCGGAGACGGTGCGCTCGCCGCCGTACAGGCCGACCGGTCCGACCATCGGGTCCTCGTGTGGCTGGAAGGCCCACACGGTGCGCCGGAGCTGACCGTCGACCACGATGCCGGAGGCGATCACGTCGACGCTGCCCTTCGGCTCGCCCGTGCTCGTGTCGTGGCCCTTGTCGCGGAAGGCGTAGAGCACCTCGGTGGCGCCGTCGAAGGTGCCCATCTCGAGCTGTGCGCCGATCAGCTCGCCCCGCTCGAGGCTGCCGTAGTTCCCGCGGTTGGGCATGCAGGCAGCGATCCCGCAGGTCCCGGGCGTTGCGGCCACGGCCTTGCCGGTCACGGAGGGAGACGTGGCCGGCGAGAGCCCGACCGTGTCGTCGTTGCCGCCGAGCAGCATGAACGGCGCGATCACGGCGGCGGCAGCCAGGCCGGCGCCTGCAGTGATGGCGAGCTGGCGGCGTCGGCGCATCCGCGACCCGAGGCGGATCAGGCCGGCGGTGTCGGCGGTGCCGACAGGCAGCGGGTCCTCGAGGACCAGGCGGGTGAGGTCTTCGTCGAGCTGGGTCATCAGAACTCCTTGGAGGCGGTGGCGTGGACGGAACGCAAGCGGGCGAGGGCGCGGGACGCCGTGCTCTTCACCGTTCCGATGGAGACGCCCAACGCATGGGCGACGTCCTGCTCGGAGGCGTCGAGGTAGTAGCGCCACACGACGATCGACCGTTCGCGGGGCGACAACGGTGCAAGGAGCTCGGTCAGCTCGCTGCGCTGGTCCGAGCGGTCGAGCGGTCCGTCGCCCGGTGGGATGCCGGGCTCCAGCTCACGCTCGACCGGCACGGGAGTACGCCGACGGGTGCTGTCGATGTAGCCGTTGACCAGCGCCCGGTGGACGTAGGAGTAGGCCCCGTCGCGCCGGACCCGCCCCCAGTTGGCGTAGCTGCGAGCCAGCGCACCCTGGACCAGGTCCTCGGCATCGTGGGAGTTGTGGGTCAGCAGGTAGGCCGCCCGTCGGAGCCGCGGCCAGGCCGCGGCCACGAACTCCTCGAACTCGCGGTCTCGATCCGCTCGCGACATCCGTTCTCCTTGCCTTCGATGGCGTCGTTGTCACCTGTCCCTACGCAGGTGCCACCGCATCGGTTGAGAGTCCAGCACACTTGCTCATTGGTAACGTATATGTTACCAATGATCTGTGGACGCATTCATGGCACTCGCCGACCCGGTCCGCCGGGAGCTGATGGGCCGGCTCGCTCGCGGGTCGGCCCGGGTCGTCGACCTCGCGGCCGACCACGCGATCAGCCGGCCCGCGATCAGCCGGCACCTCCGGGTGCTCGGCGCAGGCCGGACTGGTGACCGCCGACGACCGGGGTCGGGAGCGGCACTACCGCCTCGAGCGGACCGGACTTGCGCCCGTGTCGGCCTGGCTCGCCGGGCTGGATCCGGCGCCGAGGTTCGAGGAGTCCGCACTCGACGGTCTCGACCTCGAGGTCCGTCGCACCGTCCGTGACCGCGCCACATCCCAGACAACCGCAACAGAGGAGACAGCATGACCACGATCCCGTTCACCCCGAAGGCGACCGGCTACAAGGACGAGCGCGACGCGACGGCGTACGTCGTCTTCGAGCGCACGTTCAAGGCTCCGATCGCCGATGTCTGGGCGGCCGTGACCGAGTCCGACCGCCTCAGCCGCTGGATCGGCAACTGGTCGGGCGATCCGGCCAGCGGTTCCGTCTCCTTCTTCATGACCGCCGAGGCGGAGGACGCGCCCGCCGAGACGGTCTGGATCGACGAGTGCGTCGAGCCGACGCGGCTGGTGATGCGGTCGGCGCGACCCGACGACCACGACGAGGTGTGGTCCTGGCAGATCGACCTCGCCGAGACCGGCGGCGTGACGACCCTGACGTTCGCCCAGGAGATGGTCAACGTCGAGCTGGCCGAGAGCGTCGGCCCGGGCTGGGACTACTACCTCGACCGCATGGTCGCCGCGGAGACCGGTGGCGACCTGTCGGCGATCGACTTCAACGACTACTACCCGGCGTTCGCCGCCTACTACCGCGAGAAGCTCTCCTAGCGGTTGAGCCGCTCCTTGATGTCGGTCTTCAGCACCTTGCCGACCTTGGAGCGGGGCAGGTCGTCCCAGACCTCGATCTGCTTGGGCGCCTTCACCGAGCCGAGGCGGGACTTCACGAACGCCGTCAGCTCGTCGGCGTCGATCGTGGCTCCCGCTGCGGGCTGGATCACCGCGACCACGCGCTCACCCCATTTCTCGTCGGGGAGTCCGACGACCGCGCAGTCCTGGACGGCGGGGTGGGCGCTGACGGCCTGCTCGACCTCGGTCGAGTAGACGTTGAAGCCGCCGGTGATGATCATGTCCTTGGCCCGGTCGACGATGTGCAGGAAGCCGCCCTCGTCGAGCAAGCCGATGTCGCCGGTGTGCAGCCAGCCGTTGCGCAGTGTCTCGGCCGTGGCCTCGGGGTTCTTGTAGTAGCCCTGCATCACCAGTGACGAGCGTGCGCAGATCTCGCCGCGTTCGCCCGCGGGGACCGGCCGGTCCTGGTCGTCCAGGATCGCCACGGTGACCAGGGGGGCGGGTCGGCCGGCGGCGGAGAGTCGTTCGCGGCGTACGGCGCCGTGTTCGTCGACGTGGTCCGCGGGCGGCATCATCGCGATCATCATCGGCGCCTCCGTCTGGCCGAAGAGCTGCGCCATCACCGGACCGATCCGAGTGATGGCCTCCTCGAGGCGTACGGCGGACATCGGCGCTGCGCCGTACCAGAAACAACGCAGGCTGCTCAGGTCGGTCGCGTCGAGCTCGTCGGCCGCCAGCACCATGTAGATCAGCGTCGGCGGCAGGAAAGTGTGGGTGACGCGGTGCCGCTCGATCAGCGCCAGGAACTCGTGCACGTCGGGGGAGCGCATGATCACGATCTCTCCGCCGGTGGCCAGGATCGGGAAGCAGAGCACCCCGGCCGCGTGGGTCAGCGGCGCGAGGGCGAGGTAGACCGGGCGCTCGCCGAACGGGTAGCCCATCAGGGTCAGTGCCGTCATCGTCTCGAGGTTGCCGTGGCTGAGCATCACGCCCTTGGGGCGTCCGGTCGTGCCGCCGGTGCCGACGAGCATGGCCAGCGTGTCGGCCGAGGGTGCCGGCGTCGAAGGGGTGGTACTCAGCTGGCCCGACTCGACGAAGTCGGACCAGCCGAGGATGGTGGGGTCGGACCGGGCGTCGACGTCGTCGTCGAGCCGGATCCAGGAGTGCACGCCGGGGAGATCGCCGCGGATCGCCTCGACGAGCGGCGCGAACGGCGCCTGGAAGATGACGACCTCGCAGTCGAAGAGGTCGAGGAGCTCGCGGTTCTCGGCGGCCTCGTTGCGTGGGTTGATCGGACACCACACGGCGTCCGCCCGACTGATGCCGAACACGCAGGTGAAGGCCCGCGGGTCGTTGGCGGAGATGATCGCCACCTTGCCGCCGGGCTCGACGCCCCGGCGGCGCAGCCCGTCCGCGATCCGATGCGACGCGTCGACCACCTCGGCGTACGACGCGGGGGCGCCGTCCGTGGTCAGGCAGGGCGCAGCCGGGGCAAGGCTGGCGCCCTTGTCGAGGTAGTCGACGAGTCGCATGCGGTCGTTCCTCCTCAGTCCTGCATCGTCAGGACCGGTGGGGAGACCAGTCCGAACGTGCGGAGCACGCCGAGAAGCTCGTGGTGGCCGAACGCCTGGCAGGCGGACGCGAAGCCCGCTCGCCGGGGCGGCTGCTGGAGGAGCGCGTAGGCCGCATAGGCCTGCAGGAGGCCGGTCTGCTTGTAGTTGCTGTTGCCGTGGATCACGCAGTGCGCGCGGCCGAGCGGCCCGGAGGCGTGCACGGAGTCGAGCGACTTGTTGACGCGCGGGTTCTCCCGGGGTGGCATCTGGTCCATCACCTGACGCGCTGTCGCGGTGAGCACCGCGGCCTTGTCGCCCTCACTCATGTCCTTGGTCGCCTCGAGCGCGCCCGCCACGATCTGCGGCACGCCGTGCATGAGGGCCGTGTTGAAGACGCCGCCCTGTGCCTTGCAGTTGGCCACGCGCGGGTCCTTCTTGAACCACACCGGGTGTGAGGTGCCGCCCCATGGCAGGGAGAGGGCCAGCTCGTGCTGACCCGGCACGACGAGCGGCACCAGCCCGGCGGTCGGGTCGAAGCCGACGTACTGGTTCTGCTCGAGGAAGTGCGGCGCGCTCGACGCGGCGTTGACCAGGATCGTCTCGGTCGAGGCGATGGTGGGGGAGCCGCCCCAGAAGACCGCGATGTCGAGGGTGTCGAGGCCGGGCTTCTCCAGGCAGAGCTGGGCGGCGATCTCGCCGGTCGTGTACATCTGCGCGATCCCTGGCGCGAGGAGCAGTCCGGCCGCGGCGAAGTCGGCGCCGTAGTCGTCGTCGCACTTCATCAGCCAGTCCTGCTCACCGGTGGTGTCGGTGTAGTGCACCCCGGCCTGGAGGGCGGCCTCGACGACGGTGCTGCCGAGGGTGGAGAACGGGCCGACGGTGTTGCACACGACCTTGGCGCCCGCGAACAGCTTGGCGAGCGCGTCCACCTCGTGCGCGACTTCCTGGACCTCGTAGTCGGCGGTCTCGATGCCGGCGACATTGGACTGCATGGAGGACTCGAGCTTGTCGGCGCTGCGGCCGGCGGCGATGAACGGGACCCCGTATTCGCGGAGGTATTCGCAGATCAGGCGGCCGGTGTAGCCGGACGCGCCGTAGACGATGACGGGCTTGTCGTTGCTCATGGCGTTCACATCCCCATTCCGCCGTCGACCGGCAAGCCGGCGCCGGTCACGAAGCGAGAGGCGTCGGAGGCCAGGAACACGACCGCGTCGGCCATGTCCTCGACGGTGCCGAGGCGGCCGACCGGGGTCAGCTCGACGACGGCGCCGACGGCTTCCTCGGCACTCCCGAACAGACCGATGGCGGCGACGTCGTTGGCCAGTCCGGCACCCATGGCCGTCGGGACGAGACCCGGATAGATGCAGTTGACCCGCACGCCGGTGCCGAGCTTGCCGGCCTCCATGGCCGCCACCTTGGTGAGCCGGTCGACGGCGGACTTGGTGGCGCTGTAGATCGCGATGCCCGGGAAGGCGATGGTCGCCGCGACGGAGGCGACGTTGATGATCGAGCCGCCCTGGCCCGCGGCGCCGCCGGGGCGCATGGTGCGCAGCCCGTGCTTGAGGCCGAGGGCGGTGCCGAGGACGTTGACGTCGAGCATCTTGCGGATCTGGTCCGACTCGACCTCGGTGAGCAGGCTGGTGATCTCGATGCCGGCGTTGTTGACCAGGATGTCGAGGCCGCCGAGCTGCTCGACGGTGGCCGCGCAGGCGGCCTCCCAGGCCGCGTCGTCGGTGACGTCGAGCTTCACGAACGCGTGCCCCTCGCCGAGTGCGGCGGCGGTGTCGGCGCCGGAGTCCTGGACGTCGGCGATCATCACCTTCGCCCCGGCAGCGGCGAGCGCCTTGGCCATTCCTTCGCCCAGTCCCTGGGCGGCGCCGGTCACCAGGGCGGTGCGGCCGGTGAGATCGAAGACGGTCATCAATTCTCCTGCGGGGGTCGGTGTGTGATGCCCATCACTGTGTCGAGAAGTCTTGACGAGTGTCAAGACTTATTCTGGGCAACTGTCAAGAATTTGCGACTTCTGTCCTACGATGAGGCCATGACTCCCACGGCGACGACGACCCGGCGCACTCGTGAAGAGAAGGTCGACGCGCGTCGCGACCAGCTCGCCGAGTCGGCACTGATCACCCTCGGGGAGCGGGGTTATGCCAAGACCTCGCTGCGCGAGATCGCGCAGAACTCACCCTTTTCGCACGGCGTCGTGCACTACTACTTCGACAACAAGGTCGAGCTGATCACCTACTGCGTGCGCTACTACAAGGCGCAGTGCGTGACCCGCTACGACGAGCTGGTGGCCACCTCCTCGACGGCCGACGAGCTGCGCGAGCGCTTCGCCGACAAGCTCGTCGAGACGCTCACCGACGAGCCGCACATGCACCGGCTCTGGTACGACCTGCGCACCCAGGCGATGTTCGAGGAGTCGCTGCGCGAGGCGGTGCTGGAGATCGACCACTCCCTGGAGCAGATGATCTGGCGGGTCATCTCCCGCTACGCCACGTTGGCTGGCGCGACACCGCTGCTCGACTCCGCGACGACGTACGCCCTGCTCGACGGCGTCTTCGAGAAGGCGCTCCTCGAGCACCTGACCGGCACCGGCACGGCGCTGCCGTCGCTGCACCACCGGGCGCTGACGCTGCTGCCCTCGATGATCTCGGCCTAGGGGTTCCGACCACCTGCCTGTCGCGCGACGTAGAGGTAGTAGCTCTCCGGCCGCTCCTGGAGCAACACGTCGTGCTTCTGCTCGTCGGCCCCTCCGAAGACGGCGGTCATCGCGGCGAGGAGCTGCCGGAGCGGCGGCGGCCGACCAGATCGCGAGCGCGCCGTACGGGTTGAGCAGGTCGCCGCAACGCGCGAGGAACGACTGCTCGTAGACGCGGACGTTGTCGTCGTGGACGAGGTAGCCCGGGCCGTTGTCGACGTCGAGCAGGATCAGGTCGTACGTCGAACGCGCCTCGGCGATCGCCATCAGGATGTCCGCATTGACGATCTTGAGCCGCTGGTCGGCGAGGATGGCGGGCCCGTGCGGGATCGTGCCGTCGCGCATCCACCCGACGAGTGACTCCTCGATCTCGACGACCATCACCCGCTCGACGCGGGTGTCGGCCAGCACTCGCTGGGCGGTGAAGCCCAGCCCGAGCCCGCCGACGACGACGTCGCGCGGGTCGGGGACGAGGGCGAGCGCCGCGCCGGCCAGCTCGATCTCGGTGCCGGTCTCGAGGGTGTCCATCACGAACACCCCGTTGACGCGCAGCTCGATCACGTCCGCGCCGAGCCCGGAGATGCGCCGGCGCAGCACCACCTCGCCACGCGCGGACTCCGCCCGGGCGATCTCCACGATGTCCACCTGGTCGTCCATGGCGGCCATCTTGCACGGAGCAACGTCGGGTCGATCAGGGACGGGCCCGAGGTGGGCGCGTCGATTCGCCCATCTCATTGTATGGAAAGTACAGTGAGTTGATCGTCTAAGGAGGTATGCGTGACCGAGTCCCTGAAGCGCCCGCAGGTCGTGGTGATCGGTGGTGGAGCGGCCGGCACCCTGGTCGCGATCCATCTCGCCCGGACCGCTCACCAGCGCGGCACGAGTGTCGACGTCGTGCTCGTCGACCCCGCCGACCGTGCGGGTCGAGGCACCGCGTTCGGCACCACCGATGACGAGCACCTCCTCAACGTCCCGGCCGCCGGCATGACCGCGCTGCCGCAGGAACCCGGCCACTTCGTGTCCTGGCGCGCCCGCCAGGAGGAGGGATCCTCGCCCGAGCCCGGCACCTTCGCACCCCGTCGGCAGTTCGGTCGCTACCTCGACGAGACACTGGCCGACGCCTTCGACATGGCCGCCGCGACCGCCTCGTTGCGGCACGTGCGCGCTCGCGCCGTCGGCGTCCGCCGCGCCTCGGCCGGGGCGACGATCCAGCTCCACGACGGGCACGAGCTCACCGGCGACGCGGTCGTCGTCGCTACCGGCCTTCCCGCCGCCGGCCACACCTGGGCGCCGGACGGGCTGCTCCGATCGGCCTTCTTCGTCGCCGACCCGTGGGCGCCCGGCGCCCTCGACGTCGTACGCCGCGATGCGGCCGGGCCCGGCGACGTGCTCCTCGTCGGCGCCGGCCTGACCATGGTCGACGTCGTCCTCTCGCTCACGCGCCCGGGCGCGCGTGACGATCGCCGGGTGCTCGCCGTGTCACGCACCGGCGAGCTCCCGGCCACCCACGCCGATGAGCTGCAGCTCGCGGCCATCCCCGACGTCTCCGACTGGGGCAGCACACTCGCCGAGCTGCGCGAGAGCGTGCGCCGAGCACGTCGCCCGTGTCCGCGCGTCCGGCGGTGACTGGCGCCCGGCCATGGACGGTCTCCGCTTCCGGGTCAGTGAGCTGTGGGCCCGTCTCTCGGAGGAAGATCGAGTCGAGTTCCTCGCGACCGACGCGAGCGACTGGAACCGGGTCCGGCACCGCATGCCTCCGTCCTCGGCCGCGGTCCTTCGCTCGTTGAAGAGCGTCGACCGCCTTCGCCAGCGCGCCGCCTCCGTGGTCGAGGCCTCGCCGCTGAGCGAGGGTGGCCTGCGCGTGACACTGTCCGACGGCTCGGCCCACGACGTCGGCTGGGTGGTCAACTGCACCGGGCCGGCGCTCGACGTACGACTGCTCGAGCACCCGCTCCTCGACGACCTCCTCACCACGCGTGGCGGGGTATCGCTGGCCCAGGCTGCCACCGCCGGCATGGGTTTCCGCACCCGCGACGGCCGGTTGCTCGACTCCACCGGTCGCGCAGACGCACCGGTCTGGACGCTGGGTGCGCTTCGTCGCGGCGAGCTGTGGGAGTCCACAGCCGTGCCCGAGATCCGCAGTCAGGCGCTCGGACTGGCGGTGAACGTGCTCGACGCGATCGCTCCGCTGCCGCGCCGGCTCGAGGACGGTCGACTCGTCAGCGGTCACCACCCGGTGGCCCGGCCGCGCGACCCGCTCGGCTTGCCCCTGTCCGCCACCGCCGAGGCCGCGTCGCGCTACAACGCCGGGCTCGAGAAGGTGATGCGCCTCCAGAGCGGTGGCGAGGACCTCCTTCGCGAGGCTGCTGCTCTCGACCCGGACTTCGCGCTCGCGCACGCCGCGCTGGCGATGCTCGGCCACGAGGCCGGCGCGTCGACCGATGTCGCCGCGTCCCTGCAGGCGGCGCGTCGGGCCGTGCTCAAGCGAGGTGACGAACGCGAGCGCAGCCTCGTCGACGTCATCGGCCGCCGCGTCGACGACGCCCGGCACGAGGGCGCAAGGGCGCTGATGAACCACATCGCGCACCACCCGCGCGACGTGCTCGCGGTCTCCGCCGCCGTACCGACGATCGCCTTCTCCGGCGTCACCGACATCCAGCAGGAGGCGTGGGACCTCGTCGACGGCCTGGCTCCGGCGTACGGCGACCACTGGTGGTACATCTCCCTGCTCGCCTTCACCCGGCAGGACCAGGGTCGCTTCGACGAGGCCGGGCTGCTGGCCGAGAGCGCGCTGTTCTGCGAACCGTCGTCCGGCCACGCGGTGCACGCGCAGACGCACGTGATGTACGAGACCGGCAAGCACGAGAGCGGCCGGGTCTGGCTCGACCACTGGGTCGCGGAGAGTGGTCGATCGGCCTCGCACCGTGCCCACTTCTCCTGGCACGCGGCCCTGCACGACCTCGCGCTCGGGGACACCGAGGCCGTGCGGCAGCGCTACTACAGCCAGCTCGCGCCGCCGACCGTTACCGGCGTCCGGGCACTCATCGACTCGGCGTCGCTGCTCTGGCGCTGGCGGATCACGACGTCCGACTGGGCTCCGTCGCTCGGTGGGACGGCCGAGGCTCCGCCGCCGCCCGTGGAGTCCGTCCTCGAGGCGGCCGGTGCCGACCTCATCGACCGGCCCGAGACGCCGTTCGTGGCGATGCACTCGGCGCTGGCCCTCGCTGCTGCGGGTGACCTGCCGCGGCTGGCGCGGCTGCGCGACTACTGCGCGGCGTCGTCCGACCCGACCACGTCGGCCACCGTCGCCGCCCTGTGCTCGGCGCTGATCGCGGCAGGGGAGAAGCAGTGGGCCTCGGCCTCCTCGATCCTCTCGGAGCTGTTGCCGTCCCTGGTCCGCGTGGGCGGCTCGGCCGCCCAGCGTGAGGTCGTCGAGGAGACGCTGCTCTTCGCGCTGGTCAACTCCGACCAGTCCGAGCGGGCGCTGGCCCTCCTCGACGGGCGTCTCGATCGACGGCCCTCGGGGCTCGACGCTCGACGTCGCGGATCGCTCGTCGGCGTACGCGCGTAGCGGCTGGCCTCGCCTTGGGCGGGCATCGCGCGGGACGTCCGACGAGTCGGCGGCCACCTCGTCGGACATTGCGCGGGACGTCCGACGAAGTGGTCGCCCGGACAGCCGCATCGTCGGACGTCCCGGCGGACGTCCGACGCTCGGGTAGCCGGCTCGTAGGACGCAAGCCCGCGGCTGTCCACAGATTGCCCGGAGGGTCTGGTACGCCGCTGCGCTGCGCTGCACGCTCGTGGCATGGACCTCACAGCATCCCCGCACGAGGCGGGCGAGGGCACCGAGGGTGACGAGACTGCCGACCTCCGCCGACGCCGGATCGCGAAGGCCGTAGCCCTGGCCAACGACCAGGGCGGCGTGATCAGCCGACCGCAGTTGCTTGCCCTCCGCGTCACGCGGGGCCAGATCCGCGCCAACGTCGTCGCAGGGCGCTGGCAACGGCGGCGTAGCCAGTGCATCGCGGTCAGCACCGGAGAGCTGACCCCGCTCGGCGAGCAGTGGGCAGCGGTGCTCGAGGCGGGACCGCGCGCCGTCCTTGATGGACCATCTGCCTTGATCGCGTCCGGGTTGCGCGGCTTCGATGAGGAGTCGTTCCGGATCTCGGTCCCGCGCAACGCGCGCAGGCGACGGGGCAAGGGACTCAACGTCCACCAGACGCGGCGCTACAGATCGTCGGACGTGACGCCCGCCGGTGTGCCACGCACCAAGCCCGAGGTTGCCGCGGTGCACGGTGCGCTGTGGGCCAGGTCGGACAAGCAGGCGGTCCTGATCATGACCATGGCAGTCCAACAGGGGCTGACCACGGCAGGACGCCTTGGTGTGGCGGCGCTTCGCATCAAGCGTGACAGGCGAAGGCTGCTCGTCCAGATGACGATCCTCGACCTGCTCGACGGCGTGCGCTCGATCAGCGAGCACGAGTTCGCTCGCGAGTGCCGAGAACGCGGGATCCCGAAGCCGACGCGGCAGGTGCTCCGGCGGACGAGGGACGGTCGCTACTTCCTCGATGTCTACTGGGACGAGTGGGGCGTCGTCGTCGAGATCGACGGGATCCAGCACGGGTGGGTCCAGAACGCTGTCTCGGACGCCCTGCGCCAGAACGACGTCACACTGACGGACGCACTGGTCCTGCGCCTGCCGCTCCTCGGCCTGCGCGTCGCCGCCGACGACTTCTTCGACCAGATCACCGAGGCGCTCCGGTCGCGGGGATGTCCGCACCTCGACCAGAGCGCATGACCTGCGTACGTCGATTCGTCGGCGTACGTCCGACGACGCGGCGGCCACCTCGCCGGACGTTGCGCGGGACGTCCGACGAAGCGGTCGCCAAGGCAGCCACCTCGTCGGACGTCCCGGCGTGCGTCCGACACACCGGTTGCCAATTCGTCGGACGCAGGGTCGGCAAGTCGCCCGCCGGTCTCCGAGCGGCTCAGTCGAAGATCTCGCTGAGCCAGCTCTCCTTCTTCTTCTTGCGATAGGGCTGCTGGCCGGCCTGGGCGTAGCGCTGGTCCTGCTGCATCCGGCGGTGGTCACGTTCCTGCTCGTACGTCGACGCAGCCGGTGCGGCAGGTGCGGGCGGTGCTGCAGCCGGAGCCGGCTGGGTCGCCGACCGCTCGATGATCTTGTCGAGCTCGCCGCGGTCGAGCCATACGCCGCGGCACTCGGGGCAGTAGTCGATCTCGATACCGCCGCGCTCGCTCATGGTCAGGGTGGTGCCGTCAGTGGGGCACTTCATCAGATGTCCTCCTGGGGTTCCCCAGTCAACGGACGACCGAGGAGCAACGTTCCGTCACTCCGCGGAGCGCACCCGGATCCCCGTGATGGGCACGTTCACGGCGCCGGACGGGTCGGTGAAGAAGTCGTTGCCCTTGTCGTCGACCACGATGAAGGCGGGGAAGTCCTCGACCTCGATCTTCCAGACCGCCTCCATCCCGAGCTCTTCGTACTCCAGCACCGACACCGCGCTGATGCAGTCCTGCGCGAGCCGGGCGGCCGGGCCGCCGATCGAGCCGAGGTAGAAGCCGCCGTGGGCGTCGCACGCCTGGGTGACCTGCTTGGAGCGATTGCCCTTGGCGAGCATCACCATCGACCCACCCGCGGCCTGGAACTGCTCGACGTACGAATCCATCCGACCGGCCGTGGTCGGGCCGAACGACCCGGACGCCATGCCGGCGGGCGTCTTCGCCGGGCCGGCGTAGTAGACCGGGTGGTCGCGGAGGTAGGACGGCATCTCCTCGCCCGCGTCGAGGCGCTCCTTGATCTTGGCGTGCGCGATGTCGCGGGCCACGACGAGCGGGCCGGTCAGCGACAGCCGCGTCTTGACGGGGTGCTTCGACAGCTCGGCCAGGATCGACGGCCATCGGCTGGTTGAGGTCGATCTGCACCACCTCGCCGCGACGAGATCTCGTCGGAGACGCCGGCGTCGGGCATGTAGTGCGCGGGGTCGGTCTCGAGCTGCTCGAGGAAGACGCCCTCGGCGGTGATCTTGCCGAGCGCCTGGCGGTCGGCCGAGCACGACACGGCGATCGCGACCGGGCAGGAGGCGCCGTGGCGGGGGAGTCGAACGACCCGGACGTCGTGGCAGAAGTACTTGCCGCCGAACTGCGCGCCGATGCCGAAGGACTGCGTCAGCTTGAAGACCTCCTCCTCGAGCTCGAGGTCGCGGAAGCCGTGTGCGTCCATCGACCCGGACGGTCGGCAGGTTGTCGAGGTAGTGCGCCGAGGCGTACTTCGCGGTCTTCAGCGCGAACTCCGCGCGCGTCCCGCCGATGACGACGGCCAGGTGGTACGGCGGGCACGCGGCCGTCCCGAGTGAGCGGATCTTCTCGTCGAGGAAGCTCAGCATCCGCTCCGGGTTGAGGATCGCCTTGGTCTCCTGGAACAGGAACGACTTGTTGGCCGAGCCGCCGCCCTTCGCCATGAAGAGGAACTTGTACTCCGGACCCTTCGGCCCCTGCGCGGTGGAGTAGATCTCGATCTGGGCCGGCAGGTTGGTGCCGGTGTTCTTCTCCTCGAACGTCGTCAGCGGCGCGAGCTGCGAGTAGCGCAGGTTGAGCTTGGTGTAGGCGTCGTACACGCCCCTCGCGATCGCCTCGCCGTCGTCGGCGCCGGTGAGCACGCCCTCGGACTTCTTGCCCATCACGATCGCGGTGCCGGTGTCCTGGCACATCGGCAGCACGCCGCCGGCGGAGATGTTGACGTTCTTGAGCAGGTCGAGCGCGACGAAGCGGTCGTTGCCCGAGGCCTCGGGGTCGTCGATGATCTTGCGCAGCTGGGCGAGGTGCGCGGGCCGCAGGTAGTGGCTGATGTCGTGCATCGCCTCAGCGGTGAGCTGCTGGATCGCCTCGCGGCGCCACCTTGAGGAACGTCTGCCCGTCCACCTCGAGGTAGACACGCCATCGCTCGTGATCAGACGGTACGGCGTGTCGTCGGTGCCGGTCGGGAGGAGGTCGGAGTAACGGAATTCAGCTTCGCTCACGAAGGCTCAGAGTACGCCGTGAGGCCGGATCGGTTCGACCGGCCCCCGGGCTTCATCGACCTGACGTCGAGCGGCCGTCTCCCCGTCGCCTGTTGGGCGGGGTCGACCACGAGGCTCCGCGCGGCACATCTGACCCAGTCGTCTGATTGACGGCAACCCCTTGGAGGTCCCAGTGAACATCCGCAAGAGCCTCGCTTCCTTGGCCGCCCTGGCCACGATCGTCTCCCTGGCGGCCTGCGCGGCGCCCGAGAAGGAGGCCGACACCACCACGGCGCACAGCGGCATCGACGCCGCTACCGCCACCTCGGCCGAGACTTCGGTGGCCTGGACGAGCTCGTCGAAGGCCGCGCAGGAGGAGGGCAAGCTCAACGTCATCGCGCTGCCGCCCGACTGGGCCAACTACGGCGAGATGATCTCGACCTTCGAGGAGAAGTACGACATCGAGGTCAACTCCGACCAGCCCGACGGGGCCAGCCAGGACGAGATCAACGCCGCCAACGACCTCGCCGGCACCGACCGCGCTCCCGACGTCTTCGACCTCGGCCAGTCGGTCGCCCTCGCCAACACCGACATGTTCGCGCCCTACCAGGTCGAGACCTGGGACGACATCCCCGCCGAGTTCAAGGACGCGGACGGCGCCTGGGTCAACGACTACGGCGGCTACATGGCCATCGGCTACGACTCCGCCAAGGTCCCCGACGTGACCTCGGTCGACGACCTGCTCAAGCCGGAGTTCAAGGGCGAGGTCGCTCTCAACGGTGACCCGACCCAGGCCGGCGCCGCGTTCAGTGGCGTGATGATGGCGGCCATCGCCAACGGTGGCTCGGCCGACGACATCGCGCCCGGTGTCGACTTCTTCGGCGACCTGAAGAAGGCCGGCAACTTCCTGCCCGTCGACCCCGACTCCGGCGACCATCGAGTCGGGCCAGACCCCGGTCGTCATCGACTGGGACTACCTGGGCGCCGCCGCTGCCGCCAACGTCGACACCTGGAAGACGGTCGTCCCCTCGGAGGCGCCGTCGTCGCCGGCTACTACTTCCAGGCGATCAACGCCGACGCACCGCACCCCGCGGCCGCCCGGCTGTGGCAGGAGTTCCTCTACAGCGACGAGGGCCAGAACCTCTGGCTCAAGGGTGGCGCCCGTCCGGTCCGCGGTGACGCGATGGCCGAGGCCGGCACCATCGACGAGGCGCTCTGGGGCGCGCTGCCCGAGGTCGCCGGCACCCCGGTCATCCCGACCGACGAGCAGACCACGAGGCCGCGAGTACCTCGCCGAAACTGGGCGAAGGTCATCAGCTGAGCGCGACCAGCGTCCAGCGCGCAGGCACCGGCCGGCGGGTCGCCCTCGGCCGGTCCTCGGCGCCTGCTCCCGTTCTTCGGCTTCCTGGCGGTCTTCCTGCTGGTGCCGACGATCACGGTCATCATCGGCGCGTTCCAGGACGGAGACCGGCGGCTTCACGATGGGCAACATCGAGGCGCTGTGGTCGTCGGCCGCGCCTGGACACGCTGAGGAAGAGCGTGGTCCTGTCGTTGAACGACCGCCCTCCTCGGCGGCGTCCTCGGCGCCGTGCTCGCCTACCTGATCGTCAGCCTCGGACCGCGCAGCCTGCTCCGGCGGGCGACGCTGTCGGTCGCGGGCGTGCTGGCGCAGTTCGGCGGCGTCACGCTCGCCTTCGCCTGGATCTCCCTGCTCGGGTTCTCGGGGTTGCTCACCGAGGCGCTCAAGGTCATGGCCCGGCATCGACATCTACGGATCGGGCTGGCTCTACGGGCTCAACGGCCTGATCCTCGTCTACACCTACTTCCAGGTGCCGCTGATGGTCATCGTCTTCATGCCCGCGCTCGAGGGCTTGCGGCCGCAGCTGCGCGAGGCTGCCGTGAACCTCGGTGCCAGCACGACGCAGTACTGGCGGATGGTCGGCATCCCGCTGCTCACTCCCGCCTTCCTCGGCTCGGTGCTGCTGCTGTTCGCCAACGCGTTCGCGGCCTACGCGACCGCGGCGATCCTGGTCAGCCAGGGCAACCCGATCGTTCCGCTGCTGATCCGCGCCGCGCTCACCAGCGAGGTGCTTCTCGGCCAGCAGAACCTCGGCTTCGCGCTGGCGATCGAGATGATCGTCGTGGTCGCGATCGTGATGGGCCTCTACGCGCTGCTGCTGCGGCGTACGTCGAGGTGGTTGCGGTGATCGGGCGCACGGGTCGCGGCTTCAGCGATCTTCCGCGCGGTGTTGATGGTCGCGTTCGCGGCGTACTTCTTCGCTGCCGCTGATCTCGATGCTGAACTTCAGCGTCCAGGGCAAGGGCTCCGAGAAGGCAGCCTGCGGTGCAGCCCTTCGTGAACCTGTCGCAGGACGAGGACCTGCGCAGCGCTATCGTCGCCTCGCTGCTGCTGGCGCTGTTCACCGTGCTGCTGATGGTCCTGCTGCTGGTGCCGACGATGATCTGGGTGCGGTTGCGGGTGCCCGAGCTGTCGCGCGTCGTCGAGTTCCTGTGCCTGCTGCCGCTCACCGTCCCGCCGCTCGTGATCGTGGTCGGCATCACCAACGTCTACACATGGGTGAACTACCTGCTGGGCGACTCGGCGTTCGTGCTCGACCTTCGCGTACGTCGTGCTGGTGCTGCCCTACTCCTACCGCTCGATCGACTCGGCCCTCCAGGCCATCGACGTGACCACGCTGGCCGAGGCCGCCCGCTCGCTGGGGGCCGGGCTGGATCACGGTGATCACCCGGATCGTGATGCCCAACATCATCAGCGGGATCCTCGGCGCGGCGTTCATCGCGATCGCGCTGGTGCTGGGCGAGTACGTCTTCGCCTCGCTGCTGCACTACGACACGTTGCCCGTCAGGTTCGCCGGCCATCAACAGGTCCGACACGTCGACGGCGATGGCGGGCGCCTTCGCCTCGATCGTCTTCGTGTCGCTGCTGCTGCTCGCGCTGTCGTTCTTCAACCGCACCAAGACCATCGACGTCGGAGGAGTGACAGGAATGACGACCACGGCAGACCGAGGCCGGGCTCGCCGTCGAGCTGACGGACCTGACCCGCGTCTACGGCTCGGTGCGCGCGCTCGACGGGCTCACCTCCACCTCGCGCCCGGCGAGCTCGTGGCCCTGCTCGGCCCGTCGGGCTGCGGCAAGACCACGGCGCTGCGCATCCTGGCCGGCCTCGACCAGGCGACCTCCGGCAGCGTCGAGGTCGGCGGCAAGGACCTCACCCGGGTGCCCGCCAACAAGCGCGACATGGGGATGGTCTTCCAGGCCTACAGCCTCTTCCCGCACCTGACGGTCGTCGACAACGTCGCCTTCGGCCTCAAGCTGCGCGGTCGCGACGGCGCTGCCCGCCGCAAGCGGGCCGGCGACATGCTCGACCTGGTCGGCCTCGGCGAGCACGCCGACCGCTACGCCCACCAGCTCTCCGGCGGCCAGCAGCAGCGCGTCGCCCTCGCCCGGGCGCTCGCGATCGAGCCGTCGGTCCTCCTGCTCGACGAGCCGCTCTCGGCCCTCGACGCCAAGGTGCGCGTGCAGCTGCGCGACGAGATCCGCCGCGTCCAGATCGAGGTCGGCACCACGACCCTGTTCGTCACGCACGACCAGGAGGAGGCGCTCGCGGTCGCCGACCGCGTCGGCGTCATGAACGCGGGGCGGCTCGAGCAGCTCGCGCCCCCGGCCGAGCTCTACTCCTCGCCCGCGACGCAGTTCGTCGGCGAGTTCGTCGGCCTCAGCAACCGGCTGCCCGCGCACGTCAGGGACGGTGTCGCCTCGGTCTTCGGCCGCGACGTCCCGGTGCTCGAGGGGTCGACGTCCGGCGAGGGCCATGCCCTCGTCCGGCCCGAGGCGGTCTCGGTGATCGCCGATCCCGACGGTCAGGTCACGGTCACGACGGTGATGTTCCTGGGTCCGCTGTCCCGGGTCACCTGCACGCTCGCCGACGGCACCATGGTCGTGGCCCAGCTGGCGAGCATCGATGCGCTGAAGCTCGAGCCCGGCACCAGGGTGCGCCTCGAGGTGGCCGCCTCGCCGGTGCTGGTGGTGGCCTGAGCCGGGCATATCGCCGACGGCCGACGTGTTGGCCGAGTGTGGACGTCTACGACTCTCTGGTGATCGGTGCCGGCCAGGCCGGGCTCTCCGCGTCCCGCCACCTGCGCGCCGAGGCATCGAGCACCTGGTGCTGGATGCCAACCACGCGCCCGGCGGCGCCTGGCAGCACCGCTGGGACTCGCTCGGCATGGACGACGTGCACGGCATCGCCGACCTGCCCGACGCGCTGGCGCCGAGCAGGTCCAGCGCCCGGGCGAACGCGGTCGTGCCGACGTACTTCGCCGACTACGAGCGACGCTTCGAGCTGCCGGTCCTGCGGCCGGTCACGGTGGACAGCGTCACCAGTGAGGATGGCTTGCTGGTCGTCCACGCCGGCGAGCGCGTCTGGCACTCCCGGACGCTGGTCAACGCGACGGGGACCTGGACGCAGCCCTTCGTCCCTCACTACTCGGGCATCGAGACGTTCGGTGGCGAGCAGCTGCACACCGCCGACTACCCCGGCCCGGAGCACTTCGCGGGCCACCGCGTGCTCGTGGTCGGCGGCGGTGCCTCGGCCGTGCAGTTCCTCGGTGAGCTCGCACCGGTCGCCGACACGCTCTGGGTGACTCGCCGGGAGCCGGTATGGCGCACGGACGAGTTCAACCCGGAGGTCGGCCTCCAGGCGGTGACGATGGTCGCCGACCGCGTCCGTCGCGGCCTCCCTCCGGCGAGCGTCGTGAGCGTCACCGGCCTGTCGTTGCGGCCGCAGGAGCGCGAGGCCGAGCGGCTCGGCGCCTACCAGCGGCGCCCGATGTTCGCCCGCATCGAACCGGCGGGAGTGCGGTGGTCCGACGGCTCGTTCGAGCCGGTGGACGTCATCCTCTGGGCGACCGGCTTCCGGCCCGTGGTCGGGCACCTCGCACCCCTGCACCTGCGATCGCCCCAGGGCGGCATCCAGCTCGAGGTGGGCGCTGCCGTGCAGAGCGCCGTCACGGCCGTCCGCGATCGGCGGGTGCAGCTCGTCGGCTACGGACCGTCGGCCAGCACGCTCGGGGCCAACCGGGCGGGCCGGGCAGCCGCGATCGCCGTACAACGATGGCTGTCCGCGGCCGACGATGAGATGACCGGATAGTCCGCTGTCCACTTCCGTCAACCCTCGTCAACCGGGGGTCGGACGGGCCAACTCTGGGATCAACAACCCGCCGGCACCAGCCGCGGAAATACCCAGGGGAGAGCACCATGAACAGCACAGCATTCCGACGCATCGGCGCCGTCGTCGGCGCCGCAGCCGTTGTCACCACCATCACCACCACGGCCCCCTCCACCGCGAAGGTGGAGGACGGCAACAGGGACCGACCGTGCTTCATGGTCCGGTCGCCGTGGAACAACGCCGAAGGCCCGCAGCCGACGTGCCCCGACGGGCGCTTCAAGAAGGCCGCGTCCGACGAGGCCGGCGCGCCTCGGCCCGCCCCGTCAGGACGGGTCACGGACTTCATGCCGTGACGGGACATCGTTCCCCTGGCCGGGCGGTCAGCGGACACCACGTGCGGTGGCCGCGATCGCCCGGTTGAGGGGGACGTGCTCGCGAGAGTCGGTGGCCGCTCGCTTGAGCAGCCGAGCCGCCACCGTGCCCTGGCCCTCGCGCAGTGCGACCTGCGCTCCGCGCCAGCGGCAGTACGCCGAGTCGTGCGGCCGGCCCAGACCGTCCCACTGCGTGGCCGCGTCCGCCCAGCCGCTGGTCCGTTCGCGGTGCCCGAGCCGTGACATCTCCGCTCCGAACGTGGAGACCAGGGCGGACAGGTAGCGGTCCACCAGGTGCTCCCCGTGCAGGATGCCTGCCCGGACGGCCAGCTCCTGCAGGGTCGTCAGCCAGGAATGCCGATCGCTGTCATAGGACGCGAGATCGGCCGCACAACGGGCTGCGATCACCAGTCCCGGGGTCACCCGCCTCATCGGGGCGGAGTCGGCCAGCCCGTCTAGCCCGCGCATCAGCCGCTCCAGGCTGGGTTTGGGCTCGCGCGCCCAGCAACCGACATCGCCGGCCATCGCCAGCAGCTCGATGTCCGTGTCGATGTGCTCGGCGAGCTCTCGACACATCGCCTGCATCCGGGCGTGCCCAGCTTCGGGCCGGCCTCGCCTCGCCTCGATCACGCCCCGCACCGCGTCCAACGGCAGGCGGTCGAAGTCGACGTCGACCGCCTCCTCGTCCCCGGCCGACACGATGCTCGCGGCGTCGGCGACGCGCCCGGCGTTGAGTAGCGCGCAGGCGATGTTGAACCGGATCAACAAGACCTGGTAGTTGTCGATGTCGTGCTCCCCGGCGATGGCCAGGCCCGCGTCACCGGTGGCGACGATGTCCTCCGTGCTACCTCCGCACGACAACAACATGTCAGTGGCGTACACGGCCTGCCTCAGGTCGCCGAGAGGATCGTTCAATGCGCCCGACCTGATGGCGGCGCCCTGCAACTGAGCCAACCCGTCGTCGAGGTCGCCGTCGAGAGCGACCTGCGACGCGGCCCGCATGAGGCAGTCGCGCCACAGAATCGGGTTCCCCAGCTGCTCAGCCGCCACCACCGAAGCCCGGCTCGATTCGCGAGCCCCCTCGAAGTCCCCGACCGAGGTCAACAAGCCGTGCTGCCAGTCCAGTGCCCGCACCACTCCCTCGCATACCGGTAGGTCCTCGTACAGCGTCAGGGCCTCTTCGATCAGTGCCCTGCCCACCGCGGGTCCCTCTGCTGACTGCGATAATCGGCGGAGCGATACAGGAGTTCCGCGCGGACTCGGGCGTCGATGTCGGTGAGGGCTTGGTCGGCGGCGTCACTCAGCTCGGCGGCGCGGTCCCACCGGAATGAGGTGCGCAGCCCGTCCATGGCCCCGAGGTAGGCATCCGCTCGGGTCACCGCTGGGTCGCCGACTGCACCGCGCGAATCGGGCCAGATCTCCAGGGCACGGAGATAGTGGTCAGCCTCCTGTCGGCGGTCGAATCGCGCGGCGGCGCGCCGGGCGGCGGCGAGCCGCCAGTCGATCTCATTCCTCGTGTCTCCAGCCCGACGCCAGTGCTCGGCGACCTCGGCCGGCTCGGCGTCGGGGGCGTCCCCGATCGTCAAGGCCAAGGCACGGTGTGCCGACGCGTCCTCGCCGGGAACGAGGCGGCGCTGCACCGATTCGGCGAGCAACGGGTGCTGGAGCTCGACCGTACCTTCGGTACGACGGAGCAGCCGACGGACCTGCAGGTTGCGCAGCTCGGCAGTCAGCTCCTCCGGCGCCAGGCCGGTCGCGGCGGCCAACAGCTCGGGGCGCAGTGGCCGCGCGGCGACGCCGAGCAGCCGCAGTACGGCCCAGGACTCCTCGACAATGCCTGCCAACCGGCGGTCGAGCAGGTCGGCGAGGAGGTCGGGCAAGCCGGGTCCGTCGTCGAGATGCGCTGCGAGCTGCTCGGTGAAGAGGGGCTGCCCCTCGCTGCGCGCGTGGATGGTGTCCAGTCGTTCGGTCCCGGCTCCCAGCATCCGGAGCTGCTCGGCAGTCTCCTCCCGGGTGAGCGGGCTGAGCGCGAGCACCGTCGTGCCCGGCAGGCGTCGCACGCGAGTGAACCACTCCTCGCTCGGCGCGGGAGTGGCCTCGTCGCCGGCGCGCCACGTGCCGACGACGGGCACCGGACAACGGCGGAGCAAGTGCTCCACCAGGTCGAGGGTGGCCGGGTCGGCCCAGTGGAAGTCCTCCACGAGAAGGGCTGTGGGGCGGTCGGCCGCCAAGGCCCGGACAACCGCGTCGACGGCAGTGAACAGCAGTTGGCGGTCGTCGATCCGAACCTGGACGTCGCGGGCCCAGGCCGCGGCCTCGGGGATCAGCACAGCCAGGGAAGCTGCAACGTACGGCGCGCACGCGGCGAGGGCACTGTCGAACCAGTCCGGGTGTGCGTCGATGACATCGCGAAGGACGTCCGCGACCGGTAGCAGTGGTATCTCGGTCGCGAGCGGCAGGCAGTGACCGGTGGCAACGAACGTGCCCAGTCCGCCGGCTGCGGCGGTCACCAGAGCGGTCTTGCCCATCCCTGCCTCGCCAGTGACGAGCAGTAGGCCGGTGCCGGCCTCGAGATGACGTCGTACGGCGGCGAGCTCGGCCTTGCGTCCGGCAATCCGTGGCGTCGTGGGAATCGAGCCCTCGGTCGGTGCCGAGGCACTGAGCCAGAGTTGGTGGAACGTACGAGCGTCGCCGTGCACGGCCTCGACGAGTAGCTCGAGCGTGCCCCAGGTCGGAAGTGCGGCGGAGGAGAAGGTCTTGGAGACGGTGGTGCGGGAGACGCCTGTCTCGCGGGCCAGGGTTCGCAGGGAGGGCCAGCCGGCTTGGTGATGGAGCTCGTGCAGCGCGTCGTTGAGGTCCCGGTGGGCTCCGGCTGGCAGGTCGGGACGGGGGAGTGCGCTCATGTGTCACCCGCGGCGCTGGTGGCGATGGCCCGGGACAGCGGGACGTGCTCGCGTGAGTCGGCGGCCGCACGCTTCAGCAGGCGAGCTGCGATCGTGCCTTGTCCGTCACGCAATGCGGTCTGCGCTCCGCGCCAGCGGCAGTACGCCGCGTCGTGCGGGCGGCCGACGACGTCCCACTCGCCCGCGGCCTTCATCCACTGCTCGATGGTCTCCGTCCCGTTCAGCCTGGACATCTCCGCGGTCCAGGTCGCCACCATTGACCGCGCGGCACGGTTGTTCGGCTGCGAGTCGAAGCCAGGACACGCTCGGCGACGCAGGTCGGCCAAGACCTCACCAAGCTTCGCGGAGTCCTTGGTCCCGGGGCTTACAGAGTCTGCTGCGGCGCGAGCGGCGAGCACCAGCACTGGGAGCACGCACACCGGGAGCGCCGTGTCGACCCCGGCGTCGAGCGCAGTCAGCAGGAGGTCCAGCGCATGGCGTGGTGCGTCGTTCCAGAGCTCGATCGTGGCGTAGATCAGTGCATAGTCGAGGTCGAAGGCCACCGTAGGAAGCCATTCCTCCCACAATCCGGAGGCGAGTGTCTCGGCGCTCGCGAGGCGACCTCGGATCGCGTCAAGCAGGGCGTGCGCCAAGTGGGCCTCCGTGTCTTCGGGGTCGACCGGCTCTTCCGTGCATGGATCGACCCAGGCAGCGGCGTCCCTCACCCGCCCGTCGCGGATCAGTGCCAGCGCGATGTTGAAACGTAAGTGGACGGTGCTCTCGACCTCGATCTCCCACTCGGCCGCGATCGCGAGCCCCCCACGACCCGCTGCCTCGATCTCCTCGGACGGGGCGCCGCACCACAGCAGGACGTCGGTCCAGAGCCTTGCCTCCATGATGTCCCCCGGCGGGTCGGTGCCGGGGGGTAGCAGTGCCCGGGACCGCGCCATGGTCTCGGCTGCCACGTCGAGTGAACCGGTCATCCCTTCGTGCCATGCCACCCAGCCGAGCTGGTGTCGGTGGCTGGACACGTTGCCGAAGCTCTCGGCGGCCAGGGCTGCCTCGCGGGCGACTGTGAACGCCTCGTCGGAACGCCCGCTTAGGATCAGGATGTACTGCTTGTGGTTCAGCGCCTCGATCAGTGCGGCACCGGGCGGCAACGTCCGGAGGAGCGCGATGGCCTCGTCGATCAGCGTGAGCCCAACGTCGTAGCTTTCGCGATTTCCGCGGAAGACTGCCGCGCGACGCAGAAACTCCGCACGCACCCGGGGTTCGACGTTTGGGAACAGCGCTCCTGCTTCGTCACTCATCGCGGCCGCCCGAAGGAACTGGAGAGACACGAAGAGCGCGTCCATCGCGGCGACATAGGCGTCTGACCGGGTCAGCGGTGGGTCGCCGGCGCTCGCGCATGAAGGGGGCCAGATCTCCAGTGCCCGCAGCCACTGCTCGGCCTCCGGTCCGGCCGCCCATCTCTTCTGTGAGGCGCGCGCCGCTGCGATCCGCCACTCCAGCTCACGGGTGGCGTCGCCGGCGCCCTGCCAGTGCGTGGCGACCTCGGCCGGAGACGCACCCGGCTCAGCCCCGAGGAGATCGGCGAGTGTCGCGTGCGTCGCAGCGCCCTCTCCCGGCACGAGGCGGCGTCGCCCAGCCTCCGCAAGCAACGGATGCCGTAAGCCTGCGTCATCGGAGATCCGGGTCGACGCCAGCAGCCGGTGCCGGTCCAGTTCTCGGAGCCCCACGGTGAGCTGGTCTGCGGGCACCGCGACGGCCTGACGCAGCAGCTCGAGCGTGAGGGGACGGTCTGCCACCGCGAGGACGCGGGCGATCGCCCACGCCGTGTCGTTGAGCCCGGCCATGCGGGCGTCGAGCAGGTCCGCCAGCACGGTCGGCAGGACGTCGCCGGAGCCGCTGCTGTTCGCGAGCTGTTCGGTGAACAGCGGCTGTCCCAGGCTGCGCGCGTGGACGCTCTCGGCCAGGTGTGGCTCGGGCGCAGCACCGATCAGCAGCGTGAGCTGCTCGACCGTCTCCTCCTTGGTCAGCGGATCGAGCGCGAGCTCGTGGAACCCGGAGAGGCGGCGAACCCTGGTGAGCCATTCGGTCACGGGGGCAGGGGTTGACGGGTCCTCGGTGCGCCAGGTCCCCAGGATCGGCACGCCTGTGCCTCGAGCGAGAAGGGTTTCCAGCAGGTCGAGGGTGGCCGCGTCGGCCCAGTGCAGGTCCTCGAGGAGCAGGACCAGCGGACGAACCGACGACAGTCCTCCCAACGCCGTACCCAACGCGGCGAACAGCCGTTGCCGAGACGTCTCGTTGTCGCGCTCCCGGGTCGCGTCGCTCGCATCCTCGATCTCGGGAAGCAGCCGCCCCAGCGCGCGTGCGACGAACGGCGAGGCGCCGGCCAGGGCGTCCTCGAGCCAACGGCCACCGTCCACGGCGTACACCTCGCGCAGCAACTCGGCGACGGGCATCAGCGGCGCCTCCGAGGAGAGTGGGAGGCAGTGCCCGGTCGCGACGAAGCTGGCCGTGGTCTGCGCGGCGGTGGTGACGAGCTTCGTCTTGCCGATGCCGGCCTCCCCGGTGACGAGGAGCAAGCCCGTGCCGGTCTCGAGATGACGTCGTACGGCGGCGAGCTCGGCCCTGCGTCCGGCGATCCGCGGCGATGCCGGTCGGGCGCCGTTGGTGGGGCTGGAGGCGGCAAGCCAGAGGTTGTGGAACTCGTGCGTGTCGCCGGACATCGCCTCGACGAGGAGCTCGAGCGTGCCCCAGCTCGGCAGTGCGGGCGAGGAGAACGACTTGGAGACGGTGGTGTGGGAGCAGCCGGCGTCGGCGGCGAGCCGGCGGAGGCTGGGCCAGCCGGCGCGGTGATGGAGGTCGTGAAGCGCGTCGTTGAGGTCTCGGTGTGCTCCGGGTGGCAGGTCGGGACGGGGGAGTGCGCTCATGCCACCTCCGATCGTCTGGACCGAGACCTTCAGGATCCGCCCCCTCGTGCGTCGCTGTCCACAGCGTTGCTCTCTGCTACGGTCGTCCGCGTCCCCACGGGAGCTCGCGGCAGCGGGCTGAGAGGGAGCTGAAATCCGCTCCGACCGTTACACCTGATCCGGGTAATGCCGGCGAAGGAAGCGATCCGATGCTGTCCCGTTTTCCTCTGGCCCGTCTCTTCTGCCTGGTCTCCGCGACCGATGACCTCGACCTGCTCGAGGACCTTGCCACGGCCGGTGTCGCAGGTTTCCAGGTCCGCGACAAGGACGCCACCACCCGCGAGCTGGTCGCGCTCACGCGGCTCGTGCTCGCCGCCGTGCGGCCGGGAGGTGCGACCGTCATCGTCGACGACCGCCTCGACGTCGCGCTGGCCACCGGTGCGGACGGCGTGCACCTCGGAGCCGACGACCTGTCGGTCGCCGATGCCCGTCGCGTCGCGCCCGACCTCGTCATCGGCGCCACGTGCCGAGACGCTGCTGCTGTCGAGCGAGCCGCTGCCGATGGTGCGACGTATGCCGGCTTCGGGCCCGTCTTCGCCACGTCCAGCAAGACCGGCCTCCCGGACCCGCTCGGTCCCGAGGCGATCGCGCGGGCTGCGGGGCGGCTGCCCCTGATCGCCATCGGCGGCATCGATGCCGTGGGCGCCCGGCAGTGCCGCGACGCGGGTGCCCATGGCGTCGCCGTCATCGGTGCGCTGTGGCGACATCCCGATCCAGTAGCAGCCGCGAAGGAGCTCGTGACGGCGGTCGGCTGATGCGCGTGCACGTCCTCGGCGCCGGCATCGTCGGGCTCGCCTGCGCGGCCGAGCTCGTCGCACGCGGGCACGACGTCACCGTCGTCGATCCCGCCCCGGGATCGGGCGCGAGCCACGCCGCCGCCGGCATGCTCTCGCCGGCGAGCGAGGCCTGGCACGGGGAGGACGCCCTGCATGCGCTCTGTGTCGCCTCGGCCCGATTGTGGCCGTCGTACGCCGCAGCGCTGACCGTGCCCATGCACGACTCCGGCACCCTGCTGGTCGGGGTCGACGCGGGTGACCGCCAGGAGGTCGAGCGCCAGGCGGCGCTCCTCGCCAGCCACGGCGAGGAGGTCGAGCTGCTTGACAGCCGCCAGGCGCGCGCCCTGGATCCCGCCCTTGGTCGCGTCACCGCGGCCGCCGTCCTCGCGCAGGACCGGGCGGTCGACCCCAGGGCCGTCGTCCATGCCCTGCTGACCGGGCTCGGATCGCGCGTCGTCGCGCAGTGTCCCACCGTCCGGCCGGATGCGACCGTGCTCGCCACCGGATCGCGGCTGCCGGCGCCGTACGGACATCTGGTTCGCGGTGTGCGCGGCGAGATCCTGCGCCTCCGCGGGGACGTGGGCCTGTCTCGCGTGGTGCGGGGTTGGGTGCGCGGCGAGCCGGTGTACGTCGTGCCGCGGCCCGGCGGCGAGGTGGTCGTCGGCGCCACGTCGGAGGAGCACGACGGGCCGCCGGTGGTGACTGCCGGTGGCGTACGCCGCCTTCTGGACGCGGCTACGGAACTCGTGCCCGGCCTCGACCGGGCCGAGCTGTGCGAGGCGCTCGCACGCGACCGCCCCGGCACACCGGACAACCGCCCACTCGTCGGCCCGACGGGAGACCCCGGGACCTTCCTGGCGGCCGGGCACTTCCGGCACGGCGTGCTGCTCGCTCCGTTGACCGCGCGACTGCTGGCCGACGCGGTCGAAGGCGCCGCCCCCGATCCTGCGCTCGATCCCCGCCGATTCCTCCAGGAGGACTGATGTTGATCACGCTCAACGGAGCAGTTGTGGAGACTGCCGCCCCGACTCTTTCGTTGCTGCTCGGCGATCTGCCGGGCGGCCATGCCGTCGCCGTGAACGACGAGGTGGTGCCGCGCTCGGCACATTCCACCCACCTCGTGACCGACGGCGACACGGTCGAGGTCGTCGAGGCGGTGGCGGGCGGATGAGCCCCCTCGTGATCGCAGGCGAGACGCTTTCCTCGCGACTCCTCCTCGGCACCGGCGGGCTGCCGCGGCCCGACCTGGTGCGGCCGGTGCTCGAGGCCGCGCGCCCGGCGCTGGTGACGGTCAGCATGCGGCGTACGTCCGGAAATGCTCCCGGCGGACTGCTCGGCGTCCTGCGTGATGTGGGCGCCAGGGTGCTGCCCAACACCGCCGGCTGCCTCTCCGCCGGAGAGGCCGTCCACACCGCCCGGCTGGCCCGCGAGGCCCTCGGCACGAGCTGGGTCAAGCTCGAGGTGGTGGGCGACGAACGTTCGCTGCTCCCGGACGCGGTCGAGCTCCTCGAGGCCGCCGCGACGCTGGTGGCCGAGGGCTTCGTCGTGCTGCCCTACGCACCCGCCGACCCGGTGCTGGCCCGGCGTCTCGTCGACGTCGGCTGCGCGGCCGTGATGCCGCTGGGTTCGCCGATCGGCTCCGGGCTGGGCGTGCTCGACCCGCACGCGATCGAGGCGGTGGTGAACGCCGTCGACGTCCCGGTCGTGCTGGACGCGGGCATCGGCACCGCCTCCGACGCCGCCCTGGCCATGGAGCTGGGCTGCGCCGCGGTGCTCGCCGCCAGCGCGGTCACGCGGGCCGACGACCCGGTCGCGATGGCCGGTGCGCTGCGCCTCGCGGTCGAGGCCGGCCGCGCCGCCCATCAGGCCGGCCGGATCCCGCGCCGGGCCGCCGCCCGGTCGGCGAGCCCACTGGCGGGGAGGGTCTCGTGATCCCGCGCCTGGTGCTGCTGACCGACCGCTCGCAGCTGTCGCTGGGACGCGGCCTGATCCGGACGGTCTCCGAGTGCGCGGACGCCGGACTCGAGGCAGTGGTCGTGCGCGAACACGATCTCGCCCCGGCCGCCCGCCACGCACTGGTGCTCGAGCTCGCCGCGATCCCGTTGCTCACGGTCATCTCGTCGCGCTTCGCCGACGATGCGGCACGCGGCCGGCACCTCGCCGCCCACCAACCGGCTCCCGGGGACGGTTGGTGGGGGCGCTCGTGCCACTCGCGCGAAGCGGTGGATCGGGCGGCGGCCGAGGGTGCCTCGTGGGTCACGCTGTCGCCGTACGCCGCCAGCGCGAGCAAGCCGGGCCAGCGATCCCTCCTCGCAACGACCGATATCGCCGGCCACCAGATCCCGGTGCTGGCCCTGAGCGGGGTCGGTCCCCACAACGCCGCCGACGCCGTCGCGGCCGGAGCGCACGGGGTCGCGGTGATGGGCGCGGTGATGCGCGCGCACGATCCCGCCGCGGTCGTGGCCGAGCTGCTGGACGCGCTGCGATGACGTCGCCGCCTGTGGTCCTCACCGTCGCCGGCACCGACTCCGGGGGAGCCGCCGGGATCGCGGCCGACCTCGCCGCGATCGGACACCACGGCTGCCACGGCACTTGCGTCGTCACGGCCGTCACCGCGCAGGACACCACCGGAGTCCGTGCCGTGCACGAGGTGCCGATCGACGTGGTCGACGCCCAGCTCAGCGCCGTCCTCGGCGACCTGCCGGTGGCGGTCGTGAAGACCGGCATGCTCGGCACGCCGGCGGTGGTCGCGCTCGTCGCCGACCGGCTCGGCCACCTGCCGCTCGTCGTCGACCCGGTCCTCACAGCGACGAGCGGCGCCGTCCTGGGCGGCCGGTCGGTGGTCGACGCCTACGTCCAGCGGCTGCTGCCGCAGGCCCTCGTCGCGACCCCCAACTTCGACGAGGCCCGCGCCCTCACCGGGCACGACGGGAAGCCCGCCGACCTCGCCGCCCGACTGGCTGACCTCGGCTGCGCCGTGGTTCTCACCGGTGGTCCTTCATGGCGGCCGGGCGAGCAGGTGGCGACCTGCACCGACTGGGTCTGCCTGCCCGGCGGTGTCGCCCAGCCGGTGTCGCATCCCGCCGTCCCGACCACCGCCGACCACGGCACGGGGTGCACCTTCGCCAGCGCCCTGGCCGCCCACCGGGACGCCGGCCGCACGCCTGCGGACCTGACGGCCGTCGCACTTGTGTCCGCGTGTCTACGCGCCGCGTCGTACGTCGCAGGCCAGCTCGACACCAGCAGCGGCTGGCGCCTCGGCCGCGGCCGCGGCCCCATCGCCCACACAGTCCCAACCAGCAGGATCCCCAACCAGCAGGAGGAAATCGCATGAGTGTCCACCCCGCACACCAGCGCGTCGCGACCGGCGAGTGGGAGGTGCCCGTCACCCGGGTCACCCTCACCAACGGCGAGACGTTCGACCGCTACTGCACGACCGGCCCCGGCTCGGATCCCGAGGTCGGCCTGCCCGGTCGCCGTACGACCTGGATCGAGGAACGCGGCGACACCGAGAGTTATGCCGGGCGCGAGACCCAGCTCCTGGACAACGGCCGTTCGGCTGTACGGCGCGGCGAGGCGCAGGAGGAGTGGCGCGGCGCGAGGCGTGCTCCGCGCCGGGCGAAGGCCGGCCACAACCTCAGCCAGATGCACTACGCCCGCCGGGGTCTCGTCACGCCGGAGATGGCGTACGCCGCAGCGCGGGAGGACTGCGACGTCGAGCTCGTGCGCTCCGAGGTGGCCGCGGGCCGGGCGATCATCCCCGCCAACGTCAATCACCCCGAGTGCGAGCCGATGATCATCGGCAAGCGCTTCCTGGTGAAGGTCAACGCCAACATCGGCAACAGCGCGGTCACCAGCTCGATCGCCGAGGAGGTCGACAAGCTCACGTGGGCGGTGACCTGGGGAGCCGACACCGTCATGGACCTCTCCACCGGCGACGACATCCACACCACGCGAGAGTGGATCGTGCGCAACAGCCCGGTCCCGATCGGCACCGTGCCCCTCTACCAGGCGCTGGAGAAGGTCGACGGCGAAGCCGACAAGCTCACCTGGCCCATTTTCAGGGACACCGTGATCGAGCAGTGCGAGCAGGGCGTCGACTACATGACGATCCACGCCGGCGTGCTGCTGCGCTACGTCCCGCTCACGGCCGACCGGGTCACCGGCATCGTGTCGCGGGGAGGGTCGATCATGGCCGGCTGGTGCCTGGCCCACCACGAGGAGAACTTCCTCTACACGCACTTCGACGAGCTGTGCGAGATCTTCGCGGCGTACGACGTCTCCTTCAGCCTCGGCGACGGCCTGCGGCCGGGGTCGGTGGCCGACGCCAACGACGCGGCCCAGTTCGCGGAGCTGCGGACCCTGGCGGAGCTGACCGAGCGGGCCTGGACGCACGACGTGCAGGTCATGGTCGAGGGGCCGGGGCACGTGCCGCTGCACCTGGTCGAGGAGAACGTGCGGCTCCAGCAGGAGTGGTGCCACGGCGCGCCGTTCTACACGCTCGGCCCGCTGGCCACCGACATCGCGCCCGGCTACGACCACATCACCAGCGCCATCGGTGCGGCCGCGATCGCCATGCACGGCACGGCGATGCTCTGCTACGTCACGCCCAAGGAGCACCTCGGCCTGCCCAACCGCGACGACGTCAAGACCGGGGTCATCACCTACAAGCTGGCCGCGCACTCCGCCGACGTCGCCAAGGGACATCCGGGCGCTCGGGACTGGGACGACGCCCTGTCGAAGGCACGGTTCGAGTTCCGCTGGCGCGACCAGTTCGCGCTGTCCCTCGACCCGCCGACCGCGGAGTCCTTCCACGACGAGACGCTGCCGGCGGAGGGCGCGAAGACCGCGCACTTCTGCTCGATGTGCGGACCCAAGTTCTGCTCGATGAAGATCAGCCAGGACGTGCGCGAGCGGTTCGGGTCGGGGTTGGATCCGGAGGCCGGCATGAAGGAGAAGTCGGCCGAGTTCGTCGAGCTGGGCGGCACGGTGTACGTCGAGGAGGCCGCGCGCGGCAGCCGCTGAACCCGCGGGGCACAATCGGGGCAAGGACCGAGCGGTGGGAGCGGGCGTGGCAGTCACGGCGGCACGGACGGTGGTGCTGGCGGCGCTCGCTCTCACGCTGGTCGCGTGCACGTCCTCGGGCCCGGGCACGTCCGACGAGCCACCCCCGAGCGGGACGCGCGACCACCGACCAGGTGGTCGGCGAGGTCACCCTCGCCTTCGCCGGGGACGTGCACTTCGAGGCCCACCTCGCCCGGCTCCTGCGCCGGCCGAAGGGAGCACTGGGACCCATCGCGGCCACCTTGCGCAGTGCAGACGTGGCGATGCTCAACCTCGAGTCGGCGATCACCGAGCGCGGGCGACGCTCTCCCAAGGAGCTCGAGGACGCCGACGACCGCTACTACTTCCGCACGTCGGATCGGTCTCTGGAGGCGCTCGATGCCGCGGGCGTCGACGTGGTGAGCATGGCCAACAACCACGTCGGCGACTTCGGCGAGGTGGGGCTCGCGGACACCCTGGCCGCTGCACGAGACAGTCCGGTGGACGTCATCGGCATCGGTCGCAACGAGACCGAGGCGTTCGCGCCCCACCGCGTGTCCGTGCGTGGTGTGGATGTCGCCTTCCTCGCCGCCGACACCGCCTTCCGGGAGGGCAGCAGCGACGTGTGGGCGGCCGGCCCCGACAACCCCGGGGCAGCGGCCGCCCGCCAAAGTCGCCCGGCCGCGCTCCTCGACGCGGTCCGAGCCTCGGCCGCAGCCGACGACGTGGTCGTCGTCTACCTGCACTGGGGCCGGGAGTACCAGTCGTGCCCCACGCAGCAACAGCGCACGCTGGGCAGCCAGCTCGCCGAGGCCGGGGCCGACGTCGTGGTCGGCAGCCACGCACACGTGCTGGGCGGGTCCGGCTGGTCGGGCGCCACCTACGTGAACTACGGGCTGGGCAACTTCGTCTGGTACCACGACCGCCAGCCGGACACGGGTGTCCTGGAGCTGCGGGTCACCGCGGACGGGGTCGTCGGCGAGGAGTGGGTCCCGGCGCGGATCGCGGCCGGCGGGCGACCCCGCCCGGTGACCGGCGGCGCCCGTGGTTCAGCGGTCGGCGCGTGGCGAGACCTGCAGCAGTGCACCGGCCTGGGTGTCGGCCGGGGTGAGGCGCAGGCCGCCGATCCGCCGTACGCATCCTCCATCCGGCCCATCGGTGCTGCCCTTGCCGAACGGATGAGCACGAGCCACGGTCCGGGCTGCCCGGTGCCGCTGCGCGACCTTCGCTACCTGCGGATGACCTACCGCAACTTCGAGGGGCAGGCCCGCACCGGCGAGATGGTCGTGCACCGGCGCTACGCCCGTGGCGTCGTCGGTGCCTTCGGCCGTCTGTACGCCGCCGGGTGGCCGATCGCCCGGATGCGGCTGGTCGACGACTACGGCGGTGACGACGACCGGTCCATGGCCGCGAACAACACCTCCGGCTTCAACTGCCGCCGCGTGGCCGGCCAGCAGAACTGGTCGGCCCACGCCTTCGGTGCCGCCATCGACATCAACCCGGTGCGGAACCCCTACGTGCAGCGGGGGTCCGTCGACCCGCCCAACGGGCGCCCGTTCGCCCGTCTCGACCGGCACGCGACCGCTCCCGTGCCGGCTGGCGTGATCAGGGCCGGTGAGCTGCCCGTCGCTGCCTTCGCCCGGCTCGGCTGGGAGTGGGGCGGGGACTGGGTGGGCTCCAAGGACTACCAGCACCTCGCCGACGCGACTCTGCCCGACGTCGAGCAGTGAGCGTCAGGAGACCACGGTGACGGTGATGGTGGAGTTGGTGCAGCCGGCTGCCACGTCCTGCAGCGCGGACAGCTCGGTGGAGTCGACGGTCAGGCTCCACCGGATCTTCGAGGCGACCCAGTCGGTGATGTAGCGGCAGTGGTTGATCGGCGGCATCCACTCCGCGACGTCCTGGTCGCCCTTGCTGCGGTTGAGCGAGGCCGTGACGCCGACCAGTGCGCGGCTGTCGCCGAGGTCGTTGGCGTAGGCCTCGCGACGGGACGCCGACCAGCCCTTGGCCCCCGAGTCCCACGCCTCGGCGAGCGCCACCATGTGATCGATGTCGAGCGCGGAGGCCGAGGTCTGGGAGGCGCCCTCGTAGTAGGAGTACCAGCGCCCGCCGGTCAGGCTGCAGCCCGAACCCACCGTCGGTGCGTCGTCGGCCTCGGAGATCAGCACCTCGTTGCGGGTGTCGCAGCCGTCGCCGTCGGCGTCCACCCAGTGTCGGAACAGGTCGCGGTCGTAGCCGGTGCGGTCCTCGCCGGCCACGGACAGGTGCGAGATGGAGGAGGTGAGGGTGCCGCTCCAGGTCGAGTCGGCGTGCGCCGTACCGGACGAGAGACCCAGCACCGTGCCGGTGAGGAGCAGCGTGGACAGCATGGTCAGGAGTCGCCCGAGAGTGCGCATGCAGGCATCGTGCGCCGCGAAAGTGCGTGCGGTAACCCCCGAGAACATGCACTGCACTCTTCTGCAAACCTCCCGGTCGTATGTCGCACTCTTGACGGTCGTCGGATCGGGGCCATACGTTCGGCGGCATGGAGCTGCTGCCGTCGGCCCATGTCGACACCTTCTGCAGGGACCACCTGCCGCGCGCCGACCAGTGGCCCGAGCTGATCTTCGAGCTACCGGAGCTGCACTACCCCGATCGGCTCAACTGCGCCACCGCGCTGCTGGACGACGTCATCGCGGTGCACGGCGCAGCTCGTCCGTGCCTGCACTCCCCGGGTTCGGCGACCTGGTCGTACGCCGACCTGCTGGCCGCCGCCAACCGGGTCGCGCACGCCCTGGTCGACGATCTCGGCATCGTGCCCGGCAACCGGGTGCTGCTCCGCGGGCCGAACAACCCGTGGCTGACCGCCTGCTGGTTCGCGGTGCTCAAGGTCGGCGCGGTCGCGGTCACCACGATGCCGCTGCTGCGAGCCGGGGAGCTGGCCACCGTCCACGAGATCGCATCGCTCGATCTCGCGCTGGTCGACGAGCGGTTCACCGACGGCACGTCGGACCTGAGCGTCAAGGTCGTCACCTTCGGTCCCGACTCCGAGCTGACCGCGCTGCTCGCCGACAAGCCGGCGTCCTTCGACGACGTCGCCACGTCGTCGGACGATGTCGCGCTGCTGGCGTTCACCTCGGGCACGACCGGGCGGCCGAAGGCCACGATGCACTTCCACCGCGACGTGCTGGCGATCTGCGACACCTTCTCCCGGCACGTGCTGCGACCGACCGCCGCCGACGTCTTCACCGGGACGCCGCCGTTCGCCTTCACCTTCGGGCTCGGCGGGGTGCTGCTGTTCCCGCTGCACGCGGGGGCGTCCACCGTGCTGGTGGAGAAGGCGACGCCGGCCGAGCTGGCCGCGATCATCCGGGACTTCGGGGTGACGACCTGTTTCACCGCGCCCACGGCGTACAAGGCCATGCTCGCGGCGGGGGAGAAGCTGCCGTCGCTGACGGCCGCGGTCTCGGCGGGGGAGCACCTGCCGGCGGCGACCTGGCAGGCGTTCCTGGACGCGACCGGTGTGCGCATCATCGACGGCATCGGCGCGACCGAGATGCTGCACATCTTCATCTCGGCGGCGGGCGACGACATCGTGCCCGGGTCGACGGGTCGGGCCGTGCCGGGGTACGTCGCGACCGTGCTCGACGCTTCCGGGGCGGAGGCCGCGCCGGGGGTGCCGGGGAGGCTCGCCGTGAAGGGACCGACCGGGTGCCGCTACCTCTCCGACCCGCGGCAGCGCGTCTACGTCCGGGACGGCTGGAACATCACCGGCGACACGTTCAGCCGCGACGCCGACGGCTACTTCTTCTACCAGGCGCGCAGCGACGACATGATCGTCTCGTCCGGCTACAACATCGCGGCGCCGGAGGTCGAGGAGGCATTGTTGCGCCATCCCGAGGTCGCGGAGTGCGGGGTCATCGGCGTGCCCGACGAGGCGCGCGGGGCGCTGGTCAAGGCGTTCGTCGTGCTGGCCGACCCGGCGCTCGGCACCGAGGCCAAGGTCCGCGAGCTTCAGGACTTCGCCAAGGCGGAGATCGCGCCGTACAAGTACCCCCGCGCGATCGAGTTCGTGGACGAGCTGCCGCGTACGGCGACCGGCAAGCTGCAGCGATTCCGGCTGCGCACCGATGACTGACGCGCCGCCGCGGCAGCTGATCCTGTCGCTGTACGGCCTCTACGCGCGCGAGGAGGGCGACTGGCTGTCGGTGGCCTCGCTCATCGCGCTGATGGCCGACCTCGGCGTCGACTCGGCCGCAGTGCGGTCGTCCGTCTCGCGCCTGAAACGGCGAGGCGTGCTCGAGGCGTCCCGGCGTTCGGGCCAGGCGGGCTACGCACTCTCCGCCGACTCGCTCGAGCTGTTGCGCGAGGGCGACGAACGGATCTGGCACCGGCCGCGAGCCACCGCCGCCGACGGCTGGCTGGTCCTCGTCTTCTCGGTGCCGGAGTCCGAGCGCGAACGCCGCCACGAGCTGCGCACTCTCCTGGCCGGGCTCGGCTTCGGCACCGCCGCGCCGGGCGTCTGGGTCGCGCCGGCAACCTTGTACGACGACGCACGGCGCGCCCTGTCGCGCGCGGGCCTGACGGCGTACACCGAGTTCTTCCGCGGCGACTACCTCGGCGCCGGCGACGTGTCCGCGCGGCTCGGGGAGTGGTGGGACCTCGCGTCACTCACCTCGCTCTACGCGTCCTTCTGCACGTCGTGGCGACCGGCCTTCCGCCGCCGGATCCAGCTCCCGCCCGCCGACGCGTTCGCCGCCTACGTCCCGATGCTCACCGCCTGGCGCCGGTTGCCCTACCTCGACCCGGGCCTGCCCCTCGAGCACCTTCCCGCCGACTGGCCGGGCGTCGAGGCGGGCGAGATCTTCGCCGGGCTCGACTCCAGACTTCGCGAGGATGCGCACACTCACGCGCTTGCGGTGGTGCGCTCGTGCGGTCCGCCGGGTTGAGGCGGACGTAACCATCACTACTACCGCTACTTCGTATCAGCGCCTGCCCTCACCGGCTCTGAAAGTAAAGGCCCCGGCAAACGTCCCGGGAGAGCCCAGGACCTGGGGCTGGTCCGGGAGTGGATATGAACAACGAAGATCTTTTCGCGGCACAGGCGGACGCCGTGCCGAAGGAGCTCATGGCCGTGGCCTCGTCGAAGGCGTCGGCCGAGGAGGGCCTGCTCGGCAGGGAGAACGTGGTCGGCGTCGGCGTCGGCCTCAAGATCAAGGACGGCGAGCAGACCGCGACACCGAGCGTGATGGTGCTGGTCAGCCAGAAGATGCCGACCGACCTCCTCAGTCGCGGGGACACCATCCCCAAGACCGTCGACGGCAAGCCGACCGACGTGCTCGAGGTCGGCCACCTGTTCGCCGGCGGCAGCCAGAAGCTCATGGAGACCCAGGAAGTCGACGCCCTCACGCTGGCGACGCGGATCCGCCCGGCCCGACCGGGCTACAGCGTCGGGCACTTCAAGATCACCG
Organism: uncultured Actinomycetota bacterium; assembly: GCA_963742685.1. GTDB lineage: Bacteria > Actinomycetota > Actinomycetes > Propionibacteriales > Nocardioidaceae > Nocardioides. The sequence continues at coordinate 2,887 of CAVUNB010000031.1, read as the reverse complement.
CCGGGACGATCGGTGCGGGGGCCTACGACCTGAGCCCCGTCCCGGGAATCCCGCCGCGTTACTACATCCTGAGCAACAACCACGTGCTCGCGAACTCGAACAACGCCAATGTGGGCGACCCGATCCTGCAGCCCGGCCCGTTCGACGGCGGGACCGCACCGGCGGACGTGATCGGCCGGCTGGCCAGGTTCGTGCCGATCAAGTTCGACGGGACGTGCAACTTCGTGGACGCCGCAGTCGCCGAGGTGCCGTTCCACCTGATCGACCGCGACATCTACTGGAACGGCTACCCGGCCACCGCGGCGAAGGCGGCGGCCGTCGGCATGCTCCTGAAGAAGACCGGGCGAACCACGAACTTCACCACCGGCCGAGTGACCGCCATCGGGGCCACCGTGAACGTCAACTACGGCGGCGGGAACGTGGCGAAGTTCTGCAACCAGATCGTCACCAGCAACATGTCGGCGGGAGGTGACTCCGGCTCGATGGTGCTCGACCTGGAGAACAACCCGGTCGGGCTGCTCTTCGCCGGATCGAGTGTGGCGACGATCCTGAACCCGATCGCACTGGTCCAGCTCGCCCTCCAGGTGCGCGTCTGGCCGTGATCGACAGAGCGACCGGGGATGCCTTCAGTCTTCAGTCCTGAAGGCGTCTCCGGTCTCCACCCTCACCGGCAGCCCCTCGCACTCCGGCGGCAAGGACCGCACCGCTGCCGAGGCAGGGTCGAGGGAGTAGACCACCAGCACCGGCTCCCCGTCGTCGCCGGCACCGATCGCCACACCCTGGATGTCTTCGCCGATCCACTGTCCGGCGGTCTCGAGCGCGCGCCGTGACCGATCGTCAAGGGATGGGATCTCGGCGTACAAGTCGTCGTTGTCGCTCATGCCCCCAAGGCTACGCCCGGAGTGTCAGACACCTCCCGTCTCGAGCCAGATCTCCATCGGAGCCCAGCTCGACGAGCTGGCCGACCGGCTCTGACGCGAGGACAGTGATCCCGTGGGCCTCGACGAGCCGTATCGTCGTCCCACAGCCGTGAGACTCCATCGATGGGGACTTGAGCATTTGGGCAGCAAGTCGAGCACGCGGCGCGCACACTGGCGGGGCCGCAACGCAACCACATGGGGGAATCATGCAGAGTTTCGAACCAGGCCCGAGCAAGACCGCCACGCCGACTCCGGTCGACGAGACCCCGACGAGCGCTGCTGCGCGGCTGCTGGAGCTGGCTGCCTCCACCGCCGACCGGCTCGTCGAAGACGCGACGACGGAGGCCGAGTCGCTGGTGACCGACGCCCGGGCAAAGGCCGATGCGATCCTGGAGGCCAGTCGCAAGGAGGCGGCTCAGGTCGCGGCGGAGCAGGCTCGCACCAAGGAGGAGCAGGCCGCCCGGCTCGGCGACGAGAAGGCGGCCGTCGAGGCGCAGATCGCCACGCTCCGTCAGATGGAGAGCCACCACCGCAGCCAGCTGCGGCACCACCTCACGGAGCAGCTCTCGATGCTCGATGCCACCCTGCCCGATCCGCCCGATGACTCCGCCGGCTGACGTTGCCGAGGCAGCCACGGATCGTGGCAGTCTTGCCGCGTGACCTTCGAGATGCGAGTCGAGCAGCGCGCAGAGCTGGTGGCTTTCCCAGCGGCGGAGACGGACGACTTCGATCCTGATGCGTTCACGGCCCACCTCGGTATCGCCCCGACCAAGGTCTACCGGAAGGGCGAGGTGCTGAAGAGCGGGCGGGTCCGTCCGTTCAGCGCGTGGATCTGCGAGACGCCGGATCGACTCGAGACCGACACCGAGCTGCTGATCCAGGAGGTTCTGGACAAGTTCGAGGCCGTCGCGGTTGAGCTCGCGGATGCGCGTGCCCTGTGGGGTCTCGACATCCAGGTGGGTCTGATGATCTCCATGTACGGCTCGATCCAGGTTGAGCCTGACGGCACCACGGGCGCAGTGGTCTCCACCCCGGCGGTCTACTTGTCGCCCCAGACGCTTGGTCGGCTTGCCGAGCTCGGTTGCTCCCTGGGCATCGACACCTACGTCATCGCACCGGAGTGATCTGAAGACCACTAGCCCGCAGCAGAATCACGCGATCGGCTGAAGCGCTCCCGGGCGAGCCCGCGGTCAGGAAGCGAGGAGGTAGCGGTAGAGCAGGAACGCCCCGAGCATGATCAACATGAACTCGACGACCAACCAGGAGGGTCGCGGTGCCCATCGCGACCGGGGTACCGGCTCGACCTGGGGCGAGGACTCGACCCACTCCGCTGACGAGCGCGGGCGCGGCAGCCGAAACCTGGCTGCATCACTCTCGCCCCAGCGGATCCCGGATGCTGGGTAGCGTGGATGGCGCGTAAGCGACGGCATAGATACCTCGATCCTGCGAGAGGCAAGCGCCCCTCAAAAGAAGGTATGTCCATGATCGCCACAGTCTTGCCACATTGCGCCCACTTCCGGTCCACATCGGGGCTGCCTGTGGTATGCGTCGCCATGCGTCCATCCGGACACTGACACCTAGCGGGCGCCGGGGAATCCTTGTTGGCGCCAGGCCTCATAGGTCACCACCGCCGCAGAGTTGGACAGGTTCAGCGACCTGCGACCGTTCAACATCGGGATCCGGAGTCGCTCTGTGACTCGCACGTTGCTCAACACCTCGTCCGACAAACCGGTCGGCTCCGGGCCGAACAGCAGCACGTCGCCCGGCTGGAACTCGATGTCCGTGTACCAGCGGTTCGCGTGCGCCGTGAAGGCAAACACCCTCGAGGAGGCCAGCTCCGCGCTGCCCAGCGCGGCGCCGAGATCAGGGTGCACCACCACCGATGCCAGGTCGTGGTAGTCCAGTCCCGCTCGCTTCAACCGTGGTTCCGCCAGATCGAAACCGAGGGGTTCGACCAGGTGCAGGGT
>CAVUNB010000030.1:0-37271 GCA_963742685.1 uncultured Actinomycetota bacterium | reverse complement strand
GGTCCCGGCGACCATCCGGATCGCGTTTCCGTGTTGGGCGGGATACGGGGTTCGAGGAACATCACGTTGAACACGCCTCAGATTATCCCGCGACGGGTACGCCGGCTCCGGGCCTCGAGCGCCCGGCGCTCGGCGGGGTTCTGGGTGAGGTCGATCGCCCGGCGGTAGGCGGTCGGCGGCGCCGTCGAGGTCGCCGGCTCGGGCGAGGAGCTCGGCCCGGGTGGCGTGCAGCGGCTGGTAGCGCTCGAGGCGCTCGTCGCCGTCGAGGGTCGGCCAGCAGCGCCAGGCCGACGTGCGGGCCGTCGGCGAGGGCGAGGGCGGCCGCCCGGTTGAGCGTGACGACCGGCGACGGGGCGAGCCTGTACAGCTCGCCGTAGAGCGCGGCGATCTGCGGCCAGTCGGTGGCGTCCCAGGACGGCGCCTCGGCGTGGAGCGCGGCGATCGCCGCCTGCACCTGGAACGGGCCCGGGCGGCCGAGGCCGAGGGCGTGGTCGAGCACGCCGTGCCCTCGGCGATGGCGGCGCGGTCCCAGCGGGCCCGGTCCTGGTCCTCCAGGCTGACCGGCACGCCGTCGGCGTCGGTGCGGGCCGGGCGCCGGGCATCGGTGAGCAGCAGCAGGGCGAGCAGGCCGTGGCCTCGGCCTCGTCGGGCAGCAGCTCGACGACCAGCCGGGCGAGGCGGATCGCCTCGCGCGCACAGGTCGGCCCGGACCAGCGTCGTCGCCGGCGGTGGCGACGTGGCCCTCGGTGTAGACGAGGTGGAGGACGTGGAGCACGCCGCCGAGCCGCTCGGGGAGCTCGTCGTCGGCCGGGACCCGGTAGGGGATGCCGGCGGCCTTGATCTTGCGCTTGGCCCGCACGAGGCGCTGGTACATCGTCGTCTCGGTGGTCAGGAACGCCCGGGCGACCTCGGCCACCTCGAGGCCGCCGACGGCCCGCAGGGTGAGCGCCACCCGCGCCTCGAGGGCGAGGGCGGGGTGGCAGCAGGTGAAGAGCAGTCGGAGCCGGTCGTCGGCGACGCCGCTGCGGTCGTGGCCGTGCTCGTCGCCGGTCGGGTGTCGTTCGTCGTCTCGCACGAGTGCTCCAGGTGCTCGAGGGCGGCCTGGTTGGCGGTGCGGGTGCGGCTCGCGGCGGAGGGCGTCGATCGCCCGCCGCCGGGCGACGGTGGTCAGCCACGCCGCCGGGCCGGGCCGGGACGCCCTGGCGTGGGCCACTCCGCCGCGGCGGCGGCGAAGGCGTCGGCGACGGCCTCCTCGGCCAGGCCGATGTCGCCGCCCACCTGGCCGGCGAGCGTCGCGAGGAGCGTGGTCCACTCCTCGCGGTACGCCCGCTCGATGGCCAGGTGCGGCGTCCGCGTCGCCAAGGCTCAGGCGTCCTGCTCGTGGCTGGACAGCGGCCGGACCTCGACCGAGCCGTAGGTCACGTTCGGCATCCGCTTGGCCCAGCCGAGGGCGGCGTCGAGGTCGGCGACGTCGATGATGATGTAGCTGAAGAACGACTCCTTCGTCTCGGCGAACGGGCCGTCGGTGACGAGCGCCTCGCCGTCGCGGATGCGGACGGTGGTGGCGGTGGCCTCGGTGTCGAGGCCGTGGGCGGCGACCATCGCGCCGGACCCGCCGAGCTCGCCCATGAGCTCGCCCCACTTCGCCATCTCGGCGTCGAACTCGGGGGTGCCCTCGGCCGGGCCGGCGTCGGGTTCGTGGCGGAGCAGCAGCATGTACTTCATGGGGGCCTCCTGGGGCTTCGGGTGGTGCGGAACTTGCCTTTCACCCTGTCGTCGGGGCGAACAGCTGGATTCGACACCTTCGACCAGGAATTCTTTCACGATCTTCTACAGGCCCCGGCAACGGACCTGCCCAGGTGCGGAGGCCCGGTTTGAGAGCGCGCAGCGGCGCTATCTCTTCCGTCGACCGAACATGCGGCCCAACCGGGCGGCCGCCGACCTTGGCGGCTTGATGTGGATCAGGGTCGACCCGTCGGGCGGCGGAAGGTTCGCCGCCTGCTCCCTGGACAGGGTCGTGCGGACATGGCTGGTGAAGATCGAGGCGATCTGGTCCGCGTCGACGAACCGACGACCGTCCGCCGTCTCGACGACGATGCCGTCGAACACCGAGACGAGCTCGTCGACCAGAACGGCCTCGACCGCGGCGAAGTGGTGCCCGTCGCTCGTCTGCACCGGCGTGCCCGGCTGGAGTGCGGTGTAGGCGATCGGGTGGTCGTGCGCTTCAGGCATGACGAAATCCTACGGCCGCCCGCTAGATCTGGACGACGACCTTGCCGAGGGCCCGTCCCTCACCGACGCGAGCCAGCGCGGCGGGGACCTCGTCGAGGGCGAAGGTGCGGTCGATGTGGATCGACACGTCGCCGCTGACGCAGAGGTCGGCCAGCGGCTCGAAGTGGGCCGGGCCCTCCTTCACGGCGAGCACGCCGATCGAGCGGCCGGTGAGCCAGCCCGACCACCCAACCGGCGGTGAGCACGCGCAGCAGCGTGCGCACCGATCCGCCGACGCACCGGTAGCTGCCGCCGGGTGCCAGCGCGCGGCGGTAGGCGAACACCGACCGGGCGCGACCAGATCCAGGATCAGGTCGTACGGGCGGCCGGACGGGTGAAGTCGTCGCGGCGGTAGTCGATCACCTCGTCCGCGCCGACCGACCGCATGAAGTCCTGCTTGGCGGCGTTGTCGACGCCGGTGACGTGAGCGCCGCGCCGCTTGGCGAGCTGGATCGCGAACGAGCCCGATCCGCCGCCGGCGCCGTTGATCAGCACCCGGCTCCCCGCCGCGGCCCGTCCGTTCCCTGCAGGGCGATCGCGCCCGCCTGCGGGATGGTCGACGCCTCGGCGAACGTGAGCTCGGCCGGCTTGTGAGCGAGCGCCGACTCCGGCGCGATCGCGTACTCCGCGAAGCCGCCCTTCAGCGCCAGGTTGTCGCCGTACACCTCGTCACCGAGCCGGAACCGGGTGACCCCTTCCCCGACCTCGTCGACCACGCCCGCGATGTCCGATCCGAGCGTCCGGTGCGCCGGGGAGCGCAGCCCGCCGATCCGCGCGTACGCCGGCGACCCGCGCAGGCACTCCCAGTCGCTGAGGTTGACCGACGTCGCGGCGACCTTGCACCCGCACCTGCCCGGCCGCCGGGCGACGGCATCGGGACGTCCTCGACGCGCAGCACATCGGGCGACCCGTACCGGTCGTAGACGACCGCCTTCACGACCGTGCTTCGGTAGACGTAGTCACGGCGGCAACCTAGCAACGGAACCCGTCCCGTGGCCCTGCAGCCGTGGTCAGCCGACGTGTACCGCTGCGGGTCCTGCCGGCAAGTCGTAGGGGTGGCGTGCGGTGGTGCCGTCGAGCTGCGTCAGGACGTGGTGTGCCAGCCGTGCCGTCGTCGGCGCCAGGAACAGGCTCTGGCACGCGTACGGCCGACCGGACCAGGCGTCGGGACGCTGGTGGCGGATCCGGGTCTCGAGCAGCTCGTGAGGTCGCCAGCCCCGCCCTGGATCCCTGCTCGGCGGGGTGACCTGCTCGAGGGCGTCCCACTGTCCCATCCACAGCTTCATCTGCAGATCGAGGGCGGCGGACAGGAGAGCCGGGTGCTCATCGACGACCAGCATCCGGTGGTGCACCCGGTACCGGTACGGCCGGCGCTCACCGCGGGTCACGCCGGCGCGAGCGGCGGCGACGTCAAGGTCCCGCGCGCAGGCAGTGGGATCCTGAACCCGGGCGGCACACAGCCGTGCGGCACTGGCCCAGTCGCCGGCTACGACATCCGCCAGGGTGTCCAGGGCAGGCGCCAGCAGTCGTGCGCCGGGATGCGTGATGGTGATGGTCATTGACCCCCTCCTCGCCAGTTCGCTCGCCGCAGTCAGCGCTCGACTGTGGGTGTGCGGACCAGCATTCGGTGCAGCTCCCCGGGCATGGCCGAATGTGTGCGCTTTTCCCGTGAACGGGTGACGAGAGGTGCTTTTCAGGCGCTTCCGGGTCACGCCACGTCGAGGAATGCATGGACGCGAGCCAGGGCCTCGGTCCGGCTCTGCACGCCGAGGCGGAGGAAGACGTTCTCGAGGTGCTTGCGCACCGTCGCTTCGGAGAGCCCTAGTGTGCGGGCGATCTTCGTGTTGGTGGCTCCCGTGGCTACCTGGCGCAGGACCTCCCACTGACGCGGCGTCAGGTTCGGTTCGCCACGAAGCTCCCGGTCGCGGCGAGTGTGCAGCTCGGCCACGTGCGGGCGAACCAAGGCGAGCATCGCCATCTCGCGTTCGGAGAAGTCGGGCTCGTCCTTCGTGCGCCAGAGCAGGAGGCGTCGGTCTGTCCCTCCGAGCGGCGTCATCGGCACCAGGATCTCGTCCTTGAGGCCCATCTTGTCGAACTGCGAACCGAGCGGCGTGTTTGCGCAGGCCCGGGTGCGCGAGATCTCCGCATGATGAAGCAGCGTGGAGTAGTCGCCGGTCGCCAGCGGGCCGGCGCAGCCGTCCTCCTCCCAGAACTGCTGCCAGAACAGCGTCGAGAACTCGTCGGTCATCCCGATCGATTCTTCGCGCTGCACTCCCTGGTCCGTCACGCACAGCCCCTGCGCTCGCTGCTCGGCCACGTTCATCAGCTGGAACGTGATGTCGTGGCACGGGATCAGCTGGCGCAGGCCGGTGAGGACGTCGGCATAGAAGATGTCGTCGGCGACGGCTGGCTGGCACTCGTCGACCACGCCGAGCAAGGCGCGGATGTCGACATCGGTGATGACCCAGTTGTCCGTCACGGCGCTACCTCCGTTGTGTCCGAGCCACAAATCTACGACGACCGCGCCGGGCGGGACATACGCGATTTCGCGTACGCCGATCCGCCAGCGCCGTACGTCGCATTCCGTTCCCACGGCACCCAGGCGCACCGTCGAGTCATGAACACATCATCGATCAACCACCGTCCCACCGTCCTCGCCGCCGCCACCGGATTGGCCGGCGTCCTGCTGACCGTCACCGGCAACGGCGCGCATGCCATCCCGGAACCCATCGACCCTGCACCGGCGGCCGACCGCACGGTCCACACCGACAACCGCTACATCGAGCGCGCCTGCTTCATGCAGCCACTGACGTGGAACGACGCCCTCGACGGACCCCTGCCTCGCTGCTACACCTACGTCCCCTGACCAGCCAACCGAGGCCGGCCGCCCACCATGTCGCCGGAGGAAAAACTCGTGTGCACGAAGGCCGGCCGGCCCCGTACGTTCGCAGGCATGACCTCGGACGAGTTCGTGCCAGTCGGCTTCGAGCCGCCCACCTCGCTCGCTGCCGAACAGTTCCGCCTCGAACCGCTGGGGCCGCAGCACAACCAGGCGGATCACGCCGCGTGGATGTCGAGCATCGAGCACATACGCTCCACCCCCGGCTATCCGGACGGCAGCTGGCCACCGCCCGGCGGCATGACGCTCGAGAAGAACCTCGCCGATCTTCGTCGCCACGCCGACGACTTCACACGGCGGGTGGGCTTCACCTTCACCGTGCTCGAACCGGGCGACGGCGACGTCATCGGTTGCGTCTACCTCTATCCCTCGCGCTCCGAGGATTGGGACGTCACGGTGCAGTCGTGGGTGCGGGCCGACAGAGCCGCGCTCGACGTACCGCTCGCTGACGCCGTCGCGCGCTGGCTTGCCGCCGACTGGCCCTGGGAGCGCGTGGACCGCTGCGGTCGCTGAAGGCTCGCGACCGAGGCGGCCTCCGTGTCGACGTACGACCTGGTCTCAGCTCGGGATGTGGCTCGAGATCTCGGCCAGTTGCGTGGGATCGACCCAGTAGTTGCCGTGACCGAACACGACCTGCGGCTGGTAGGCAGGAGGGTCCAGGAGCTCGACGTCCACCAAGCCCTCCCGTCCGAATGCACACCCGATCGGATCGGTCGGACGCCACACATTCGTCCACGAGCTCGACCCCCGCTCAACGGCCTCGAAGAATGAGTCGCCGAAGTGCACAGGGAACAGATGGGCGTACAGCGAGATCAACGGGGATCCGCAGGTCACCAAGGCAGGCTTCGCGCCCGAGCTCGGGTCCGGGCCGGAGGTGGCCACCACCCACGCCGCGATGACGCTTCCCTGGCTGTGACCCACGATCACTGTCGGACCCGACGCGCTGGGAAGGGCCTTCCGCTTGACGAACGCGCAGACCTGCTGGCGGTAGCTGCGCGCTCCGAGCGGATGAACGGTGATCGGCCAGAATCCCGCAATGTCGCCGATGTGTCCCAACGCCTTGCGGATCGGAGCCGAAGAGCCGGCGGACCGCATCGACCAGAAGAAGGCGGCGCCGATCAGCACGGCGGCGACGTTGATCGCGTCGAAGTAGAAGGGCAGGTCCACAGTCGTCCCGCCCTCGAAGGCAGCGCCTCGCCTCGCGTCGTCGTCGAGCTCGAGACGCTTCACCAGCAGCACAGCCACAACAGGTGTCACGACATAGCTCGCGATGACGCCGCCGAGGACGATCGCGTGCACGACCCGACTCAAGCGGAGCACGATCGTCTCGTGAACCCACTCCAGACGTTCGCGGCGAAGTGCCAGCTTCGTGGCCGCGTCGCTCGAGCGACGAAGGAACGCAAGCGGGGGTCGTGCGGCCACGAGGCCAACGAGGAGTGCCAGGACGAGAACACTCGCGCACACGACGGGAATCATCTGGGACGCATAGCTGTCGGCTCCCCAACGCGGGCGCAGGATCGACATACCCGGGTCATAGTCGGAGTATGGGAAATGTCGGCCGACCCAGTCGTAGAGCAGTGGAGGGAGGCGCACGATGAGTGTCGAGAGCAAGAGCGTGAGGAACAGGCCGGACATCATCGCCGTGAGTGCAGAAGCGGTCATGGGAAGTGGCCTGTCGGACGGTGCCGACACCCAGAAGATCACGACCAGGATCAGCATCGCCGCCAAGAAGGTGTAGGCCGCCAGGGCGACCGGGTCCAGGAACGCCCCGTGGTCCTCGGCGGCAGGTGGACCGGCAGTGCCGTCTCGGAATCGGCGGAACCACGCATCGCTGGGCCCCCAGCCGGCAACCGGGGCGAACCTCCCGAACTCGTCCACGTGCACCTGGGCCGGTCGGAGCACGAAGCCACAGGTCGCTACGGCAATGACGATGAGGGAATGGACCCGTGCACTGACGGCGTGAGCTTGAGAATCTCGGTGTCGAGAGCGCCACAGCACAGTTGCGACGAGCAGTCCCGCTACGCACCCGTAGGCCCACTGCGGGGCCCTCGGTCCGAACGCGCTGTCGAGATGTAGTGCTGTGCTGGCCTCCTCGGCTCCGACGAGCAGCCAGATGGTGGTCGAGACAGTGACCAGACAAGCCACGGTGTGGGTTGTCACGCGGTGGACCTTGCGGGCCATGCCGGTAGCTGGCGACATGGCAGCCATCAGGTTGATCAGGGTGAACGGGAACGCCAGATACCAGAGCAACCGGGCGGCTCTGCGGGTCACCCTCGACCAGCTCACCAGAAGCACATCGTGGGTGACGGGTGGGTTCGCCTTGCCGAGCGATGGGCTCGCGCGCCCGCCGTCCTCCAGCACCAGGGGCTTGCCGAGCCCGGATGCAACGTCGTGGTCACCGATTCCGTGGATGCGAATCTCGGTCCCCATGTGCACAGTGTCGCGACAAAGCGGTCGGGCATCGGACAAATGGGAGTCAAATTTCCACCGCGGGTCCTACTCGATGACCGCGAAGCCCTGGACCTCGACGACCGCATCGTCGTCCCACAGCCGCGAGACGCCGATGCCCGCCATGGCCGGGTATTCCGTCCCGACCAACCCCTTCCACACCGCCCCGATCTCTCGGGCGTGAGCGCGGTAGTCGTCCATGTCGACGATGTAGATCGTGAGCGAGGCGAGGTCGGCGGGGGAGCCGCCGGCCGCGGCGAGGGCGGTGAGCAGGTTGGACAGCGCCTGCTCGAACTGCGCCACGACGCCACCCGGGACGATGTCGCCAGCAGGGGACATCCCGGTCTGACCGGCCAGGAACACCGTCGTCCCCGAAGCCACCACCGCGTGGGAGAACCCGGACGGGGCAGCCAGGTTCGAGGGATTGATGCGCTTCATGACTGGACCGCGCCTCCGTCGACATTGAGGCCCTGGCCGTTGATCGCGGCGTTGTCGACGCACAGCATCACGGCCGACGCGACCTCCTGGGGTGAGATGAGTCGGCCGATCGGCTGAGCGTTCGCCAACAGGGAGCGGGCATCGTCGGACGACCGGCCGGTGCCTGACGAGATGTTGGCGACGGACTCGTCGGTCATCGGGGTGTCGACGTACCCCGGGCAGATCGCGTTGACCGTGACCCCGCTGCGCGCGACCTCGACAGCCGCCGTACGCACCAGACCGAGGACGCCGTGCTTGCTCGCGGTGTACGCCGCAACGCGGGCGCCGCCGGTCTTGCCGGCGATCGACGCGATGACCACGACGCGGCCCCACCCGGAGGAGGTCATCGCGGGCAGTGCCCGCCGCAGGCAGCGGAACGGGGCGGTGAGGTTGACGTCGAGCATGCGCTGCCAGTCCTCGTCGGAGGTCTTCACCAGCGGCGCCGACATCGCGGCGCCGGCGTTGACGACGAGCACCTCGACCGGACCCCACGTCGACTCGACGGTGGCGAACGCCGCGTCCAGCGCCGCGGGATGGGTCACGTCGGCCGCGATCACCAGGCTCTCGCCGGGGAGCATCTCCGCGACCTCGGTGAGCGTCGTCTCGGAGCGGGCGACGAGCGCGACCCGGTAGCCGGCCGACGAGAGGGCGAAGGCGCACGCGCTGCCGATGCCCTGCGAGGCCCCGGTGACGAGGGCCACGCGGCTCATCGTCCCGTCCATTCTGGTGGCCGTTTCTCGTTGAAGGCCGCGTGGAACTCGGCATGGTCGTGCGTCGTCATCAGCAGGGCCTGGGTCATCGCGTCGAGCTCGACGGCCGCACCCAGCGGCATGTCGAGCTCGCGGGTGATCAGCGATTTGGTCTGCGCGTAGGCGAGCGTCGGGCCGTCGGCGAGGCGGCGGGCGAGCGCGGCCACGGCGTCGTCCAGGTCGGCGTCCTCGACCAGCTGGGACACCAGGCCGTAGGCGACGGCCTTCGATGCAGAGATCGTGTCACCGAGCATCAGCAGCTCGGTGGCGCGGCCCGCGCCGACGAGGCGGGGGAGGAGGTAGGCCGCACCCATGTCGCCGCCCGAGAGGCCGACCCGGGTGAAGAGGAACGCGAACCGGGCCGACGTCGAGCAGACCCGGAAGTCGGACGCGATCGCGATCACCGACCCGGCACCTGCGGCGATGCCCTGGATGCCGCTGATGATCGGGATCGGGCACTCGCGCATCGCCTTGATCACCTCGCCCGTCATCCGGGTGAAGCCGATCAGGTCGCGCGGGTCCATCTTGATCAGCTCGCCGATGATCTCGTTGACGTCTCCGCCCGCACAGAACGCCTTGCCGGCGCCGCGGATGACCAGCACGTCGGTGTCACCGCGGTGGGGCAGCTGGTGGAGCAGGTCGCGCAGGTCGGCGTACGACTCGAAGGTCAGTGGGTTCATCTTCTCGGGCCGGTCGAGGGTCACCGTCGCGACCCGGTCGGCGACCTCGAAGCGGAAGTGCTGCCAGTCCTCGGTGATCGGGACGCTGCCTCGATAGCGGGTCACGATTTGCCCTCCTGACGGGCGCGGACCAGGCCGCGACCGATGATCGTGCGTTGCACCTCCGAGGCGCCCTCATAGATCCGTGGCGCCCTGACCTCACGATAGAGCCGCTCGAGGAGGTGTCCCTGCTGGAGCCCGCGCGCGCCGTGGATCTGCACCGCCTGGTCGACCACCCACTGGGCCGTCTCGGTCGCGAACAGCTTGGCCATCGCCGAACGCAGGGTGATCTCCGAGCGCTCCGCGCCCGAGTCGTACGTCGACGCGGCGGCCCGCACCAGCAGGCGCCCGGCCTCGATGCGGGTCGCCATCTCGGCCAGCGTGTGCTCCACGGACTGCTGGCGGATCAACTTGTCGCCGTACACCTCCCGCGTCAGCGCCCAGTCGAGCGCGGCGTCGAGCGCGGACTGGGCCATGCCGACCGCGAACGCGCCGACGCTGGGCCGGAACAGGTCGAGCGTGCGCATCGCCACCGCGAAGCCGTGGTCGACCTCGCCGAGCACGGCGTCGGGGCCGACACGGACGCCGTCGAAGGTCAGCCGGCCGATCGCGTGCGGCGCGACCATGTCGAGGGCCTCGCCGGACAGGCCGGGGGCATCGCCGGGCACCGCGAACGCAGTCACGCCGCGGGCACCCGCTCCCTCGGTGGTGCGGGCGAAGACGGAGTAGACGTCGGCGCCGGGTGCGTTGGAGATCCAGGTCTTCTCGCCGTGCAGCCGCCAGCCGTCGCCGTCGGGCTCGGCGCCCAGCGACAGTGCCGCGGCGTCCGAGCCGGCGTCGGGCTCGGAGAGCGCGAACGCGGCGACCACGGTCCCGGCGACCACACCCGGGATCCACCGCTCCACGAGCGCCGGCGAGCCGGACTGGAGGATCGGGTAGCTGCCGAGTCCCTGCAGGGCGAGGGCGGTCTCCGCCTCGGTGCTGATGGTGGCCAGCGTCTCGCGGAGCAGGCAGAGCTGGAACGCGGCAGCGTCCTGCGGAGTCTCGTCCGGCGCGCCGCCGAAGAGGCCGCGCAGCAGACCGTGGTCCCCGAGTGCCTTCACCAGTGGCCGGTTGACGGCGCCGTGGACGGGCGCGATCGCGAGGAGGTGGTCGGTGGCGACGGCGCGGATGTGGGCGACGTAGTCCTGCTGGTCCGCGGTGAGGCCCATGGTCAGCGACGTTATTGCGCCTTGACAACTTCCGTCAAGAACACACTATGTTTGCTGAGCGCCTTGGTTTCGACACGCTCGCTGGCGCTCGCTGCTCAACCAGCGGCATGGCAGGAGGACGTATGCGGATCGCGGTGATCGGTGGCGGGCCGGGCGGCCTCTACTTCAGCGCCCTCGCGCAGCAGCTGGCCGCGTTGGCCGGCGAGTCGCACGAGATCACGGTGTGGGAGCGCAACGCCGCGGACGACACCTTCGGCTTCGGCGTGGTCTTCAGCGACGAGACGCTCGGCGGCATCGAGCACGCCGACCCAGAGATCTTCTGGCAGATGCAGGCGGAGTTCGCGGTCTGGGACGACATCGACGTGCACTTCAAGGGCGAGGTCGTCACCAGCGGCGGGCACGCGTTCGCGGCCATGTCGCGGCGCCGGCTGCTCGAGATCCTCCAGGCCCGCTGCCGTGAGCTCGGGGTCACCGTCCACTTCCGCACCGACGCCCCCGACGTGCGCGAGCTGGCGCGGACCCACGACCTGGTGGTCGCGGCCGACGGCCTGAACTCGGCCGTGCGTGCGGCATACGCCGAGACGTTCCGCCCCACGCTCGAGCAACGCGACTGCAAGTACATCTGGCTCGGCACCGACAAGGTCTTCGACGCCTTCAAGTTCTACATCGCGCAGACGCCCGCGGGGGTCATGCAGATCCATGGTTATCCCTACGGCGCGGGCGGCAGCACGTTCATCGTCGAGATGACGTCGGCCGTGTGGGAGCGCGCGGGGTTTGCGGCGTACGCCGACCGCGACTGGGTGCCGGGAGAGTCGGACGAGCAGTCGATCCAGCGGATCCGCGAGCTGTTCGCCGACGTCCTGGACGGGCACGAGGTCCACGCCAACAACTCGCGCTGGATCAACTTCGCGACCGTCCGCAACGAGCACTGGGTCCACGGCAACGTCGTCCTGCTCGGCGACTCCGCCCACACCGCGCACTTCTCGATCGGCTCGGGCACCAAGCTCGCCATGGAGGATGCGCTCACCCTGGCTGCGAGCCTGCACGAAGAGCCGGAGATCGGGGCTGCTCTGGCGGCGTACGAGACCGAACGCAAGGCCGTCGTGCTCTCCACGCAGCGCGCGGCGCAGGCCAGCCTGGAGTGGTTCGAGAACCTCGACCAGTACGTCCACCAGGACCCGCTCCAGTTCGGCTTCAACATCATGACCCGCAGCCGTCGGGTGACGCACGACAACCTGCGGCTGCGCGATCCGGAGTTCGTGGCGCGGTGCGACCAGTGGTTCGCGGACGCGATCGGCGCCGTCGACGTGCGGCCCCCCATGTTCCAACCGGTGTCGATCGGGCCGCTCGAGCTCGTCAACCGGGTCGTGGTCTCGCCGATGGACCAGTACGTCGCCGACGACGGCCTCACCTCCGACTTCCACCTCGTGCACCTCGGCGGCAAGGCGCTCGGCGGCGCCGGGCTCGTGATGACGGAGATGGTCTGCGTCTCCCCGGAGGGCCGGATCACGCCGGGCTGCGCCGGGTTGTGGGACGACGAGCAGCAGGCGTCGTGGCGGCGTGTCACCGACTTCGTGCACGCCAGCTCGGCGGCCAGGATCGGCCTGCAGCTCGGCCACTCCGGTGGCAAGGGCTCCACGAAGCTGATGTGGGAGGGCATCGACGAGCCGCTCGACGAGGGCAACTGGGAGGTCGCCGGCCCCTCGCCGGTGGCCTACCGCGAGGGCGTCAACCAGGTCCCTCGCGAGCTCACCCGTGTCGAGATGGATGCCATCCGCGACGACTTCGTCGAGTCCGCGCGACGCGGCGCCGAGGCGGGCTTCGACCTGCTCGAGCTGCACTGCGCCCACGGCTACCTGCTCTCCGCGTTCCTCTCCCCGGTCACCAACCGGCGCACGGACGAGTACGGCGGCGACGTCGCCGGCCGGCTGCGCTTCCCCCTCGAGGTCTTCATCGCGATGCGCGCGGTGTGGCCCGCCGACCGCCCGATGACGGTGCGGATCTCCGCCACCGACTGGGTCGAGGACGGCCAGACCCTCGACGACGCCCTGGCCGTCGCCCGGGCGTTCGTCGACGCCGGCGCCGCGGCCATCGACGTCTCCACGGGGCAGGTCACCGCGCGCGAACGGCCCGAGTTCGGGCGCAGCTACCAGACGCCGTACGCCGACGCGATCCGCAACCGACTCGGCGTGCCCACCATCGCGGTCGGCGTGATCAGCTCCTACGACGACGTCAACTCGATCCTGATGGCCGGCCGTGCCGACCTGTGCGCCATCGGGCGCGCCCACCTCTACGACCCGATGTGGACCCTGCACGCCGCGGTCGAGCAGGACTACGACGGGCCGGGCGCGCCGTGGCCGCTGCCGTGGCGGGCCGGGCGGCGCAAGCCGCAGGCCGGTCGCAGCGACGGCCCCCGGCCGCGGCTGGACCTGATCCGCCAGGGCGAGCAGGGCACCCGGCACCGACGCTGGCGCCCCGACGCCCGCTGAGGCGCCGATGAACTTCCACTCGTGCGGGTCGAAGTTCAGGACGCTGAGCCGTGTCGCCCGCTGAGGCGCCGATGAACTTCCACTCGTGCGGGTCGAAGTTCAGGGGGACGTGGTCGCCGTCGCCTAGGTCGCGCTCCCCAGCATGTGCAGCGCCACCATGATGCCGAAGAGCGCACCGCCGTAGCACGCTGCGGCGACCAGGCCACGCTGCTTGACCTGGAGGCCGTCGTACAGGGTGAAGCGGAACCGGTGCGCGGCATGGATCAGCATCATCGCGAACAGGCCGAGCAGCACCAGGAACGTGATCGGGTGGCCGACCACGGCCGCGATGTGGGCGTGGTCCGGCGGGTCGATCCATCCCAGGGGAAAGGCCAGCGCGAACAGGAAGGTCAGGACCGGCAAGAAGATCGCGGCCATCACGCCACCACCGCTGAAGGCCAGCCACAGGAAGGGCTCCACCCGGAACTTCATCTCGTCACCAGCCAGAAGATGAAGGCGGAGACGACGATCAGTCCGGCGTACTGCGCTCCGATGATCGCCGCTGGCGGCACGCGTCGCCCGCCGACGTCGAGCACCATCGCCTGCGGGGTGAGCGAGAACCAGGTGACCGTGTGCAGGACCACGAAGGCGAACGCGACCACGTTGAGCACGACCAGCCACGGCGAGCTCGCCCAGTCGAGGAAGTCGTCGTACGCCGCCTCACCACGGCCGACGGCCCGGACGAACAGCAGCAGGTAGAGCACCAGCCACGCGACGAACAGGCTGCTCAGCTCGCGCATCACGAACACGAAGTAGCTGCGCCTGCGCATCCACCAGAGCACCGGCAGCGGTCGCCGGTAGCGCAGGTCCTCGTCCATCGCCTGGTCCTTCATCGACGGGCCAGTCATCGGCGCAGCGCCCGGGGGAGGAGGAACATCTTCACCGACTCCTGCGCCGCCTTCAGCTTGTAGCGCTGGATCGCGGCGGCCGGGTCGACGTGCTTGGGGCACACCCGGGTGCACTCACCGACGAACGTGCAGCCGTAGACGCCCTCGTGTTCGATGAGCACGTCGAGGCGTTCGCGCGCGCCGTGGTCGCGGGAGTCGAGGTCGTAGCGCTCCGCCAGCGCGATCGCGGCGGGGCCGATGAACTCGGGTTCGAGACCGTAGACCGGACACGCGGCGTAGCAGAGCATGCAGTTGATGCACATGCTGAACTGCTTGTAGGCGTCGAGCTCCTCGGGCGTCTGGAGGTACTCGCCGTCGTCGACCGACTGCTCCTCGTCGCGGATGATCCAGGGGCTGACCCGCGGCAGCTTGGTCATGAAGTCGTCGATGTCGACGACGAGGTCGCGGATCACCGGGAAGTTGGAGAGCGGCTCCACGCGGATCGGCCCGGGTGCGTAGTCGCTGAGGAAGGTCGCGCACGTCAGCTTCGGGTCCCCGTTGACGTTCATCCCGCAGCTGCCGCAGATCCCCATCCGGCAGGACCAGCGGTAGGCGAGCGTGGTGTCGACCTCGTTCTTCAGGTGGTTGAGCCCGTCGAGGACCGTCCACTCCTCCCGCAGCGGCACGGTGTACTCCTGCCAGCCGGGCTCGGTGTCCTTGTCGGGCCGGTACCTCGCGACCCGAAGAGTGATCTCGTCGTCGCCAGCCATCTCCCCCTACCTCCCGTAGACCCGCTCGCCCGGGGGCCAGCGGGTGATCGACACGGGCAGCTTCTCCACCCGTGGGGTGCCATCGGAGTCGCGGGTCACCAGCTGGTGGACCAGGAACTCCGCGTCGTCGCGGGCCGGGAAGTCGGTGCGCTGGTGGGCTCCCCGTGACTCCTCGCGCTGCCCGCCGGAGGCGAGCATGCACTCGGCGATGTCGAGCAGGTTGGTCACCTCGAGGGCTGCGACGAGCTCGGTGTTGAAGGTCCGGCTGGTGTCGCGGACCCCGATCCGCGTGGCTCGCTCCTGCAGCTCGCGCAGCTGGTCGGCTCCGTGGGTCATCCCCTCGCCGGTGCGGTAGATGCCGGCCGACTCCTCCATCGTGCGCTGCATGTCGGTGCGGATCGCGGAGACGTCCTCATCCCAGGGCACCCGGTCGAGCAGGTCGTGCTGGATCCGCCGTGCCTCGTCGGTCGCCTGGGCCTCGACCACCGTCGGCGTCGCGCTCGCACCGGCGGCGTACGCCGCGGCCGCGCGGCCGGCGCGGGCACCGAAGACGAGGCACTCGGGCAGCGAGTTGGACCCCAGTCGGTTGGCGCCGTTGATGCTGACGCACGCGGTCTCGCCTGCGGCGTACAACCCGTCGAGGCCTGCCGCCCCGTCGAGGTCGGTGTGGACGCCACCCATCATGTAGTGGACCACCGGTCGCACCGGGACCAGCTGGGTCACCGGGTCGATGCGTTCGTACTTGAGGCACAGCTCGCGCACGAAGGGGAGCCGGCTGTCGATGAGGTCGGCGCCGAGGTGGCGCAGGTCGAGGTGGACGACCGAGCCCCACGGCGAGTCCACCGTGCGGCCCTTGGCGTCCTCGTGCACGAACGCCTGCGAGAGCCGGTCGCGTGGCCCGAGCTCCATGCTCCGCAGCTCGGGGGTGGGCGACGGTGTGCCGAGGTCGTAGTCCTGGAGGTAGCGGTAGCCGTCCTTGTTGACCAGCCAGCCGCCCTCGGCGCGGGTGGCCTCGGTGATGAGGATGCCGGTGAACGGGAGACCGGTGGGGTGGTACTGGACGAACTCCATGTCCTTTAGCGGTGCGCCCGCCCGGTAGGCGAGCGCCATGCCGTCGCCGGTGTTGATGTTGGCGTTGGTGGTGAAGGCGAAGACCTTCCCGCACCCGCCGGTCGCCAGGATCACCGCCTTGGCCGTGATCGTCTGGATCTTCCCCGTGTGCAGGTCGACGGCCACCAGCCCGTGCACCCGACCGTCGTCCACGAGCAGCTTGGTCACGAACCACTCGTCGTAGCGCTTCACCTCGCGGTACTTCATGGTCGTCTGGAACAGCGCGTGCAGCATGTGGAAACCGGTCTTGTCGGCGGCGAACCAGGTGCGCATGTTCTTCATACCGCCGAACGCGCGGACGGCGATGTGGCCGTCCGGCTGCCTGCTCCACGGACAGCCCCAGTGCTCGAGCTGCAGCAGCTCGCGAGGCGCCTCGCGGACGAACAGCTCGATGGCGTCCTGGTCGCCGAGCCAGTCGCTGCCGGAGATCGTGTCGTAGGCGTGCTCGTCCAGGCTGTCGTCCGCCGCGATCGCCCCTGCGGCTCCACCCTCGGCGGAGACGCTGTGGCTGCGCATCGGGTAGACCTTGGACACCACCGCCACGTCGAGGGTCGGATCGGTCTCGGCGACCGCGATGGCGGCGCGGAGTCCGGCGAGCCCGCCGCCGACGATCAGGACGTCATGAGCGGCGGCGACCGCGCCGTCACTCACCCCGCAGCTCCTCGTCGGCGATCACCTTGCCGTGATGGTTGACGACCTGGTTGTGGACGCTGCCGTCGTGGAACTCCTCATGGTGCGTCTGGCAGCCACAGTCGAAGCGGAGGTCGCGCGTGATCAGGCCCTGCTGGTCCTCGGTCACGAACTGCTCGCCCTGGACCTGCCGACCGCAGGGCGCCAGCCGGGTGTCGAAACGGGTTGTGGTTGAAGTCATGGCCTTCCTCCACCTCCCAGATTCCTCTCTTCCGTCCGGAATGTGAAGAGCCCGGGTCGCTTCTCGGCGGTGCGGCAGCCACGTGGCGCCGTTGCCGTCTCCCTTAGGCTGGGGCCATGGGTGAGCTGGAGGGACACGATCCGACTCGCATGCGGATCTCCGACGCCGACCGGCACAAGGTCGCCGAGGTGCTGCGCGAGGCCGCGGGTCAGGGGCGCCTCGACCTGGACGAGCTCGACGAGCGACTCGAGCTGACCTTCAACGCCAAGACGTACGCCGACCTCGTGCCGATCACCGTCGACCTGCACCCGGCGCCGGCGGCGCCTCCGGCCGCACAGCAGGTTTCGCCGTACGCCGCAGGCATCCCCGGCTCCGCACCGCGCCACACCACCAGCCTGGCGATCATGGGCGGCCAGGACCGCAAGGGCATCTGGGAGGTCGGTGCCACCCACAACGCGTTCGCGCTGATGGGCGGCATCGACATCGACCTGCGGCAGGCGATCTTCACCACACGTGAGGTCGTGATCAACGCCAGCACCGTGATGGGCGGCATCGACATCATCGTCAACGCCTTCACCCGCGTCTCGGTCGAGGGCGTCGGCATCATGGGCGCCTTCGACGAGGGGCGGGCCAAGATCGAGCCCGCCTTCGGGCCGGAGTCTCCGCTGGTCCGCGTCCGGGGCATCGCCCTGATGGGGGCCGTGACAACGGTCCGCAAGCCGATGCCCGGCGAGGGCAAGAAGCGCGGACTCAGGCTGCCCGGCACCGGGCCGCACGGCCAGCTGCACTGACGCTCGAACGCAACTGACCCGCCCGAAGATCTTCGGGCGGGTCAGTGCTATCTGGCTATCCGGGTCACCCGGTCAGGCGCTGGCCGTCGCCGCCGGGGTCTCGCGACCGTGGACCCGGCCCGCGTTGGCCAGGTCGACGGTCAGGTTCTCACCGGTCGCCGCCTCGAACAGGTGGATCTTGCGGGCGTCGACCCAGATCTCCGCCTCGTCACCCTCCGCGATCCGGCTGGCCCCGTCGAGCGAGATCACCAGCTGGGTGCGCATCGACTCACCGTCGAGGTCCTTCTCCAGCTGCGTGAGCTGGTCCTGGACCTCGGGCGGCGCCTCGAACGGGATGTAGGCGTAGGACTCGTTGCCGAGCCATTCGGTGGCATCGACGCGCGCGGTGAACGTCGAGCCCTCCTTCTTGGTCTCCATCACCGAGGCGTCCTCGAAGTGCTCGGGCCGGATGCCGGCAATGAGCAGCCCCTTGCCCTGAGCCTTCGCGGCCTTCTCCTCGGGGATCTGGACCGTGCCGAACGGGAGCTTGACCGACGTGCCGTCGACCTCCGCGGGCACGAAGTTCATCGGCGGGGAGCCGATGAAGCCGGCGACGAAGAGGTTGCCCGGGTTTTCGTAGAGCTCGCGTGGCGTCGCGAGCTGCTGGAGGATGCCGCGCTTCATCACCGCGACCCGGTCACCCAGGGTCATGGCCTCCGTCTGGTCGTGCGTGACGTAGACCGTGGTGATGCCGAGGCGTTTCTGCAGCCGGGCGATCTCGGTCCGCATCTGGCCACGCAGCTTGGCGTCCAGGTTGGACAGCGGCTCGTCGAAGAGGAACGCGTCCGCGTCTCGCACGATCGCCCGCCCCATCGCGACCCGCTGGCGCTGACCACCCGACAGGTTGCCGGGCTTGCGCTCGAGGTGCTCGTCCAGGTCGAGGGTCTTGGACGCGTTGCGCACCTTCTCGTCGATCTCGCTCTCGGGTGCGCCGGCAAGCCGGAGCGGGAAGGCGATGTTCTCGTAGACCGACAGGTGCGGGTAGAGCGCGTAGTTCTGGAACACCATGGCGAGGTTGCGATCGCGGGGTGCCAGGTCGTTGACCCGCTTGTCCCCGATCATCATGTCGCCACTCGTGATGTCTTCCAGCCCGACGATCATCCGCAACAGGGTGGACTTTCCGCAGCCCGACGGCCCGACGAGGATCATGAACTCCCCGTCCTGCACGTCGATGCTGACGTCGTTCACAGCCGGGAAGCCGTCGCCGTACTTCTTGACGATGTTCTTGATGTCGATGGCAGCCATGGAATCAACCCTTCACTGCGCCGGAGGTCAGACCGGCGACGATCTTGCGCTGGAATAGCAGGACGATGATGATCACGGGGATCGTGACGATGACCGAGGCCGTCGCCAGTTGTGCGTATGGCGGGTTGAACGGATCCGGTCCGACGAAGAACGACATCTGGGCCGGCACCGTTCTAGACGATGTCGTCGATGTCAGCGAGATCGCGAGCACGAACTCGTTCCAGGCGAAGAAGAACGTCAGGATCGCCGCGGTGAAGACACCGGGTGCGGCGAGCGGGACGATCACCTTGCGGAACGCCTGCCACGACGTGGCGCCGTCCACTTGGGCCGCCTGTTCCATCTCCCACGGGATCTCCCGGAAGAACGCCGAGAGAGTCCAGATCGCCAGCGGCAACGTGAACGTCATGTAGGGGATGATCAGGCCGGGCCAGGTGTTGAACAGGCCGATGGTCCGCCACATGTCGAACAGCGGGCCCACCAGCGAGACCACCGGGAACATCGCGATGGCCAGGGCCATCGAGAGCACCAGTCGCTTGCCCTTGAACTCCAGTCGGGCGATGGCATAGGCCGCCAGGGTCGCGAAGATGACGGAGAGCACCGTCGCGATCATCGCGATGCCGAAGGAGTTGATCAGTGCCCGCGTGAAGTCCCCGTTCTTGAGGATCTCGCCGTAGTTGGAGGTCGTGAAGTCCTTTGGCAGGAACTGTGGGCTGCCGGCCGCCGTCTCCTCGAGCGACTTGAACGACAGCGAGACGATCCATGCCACCGGCAGGAGGCACCACACCAGGATGCCGACGAAGCCGACCCAGGTGCCGATTCCAGTCTTGCCCTTCTTGCCGGCCATCAGCCTTCACCCCTCGCTTGTGCCAGATCGACCTTGAACAGCTTCACGATTCCGAATGCGAGCAGCAGCACGGTCAGGAAGAGCAGCACGGAGAGCGCTGACCCCATCCCGAGCTGCATCTGCTCGATCACTTGTCGATAGGTGAGGAACGACGAGGACTCGGTCTCCTGCGCACCACGCGTCATCACGAAGATGTTGTCGAAGATGCGGAACGCGTCGAGGGCGCGGAAGAGGACCGCCACCATGATCGCGGCCTTCATGTTGGGCAGGATCACCTTGAACAGCCGCTGGGTCCAGGTGGCCCCGTCGACCTCGGCGGCCTCGAGCATGTCCTCGGAGACCTGTGAGAGGCCGGCCAGGAGCAGCAACGCCATGAACGGCGTGGTCTTCCAGATCTCGGCGATCATGATCGCGAACATCGCCGACCAGTGGCCGCCGAACCAGTTGTAGTCGTCGCCGACGAACGGCAGCCAGGCGTTCACGAAGCCGTTGTTGAGGCTGAACGCGAACTGCCAGGCGAACGCCGAGACCACGGTGATGATGCCGTAGGGGATGAGGATCGAGGTCCGCATCAGCCCGCGGGCGA
The DNA here is from genome assembly GCA_963742685.1 of uncultured Actinomycetota bacterium. GTDB lineage: Bacteria > Actinomycetota > Actinomycetes > Propionibacteriales > Nocardioidaceae > Nocardioides. The sequence continues at coordinate 16,886 of CAVUNB010000030.1, read as the reverse complement.
TCATGATCTTGTGCATCACCATGGCGAAGCCGAAGCCGATGACCAGCTCGATCGCCACCGTGATGACCATGATGATCACCGTGTTCAGTGTGTCCTGCCAGAACAGCGAGTCGGTCAGGACCGTCACGTAGTTGCCCAGTCCCACGAACTCCCGGTCGTCCGGCGTGGTGAGGCGATAGCGGAACAGCGAGAGGTAGAGCGCCTGGATCATCGGCCACGCCGTGACCAGGAGCATCAGGAACACGGCCGGTGCCACCAGGCGCTGACCGAGTCGGTTCTCGGCGACGGCCCGGTCACTGGTGGCCGCGCGGGCCTTCTCCTCGGCCGCCTTGTCGGTCTTGGGTGCGGTGACGGCACTCATAGCAACCTCCCTCCCTCGATGATCTGCTCAATGAAGGACTTCGACTCCGCGGGTGTATCGGAATTGACGCTGGCCGGCGGGTGCCACGTGCTCTGGAGTGAGCTCGAGATGTCGGACCAGTAGGGCGTCACCGACCTCGGAGCGGCAGCGTCGACGCTGTCCTGGAAGAGCTGTAGGAGGTCCTCCGGATAGATCTCGGCAAGTGCGGGGTAGTCGTAGCCGCCCGCGCTGGCCGGCATGTTGCCGGTCAGCTCGGCGTTCACGCCCTGGTTCTCTGGCGACACGATGCACTCGGCTGCTTCGAGGGCGAACTCCTTCTCATCCGAGGCGTCACTGACCGCGACGCCGATCCCACCGTAGGGCGGACGCGACTCCTCGCCCTCCACGGACTCCGGATACTTCGCGTAGCCGATGTCGTCGCCGAGCCTCTCCTCGCCGTAGTTGTTCCAGATGTAGGTCCAGTTGACCAGGAAGGATCCGGCGTCCGATCCGAACGTCGAACCGGCGGTGCCCTCGTTCGACACAGACAGGTCGGCCGGCGCTGCCTCGGACGACGCGAGCTTCTCGATGATGCCCGCCGCGGTCTCGCCGGCAGCACTGTCGACGGTGATGGTCGCCTCGGCGCCCTTCTCGGCGTTCTCGACGATGTTGCCGCCGGCACCGGAGATCAGGGCATTGATCCAGACCGAGTAGCCCTCGTACTTGTTGGCCTGGACGCCGATCTTGCCGCCGTTGTCCGACGCCGCGTCGATGATCTGGTCCCACGTGACCGGCTGGCTCATGTCGATGCCTGCCTTCTCGACGAAGGACTTGCGATACCAGAGCACCTGCGTGTTGGACCAGAATGGGAACGCCACGAGCTCGTCCTCCCAGGTGGCCGCCGCAGTTGCGCCGTCGAAGGACTGCTCGGTCAGCCGGGCCTCGACGTCGTCGGGGATGTCGGCCAGGAAGCCCGCGTTGGCGAACTCCGCGGTGAAGGGCGGGTCGAGACTCATCAGGTCGATCGTCGGGTCTCCCGCGGCTATACGGCGGGCCAGCTGGATGCGCTGCTGGTCCGACGACTGCGGCAGGACCTGGGTCGTGACGGTGTAGTCGTCGGTGGAGCAGTTCTCCGCCACCGCGTCCTGTCCGCCGCTGTCCGGGTTGATGTACCAGACGAGCTCCGGTTTGCCGGAGTCATCGCTCGAGCAGCCCGCAAGAACTCCACACGCAAGGGTCAACGCTCCGGCTGGAGCTGCCCACCGTCGTAGTCGTCTCGTTCGTGGATGCCGCGAAGATCGTGCTGTCATCCGCCCCTCCATTCATTTGTGTGTCTCAGGTCACAGGTGTAGTCCCCAGTGACCCTCCTTGGCAACACGGATGAGGCTGAACCCAGTGAAACCGCGGGCGGAGTGCGGCAACGTCCCAGATGGCGGTCGCCGCTACGAGCGGACCCGCATCACCCCGACCGGGGTCACGCCAGTGCTGAGGCCCGATCCGCGATGCGGCGGATGCCCTCGACGAAGCTGTCGTAGAGATCGTTGGGCAGGTCGTGGCCCATGCCGTCGATGAGCACGAGCTCGGCGCCCGGGATGGCCGACGCCGTCGCGCGACCTCCGCTGACGTGCACCATCTTGTCGGCCAGCCCGTGGATGACAAGCGCGGGCATGTGCAGCGTGCGCAGCCGCAGCGTCCGGTTGGGCTGGGTCAGGATCGCGCTCATCTGTCGCAGCACGCCGCTCGCGGACACGCCGCGGTCGAAGGTGTTCTCGGCCCGCTTGCGCAGGGCGTCGGCGTCCACCGGGTAGTCGGGCGAGCCGATGAGGTTCCACACCAGCGCATTGGTGGCGACGTAGGCCTCCTTGCCGCCGCGCCGGGGTGCGATCAGGGTGGGGAGCAGGTCCGGGCTCTGCCAACCGACGGTTCGCCGCCCGGTCGTGGACATGATGCTGGTCAGCGACAGCACTCGTGCGGGCGCCTCGATCGCCATCGTCTGCGCGATCATGCCGCCCATCGAGATGCCGGCGACGTGCGCCGCCGTCAGGCCGAGGTGGTCGAGGAGTGCGAGGCCGTCGCTGGCCAGGTCGCTGATGGAGTACGGCGCCTTGCCCCGCCCGGTGGAGAAGGCCCTGATCAGCTGGGCGCGCGTGACGCGGTTGGCGATCCGCGAGGAGCGACCGGTGTCGCGGTTGTCGTAGCGGATGACGTAGAAGCCCGCACGGGCCAGCCGGGTGCAGAAGTCGTCGTCCCACCAGATCATCGGCCCACCCAGGCCCATCACCAGCAGCAGCGGGTCGTCGTCGACGGACCCGAAGGTCTGGTAGCAGATCTCCACCTCGGGGCTCACCGGGGCGAACATCTCCTCGGAAACCACCACTGCAGGCGGGTTCTGGGGCGCAGAGGAAGACAGGCGGGTCATGCGCACCAGTCAACACGACCCGACCCAGTGCCTACATCGAGATCGGGTATGGACAGGCGAAATGCCGGAGGAACGCACCTTTCACGGCTAGGTTCGCCTGTTGTGAGCCCTAACACCCTTGCGGACTTCCTGTTGCCGGACGGCTTCGACCGTCCGCGTGCGCACGCGGTCATCAACGAGGGGCGAGTCATCGGCGAGGCGGGGCGCTACGCCTGGGAGGCGTTGAGCCAGCGCGGCGAGCGGCGGCACACGCCGTACGCCCATCGCGCGCCCCGACGCGGCGATGAGCCCGTGCTGCTGGTGCCGGGGTTCATGGCCGGCGACGGCACTCTCGCGCTGATGCGCCGGGCGCTCCAGCAGCAAGGGCTGCGCACCTACCGGTCCCACATCCGCGCCAACGTCGGCTGCACCCTCAACGTGGCGGCCCAGATGGAGATGCGCCTCGAGTCGATCGCCCAGCGGCGTGGCACGAAGGTGCGCATCGTCGGGCACAGCCTCGGCGGCATGCTGGCGCGCGGCGTGGCCGCCAGGCGTCCCGACCTCGTGTCGGGCCTGGTGACCATGGGCAGCCCGATGCTCGCGCCGGGCGCGCACCACGTGAGCCTCTCGGCCAGCATCGCGATGCTCGTGCGACTGAGCCGAGCGGGGTTTCCCGGCGTGATGTCGGAGGACTGCGTGGCTGGTGCGTGTGCGCGCGCGAGCTTCGACGAGGGACGCGCCCCGCTGGCCGATTCCATCGACTTCACCGCGATCTACTCCAGGCGCGACGGCATCGTCGACTGGCGGGCGTGCATCGACCCGTTGGCGACACCGCTGGAGGTGCGCGCCTCGCACGTCGGGATGGCGGTCGACCCGCGGGTGATCGCCGCCGTCACGCGGGCCCTGCGGCCCGTTGACTCAGTGGTCGAAGTCGATCGCGGAGAAATCGCGTAGCTTCGAGAGCTGGTGCTCGCTGGTGATCCGGCGGATCGTGCCGCTGCGCGAGCGCATCACCAGGGAGTCGGTGGTCGCACCGTTGGGTCGGTAGTGGACCCCGCGCATCAGCTCGCCGTCGGTGATGCCGGTGGCGACGAAGAAGCAGTCGTCGCCGGTGACGAGGTCGTCGGTGCCGAGCACGAAGTCCTGGTCGAGGTTGTGGCCCGCGTCGAGCGCGCGCTGGCGCTCGTCGTCGTCCTGCGGCCAGAGCCGACCCTGGATCACGCCGCCCGTGCACTTCATCGCGCAGGCCGTGATGATCCCCTCGGGAGTGCCGCCGACGCCGAGCAGCAGGTCGACGCCGGTGTCGGGTCGGGCGGCCATGATCGCGCCGGCCACGTCGCCGTCCTCGATGTACTTGATCCGCGCACCGGTCGCGCGGATCTCCTCCACCAGCTGCGCGTGCCTGGGGCGGTCGAGGATCACGACGGTGACGTCGGAGACCGACAGGCTCTTGGCCTTGGCGACCAGACGGATGTTCTCGGAGACGGGCAGCCGGATGTCCACGACGTCGGCGGCCTCGGGACCGGTGGCGAGCTTCTCCATGTAGAACACGGCGGACGGGTCATACATCGTCCCGCGCGGGGCGACGGCGAGCACGGAGATCGCGTTGTTCATGCCCTTGGCGGTCAGCGTGGTGCCGTCGATCGGGTCGACCGCGACGTCGCACTTGGGGCCGGTGCCGTCGCCGACCTTCTCCCCGTTGTAGAGCATCGGGGCGTTGTCCTTCTCGCCCTCGCCGATCACGACGGTGCCGTCCATGCCGATGCTGGAGATCATCACGCGCATCGCGTTGACGGCCACGCCGTCGGCGTCGTTCTTGTCGCCGCGCCCGACCCAGCGACCGGCGGCCATGGCGGCTGCCTCGGTCACTCGCACGAGCTCGAGGGCTAGGTTGCGGTCCGGTTGCGTCGTCGGGCTCATGGGGCGCATGTTAGCGGTCGATGGCGGTGGTCCCATACCGGCTCACGGCCGTGGCCTTGACGGAGAGCCAGACCTTGCGGCCGGGCGCGAGCCCGAGCTCGGTCGCGGCCTGCGGAGTCACGTCGGCCAGCAACGGTGGCTCCGAGTCGATCAGGAGGCGTACGGCGTCGCCGTGCTGCTGCGCGCTGGCGACCGTGCCCTGCCACTGCAGGCGCGCCGACCCCTCGGGGCGGCGCAGGCTGACCGTCACGTCGCGTGGCAAGAAGGTCGTGAACTCATCGGGCTCGCGGATCAGGTTGACCCCCACCAGTCGCGCGACGTGGTCGGTGGCCGGCTGCGCGGCGACATGTCGTGGGGTGCCGCGCTGGGCGACCCGGCCCTCGTCCAGCACCAGCACCTGGTCGGCCAGGGTCAGCGCGTCGATGGCCTCGTGCGTGACCAGGATGGTGACGCCGTCGAAGCCCGCGAGGTGTTGCGCCAGCTCGATGCGCAGCGCCATCGCCACCGTGACGTCCAGCCCGGCGAAGGGCTCGTCCAGCAGCAGCAGGCGGGGCTCGGTGGCGAGAGCCCGGGCGATGGCCACGCGTTGGGCCTGCCCGCCGGACAGCTCACGGGGGCGACGGTGGCTGAGGTGCCCGATGCCGAACGTGTCCAGCAGTTCCTGGGCCCGCTGGTCGGCGTCGCGCCTGGATCGACCGCGCGAGCGCGGGCCGAACGCCACGTTGTCCAGGGCGCTCAGGTGCGGGAACAGCAGCTGGCCCTGGAAGACGAGCCCCACCTCGCGATCCCGCGCGGAGAGGGACAGGAGGTCGGTGCCGTCGAGGACGGCCGTCCCGTCGGCCGGCACCAGACCGGCGAGGGCGCGGACGAAGGACGACTTCCCGGCCCCGTTGGGACCGATCACGGCCACCACGGCGCCGGGCTCGGCGTCGAGCTCGACCGTGGCCCGCTCCGGAACGGTGAGGTCGACCTGCAAGCCCGGCTTCACGGCGTACCCAACCAGCGGTCGCGGAGGAGCAGCAGCACCGCGACGGAGACGACCAGCATCACGAAGCTCAGCGCGAGTGCGGCGTCCTGGTCGCTCTGGCGGGTGACATAGATCAGGGTCGGCATCGTCTGGGTGCGGCCGGGGTAGTTGCCGTTGAAGGTGATGGTCGCACCGAACTCGCCGAGCGACCGGGCCCAGCCCAGCACCATGCCGGCGACGATCCCGGGCAGTGCGAGCGGCACCGTGACCCGGCGGAACGTGGTCCACCGCGACGCGCCCAGGGTGGCTGCCGCGGCGTCGTACTCCGGATCGGCAGACCGCAAGGCCCCCTCGATCGCCAGCACCACGAACGGCATCGAGACGAAGACGTGCGCGAGCACCACGCCCCAGGCCGTGAAGGGGAACGAGAAGCCGGTGGCGTCGAGCAGGGGCTCGCCGAGCAGCCCGGTACGCCCGAAGGCCGTTCGCAGGGCGACGCCCGCGACCACCGGGGGCAGCACCATCGGCACGGTCACCAGCACCCGCACGAGCGTGCGGCCCCGGAAGTCGACCCGGGCCAGCAGCCACGCGACCGGCAGCCCCAACACGAGGCAGACCAGCATCGCGGCGGTCGACGTCGTGAGGCTCAGCCACAGCGCGGTGCGCAGCGGGGCGGAGTTGAGCTGGCCGGGAAGGGCACGCCAGTCGATCGCCGCGAGCATCGCTACGAGCGGGACGACCAGCAGGAACACGGCCAGCGCGGCCGGTGCCAGGAGCAGCAGTGGTGGTCGGCCCAACGGGTCGGGCCGCCGGGCCGACCGACTCACGGGGCGCCGAACCCGGCCCGGTCGAGGATGGCAAGGCCCTCGTCGGACGCGACGAAGTCGACCCACTGCTGGGCGAGGTCGGCGTCGACGGACTGCTCGAGCACGGTCGTGAAGTAGGACGTCAGCTGGGACTCGGCGCCGGGGATGGGCACCGCCACCACGTCGTCGCCGGCGGCGACGGCGTCGGTGGCGTAGACGAGACCGGCATCGGCCTCGCCGGAGGCGACCTTGTCGAGGGTGGCGCGGACGTCCTCCTCGAGGCTGGCGGGCTCGGCGGTGATGTCGTTGTCGGCGAGCACCGCGGCCGCGACCTTGCCGCACGGTGCCTCGTCGGTGCAGCGCACCCACGTCGTGCCCTCGAGGTCGTCGAGCGACTCGATGCCGGCGGGGTTGTCGGCCGGCGTGACGATGGTGAGGACGTTGGTGGCGAACGTGGAGACGTCGCCGGTGACGCCCGCGTCCTCCGCGAGCTGCATCGAGGTCTCGTCGGCGGTGGCGAGCACGTCACCCGGCGCGCCGTCGGCGACCTGCTCGGCGAGGTCGGTGCTCGAGCCGAAGGAGAACGTCACCGTCGTGCCGTCGTGCGCGGACTCGAACTCGGTGGCCAGGTCCTCGAACACGTCGGTGAGCGAGGCGGCGGCGAGCACCGTGAGCTCGCTCGAGTCAGCGCCGTCGGGTGCGTCGTCGTCGGAGCCGCAGGCGGCGAGCGAGCCGGCCAGGAGCAACGCGGTCAGGGCGCTGGTCGCGCGACAGATGGCCGTTCGCTGAGACGTCATGGTCGAAGTCTGCCGCATCTGCGGTCGAATCAGTGTGATGGCCCCGCAATTGCGGATCGAGTCACGGTGTCTCGATCACCACGTTCGTGGACTTCACCGAGGCGATGGCGCGGACTCCCGGCGCCAGGCCGAGCTCGTCCGCGGCGTCCGAGCTCATCAGGGACACCATGCGGTTGCTGCCGCAGACCATCTCGACCTGCGCCATCACGGTGTCCTTCTTGACCCGCGTCACGATGCCCGGGAGCCGGTTGCGGGCGCTGACCGAGCTGGCCCGGGTGCGGTCGCGGTCGGGCTCGTCGAGCAGCGACTCGGCCAGCGCGGCGAGGTCGGCGCCGGCGATGACGGCCGGGTTGGTGCCGGTCGTCGTCAGCCGTCCGGCGTCCACCCAGCGGCGTACGGTGTCGTCGCTCACGCCCAGGATCTCGGCGGCCTCGGCCAGGCGGTAGGTGGTCATGCGGTCATTGTGCCGCTCACGCCAGCAGTGCCAGCACGGCAACGCCGGCGACGAGGCTGACCGGCGTCAGGGTGAGCGAGACGCGGTGGAACTCGCGCGAGGTGACCCTGATGCCCTGGCGGGTCAGGGTGCGGCGCCAGAGCAGGTTGGCCAGCGACCCGGTCCAGGTCAGGCCGGAGCCGATGTTGAGGCCGAGCAGCGCCGCGAGCACCGCGGTGGTGCCGAGCGGCGACAGCAGGGGGAGCAGCAGGAGCGTGGCCGACAGATTGGTGAGTACGGCGGCGAGGGCTGTGGCGAGGACCGCGATCAGGAGGAGCGAGCCGAAACCGGTGGCCGTGTCGGGGAGCCAGCCGCCGACGTGCGCGCCCAGAGGTCCGTGGGCCAGCGCGGCAACGACGACACCGAGCCCGAGCACGAAGACGGCGAACCCGGGATGGGCCGAGGCGACGACGTCGACCGGACGCGTCACCCCGGTCTTCAGGCCCCAGAGCGCGAGGACGACGGCCGCGACGACCGCCACCCAGGCCGGGTCGACGCCCAGCGGCGACGTGACCACGAAGCCGACCAGCATCAGCGCGACGACGGTGATCGGGACGCCCGGATGGGCGCCGTTCGTCGGGCTCGCGTCAGGCACCTTCGCGGGTCGGCGCACGCGCAGGTCCTTGCGTGACAGCAGCCGCAGTCCGACGTACTCCACCAGCAGGACGACCGCGAGGACCGGCGCCATCCGCAGCGCGAACGAGCCGACGGTCAGGTCGAGGTGGGGGAGGGCCAGCAGGTTGGTGAGGTTGGAGACCGGTAGCAGAAGCGAGGCGGAGTTGGCCATGCGCAGGCAGACCTGGGCGACCGGACGGGTGCTCACGCCGTGCGTCATCGCGGCGGTGAGCGCGACCGGCGTGAGCAGGACGACGGTGGCGTCGAGGCTGAAGACGGTCGTCACGAGGGCGGCGAGGAGGAAGGTGCCCGTGAGCAGCCGGACGGGGCTGTCCCGACTCCACGCGGCGACGAGCGCGCCGGCCGCGCTGAACACGCCGGCCCGAGCGCAGACCTCGGCGACGACCAGGATCGCGACCAGGAAGACGACCACGGGTGCCAGGTGCTCGAACACGTCGCGGAGCTCGTCACGGGTGAGTGCTCCTGCAGCGAGCGTGGCAAGACTTGCCGCGACGGCGATGGCAGCCTCGACCCGGCCGCGCGGGTGTCGCAATGCCGTGATGAGCAGTGCCGCGAGGGCAGTCGCGGCGACGACCGTGGCGGCGGTCTCGCCCACGGGAAGGTGGGGCAGCACCGGCGTACCGTACGCCGCTCATCGGCCGCCTGTGAGAATGACCGGCGTGAGTGAGAAGCCAGGTCGTTACCAACGCTCGTCCAACGGCCTGGTCGGGGCGCTGATCGTGACGCTGCTGGCGATCGGAGCGTTCGTGCTCGTGAGGTCCCTGGCGCGGGCCGACGTCGAGGTTGAGCGCGAGCCCGTGGACTACGCCGCGGCGGCCGACGCTGCGCGCGGCGCCGGCTTCGACGTGGTGGCGCCGGCTTCTCTTCCCGAAGGGTGGATCGCCACGGCGGTCGATCTCCGGCAGACGGACCCGCCGCTGTGGGGACTGGGTCTCCTCACCGACGAGGACACCTTCGTCGGACTCCGGCAGGAGGACGAGTCGGTCGAGGATCTGGTGGAGCGCAACATCGACGAGGACGCGCTCGAGGGCGACCCGCTCGAGCTCGACAGCGCCGTCGGCTCGACCTGGCAGACCTGGACCGACGAGGGTGGCGACACCGGCTATTCGATCGAGTACGGCGACGAGACCCTGCTCGTCTACGGGTCCGCGCCCGCCGCGGACCTGCAGGCTCTCATCGGCCTGCTGGAGCGCTGAGGCGGGACCCCGTTGGCCATGGGCACACGCCGCCAGGGCCTGATCTTGGGGACAAGCCTGGAGGAGCGCAGATCAGGCTCGGGCGAAGGCGGCGCCCATGGCGGCGATGTGCGCCGGTGTCGAGCCGCAACAGCCACCGACCAGGTCGACTCCGAGCTCGGCCAACCGGGCGGTGTGCACGGCCATGTCGCCGGGGGTGGCGTCGTACTCGAAGTGGTCGCCGACCACGTGCGGGAGGCCGGCATTCGACTGCGCGATCAGGAGCAGGCCGGCGGGCCGGGCCTTCAGCATCTCCGCCGCGATGATCTCCATCTCGCCGGGACCACGACCGCAGTTGGCGCCCACAGCGTCGGCACCCGCTGCGGCCAGGTGCACCACGGCGGCGGCCGGGCGGACGCCCATCATGGTGCGCACGTTGGTGTCGAAGCTCATGGTCACCGCGACCGGAAGCTCGGGTGCGACCTCTCGGGCCGCAGCGAGTGCCGCGTCGGCCTCACCGAGGTCGCTCAGCGTCTCGACGAGCACCAGGTCGATCCCGCCCTCGACCAGCGCAGTGAGCTGCTCGGCGAAGAGCGCCTGCGCCTCCTCGAACGTCATGGCCCCGAGCGGCGCCAGCAGCTCGCCCGTCGGGCCGAGGTCGCCGGCGACGAGCAGCCCGCGCTCGTCTGCCACCGATCGCGCGATCCCGGCGGCGTTCCGGTTGACCTCGGCCAGGCGGTCGCCGAGCCCGTGCATGTCCAGCCGCGGCCGGGTGCCGCCGAAGGTGTTGGTCGTCAGCAGCCGCGCCCCCGCATCGGCGTACGCCACGTGCGCCGCGCGGACCGCGTCGGGGTTCTCGAGGTTCCAGAGCTCACCGGGTGCACCGTCCTCGAGGCCGCTGTCCTGGAGCAGAGTGCCCATGGCGCCGTCGAACAGCACCGGACGGTCCGCACCCAACAGCGCCGCGAGCCGGTTCACTGGCCCATCCCCTCGAGGTAGCCGGCGATCCGGTCGGCCGGCCACTCCGCGTCGAGCTCGGCGGCGACTCGGTCGAGCACCTCGGCCGGCGTACCCGTGGCCTCGGTCCAGGGAGATCGTTCCCAGCCGGCGAGGTAGTCATCTGCCCCGGTGTCGCCGAGCCGCATCGCCGCTTCATCGATCGCTTCCTGGAACCGCTGTGCGAGCTGGGTCTTCACGGTCTCGTCGCCGGCCCGGGCCGCGACCATCGATGGAAGCTCGCGCCACCGCGTCACCTGGTACTCCGTCATGGGTCGGAGCCTAGGTGCGATCGACGCTCTACCCCAACGGGTCCGGGGGCAGGTCCTTCGGATCCACAGCAGCCGGGTCTACGAACTGGTGGGCGTCTCCCATGAACGTGTGCACGAACCCGCACCGGATGCAGATCACGCCCTCGGCCGACCTGTTGAGCCAATCCAGGTCGAAGAACGTCATGCCGGTGGTTGTCATCTTGATCTCGCGGCTCGCGAACTGGAGACCACCGCAGACGTGGCAGGAGAGAAAGGTCTGGGTCGGCTTCACGAAGACGTGCACGGAAGTGGCCTCCATCTGGCGGTGGGGAGCGTACGGCGGAGGCGTCTGTCTCGACCTCGCCGGAGACGTGACGGCGGACCGATACAACCACCTCGATCGACATGATTGAGCCGGCGCCCTCATCCGCACCGCGGCATAGGAGTGCGTTTCCCGACTTCGGGGGGCAGGGCTGCAAGGATCGGTCCGTGGGCGAGGCTTGGCGCAACGGTCCGACAGTGACCCTCTCAGACAGCGTGGTCACCTTGCGACCCTGGTCGAGAGATGACGCGCAGTTCATGTCGGCATCAAGTTCCGACCCCGCGATCCGGCGCTACAACGGGGTTCACGACCGGCAGGGACGCCCGGCTCCGCCACTGTCAATCCTTGAGGCCGAGGCCGCCATCGATCAGTTCGTTCGGGGCTGGCAGACGCTTGCTACGACTGGGGCTCCATCTGGTGTTGCGTTCGCGATCACAGACGCGAGATCCGGTGAGTTGGTGGGCTGCTGCGGCGTTGATGACTGGACTGAGGAGGACGTGGCGCAGTTTGGCTACTGGATCGCAGCAGATGCGAGGGGTCGCGGTTACGCCACCCGGGCGGTGATCCTGTTGACGCGCTGGCTGTTCGAGCTTGGGGCGGCGCGTGTCTTCGTGACGATCGTCGCGGGAAATGAAGGTTCAGTCGCGGTGGCCCGCCGAGCGGGGTTCGTGCACGAGGGGACGATGCGCGCCCAAAGCGCCTGGCAGGGCGAGCGGTGTGACGTGATGTGGTTTGCAGCGTTGCCGCTCGAGTGGACGCGCTGAACCAACCGCTCATCGACAGTTCCGAGCACCCGCGTAAGCCGCTGTCCTGAAGTCCGCTCAATCGCAGATCCGGTGAATGGCCCGCGCCGAGTGCACGCAGTAATGCACGCGCTCAATGATGCGACAGGTCTGAGAGTGCAGCGGACCGGTGGATACGCAGCCGTCGTCGGCCTATGTCCGCCTGCGGGCGGCCGAGGTCGAGGACTTCGGACTTCCCGCCGAGCACGGCGGGCAGGATCCGGGCTTGGCAGGCGAGGCGCCGGGCTTGGGCGGCGGTGATGAGGTCGCCGGTTTCCAGGGTCGCGATCCCGGACTTCTCGAGGCTGGGCGGTGAGCTGGTCGTGGTCGAGGTGCACGGTGATGGTGGTCGCGGTTCCGCCATGGGCGGGGAGAACTTCGTTGGGAGTGCTTCGAGCAGGTCGGTCAGCGCCAGGCCGCGGACCTGCAGGCTCTCATCGGCCTGCTGGAGCGCTGACGCGCCGCGCCTCGTGACCGTGGCAGGCTGGCAGCTCTGCCCTTGTGCCTGAGGAGAACCCATGGTGACCGTCGGTGTCGTGTTCCGCCCGCAGCAGCCGCCCGAGGAGCTCGAGGCGGCGGTGAGACTTGCCGACGCGGCTGGTGTGCACGAGCTGTGGCTGTGGGAGGACTGCTTCCTCGAAGGCGGGCTGACTGCCGCCACCGCGGCGCTGGCCTGGTCGACGGGCTTGCGCGTGGGCATCGGCCTGCTGCCCGTGCCGCTGCGCAACCCGGCCGTGGTCGCGATGGAGCTCGCCACCCTCGAGCGGCTGTGGCCGGGGCGGCTGGTGCCGACGCTCGGCCACGGCGTCCTCGACTGGATGGCGCAGGTGGGGGCGGGTGTGGAGTCACCGATGACGTTGCTGCGCGAACACGTCGACGCCGTGCGCGACCTGCTCGACGGTCAACGGGTCGACACCGCCGGCCGCTACGTCCGACTCGACGGCGTCGCGCTCGACTGGCCGCCCTCGCGCCGGCCGCCGCTGCTGGTCGGGGCCCGCGGCGAACGGACGATCAGGCTGGCCGGCGCGGTGGGCGACGGGGTGCTGCTCGATTCCGTGACCGACCCGGCGACCGTACGGCGCGCCCGCGAGCTCGTGGACGAGAGCCGCGCCGAGTCGGGACGCGAGGGTCGGGCGGTCGTGACGGCGTACACGCAGGTCGATCCGTCGCGGGCGGCCGGTGAGCTTGCCACGCAGGTGGCCGAGCGGGTGGCCGTGCTGGGAGAAGCGGGCGCCGACACCGTCGTGCTTCAGGGCACCGACGAGCGGCCCGACCTCCGGCCCATCGTCGAGGCGCTGACCGCGGCCGGGCTGATCACTGCGCGCTCGTGAGGCGCGCGGCGCCTGCTTTGTGAGTGGTGCTGGCTACGCTCCGGAGGATGGACGTCGACTGGAACGCGGAGGTCGTTGATCAGGTCGAGTCGCACTGGCGTCATCAGCTCCGGCCCCGACTGGACGGACTGACGGACGACGAGTACCTGTGGCAGCCGGTGCACAACTGCTGGACGATCAGCCCGCGCGGAACCAGCGCGGCGCCGCTGTCGGTGGGTGGCGGAGACTTCACGTGGGACTTCCCTCAGCCGCAGGACAGCGAGCCGGTGACCACCATCGCCTGGCGGCTGGGTCACCTGATCGTTGGACTCGCGGAGATGAACGGCACTCACTTCGGAGGTCCGCCTGCGCGCGTTGAGACCTTCGACTATGCGGGCACGGCCAAGGAAGCGCTGGGTCAGCTCGATGACGCGTATGAGCCGTGGATCGAGGGCGTCCGCGGCCTCGGAGAGGCAGGGCTGGTCCACCCGCAAGGCGCGACCTCGCCACCCGAGTTCGCCAACGCGCCGATGGTGCGGCTCGTCTTGTTCACCAGCGTGGAGGTCTTTCACCACGGTGCCGAGATCTGCCTGCTTCGCGACCTCTACGGGCAGAATTCGTTGTAGCAGCGACAGAGCGTTCTCGCTCGCTTATCGTGAAGCGCCCCGGTTTTTGAGCACCTGTCCGACCGTCGAGTGCCCGTCCGACGGCTCAGAGCTATGAGGACGTTTCGTCCAGCGAAACTGCCACCGCTAGGCCGTGGTTGAATCGACTTCTTCAGTCAAGCCGATAGATCGGCGGCCTAGGTCCGCCTGGTGAAGCGGTGGTCGCCGTTGGGCATGAGCTGGGTGAGGTAGCGGGTGTCGTGGGCTCGGTGGTGGTGGTGGCTGCAGAGCAGGGCGGCGTTGTCGAGGTCGGTCTTCCCGCCGGCTGACCAGGCGTGGGGGTGGTGGGTCTCGCACCAGGCTGCCGGGACGGTGCACCCGGTCGTTTGGCACTGGTGGTGTTGCAGGCGGATCGCTTTGCGTTGGGCGGCGGTGTGCAGGCGCCGTGAGCGGCCGAGGTCGAGGACCTCGGACTTCCCGCCGAGGACGGCGGGAAGGATCTTGGCCTGGCAGGCGAGGCGTCGGGCTTGGCAGGCGGTGATGGTGTCGCCGGTCTCGAGCGTCGCGATCCCGGACTTCTCGAGGCTCGCGGTGAGCTGGTCGTGGTCGAGGTGCACGGTCACGGTGGTGGCGGTCCCGCCATGCGCGGGCAGCACATCGGCTGGCAGCGCTTCGAGCAGGTCGGTCAGCGCGAGACCCAGCAGCCGGGGCGTGGGGATCCGTTCCCCATCACCCTCGATCGCGGTTCGTCGGGGTGAGGCGAACGCTTCGAGGTAGGTCCGCAACCTCGCGGCGGCGGCATCTGAGATCCGGCCGCTGAGGCGGGTGGTGCCGTCACTCAGCGGGGTGAGGGCGAGTCGGGTGTGTTCGGCGGCGAGTTGCTCTTCTCGTTCGAGGGCCTTGCGTTCGGCTTCCTCGCTGATCTCGGGGGCGACGACCTCGAGGACCTTCCGGCGAGGCGCCGCAACGGGGTGGGTGCGAAGTCGTCGGCGAGGCCGATGAGGTGAAGCTCGGCCCGTTCACGGATCTCGGGGGAGATGTCGTCGGAAGGGAGGTCGTCGAGGGCGTGGACGATCACCATGGCTTGGTCGAGGTTGACCCGTCCGTCGAGGACCGCGGCACCCGAGGTGGACGTGGTGGTGTCGAGGGAGCGGCCGAGCCGGTCGAGGCCGACGCTGGGGCGGTGGTCGTGGCGGGTGGCAGCGGCGTACCAGTCGCCGGCCGAGCGGGCGCCGGTCTGTTCGGCGACGTCACCGGAGGCGGCCAGCACCGACAGCAGCAGTCCTTGGGCACGGGACACGATGGTGGACAGCTCGCGCATCGCGGTCGCCTTGTCGCGGTGGGCACGAAGGTCGGGTTGAGGGTGGTGGCCTTGTCGAGCTGGTCGAAGATGCTCGCGACAGCATTCAGCAGCGGGTGCTGCTGGTGTGTGTCGTGAGTGGTTTCCATGGCCAATTCTACGGCGAATCAATGAATAGGAACAGGTGTTCGAGTTATCCACATGTGGATTCAGCCATTTCGATATCCACAGGCGTTTCGACACAACTGGCCCGCGATCAATAGGTGGGGTTCGCGGCGGCCTCGCGCGCCCTCCTCAACCGCCGACGGCGAACGCCGCCATTTCGCACTGAGTGGTCTGAGTCTTCCTCGGCCACCGCAGCATCGAGACGCTCGCGGGCGCCGTCGAGCCAGGCCTGGCAGATCTTCGCGAGCTTCTCCCCGCGCTCCCAGAGCGCGAGCGACTCCTCCAGGCTCGTGCCGCCGGCCTCGAGCGTGCGGACGACCTCGATCAGCTCCTCCCGGGCCACCTCGTAGGACGGGCTCTCGTCACTCATCGGAGTCTCCTTCTTCGGTGTTCAGGACCTGGGTGTTGATCCGGCCGTCCACGACCCGGATGCTGAGCTCCTGCTTCGCCGCGATCGAGCCGACGCTGGTCACGACGTGTCCCTCGGCGTCCTGCACGACGGCGTAGCCCCGCTGGAGCGTGGCGAGCGGTGACAGCGACGGCGCGCGAGCGCGGTGATGGCCGATGTCGTCGGCGGCCCGGTCGAGGCGGTGGGAGAGGTGGCGCCGGGCGCGCTCGCGCAGCTCGGTCACCTCGGCCGAGCGGACGTCGAGGATCGTGCGCGGGTCGCGCATCACGGGCCGCCCGCGAAGGTCGTCGAGGCGGCTCTGCTCGCGGGCGACCATCTGGCTCACGACCTGGCGAACCCGATCGCGCGCCCAGACGACGCCCCGCAGCTCCTCGGCCATGTCGGGCACGATCAGCTTGGCTGCGTCGGTCGGGGTGGAGGCACGGACGTCGGCCACCAGGTCGAGAAGTGGTGAGTCGGGTTCGTGACCGATCGCGGAGACCACGGGCGTGCGGGCCTGGTGGACCGCCCGGATCAGTGCCTCGTCGGAGAACGGCAACAGGTCCTCGACCGAGCCACCGCCGCGCGCGATCACGATCACGTCCACGGCAGGGTTGCGATCGAGCCGGTCCAGCGCCTCCATCACCTCGGCCGCGGAACGCGTGCCCTGCATGGCGGCATAGGCCACCTCGAACTCCACCCCGGGCCAACGCCGACGCGCGTTGTCGAGGACGTCACGCTCGGCGGCGCTGTTGGGGGCCGTGATCAGCCCGACCCGGCCGGGCAGGAACGGCAGGTCGCGCTTGAGCTCGGGCGCGAACAGGCCCTCCGCGGCAAGCAGTTGGCGGCGGTGCTCGATCCGCGCGAGCAGCTCGCCGAGGCCGACCATGCTGATCTGGCGGGCGTAGAGGGAGAACGTGCCGCGGTTGGCGTAGAAGGAGGGCCGGGCGTGCACGACGACGCTGGCGCCCTCGACGAGCGGCGGGTTGAGGGAGTCGAAGAGGGTGCGCTGGCAGGTGAGGGGCACCGAGATGTCGGCGACCGTGTCGCGCAGGGTCATGAAGACGGTGTTGATGCCCGGACGACGGCTGATCTGGGCCAGCTGGCCCGGCCCTCGACCCAGACGCCGCCCAGCTGATCGATCCACTGGCTGACCGCGTTGGCCACGGCGCGAACGGGCGCCGGTGCTTCCTGGGTCGCATCACGGAGGGTGGGCACGGCGGTGACTCTAGGGG